>CAZGLV010000004.1:0-24149 GCA_964526155.1 uncultured Erysipelotrichaceae bacterium | reverse complement strand
CGAATGGTACCTATGCCTTACAAGGAACTGTGACAACCAACACCTACAGTAAAACCGGATTGGTCAAAGGAACGGTCTACTACTACAAAGTCCGGGCTTATCGACTTGTTGGATCCACAAAAGTCTATGGGAACTTCTCTACACCGAAATACCTAAAAGTCGGTTACTAGAAGTATATTTGGTACGAGCGGATCGACTCGAAAGGAAAATCATGCGTAAACTATTCTTGGTTTTAGTTCTTATATCTAGTCTTGCATCTCTTACCGCTTGTACAAGCATCCCCAAAGCATCCGAATCTGTTGAACGTTTCTTAACCGCATTTCAAGCTGGGGCTTCCGCATCGGATGATCTTACGGAATACTTTGATGATGAAGGAAAATATGCGTTAAAACTAAACGCATTCGATGCAGGGTCCGACAACGAAGAACTCGTTGAAACGATGAACATCTTGATGCGTGATTTCAGTTATGAAATCGTTTCGCAGACTACGGAAAAAGACACGGCGGTCGTTACCATGAAAATCACTGCCCATGACATTGCGGGGGCATATCGCCAATGGATCGATGGAATCGTAGCGAGAGCGATGGAGTGGATGACTTCCGGTAAAACCGAAGAAGAAATACTGGCTGCTGAACTAGTGCTTCTTGAGGAAGCTTTGGTTGCTTCGCCAAAAGATAAAGTTTATACGGTGGATGTGCACATGGTGTATGTCGATAAGAAGTGGCAGATTGCGGATAGCGAAGAGAATATGCCTTTGCTTGATGCATTGACCGGAGGATTCTTAGGTATGGTGGAGGACATCGAAGGTCCAGTACCCAATATTTATTAAAGAATTAATTATCCAAAGAAAAGCGATGACAATCCTTGTGGAACGTCATCGCTTTTGTATGATAAGTGATTAGAGAACTCCTTGTGCCTTCATCGCAAGAGCTACCTTCTCAAAGCCAGCGATATTGGCGCCTAGAACCAAATTCATCGGATCGCCGAACGCTTCGGCGGTCCGTTTGGAGTTTGAATAGATCTTCGCCATGATATCTTTCAAACGGGCATCCACTTCCTCAAAGGTCCAACTCAAACGCAAACTATTCTGACTCATCTCCAAACCGGAAGTGGCGACACCGCCCGCATTTGCGGCTTTACCAGGCCCGAAGAACACTTTATGTTTCAGCAAGAGTTGTGTCGCTTCCAAGGTCGTCGGCATGTTGGCGCCTTCCGCAACGACTTTACAGCCGTTTTGGATCAATTGATTGGCGCCGGTGATGTCCAATTCCCCTTGGGTCGCGCAAGGAAGAGCGATATCACAGGGAACCGACCAAATCCCGCGGCTGCCTTGCGTAAAGGTCGCGGACGGGACTTTGTCCGCATACTCTTTGATTCGTCCGCGACGGACTTCTTTGATGTCTTTAAGAAGGGCTACATTAATGCCTTCGGGATCATAGATGAAGCCGTCGGAATCGCTACAGGTCACAACCTTCGCGCCAAGGCGTTGCGCCTTTTCGATCGCATAGATCGCGACGTTGCCCGAACCAGAAACCGAAACGATCTGATTGGCGATATTGAGGTTGAGATCTTCAAGCATCTTCTCCACGAAATAGACCAGACCGTAACCGGTCGCTTCGGTACGGACCAAGGAACCGCCGTAACCTAACCCTTTACCGGTCAAGAAGCCTTGGGCATGGATGTCTCTGATTTTTTTATAATAACCGTACAGATAACCGATCTCCCGTCCGCCCACACCGATGTCGCCGGCCGGGACATCGATGTCCGATCCGATATGACGTTGAAGTTCGGACATGAACGCTTGGCAGAAACGCATGACTTCACCATCCGTTTTACCTTTCGGATCGAAGTCCGAACCGCCCTTGCCACCACCCATCGGTAAGGTCGTCAAGGCATTCTTGAAGACTTGTTCGAAACCGAGGAATTTGATAATGCTTTGGTTTACGGAAGGGTGGAGACGCAACCCACCTTTATATGGACCCAAAGCCGAATTATACTGCACGCGGAAACCGCGGTTTACTTGGACTTGATTCTTATCATCCACCCATGCCACCCGAAACGTAATCAACCGTTCCGGTTCGACAACCCGTTCCAAAAAACCTTCCGCGATCAACTCCGGATGTTTCTCGAAATACGGAACCAACGAATCGAAGACTTCTTTCACGGCGGCTAAAAATTCAGGTTCGTTGGCATTGCGAACCAACACTTGATCGTAAACGGAAGCGACGTAGGATTGGGCATTCATGGCGAATCCTCCTTAAGTTGCATTTATTATAGCGTATTTCCTTACGTTACACGCCATAAATCGTTGCGAAGGAGATTGTGAAACATGCTAAAATAAAAGAAGCGAAAGAAGGATACAAGAATGCGTAAATGGGGAATAGCGGCACTTCTACTTCTACTGATCAGCGGATGTTCAAAAACGGAATTACCACCGATCACCGGAATCGTCGGTGACGATTCGATCATCTATTATCAAGCAACCCAAAGCCCGACGACGTCGGTCTTTACCGGAAAAACCGTCTATGGGGATACGTATCAAGCGGTCGGGGTCATGTTTGAAAACACCGTCGCGGCGCGACCCCAATCGGGGATCTCGTTGGCGGACGTAGTCTATGAAATCTCGGTCGACGGCTGGCAAATCTCACGGTTTTTAGGTATCTTCAGTACCACCTTACCCAGCAAGATCGGACCGGTACGCAGCGCGCGTTTTCCGTTTGTGCGGGTGATGCGCGAATGGGACATCGGGTTTACACACTTCGGAGCCGGACAAACCGGTTTAGGGAATGTCATTCCCTTGATTCAATCTTCCAAATTCCCGGTGCGTTTTGACGGACATACGGGACTCAACGATGATTATTTCTCACGCGATCCCGAAAGGAACGCGCCGCATAATGCGTACTGGAACGGACAAGAGGCGTTGGAGATGATTCCGCAGATGAAGGTTGACAAGCACTTCTTATTCAGTAAGAACGTTGTCTATTCGGGGGATGATGTCAATCAACTCAATCTTCGCTATGCCTCAAACAATCGGGTTACCTACAAATATCTTCCGGATGAGCAACGTTACGCCCGCTTCATCAACGACGAGCCGATGATGGATGCCTACAACGACAGTCAAGTCATGGTCACCAATATCATCGTCCAACATGCCCCGCACCATGCGGTCGAACGGGTCCGTTATATCATCGTCGACTTCGAAGGATCGGGGAAAGCGGAGTTCTACATCGGCGGGAAAGTCATCAAGGGAAGTTGGAAGAAACCGGTCGAAGGGAAACCCACGACCTTCTATGACAACAACGGTGAAGAAATCAAATTGTTGCCGGGGAACACGTGGATCCAAGTCGTCCATCCCGACATTCCCATCACAACCAGTTGACCAAAGATTGACAAGCGCAACGTATATCGCTACACTAAAAAGGAAATCGGGGGATTGACAATGAAGAAAGACACAAGGAATCCAGGGTAAATACACCGCGACAGTGTCTTTTTCATGCATATCACTCAGAAAAGGGAGAATTCAATGACCAACGACAAAGTAATGTATTTCATGGCCGCTTACGGGAAATATTTCCCTGCCAACCAAATGATGTTTATTCGCGATCGTATCCAAAACCTGGATGACAACCAACTCATGATGATCTCGGCTTTGGAATTCCATGATCCCACCGTATTACTGATCATTTCCGTACTGATCGGAACCTTAGGCATCGACCGTTTCTTGATCGGCGATGTCGGGATGGGCGTGCTCAAACTCTTGACCGGCGGTCTGTGCGGGATCTTGACGGTCGTCGACTGGTTCTTGATCATGAATCTGTGCCGCGAAAAGAACATGCAGAAACTGATGAACTTCTTGGAATATGGACGCCAAGCCTAAAAAGATTTTCTGGGGATTGATCGGCGGACTAGTTCTATTCGCAGGCTTGATGATCTTGGACTTCTATCGTTGCCCCTTTGCCTATCTCACCGGATATCCCTGTGTCGGTTGTGGCTTGTCGCACGGATTTTTGGCGATTTTGCGCTTGGACTTCGCTTCAGCCAACGCGTTTAACGCGCTTTCGATCCCATTGTTTCTGATGTTTTGTCTTATCGGTTTGGCTACGCTAAGCGATTTGATCCTACGAACCCGTTTTATCGAACTACTTTCAGAGATTCGTCTGACACGGATTCAATATATGTTGGTGGGGGTTCTATTCGTGTTGAATTGGTCGCTAAACCTCTTGCGCTTTCTAAATCGGGGCTAAACAAGGGTCAAAATCACAATCCATTCTATGCATACTCATATGAATATGATACGATTTCGCAAAGGATGGTTTTTCAATGAGTCAAAGACGCAATCATTTTGGAATCGATCTCATGAAATTCGTCGCGGCCATGTTGGTGGTCGCGGGACATGTGCGTCCGCTGATTTCCTATTCCTTGACCTTGGATGTCTTTGTGATCCATGTCTTGGCACGCGTCACCATCCAATTCTTCTTCATGACCGCCGGATACCTGCTTTTTCGTAAGCTAACGTTTCCGTTACGTGAACACCCGGAAAACCGAAAAGTGGTCTTCTTGTATGTCAAACGCATCTTGATCCTCTACTTGATCTGGTATCTGATCTATGCGGGCATCGCGTTATTCTATTTCGTCAAAGCGGTCGGCTTCGATCTCTTCGGATTCTACCTCTTCTACCGATTCTTATGGACCGGCTCGCATCTCTGGTATCTCTTCGCCCTCGCGGTGGCCGTCGTGTTGGCCTTTGTCTCGCTCCACTATCTTTCTTTTAAAAAGGCGTTGATTCTAGGGGTCGTTCTCTATTTGATCGGACTATTCGGAGATGCCTGGTATGGCGTCGGTGTCGATCTAAGCATCAATGCCCCCTACGATTTCTATCGCTTTCTCTTTAACACCACCCGCGACGGACTTTTCTTCGGATACTTCTTCGTCGTCATGGGGGCTTATTTCGTCAAAACCTCGTTTAAGATCCGCAATCCGTTCTTTTGGTTCTTCACATTCATGGTCGGATTGACGTTTGAAGTTTACCTCTTACGCGCCTATAGCCGACCCTTGGACTTCAATTTATTGTTGTTCGCCTTGCCGGCCAGTATCTGCCTATTCTCCGGTATGGTTGAGATCGACCTGAAAGAACGTAAGATTTACCGCTGGCTACGCGATGCGAGTCTGATTGTCTATTTGGTTCATCCGTTGATCATCATCGTCCTTCCGATGATTTTGGGAGGACTGGGTCTGGGATCGCTGGGAAGCAATAGTTTGTTCGAGTACTTCGCCGTCGCACTGATATCCTATGCATTTTCGTGGATTCTACTCATGGCCGCAAGATATCTGCCATTTCTAAAATATCTATTCTAATCTAACGTAGGAAAGAGGGTACTATGGGAAGCAAACAAAAACAAGAATACGCGCGACTTTTGGTGAAGTGCGGACTCAACGTCCAACCCGGGCAGAATGTCGTCATCGATGTCGATGTGGAGAACCAAGCGTTCGCCAAAATGGTCGTTCAGGAAGCTTACGCAGCCGGGGCAAAACATGCGATCATCCGTTACACCGACATTCGTGCCGACCAACTGCGCATCGTCAACCAAAGCGCCGCGGACATCAAGAAAGTCGAACATTGGGAACGCGAATCGATCGATACGTATCTGCGCGAGAACGGTTGTCATCTTTTATTAACGAGTTCTTATGTCGGATTGTTGGATGATATCGGGGAAGATAAAGCCGCCAGTTACCAACAACGGACCAACGAACTCCGCAATGTCGTCCGTCATCGCATGACGACCCATAAGATCCAATGGTGCATCGCACCGGTACCCAATCGTTTGTGGGCGAAAGCGCTCTTTCCGCACTTGGATGAAAAAGACGCCATCAAAGCTTTCTGGAAAACGATCTTCGGCTTGGTTTACATGGACAAGGACGAAGACGTGGTCACCACGTGGCTCCGTCACCAAGAACGTCTGTGCCAAGTACGCAATAAACTCAACGGTTTGCGTTTACGCGAACTGCATTTCAAAACCGGTCTAGGCACGGATTTGACGATCGGTCTTTCCCAACATGTCCGTTGGAGCGGGGGCGTGGATGTTGAAGGTAAGAGAAGCTTTAGCGCCAACATCCCGACCGAAGAAGTCTTCACCTCACCCGACAAATACAAAGTCGAAGGAAAAGTCGTCGCCAGCCGTCCGCTATATATCGCGGGCAGCGTGATCGAAGATTTCAGTCTGACTTTCAAACAAGGAAAAGTCGTCGAAGTCACCGCGAAAAAGAACAAGAAACTCTTGGAAAACCTTATTAACACCGATGAAGGTTCCTGTTACCTCGGCGAAGTCGCCTTGGTCGAAGCCTCTTCCGCCATCAGTCGTAGCGGACATCTTTTCTATAATACGTTGTTGGATGAGAATGCCAGCTGTCACTTAGCCTTAGGGAAAGGCTTTGCGGGAGCGATTGACGGCGCACGCGCGATGCCTGATGAAAGTTGGGAAGCTTTGCACCTGAATGTTTCAAGCATCCACGTCGACTTTATGTTCGGCACCGAAGACCTTGAAATCGAAGCGTACAACGAAGACGGACTACGGATCCGTTTATTTGAGAACGGCGATTTCGCACTCTAAAGCCCTTTTTCGGGCTTTTCTTTTTGTTTCTTGAATCTTGCGTTATGTACACTCATCGTGTGTAGTTACAAGCCAATCCGTTTGTGATAATTGGGGTAGATTATACGATAAACAATTCAAACAAACGATGTGATCCTTCCGGGGGCGGAACCGCAATTGCAAAAAGGGATCCATCGAAAATTACGGTACAAGGGGACCGTAAGATCGGAGCGTGGGGAAAATGGAACGATCAGATGTAGATGCTTCACTGGATTTTGAACGACCGGAAGACGATGCCGAATATGTCGACTTCAACCACAATTTGGAACGTAAATTCGGACTAAGGATCCGACATTTACGTACGAGCGTCGATTTATCGCAAGAGGAACTTGCGTTCCGCAGCGGGTTGCATCGCAACTACATTTCGGATGTGGAACGCGGGCGACGCAACATTTCATTGCGTGCCTTGGATAAATTGGCACGCGGCCTTGGCATCGAACTGCGCGATCTGTTTTAAATCGTCAAAGCACAAGAAAGGCATTGCCTTTTTTGTTTTGTGCTATAATGAGAACGGTGATTTTATTGAAAGCAATTCAACTGATTCTTACGATCGTCATCGGACTGATCCTCCTCTCCTACCTCTGGCCGGTATTCCTGCTGTTCGCCATCATCATCGGAGCCTATTTCATCCGATTCTATTTCCGGTTGCGTAAAGCGGCCACCCAACAACCTGAACAACCTCATGATTTGTCACGCGACGACGATATCGAAAAACCGATCCATCGGGATGTCATCGACGCGGACTTTAAAGAAAGAGAGTAATCGACTTCATGGATGCCAACGAATTAGACTTCGAACCGGTCACGGAAGAAGACTGTAGCACGATCGTATCCTATCTGAAACGTGCCGGTATCGAAGAAAGCAACCACAACATCGTCAACTTTTATCAGTGGCGACGTCAATATCCCTTATGGAAATGCATCGGGGACGACTATATGCTTTTATTGGGGATCCACAAGGGAACCCTCTTCATGTACATGCCCTTGTGTGCGCCGGATCAGTTTCAAAAAGCGATCCTCAAAGGTAAAGAAATCTTCAGTCAAGCCAATGTCCGCTTCGAACTCTCCTGCTTTACGATCGAAGGAGTACAACGGACGCTGGAAGTCCTGCCGGAAACCCAGTTCGTCAAAGAACGCGATGCCTACGATTACGTCTATGACGCCGAGAAATTACGTACCTATAGCGGAAAGAAGTTGCAGAAGCGACGCAATCATATCAACGCGTTCCAATTGGAATACCATGGACGATATACCTATGAAGTCATCGACGAAAGCAATCTCGAGGAAGTCAAAGCGTTTTTATACTCGTGGAAAGAGGATGAAACGCATGACGAATACTTCACGTACGAAAAACAAGGTTCGATGGATATTCTGGACCTCTATGGGAAAATCCCTTGGGAAGGCGGTTTGATCCGCATCGACGGAAGTGTCAAAGCCTTCGTCATCGGTTCCATGACTTCCGATCGGATGGTCCAAATCAACATCGAAAAAGCCGACGATAGTATCCGCGGACTGTACCAAGTCGTCGAAAAAGAATTCCTCAACCGTCACTTCCTCCACGCGACCTTGGTCAATCGGGAAGACGACATGGGCAATGAACATCTGCGCGCCGCCAAAATGGCGCTGAATCCGCTTCTCTTCATCGAGAAGTACCGCCTGAGGGAAACACATGAAACTTTGCAGAGCATCGGCTACCGATAAAGCAATCCTTTACCAACAATGGAAGGCCGCTTTCGCCCATGACGACGGAGGATCGATCGACCATTATTTCAACGCGCTCTACGATCCGATGGAATGTTACTTGCTTAAGGAAAACGACAGTATCCTATGTTCGCTACAGGTACATCGACATACCATGAACTTACATGGCAAACGCATCAGCGTCTCCTATATCGTAGGCGTACTTACGCCGCCCGAACATCGTCGCAAAGGCTACATGAAACGCTTGATGGACGAAGTCTTGGACATGCTTTCGCATCAGGACTTGATCACGGTCCTGCAAGCCTACAACCCCTCGCTCTACGAACAATTCGGGTTTGCGCGCGTCTACAAGCGCAAACGGATCTGGGTCGACAAGTCCATGGTGCCAAGCCTGAGCAGTCAGGGCATCAGTTATAACGCTGATCCGGGCGAACTGACCGCCTTCTATAAAGAGTTCACGAAACACTTCGACGGTTGGTTTGTGCGCGAAGGGGATTACTACGAAAAACGATTTGCGGAACTACGCGCCGAAGGCGCAAGCATACTCACTCTCAAGGAAGACGGGGTGCTTAAAGGATATTGTATGTTCTCGATCAACGGACGCCATGCGGACATACAGGAAATCCTTTATCTCGATACGCTGAGTTTACTTAAAATGATTTCGGCGTTGTTGATCGGAAAAGAAAAAGTCGTCTTACATGTCAGCCAACATGAAAACCTGACCCGGGTCTTGCCCGGATCGACCGAAAGCGAAGAAGATTACATGAGTGTCCGTATTAACGACTACGACCTCTTCAATAAACTCTTTGACACACGTGTCACCAGTCCCTTTCAAGCCATGACGATGGGTCAAAAACCGCTCTGGATCAGCGATTCCCAGTGAGAAATCACATAAATGCGAATTGCTTCACAATTGACAAAGACAAATGGAATGCCTATAATTGATATGTCACATGAGGAGGACTTATTCATGACAGCAAAAATTGCGATTAACGGTTTTGGACGTATCGGACGCTTGGCTTTCCGTCTAATGGCCGGAAGACCTGAATTCGACGTCGTAGCCATCAATGACCTGACAGATGCCAAGACATTGGCCCATTTATTAAAGTATGACTCGGCCCAAGGACGTTGGGACGGCCATGAAGTTTCCTATACCGAAACCGGCATCGTCGTCGACGGTAAGGAAATCCGCATCTACGCGGAAAAAGATCCTGCGGCGCTTCCGTGGGGAGCCTTGAAGGTCGATGTCGTCATCGAATCCACCGGCTTGTTCACCGACGCGGCGAAAGCTTCCGCCCACATCACGGCGGGTGCGCGTAAAGTCATCATCTCCGCTCCGGCAACGGGCGAAGGCGTCGAAACGGTTGTCTTCAACGTCAACCACGACATCCTCGACGGTAGCGAAACCATTATCTCCGGCGCATCCTGCACCACCAACTGCTTAGCGCCGATGGCCAAAGTCCTCAACGATAACTTTGAAATCATCTCCGGCTCGATGACCACCATCCACGCCTACACCAATGATCAGAACACCTTGGATGCTCCGCATCGCAAAGGCGACCTGCGCCGCGCACGTGCCGCCGCCGCCAACATCATCCCGAATAGCACCGGCGCCGCCAAGGCGATCGGATTGGTCATTCCGGAATTGAAGGGCAAACTTGACGGAGCCGCGCAACGCGTTCCGGTCATCACCGGCTCGATTACCGAATTGGTCGCCGTCGTTGCGAAAGCCACGACGAAAGACGAAGTCAACGCCGCGATGAAAGCCGCCGCCAACGAATCCTTCGGTTACACGACCGACGAAATCGTTTCCAGCGACGTTATCGGAATCTCTTACGGTTCCTTGTTCGATGCCACCCAGACGAAAGTTTCCAACGTCGGCGGCGTCTGCTTGGTCAAAGTCGCGTCTTGGTATGACAACGAAGCTTCCTACACCAACCAATTGGTCCGTACGGCAGCGTTCTTGGCTTCCAAGATCTAACTCCGAATCGAAAAACGTATCCGTAAAAAGATACGTTTTTTTATGTTCATCCCTCTTGCATAATACCCAGGGGGGGTATATAATACTCCCGAGGTGAAACACATGAAACTAACTACTTACGCTGTCGAAGGAATGTCTTGCATGCATTGCGTCCACCATGTCACCATGGCTCTGAAGGACGTGGAAGGGGTCAATGACGCCAAAGTCTCTTTAGCGGAAAAGACCGCCTTGGTCAACGCGGATGAATCCGTATCGTTCGAAACGCTTCGTTTAGCGGTCGAAGACGCGGGTTACACCCTGATTCAGAAATAGGCTGCGCATGGAAGAAAAAACCTACATCGTCACGGGCATGACCTGTGCCAGTTGCAGCGCCGCGGTAACGCGTTCGCTCAAGAAACTGGACGGCGTACAAAAAGCCGATGTCAACCTGACGACCGAACGGGTCGTGGTCGAAACCGACCTTGACTTCGAAACCTTAAAGAACGCGGTATCCAAAGCCGGTTACGGATTGGAAGAAATCAAATCCCAACGTAAAGTCACTTTGGAGATCGAAGGGATGACCTGCGCCAGTTGTTCGGCCGCGGTCGAACGTGCGCTCAAGAAACAAACCGGCGTCTCTAACGCCAGCGTCAACCTAGCCACCAATAAAGCGACGGTCAGTTACGATCCCGCGCAAGTGAAGCTTGGCACGTTGAAGAAAGCGGTCGAGAACGCCGGATACAAAGCGAACGAAGCCGTCGTGGTCAACGTGGACGAAGATGCGAAACGCCGTCAAGCCGCCTTAAAAGACATGACCATCCGCTTGTTGATGGCCACGGTCTTTGCGATTCCTTTACTGTACATCGCGATGGGACACATGTTCCCGTCACTTAAGATCGTCTTACCTGATTTTATGAACCATCACAAACAACCCTTGAATTTCGCGTTGGTTCAATTATTCTTAAGCATTCCGATCCTTTATGCCGGACGTAAATTCTTCACGATCGGTATGAAAACCTTATTCAAAGGTTCCCCCAACATGGATACCTTGGTCGCCATCGGCACCGGGGCCGCTTTCCTTTACGGGGTCTATAACACAGTCGGGATCTATCTCGGCAACTTCGATTTGGTCAACGAACTTTACTTCGAATCCGCCGGGGTCGTCATTACCTTGATTCTCTTGGGGAAATGGTTGGAAGAACGATCCAAAGGAAAAACCAGCCAAGCCATCAAGAAACTGATGGGCTTGACACCGAAAACCGCGCATCTGTTGGTAAACGGTGAAACGACGGACGTTGCCTTGGATGACGTCGCCGTTGGAGATATGTTACTGGTAAAACCGGGTGAACGCATTCCGGTCGACGGAATCGTCGTCAGCGGTCAATCCGCGGTCGACGAAAGCATGTTGACGGGCGAAAGTCTTCCGGTCGATAAGTCCGTCGGAGACAAAGTCACGGGTGGATCCTTAAATCGCAACGGGATGTTGACGATGAAAGCCAAAGCCGTCGGCGAAGCCACCGCCTTGGCGCAAATCATCAAGTTGGTCGAAGACGCGCAAGGCCAAAAAGCCCCGATCGCCAAACTCGCCGACATCATTTCCGCCTACTTCGTTCCGGTCGTCATCGTCATCGCCTTCCTTGCTGCCGGATTCTGGGCTTTGCAAGGCGAATCCTTCTCGTTTATCCTCAACCGTTTCGTTACGATCTTGGTCATCGCCTGCCCTTGCGCCTTAGGTTTAGCGACACCGACGGCCATCATGGTCGGAACCGGACGCGGCGCCCAATTGGGTGTCCTTTATAAAGGCGGCGAAGCGCTGGAAACCGCGCATCACGTCAATGCGGTCATCTTCGATAAAACCGGCACCCTGACCAAAGGGGAACCGACCTTAACCGACCTGATCAGCTATGGTCGCGACGAAAACGAACTTCTGACGCTCTTAGCGTCGGCCGAATCCTCTTCCGAACATCCGTTGGCGCTTGCGATCACTCAGACCGCGACACAGCGCGGATTGAAGCTGTTGCCTGTCCAATCCTTTACCGCCATCAGCGGACGCGGGCTTTCGGCCAGCGTCGACAATCATGAAATCCTTATCGGAAATCCGAATTGGATGACTGAAAACGGCGTGGTCTTCGATGATTTATCGCAACTTGACGCTTGGTCCGACCAAGGGAAAACCGTTCTCTTGGCCGCAATCGATAAGAAAGCGGAAGGCATGATCGCCGTCGCCGACGTCGTCAAGGATTCCAGTAAAGAAGCTGTCTCGAAGCTTAAGAAGATGGGCATCAAGATCGCGATGATCACCGGCGATAACCAAAAAACCGCCGATGCCATCGCCAAACAAGTCGGCATCGACTGGGTCTTGGCGGAAGTATTACCCCAAGACAAAGGCAACGAAGTCGACAAGCTCAAGCAACAAGGCTATACGGTCGCCATGGTCGGAGACGGCATCAACGATGCGGTCGCTCTAGCCAAAGCGGATACCGGAATCGCCATCGGTTCGGGAACGGACGTCGCCATGGAATCCGCGGACATCGTCCTGATGCGCAGCGATCTCAACGATGTTGTCAGTGCCCTGAAGTTATCCAAGGCGACTCTCACCAACATCAAAGAAAATCTCTTCTGGGCCTTCATCTATAACATCATCGGAATCCCCTTCGCCGCAGGTGTCTTCTACTACTTCGGCGGCCCGCAACTCAACCCCGTCTTCGCCGGAGCCGCCATGGCGCTCTCCTCGGTCTCGGTGGTCACCAACGCGTTGCGTCTACGTTTCTTTAAAGTGAGGTAACCATGAAAAACTGCGAATGTAATACGACGGATCGTCATACCGAACGCGATCCCTCACAGGTCCAAGACCTCATCAATCGACTCAATCGCTTGGAAGGTCAGATCCGTGGCATCAAGTCCATGGTCGATAGCGACATCTATTGCGATGACATCCTCATCCAAGTCGCCGCCGTCAAGTCGGGGCTGGATAGCTTTGCTTCCCAACTCTTCGCCCAACATCTGAAGACCTGTGTCGTTCGCGACCTGCAGGCCGGAGATCCGGCGATCATCGATGAAGTGTTGACCACGATCAAACGGTTGACACGCTAACCAAACGCAAACGCCGCCCGGGATTACCGGACGGCGTTTTCTTATGATCGAACTTTGATTCCTATTGAATTAACAACTTCTCGACCACTTCAGGGAGTGCGGGCAAATGGAGGAAGTATCCTTGACCGAAGTCCGTTCCCAAACTCAATAAATAAGCGAATTGATTCTCATATTCGATCCCTTCCGCGATGACTTTCAATTGAATCGAATGGGCAAGGGAAACGATGGTCGCGATGACCGCGTCGATCTCCACCGAACTATGGATCCGGCTGGTAAAGCCTCGGTCGATCTTGAGGACATCGATCGGAAGATTGACCAGATAGGTCAGCGATGAATATCCTTTTCCGAAATCATCCAACAAGATTTTGATTCCGTTCACGCGCAATCTGCGCAGATTATGCAATGCCGCTTCATAACGCTCGATTAATCCGGTCTCGGTGATTTCGATTTCGATCTCCCCATCCTTGATTTCATATTTCTTTAATAAATAAAGTACTTTTTGGATGAACTCATCATCCGCGATCCCACGCGATGACAAGTTGATCGCGATCGGTACGCTGTATGTACGGATACTTCGCCATTTGACGACTTGAGAGAAGACTTGTTCGAAGACCCAAAGTTCGATCGAACTGATCAAACCGGTCGATTCGGCCAAGGGAATAAACACGTCCGGCGGGACGGCGGGATGACCCGCAGGTTTCCATCGAACCAATGCTTCCATGGATGCCAAGTGACGATCGTTGAGTCGATAAATCGGTTGATACATCAAATACAACTCATTATTCTCGATCGCATGACGTAAGTCATTGGTCAGAGAGATCGTATTCAACCGTGTCGCATGAATTTCATCACTAAAGTAGACGGAGGTATTTTTGCCTCTGGTTTTCGCTTCGTACATCGCTTCGTCGGCACATTGCATCAAATCCTCGAACTTCTCATCGTCCTTCGGATATTGCGCGATCCCGACACTGGCGTACACCGAGAATTTTTGACCGTCGATGGTATGCGCCTTTCTCAACGTACTAAACACTTTTTCGATCCGTTTATGGACTTGCGCACGATCGATGGTCTCGATCAAAAGCCCAAAGCCATCTCCGCCTAAGTTGGCGACCACTTCATCTTTTTGAGCCAAGCCTGTCAAGTCGCAAGCGATCTCACGCAAGAGCTTGTCTCCGACCGCATATCCATGAACATCATTGAAATTCTTGAAGTCGTCGATGTCCAGATAAAGCAGCGTAAATGGCAAATCCGGACCGTCGAGGATCCGACGTTGAATGACGTTGGCGAATCCATGCCAGTTCAAGAGTCCGGTCAAATCGTTATAATACGCCAAGCGTTGAAGTTTTTCCTGGTGTTCCTTGGCTTCGGTGATGTCGGTGTGCGATCCGGCGATTTTCAGTAAATTGCCTTCATCGTCGATTTCGGCCGTTCCGTGCGTACGGATCCAAGCGCTGTTTCCGTCCTGTCGCTTCACACGATAGATCCACTCCAAGTCGGTTTCCGGTGATTCGGAAAACGCGGCGACCCGTTGGTCGAAATACGGCAGATCCTGCGGATCGATCAATGCCCGCCAATCGTCAAGGTTCTTAAGGGTCAAGGTTTCATACCCCAGATTCCGCAACAACGTGTCCGACATATAATAGGTCTTGGTGTGGTTATCATACTCCCAGATCGAATCGAAGGATCCTTTGACCGCCATTTCGAAACGCTGCTCGCTCAACGTCGTTTTCGTCAGTTGAGTCTGCAGATCGAGATTGACCGCTTCAACGGTCTTCTTCGCATCTTCGTAAAGATCCAACGTCGAAACGACCAAGAGAAAAAGGAAGACGGCCGTGATGATGACGTAGAACCATCCTTTATAAGTCTGGAATTGTTGGTAAGTGTCGGAGTTCCCGAATAGAAAATCCAAGATCGAGTCAGTGGTAAGAATCCAAAGGATACCGAAGATCAAATAGTAAAACGTGATCCGAACGGCGGAGCGATAGGGCGTCAATTTCCGCGCACGGCGGAAGATGCGGAGGTCATCGTCAGGTTTCATCGGATTTTTCATAGCTAGACTCCTATTAGTTACATTCTAATCGAATCTTACTTAGATTACCAATGAAAATCCCGCGTTGGCGGGATTCGTTGCTAAGGCCTAAATGAAATTGAAGTTTAATCTATCGGATCAAACGTTCTCGGTCAGGATGAAACTGGTCTTCCCGCTCTGGAGTAAATCCACCAATTTGGCGGCACTCAGGTCGACTTGTCCGATCACGTTGGCATAAGGCACGGAGGGAAGATTCTTTAGTGCGATCTGCATCTCGCCCTCGTAAAGGCTCGCCAGATTGTTGTCGAGGGTCAAGGCCAATTTATCGCGATTCACGGTGTTGAACGGCTGGATCGCGGCTTTGTGACGGAACTGGACCGCACGTAAGATCGACGCCGCGCTATCGCTGCGGGCTTTAAACCGCGTCTGCAGTAACATTTCCTTTAGGTGCGGTTCCAATTCGGGATGGAAATACACCGGCACTTCGACCGTGTTGCGGCTGACCACGCGGGTCAGGTCTTCCATCTCTTCGCGACTGGCCGTCGTGATCCCGAACCCCATCGTGTCGAAGAGATTCATCGCCACCAACTCGCTGGCGCTGAGGTTGGAACTGCTAAACCGTTGTCCTTCCAGGGTCGGACATCCTTTGCCTAACGGAAAGATGGGGGAGGAAAAAGCCAAGGAATTGACCCACACGCCTACTTCGATCCCGCATGACTTGAAGAGTTTGGTCTTGTTGATGCAATTCTCATAGGTACACCCCGTGTCCGGATGGACATAATAGGGAAGGGAAGCGCTGTATTGCTTCATGTTGCCCTTGGATTGGATCGCCTTGATCCGCCCGACCGCGTCTTCCAACACCAGGGGATTGTCTTCGATCATGATGCCATACGGATTTTGCGTCATCAAGGTGACGTAATCATGCCGATCAAAACCACGCTCCAAACGCAAGGCTTTAAACCCGAGATCGTGGATCGCCTTCAGATCGTTCCGGTTCAACCCGATTTCGTTAAACGACGTGTCCGTCACGACCGCATGCAGACGCAACCCGGATTGACGCAATGAACCGATCAAATAGGTCAATTTTTCTTCGGCTCTTCCCCGGGGGAACTGTTCGGGATGAAGCAACAAGTAGACTTCGCTATAAGCCAATGCCAAGGCATCGTGGACATACTCAGAGATTCGGGCTTCATCCATCGTCAACGGATCGATCGTAATGGCAAGCTTCGTCATACTCAATCTCCCTCAAACAACCGCGCGACCTCGACCAAGCGATCGGGGATCAAGATATGTTGGGGACACTTCGAAACACACGCCTGGCAACTCACACAAGCGGAAGCCCGCTCGGAAGCGTCCATCCATTCCATATACCGCTGTTTTGATTTTGCGACTTCACCATAGATGAAGGCATCGTTATAATGACTGAAATTCGACGGAATATCGATTCCGTACGGACAAGGCATACAATACCGACAAGCGGTACACGGGACTTGGATCTTTTGACGCATAAGATTGGCGGCTTGAAGCATCTTGTTGATGTCATGCTCGTCCATGGGCTTAAAATCCGCGAATGTCTTCAAATTGTCTTCCACCTGACTGCGATCGGACATCCCCGACAATACGGTCTGAACATTGGATTGGGATGCCACATAACGTAATGCGAACGAGGCCGGCGAAGCGTGAGGATCCATCGAATCAAATAGTTTCTTGATTTCATTTGACACTTTCGCCAAACTACCGCCTTTGACCGGTTCCATGATCGTGACGCAAATCCCCAATGACTCAGCCAAACGCAATCCGGTCAATCCGGCTTGATAGTCGGTATCCATATAGTTCAGTTGGATCTGACAGAAGTCCCAAGGATGATACGTAAGGATTTTTTCAAAAACGTCATACGTATCATGGAAAGAGAACCCGACATGACGTATCAAACCATTACGCTTCGCGTCTTCCAGCTTCGCGAAGACACCCAGTTCGACAAGTTTCTCAAAGCGTTCTTTGTCGAGCGCATGTAAAAGGTAGTAATCGATATAGTTCGTTTGTAATTTCGTAAGTTGCTTTTGGAGGTAGAGATCGAAATCCTCCGGAGTGGTCAATAACCATACCGGACTTTTGGTCGCGACCAAGACGCTGGTTCGATCGATCGTCTGTAACCAATTGCCCAGCACTTCCTCGCTTTGCCCGCGATGATAGGGATACGCCGTGTCATAGTAATTCACGCCGCCTTGATACGCCAGATCGAAAAGTTTGAAAGCTTCCGCTTGATCGATCGTCCCGTCGTTCTTTAAAGGCAGACGCATGCATCCGAAACCTAAAAGCGATGTCGCGTTTTGCGACTTTCCAAGTTTTCTTTTTTCCATGTTGATCACCTGAGTCCATTGTAGGGGAGAGCGGACACAAATACAATGCGCATCCCGAAAATAGCGTAAGCGTGATATACTTAAATGCAGAAGAAACGTCAAAGGAGACCGCTATGAAACTGTTTAACTCGAAAGCGAACAAAAGCGAAGAATTCAAACCCAACCACGACAACGAAGTCCATATGTACGTCTGCGGACCGACGGTCTACAATGAAGCGCACATCGGCAACGCACGTCCGATCATCGTTTTCGACACCTTACGTCGACTTTTCGAAGCGCACGGGATGAACGTCGTCTTCGCCAGCAACTATACGGATGTCGACGATAAAATCATCCAAAAAGCGATCGACGAAGGGGTCGACGAAAAAACGATCACTGCACGATATATCGATGCTTATGAAAAAGTAAGATCGAGTCTGAACACACGCGAATTGACCTATGCCCCGAAAGTCACGGACACCATGGATGCGATCATCGCGTTCATCCGCCAACTCGAAGAAAAGGGCTTTGCGTACAACGTCGACGGGAATGTGTATTTCCGGGTGACAAAAGTGGATAACTATGGGGAAATCTCCAAGCAGAACATCGATGATCTGATCGTCGGTGCCCGGATCGACGAAGAAACCGAAAAAGAAAATCCCTTGGATTTCGCCTTATGGAAGAAAACCCTCCAGGGCATCCAATGGGACAGTCCCTGGGGCAAAGGCCGTCCGGGATGGCATACCGAATGTGTCGTCATGATCAACGATCGCTTCCACGACATGATCGATATCCATGGCGGGGGAATGGACCTGAAGTTCCCTCACCATGACAACGAAGTCGCCCAATCGAAAGCCTTGTTCGGACATGGCATCGCCAATACCTGGATGCACAACGGCATGTTGAATATCGACGGGGAAAAGATGAGCAAGTCCATCGGCAACGTGATGTTGGCCCGCGAAGTCATCGCCAAGATCGGCGGCAACGCGACCCGCTGGATGATGTTGCAGGCGCATTATCGCGCACCGCTCAATATCAACGACGAATCGATCGCCCAAGCGCAAACCGAATTGGCGAAAGTCGAAGCGGTCCTCAAACAGGCTGAAATCAAGGCGCAACTTGCAGGCTTCACTTTGGAAGAAACTCCGGATCAACCACGCATGGACGCGTTCTTCGCCCAAATGGACGATGACCTCAATACCCCGAACGGTTTTATGGAGCTTTTCGAGACCATGAAACAACTTAACCAAGCATTACGTAACAAAACGCCGGACGTCAAAACCGTCGCTTCCTTGTATCAAGCGCTTCGGACGATGTTGGAAGTTTTCGGAATCTTGATCTCGCCGACCCTTCTTACGGAAGAAGACCTTGCGGATTACGCCGCATGGAATCAAGCGAAAGCCGACAAGGACTTCGCCAAAGCCGACGCCATTCGAACCAAACTGGCGGATCAAGGGAAACTCTGATGAAGCGACCCGAAGAACTCAACGGATCGGTCTTGGCCTTTGTGGGCGACGCCATCCTGAGTCTGAAGGTACGGACCCTTTTGGTCGAGCAAGGCTTCACCAAACCCAAGGATCTGCAGGAACTCTCCGTCCGTTACGTCAGCGCCAAAGCGCAGGCGAAATTCGTCCGTTTCCTGTTGGACGAGGATATCTTAAATGAAGAAGAAAAGTTGATCTACAAACGCGGTCGCAACTTCAAAAGCGACAGCGTCCCCAAGAATACCGATGTCACGACCTACCGCAGCGCCACGGGCTTCGAAGCGTTGTGGGGATATTGGTATCTATCTGGTCGTAACGACCGCTTGGAACGAATCTGGAACCAAATGCAAACCCGCGTACAGGAGGACTATGGCACAATATATCTACGGGAAAAACGTGGTCAAGCAGCGACTCCAAACGAAGACGGGAGTCCGCAAGCTGATCCTCAGTAAGACAAATCCATGGAAAGAAGGCGAGGCGCTGGCGAAGGAAAACAAAATCGCCATCGAATACCTCGATCCTAAGAAAATCGATGTTCTGGCCCAAGGCAACCATCAGGGAGCGCTGATTGAAATCGACGATTTCAAAGTCTACACCCTGCAGGAAATCCTGCGTGATGCGAAAGAAGACGCGATCTTGGTCTTGTTGGACGGAATGGAAGATCCGCATAATCTGGGGGCGATCTTACGTACCGCCGACGCGGCAGGGATCGACGGCATCATCCTTCCGAAACACCGCAGCGTATCCTTGACGCCGACCGTCGCCAAAGTTTCGACCGGCGCGATCGATACCGTCAAGACCGCCGAAGTTACCAACCTCAACCAAGCCATACATGATTTAAAGAAAGCCGGATTTTGGATCTACGGTACCGGAATGGGCAAAGATGCCAAGGATTACCGCACGGTATCCTATACGGGAAAAATCGCCTTGGTATTGGGGTCGGAAGGTTTCGGGATTTCGCGGTTGGTCAAAGAAAACTGCGACTTCGTGGTCACCTTACCCATGCATGGCAGCGTCCAGTCGCTCAACGCTTCGGTCGCCGCCGGGATCTTGTTTTACGAAGTGCTCAACCAACGTTTCCCCGCCAAGTAATCTACGGGGAGGTAAGTCTATGTCGACATCGTATCCGCATGACGATGAACTGGTCTACTATTTACGCCAACGTGACGAGTGGAGCGAAATCGCCCTGCTACGCAAATACCATCGTACCATCTGGGCGATCATCCATTCTTGCCAACCCTCATCCGCCCATACCTCGTCTCTTGACGATCTCTACCAGGAAGGATGCATCGCGTTGCTTGAAAGCGTCCACCATTTCCGTGAAGACCTCGGCGCCAGCTTCGGTCATTTCACCCGCATATGTATCGAACGGGAAGTCCGTTCTCTCTTACGTCGCTACCGCAGTTCTTCCTATGCGCTTCTTTCCCATTCGCTTTCTTTATCGATGAGCGTCTCGGAAGACGAGAACGTCCTCTTGATGGATACCATCGCCAACACGGATCATCATTATGATCCTGCCTATATGGCCAACCTAAGTTTTTATCTCTCCCGGATCGACGAAATCAAGGAAGAGTTGGGTGAAGACGGGTGGTTGATCTTCAATCGCCACAGCGAAGGATATAGTTATAAGGAAATCGCGGTAATGTTTCAAACCAACGATAAAGCCATCGACAACAGCCTTCAACGGATCCGCAAGAAATTGGCGACGATGTTTGACTAAGGTAGGTCGTTGTGATAAAGTAATATGGCAAATGAAAGCGGGTGATCGGATTGGCCGATAAGAGCGAACGCGTCATCTTGACTTGCACGGTCTGCCTGTCGCGCAATTATTCGACACGACGCAATAAGAAAAACGCGACGGAACGTCTGCAATTGATGAAGTTCTGTAAGAAATGCAACGAACACACGTTGCACAAAGAAACGAAGTAGGAGGATCCCTCATGTTGAAATGGTTCAGTATCCCGGGCATTATGACCGAAGTCAAGCGTATCCGTTGGCCCCAACCGAAAGAAATGGTGAAAGACAGCTTGACCGTCGTCACCTTTACCGTGGCGTTCGGCCTATATTTCGTCTTATGCGAATACGGCGTCGCCGCATTTTTGAAATTGCTAGGCATCGGAGCGTAACATGGACGACAATCAAAAAGAGTGGTATGTGGTCAACACATACGCCGGCCATGAAAACCGCGTAAAGGAAAACCTCCAACGCCGGGTCGAGACGATGGGTATCGAGAACAACTTGTTCCGTATCCTGGTCGCCGAAGAACCTGAAATCGAATTTAAGAACGGGAAGAAAATCGAGAAGATGCGCAACCTTTTCCCGGGTTATGTCTTCGTCGAAATGATCATGACCGACGAGGCATGGTATATCGTTCGTAATACACCGGGTGTCACCGGTTTTATCGGATCTTCGGGCGGCGGTGCCAAACCGTTCCCGGTATCTCCCGACGAAATCGATTCGATCCTGCGTCGCATGGGCTTGAGCGATCGTAAGATCGTCGTCAACTTCACCGTCGGCGACCGCGTCAAAATCCTCAACGGTCCGTTTAGCGGAATCGAAGGAACGATCGATGAGATGCATGACGATTCGCAAAGCGCAATCGTATTGACGATCCTGTTCGGACGGGAAACCCCGACCGAGATCGCCTACATCGACCTCAATAAAGTAGAAGCCTAAGAACGCGGAAACGCGTTCTTTCTAATATTTGACATCCAGCCGCTTGTGTCCTATAATAAGTGAGCCGATTTACGGCCATTCGAGCGTGGGAGGATGCGCAATCATCCGTTCACCACGGCTACGAAATTTCCATCAAAAGGAGGAAATTCTGTGAGTAAGAAAATTGCAAAAGTCGTCAAACTCCAGTTCCCTGCGGGCGGCGCCCGTCCGGGTCCGGCATTGGCTTCCGCCAGTGTCAACATGCCGCAGTTCTGTTCCGCGTTCAACGACGCGACCAAGGACCGCGCAGGAGACATCGTTCCGGTAATCATCACCGCGTTCGAGGACAAATCGTTTACATTCGTATTGAAAACCACCCCGGCATCGGTCATGTTGAAGAAGGCAGCCAACGTTAAGAGCGGATCTGCCAGTTCCAAAACAACCAAAGTCGGAACCATCACCGTCGAAGACCTGCGTAAGATCGCCGAGTACAAACTCCCCGACCTCAACGCGAACGATGTTGAAGGCGCAATGGCCATCGTCGCCGGTACCGCTCGTAACATGGGTATCGTCATCGAAGGCTACAATAAATAGGAGGCAACCGAAATGGCAAAACAAGGCAAAAAGTATTTAGCGGCCGCCAAATTGGTTGACCGTACCAAACTGTATCCCGTCAGCGAAGCCATCGTCTTGGCCCGCGAAACCAACATCGTCAAATTTGACGCATCCGTCCAAGTATCCTTCCGCTTAAATGTCGACCCGCGTCATGCCGATCAACAGATCCGCGGCGCCATGGTCCTTCCCCACGGAACCGGCCGTACCCAAAAGGTATGTGTCATCACCCAGGGACCGAAAGAAAAAGAAGCGTTGGATGCCGGCGCCGATGTTGTCGGCGGCAAAGAACTGCTTGAAAAAATCAAAGGCGGTTGGTTCGAATTCGATGTCATCGTCGCAACTCCGGACATGATGGGCGAACTCGGTAAACTCGGTAAGCTGTTAGGGCCGAAAGGCTTGATGCCGAATCCGAAGACCGGCACCGTCACCATGGATGTCACCAAAGCGATCACCGACATCAAAAAAGGTAAAGTCGAATACCGCGTCGACAAAGAAGGCAACATCAGCGTATTGATCGGCAAACTTTCGTTCACCGACCAACAGCTCCATGAAAACTTCAAGGCGCTCTACGATGTATTGCTGCGTGCCCGTCCGGCCGTCGTCAAAGGAAACTACATGAAGAATGTCGTTCTCTCCAGCGTCATGGGTCCGGGTGTCAAAATCGATACCGCAACGTTCTAAATCCATCAAACGTATCCGCAAGGATACGTTTTTTTTCGGTCATATCCCGAATCGTTCCCGTTTCAAAATGATATGATACGTACCAATAAAGGATGAACCAATCTATGAACAAATTCGAAAGAGAAATCATTATCGACGCAACCCGGGAAAAAGTCTGGGAAGCGATCATCGATGACGCAAGTTATCGGGAATGGACGGATGTTTTCAGCAAGGGTTCTTATTTTTGC
Organism: uncultured Erysipelotrichaceae bacterium; assembly: GCA_964526155.1. Taxonomy (GTDB): domain Bacteria; phylum Bacillota_I; class Bacilli_A; order Erysipelotrichales; family Erysipelotrichaceae; genus GWE2-51-13. Next base: position 719 of record CAZGLV010000004.1, on the reverse strand, counting down.
GGAGCCTGGTCCGAAGGATCCGAAATCCGCTTCCTAGCGCAAGATCCCGACGGAAAGGAGAACGGTTTGTTTTCGCAAATCGTCATCAGCGACTATCCCAATCACATCTTGATCAAACATCTTGGGATCGTGACGGATAGCCAACTTGACACCGAGAGCGCTACCGCAAAAGAATGGACACCGTCTTACGAAGAATACTTCATCGAAAGAGTTGAACCAAACCAAACCCGATTCAAGGTTGCCATCGATATACCCGAGGGTTTCGAAGAAGAAATGCTTGATTCTTGGGGCAAGGCATTACCGTTGCTGAAAGCGATCAGCGAACGCGACTGACCCTGCGAATCGTCACCACCATGACATGAGGATGTCTTCAACTCATTTCATAAAACTTGCGGTGAAAACGAAGACACAATCCTTGTAATGATTTTTCCTTGTGTTATAATGTACCTACCTCTAAAAAAGGACAGCCATGATTCATGATATCGTGGGCCGTAACAACGGAAGCTTTTTATGAGCCCCATTTTTGTCTCCAGACGCGTCTTTGACGGAAAAACGTCAAGAACATCGAGTTTCAAAAAATGGCTTAAAATGGAGCGAAAGTTGTTGACAGAGGTTGCTGGATTTGGTATTATAAGTAAGCGCTCGACGGGAAGCAGAAATGCGGAACGGACGGAGACGCGAGCGGATCTTTGAAAACTAAATAGGAAATCACGTCGATT
>CAZGLV010000003.1:76816-78847 GCA_964526155.1 uncultured Erysipelotrichaceae bacterium | reverse complement strand
ATGGCCGGAGTCCAGCTTAGGTTGATACGATCATACCCTCCGGAAGCTGCGAGAACATTGGTTGCGGCGGCTGGAATCGGTTTGGCACTGTCGATGGTCGAGTAAGGTCCGACCACACGAGTCGTGCCGACCATGGTATACGCACGGACACGATAGAAGTATGTGCGATTCAACGTAAGTCCCGCATTGAGATAACTGTTCGTGGTTGTACTCGCTGCTAGGGTAAAGGTTCCTGTCGGACCGAAAGATCTAAACAATTGATACCCTGAAGCACCTTCGACTGGCGCCCAAGTAACATTCATGCTGCTCGAGTTGACCGCCACGACATCGATTGTCGTAGGAGCAGCAGGAATCGGTTTCCCGCTAACGACCGGTGAGAAATCACTGTAGTAGGTGATTCCTTCAACGACAACATAGGATCTTACTTTGTAGAAGTAAGAACGATTGATTGTAAGCCCAGTCTGGATGAAGTCAAGCGCATCCGTAATTGCGACCTTTGCGAAGCTTCCGGTTGCGTTGAATCCACGATACACTTCATAACCCGCGACGCCACCAATTCCTTTCCAGGAAACATGCAATGACGTATAGGATTGAGATGTGACTGCGATGTTGGTTGCGTTGGGTACGATCGTGAAATGAACCGTTGTGGTATTCCCTGCTTCATCAGTGACAATCAAGGTATGTTGTCCAAAGGAAGTAATCGATGTTCCACTAACGAAGATAAGTCCGTCTAGGCTAGCGGTCCCTTCGGTAAAGACTGGAGTTGCCAATCCAGCATAAACTCTCTCACTTTCAATTCCCGAAATCGTAGGTGGAGTTCTGTCGATTGTGAATGTCAATGATTGGGAATTCCCCAAATCATCCGTACTAACAAGCGTATGCACACCTTCCAACGTTTCGACATAGCCCGAAGAGATTGCGTTCCCATCGAGAGTCGTTGTTCCTTCGGTAAAAAGAATCGTAACATCATGATTGTATTTCCCACCGTTTTCAACTCCGGTAATTTGTGGAGGAGTCTTGTCAATATTGGTGATCGTAACCGTTTTTGTGGTAACGTTGCCCGCTGCATCAGTAGCAATAAAGTCAAATGATCCATTTGATGTAAACAAGTGACTTGTTGCATTTAAACTTCCTTCATTTACGGAAGCGTTAACTAAAATATTTTGATTTGTAGGGACGCTCAAATAGTCTTCAATCGTGATTATTGGATCTGTTCTGTCAATTTCGAAAGGTATTTCAAATATATTTCCTTCTGGCAACTCCAATGTGAAACTATGTTTCCCCTCTCCACTTACTACGTAACCCGAAGTTATTTCGATTCCATCAAGTTTTCCAACACCATAGTTGAAAGCAATCGTACGATCCTCATTATAGCTTGCATTTTTCCCGATTCCTTCTATCTTTACTAAATTAGGTAAACTATCAAAAGGCACAATCTTTGTATGTGCCTTCCCAAAAATATCCTTCATTTGAACTGAAATTTCTGATGAAGACAACAATTTTATATCGTTCGCAATAAATGTTCCATTATTAAAATATGCGCAACTTATTCCGTTGATACTTAAATCGGCTATAGGAATCGTTTCGCCTTGAATATAAAGTATATTCATTTCACCATCGATTACGGTATTACCAACAATGTTTATTGGGATACTGGGTATAGGCTGATTTGAGGCGACTAATGAGTTAATTGAATTCGTACCCCCTCTAAAATTCACTGTTCCATTATAGAACGTGTTTGTATATCCAAAGATGAAGTTGCGACCATAAATGCCTTTTGCGGTTATGTTTCCATAGCTTTTTAATGCTCCAAGGACATAAATATTCCCTTGAACATTTACATTGCCATTTATCGTAAGAATAGCGTTCGGTCCTATATACAAATCCGATGTCACTGATTGATCACCCCAACTTGTGCTAGTCAAAACCCATCTATCATTAATGTTATTTTTTGGAATATTCGGATCGAGTACAAAAAAAGCACTCCTTGAGAGATCATAACTTGACGAATAATAGTACATATAGTTGCCA
>CAZGLV010000003.1:0-76716 GCA_964526155.1 uncultured Erysipelotrichaceae bacterium | reverse complement strand
CTTCATATTTGTCAACAGTAAGTGTAGATAAATCAACTACCGGTTTAGTAATGTCGGAACTCGGATTGTTTACATGAAAAGCACTCCTTGAGAGATCATAACTTGACGAATAATAGTACATATAGTTGCCAGCCTCATCATAAGCAGATAGATCATTCAATGACCATACGCCATCTTGCATTGAGCTGGTTATCGGGATCGTCCAAACATAATATCCTTCAGAATTCATGGTGTACACAGTTTTTCCCATGTAAAGCCCATAACTACTTTTATAGTTAAAACTTAGGTGATCTATTCCTGTGCTGTCATCCGTTGCCTTTACTTTTAAAGTTACAGTATCACCTGGATATACTTCATATTTGTCAACAGTAAGTGTAGATAAATCAACTACCGGTTTAGTAATGTCAGATTCTGCTTCTACTTGAACACACGTTAAAATGAACAGCATCATGACAAGCAACACTTTAAAGATTTTCATCTATTTGCCTCCCTTTCTAATATCCGATTTTTAGGTATTTCGGTGTTGAGTATTCTCCGTATACTTTCGTGGTTCCGACCAAACGATAGGCTCGGACTTTGTAGTAGTAGACGGTTCCTCGGACCAGACTAGTCTTACTGTAGGTGTTGGTGGTTACGGTTCCTTGTAAGGCATACGTACCGGTCGAAGTCGTCGAGCGATAGACTTCATATCCGCTGGCTCCGGAGATCGCTCCCCAACTGAGCTTGATCGAGGTCGTTGATAGATTGCTTGAAGTTACTGTCGGAGTGGATAACACTGTCTTTGCGCTGACCGGTTCCGACATCATTCCATAGTTCTTGACTCCGTTGACCAAATAATAAGACCGAACTTTATAGTAATAAGTTGTATTGAACCCTAAGCCTGTATTAATGTAGTTGCTTGTCGTCACATTCCCAACGATCGAATAGGTTCCGGTCAAACTGGTCGAGCGATAGACTGTATACCCACCGGCTCCGATGGCCGGAGTCCAGCTTAGGTTGATACGATCATACCCTCCGGAAGCTGCGAGAATGTTGGTTGCGGCAGCTGGAATTGGTTTGGCACTGTCAATCGTCGAGTAAGGTCCGACCACGCGAGTCGTTCCGACCATGGTATACGCACGGACACGATAGAAGTATGTACGATTCAACGTAAGTCCCGCATTGAGATAACTGTTGGTCGTCGTACTGGCCGCTAAAGTAAATGTACCTGTCGGACCGAAGGATCTGAATAATTGATAGCCCGTGGCACCTTCTACCGCAGCCCATGTGATCTGCATACTGCTTGAGTTCACCGCCATGACATCGATTGTCGTAGGAGCAGCAGGAATCGGCTTTCCGCTTACGACCGGTGAGAAATCACTGTAATAGGTGATTCCTTCAACGACAACATAGGATCTAACTTTGTAGAAGTAAGAACGATTGATTGTAAGCCCAGTCTGGATGAAGTCAAGCGCATCCGTAATTGCGACCTTTGCGAAGCTTCCGGTTGCGTTGAATCCACGATACACTTCATAACCCGCGACGCCACCAATTCCTTTCCAGGAAACATGCAATGACGTATAGGATTGAGATGTGACTGCGATGTTGGTTGCGTTAGGTACGATCGTGAAATGAACCGTTGTGGTATTCCCGGCTTCATCGGTGACGATCAAGGTGTGTTGACCGTAGGATGAAACTGAACTTCCCGAAGCGAATGGTGAATCATTCAAAAGTCCGACTCCTTCATCAAAGGTTGGAGATAGCATTCCTATATAAGTCTTACCTTCGAGAACTCCTGTGATGGCAGGACTGACCTTATCGATATTGGTGATCGTAACAGTTTGAGTTGTGACATTCCCGGCTTCATCAGTCGCTATGAATTCAAACGATCCGTTTTCAATGAACGTGTGATTCGTTGAGTTCAAGGTTCCTTCACTCGTTGTAGCCGTGACGATAACGTCCTTGTTGGTAGGTAACCCTAAATACTCTCCGATTGTGATAACGGGAGCCACTTTGTCGATATTGGTGATTATGACGGTTTGAGTCGTGACATTCCCGGCTTCATCGGTTGCGATAAATTCGAAGGACCCATTTTCGGAGAAAGAATGGCTCGATGCGTTCAATGTTCCTTCATTGGTCGTGACGCTGACGACTACATCCTTGCTTGTGGGTAACTCTAGATAGTCCCCAATCGTAATGACCGGAGCCACTTTGTCGATGTTGGTGATGGTGACGGTTTGAGTCGTGACATTCCCAGCTTCATCGGTCGCAATGAATTCAAACGATCCGTTTTCGATGAAGGTATGGCTCGATGCGTTTAATGTTCCTTCATCGGTCGTAGCAATGACGATGATATCCTGGTTAGTGGGTAACTCTAAGTAGTCCCCAATCGTAATGACCGGCGCCACTTTGTCAATGTTGTTAATCGTAATGGTTTGAGTCGTGACATTCCCGGCTTCATCAGTTGCGATAAATTCGAATGACCCATTTTCGGAGAAAGAATGGCTCGATGCGTTTAATGTTCCTTCATTCGTTGTGACCAAAACAATGACATCTTGATTTGTCGGTGTTTTTAGGTAATCCCCGATCGTAATGACCGGAGCCACTTTGTCGATGTTGGTGATGGTAACGGTCTGAGTCGTGTTATTCCCGGCTTCATCGGTTGCGACGAAATCAAAAGATCCATTTTCGGTGAAAGTATGACTCGTTGAGTTCAATGTTCCTTCATTCGTTGTGGCCGTGACGATGATGTTTTGATTAATCGGTGTTTTAACATAGTCCTCGATTGTGATGGCTGGAGCCACTTTGTCGATGTTGGTAATCGTGACGGTTTGCGTCGAGACATTTCCAGCTTCATCGGTTGCGACGAAATCAAAAGATCCATTTTCAGTGAAAGTATGGCTCGATGCGTTCAATGTTCCTTCATTGACGAAAGCAGTAACGATGATGTCTTGATTAATTGGTGTTTTAACATAGTCCTCGATTATGATGACTGGAGCCACTTTGTCGATGTTGGTAATCGTGACGGTTTGAGTCGTGACATTCCCGGCTTCATCGGTTGCAACGAAATCAAACGATCCATTTTCAGTAAAAGTGTGGCTCGTTGAATTTAACACCCCACCAGATACCGATGCGGTGACAATTACGTTCTGTTTTGTGATGGATTGGTCATAATTTCCAATTGTAATTGTAGGTGCTATAAAGTCCAAAGTAAAAGAAAATGTGATAGTATTGCCTAAGTTATCTGTAGCCATAATCTCATGTGCGCCTTCTATTACAACAATTGTTCCAGTTTGTATCTCTACACCATCTAGTATTACCGTACCCTCTATGAATGTAATCGTTCTAGCAGTATTGTAGTTCCCACTAATGGAAACCCCATTAATTACAGGCGGATCTTTGTCGATATTGGTAATGGTGACTGTTTGGGTGGTGACATTTCCTGCTTCATCGATTGCAATGAAGTCAAAATTACCATTACTAGTAAAAGTTACACTTGTTGTATTCAAAACCCCCTCGTTAGTAGAGGCATTAATTATCATGTTTTGATTCGTCGGTTCTAATGAGTATGAATCAATAGTAATGATTGGTGGAGTCTTATCAATACTAAAGGTACTAAAATAATTAAATCCAGCAATATCTTGAAATTCTATCGAATATATTCCCTCTTCACTTATAAATCCACCTATAAATGATTGGCCATTTAGGGTTGTATTGATAGAATTGTCGATGAATAAACTAAAGGAATCATTTGTTGTTTGATTGATTGGGGCTAATGAAAAAGCTGATGGCTTATTTGAATATGATTGAAAGTTGACCGAACGATATACCACTGAACCAGATGAATTCGTAATATTGATAACAGCATTCCCATTTTTAGAAGCGATTACTTGATTGTCCCCTCGAATCTCGAAGTTACCAGGAATATCTTGTGAAGCAATGTAAAATTTAGCATTTACATCAACGCTAAAAGTCAATATTATCTTTGGTGCATCCAAAAATATTGGAACAAAGTACATGTTGGCTAAACTAAGATCATAAAACAGCTGCGCTTCTCGAATTTTCGTTGGATAATACTTTGGAATCGTATTTCCGCCTCCCAATTGGCCGGCATATGAAGTTCCCCAAGACCATAAACTACCATCCTTTTTAACTGCGAAAGCAAAAATGTCTCCTGAAGATATGTTGTACACTTGATCCATTATTTTGACAGGAAGTTCCCTATAAGTTCTTGTACCATCTCCAACTTGACCATAACCATTATAACCCCAAGACCATAAACTACCATCCGTTTTTATTGCATATCGAGTATTCTTTCCTGATGCGATTTTAGAAACATTATCCATTATTTTTATAGGTGAAGTTATATACCCAACAGATTGATCATATCCCCAACCCCAAAGTGTTCCGTCACTCTTCAGAACCATTATATATTCGTTTCCGGATGAAACACTTACAACTTCATCCATAATTTTTAAAGGTATTAATGAATTTATGAGTGTGTTATTTCCAAGTTGTCCCCAACTATTATCACCCCATGCCCATAAACTACCATCCGTTTTAATTGCAAATGATCGTTTTGCACCAGCAGATACACTTTTAACGTTTTCCATGATTTTACTTGGATTTGTTCGATTATTTGTAGTCCCATCACCTAATTGACCAAAAGAATTCCAACCCCACGACCATAGACTTCCATCCAATTTGATTGCTAAAGAGTATGCATGACCTGCTGACACGCTAGCCACATTTTCCATGATTCTTACTGGATCCAATTTTATACCATCAGAACCATCACCTAATAATCCAGTTCCCCAAGCCCATAAACTTTTATCAGTTTTTATTGCTAATGAATGACCATAACCTGCTGATGCAACTTCAACATTTTCCATTATTTTGGTTTCATTTAGCTGATTTATTGTTGTTCCATCACCTAACTGTCCATTACTATTATCACCCCATGCCCACAAACTATTGTCACTTTTAATGTCAAGAACGTATGCCCCATCATAAAAGATTGATGTTTTATCCAGCAAAGGAACTGCTAATTCTTGATCTATCGATAATTGAAAATTGAGCTTATTTGGGGTTTTTCTATCAATTATACTTCCATCCCCAAGCTGACCATATTTATTTCTTCCCCAAGTGAAAAGACTACCATCTGTTTTCAATGCAAGTGTATGATTGGTTCCAGCCGAGACATTTTCTACAATCTCCATCATATTTACTGGCGTTAATTGATCCGTTGTGGTTCCAGTATAAAGATTACTACCCCATGTCCATAAACTCCCATCAGTTTTTATGGCTAATGTATGAAATGCTCCTGCAGAAACGTTAATAATATTCTCCATTACTTTATTTGGTAATAACTCGTTTACTATTGTTCCATTACCTAATTGTCCGCTTGCGTTATAACCCCATGACCAAAGGCTTCCATCTTCTTTTATTGCCAATGTATGATTATTTCCCGCAGAAACATTCCTAACATTCTCTAATACCTTGATTGGTACTAATTGACGAGTTGTTGTTCCATTACCTAATTGACCACTTCCATTAAATCCCCACGACCAAAGACTTCCATCTTTTTTTATTGTATTAGTGTGACTTCCCCCCGCGGTTACTTTTACAACATCATCCATAATCTTGACAGGTGTTCTCTTACTTATTGTTGTCCCATCGCCTAATTGGCCACTACTATTATTGCCCCATGCCCAAAGACTGCCATCCATCCTTATAGCAACCGTGTGATTCCCTCCGGCAGACACACTATATACATTTTCCATCACTTTGGTTGGTAATGATTCGTAAGGGGAAGTTGTATATCCAATCCCTAGTTGACCAAATTCATTTGAACCCCATGCCCAAAGACTGCCATCCATCCTTATAGCAACCGTGTGATTCCATGCGGCAGACACACTAGATACATTTTCCATCACTTTGGTTGGTAATAATTCGTAAGGGGAAGTTGTAGACCCAATGCCTAGTTGACCAAATTCATTTGAACCCCATGCCCAAAGACTGCCATCATTTTCGATTAGGAATGAAGAGTTTTCTCCCGCTTCAATTTGCTTGATTTTTAACTCTTCTGCTTGTGTAACGGTTGCTGTATTGTCTTCCGCATTCACCAACATAGAAATCGACGGTACTCCGATTACAAGCAAAAAGCCGATGGCTGTAATGCTGATCAGTTTACGGATGATTTTTCTCATGTGACTTACCCCTGGATATCAGTTCTGATTCTATTGTTTCACGAGTTTAGGGTTTTTACCACAACTAATCGTGTGAATTCTGTTATTCCGTAGTCTTTGCCCTTTTTGATATATAATGACCCTTCTGTGTCTAGAAACGAAAAAACATCCCGTAGGATGTTCGTTTATGATTCGTCTTCTGAATTTCTCATAATATCCTTAAGCTTTACCAATCCCTTGAATTCGCTTTCCTCAAACCGTATCGTTTTTTCCAACTTACTCCGTAACCGATTCGAGTAGTCCGGTCCAGTCATGACTTTAATATCTTGAAGCACTTCATCACTGAGTTGTAATGCGATTCGATCATAGTTACCGTTTTCAAGTCGTGCCAGGATGCGTGTTTCGCTCTCATAGAGCCATGCTTTGTGTTTGAGGTATCCTTGAACCTTCGCATTGTTTTCGAGTTCCTTGAACGCTTGATTCGCGCTGATATCCAGGGATTTGTTGCTGAAATGCAAGGTCATGTTTTGGGGATGGACATATCCGATATTAATGAGTTTGATGTTTTCTTTTAGTGCTTCGATCCTCTTGCCAAGCTTGAGATTCGTCGTGACTTCAGAAACGACAGTTTCTTTCAAACATTGACGAAGTTTCTTGACCGGAAATCCGATACGGACGGCTTTGTCCCATGGATTGCCGTACATGGCCCACATGGCGATGCTTTCGACTTCTTCACGGGTGAAACATCCAACAAAACCATTCTCTTTCATTGTCGATCGGGTATGGTTGAATTCTTGGATGTCATTGAGGTTACGTAGGTTTCCCAAGAAGACCGTCTTGCTGCGCAAGATGCCGAAAAGTGCGTCTCGGTTGGTGTATTGGTAAATGTAGTCTTTATCCAACGCATCGCTTTCCAAGTACGTGATCAGCTCTTCGATCGTCTGGATTTCCTTGAAGTTCGTCGATCCCATGTTCTTCCCTCATGCTTGTTAGATCTTGGTGGTATGCTTGCCCTCCAAATAGGTTTCGATCACTCCGCAAATGAATTCCGATTCCTGCGGGGTATATTTGTAGGTATTCATGGATTTATTGTTGATCGCAAGCGCGAACTCCGCCAGTTCATAGCGTAATCCGTCATCTTCGAACTTGTAGAAGTACTTCTTGTTTTTACTCATTTCCTCAAAGCGTAATTCGAAGTATTCGGTTTTCCACCAAGGTGACGGAACGTAAATGTAGCCCTTGGTACCTGCGATGATCAAATCCCCTTCCGACTTTACCCCCAGCCCGACTTTCGCGCTGGCGATGGCATTCTCGTAGCGTAAATCGATTTTGGTGAAGAGATCCACGCCTTCCACATCCAGATAGGATGTGAAGCGTTGTTCGACGACATCGCTTCCGAGCAACTTGACGATGGCCAAGAGCGGATAGGTTGCCAGTTCGGTGACACTTCCGCCCGCGGTTTCTTTTTTAAGTTCCCGTGGTTGACCGGAAACAAGTTTGGTGAAGGTGGCATCGATGCTTTTGATGGAACCGATCAGTCCGCTTTTCGACACGCTGATCAGACGAATAAATCCGGGACAGTAAGCGGTTTTGACCGCTTCCATCAGGACCAACTCTTTCGACACTGCGAGCTCATACACTTCATTCGCTTGTTTTTTCGTGAGTACCAACGGCTTTTCGCAGAGCACATGTTTGCCATGGTTGAGTGCCTGTACGATATAGTCATAATGACTTAAGTGCGGACTTGCGATATAGACCGCATCGATACGTTCAAAGAACTTTTCCAAGTCCGTCTCATAAAAAGATAGTTCATTGGTCTGAGCGAACTTCGCTACGGATGCACTGTTTAACCCGTAAACCCCTTCGACGTTGACGCCGCTGACATATTTGGACTCCACCACAAACCGATTGGCGATCCGACCATAGCCGATGATCCCGAGTTTAATGATACCCACGGTATTCGCCCGAAGCTCCGTACTGGAAATCCCTTTGGTTCTCTCAAGATAGATGACCTCGCAGAACTCTTTGATGTAGTCGAACTTCCCGACCCAATCCGATCCGATCGCAAAGATATCGACTTTATATTTCAAGATATCATTGATCTTCTGACCTTCATATTCCTCGATGATGATCTCATCGACCAAACCGCAATTCTTTACGTTCTCAATCCGTTTCAACAGTCCTTCTTGAACATTCAGCTTCCCCCGACTTTGGTCGTAGTTGTCCGTAGTAACACCGACGATCAAATAATCGCCAAGTGCTTTCGCACGTTCCAATAGCCGATAATGTCCTTCATGAAAGAGATCGAAGGTTCCGTAGGTAATTACTTTTTTCATGGTTTGCCTTTCTTACGGAGATGTCGTATGACATGCATAGAGTTCAGAGATACATTAAGAACTCTTTGGTTCAATTTTATCATACTTCGCAACTCCTAAGGCACAGAGTTGTCTTCGTCAGGGATAAATAAATGCTTGTGGAATAATTGCATGTTTAGAAAATGTACCGTAAATATCTTGGCAGAGCACTTCAATGAATATTCCAATCGATGAACATTCAATGTTCAAGTATGGTATAGGCTATACGATTCTATCTTTGCCTATTATTCACAGCGAACTTTTAATTTATCATGTTCATACTTGAACTACTTAAATATGTGAAGGACAATGGCAGAATTACATCATGGCGCAGAGATTTGTTGATAACCTCCCTTTTACGTTAACCATTTAGAAAAAACCTAGATTTCTCTAGGTTTTTGGGGATGGGATTTTCGATAGGACTTGATGATAAGTCGGAGGATCCAAGCGAAGAATTGGAAGATCATGTAGAAGACGAGAAACCCATAAATGCCATATGCGATATCGCCGAACTCCATGTGACCGCTATTACTTGCTTTCTGACCGACCTCGATCGCAAAGGCTAATACGATCGCAACGGTAAGCGTATAGAACCAAGAGATGATCTTGAGGTTGTACTTGGCGATGCGTTTGAATGCGAAGTGTACGACGATATATATGAAGAGACAAAGGAATCCGAACACATAGAAATGCAACATCTTGTCATCGATATTGAGATGATTTGCATCGACGATTCCTTTGAAGAAGAGTTGAATCTTCTCCATGAAATAGATAATGAATTTTAAAAGGTTAACCATATCGGTCCTCCTTTGAGATTAGAGTTAATTTGCCTCCATGAATTCAGTGATCAGTTGTTTCAATGCGTCATAAGAACTTTGAACCGGGTGGGCGACATAGAGTAAACGGCTTCCCATACTGTAGGTCGGCTGCATATCTCCTGTAACAGATAGATTGTTCTTTCTGAATTCCCAACCGGAAGGATTTTCAAGTTGACGTTGGATCAACTTGGAGAGTTCACCGACCGTCATGCTGGTCTCGATGGACTTACTCATTACGGATATGATGCTTTCGGCTTTTGCCATCGTCGCCGGTTGTAAGAGTTTGTCGATGATGCCTTTGATGACTTCTTGTTGGTTAAGGCCACGCTGTACATCTCCGCTGGCGAATGCTTTTCGTTCGCGTGCGAACCACAACGCTTCGGCGGCATCCAAGGTGTTGATTCCTTTGACATATTTGTGACCGCGAACCGATGTGAATGTGTAGTCTGAGTTTACCTTGATCTCGCCGATGACGTTGATCAAGTTGACAAACGAAGTGAAGTTGGCACGGACATAATAGTTGACATCGATTCCGAAGAACTGTTCGATGGTTTCGATGGTACAGTTGATCCCATAGATACCTGAGTGGGTCAGTTTATCCATTTTGTTATTCTTGCAAGCCAACGGAACATAAAGGTCGCGTGGGATACTGATGGTTTGGATGACATGTGTCACGGGATTGACCAACATCAACATGTTGACATCGCTGCGTGAACGTAATGTAATCGAGCCTTTGATATCGATACCGCTAATCAAGACGACGAAGGGTTTCTTACTGACATCTACCGGTTTACTGATGTTTTCCTTGACCTGTGTTTTCTCCAGTTTATAAACGACTACCACGCTGGCTTCGAAGTCTTCATTCTCTTCAGCCAACAAGTCCCACATCGCGTTATCGATGACTAACACGTCGCTGGTCCCGGCTTTTAAAAGCTCGTAACCTTTTGAGTCGGTATCGGTATCCATGATCGTATGACTCGTGGTCAGTTCATCAATACTACCGACTAAGCTATCGTGGATTTCCTTTTCGAAGGTAGCGGATAAGGTGAAGACACCGTTGGCTAAGGTTGAAAGATCTTCGACTGCGTTCTCCTTCAACATCAAAAACGAAATCTCGGTCGTATTGACGTCACTATAGTTTACCAATCGTTCAAAGGAGAACTGGATATAAATGAGTCCGCAGGACATTAGGATAAGTAGCGCAGAAAGTAATATCTTAAGTAGTTTATGTGCTTTCGAGACAATCACCAGAACATCCGCAAACGCGACAAGAGCGATGACATAGTCCGTCCAAGGTGGCAACAATCGGTTATAGATGACGGCGAAAAGCACCAAGACCGCTTGGGCTACCGCGAAATAAATCAACTTCTTTTTGAGTTTAACAGACTTCTTTTTCATAGGATTACCTCACATTTTTCAGGATCAATGGATCAATAAAACTTCCCTTCATTCTTTAATTGGTTATAATGCTCGATGTCTCGATACTTGAATACTTTGGCTGGATGGCCGCCTGCGATGGCGCAGGGCGGAATGTCGGAGACTACGACGCTTCCGGCTTGGATGATGGCGCCTTCACCGATGGTGACACCCCCCAGGACGATGACACGAGAGCCGAACCAAACGTTATCTTCAATTACAATATCTTTGACGATATAGGTATTGTCATAGGGGATCGACGCTCCATGATCATAATTATGTACCATCGTGATCATCAGGCAATCTTCGCCGGAATGGAAATAACTCCCGACGTTTACCTTCCCAGTACCCGTTATTTTCATGCCGTTGAAGTTGACGTGATTCCCTAAGGTCGTGTTTGAAGTAACCCCGGACTTTCCATTCACCCGCAACCCTTCACCGACGTGTGCGGCGACACGTTTCACTTTCCACGTATAGTAGATTCGTAGGATTTTCTTGATCTGTTTCTTCATCTTTATCCTTTCTTGCGCCGTAAGCTCTTTAGCAAGTTTAACATCTTTCGGCGGTATGTGACTACCCCGATGACGAAAATCGCCGTGACCAGCGCAAATCGCCAGACAGGGGCATCGTATAATATCGCGATCGAAAACGTGGCGATAAACACAAACAATGACCACAATAAGATAAATTTGAGGTCAAACAAATCACGTTTTTCCCATTTCTTCGAGATGTAAACGTGGATTGCCATCAGAGACATATAACCAACCAAGGTCGTATATGCCGCGGCGACATAACCGAAAATCGGAATGAAAATCGCGTTCAGTACGATGTTCAATACGGCCGCGAAAATCGTCCCGAAAGCGATGTATCCGGTTTTCTTATAGTAGAACTCGATATTGACATACAAGCTATAGAGAAACTGAGCGTAAATTCCCAAGAGTACCGGTGGAACGACTTGTGCCCCGCCCCAATAGGATTTAGGCCCAAGAATCCGGATTGCTTCCGGACCGATGGATAAGAAGAAAAAGAAAATCAACGTGAACGCGACCAAATAAGGCTTGACGAAATGCCGGATATCATCGACTTCGTCATTCTTCATTTTACCGAAGAACCAAGGTACCCAAGCTCCGTTAAACGACTGCCACGCCGTCGAAAGTATCAAGGCGATATTATACCCCAAACTATAAATCCCGGCTTCCGCAGATCCGATGATCGAGTTGATCTGAATCTTATCGAAGTGATTCAAGATATTGCCGGCGAGATGATGCGGTATCAAGGGAACCGAGATCCACAACGCATACTTCCAATAAGCTTTATTGTAAAAAGTTTTCCCTTTATAGAGAATGTATATGAAAATGAAAGCCGAAATACCAATCTTGGGTAGTGCGAATCCTAAAATACGCCAGAAATACAAATCGCTCGTTTGACCGCTAATCAATACGATGGCTAATAACGGCGATGCGATCGCGATCAACAATGAGAAGAACAAGAACGCTTTGTAGCGCAGAAATGACTTCAACTTCGTCTGCATCAAAGTAAACGCATTGGTGAAGAGCACTTCCACAAACAATAGGTCCACCAAGATCCACGGGATTCCAAGGATCGGTTCCATCACACTACGAAATACATTGATCAAGAGATATACAACACTCAACGACAGCGTCGATAACGTTAATACGGAGGAAACGAATCGATCGACTTCGGTATCCTCGTAATCATGCCTCGCAATTTGGATGCACGAGTAAATATCCAAAGTTCCGATAATCGTGATGATTCCCATCCACGAAGTATATGTTTGTGTTATCCCAAAATCATTCGGAGTCAATAAGCGGGTAAAGATCGGTGTCGTAATCAACGCGATCGATTTCATCGCGAAATTCCCAATAATATACCAAGTTCCAGCGCGTAAAGCTGACCGATTGGAATTTTGGCTCATGCGTTGGCCTCCTTTGAACGAATGATTCCCATTAGTGCCTGGTTAAAGTTGTTCAGACTTTCGCTCTGCCAAAATAGATCAACATCAGCGTGTTGACGAGTTAAAGAATCTAATTGATTGAGAATTTCGAAGGCTTCTTTAATGAGAATTGCTTGATTTCTCATAATGAGATTTTCCATATGTTGATATCCAAATGTTTTCAATATGAATGTCGGTATTCCAAATCCCAAGCCCTCATAAAGCGCAGTAGAATAGACTCCGACTTGAACGTCACTTTGATTGAAATAGAAATAGATATCGTGTTCGTTGTTATCGATTACTTCAATTAACGGACTACGCAACCAAGGGTACTCATCCCGCCAACGTAGGTATTCACCTGGATGAAGTTTATAGATAATACGCAAAGGTTGTTTTGTTTGTTCAGCCAGTGACACCGCAAGTCGGCTTAACTCTTTACCAATCGTGCCTTGCGAAATAAACAGTATGGTTTTCTTTTCATCTGTTTTGACATATTCTTCGAGGTTTTCCCGACGTAATTCGTTAAATGGCATACCAACGATATGCACATTTGATGCATCGATGGGGAAGCGTGTTGTTTCTTTCCAAAAAGACCCAAAGAGAAACAAGTGTTGTGGAAAGGTTTTCAAATCACGTTGAAGCGCAAAATTATACGCGACATGATTGTGCCCCATGACTCCGTGTTGTAACTCAATTGTAGGAATATTTAACTCGGCACAAATCTCATTGATCGCAAAGCGTGAATTGCTATAGGAAACCACTTCTAATACTGCCTTCGGTGACAATTGCCGGATCATTTTCCGTAAAGGTGAAACACTTAAGCGATTAATCTCCAACATCTTGATCATTTGTGCTTCAATGCTTCTCGTATTTTGCTCCGGACAAAAATGCCGCACCACAGATCGAACAGTTTGAGAAATCAAATCCGTCTCTTTCGATGTAAAGTAATGTTGACGTAATAAGGTTCGACGTAGCAAAACGGATATCTGAACGCTATCCAAATAGTAAACATTGGACAAGGACGTCGGTTCATGTCGTTTTTGGTGCGGCTCTTCCAATACGATCGACGAAAACTGATTTGACAAAAGCCAAGGATAAGTATATATATCCTCGAAGGCATCATTGACTTTGACTTTTCGACTATGATTAAAAACCAAGATATCGCAAGGTTGCGAACCTTTCGGCAACCTTTTGCGAAGATAGTGTAACTGATTCATCTTCAAGCTCAAACGTTTACGAAGGGGTTCACTCTCCGACTCTCCATGCGCCGAACCAACTTTGTCGACTAAGGATTGAATCTTGGAAAACAAACGAAAACGGATGACATGCCAAAAATGAAATCCGCGGATTTCAAGTTCGAACAATCCTTGTTCCTCTTCATACTTCAGCAACTCTTCAATCAGCATTCCTTCTCCTCCACAATCACATGACGATAAAGCTCGTTATAGCGGCTAAAATTGACTTCGGTCGTAAAGTGCGCGCGATACCTTGCCAAACATTCTTGTTTCTTCGCTTCACGTAAGGTTGCGTCACTCAACAGATTCTCAAGAATCGCGGATGCCTCGCTCACATTGTCATAGAGACGAGTCGGATCTCTGACCACTTCCACCAATCCGTCGATCTTACGAGCAACGACGATCGACCCGCGTGCCATCGCTTCGACAGCCGTACGTCCAAAGGACTCCCACTTGGAACTGATCAAGAAGAGGTCCATTGCGTAATAATAGTCGCTGAGAGTAGCATTGTCAAGGTCAATAAAGGGTGTGACTCGCGAAGGACCGAGTACCTCAACGATGGATCGAATGTAGGTTTCAGCTGCTTCGCGATGCGTTTTACTTCCATCCGTCCCCAATACTATGATGACTTTAAACGTCGAAACTTTTTGGTTGAGTTCAAACAAAATATCTCGTGCCATCGGCCAGTCTTTCTGTTCCCCAAACCTGCCGCAAAGTCCGATGATTTGATCTTCAGTTGAGAAACCGAGCTCTTGCCGTAGGATTGCGCCAAGGTTTGGATCGTAACGGTCATACCGTTTTCCTGCCGTGTTGTAGATGATGGAAAACTTGGCGGCGTCACGTGCGAAATTGGCGTATCGCCGGCGGTAATTGTTTTGATTGTCCAACGTTGTCGTAACGACTTGATCCGCATGCTTTACGATATAGTCCGTCGCTAAGGTCGTAAGGAAACCAAATTTTCCATAGACGCCGCGATCGGTAAAGTAAATCTTAATCCAGGAATCGAGTTGACGAGTGAACTTCAGAAAAGCGACCAGAACCAGTGAAGATGTCATTTGAAGATGGATGATATCCGGATTCGCTTTGCGAATCTCCTGTTGGATCGCAGACGCCATATGTAGCCATTGAAACGGTGATTTCCCACGTAGTACGAAACTCGGAAACTTATCCAAGATTATTTGGTTGTTATAAAAACGTTGCGATGCCGGTGTTAAAAACTGAATCTCAAACGAGTCCGCCAATCCCTCGGCTAAGATCCGCATCGATAATTGCGCCCCACCTGCTTTTTGGAGAGGCGTATCGCATAAATAAAGGATTTTAATCATACGTTGTTTCCTCTTAATTCATGAATCCTAGAAATGATTTGTAGAAATACTTTCTTGCCCCATCCTTCGATCTTCTCAATCCAAGGGTCAAGTCGTTTAAAAATAGAAAGGGATGATAACCATGCATCCAGTGGAGTTCTCAAAAACAAAATACCGACAAACATCCAGAAACGGAAATCTTCAAACAACGAACTGCTAACCCATAGATGGACAAATCCGAAAGCCAACGCAAAATCCAATAAGCGTCGAAATGAAGGTTCTTTGACGCGATACAATCGAACAATTCTTATCGCTAACATAACCACCAAGAACAACCCTAAGAGCAGACCGAAACCAACCATCAACTCCAAAACCACATTGTGGGCATAAGTACCCTCCAATAAGTAGCGATCTCCAGCGATACCGTTACCGAAAAGCCAGTTGCGGGTAAACCCATTCCAGAGGGTCTCATAGATTTCTTCGCGATTGGTAAGATAGATTCCATTGCGCAATAAGAGAATCAGACTGCGTGAACGGATATTGAAGAAAGCCAACACATCGATCACCACGTTTAAGTACGAAAGCCGAAACACATAGAGTAGAACTACCGAAAGCGAAGATATGAAAGCAGTCAGTGCGTGTTTTCGATTGAGTAACCAACGCCAATGGACAGCTACCTTCAACAACATAAAAACGAAGAAACAAAGCAAAGGTCCACGCGAACCATAAATCAATATCAACGCGAATGTGATCGCGACTCGTAATAGACGAACCCGATGTCGGGTCGACAAATAGATTTCCATATCGATCAATAAGGGATAAAGCATATAATACGAAAACGGCATACTGTATTTCTTCAGTTTCACGATCTGCAGCAACAATAATACTCCGAAAACCGCACTCACGATAAAAACGATATTGGCGGCTTGTTTTAGCGATCGATAGAACACATGCGCGTCTTGAACGCTGACGGTAAACAAGAACATAGGAAGCCCCATAAAGAAGAATGGGAAAAGCAAGGTGTTAAGATAGGGAATATTTTGAGGAAACAATACATATTGCGATGCGAACACAAGGATGCTTAGCGAATAAACACTGATAAACAATCGCGTATTACGGCGTAGAACGATGGGTAGAGCACTAAAGAAAACCACACCGCTCAATGCCTTGGTGAGGGCAGAAACCCAAATACCATTCGCACTGGAGACATGGAAGATTACGATGAAAACATATTGTATGGTAAGTAAGACGATAGGCGAGATGACCGTATATGCCAAATGCTCGTCTTCGCCTAGCGCTTGATAGCGCGCGATCAGATTTTTGATCATCGGGATTTCCCTGCAGACAAGATGATTTCTTGATAAAGTGAAACATAGGCATCCGAAATGGATTCCCAATCGAATTTCGCGACGGATAGAACCGCGTTTTTTGAGAGCGAGTCATGATTACGTATACACTTCGTGATCGCTTCCGCGACCGCATCGGGATCTCTGGCATCCACTGAATAGCCAACCTGTCCTTCCGGAAATTGACCGTCAAAGCCTTGTCCCTTCGAATAAATGACCGGTAACCCTTGACTCATTGCTTCCGCATATACCAAACCGAAGGTTTCTCGTAACGAAGGCATGACAAAGATATCGTGGTTACGATAAATCTCAAGCAACGATTCCTTGGATTGTTTGGGGATATAGTCAACTACACCGGAATCGAGTAATCGTTTCAATAAGGAATCATCTTTGACCGGTCCTACGACCGTTAAACGGGCATCGATACCACGACTAACGAGCACCCGGATGGCTGAGACAGTCGTTTCAATGTTCTTGCGTCTATGTACCTGCCCCACAAAAAGCAGCTTCAATGATTCTCTGTTGAGTCCTTGGTGTGAATTGCGATGTTCTAACCAAAAGGCATCGATTCCGTTACCAAGAATCGTTGATTTCGCCAACATCGCTTCTTGTTCATCAGAGGCCAAATACGTTGAGATCAAGGCGTCGCGATAACTTGGGGATAGAAAGACCACCGCATCCGCTTCACGCAAGATCGATCGTCCTAATTTGCGTAGATGTATCATTTTTCCGAAGAACAAATTGAGATCGGTGTCTCTTACCGCGACCACATACGGAATCTTATATTTCCGTTTCAGTTTCATCGCTATGTAACCGTTGGAAAACAAGGAATGTGCATGGTTGAGTTCAACATCCGTAAAGTCAATTTTTTGAACTACATCCTTGAATATTCTGGTATGTTTGAAATGGAAGAATAAGCGATCTAACGACGAAAAACACTCCGAAGTCACGACATTTTCTTCTTCAACATGTTTTGATTCCTCGCCACGAATCAATGGTACATATGACATAAAGTGAAAACCCCTCTTGTCGAAGGTTTTCTTCAAGAGGGCATGGACGCTTGAACTGTAGTAATAAGAATTCAGATTTATGATTTTCATTTTCAATCCCGCATAAACAAATCGCGCGTATACACTTTATCCATGACATCCTCCAACTCAGGATGGAGGCGATTCACGACGATGACATCGGAGAGTCGTTTGAATTCCTCGATATCTCGAATCACCCGCATTGCCTGAAATATCTCTTGCTTTAGCTCAGGTTCATAGATAACGACTTCCGCCCCATCGGCACGCACTTTTGCGATGACATCTTGCACGGCGGATTGACGGAAGTTGTCCGAGTTCGCCTTCATGGTTAACCGATAAATCCCGACGATTTGCGGTCTGTCTTTTAGTATCCGATCAGCGATGAAATCTTTACGTAGTTGATTGGATTGGACAATCGCCGCAATCAAGGCATTGGGGATATTTTGGTAATCCGCCAACAATTGTTTCGTATCCTTGGGCAAACAGTAACCACCGTATCCAAACGATGGATTGTTATAGTGGGTACCAATCCGCGGGTCCAAGCCGACGCCATCGATGATCTGCTTCGCGTTAAGTCCGCGCATCTCCGCATAAGTATCCAACTCGTTGAAATATGCGACACGCAAGGCCAAATACGTGTTTGAGAAGAGTTTGATACATTCCGCTTCGGTCGGATCCGTCAACAGCACCGGAATGTCTTTCTTGACGGCACATTGAATCATCATCTGCGCAAAGGTTTCAGCTCGCTTTGAGCGCTCTCCGATTACGATACGGGATGGATAGAGATTGTCCCACAATGCTTTTCCTTCCCGCAAGAACTCGGGCGAAAACAGGATGTTCTGTGAATTAAAAAGTTTTCTCATCTGTAAGGTATACCCAATCGGTATTGTCGATTTGATTACGATCAACGCATTCGGATTGACTAAAATTACTTTTTCGATGACTTCTTCGATACTAACGGTATTGAAGTAGTTGTTGATTTCGTCATAATTGGTCGGCGTCGCGATGATTACGTAATCCGCACCGATGTACGCCTCTTCCGGATCCATCGTAGCTCTTAAGTCTAGCTCCTTGGTCGCCAAGTATTCTTCGATTTCCTTATCGACAATCGGTGATTTTCGAGCGTTAATCATTTCCACTTTTTCTTTGACGATATCCAATGCGACAACCTCGTAATGTTGGGAAAATAGCACAGCGTTGGATAATCCCACATATCCGCTTCCCACAACCGCGATTTTCGTTTTCATTCTTTTACCCCCTTTAAAGCGATGAAAATTTTCTTTGATATCCAGTATACAACAAGCCACGCCGATTTAAAAACCGACAGTTTTTCAATCCGCCGATAAATATGCCAATGGTATTTTACCAAGTCCGATTTCTTCGATGAAATGGAACCGATCCGTTCGCGATGACTCGACAATACTTCTTGCACTCCGTAGATGTAAGGTGTCGTCTTTAGGATCTGTAGCCACATGACATAGTCATTCCGTTTTCGTATGGGAGGAATATAGAACTTACCGATCGCTTTAGCGCGATAGACAACGGTTGAATTTCCCGGACAATGTTTAAGTAAACCTTCGTAATCACTCTTGGGTAGAGCCTTGACGATACGTCCCGATGCTTTGCCATTCTCATCAATCTTACCGTAAGATGTGCACGAAAAATGATAATTACCCCGATTCATAACTTCGATTTGAACGTTAAGTTTTCGCTTATCCCACAAATCATCGCTATCCAGAAAAGCGATGAACTCTCCATCCGCAATTTGGATTGCCGTATTGCGCGCTACTGCAGCTCCACCGTTTTGTTCGAGTTGTCTCCAAATAATCCGGGAATCTTGTGCTGCGTAGTGTTGAACGATCGCAAGAGTATCGTCGCTAGAACAGTCATCGACGATGATCAGTTTCCAATTCGAGTATTCTTGTTGGATTACCGATTCGATCGCCTGACCGATAAACTCGGCGCTATTATAAGAAGGCATGATAATGGAAACGCGGCCGTTTGATGTCGGGGTATTCATCATATGAGTTTGCCCTCACAAACACTGATGGAACCGTTAATAGATTCCTCAAAACCACAAACCCGGTAGTCCTGCGAATATTGGCTCATTTCAAGATCATACGCCAAGTTCCCGAATACCTTTCGAACAAGCGGAAAGAAGTATCGCATCACAGAAATCAGTGGATTAAACGCTTTGGTAAAGATGATGACATGTTGATTTTTCTTAGCGATCTCTCGAACTAACTCCGATGTACAAACATATCCACTGTTTTGTGGAAAGAACAAACCTTCATCTTGATTAAGAATAAGTAATCGCACGAATTCGCATAGACTGTCGATATACAACATGCTGCGAGAATTCTCGAAATCCGGAAAGATCGGCAGTTTTTGTGCAAACTTAACCAATCGGACGTAGTTGCCCTTTGCGTTATCGCCGTAGATCATCGGTGGTCTTAAAACTGCAACTCTGAAACTTTCATCACGCAGTTTTGTTATATCTTGCTCCGCAAGAAGTTTACTTTTTCCATAATGGGTATTGGGTTGAGGAATCGTTTCCTCAACGATTGGCGAAACAAAATTACGTGTACCGTAAACGTTGATGCTACTAAAGAATATGAACTGTTTGATTCCATCGTTTTTCGCCTTTGTTGCGACTTCGACGGCAAGTTCATGATTGATCCGATAATAGTCATCTTTGTTTCGATTGTTGGAGCGAATATGCGCGATTCCAGATGTGTGAATTATCACATCAAATTCCGACCAATTCGTATCCTTCCAATTTTCGTTACGCAAACTAATTTTCTCGGAGACAAAAAGCTCAGGTGTCCTCCCGAGCCAACTCTCAATATTCGAACTGATATATCCGCTCTTCCCGGTAATAAGAATTTTCAACACCATCGAGTCCCCCTCTTAGGTAATCCTATTCAAATCGCAAACCTGCCTAATATTATGGCGACCCCATGTACCAATATACCTACAGTTACATAATTATTATAAACTCCACGCGTGATTCGTCAAGTTAACGATTCCAAGTTGTTACTACAGTTTTACGTCACTATAAGAAATCGCCCTGTTTGCAGGGCGATTGTTTTAGTATCCGACTTTGAGATATTTCGGACTCGAGAATTCTCCATAGACTTTCGTTGTTCCGACGAGTCGATAGGCACGCACTTTGTAGTAGTAGACGGTTCCTTTGACCAACCCAGTTTTACTGTAGGTGTTGGTTGTCACAGTTCCTTGTAAGGCATAGGTACCATTCGATGTTGTTGAACGGTAGACTTCATATCCGCTCGCTCCAGAGATCGCTTCCCACGTGAGTTTGATTGAAGTCGTCGATAGATTACTAGAGCTAACCGTTGGTGTGGAGAGCGCCGTTTTTCCACTTACTGGTTCCGACATCAACCCGTAATTTTTAACATCATTGATCATATAGAATGAACGAACTTTATAATAGTAGGTAGTGTTGAATCCTAACCCTACATTTTGGAAACTATTCGTTGTGACATTCCCGACGATCGAATAACTTCCGGTTAAGCTGGTCGCACGATAGATCGTATATCCACCGGCACCGATCGCAGGTGTCCAACTTAGGTTGATGCGATCATACCCTCCGGATGCCGCGATGACGTTGATCGGTGCCGCCGGTATCGGCTTGGCACTGTCAACCGTCGAATACGGTCCGACCACACGCGTTGTGCCAACCATGGTGTAAGCACGGACACGATAGAAGTACGTACGATTCAGCGTAAGCCCCGTATTGAGATAACTATTGGTCGTCGTACTGGCCGCTAAGGTGAAGGTTCCTGTCGGACCGAAGGATCTGAACAATTGATACCCTGTAGCACCTTCCACTGTAGCCCAAGTAATATTCATACTGCTTGAGTTGACCGCCACGACATCGATCGATGCCGGAGCGGCAGGAATCGGTTTGGCACTCACAACTGATGTATAGTCACTGTAATAAGTGATTCCATCAACGACCAAATATGCTCTAACTTTATAAAAATACGAGCGGTTGGTTGTTAACGGTGAATTCAAATAGCTGTAAGTTGATCCATCCACAGTAGCAATAATTGCATAACTTCCAGTCTCATTGAATCCTCGATACACTTGATATCCGGTGTTATCTTCATACGAATACCAAGAAATACGAATACCATTATATGCTTCCGATTTTGCTTCAACATAAGGTGTCGCAGGCTTTGGTGTAGCGCTAACAACTTCTGAGAATGAACTGTAATAAGGATCCGCATCGATATATCCCACAAAGCGCACTTTATAGAAATACTCTTGGCCGATGTTTAAGTATTCGTCCCAGAAAATATCGCTATATGACTCGCCAATATAGTAGTAATCTCCATCAAAAGCATTGGATGCATAAATCTCGAAATAGTAATAGTCATATTGATTCAGTGTTGTTTCACTGTAACTCCACATGATGTAGTTACTGTCGACTCCATTCTCATCCGCATATATATAGCTCGGCGCAGGAAGCAGATCGACCAGAGTGATTTCTTTGGTATCACTGATCGGTCCAGGGTAAGAGATATCTTTGTAAACCAAGATCGGCTTGATGTAATAAGTATAAGCAACGTTCTCCAACGCATCCATATCCGTGTATTCGAGATTGGTCGTAGTCGCAAGAAATATATCCGATTCATCGACTGAAGAACGATAAATCTCAAACTTCGTGTAGATACTTGCTTCCCATGACAATATCGCATTCAGATAACCATCATTTTCAACCGTGAAGTTTGTCGGTTTGGATGGTACAGGTGTTGCCACAAGCACTGTGACACTTGGTGAACCATCATTAACAACTTCGACGCCATCCACCATCTTCGTAGCTTTCACAACATACGAATATGTAGTATCGAACGTAACATTCGTATCGCTGAATGATGTTGTTGTGACTGTACCTACAAGCGTACTCGGACCATTGTTCGACCGATAGATCTTATAATTCTCAGCTCCAGCCACTGCATTCCACGTCAACTTCACTTCATCATAAACAGGCAACGTATATTGCAAATTCGTTGGGTCACCTATGAAAGGTTTATGCGTATAAATGAATTTCGCTTCGGAGTAAGAGCCATAATTCTTAACGCTATTAACCAAAGTAAACGGACGATACTTGTAATAGTATTTCGTATTGAATGTCAATCCACTTTCGGAATATGTAGGCACAGTTACGGTCGACCGAAGTGTAAACGGACCGGTTGGAGAAATCGAGCGATGAATTTCATATCCATCGGCACCGACAACAGCATCCCATGTAAGATTCGATGATAACAAACTCGGCTTTGTTAGGATAAACGAATGTGTCAATTTTTGATCGCTCGTGATGTTTGATCCATACAGATACTTCCCGCTAGAATTGATTAGGATTATTTGTCGATTCAAAAGTTCACCATAAGCGTTCGTTCCAAAATATTCTCCCTCAATCGACTTATAGAACAGATGATAATAAGATGTTGTAGCTTCCGTAGCACTCGAGTTCAGCTTTGTCGGTACATACAGTGTCGTTGGAAAACCACTCCCGAACACAGTACTCGAAGAACCTGCGGCATAAAGCTCATTTGCATTTGTAATAAAAACGGTATACGGACTTTCGAATTTTATCGACTTAACATTCGTCAAAACCTGTGTCGGAGAAATAACCGGGAGGTTGTTACCGACCCCAAGATTTGTACTACCGTTAGAACCCCATACCCAAGCCGTTCCATCGAGTTTAATCGCTCCCATAGAATATTGTCCGGTGTGAAGTGACGAAATATCGTTAAGAATGGCTACCGGAACACTCGTATACGTTTGACTTCCATTCCCGAGCTTGTCATTCTCATCTAAACCCCAAGCCATCAATGTGTTTCCGGTAGTAATTCCGAAAGACGCATACCCGCTTGCAGAAACAAACTTGAAACCTGATCCTACCTGAATCGGAACCAGTGAATCCGTACTATTCCCATTCCCAAATGCACCTGAATAGTTATTTCCCCATGCCCAAATGTTTCCATCGTTCTTAAGGGCAAGGATATATGCTTCTCCCATGGCGACTTGATTTACATTGTTTAGAATTGTAAGGGGAGAATATCGAGCGCTGGTCGTACCGTCACCCAATTGACCTGAGCCATTCTCACCCCAACTGGCAAGAGAACCATCCGTTTTGATCGCGAATGTACTTCTTGAGTTCGATTCAATCGAAAGCACGTTGTCCAGGATTTTTGTTGGTGCATAGACTGAGCTCGTTGTTCCTACACCGAGTTGTCCATGTTTATTCTGACCAAAAACCCATAATGAGTTATCATTTCTAATTGCGTAAACGGATAATTGGCTGCCGTACCATTCGTCATACTCGGAGATTTCAAAATCTTTTACTCCATCCATAATCAACGTTGGGGTGTAATGTGTCGCTAATAACGCATCTCCAAGTTCCCCATCCCAATTCGATCCGAAACCGTACAACTCCCCATCATTCGTTAGCCAATATCGTGTGTCTCGACTTGAAGCTGCAATGAATTTCTTAACATTGGATGCAAAGGCGAAACTTGTATTGTAACCGGTGACTCCGATTCCCAAATAGCCATATGTATTACCACTTCCGATTACTCCCAATGACCCATCGTTATAAATAACGAAAGATTGACCGTAATCAGCAGCGATCGTTGTTACTCTATCAGATAGCATCTTAGGATACAAAAGCGAAGAAGTCTCGAATGATGTGCTTCCCCATCCCCACAAGCTATCATCGATGTAACTGACATATGATGAAAATGAGCTTGCGAAAATCTTCGTTGCATCTGAGAATACTACGGTAGGCTGACTTCGACTTCCATCACTACCGTCTCCTAGTTGGTTAGAACTATTATCACCCCATGAATAAACTAATCCATCCATCGATAATGCCAAAACATGACCATATCCTGCAGATATGTCCTTGATATTGTTAAGTACATAAGATGGTGTATTCTTTTTGGTAACAGTCGGTATTCCTAGTACTCCATACGAGTTTTCGCCAAAAGAGTAAACACTCCCATCTGTTTTTAGTACAATTGAAAATTCGCTTTTGGCAACTGCCTTCTTAACATTCGTCATAACCTGTTGTGGACTAACATAATTATCCAGATAACTTGCATTACCAAGCTGGCCGTAATAGTTCCACCCAAAGGAGTAAAGCGTGGCATCTGTCTTAAGTATCAATACATGCGATCCACCGACAGATACGTCCGCGACACCTGTCAATACTTTTGTTGGTGTCAATTGGTCAATGGTTGTTCCATCAATCAAAATACCGTCAGAATTGCGTCCCCACGACCAAAGTGTGCCATCTGTCTTTACAGCGAAAGTCGTTTGACTGTTTGTGGAAACCGAGGAAACACTCTCCATGATTTTTACCGGAGAATTTCGATCCACCGTCGTACCATCGCCGAGTTGACCGAATGAATTTTCCCCAAAAGCCCATAAAATCCCTTGATTATCGATAATGAAACTGGATCCTGAGCTCGTTTCGATTTTCATGGGCACAATAGCAACATTCGTCGCTAACGACGAACTCGGAATCGCGACGGCCTCCAGGCTTAAAAGCACTAAAAAAAACGATGCAAGAAGACTCAGTGTCAATGCAGCGATCTTATTTTTCATAATCCCCTCCACACACTCGTGTTGTGTCAATTGAAGCACATCGTAGTAGCGAATTCTACCTAGTACTGTGTGCAGACTTTGTGCTTATTATTAAGAATTATATAATCATCTAAGTGCGTAAAAAAAGAGACCACGGAAGTTTTTCGAACTTTCGTGGTCTCTTTTTTTAGTAGCCTACTTTTAGGTATTTTGGTGCAGAGAAGTTGCCGTAGACTTTCGTTGTTCCTACAAGTCGATAAGCACGGACTTTGTAGTAGTAGACGGTTCCTTTGACCAATCCAGTCTTACTGTAGGTGTTGGTTGTTACAGTTCCTTGTAAGGCATAGGTACCATTCGATGTTGTTGAACGGTAGACTTCATATCCGCTCGCTCCAGAGATCGCTTCCCACGTGAGTTTGATTGAAGTCGTCGATAGATTACTAGAGCTAACCGTTGGTGTGGAGAGCGCCGTTTTTCCACTTACTGGTTCCGACATCAACCCGTAATTTTTAACATCATTGATCATATAGAATGAACGAACTTTATAATAGTAGGTAGTGTTGAATCCTAACCCTACATTTTGGAAACTATTCGTTGTGACATTCCCGACGATCGAATAACTTCCGGTTAAGCTGGTCGCACGATAGATCGTATATCCACCGGCACCGATCGCAGGTGTCCAACTTAGGTTGATGCGATCATACCCTCCGGATGCCGCGATGACGTTGATCGGTGCCGCCGGTATCGGCTTGGCACTGTCAATCGTCGAATACGGTCCGACCACACGCGTTGTTCCGACCATCGTATAGGCACGGACACGATAGAAGTACGTACGATTCAACGTAAGCCCCGTATTGAGATAACTATTGGTCGTCGTACTGGCCGCCAAGGTAAAGGTTCCAGTCGGACCGAAGGATCTGAACAACTGATATCCCGTAGCACCTTCCACTGCTGCCCACGTAATATTCATACTGCTTGAGTTGACCGCCACGACATCGATCGATGTCGGTGCTGCCGGAATTGGCTTAGCGTAAACAACAGGTGAGTAACTCGTATAGTTGGTCACACCATCGATGACTGCATATGCACGAACTTTATAGAAGTAAGAGCGATTGGTTGTCAGACCGGTGTTTAGGAACGATGTCGAAGTCGTCGTGTTGACTAACGCAAAACTTCCGGTTTCATTGAAACCACGGTAAACTTGATAACCATCGACACCTGCGATTGCCTTCCAACTTACCTGAATCGAAGAAACACTGTTGGAAACTGCGATTGGCAGCGGAACCGTAGCTTCAGGTGTAACGATCTTGATGTCACTATCCAGTCCATATACGCGTTGGTCGCCGACCAATCGATAGGCCATTACATAATACCCATATTCTGTCCCGTTGATAACATTATCATGTTGATACTCTGGACTTGTTGTTTCAGTTAAGTATGAGTACCCTTGATATTCACCAACATAGTGGTAAATCTCATAACCCATCGCACCTTCGATCGCCGTCCACTTTAGGAAATTCGTATTGAACGGGGATGAAACCACGCTAAATCCGTTAACCTTCGAAAGACTTGTATATTGGTAAATATAGTCGGAATAGTCGGAATACGTCTTCGTCGAACCAACTATGACATACGCCCGAACTTTGTAGAAATAGCCTGTATTGAATTCAAGTCCTGAATCTGCGAACTGGTTTGTCGTAGATGTCCCCGCGAGCACGTACTCACCTGTCGGAGTTTGAGAACGGACGATTTCATATCCGCCAGCTCCCGCAACCGCATTCCATTTGACGGTTAATGTATCATATTTCGTCGATTCGGCACTCACTCCGCTCGGGATCGATAATTCCGGCACACCGGAAACCACGTCGGAATAGTCGCTATATGCATTTACCGCGCCATCCGTGCGATAAGCACGTACTCTATACTCATAAACCGATCCTGCCGTTAAGCCACTGTGATGATATGTAGTTCCGGCAAGCGTTTGAACTAAGGTGAAATTCGCGTCCGTAGTTTTGCGTCCATATACTTGATACCCGGTCGCACCTGCAGACGCTGTCCAACTGAGGTCGAGCGCGTCATACCCGCCAGTCAACACACTCAATCCAGTCGGAATCGCCGGAGCGGTCTTTACGCTCACCCAAGATGACATATCCGAATACTCCATATAGTTATAACCACGCACTCGAACATAGTACGTTGTATTTGGTTGTAAATTTTCGATTGTTGTACTCGTCACGTTCCCTGCTTCGATCATCACGGAAGGTCCGGACATGGTCGGCGCATAGAAGACTTCATAACCGGCAACACCCGCTGAAGCCGTCCAATTGACGTTGAGAGTTGTAGATCCTGCTGAAGTTGCGGTAACCGATGTAGGTTTCGCAATCTTTGTTACAGGAGTAAAGTCAACCCAAACTCCGTAATATTCTCCGATATATAGACCTGGATAAAGTCCGCTATTGACCACCAGTAAGTAATAGGTTCCCGGATTCAGTGTGGTTTGCAGTTGCCGAGCCCCGATATATCCGTTTGCATCATATGCCAAATTATACTCGTACAAGATTGTCCCATTCGAATCGAATAACCCAAGCAACAAGTCATCTTCCCAACCGTAATCATAGACATTCCCTGTCCAATAGGCAGTTGAATTGAACACTGAGCGGTTATGTAGCGTGAAACGGAAAACATCCTTATCACTATCACTCCCAACGATACCCGTGATCTGATAGAAAGCTTCCGGCGCCGTTTCATTATATATGAGGTCGGCATTTGTCATATCATCGTTGTATTCAGTCTCATAAATTGTGGTTGTCGCATTCGCGTTAATGAAAAGATTGGATGTGATCGATGAGGGTACGAACGTCAAGAATAGGGCGATCCCCAAAAGCATCGACATAGAGTACATAAGAATTCGTTTGATTGTTTTTTTCATTTCATTCTCCTTATAGCGTCCTTTTCTAGTCAACAAAACGCAAATGAACTTCTACGGTATTCGGTTCATATACACAATCCCCTTTGATATAAGCATAAAAAAAGGCATCCGAAAGATGCCTTGTACGATAGATTTTCTCCCCATTTGTTTCCCCATATTCAGCCCCCTGTATTCAACTTCATTCTAGTAAGGTTTGAGAGTTAGGTCAAGCGAATTTTATTAATATTTTATCTACAAACGTAGCTTTTTTGTACGTTTACACTTCCTGGAATTACGAACTCCTTGGTGTCGTTTCATAAACGATCCCTGACATCAAGCCATAGTTCTTTATACCATTCACAAGATAGTAAGAGCGCACTTTATAGTAGTACGTAGTACCGGATTTCAAGCCGATGTTTTGGAAACTTGTCGACGTCGTATTCCCCACGATACTGAAGGTGCCAGAAGCGCTAGTCGAACGATAAATGGTGTATCCGCTCGCTCCAGATGCACTTGTCCAACTTAAATTGATTCGATCAAAACCTCCGCTAAACGCCGATACGCTTGCTGGTCCGGCTGGAATCGGTTTCGCTCCAGCAATCGATGAATATGGACCGACGACTCGCGTTGTTCCGACCATCTTAAACGCACGGACACGATAGAAATAGGATCGGTTTAAAGTAAGCATCGAGTTAGTATACGAAGCATCCACGGTCGTGGCAGCCAGCTTAAATGTGCCCGTAGGTCCAAAGGATCGGAATAACTGATAACCATCTGACCCTTCAACCGGTTGCCAAATGATGCTCAACGTATTTGAGTTCACCGGTTTCACTTCAATTGATGTCGAAGCGGCAGGAATCGGTTTTGCGTCGACAATGGAAGAAAAGTTACCATAAATCTTAAATCCATCCACTTCGTAAAATGCTCTGACTTTATAGAAGAAGCGACGGTTGGTGGTCAAGGATAGATTCGTGTATTCAAGACTTGACGTGGTCGCAATCAAAGCGAACGTCCCGGTGTCGCTAAACCCGCGATATACCTGATAACCGGAGACAGAATCGGTCGGACTCCAACGGACTTTGATCGATGAATAGGAAGCAGACACCGCGCTGATATCAAATACTTGTCCGATTGGAAGGAGCCATTTAGCATACACGATTGTATCCTTATTTAAAGGCTTTGAGAAATCGAAAGGAGTCGTCAAATACATCGATGTATACCAACCTACGAAAACACGAGAATCCAGGGTCGGATTCGCAGGTTTTGATGGCACATCCCCGTAGTTAATTACCAACGGTTCGATTTGCGTCCCTCCCTGTGAATCAAAACTCAGGGTTACAATATAAGGACTCTTAATCGTAAACTCGATATCTGATTGGTTGTTTTGAAGATCGATTGAACTCAAGTTATAAGATCCAATCTCGTAAAACGTATTGTTCTCCGGCCATGGATAGTCGATTCCATCTTTTTTCGCGTGATTTATCACGGACGAAAAATCATCAATTGAAACGGTCACTGGAAAGTAAGAGATCGACCCTGAAAAGATTTCGGTATCTTGTGAGTAAAGTCGGAGGATCGGTGGATCAATGTCGAATGTCGAAACCCTTATGGAGTAATCCTCATATGAGCGAACACCAATTACATCTTTTACCGAAACATAATACGTTCCCGCAGATAGTAAAGAATGATAAACCTCAGCTTCACCATACGATGTGTCATTAATATAAGCGATTTCATTGCCAAGCCCATCGATAACCCTGATTGAAAGATTGGTCCCGATTTGTCCGTCCGCATTAATCGTCACGGTTTCGTTTTGGCTCAGATTGAAAGAATAAACGTCAACATCATCAATCAGTTTTAAGCTATGCGTATAAAGTTGGTTCAATTCGATCGATTTGGCTGTCGCAATCGTGTCATCTCCATCCAACAAATCCAAATCATCCGCGAAATCGAACATCTGCTGAACGTTAAGATTTCCGTAACCATAATTCGTATCCTTGCCCCAAGTTCCGTTTTCTTCCGCGCCGCTATAAAGCAATCGAATTATAAGTTCATTGGAATAGTTCGGATAAGCACTCTTCATTAATGCCAATGCTGCCGCAACCGTCGGTGCCGAGAATGATGTACCGTCGAACAAGTAATAAGCCGCGTATGTTGTATGGTACATTGGTATACTCTCACCCGGCGCAACGATATCCAATGGAAGTCCTTTATTCGAGAATGACGAAACCAAATTTGAAGAATTGGCTGCCCCGACCGCAATGACCTCATCATACGCTGCCGGATAGGATACCTTATTCGTATAGCTATCGTTGCCCGAAGCCGCAACAACCAGCACATCGTTCGTGTTCGCATACTCGATCGCGGATTTAAGCTCGATCTGAGTGTCGTCTCCACCCAGGCTCAAATTCAAAATATCGGCACCATGATCTACTGCCCAGATAATCCCTTCCGCAACCAACGAAAGTGATGTCGTTTCCTGCCCATCTGGGAAAACCTTGATCGGCATTAATGTAACATTCGGCGCCATACCGGCGATTCCGAGGGAATTGTGCTGTGCGCTGATTAACGAAGCTATCGCGGTTCCGTGAAATGATCCGTCGTACGAGTATTGTCCTGGATATGTATCTTCACGAACATACGTATTCGTAAAGTCAGCCCCGTTGGTTAATCGTGTGTTAATCTCGCTAAACGGACTGACTCCGGTATCGATGATTGCAACAACGACGGATAATTGTCCGAAAGTCGTATCCCACACCGAAGGCATTCCAATATTTCGCATATTGTATTGATACGTAGCATAGAAAGGATCCGAAGGTGTATAATGCAACTCCGCATCTTGATCGGCATGTGCTTCCTTGATTCCTTCACGTTGACGAAGCTTCCAAATCATCTCATCTCTCGTCATATCTTCAGGTACTTTTAGCAGAACTTGATTTGTTTTGGGATAGTTATGGACAATCGAATAATCGCGCGCCAGTAATCCAAGCGAATACCCGGGTTCCATCGTTGCAATCACTCTCTCGACTCTATTCTCGGTAACTTTATTTACACCGATATGTTCCGGCGCAATCTTCAAAGATGTCGCTTGGACATTGATATTGGATAGTGGTAGTACGAGTAGGAGCATAAAACCAAGAATCTTTTTTTTCATATGTCACCTTCCGCGATGCAATTTTTTATCGCTAATCGCATAAATTCTTTTCAATTGTGAGATGCAATGTTAAGTTTATTGTATCACATGGTAAGAATTCTTACTTGCAGATTTATGGCATATTATTGATCACTTATTTGAAGGGTTCCACGTTCCAATCTCTGTGAGTCAAAGACGATCCTATAGTTGACATTGTTACGCGAGTTTTATTTCGGTAAAATTCAATGAACACTAAAACGCGACGAAACGGTATTGACCCACTTCTGAAGAACCTTGGCTAGAGGTTTACTGCTCTTCTCGAAAATCCTGTAGAACAGGATCGCAACGATGTTGGACAAGATGATACTTACAAGAATCTTTAAGGTTGAGTTCCATGCAATGTCTGACCTGAAGATGATTTCTACGATCGAGTAATGAACCAAATACAATGAATACATATAGCATGAAAGCAGCGTGAGAAGTTTGAGTTCATGGCTACTTTCTTTCGTGTTGCCCCAGATTAAGAAGAAGAGGATGGAGATACTCAAAGAGAAAACGAAACTCGTGTTATAAGCGTCCTTTACCCACAAAGCGATAAGTCCGGTTGTTAAGAAACTAAAGATGGTTAAGGCTTGGATAAATTTGATTTGTTTTACTTCGAGAAGCAACTTATCGTAAATTAAATAAATCGCGACGCCCAACAGCCATGTCAACATAAGTCCGTTACCACGTCCACCAACCATTTTCAAGATTGGCTCAAAACTCAATATGCATAGGATGACAATCGAATGTAATTTGATGGAAGCTTTCTTCCAGTCACGAATGATGACAAGTACCACATAACCGAAGACGATATAAGCCCACCATTCGATGGCGAGTGTCCAGAATGGACGTCCTGAACCAAAAGAAGTGATCCAACGGTTTAAGAACGGAAAGTCTTGAAACATGAATATATTTCCCAAGAAAACCAAGGGATTGAAGGACGATATGTATGTATATTCGGTACGATTCAGAAAGATGTTAAGGGAATCAATGAGGAAAACGAAGACAAGGGCTGGTATGTATGCGGAATAGATACGTGATGTCCGTTCGATTAGAAATGTCTTGTAATCGTAGGAGTTGTCTTGGCTGAGTTTGCGATGGATTGAAAATGCGGTCAGAAAACCGGATAAGATGAAAAGTAAAACAACCCCGATGTTTTGGATGTAGGGAAAATAGCGTTGGTCCTTGAGAATCGTGACTTGGTAGTAAGAAAACAAATGACCTAACAATACCGCCCAAATCGCAACCAAGCGGATACTATTAAGAAAGTTCGAATTGAATTTGGTAATATGGATGTTTTGATTCATGGACACCTCCGCATATCGTATCGTTGGATTCCTTCGCATTATATCACAGGAAGATTCGTGTGGATATTCGTCCATGACGAGAAACGAAAAATTGAGCACAAGCAAAAAAAATCCCGCCTCGAGTGGGGGGATGAGGCGGGTAATCTCTTATGGTAATGGTCGTTCATATGAGTGGGGGGAAGTCCGACCATTCAGGCAAATTATGTTGCCTTTCGATTTCTCACACAAGAGCATAGTTATCTTAACATATCCCGTATTTTTTTCAAGCGTAATCATCATCTAAAATCAATAAGTTTTTGACATTTGTCAATTTTTAGTGAGCTTCGGTTTGATCATCATAACGATGCGTTGACGATCACCCTTGTTTAACATAATGATCCATCCGATGCCTAAACCGATGAGGGTCAGAACACTTGCGAGAATACCTAAGTCGATCCACGAATGAATGGTCCAGAGGGTCGAAAGACCGAAATAAGTAAGAATCAGAAGCGAAATATAAACCAGACCACGGAGGATCGAAGGATAAAGTTCGCGTGGTTTGATATGTAGAACATGGGAAGTGTATAATGGGACGAAAACCAGGAAACGGATCGCTTCCAAGACCGAACTGACGCCTGCAACTGCAATCAAACCTAACGAAGTCGTTTTCAATAAAATCAAGACGATGACGAGGTTTAGGATGCCGGATAAGAAAACCGAAAGGGACGCGAACTTAAGTTTGTTTGTGATGGTAAAGACATAAAGCAAGGGCATTAGCCCAAAATTCGCCACCATCGATCCCATCGTCAACAGAGACAAAAGAACGACTTCATTTTGCGGTACCGAGGGGACCCAGAGGCGGAAGAACGCGGAAGCCAAAGCGATAAACCCTGCGATTGGGATTCCGGTCAACAAGGCACTGACCTTCAGACTATAACGCAACTCTTGAAAGAAAGCCGTCTTATCGGTTTGTGCATATAGAATCGTCAAATGCG
The DNA here is from genome assembly GCA_964526155.1 of uncultured Erysipelotrichaceae bacterium. Lineage (GTDB taxonomy): Bacteria > Bacillota_I > Bacilli_A > Erysipelotrichales > Erysipelotrichaceae > GWE2-51-13. Next base: position 43,113 of record CAZGLV010000003.1, on the reverse strand, counting down.
GGAAGAACGCTTGCGGAACGACGTTGACAACCATTCCTAACGCCATCGGGGCTGTTTTCGCAACCGCCAAGATCCCGGCAGCCGAAGCCCCTAAGGCCACATTGGCTATGACAAGGTCCAACCCCGTCAACAGGACCGTGCTCAATTGGTTGAAGGTACTCCAAATGCCGGAAGAACCGAGTTCTTTGGCTAAGGAGAAATTAAATTGCTTGCGACGAATTTTTAATTCAGGCAACAACTTGCGCGCGAAATAGAAATTCATCGCGCCTTGAATGATCATGTACCCCAAGATCGATAAACCGATGTAATAGACATGCGGGGGAAAGAAGACAAAGGCGATCACGATGATCGTCAAACGCGTCAAGATCGAAAGAATCGTGACCAAACCAGTCAAATCAATGCGATTGACGCTGAAGGCCGGTACCGAAAAAGTATTGGTAGTCACGTTGACGAAAAACATGACGAACATGAAGAAAAACAAGAGACGGACATCCGTTAAGATCGGTGATGGGATGTCGATGAATCGATCGATTGTAAACACGATCAAGATTCCGAATATCATCGCCACGGTCGCAATCGCCAAATTGGTAAAGAAGGATGTACTATAATACGCCGATGCTTTTTCTTGGTTTCCGCGGTGCAAGGACAAGGTCACAAACCGTGCCGTCATCGACGTCATCGCCACCGTCAAGATCGTCATGTATTGAACGAAATTGTTCGAGATGGGTACAAACGAATACGCTTCTTTCCCGATGTTCTCGACGATGTAGGGCGTCAACAAAAAGCTCACCGCCAAGGAAACAAGGACGGATAACCCGTTTGCGGCAATGTTGAGGGCGAGTTGCTTACGTTTCATAGGGAGGTCATGATTGTTGAAATGTGCTCGCGAACCGCTTTGAACGCCGGATTTTGATTGAAGAGATAGGTTGCGATGACTTCCATCAATTCAAAGTCTTGCGGATGATCAAGATCAAGCACAGCCGTGTCAAACATCAATGTAACATCGCATTTCCCCTCGAAGATCCCCTTCCCGGATAACAAATGCGAAGGCGAATAGGCATAAAGCGAAGCGTTCATATCAAAGATCTGCGGCGCTTCCTGACGTGAATTGAAGTTGGATCGGATCACACGTTCGACGCCATCATCCGTTTTTTTCACCATGTTGAAGTAGGGATTACGGCGCGAATCCACCACCGAAAATACCACGTCCGCATCGGATTCGGATTTCTTTTGGATCAGGTTCTCAAGATCATTGAGCGTACGTAACGGAGCGGTGATATCCAGATCGATCACCATATCGTAATTGATCCGGTTCCGCTTCAACATCTCGTCAAAACAATTCTTAATGACCGCGATCTTCGGAGTGTTGTCCTGAGCGATGGCCGGATCGCGTACGATGATATCAAAGGGCATGTTTAGATGTTTCTCGAACAGTTCGATCAGATCCAAACTATCGGTATTCAACACGAAATCAAAATGATGTTCCGGGTGCGCAATCCGATACAGGTCGATCACGGAAGCCGTATAAAACGGCAGTGGATACGCTAAAAAAGGACGGATGTTTTTCTTGGGAATTCCCTTCGACCCCGCGCGGCCGCAAATCGTAAAGAGTAAATTCATCGTTCTGTCTTCCCTTTCAATGTAAGTTCCAAAACACGCAACGCAAGGTCGGGCGGATTGTCATTGGGAGTCTTCCCTTCGACGATATCGAGGAAATGTTTCATCTCACGCAAATACATCGCATTGCGATCTTCGTTGATATTTAAAATGAGTCCAGATTTTAGATAACGGACGGTTCCGTTGATCAGATCCGCGATGAGGGTATCTTGCGACGTAAATAGGTGAAGTTCACGCATCGGTGCACGGCCGAAATAGTCCAAATGCACTTCCGCCACCATCTTCGGATATTGTGCGATATAGATTGAAACATCGTCACTGTGAATGTCGAGATTGGAAAACTTACCATGGAAATTGAGGATCGAAGTTGGAAAACCGAAAAAGTGGACCAAATAATCCCATTCGTGGATCAAATCGATCGATACCCCGCCACCCATCTCAGTGTTGGCGCTATAGGATTTCGTATAGTCTTGACTGGGTCGCCAATCCGGCAGATAGCTGGATGAAATCGCACGTACACTAAATACGTCGAATGTAGGCAAAAGTCGAGCTACTTCCGAGAGCACACCGTGAAAACGTAACGGACAAGCGACGTAATACGTATTTCCTTCAATCAAACCTAACTCTTCGATTTTGTAATCCGCATTGTGAAAGAGAGGTTTCTCGATGAAGAAGTGTTTCGCTTTTGAGACAAACCGCTGAATCGTATCGAAATGAAGATGCGTCGGGTTGGTCACGAACGCAATATCATAATCCGACGGAATCTCGTCTTCAAGTGTATAGATACGATTAATCATCGGTAAGATGGAAAGTTCGGTCGGTTGGTTTCGTTGACTTCTAACCAAGTCGATGACCGGATGAATATTTCTTTCTTCTAGAATCGAATAAAGATTGGTAATGTGCCGTTTCCCGATCGAACCCAGTCCGATCACACAGATTTTCATCATAAGGTCGGATCCGCTTCGATCATATCGATCCAACGTAAAACCGCAAAATCATTCTCGAAGTCATACTTTAACGATTGGTTTTGAACGATACTCGCGAAAAACGCCCGAATCTCTTCGAGATAGGCATTTTCGATGATCGTGGCCGAATAGTTCGACAACTGTTCGACGGACTCATACAAGCGGACATTTTCCATCGTCTTGGTCGTGAAATCATAAGTGGATAATTCCTGCGGATTGCCTTTCCAAACGATATGCATCGACTCCCCGAAAATTTCGAGATTCCGTACCGCTTTGCGACTTACCACATCCACAGCGATCATCCCTTTGTGTCCGGAAGCGTGGGTCACGATACACAGATAGTTGTCAGGATAATCGATCTCCAACGAACTGATCTTGCTTTTTTCCACATGGACGGACACGATTTCACCGAACACTTGGGTGATCCAAGGTAACTCGATGGCGAAGATTTCGCGACATCCGTTGGTTTCTTTCTTCCCGATGAAGTAGTCTTTATAACTCTCCCAAGGATGCCAATCCGGCAGATATTGGCCGACATGATAACTATAATTCAGCTTACTATTTGAATCTTTTACGTGCTGGCGTATGTATTCGATTTCATTACGGTAAAGAAAGGTCGACGAAAGAAAAAGCCGTAAGTTCTTCTGCTTCGCGAGTTCGATATTTTCTTCATAGCCTGTTGAATGAAGATTCAGTTCGCTAAAGACATGCCAACCTTTATGTAAACAATCTTTGATGATGGAAGCATGGGACATCGGCGAGGTACAGACAAATGCCGCATCGGCGTCGATCTCACTGAATGAAGGAACGGTTTTGATCTTGAAGAGCGTTTCGGTCTCATTGCGTCGGTCGATATTACTATCAATCCCGATGATCTCTAGATCCTTATATTCCTGAGACATCAATCGTATCCTGCGTTTTCCCATCGAACCCAATCCGATCACGACGACTTTCATAGTTTCACCTCCACATCATAAAACTTCTTCTTCAAATCGATCTTATCTTTCGAAACGATTTGTTTAATCACATCGATGATCTTGGATGAAGAATCTCCATTACCGTAGGGATTGAGGGTGGTTGAGGCGATTTGTTTGAAACTCTCGCTTCGCGCAAGCGCCAGCGCTTGTTCGATGGCGTCGGTTGTCACATCGCAATCGATCACGCAACTCGCCCGTAAACGCCCTTTTTGACGATCCCCGACATTGATGACGGGAATCTTGAAACTCGGTGCTTCAATCAGTCCGCTGGAGGAATTCCCCAACACGAACGACGCATGTTTCAGTCCGCTTAAGTATCGAGTCACGCCTAACGACGCAAAGACGTTGACGTTTTTATGGGTCAGCGCGAATGCGTCCAAACGTTGGTTGATGGCCCGTCCTTCCGCATCCGCGTTGGCTTTGGTGACGATAAAATACAGTTCGGGATGATTCTCAAGGACCTGTAAAACCGCATCGATCTGCGTCAAGCCACTGGTAAAATCCAAGGTCGCCGGATGAAAGGTCACCATGCCATACGGGACATCTTTCGGGATTTGGAGTAAATCGTAGGTTTCTTGTTTCTCAAGTAATTTTTCGTTCAGGATGTTTTCGATCCCGAGGGCGCCGACACAAAACACACGGCTTGGATCTTCACCCAATTGAATCACACGTTGCCGGTACTCTTCCGTGCTGGTGAAATGCAAGTAACTTAACTTGGTCAAGGCATGCCGGAAACTCTCGTCCAGCGCCCCTTCGGTGGTCTCTCCGCCGTAGAGGTGGATGATCGGAATCCGTTGGTTGGTGGCCGCCAATGCGATCGCGACGGTTTCGTAACGATCCCCTAAAAGCAGTACCCAATCCGGTTGACGCATCGCAAAGTACTCCGCAAATCCGTTGAGTGCCAACGCCATCGACGCGCTGATTCCACGCGGCGTATCTTCTTCGCTCAAAATCGGAATGCGCGCGTCGATCTCAAATCCGTCGTTCTCGATTTCCTGATACGTCGACCCGAACGCTTCGCTCAGATGCGTCCCGGTAACCGCCAACGTAAGCTCTACGGATGTTTCGTTGTTTAACTTCACGATCAAAGGTTTCAATAAGCCGTATTCCGCACGGGTCGCGGTGACGATGCAGATCTTCATCATAGTTCGATCCTCTCGTCTTCCTCAAAATCCCGAATTGCTTGTTGGCCCAACACCTCAAACCAACGCATCGGGGAGATCCCCGTTCCGGGACGTTTGACGGTGAGGTTTTCTTCGGTAAAGATCTCACCTTTCTTGATATTTGTCTTCGCGGTGATGCTTTTGCGCGCAACCGCCTTGTTTTTGATTTCGGAGGATGTTGGAAGTTTGATGCCGTTCCCCATCGCGACTTCGATATGGCGGATCGCATCGACCATGGCTTTGAGTTCCTTGGGTTCCAAACTCGCCTTATGGTCCGGTCCTTCCATGGTCTTGTCCAAGGTAAAGTGCTTCTCGATGACACACGCGCCCAACGCGACGGCCGCGATCGGGACTTCGATGCCTTGGGTATGGTCGGAGTAACCGACCTTGACCTTAAAGGTTTCCGCCAAGGTCAACATCGCGTTCAGATTCACTTCCTCAAAAGGCGCCGGATACTCCGTCGTACAATGCAATAAGGTAATCTCTCCGGCGCCATTTGATTTTAGTGCGTGTATGGCTTCTTCGATCTCATGCAACTCGGCCATGCCGGTCGAAACGATTACCGGACATCCGGTTTGCGCGATTTTGATCAGGTAGGGCAAATTGGAAAGTTCCCCCGAAGGAACTTTCCAATTGCTTAAAGGCAGTGACGCTAAAAAAGCGACGCTTTCCAAATCAAAAGCGGTCGATAAGAAAGCGATGTTCTTGTTTACGCAGTAATCACGAAGTTCGATGAAGTCTGGTTCGCTGAGTTCCAACTTCTTCAACATCGCATACTGACTTTCGTCTTTCCCGGTATTCTGTTTCTGGTAATCCGCCATCACGGCGCTTTTCGAGACGATCCGCGCGGCGTTGAACGTTTGAAACTTCACGCAGTCGACCCCCGCCAGAACGGCTTGGTCGACCAATTGTTTCGCTATCTCGAGCGAACCGTTATGGTTGACGCCGGCTTCCGCGATGATATAGACGCTCATAGCGAACGTACCTCCTTGCATGGATTCCCGTAGGCGATCACGTTGGCGGATAGGTCATGGGTCACGACCGACCCCATCCCGATCACCGTATGGCTGCCGACGGAGAGTTGTTGCTTGATGACGCTGTTGGCCCCGACATGGACGCCGGTGCCGAGCCGAACTTCGCCGCACAAAACCGCGCCGACCGACACGTGACAAAACGCACCGACTTCGCACTGATGTTCGACGATGCATCCGCTGTTCAGGATGACGCCTTCATGTACGACCGCTTCGGCGTTGACGATGACCCCTTTGGCGATGAAGATACCCTGCGATAGCGAAGCAGAAGAGGAGACGACCGCGCTTTGCGCGATGATGTTGGGTAACGTAAATCCGATCCTAAGTAACTTCTCGGTCAGTTTGCGACGTAAGTCCGTGTCCAAAATGCTTCCGACGCTCACAAACGCATCGGTATACCCTTGGTTGAACAGTTCGGGCAGTTGGTCGTCGGTATGCGTCACTACCAGATCTAACACTTTCTTACCGATACTTTCAGGTCGGTCCGTGATGACGATGTCGGTGTAAATCGTTCTGTCGACGCAATCCAAAACCGAAATCGCATGCCCTCCGGCTCCGACCAACACCAGTTTCTTAGTCATGGGCGTTCAACCTTTCCCGCATGGCTTCCATTTGGTCCAGTTCACCCATATCCATCCACGCGCTTTCGCTGATCGGATAGATTCCGACTTTCGCGCCGGTTTTTTGTATTCTTGTCATCACATCGGGAAAACCGATGCTTTCTCCCACATTCATCGAATCGATGACGTCCGGTTCGACGATATAAATGCCCGTGTTGGTCAAAAACGACAACTCGGGTTTCTCCTGCATCGATGCGATTTGCCCCAGGGAATCGACTTCCACGACCCCATACGGAATCTTGACACGTTTGGTCGACGCGATCATCGTGATCTTGTTTCCGGAGTCTTGGTGGAACTTGACGATCTGCGCATAGTCCGCTTCGATCAAGATATCGCAATTGGAAAGGATGAACGTTTCGTTGATTTCACCCTTCAATAAGCTCAATCCGCCACCGGTCCCCAAGGGGATCTCCTCATCCACGAATTGAATCGTATATTCCTTTTCGATTTCATTGAAGTACGCCTTGATCATGTTTTTCTTGTGATTGACGATCATGAAGAAACGCCGGATCCCAAAGTCACAAAATCGATCGATGATGTGCTGCGCGATCGGCAGATCCCCGATGGGGATCAAGGGCTTGGGAAGGATTTTGGTATAGGGGTAAAGGCGGGTCCCTAACCCACCTGCCATGATCACCACCGGAACCGTTAGGTTCGCACGGCGGCTGATTTTCTGATCATCCCAAAAGACCACCGAAAGAATCCGACCTTGATCATCAAGGACCGGTAAGGCTTCGATGGAATGTTGCTTCAAGAATTGTTTCGCGTGCGGAATTTGATCTTCCCGAAGAAACTTCGGCGTATAGTTCGCGACGTTTTTGACCGGAGCGTTAAGATCCCCGCTCTTTAGGATGAAACGACGTACATCCCCATCCGTCAATACCGCCAGCAAACGTTCGTCTTCCACGAGAAACAGGATGCGTCGTCCGCCTTTGTCCAAGGCTTCCATCGCATCGATTAAACGAACATCTTCACGGATACATAAGGTTTCCAGATTCATCGGTTTGTCCTTGTCGCATGACTTGCTTCGATCAGCGCATCCACCACGGTTTGCGCATCTTCAAGGGTCAGATTGGTACTGCACGGGATATTGACGATATGTTCCCAATAATTCTGCGCTTTTTCGATCTTGTAGGCTTGATCGTGAAGGTACGGAAGTTGTTGGTGGATCAATCCCCAGATGGGTCGGGTTTGGATCTTGTGTTGCGCTAAAAATTGAATCAGTTCATCGCGTGTCAACGGGAAGTTTTCTTCAACATACACCGAATAGAACCAATGGTTACTACGTAAGTCATCGCGGAAATCAATGACTCGTAACCCATCGATTTTTTCGATGGCTTGCTTATAGAAGTCATAGTTACGTATTTTGGTTTCGATGAACATTTCCATCGTCTCCAACTGGGCGATTCCTAATGCCGCTTGCATGTTCGTCATCCGATAATTGTATCCGACTTCGTCATGGATGAAGTTCAGTTCGTCGGCTTTAGCTTGGGTGGTCAGATGTTTGGCTTTCTTGAGAAGCTCCGGATCGTTCGCTACGATCATCCCGCCGCCGCCGGTGGTCATGATTTTGTTTCCGTTGAACGAGTAAACGCCGATATCCCCGAAAAGCCCCGCATGTTTTCCTTGGTCGTTTCCGGACAGAACATACGTGCCCAACGCCTCGGTCGCATCTTCGATGCATTTTAAGTTATATGTATGACAGATTTCCATGATTTCATCCATGTGCGCCAAATTTCCGAACACATGCACGACGATCAGAGCTTTGATATGGTTTTTGGAGGTACGGTTAATCAATTTCCCATCGATGAAATCACATTCTTCCACGCAGAAATCACGCAGTTTCTTCGGATCCATCGTCAACCCGTCATCGCAATCCATAAAGATCGGATGCGCTCCGACATATTTGACCGGATTGACCGCGGCGATGAAGGTCAAGGTCGGAACGAGCACTTCGTCATTCAATCCGACACCCATCAATAAGAGCGCGATATGCAACCCGGCGGTTCCGTTCTGACAACTCACCGCTCCCTTTGACCCGACATAGGTTGCGATGTTCTTCTCGAAATCGTTGACATACGGTCCCCCGGTGGAGACCCATTCGGTCTTGACGGCTTCGGTTACGTAAGCCAGTTCGTTGCCTTTAAGATTCGGCACGGAAAGCGGAATGAATTTCGTCATGGTATGACTCCTTTACACGTTATAAATATCGGCTTTGTATTTGTCCGCATTGGCCCGTAAGAACGCGATCGTCTCGGCCAATCCTTGCGCGAAGGTGAACTGCGGTTGCCAGTCGGTCAAGGATTTGATTTTCGCGTTACTGCCAAGCAAACGTTCGACTTCGCTCTTCTCCGGACGCAAGCGTTGTTCCTCGCAGACGATCTTCGCGTTCGGATTGATCTGACGGATCAATTCTTCCGCAAGTTCCCCGATGGAGATTTCCTGTTGGGTCGCGATGTTGATCTCTTCCCCGATCGTCTTGTCCGAATTCGCGATGGCGATAAATCCGCGCACGGTGTCTTTGACATAGTTGAAGTCACGCGTCGGTGTCAAGGATCCCAAACGTATCTCTTCTTTCCCCGCCAACAACTGCGTGATGATGGTAGGAATGACGGCACGTGCCGATTGACGCGGACCGTAGGTATTGAACGGACGTACGATCGTCACCGGTAAATTGAAACTGCGGTAAAAGGATTCCGCCAAACGGTCCGCCCCGATCTTGGTGGCGGAATAGGGCGACTGCCCTTGATACGGATGTTTCTCATCGATCGGAACGTATTGCGCCGTCCCGTACACTTCGGAAGTCGAGGTCACCAAGATCCGCTTCGTTTTCAAATCCCGGGCTGCCTGTAAGACATTAAGCGTTCCTTTGATGTTGGTATCGACGTAGGAATCCGGCGAATGGTAACTGAAGGGAATCGCGATCAGCGCGGCCAAATGATAGACGACCTCGATGTCTTTCATCGCTTCCCGCACCCCGTTGGGATCACGGATATCTCCCGAGAACACGTCGATTTTCCCTAACAATTCCTTATCGAAGGTATCCAACCAACCCCAATTCCCAAAAGAGTTATAGTAAACGAAGGCGCGGACGGTATGTCCTTCCTTCACTAATTCTTCAACCAAGTGACTGCCGATAAATCCGTCGGCGCCGGTAACTAAGACCTTCATAACGTACCTCGTTTCGTTTTTAACATTATACACCGATTTTTCGGTCGGGGAATCACAGAAGCGATGTCAGGATATCCTCCAACGCTTCCAAGGACTCGGGAATATGGAATCGACCGGGATCCCGATACATCGCTTGAATCTGTTTCGCGATCTCAAATGTGTTCTCGTTGATGTTGGTCATCAAGGAAAGATCGACCAAGCGATACAACAGAATCACGATCGGTTCTTCGTCAAACATCATCTTCGGGCTTAAGCATGCGGTCGAGAAGACCGAGATCAAGACCTTATCTTGGAAACTTTCGTTGAGTTCCATGATTTCCGACGACACTTGAAACTTCAATACTTTCCGATACGGATGCTTCTGCGTCCGGGGATGCAACTTCACGTTCAGTCGCGCACCTAATTTCTCCTCGATACGCGTATAGAGGGAATATTGTTGCTGGTTGATCGCGTCGAACATATAGGGTTGATCCAGAAAGATCACTTCGTTTTCGACCGGCGGATGCATCGTGATATCATATCCGGATAAACGGTTGAAAAATGAAACCAACGTTTTGTTTTCCTTCGACATCGGCGCGATCGTGGTTACAGGCAACTGTTTCACGTTATTCAACAATTCCTTATGATACACATACGCCCCTTTGTAATCTTCATACAGGTCGGTATGATAGAGCAGTTTCAGAAATGTCCGTTTCACACGCCCGAAACGATGTTCGAAGAAGTTGTAGGCGAAGGTCCCTTCTTCAAACATGAAGAGTTCGATCGCGGGATTCGACTTCTTAAAGGTATAGTAGAGTAATTGCGAAGGTACGTCGGGAGAGGCTAGGAAGAACCGATCATATCTTGCGCCTTTATCGATCTGGCCCAATAATTTCCCCGGAAATAAGAAGTACGAAGAAGCTTTTAGATAACGTAACCAGGGATAAGGGCTGTTTCCTCCGGTCATCAACTTTGAATGAAGATAGGATACCTTACGGAAAATCCCGCTTGACTTCAACGCTTCATAATACGTTTCGTTCTGCGGGGCATGATCCAAGATATAGAGGTCGATCTTCGTTCCGACCAGCGTCCCGGTCGCGAGATTAATCATGTTCATCAGTTGTAACGGCGAACTGCAGACGGCGCAATCGATCCCTGTTTTCATCAGTTCATTTGCATCCATATGAGTTTCCCGTTTTCGTTATAGAACTTGGTTCCGCAGACATTGGTGGCCTTGACGATCCGGTTGACCAGAATATTCTTGGCATCCAGGAAATAATCTTCCGACATCAAGTTCATGTCCTTGTCATAAAGACGGAAAACCCGTTTATGACGATAGGATAAATATTCGATCATGTTGAAATCCAAGGGATCGACCTGATTGACGATGTTGAGGAACTTGAATTGACCCTCCTCTTCCAAGGCGGTAATCAACTCATTGTCCAAGACGTCGCGACCGATCTCAAACCATGTGAACTTGTCGGAAATGTATTTTCTGGTCTGCGCTTTGGCGGTGAAGAAAATCATCGCCGCTTTGCGGGTATCCAAGGGTTTTCCCGTCACATCGTAATAAGCATCCGCGTTTTCGCGAATGATTCCGCCATAATACTCGATCGGTCCGAAGCGCCCGCTTAACACGACGTTTCCTTCCACGTCGATCAACCCGTATTCCCCGCTCGGAAACTTCGCCGCGATGTATTTCGACGGATTCTTGATTTCGGAACTTTGCGGTACGTACGTGTTCTCAAAGTGGATGATCTCCAACCGACAGCTTGCCTTATCTAAGAAATCCTGGTAATTGTTGGCGTAGAAATAAGTATTGTTGAAGGTCGCGGTCCCTTGTTGAAACACCGTAAAATAGGGCACATAGTATCCATACTTCGCGATCCCCGCCTGACTTGCCATCGCAAGCAATTCTTTTTCAAGATATAAGGCGCACATAACAGCCAGTCCGCTAAACGCAATGCCTTTCATCAGCTTTGTCTTGTCATACAAGTCCACGATCGCTGGCAGTACCAAGATTGCCAGAAAGAATCCGTAGATGGATAATCGGGCAGCGATCAAATCATCGAAACGCACGAAGAAGAAGATCGAAATCCCCACCACATAGGCATCGATGAAACGCTTAGGAAGTAACTTCTGCTTGATTAAGGCATTGTAGTGGTAGAGCACAAGCGCAATCAAAAACAATCGCGGTAAAGATTTAAAATCCCAGAATCCATACGAATCCGCGTTGCCTAAATAATAGGATAACCGCGAGAACACCGGGACTTTCGCCAACCACACCGCAAGTTCCCCGACAGGCAAAAGCGATGCGATCAACGACGCGGCTACAAGTAGCATCAGTTTCTTACGATCCCAATGCATCAGTTCGCTCGCTAGAAGAACCAAGAAAACCAACGACGTCTTATGGATAAAGTACAATCCCGCCACGATCAACAGTTTCGAGGTAAACCGCCAGGTATATTTCACATTCATTAAAAGATAAACACCGAGTGTCAACGCCAAACCTTGTCGTAATGAACTTAGATTCCAAACCAGAAAGAAAAAGGAGTAATAAACCAAATAAGACAACGTTGACGAGGTCGCATTCTTCTCAATCCACAGGTAAACCAACACCGTGATGAGGATCGCCATAAACGCCACGAAGACTTCATAGGGCAAGTTAAAATAGCGAAACGGAAACATCAAAAGTTTGATTCCGATCTCCTGATCCGGTAAGGCTGAAATCGCTTTGGCCAAGGAAGATTCAGGGATCAAATAGTAGAGATAGGAATACGAGAAATAATCCGCCCCGGCACCGAAACGAAACATCGCCACCACCAACATCGCCAACGCGCTGAAAATACCTTTGATCCGTTTCGGGAGTTGTAGGGGATAAAGCAAAATCGGCACGAAAAATAACAAGTAATACATGATCAATCCCCTTTCTTCAAAAGAACGCTCTGATATAACTCTACCATAGCTTTCGCACTCTGCGTTTTATCGAAACGCGATACGTCCACGCTCCATGATTGGATCTTTGTCCGGGTGCGCAAACAAGCGCCTAGGGCGTCGAGATCTCCCTTCTCGACGGTGGTCAGGTAGGGAGTTTGTTCCATCTCTGGGATTCCGCCCGTCGCATACGCGACGACCGGTGTGCCGCAGGCTAATGACTCAAGGACCACGGTCGGATAGTTGTCTTCATAACTGGGTACGACCGTCACATCGGCCAATGAGTAGTACTCGGCTAACTCTTTGACCGAAGACGTCCGTGCGATTTTGATTATCGTGTTCGGTAATTGTTCGATCTGTTTAGGCGGCAGTCCGATAACGATCAGAGCTTCGTCTGTAGTCAAAGTTTCCGCGAAACGAACGATGTCATCTAAGCCCTTACGTCGATCCCAGACCATCGCTACGGAAAGATAGACTTTTTTATCAATTAAGTTATGTTTGATTCGTAGATCCGAATCGGTGTGTTTGAAATTGTTTAAGTCGATTCCGTTCGGTATGACTTGGATCGGATATTGGGAAAGATAGGATTGCGATGCGAGGTCTTTAAGCCAACGCGACGGCGTCACCAAGGTAAGATTGGGGAAGTTCGAAAACCAACGTTTCTTTTCGCTAAGATTCTTCGCGGAACGATCCAACAGCCAACTCTCGGGATAATCATGTAATCTCGGGCAACTTCCACATCCGGTGTGCCAACGATCACACTTCGGCGAATCGAAGTATGCGCAATGGCCGGTAAAGGACCAACAGTCATGCAAGGTCCAAATCACCGGAATCCGGCGTAATTTCAATTGCTTCATCAACAGTTCCACATTGAGATAATACCCGTGTATATTGTGCAGGTGGACGATATCGGGCTCAAAGGTATCCAAAGTTGCGCATAAGGCACGTGTGGCTTGTTTGGCGGAAGTGGAATGCTTATCGAAAAGGCGGGTCTTCAATACATCCACGTAATGATCGATCGGTTGACTGATCCGATAGGCGTTATCGCAATTCTTAGCCTCACCGCGTCCAAAAGCGATCATGGAGACATGATCGTTGTTTTTCAGTTCGACATGGATGTCGGTCGCGATGCGGCCCGTGCTGCCGGTTCCGCACAACACGTTGATTTGGAGGACACGCATTATTTTTGCCAGACCGTCCGGTTGATATAATCGGTATAGGATAGAATGATTCGTATGACTTTATCGGATACATTGGGCATCGTATAGTCCGCCACGTCGCGGAATGAAGTTGGATCTTGTTGATCCAAAAGGCGTAAGCCTTGCAGGATCCGTTCTTGCTTCAACCCCACCATCATGACCGTCCCCTCTTCCATCGCTTCCGGACGCTCATGCGCCTGACGGATATTGAGTGAACGAAGTTTTAGAATACTGGTTTCTTCGCTGATGGTCCCCGAATCGCTTAACACGCATTTGGCACCCATTTGTAGGCGAACATAATCGATGAAGCCTAGAGGTTTTGAAAGTTGAATCAAGGGATCAAAGACGATCTGTTTCGCTTCGATCATCTTGCGGGTCCGCGGATGGGTCGAAACCAAGATCGGTAACCCGTAGGTCTTCGCAATCGTATTGAGCGTATCGACCAAGTCCGTGAAGTTCTCTTCGCTACTGATGTTTTCCTCACGATGTGCCGAAACCAAGAAGTAGTTTTGTTCGGTTAAATTCAAGCGACGTACGATATCCGACGCTTTGATTTCGTCCATCTTCGACATCAACACCTCATACATCGGTGAGCCTGTCTTGATGATCCGATCCGCCGGCAAGCCTTCGCGCAACAGGTATTCGCGTGCGATATCGCTATAGGTCAGGTTGATATCGGAAATGTGATCTACGATCTTCCGGTTGGTTTCTTCCGGGACGCGTTGATCGAAACAGCGGTTTCCGGCTTCCATGTGGAAGATCGGAATATGCCGACGTTTCGCCGCGATCGCACATAAGCAACTGTTGGTATCGCCCAACACGAGAATGGCGTCCGGCTTTTCCTGTTCCAGGACTTTATCGATGTTGATGAGGATATGTCCGATCGTTTCCACCGCATTGCCTTGCGCCGCATTGAGGAAATGATCCGGTTTACGCAATCCGAAATCGTTGAAGAAAACTTCGTTGAGTTCGTAGTCGTAGTTCTGGCCGGTATGCACCAAGACATGGTGGATCGAGGCGGCGGCTTCCAGTTTTTGGATGACGCAGGCCAGGCGGATGATCTCCGGCCGGGTGCCGACGATCGTCATGACGTTGAGTTGTTTGGACATGTTAAACCTCCATGAAGTGGGTATCGGGACGGGTCGGATCGAAGATCTCGGTCGACCAGAATAAGGTAATTAGGATATCATCACCAGTATTGGTGATGTTGTGGGTGTAGCCGGTAGGGATGTCCAACACTTTGGGTTGTTCGCCATCCACCGGATATTCGATCACCTCATGAGTGAAGATGTTGCGGAAACGGATAACGCCGGTCCCTTGGATAACCAAGAACTTTTCGGCTTTGGTGTGATGCCAATGATTTCCCCTTGTGATGCCAGGGAAAGTCTTGCTGACGAAGACTTGTCCGAAGTCGGGGGCTTTGATGAACTCCGCCAACCATCCTCTTGGATCACTATTCTTTTTGAGGTCATACCCGAAATCATTGGGTTCTAGGTAGGAAAGATAGGTTCCGTAGAGTTGGCGATCAAACCGAGTTTCTAACGACGGAAGGAATAAGTTCGAACGGGTTTTCCGAAACGCGTTGAGTTTCTTGGCAAGTTCTCCCAGTGTGATTTGGGTTGTGGGGGAAACGAAACAATACTTTTCTTGTTTCGTGTTTTTGTTTTCCAACGCTTCTAGAAATGAAGTGATCACATCATCGATATGACATAATTCCAGTAAGGTATCGGGATTGTTAATGGTGATCGGTAAGTCATGGGAAATATTGTATGCGAAGGTCGCGACGACCGAGTTGTAATTCGGACGGGACCATTTCCCAAATAGGTTATGCAAGCGATAGACGAAAACGGGAATATCGTATTTCTTTCCGTATGCAAAGATTAGATCCTCACCGGCTTTTTTACTTTGTCCATACGGATTGTCCAACTCCGCTTGGATCGAGGATGAAATCAAGATCGGTGAACGATTCTCGTTGCGAACTAATAGATCCAGTAAAACGCTGGTAAAACCGAAGTTTCCCTTCATGAAGTCTTCCGGATTCTCCGGACGGTTAACACCGGCCAGATGAAATACGAATTCGCAGGTGTTCGTGTAACTTGCCAAAACTTCGGGCGGCGTATCGAGATCCACCAAGAGCAGTTCATGTTGCTGGGTTTGACGAAGCGTCGCGACTAAGTTGCGACCCACAAAGCCGTCGGCGCCGGTAATTAGGATCTTCATCGTTTCTCCCATTCTGCCAAAGCTTCGTTTACTTCTTCCAGTTCCAATAACTTGGCTTTGATTTCTTCCACGTTTAAACGACGTGTGTTATGTGAGTTGTATTCGTGGTCTTGGGAAAGTTGGACATCCCCGTCCACAAAGTATTTATCATAGTTGAGATCGCGTTTGTCGGCTGGGACACGATAGAAACCGCCCATATCCTGCGCGACCAAGTATTCTTCTTTGGTAAGCAAGGTTTCATATAACTTTTCCCCATGACGGGTACCGATGACTTTGATTTCCACATCGCTATGAAATAATTCTTTGACGGCTTGCGCTAAGTCGCCCACGGTGGATGCCGGAGATTTTTGAACCATGATGTCGCCCGCATCGGCGTTTTGATAGGCAAACAGAACCAATTCGACGGCTTCGTCCAAACTCATCAAGAAGCGTGTCATGTTGGGATCGGTGACAGTTAAAGGCTTGTTGGCTTTGAGTTGTTCGATGAACAACGGAATAACCGAACCGCGCGAGGCCATGACGTTTCCGTAACGGGTTCCGCAGATAACGGTCGTATCGCATGTTTTTGCTTTCGCGACGAACACTTTCTCCATCATCGCTTTTGAAATTCCCATCGCATTGATCGGATACGCCGCTTTGTCGGTGGATAAACAGACCACTTTTTTAACGCCTGCTTCGATTGCGGCGGTTAATACGTTGTCTGTTCCCAAAACATTGGTTTTCACGGCTTCCATCGGGAAGAACTCGCAGGAAGGCACTTGCTTTAAGGCTGCCGCATGGAACAGATAATCCACCCCATGCATAGCATTCTTGATGCTTGGCAAGTCTCTGACATCCCCGATATAGAACTTCAAGCGATCGTCGTTATACCGCTTGCGCATATCATCCTGTTTCTTTTCGTCGCGTGAAAAGATGCGGATTTCCTTAACATCCGTATGCATGAAGCGTTTCATGACCGCATTCCCGAAGGATCCCGTCCCGCCTGTGATTAATAACGTTTTACCTTCAAACATGTTTCTTTCCTCCTTGGATCGTTTGGTTCAGTTGCTCGATAAGGGTGTCGTAGAACTTGTCGCGGTTAAAATGCGTTAAGTAGTAGTTTCTACCGTTGGTCCCGTCGATGACAACTTGGTCGCGGTGTTGGTAATAGTAGAGAATGTTTTCGCTTAATTTTGAAATATCCCCGCTTTCCCCAAAGCGACCGCCGCCGCTTTCCTGAAGCACATGCGCGGTTTCACCACCGACCGCCGCGACGATGGGTTTACCGGCTGCCATGTAACTTTGGACTTTCCCGGGCAATGTTCGCGCGATGATCGGATCATCGATCAGCGAGACCAGGAATAGATCCGCTTTCTTATAATATTCGGGCATTTCTTCCAAGGAATGCGCCCCCGCAAACGTCAGGTTGGTGAGTTTGAGTTCTACCGATAATTCTTTGAGGTGTTCCAAATCGGAACCTGTACCGACCAATTCAATCTTGATGTCCGGATATTCTTCCAGTTGTTTCGCTGCATACAAGACCGTTTGAAGATCTTGCGCTTTTCCGATATTCCCGGCGAAAACGCAGATGAATTCTTGTTGGGGAGGTTTGGGCTGAATCAAAAACTGTTCTTCCGCGTATTGAGGCAGATGCAGAATATCGATCTCGAGTCCGATGAATCGTTCAAGGTAACCGGTAAAGGAGGTCGAACTGACCCACTGGACATCCGCTTGACGGTAGATCCATTTGCTGACGGATTTCACGGCTTTATAGAAAAGTGTGTCGGATTTGATGCCTAAGGTCGAGATGCTGTCAGGCCATAAATCGAAGGTATACATGATTAAAGGTATTTTCATTCTGCGTTGAATCGCGATTGCGGGTAGAGCCATCAAGATCGGTGAGAGTTGATATACCAAGACTAGATCATATTCTTCTTTCAGAAAGAGTGATTTGATCGTCGCGTTGAATGCGTAACTGACATAGTTTAACGCAAGGCGGAACTTCCCTTCGCTCCGTGCGATGAGAGGGACACGGATGACATTGACGCCATTGATGATTTCATGTCGTTTTTTCCCAAAACGATACTCCATAGGGATTTTCCCTTCGGGATAATTGGGTAAACCGGTAAGTACATCGACGTGATAACCGCGCGAAAACAGTTCCTCGGCCAGGTCCGTGACTTTAAATCGTTCGGGATGGTAATACTGGCTGACGATCAAAATCTTCATTTACACGCTCCGCTTCTTATATTCATCGACTTGGATCTTAATGCCTTCCTCAAACGTCATCGGGGCATACCCGAAATCACGGGTCGCCGCATCGTGGTCATAGATTTTATCTTCCTGCATCCGTTGGACTTGTTCGACCGAAATCAACGCTTTCTTGAAAAGAAAGTTGTAGATCCTGGCAAGTAAAATCGAGAGTCCCAAGGGAATCTTGATGAAGATCGTTTTTTTGTTTAGATTCTTCGCCACCAGCTTCAACATCTCGATATATTCGATCGGTTCGGCACCGGAAAGAACATATTCGTTGTTTTTGGTGATCTCGGGATGATTTAAGACTTGTTGGTAAGCGATCGCCAAGTCGCTTCCGGCGACCGGTCGCATCAAGTTGCGTCCGTTACCGAAGATCGGAAAGAAGCGATGGGTATCGATGTATTTGATCAAACGGCTGATGTTTTTGTCCATCTTGGATCCATAGATCATGGTCGGATAAAGGACGGTCAGATCGATCTTGTCTTTTTTCGATAATAGTTGTTCGTCGACTTGCTTGTAAAGCGCGGAAGCACTCTTGAACTTGGAGAACTTACCGGTCGTTTGGATACTGATCATCCACGAAACGCCCGCGGCGATCGCCGCATCGGCGACAAGGTGGGAGAGGGTGTTGGGTGCGATATGCAAGAGCGTATCGACGCCTTTCAAAGCGTTTGCCATGCTTGAAACATCCTCAGTTACCGCATCCACATAGGTGATGTTTAACTTAAGCTCAGAGAGGTGATCGATCTTGCTTGAACTTCGCTTGATCCCACGTATTTCACCGGTGTAGCCGGCTTTTTCGAGGTTCTTCAGGAAATAATAGGCGGAATGCCCGGAAACCGCGGTGATGCCTAACATGTCATTCCTCCTTTTGATTCGAAGCGCCTTCTTTGACACCTTCCGAATGTAAGACGCTAAAAACAGTACGCAAAATGATTTTCATATCGAACAGGAAACCCATCTTTTGAATGTATTCCCCATCCAACTTCGCTTTAACTTCGATCGGTAACTCGTCGCGACCATTGATCTGCGCCCATCCCGTCAGACCGGGCAAGACGTCGTTCGCATGGTACTTCTCACGTTCCGCGATCAAATCATCTTGGTTCCATAGCGCGGGACGCGGTCCGACGATCGCCATTTGACCGAAGAGGATATTGAAAAGTTGGGGAAGCTCATCCAAACTGGACTTACGCAAAAACCTTCCCGAACGGGTGATGAAGCGCTCCGGATCCCGCAAGAGATGGGTCGGCATATCTCCGGGCGTATCACTGCGCATCGTACGGAACTTGTAGATCATGAAGGTGGAGCGATGGATCCCGATCCGTTTCTGGCGAAAGAAGACCGGACCTTTCGAATCGGACTTGATCCATAAGGCGATCAACCCTAAGATCGGTGAAAGTAACACGATCCCGCACAGGGCACCGAGAAAATCAATCCAGCGTTTCAGAATCACGTACATGCGAGGCCACTCCTTTGCGATTGGGATGATAGTTATCCACGACTTTCGTCAGAACTTCGACGATCGCATCGTCACTGACCAAAGGTTGATCGATGACGGATTTCAACTGATTTAGTTCGGATGAGATCTGATCTTTGGACAAAGATAAGGGATGCGTCACGAAAATCAAGTTGTTGGGGGTGGTGGAAACATCTTCTTTGTTGAGATGCAACTCTTCGTAGAGTTTCTCACCCGGACGTAACCCGATTTCTTTGATCTGGATGTCTTGATACGGAACATATCCAGCCAAGCGGATCATTTTTTCCGCAAGGTCGAGAATCTTGACCGGTTGGCCCATATCAAGTACGAAGATTTCTCCGCCTTGCGCATAGGTCGCGGCTTGCAGGACCAAGGAAACGGCTTCCGGAATGGTCATGAAATATCGGATGATGTTTTTATCGGTCAATGTCAACGGACCGCCGTTGGCGATCTGTTTCTTAAAGAGCGGGATGATCGATCCGTTGGATCCCAGAACATTCCCGAAACGAACCGCGACAAACTTCGTCTTCGAATTCGGATCCATCGATTGGATCATCTTTTCCACGAAACGTTTGGTCGCACCCATGACGTTGGTCGGGTTGACCGCTTTGTCGGTGGAAATCGAAACGAACCGCGCGACACCGTATTTCTCGGCCGTCATCAATAAGTTATGCGTACCGAAAATATTGTTTTTGACCGCTTCGATCGGCGCATCTTCCATCAACGGTACATGTTTGTGGGCTGCCGCATGGAACACGATCTCCGGGCGATAGGTCGCAAACAAACGATCGATGGACGCCAGATCCCGGATACTGGTAATCAATGGGATATATTGGATCGACTCATCCAAATGTCCGTCCCGGACCATCATATTGAACTCCTGTTGGAGGTCATAAAGTCCGTTTTCGTTGATATCCACCAAGAGAAGAACTTTAGGATGATGGAGGATGATCTGGCGGCAGAGTTCGCTGCCGATCGATCCGGCGGCACCGGTAACCAGAACCGTCTTATTTCGAATCAAGTCTTGAATGACCGCATTGTCCAACGCGATCGATTGACGTCCCAATAAGTCTTCGATCCCGATTTCACGCAAGGAACGTTTGATGCCTTGCGACGAAATCATGTCTTTGGTTGAGGTGAGCACCTGAACCTTGCATCCGGTTTCGTAGCATTTCTCAAGGATCTGCTTCTGTTCGGCCAACGAAACGCTTGGCATGGCCACAAAGATCATTTCGATCTGTTGGGTGTTGACGACGGCGCTTACGTCATCGGTCGTCCCGAGGACTTTGACTCCGTTGACCGACTTGCCGACTTTGCTTTTATCATCGTCGATAAAACCGACCAAACGGTTCTTATAGATTTTATTGGAAGTGATTTCCTTCATCAGCATCAATCCGGCCGCTCCGGCGCCGATGATGATCGTACGGGCATAATCATCGCCCATCGACTGCGCTTTGATCTGCATCATCGAAACGATGCGGTAGGAGAAGTGGATGAATTCCAAACTTAGCACCAATAGGATCGCTTGGATCAAATAGATGCTGCGGGGAATCGGACCGAAGTTCAGTGTCATCAAGACAAAATACGTGGTCAAACCGCCCAACAATCCAGCGATCGCAATCCGTACCGCTTCATCGACGGAAGCCATGTTGCGGATGGTCTTGTCGATTTTGAAGAGTTTGAAGATGACGAGATAAATCAATAGAATCAGCCAAAGACGACTGAGTAAGAGTTGATAGAACGTAAGGACGCGAAAAGATAGATCCATGCGGATCCAAATCGCGACGAAATAGCTGATTGATACAATCAGAAGATCAAAGATAAGCAACAAACTCGACTTGATTCGATCCAAAGTAAGTACCCCCGTTTTTCGTTATTGATTCTCCGTAGCGACCGGATGAAGCGCTTGTTGAAGTGTTTCTTGTGCTTCGATCAATGATTCTTCATCAAGATCGATTACATATGCTCCTTGACCACCTAGCGCATACGAAGGTCGCAATGCCGATGTTCCTTCGATCGAACGTTGCGTGAAAGTCCATCCTTTCATGTTTTTGATCTGCATCCGTACAAGCGCGAAGATTTCATCTCCGGTCATATTGGTCGTGACCGTTCCTTCGACTGATTTGATGATGCTTTCGATCTTGGTAAGCGATGAAGGGCTCAAAAGCTTGTTGATGATGCCCTTCAGAACTTCCTGTTGATTCTTGATCCGTTGCTGGTCGCCTTTGATAAAGGCATGGCGCGCGCGGGCGACATGTAAGGCTGAGTTTTTATCCAGGATGTTGATTCCTTCTTTGAACGTGTAACCTCCGACCACAAAGCCTTCGTCGAGATAGACTTCGATCGTCCCTAACGCGCCTACCAGATTCGTGACCGTGTCAAACCCGACTTGGGCGAAATAGTTTACGTCGACGCCCAATAACTCCTGCATCGTTTTGATGGCACATTCCATGCCATACACCCCCGCATGCGTGAGTTTGTCCATCGCCTTGGTACGGGTGATACACGCCAATTGGACATAGGCATCCCGCGGGACGGAAACCATTGTGATGTTGCGGGTCTTGGGATCGATGACTGCCATAATATTGACGTCATGGCGGTTGGCTTGGAATTCATCGCGATTATCGATGCCGGCCAAGTAAACCACGAAGGGCTCTTTGGTGACGTTGGCTTCGGCGAGATTGATGATGTCTTCGGTTTTATTGACGCTCCAGATGACTTTCGTATTTTCCAAGAAAAGCGGATCATACGCCTGCAATGATGAGAGATATCCTTGGTCGACCGCGAAGATTTCGACGTCGCCGTCATAGAAATTCGCCAATCCTTCCTGGATGCCTTCAAGTTCAACCAAGTCTAACTCATACTTTTCTTCTTTGAGTTCCGTTTCGATGAATTCGACGACTTCTTCATCTAGAATCGAACTAACTCCGATCCTGGATTCATTCTTGATCGCTTTCTTGATCGAGGTGACCGGAGAATCCTTTAATACAAAGAACGAAATCGTATTTTCAACGGTCGGATCATAATTGATGATCTGTCCGGCCACGTATTCGACATAGGTCAACCCCGAAGCCGTCACCAACATGATCAAGACGACGAAGATTTGCAGGACTTTGCGTTTCCACACCAAAATCAACAGCGCAATCTCGATCATACCGATCGCCACTAAAATTTCGATCGGAAGCAAACGATTTGCGACCAGCGTCACCGTCAATAGGGCGATCGCGATGAGTTTCATCATGAACCAGAGTATCTTCATTTAGGCACCTCGTTGTTTTATAACCGATATATTATACCAAAGTTTTTCATGTTCCTAGCGTATATTTACATTTTCACAATCTTTCACACGTTCTTATCCGCGATCTCCATGATTTTCGTGAAGCGATGTTTCATTCCGGACTTGCTCATCCGCGCCCCGGTCCGCTCTTCATACGCCTCGCAAAGTTCGTTCAAACTGTATTCAGGAAAATCCAAACGCAGGTACGCCACTTCCTTCAACTTGTCTTCCAGAATCGCTAATTTCCCGGATTCCTTGAGTTTTTGAATGGCATCCAGTTGACTGCGTGCAGCCAGTTGGCTTTTCATTTCGTTGGCCACTTCGCAATTGTCCAATCGCGTCAAGGAATTATGGAAATCCCGCTCGATGCGGATTTCCTCAAAGTCCAGTACCGCGTTGTTCGCATTGACTAAGCGTAGAAAGTCGCTGATCTTGTCGGAAGCTTTCAAATATACCACAAACTGATTGCGACGTACGATCGTCTTCGCCGGCAAATCAAAGCGTCGCATCAACTTTT
Source organism: uncultured Erysipelotrichaceae bacterium (assembly GCA_964526155.1). Lineage (GTDB taxonomy): Bacteria > Bacillota_I > Bacilli_A > Erysipelotrichales > Erysipelotrichaceae > GWE2-51-13. Next base: position 19,731 of record CAZGLV010000003.1, on the reverse strand, counting down.
CCACGAACTTGGCATGTTCTTCCTCTTGGGTCGCGATTTCCAAATGATAGTTGGATTTCTGAGGGGAATTCACGCTCCCCGAAGCGAGAAAGGCGCCGGAAAGGTAGGCGCGCGCACCGCTTTCCTTGGCGACCAAGGATTTCGCCGGAACGCTTTGAAGTCCCTTGCTTGAAAGTAAGCCGAGATCTTCAAGGACTTCTTTCCCGCGTGATACGACATTCAAGGAGTAGATGTTATTCTTTTTCAATTTCATCTTCCGTATGACCGAAAGTTCGGTCGGCACTTGATACAGTTCCTTCAATACGGTAAAAATCCGTTTCGCGGTCGCCGCGTTTTCCGTCTTGATGTGCAACTGGATCCCCTGACTGCTGAAGGACAGATAGGAACAGAGTTGAATCAAGGCCGCGGCCTGGGCGCGCATCGCGCCGGTTTCGAGTTGTGCTTGGGCGATCTCCGCCTTCACATCGGTGGTAAAAGACATGCGAGCGCCTCGCTTTCCATGAGGTATTCCATGACGGATTTGATCTTTTCGCTATCATGACGCACCAATCCTCCATCGAAACGTAAGAGTTTGGTGGAAACGACGATGTAGGGATGTTCGGTCTGACGCATCACGACCGGTTGGGCGTCGGTATCCTGATAACGATCCAACACTTCCGGCGGGATGATATCGTCCGCATACACGACGACATCGACCGGATGATCGTCCAAGGCCATGATGGCTTGGACATGCTCTTCCATCCCGTATCCGGCGGTTTCCCCGGGTTGGGTCATCGCGTTACAGAAGTAGATCTTGATGGCACGCGATGCGCGGATCGCTTGGGCGATTTCATCGATAATTAAGTTCGGAAGGATACTGGTATAAACCGAACCGATCCCATAGAGGATATAATCCGCATTCTGGATCGCTTCGATGGCTTTCTGGGTCGCCCGTACCGGCGTATCGTAGAACACGCGTTTGATACGGTTACGTACCTTGGGGATGTTGGATTCCCCGCGGACGATCGTACCGTCTTCCATTTCCGCATAGAGCGTGATGATTTGACTGGTGGAAGGCAAAATGTCCCCTTTGACATTGAGGACGTTGGAGATTTGCGTGATGGCTTCCATGAAACTGCCGCTGGTTTGGGTCAGGGCGGTTAAGATCAAATTGCCTAAATTGTGTCCGGAGAGTTCGTTGGACCCTTCGACCACATCATCAAAACGGTAATTCATTAAATTCCCGAGTAAACTTTCGCTTTCGGCCATCGCGATCATGACATTGCGCAGATCACCCATCGCCGGGATGTGGAAACTGCGGCGTAAACGACCCGTACTTCCCCCGTCGTCCGCCACCGTGACGATCGCCGTCAATTCGATGTCCTCGATCTGTTTCAACCCTCGCAGCATCACCGCTTGTCCGGTGCCCCCACCTAAAACCACGACGCGTTTTTTGTCTGTCATATTTTACCTCAAGTCCCGATGCTCTTTATAGACATGGTAGTCTTTTCCGTAATGGTCGAAAAGCCAGTTTGTGATGGCGACCGAACGGTGTTGTCCGCCGGTACACCCGATACCGACGGTGAAATGGTTTTTCCCTTCGGCGACATATTCCTTAAAGGCATAATCGAGGAAATCCGTAAGTTTCGTAAGTAAGATTTTCGTTTGGTCGAAGCCCATGACATAGTCGTAGACTTGCGGATCATTCCCCGTATACGTACGTAATGTCTCGATCCAGTAGGGATTCGGTAAAAAACGCACATCAAACAGTAAGTCCGCGTCCATCGGGACGCCATTCTTATACCCGAAGGAAATAAAGCTGATTGAAAAGGAGGGTTGGGAACTTAACGCAAAGTATTGGTTGATTTTCGCCTTCAGTTCATTCCCTTTGAGGAAAGTCGTATCGATCGTCAAGAACGCCGTGTCCTTGAGATCCTTTAACAGTTCTTCTTCCAGATAGATCGCGTCTTCCAAGGTGGTCGCCTTATTCGAGATCAACATCGGATGGGTCCGTCGGGTCGACTTATAGCGACGCAACAATTCGTCCGCGTTACAATCCAAAATCAGGACCCGGACATCCAGATCCATGCCCGAAAAAACCCGGTGGTATTCCTTGAAATCCGTCAACGTGGTCGCCAACGCGATGTAGCTATAGCGGGGATCGCTTTCCCCGTTCAACATCGCCGCGAAATTCTCCAACAGCTTGACGGGAAATTGGTCGATACAGTGATAGCCCATGTCTTCCAGGATCCCCATGGTGCTGGTTTTACCGGCCCCGGAGCGTCCCGTGATGAGCAGAACCCGTTTTTTGTCCATGTTCTTCACCTCGTGTTTATTCTACCACGCACCCGGGTGTTCCACAACTTCCGCAAAGAAAAAGGGCGCATCGCCCTTGATTTCTACTTGCCCGAATAAAGCATGGCTTTTTTAAGTGTTTCGCTATCTCCGCCTAAAACATCGACCAAGGCATAAGCGAAGGGCAAGACCGTCCCTACCCCGCGACTGGTGATCACGTTTCCGTCGATGACGACCGGATCTTCGCGATAGTCCGCATTCTTGAAGGTTTCATTACCGGCTTCAACCGGATAGGAAGTGACTTTCTTTCCGTTTATAATCCCGGCTTTCGCCAACACCAAGGGTGCGGCGCAGATCGCGGATACGAACTTGCCTTGATTGTACATATCCTTCACCAAGCCAACCACTCTGGCATCCGCCGCAAGGTGATTGGATCCGGGTTGTCCGCCCGGTAAAAACAGCAGATCATAGTCCCGAAGATCCGGTCCCCACAGTCGATCCGCCAACACGCGGATCTTGCGTGAACTGGTGACGAGTTCGGTCGAATTGACCGAGACCACATCGACCTGAAATCCGGCACGTCGCAAGACATCGATCGTGGCGATCGCTTCGGTTTCTTCAAATCCATCCGCTAAGAGGCATACGATTTTTTTCATGCTTTCCTCGCTTTCTTTCACGTTCGACATGATTTCTTAAGGTTATTCCACACAGCGTTTTACGTTTTTACGTATGCGATCCTAAGTTGCAAAAATGTTCATTTTGACATTTAACTCAAGAAAAGTCAGAAAATTCTGATTAAACCCGACTTAACTGTCAAAATCCGATTTCCCTTATACCGACGCTCGTAGATTCATTAACAGACTTAGGATAAATACGTATACCCAGAAAGCTGCGGCCGCAGCCTGCGGGTTCACGCCGCCCAAGGTCAATGACAAGGATGCTTTCTTGATCGGAGACTCCTCGATCACTTTCATGTCCGCGTCGAATTTTTCCTTGTATAACAGATTGCCTTGCATTCCGAGATAAATTCCGGTCCCGATCGTCACGATGAATCCGAAATTCGGCGCGAATAGATTAAAAAACAGATTGATCACGAAGAAGATGATTCCGTAACGATACATCTTGCGATAGAAGAGCCAGACGAAATTGAGGAAGAACGCGGAAACATTGAACGTCGAATTTGCTTTGTAAGACTCAAGTTCCTTGAATCGGTTCTTATAATAATAGGGATTCTTAACGAAGTATCGAAATACCGTTTCGTCATCGTTCAACGGGATAAACGCTTTCTCATCTACAGGCAAAGACTTTACGTTCTCCTTTGGTTGCTGATTGTGGACTTCGGAGAAAGGATGGACTTCTTCCACGACCGGACGGACTTGGATCGGACCGCCAAACACCGGGGTATCGTCGACTTCAACGGGTTTCGTGACCGGATTGGGATTTAGGATCGGAGGCTCTTCAATCACGGCTTTTTTCTTTATTTTCTCCGGTTGGTTTACAGGCGCTTCCTCTTTGTGTATGATTGGTTTCCCGCAATACGCGCAGAATTTCGTGTGTTCGAACAACTTTCCGCCGCAGTAGTGACAAAAATTAACCGCGGCGTTCTCTTTGATGAAGCCGATATTGGTATGGATGTCGACCGTCGGCGCGATCGCGGCGGCTTGACACTGGAAGCGCACGCAACCGTGGTTGGCATCCCAACACCGTTTATGATAGATCGAATTACATTGACTGCACGAAGCGGTCGCTTCGTTGGCTTCGATCGGTGTCATACAATACCGACATGTACGTTGATTGTTCATGTTTTATCCCCCTGGTAATCTCTACCCGCATTTTACCATGAGTCGAAAGGCATATAAAGATAAGTAAAGAAAAGAAAGAGCCCTTAGGACTCTTTGATGTATTGGAAAGCCATTTGCGCCGCCACCGCGCCGTCGCCGGTCGCCGTAACGATCTGACGCAAGGTTTTGACGATGACATCGCCGGCCGCGTAGATCCCTTTGATGCAGGTTTCCATCTTGTCGTTGACTTTGATGTATCCGTCTTCCTGACAGATTCCCAGGTCTTTAAGAAAACCGGTGGAAGGAGTGGCGCCGATGTACGGGAAGATCCCGTCGCAAGTGAAATCAATGGTTTCGTGCGTATCCAAGTTCTGTAACTTGATCCCGACGACTTTCTTGTCGGCACTCAAGACTTCGATGGGGATATGACGTTTGATGATTTTGATCTTCGGATGAGCGAATACCGCATCTTGCGCCGCCTTGTCACCACGGAAGACATTGCGACGTATGACGATCGTCACGGTCTTTGCGAACTGGGTCAGATACAAGGATTCTTCCAACGCCGCGTTCCCGCCGCCGATGACGACGACATCTTTATCCTTATAGAACGTTCCGTCACAGACGGCACAGAAACTGACACCGTGGCCGATGTTTTGTTCCTCCCCCGGAATTCCCATCTTGTTTTCGACGGTTCCGGTCGCGACGATGATCGCTTTCGTATGAAAAGTACGACCATCCTCCGTCAGGATTTGCTTCGGATTTCCCTCGATCACTTGCTTCACCCCGACAAACTCGGTTTCGATCTCAAGGTTCTGGGTATGTCCGAACATCTGCAGCGCAAGATCCACGCCGGAAATATGCGGATTGCCCGGCCAATTGTCGATTTCGAAGGTTTTGACCAACTTCCCTCCCGGAGCGGAATTCTCGAAGACGATGACTTCCAGCCCGGCACGTTTCGCGTAGATCGCCGCGGTCATACCGGCCGGACCGGCACCGATGATGCTTATATCGTAGAGCTTGTCCATGAGATATCCTCCTTTAGGATTTCGGGAATCTCGGCGAGCTTCTCGATCAAGGAATTCGGTTTCGTCGCGACGAGTTGTTCCTTGCGATCGGGATTAAATACGAAACCGATCGAATAGACACCCGCCGCCTTGGCAGCTTCGATGTCTCCGGCAGAATCCCCGACATACACGACATCGTCATGTCCGACCTTCATCAAGCTACAGGCGGTGAAGATCCCCTCGGGATCCGGTTTATGTTTCAGGACTTCGTCATAGCCGACGATGACTTCAAATTCGTCCTGCAAGTCAAACAAATTCAAACCTAACAAAATGACTTCCTTCTTCTTGGATGATACGATTCCTAAACGATAGCCTTCGGTCTTCAGTTGATCGATCACTTCTTTCGCCCCGTCGACCATGAAGACATGCGTCTTATGATATTCGACATTCAACGAACGATATCGTTCGATCGCCAAAGGGATCTCATCCGGGTTCAGATATCGCCCGAATCCGACGTTCAAGGTCGGACCCAAAAGGTCCAAGAGTTCTTCCTTACTGAATTCCTGATCCGGCCGGAATTCACGCAAAACTTGGGTATAGCTGGCTAGAATCGCCTTTTCCGTATCCAACAAAGTTCCGTCCAAATCAAACAACACGACCGGTTTGCGTTTCGTGAAGAAGCGGCGATACACGCCCAACATGCCAAGAACCCCTAAGACCACAAAGACCAAGGATGTGATCTGCGCCATCCTCATCCCATAGAACATGAGACTGTCGGTACGCATGCCTTCGACCCAGAAACGGGTGATCCCATACCACATCAGATATGCGTAAACCAAATCGCCGCGATGACGATTCTTGAGGTTTTTCTTTAAAATAAAGGTGATCAAGACAAAGCCGATCACATTCAAGACGCTTTCATAGAGGAAGGTCGGAACGCGATAGGCACCGTCGATAAACATCATGTTTTTAATGAACTCGGGGAAGAATTTAAAGTAACTTTCCGTGACCGCGACCCCATACGCTTCTTGGTTGAGGAAGTTGCCCCAACGGCCGATCGCTTGCGCCAAGAGGATGGCCGGTACGACTTGGTCGGCCAAACGCATGAAGTCGATCTTGCGTTTGCGGGTGAACCAATAACCATAGGTAGCCCCAAGGATAAGTCCGCCCTGAATGGCCAAACCGCCTTGCCAGGTCATCAAGATCGAAATCGGATTGGCAAGATAGGAAGACAAATCGTAAAACGCCACATACCAAAGACGGGCGCCGATGATTCCTGCGAGCAGGGCTCCGAAAAACAAATCGTCGGCGACGTCGGACTTGTATCCGATTTTACGGAAATTGCGGACGGCGATGGAATAGACGCACATGGCACCGCTGAGAATTAACACCGCGTACCACTTGATGGAAATCGGACCGACATTCAGAAATGTCGAGGCATCCGGAAAGAATTGCATATCGTAATCCTCCTACTTGTTTTGATTGGCAATGAAATTATAAACGCGCTGTTCGAAGTCTTTCGCGCTATTGATCCCTTTTTGTTTTAAGGTGAAGTCGATGACGGCGGATTCGATCAGCACCGCCATGTTTCGACCTTCTTTGACCGGGAAAATCAAACGCGGAACCTTCATGTCGAGAATCGTGATACTGCTTTCGTCATCGATTCCCAAGCGATCATATTCTTTCGTGTCGTCCCATTTCTCAAGTTCGACCACGAAGTCCACGCGGGTACGGTCCAACATCGTCGCCGCCCCGAACATGCTGGTGACGTCGATGATCCCCATTCCGCGGATCTCCAACATCCCCCGCAACAACTCCGGTGCTTGCCCGAAGATCGTGTTGTGGATCCGGACCACGTCGACACGGTCATCCGCGACCAAGATGTGGCCTTTACGAATGAGTTCCAACGCGATTTCGGATTTCCCCATCCCGCTGGATCCGGTAATCAGGACACCTTTCCCGAAGACATTCATCAAAACGCCATGGATATTGTCGGCCGGCGACAACATTTCATCAAGATACGAAATGACGTCGACCATCAACCGATACGTCGGTAACGGTGAACGGAAAATCGGGAAATTCTTTTGAATTGCGATTTCGTGAAGAATGGGCGGGCACTCCTGATTGCGTGAGATCAAGATGGACGGTGTGAATGAATCCGTCAACATGTTGAAGGCCGCCCACTGCCGTTCCTCGGGCATCGTCTGTATATACGCGATTTCCTTGTTGCCGAAGATGACGACGCGTTTCGGTTCGGTAAATTGCATAAATCCGGTCAGTTCCAACCCGGGACGATTGATATCCGGGACGACGACCCAACGATCGAGCGAACTTTCATCGCCGGTCAATTGTTCGAAATTGAAGAATTTTTTAAAATCGCGCATCAGCGCCTTGCCTTCGAATTCCATCATTCGCTCCTCTCCCGCAATACGTGTTTGAGGTATTGCCCGGTATAACTCTTCTTATTCTTCATGATTTCTTCCGGCGTACCGATTTGAAGCAACCTTCCGCCTTCATCGCCGCCTTCCGGTCCGAGGTCGATGACCACGTCCGCATTCTTGATGATATCGAGATTGTGTTCGATAACGATGACGGTATCGCCGTTATCGACGATGTGCTGTAACACCACCAACAACTTCCCGACATCGTAACTATGCAAACCGGTGGTCGGTTCATCCAAGATGAATACCGTTTTACCGGTCGCTTTGCGTTGGAGTTCGGAAGCCAGTTTGACCCGTTGCGCTTCCCCGCCCGAGAGCGTGGTCGCCGACTGTCCGAGTTTGACGTAATCCAACCCGACATCATGCAATGTCTGTAACCGATGTTTGATCTTATGGATCGGCGCGAAGAACTCCAGTCCTTCCTCAACCGTCATCTCCAAGACATCGTAGATGTTTTTGCCTTTGTAGGTGACATCCAACGTTTCATCATTATATCGCCGTCCACCGCATTCTTCGCAGGGGACATAGACATCCGGTAAGAAGTGCATCGAGATCCGTTTGACTCCGTCACCCTGACACATCTCGCAACGTCCGCCTTTTATATTAAAGGAAAAACGTCCTTTATCATAGCCTTTCGCTTTGGCCGCAGGGGTCATCGCGAAGAGTTCACGGATATCGTCGAAGATACCGGTATATGTCACCGGATTGGATCGCGGCGTACGACCGATCGGATCTTGGTCGATCTCAATCAGTTTATCGATCTGTTCCATCCCGAGGATTTGATCATGCAAACCCGGTTTGACTTTCGGTTTACCTAAATAATGCGTGATACCTTTTCCTAACACTTCGTTGACCAAGGAGGACTTCCCGCTACCCGAAACTCCCGTGACCGCGATAAAGCAGCCCAAGGGAAAATCCACGGTGATGTTTTTCAGATTGTTCTCCCGTGCTCCTACGACCGTCAAGGAATTACCATTGCCTTTACGTCGTATCGTCGGAATGGGGTTGGACATCTTCCCAGACAGAAACATGCCGGTGATGGAAGTCGGATGTTCGATGAGTTCTTGAGGCGTTCCCATGGCGACCACTTCCCCGCCATGCAATCCGGCTCCCGGACCGATATCGATGATATAATCGCTCTCCATCATCGTTTCTTCGTCATGTTCGACGACGATCAACGAGTTCCCGAGATCACGCATGTTCTTTAAGGTTGTGATCAACTTATGGTTGTCACGTTGATGCAATCCGATCGACGGTTCGTCCAAGACGTACAACACACCGGTAAGATGGGATCCGATTTGCGTCGCCAATCGGATTCGCTGCGCTTCTCCCCCGGAGAGCGAACCAGCGATGCGGTCGAGAGTTAGATATTCTAAACCGACATCTTTGAGGAACGTGATCCGTTCACGGACTTCCTTTAAGACTAGTTTCGCGATCTCTTCCTGCATTTTCCCCAGCTTCAAGGACGAAAGATATTGAAGGGATTGTTTGACGCTCATGCGCGTCCATGCGTTGATGTCTTTATTCCCGACCCGAACGCTTAAGGCGATTTCGTTCAAACGTTTTCCGTTGCATGTCGGACAAGGAGACTCGGCCATGAAGGTCGCATACCATTCCCGTGCCATGCTGGAGGTGGTTTCTTGGTAACGTCGTTCGATTAAGGTCACGACCCCTTCGATGACATCGAAACGTGAAAAAACGTTGCCCGATCGGGATTCGATCGTATACTTGATCGGTTCAGGCGAACCTTTCAGAAGAATATCGAGTTGTTTCGGGGTCAATTGGGAAATGGGGACATCCCGCGGGATTTTGTAATGGTCGCACAAAATCTGGAAAGTTTGCCATTCGATGTTCTCCGAATCGACGATGTTCTTATAATAGACGATGCCACCTTTCGAAATGGATTTCGAACGATCCGGAATCAGATAATCGATATCGACTTTCTGTGTGACGCCCAATCCTTTACAGGTGGCGCATGCGCCTAACGGCGAATTGAACGAGAAAAGCCGCGGTTCGAGAATGGGGACGGAAAATCCGCACTTCGGACACGCGTAATTGCTTGAGAACAAGAGTTCTTCCTTACCGGTATCCACCAAGGCCAAGCCGTTGGCTAAGCGCAAGGAAACTTCCAACGAATCATGGAGACGCGAAGAACTGTCCGGTTGTTTGATGATCCGGTCGACCAAAATGTCGATGTCATGGCGTTTGTTTTTATCCAACGTGATCTCATCTTCCAAGAGTCTTACTTCACCGTCTACCCGCACACGGATATAACCTTCTTTGCGCAACTTATCGAAAAGATCCTTGTGGGTCCCTTTCGCCCTGCGTAACGACGGCGCCATGATATTGAGCCGTGTTCCGTCCTCAAGTTCCATGACACGATCCACCATTTGGCGGATGGTCTGGGCGGTGATGGGTTCGTTATGGGTCGGACAATAGGGTGTCCCCACACGCGCATACAAAAGACGTAGATAATCATAAATTTCCGTCACCGTCCCGACGGTGGAACGCGGATTGTTTGATGTGGTTTTCTGATCGATCGAAATCGACGGCGACAAGCCTTCGATCAAGTCGACGTCCGGCTTATCTTGATTGCCCAAGAACTGCCGTGCGTATGCGCTTAAAGACTCGACGTAACGTCGCTGTCCTTCCGCGTAAATGGTATCGAATGCCAACGAGGTTTTCCCGCTGCCTGAGAGTCCGGTCATGATGACCAGTTGGTTGCGCGGTATCTTCAGGTCGATGTTTTTGAGATTGTTCTCCCGCGCCCCTTTAATAATAATGTAGTCTTGATTCATCGGATCACCTCTGCCGTTTTATTATACATCAGGTCGAAGTTCTTGTCTTGACTTTGAACCTAAAACTTGAATTATTTTCAAGTTAACTTTCGGCTTTCAGCTCAAGGATGACATCGCGTAATTCCGCCGCACGTTCGAAGTCGAGAACCTTCGCGGCTTCGTGCATTTCCGTCTCCAAGTTCGCGATCAGTTTCTCGCGTTCAGGCTTGTTGACCTTGGATTTTTTCTTAAGTAGTTTCGCCGCCATCTCCTGCGTTTCTTTCCCACGGATGACGTCTTGAATCTCTTTGACGATGGTGGTCGGCGTGATGTGGTTGACACGGTTGTGTTCTTCTTGGATGGCACGTCGACGATTGGTTTCGCCGATCGCCTTGGTCATCGAATCCGTCATACGATCCGCATACATGAGCACTTTTCCGTTGGCGTTACGCGCCGCCCGACCGATGGTCTGGATGAGCGATCGTTCCGAACGTAAGAATCCTTCTTTGTCCGCGTCTAAGATCGCGACCAACGAGACTTCGGGCAAGTCGAGCCCTTCGCGAAGAAGATTGATGCCGACCAAGACGTCGTATTTCCCTTTACGTAGATCACGTAAAACTTCGATGCGTTCCAAGGTTTTGGTTTCGTGGTGGAGATAAGCGACTTTGAAGTTGGCTTTTTTCAGGTAAGCGGTCAATTCTTCGGCCATTTTAACGGTCAGCGTGGTGATAAGGACCCGTTCGTTGCGATCTCTGCGTGTCCGGATTTCGTCCATGATATCGTCGATCTGTCCATGGGAAGGGCGGACTTCGATGATCGGATCCAATAAACCGGTCGGCCGTATGATCTGTTGGACGACTTGGTTGTTTGTGAGTTCAAGCTCGTAGTTGCCCGGAGTCGCGGAGACGAAAAGCACTTGGTTGATGACTTTCTCGAATTCCTCAAACCGCATCGGACGGTTCTCCAAAGCGCTGGGTAAGCGGAATCCGTATTTCACCAAAGTTTCTTTGCGGGCACGGTCGCCGTTAAACATCCCGCGGACTTGCGGAACGCTGACATGCGATTCATCGATCACCAACAAATAATCTTCCGGGAAGTAATCGAAGAGGTTGAACGGACGTTGCCCGGGGGCACGGCCGTCGATGTGCATGGAATAGTTCTCGATACCGGGGCAGAATCCGAACTCCCGCAATGCTTCCACATCGTAGAGCGTCCGTTGTTCGAGGCGCTGTTTCTCAAGCAGCTTCCCGGTTCTTTCAAACTCGCTTAACCGTGTTTTCAACTCTTCTTCGATCTTTAGGCAAGCGGCGTAGATTTGTTCTTTCGGCCGGGCATATTCTTTGGCCGGGAATACATTGTATACGCTATATGCGTTTAGGATTTTTCCGGTGACAGGATCGACTTCGGTGATCCGTTCGATCTCATCGTCGAAAAGTTCGATCCGCAGATTGAACTGTTCGGTATGTCCCAATCGTACTTCGATGACATCCCCATGGACACGGAACGTTCCGCGTTTGGGATCCAAATCATTGCGGGTGTATTGACGTTCGACCAGTTTCCCTAATAATTCCTTACGTACGACCCGTTCGCCCACCCGAAGCGTGAAGAACATGTTTTTGTAGAGGTTCGGATCCGAGGATGCGTAGATGCAGGCGACCGAAGCGACGATGATGACATCGCGACGTTCCAAGATCGAGTTGATCGAAGCCATCCGCAACATATCCAATTCTTCGTTGATCATCGCGGTTTTCTCGATGTAGGTATCGGTTTTGGGCATGTAGGCTTCCGGTTGGTAATAGTCGAAGTTGGAGACGAAATACTCGACCCGGTTGTGCGGGAAGAGTTCTTTGAATTCGGAATAGAGTTGTCCGGCTAAGGTTTTATTGTGGACAAATACCAAGGTCGGACGATTCACTTGCGCAATGACGTTACTGACGGTGAATGTCTTCCCCGTCCCGGTCGCGCCTAAAAGAACTTGGGCGCGTTTGTTCGCGTTGAGTCCGGCGACCAATTCCGCGATCGCGGCCGGTTGGTCCCCGGTCGGTACGTACTTACTGACAAGCTGAAAGGTTTCATTCATCGAGGATTGCCACCGCCTTCGCCATTTGCGTGTCGCGCGTCTTGATTTCCTGATGCCAGACGCGGATCACGTCGGAGTTCAGTTGATTGTATCGATCTTGCGTCAAGATTCCGGTTGCGGTCCCGCGGGTCGCTTCATACGCTTTCAGAGCGTTAAGCGTCGCTTGCGAGAAGTATCCGTCCGTACGGTCGACGGCGTAGCCAAGGAAACGCAACGCTTCCTGCATCACCTTGACCGGTTCACCGACCGAATCATATGCATAGGTCTTCGTTTCATCCGGATATTCGCTAAATCCGTTCTCCATGATGGTTTCCAACGGAACGACTTCGTCCGGGGTAATCCCTTTTCCGTTGATCATGTTGCCTAAGGGTGTCAACCATTGGGCGATCGTATACTTAAGGACCGATTGATCGTTGAAGGGACGTTGCGTCTGTACGGTTCCTTTCCCATAGGTCAAGGTTCCGACGATCGTGACGGTATCTTTGAGGTTTTCGCTTAACGCGGCCGTCAACACTTCTGCCGCCGATGCGGTGTTTCCGTTGACTAATATGACGATTTTCTTCCAAGTCTGGACGATATTCCCGCTGGACTTGGAAACTTGGATCGACCCGTCGCGGAATTCCTGTTGAAGCAGGATGCCGCCCTTTTCGATGAAGAAAGAACCGATCGTTTCCAAGGTACTCAAATACCCTCCGCCGTTATCGCGCAGATCCAGAATCAAATCCGTCGCACCCTTCTTCTTAAAATCTTCCAAGATCGCTTTGACTTCCGGTCCGGTCGTATCGCCGAAGGTACTGATTTCAAGCAAGCCGCTATCCGCGTCGATCATCTCGCCGTAGGCGGTGTTATTGATGCTGGCACGGGTGATCGTTTTCTCGATTTCCTGTCCGGCACGGAGGAATACGACCTTGACGGTCGTTCCGGCCTCCCCTTTGACTTTTTCCGCAAGCTTATCCGAACCGATGTCGGACATCAGTTCGCCGTTGACTTTATAAATGATATCGCCCGGCAGAACCCCGGCGTTCTCGGCCGGTGATCCGCGGAAGACGCGTTCGATGATGTACGTCCCTTCCGCATCATAATATTGGACACCGATCCCGACGAATCCCAGATTCATGGAATCCGTGAACGCTTTGGCTTCTTCGGCACTCATATAATAGGTATGGATATCCCCGCTGCCGTCGACCATCCCGTTGATGGCGTCGTCGATCAGTTTGGTGTTGAGATCTTCGATATCTTTCCCGAAATACCAGTCTTCGCCCATCGATTCGTAAATCGCTTGGAGTTTCCCGAATGTTCCGGTATCGGTCGCGGTCGGACCGGCGAACGTCGAACCGACCACCCATCCGAATACGAAGGTCACTAAAACGCCGGCGATCATGATCCCGCGACGCAGATTGCGTTTGCGTCGTTCTTGGACTTCATCGGGCCAGCGATGTTTTTCAAGGTGTATGCGTACTTTTTTCTCTGACATATGGTTACCTCGTCTTGCGTTTATTTTACCATGCACAATCTATCTTCGGCCAACAAGTGCAATCTGTCAAAGGAATTCCGGTGAAAACGAATCGGCTTTACGGATTTGCGTCAAGTCGTACCGAAGGTTGGACAGGCACATCTTCTCCTTAAGTTGACGTGTCTGCTTCTCGTTATAAAAACAATGTATATTATACTATCGATTTTCTCGCGCTTTATTCTTATCGCATTATACATTTTAAGAATAAAAAAAAGGAGAATGTCAGACATTCTCCCGATCCTCATCTTCATATAGATTTTCAATCGCTTCATAATACTCTTCGTAACTCTTCACGGCTTCGACAGGGGCTGCAGGGGTCAACCGGTATCTCCCTGATTCGATATCCAACACATACCAGGCGGGATTACTCATGAAAAACGGAAGTTCTTTCTGCGTCATGGGCGGCTCCTTTTTAGTTATAGGTTTTACCGTATGAAACTCCGAAGACATCTTCCGGACGCAAGCGGCACGGCGCTTTGTTTCCGTTGGTCGCGCAACGGCTGCTTAACGAATATCCGGTGCCGAAGACCAAATCGCCGTTCCAGCGTTGGGCGTAATAGGCGACGGTGTTGGTGCCGAGATAAATGACTTCGATGTGCAAGTGCGGACCGGAGGAATTCCCGGAAGAACCCACGCGTCCGACGACATCCGTCGGTTTGACGATCGTCCCGACCTTGATCGGGGAACCGGCTTCGAGGTGGATGTAGCGGATGGCGTAGGATTTGTCATTGACGTTGACCATCGTGTAGACTTGGTTGCCGCCATACGAGGAACCCGGGTAGCCGCATTTGCTTCCCAGATACCCATAGGTCGGGCACGCGTTGGAGGAATAGATGACGACCCCGTTGGCGACCGCGTAGATGTTGGTTCCGACCGGAGCGGCCATGTCGACGCCCAAATGGACGCTGGACGTGCCGTTGTAATACCAGGTCCCGGCGCTGACGCGGAAGCGTGCGCGAATGGGAACGGACCAACCCGGTGAAGGCGCGATCGAATTCAAGGCTTTGGAAATCGCCTTTAAGGCATCCTGTGTCTTCGATAGGTCCGCGACCAATTCGTTCTCAAGCGCCATCAACGCCGCTTCTTGCTTCTGGAACTCCGCAAGGATGGTCGCCGCGGCGGCTTTGAGACCTTCCATCGTTTCCTTATTGATTTCGATGTTGGCTTTGTTTTGTTCGAGCGCTTCTTTCTGACGTTCCACTTCGGCTTTGTCTTCATTCAACAAATTGACTTCGCTTTGAAGCAAATCCATCTGTTGCTTGTCGAAATCGGTGATATCGTTGATCCCTTCGACCCGGCGAATCAAATCGGTGAACGACTCCGCTCCCATGAGGAAGTCGATGTATCCGTTGAGACTGGCGAAGGATTGCATGTTGACCATGCGTTCCTTAACGCTGGAATCGATCGTTTCGATGACGCCTTCGCGTTGGACGATCTCCGCTTCCAAAATGACGATGCTGGCCTCTGAGGCTTCGATCGATTTCTCCAAAGCGATGATATCGTTCTCCAACTGCGTGATTTGCGCTTGGTAGTTGGATAACTGCGCCGTGTATTTGGTGATGTTGGCGGCGATGTTGGCCATGTCTTTTTTCAACGCGTTCAGTTGCTTTTGCGCATCCAACACTTTCTGATTGACATAGTTCTGATACGCCAGGCAGACCGTACGGTTTTTCGAGGCTTGGGCCGACGAACAGAGCGCGGAATAATAGGCCTCGTTGTTGGCGAAGTCGTAGGTTTCGGCGCTGACGTTTCCGAAGCCGAAAAGCATGAATGAAATCAAAACGGCGATCAAGAATTTTCTTTTCATCGTTTCCACCTCAAGTGACGGGTCACGGAAATAAAACTCCCCAAGAGTCCGACCAAGACGGCGATGCCCGTCAATATGCCGCTGACTTGGTAGACCATCGGAAATACCGGACGAAGCAAGAAGAGATTGCTGGCTAAGACTCCGCCCATGGCGTTAAAGAGATAATGGTAGCCGAAGATCGTGATCAAGATCGGTAGGATCGAACCCAAAAGTCCGATGAGAATCCCTTCGATCAGAAACGGAAAACGGATGAAATGGTTGGTTGCGCCTAAGGTGCGCATGATGTGGATCTCGTCGGAACGGGCGTTGATCGTGATTTTGATCGTGTTGGAAATCAGGAAGATCGCCAACAAACTTAAGATCGAAACCAGAAGCAAACCGCCGTTTTGAAGGGAATCCATAAACGTAACCAATTTGATGGTATTCTCTCCCCCGTAATCGACTTTCTCGATTCCCGCATAACCGCGGATTTGGGCGGCTAAGACATCCAAAGTCGCGTTTTTCGCCACGTCGACCAAATACGCGTCGCGCAGCGGATTGTCTTCCCCGCGATACATTTCAAAGATTTTCCCGTCTTCCCCGAAGGCGGCGATGAAGCGATCCAGTTCCGCGTCTTTGTCGGAGAAGGTCACCTTGGTGACTCCGGCCAATTTCGCGATTGCGGCTTGGGTCGCGCTGATCGTTTCGGCGCTGGTCCCGTTTGCGATTTTAACGTGGATTTGGATGCTTTCCTCAACATTCCGCGTGATCTGTTGGAGATTGAGTGTCAATAACAGAAACATCGATACAAGCAAAAGCGTGATCGTTACGGCCGTCGCCGCGGAGATCGACATCGCGCTATGACGCAGAACGCCGATGAGTCCTTCTTTGATGTGTCGTCCGATTTTCATTCGATGTACCCTCCGTCACGGAGATCCGCCATGATATGGCCGTCCTGAAGGGCGATCGTGCGCTTACGGAAGGAGTTGACCATGCCGATGTCATGGGTGACCATCAGGATGGTCGTTCCTTCTTCTTTGTTGATTTTCTCAAGCAAACGGATGATATCCGCCGATTTGGCCGGATCCAGATTGCCGGTCGGTTCGTCGCAAATCAGGACTTTCGGACGGTTGGCGATCGCCCGGGCGATGACCGTGCGTTGTTGCTGGCCGCCGGATAAGTTGGCCGGAAAGTCGTTGGCTTTGTCCGCCAAATCGACTAAACTCAATACTTCCCGAACGCGTTGACGCGCCTTTAACGTTGGCATATTGGTGATTTCAAGAGCGAAATGAACGTTTTCGAAAATGGTTTTTCGTTCCAGTAAGCGATAGTCCTGAAAGACCACGCCGATACTGCGACGATAATACGGAATTCTTCCGGGGCGTAGTTTTCCGATATTGACCCCGCCGACTTCGACGGTTCCTTTGGTCGGTTTTTCTTCCGCATCCAAGAGTTTGATCAGAGTCGATTTCCCCGAACCGGTCGGTCCGATGATATAGACGAACTCTCCTTGCTCGATCAGCAAGTTGATATTGTAAAGGGCGTTGACGCCGTTATTATAGGTTTTGGATACATCTTTGATTTTCAGCATGTGGTCACTTCCTATCTGCGACAATTATACCACATTATCTTTTTCTTCAAAGGCTTGCGGGGAAATCCCTTGATTTCATTTCCAGATCGGCCTTCAGTAGAGTACTTTCATTGTAGCATGAACTTGATTTTGTTAAAGTGCAATTAGTTATCGATATCACGCAACTTTTTTTAAAGATGCAGCATCGAACTTAGTGAGGACCCCCATGAGCGAGATCCACGACGCGTTTGAAGCGATCTACCGAGATACTTTTCCGATACTCAGCAAGTATCTTTTGTTTCGCGTCGTTCAACCGGCGGATATGGAGGATTTGCTTCAGAATGTATACGCCGCTTACTTTAAAGTGTTGGTCAAGCGTAAACCGATCGAAAATCCGATCGCGTATCTGACCGAAGTCGCAAACAACGAATTGAAGCGCTATTATCGGTGGAAATCCAAAGCGCCGGTCACGTTGATCGATGATGAAGAACAAGTCTGGGTGTCCGAATTGACCGATGGTGAAGATCCGCATCTTGCGGCGATCCACAAGGCTTCGCTTGACGATCTCACCCGCTTATTGAAACGGATGGATGTGGAATCGCAGCGGATCTTGATCGCGAAAGTGCAGTTGGAAATGACCTTTGCGGAGATCGCACTTGTCTTGGATCTGAATGAGAATACGGTGAAAGCGCGCTATTATCGGGCGTTATTGAAATTACGGAAGGAGGTTGAAGCGCTTGGATAAGCTAAAACAAGGGTTACGCGGTGCGTTTTTGGACGAAGATCGAGTTTTCGAGAACATTACCCGTAAAGTCGAGTTTCGTCCCTTCCCTAAATTCAAACTGGCGATGACGGTAAGTTCGATCCTGCTTACGGTGATGTTGATCGGCATGTTGTTGGCCCGTCCGACCGTTGCCGTTGCCGGAGTCGTTTCCGTCGATCTGAATCCCAGTGTCCGCTTCGAGTTGACGGATGAGTTCATCGTCCTGAAGGCTTTGCCTCAAAACGCTCAAGCCGATTCATTGGATATGAAATCCTTGGTCGGATTAAGTATAACGGATGCGATCGCGGCGCTCGTGAAGCAAACCATCGAAAAGGGATATGTCGATCAGCTCGCCTTGACCCAAGACTTCATCTTGGTGACGATCGTCGCCACAAACGGTCAGGACACGACCTTCAGCGTCGACCTTAAATCATTGTTGGCGAATCTTCAAAAAGAAAACCCTTTGTTTTCCGGTATGAGTGTCGCTTTTATGGAAGCGATGCGTGAAGATCTCGAGAATGCGGACGCGCAAAACATTCCGTTTTGGATTTACTTGTTACAGAAAGGTAATCCCGATTTAGCTTTGGATAAAAATGCGACGGTACAGTCCTATTTCGAAGATCCGACATTACGCGCTGAATTTGAAACGTCGATCGGCGAGATTGATGAGGATACCGAAATCGAAACGGATGATTTGCTGGAAGCGTTGGATTTCCTTCAGAAACAAGGAATCGATGTTTCCGCTTATCGTTCCCGGCTCAACCAACCGGGTACGTCCGTCGAGCAGTTGTCTCAAGAAATCATAGGATTGTTAGAGCAGGAAGAACAGGATGAGGTTGAAGAAGTCGAGGTAGAAGAAGAGGTAGGGAAGGAAGAGGAAGACACGGAGAACGAAAACGAAAGCGAGAAAGACGAACATGAAGACGAAAACGATGAAAAAGATGAGTAAGTTGATTCAAGTCGGATTGGTTGTACTGTTACTAAGCGGGTGTTCCAAAGGCGATTTTGAACGATTGATGTATGGAGGGCACCTCGAAACATCCAAGTTCCCTACCGTCTCGAAAGAGGACGATACAACCGACGATGTCGAAAGCGCGGCCACAAAGAAGCAAGAAACCTCCAATACGACAGATACGGTAAGTTCCTCCACCAAACCGATCGAAGGAACTTCTTCAACAGGAACGGACGCAACAACGTCTGCGACGCAGAAGCAATCCGCGATCGAGGCGACCGTTTCCTATGACGCGGTTGTTCATGGAGTTTTTGGTGGAATCAGCGATGGGATGCTGTTGATCGATATCCCGACACAGTCGACCGTCGATACGGTCACTTCCGCCACCAAAACAACTTCCACGACGACGACCGTGATGAAACGCGTGGAATATCCGCTCGCCCAGACACCAATTCTCGTCGATGAAGAAGGAAATCCATTGGTATTATCGGACTTCCAGCCCGGGGATCGCATTACCGTTTACGTATCCCTCGGTCAGGTCGTGGCGATCGCGTTGAATGATGACACGCCCGATGAACAACTTCCCGAAGTGAAGGAGAATGAGGATCAAGACGAAGACGGGGATCATGAAGAAGTAGAGAACGATGATCGTGACGAGGATGAAGACGAAGATAACGACGAAGATGAAAAAGAGGATCACGAAGTCGAAGAAGAAAACGACGACTGACCGTCATGAATCATAACTACCGGCTTAGCCGGTAGTTTGACCTCGCCCTATAAGGGCTTGTTG
>CAZGLV010000002.1:0-162749 GCA_964526155.1 uncultured Erysipelotrichaceae bacterium | reverse complement strand
GTGAAGATAACTCGCTGCCGGATTTATCGAGCTCTCGTAGGAGAGCTCTTTTTTTGCGTTTGTCGCATATGAAAGGGCTCACATCCGAACATGTGATAGACAATCATTATTGTTTTAAATTTGAAGATGAAACTTCACGAAAACACAAACATTTCACTTGTTCTTGAGAATCTAGCATGCTATAGTGTGCGCATTGTGAACGTCACAATAGGAGCGCTATGAAACCCGTACTACTCAACCAAAACTTACTTCAAAGCGAAAACGCGCAACATATCGAATTTGTCTCCATGATCGAAGACCTCTGGGACCACCCTTCCATGCTTGCCTTGGATGAATATGGTCAACATCTCAACACCTCACGCCGTCAACATTCCCTGAATGTCGCCTATGTTTCTTATCGTATGGCAAGCCGGTTGAACCTGAACGTACAGGACACGGTCCGCGGCGCCTTATTGCATGATCTTTACCTCTATGACTGGCGTACCGAACAACCGGTCGAAGGCCGTCATGTCAACGTCCATCCTGCCCAAGCCTTATCCAATGCCTGTGCCATGACGGAAGTCAGTGAAACCATGGCGGATTGCATCGTCAACCACATGTGGCCATTAGGCGATGCGAAACCGCAAAGCAAAGAAGCATGGGTCGTCCAAGCCGCCGATAAACTCTGCGCGGTGCTTGAAATCGGTGCGCAGCTGTCGCATCGTGCCGCACGGATCAATCTCACCCCGATGATGTTGGGGGTTCTCCTCTTCGCCCGTTAAACGCTTCGGCGTTTTTTTTCTTTGGTTGATCGTCAAATCGTGATATCCTAAGAACAGATTAAGAGGGGGGTATGTATGAAACAAAAGAAGTGGAACCATGTCATGGTCGTAAGGATTCTGTTTGGATGCGTTGTGATCGGATCGGTCGTAGTCCTATTGATCGATTTATGGGTGGTACAATCCACAAAAAATCGTATATTTACTGTTGATCAACTTGAATCCAACGACTACGACTGCATTCTTGTCCTTGGTGCCGGCGTATGGGAAAACAATCAACCCAGCCCGATGCTGAAGGATCGACTCGACAAAGGGGTTGAACTCTTCAAACTCCAAGCCAGTGATCGTCTCTTAATGAGTGGAGATCACGGTACCGTCGAATATGACGAAGTGAACGTCATGAAAGACGTTGCGATCGAACAAGGAATCGCTTCTTCCTCGATTTTTATGGATCATGCGGGATTTTCGACCTATGACAGTCTCTATCGCGCCAAAGCGATCTTCGGCGCAACCAAGATCATCATCGTCACCCAACAATATCATCTCTATCGCGCCCTCTATATCGCCCGCAGTTTAGGCATCGATGCGATCGGAGTTGCGGCTGAAAAGATACCCTATTCTTACCAATGGTTGCGCGATGCCCGGGAAATCTTAGCTCGCAATAAAGATGTGTTGTTCTCTTTAATCAAACCTGAAGCAAAAGTCTTAGGGGATCCGATCTCCCTCGACCAAAGCGGCGATGTCACCAACGATCGACCCTAGATATGCGAATCAACTTGACTTCTCGTCAAAATCTGATAAACTAAACGTGTTATCACTATACCATAGACAGCAACCGCCATTAGGCTTAATCCGTTGCCGAGGTAGAAAGCAAAAAAACTTTCAAACTCATGTCTTTGGCATGAGTTTCTTATTTTGCGGGTATAGGGTAAATAACACAAGGAGGTGTACGACACATGAACCAAACGATACTCGATTCGAAGATTGAGTTGGTCGGCGAAATCGCGGCAAAGCTCCGGGATGCGCAGTCCAGCGTCGTCGTCGAATATCGCGGGCTCACCGTTGCCGAAGTCACCAATCTGCGTCGCCTGTTGCGTGCCGAAGGGATCGAATTCAAAGTTTACAAGAACTCGATGACCCAACGCGCCGCCGACGAACTCGGATATGGAGCTTTGACCGAAAGCCTGACCGGTCCTAACGCCATCGCTTTTGGTAGCGATGCGGTAGCGCCTAGCCGTATTCTTACGAAGTTTGCCAAGAAACACAAGAAACTCGTCGTTAAAGGCGGGGTTGTTGAAGGCAAAGTCGTCGATACGGACACCATCAAAATGCTGAGTGATTTACCTGGACGTGAAGGTATGATCGCGATGCTGCTCGGTTGCCTGCAATCCCCGATCCGCGACTTCGCTTACGCTGTTAAGCAAATCGCCGAAAAACAGGAACAACAATAAGGAGGAATACCCACATGGCTAAATTAACTGCCCTCGAAGTCATCGCCTCGCTGAAGGAAATGACCATTCTCGAATTGAACGAACTCATTAAAGCGATCGAAACCGAATTCGGTGTCACCGCTGCCGCGCCGGTAGCCGTTGCTGCCGTTGCCGAAGTCGCCGAACCTACCGGACCGGTCGATGTCGATCTTATCCTCAAAGAAGTCGGACCGTCGAAAGTCGGCGTCATCAAAGTCGTCCGCGAAATCACGGGCCTCGGCTTAGTCGAAGCCAAAGGCTTAGTTGACAAAGCTCCGATGGCGATCAAAGAAAAGATCAAACCGGAAGAAGCTGCCGAACTCAAGAAGAAATTGGAAGAAGCTGGCGCTGTCGTCGAAATCAAGTAGTTTCACGCCTTCTCAACCCAAGCATGTAAGGGAGGCGATCGCTTGAAACACTATTTCACAGACAATCGCGAACTACCAAGTGACCGGAAGGAATTCTCTTTCCGGTTTTTGGGTTTAGACTATACCTTCGTTACCGACAACGGTGTCTTCTCAAAAGCCGAAGCGGATGAAGGATCCCTCTTACTCGTCAAGACGGTGAGCGAAGAACCCCTTCGTTCACCCCTCTTGGACTTGGGATGCGGTTATGGCTTGATGAGTCTGCTGATCAAACGTATCAAACCCGATCTATCGGTTGTCGGAACGGACATCAATCCGCGTGCCGTACAATGCGCGATCGCGAGTGCCTCCAAAATGGATCTTGCTGTCGACTTTCGAGTCGGCGACGGGACTTCCGGTATCGACCAATCATTTCAAACCGTCTTACTGAACCCGCCCATACGTGCAGGCAAAGAGACCGTATACCGCTTGTTTCAGGAAAGTTATGATATTCTGACCAATGAAGGCAGTCTTTACGTGGTGATCCGTCGCCAACAGGGTGCGGCCAGCGCTTCTAAGGAGTTGGAGCGCATCTTTGGCAATGTTTCACGACTGGCGTTGAAAAAAGGGTTCGAAATCCTCAAATCCGTCAAAGAAACTTGACTACTTGACGTTAGTTTGCTATCATAATATATTGCATAAATAGTAAATTTTAAACTGGGGTAAAATGCCTTTTTTGCATTTTATTCCACCTGAAAGGATGGCGTCCATGGAAAAAAATCAGACTTACCGCATCGTTGAAAACGGTAAAAAAGCGAAACGCCGTGACTACTCCAAAGTCAGCGGTTCCCTGCAGCTACCCAACCTCGTCGAGATCCAAACCGACTCGTACGACTGGTTTAAAAAAGAAGGGATCCGCGAAGTTTTCGATGAGATTTATCCAATCTTCAACTACGGCGGAAATATTAAGTTAAAATTCATCGACTATGAATTCAGCACACCGAAATATTCGGTCAATGAATGTAAAGTCCGCGAAGCGAACTACGCCGCGCCGTTAAAGGCTCGCATGGAACTCGAGATCGTCGACCCTGCGACCGGCGAAGTCTACAATAAATGGGAAGAAGTCTTCCTTGGGGATTTCCCCTTGATGACCGATACCGGAACTTTCATCATCAACGGTGCGGAACGTGTCATCGTTTCCCAAATCGTCCGTTCCCCCGGTGCCTACTATAGCACTGGAATCGATGATAAGACCGGTCGCGAAACCTATGAGAGCGAATTGATCCCAAGTCGTGGAACGTGGCTCGAATATATGACCGACGCGAAGAAAGCGGCCCTTGGCCGTATTTTGAACGTCAGTATCGATCGTAAACGCAAAATCCTGTCTTCGATCCTCTTCAAAGCGTGCGGGATGTCCCTCAACCTTGAAAAAGGCGATGACGCCTTCGATACGACCTCGTTCAAGGTTTTCCTTCAATCCATGGGCTTACCGGTCCATGACGTCGAAGTCGAAAACGAACAACGCGAGTTCTTGAACCTTTATATGCTGATGTATACCTCGTTCTTCGGTAATTACGAAGAAATCGTCAATACCTTGGCAGCCGATAAGATCAAAACCGCGCAAGAAGCGTTGTATGAAATCTACGAAAACCAACGTTCCGACGAAATCGCGACCTTGGATGGCGCCATCAACTTGATGAACGCCAAGTTCTTCGATCATCGTCGGTATGACTTAACCAAAGCCGGGCGATTCAAACTCGGTAAGAAGCTGGGCGTCTACGGACGTTTGGACGGCCACCGTGTCGCGCAGAACATCCTGGATGTCAACGGTAAAGTCGTCATTGCGAAAGGTACGTTAATTAACCGTCGCGATCACCAACAATTCACCGATTCCTTAAAGAGCGGCATGCATATGACCGCCTTCCCGTTCAATCCGTTATTCACGCATCCGGAAGACGTCGTCGTTTCGACCAGCCTCAACCAAGCCCTTGTCGGCCGCGTGTTGGCGCAGGATGTCGATGCCTGCGAACTTTTCAGAGGAACGGTATTGACGGAAGAAGATGTTCTAAAACTTACGACCACCGTCGAATCGGTAACGATCTACGGTGGCATCCATGCCCATAAAGTCCGTTTAAACAAAGGCAACTACCGTGCGGTCATGAACTACGGTCAACGTTTGTTTGCCTTAGGCCGTTTATCGGTCAACGGTGTCGATGTCCTAAGCGAAGGCAACGAATTGGTCTGTGACCGTTTCATCGCCGACCAGGAAGTCACGCGTTTGACCAACGACCAAGAAAACATCTTGATCAAATTGGTCAACGATGGTATCGAGTTGGATGCGTGGTTGGTCGGTGCCGCCGTCCAACAAGTCTTGATCTATGCCGCGGATGGCGATCATGTCATCAAAGTCATCGGCGTCGATCCCTTAAGCACCAAGAAGACCATCACGGTCTCCGATATGGTCGCTTCTTATTCCTACTTATTGAACCTGATGGATGGCTTGGGCGATGTCGACGATATCGATCAATTGGGCAACCGCCGCATCCGTACGGTCGGAGAACTCATCCAAAACCAATTCCGTATCGGATTAAGCCGGATGGAACGGGTCGTCAAAGAACGGATGTCGATCACGGAAACTTCCGGATTGACCCCCAAGAACTTGACCAACATCCGTCCGTTGACCGCCGCGATCAAAGAGTTCTTCTCTTCATCGCAGCTCTCGCAATTCATGGACCAAACCAACCCGTTGGCCGAACTCACCAACAAACGCCGTATTTCCGCGCTCGGTCCGGGCGGCTTGACCCGCGAACGTGCCGGATATGAAGTCCGTGACGTTCACTCCTCCCACTATGGCCGTATCTGTCCGATCGAAACGCCGGAAGGTCCCAACATCGGTTTGATTTCCAACTTGACCTCCTATGGACGCGTCAACGAATACGGATTTATCCAAACGCCGTACCGCATCGTTAAGGAAGGCGGCATCGTCACCGATGATGTCATCTACCTCTCCTCCGACGATGAATTGGAATATGTCATCGCGCAGGCGAACGAAGTCATCGGCGGCCGTTTGGTCAATGATGAAGTCGTCGTCCGATACCGCGGTGAAAACGTCCTGAAATTACGTGCCGAAGTCGAACTCGCCGACGTTTCGCCGAAACAGATCGTTTCGGTCGCGACAGCCTGTATTCCGTTCTTGGAAAACGACGACGCCTCACGTGCTTTGATGGGCGCCAACATGCAACGTCAAGCGATTCCGCTGCTTCGTCCCAACAGCCCGTTTGTGGGTACTGGAATCGAACACCGTATCGCCACCGACTCCGGCTCGGCCTTGATCGCCAACGGTAACGGCGTAGTATCCTACGTCGACGCCAACAAGATCATCGTCAGCGAAGATACCGGAAACAAAGTCTACGAACTGCAGAAATTCAGACGTTCCAACCAAGGGACCTGCATCAACCAGAAGCCGATCGTCAAAAAAGGCGAACTGGTCGACCGCGGCGATGTCTTGGCGGACGGACCGGCGATGCAGAACGGCGAATTGGCACTTGGCCAAAACGTCACCATCGCGTTTATGACCTGGTATGGCTATAACTACGAAGATGCCATCATCATGTCCGAACGGTTGGTCAAAGAAGACGTCTACACCTCGATCCACATCGAGGAATACGATATCGAAGTCCGTGAAACCAAGCTTGGCCCGGAAGAGATCACCCGTGATATCCCCAACGTCAGCGAAAACGCGTGCCGCCATTTGGATGCCCGCGGCATCGTCATGGTCGGGGCGGAAGTCAAAGAAGGCGATATTCTCGTCGGTAAAGTCACGCCGAAAGGCCAATCCGAAGTCTCTCCGGAAGAAAAACTGTTGCTTGCGATCTTCGGCGAAAAATCACGCGAAGTCCGTGACAACTCCCTCAAAGTCCCGCACGGCGGATCGGGCATCGTCCAATCCGTCCGCATCTTCAAACGTTCCGAAGGGCACGAACTGCCCCCGGGCGTCAACGAAGTCGTCAAGGTCTACATCGTCCAGAAGCGTAAAATCTCCGAAGGCGATAAGATGGCCGGACGTCACGGTAATAAAGGTGTTATCTCCAAGATTCTTCCGATCGAAGATATGCCGTTCTTGCCGGATGGCACGCAAGTCGACATCATGTTGAACCCGTTTGGCGTTCCGTCGCGTATGAACATCGGACAGGTCCTTGAAATCCACTTGGGCATGGCCGCCAAGAAACTCGGCGTCAAGTTCGCCACTTCCGTTTTCGACGGGATCAACAACGACGAACTGAAATCCATCATGGATGAAGCCAAAGTCAACCCCGATGGTAAGACCGTCCTCTTCGACGGTCGCACCGGCGAACCGTTTGACGAACGCATCTCGGTCGGCGTCATGTACATGATCAAGTTGGCCCACATGGTCGACGACAAACTGCATGCCCGTGCCACCGGTCCGTATTCCTTGGTCACCCAACAACCGTTGGGCGGCAAGGCGCAAAACGGCGGACAACGTTTCGGGGAAATGGAAGTCTGGGCGCTGGAAGCCTATGGGGCAGCCCATACCTTGCAGGAGATCCTGACGATCAAATCCGACGACATCGTCGGCCGTACCAAAACCTACGAAGCCATCATCAAAGGCAAAGAGATTCCGGAACCCGGCGTCCCCGAGTCCTTCCGCGTCTTGAAACACGAACTTCAGGCCTTGGCCATCGACGTCCGCTTGTTGGATGAAGACGGCTCCGAAGTCGATATGAAGAAGATCGAAACCGAAGACAGCTTCGCGGCGCCGATCCTCGATGAAACCTTGCCCGATATCGGCGCCTTGGTCATCGATGAAGAAGAAGATCTACCGGAAGCCATGCACGTCGGTTTCGAAGACGAACTCGACGCTTAAAAAGAGGAGGTAAGCCATGAGCATCAATAACTTTGCCTCGATTCAAATCAGCCTGGCAAGCCCTGATCGGATCCGCGAATGGTCCCACGGGGAAGTCAAGAAGCCTGAGACGATCAACTATCGCTCCCAGAAACCCGAAAGAGACGGTTTGTTCTGCGAACGTATCTTCGGCCCGTCGAAAGACTGGGAATGTTACTGCGGAAAATATAAGAAAGTGCGCTACAAAGGGGTCGTCTGCGACCGTTGCGGCGTTGAGGTCACCAAGTCCTCGGTTCGTCGTGAACGGATGGGGCATATCGAATTGGCGGCACCGGTCGCCCATATCTGGTATCTGCGCGGGATTCCTTCGCGGATGGCGTTGCTTTTAAACATCACGCCCAAGAACCTGGAAGAAGTCGTCTATTTCGTCAGCTGGGTCGTCGTCGAACCGTACGACACCCCGCTGGAAACCAAGCAGATTCTGACCGAGCGCGAATATCGCGAATATAACGCGAAATTCGGCGCCGGACGTTTCGTCGCCATGACCGGCGCCGAAGCCGTCAAAGCCTTGCTTGAAAAAGTAGATTTGGAAAAAGAACACAAACAAGTCATCGCGGATTTGGAAGGCGCCCAAGGCGACAAACGCAAAAAACTCATCAAGCGTTTGGAAACCATCGACGCGTTCCGTAATTCGGGCAATATGCCGGAGTGGATGGTCTTGACCAACCTGCCCGTCATTCCCCCGGATCTACGTCCGATGCTTCAGTTGGACGGCGGACGTTTCGCCACCAGCGATCTTAACGATTTGTACCGTCGTGTCATCACCCGCAATAACCGTTTGAAAAAACTGTTGGAGCTGGGTACCCCGGCGATCATCGTCCAAAACGAAAAACGTATGTTGCAGGAAGCGGTCGACGCATTGATCGATAACGGACGTCGTTCCAAACCGATCACCGGCGCCGGCGGCAGAGCGCTCAAATCGCTCTCCCACTCCCTTAAAGGAAAACAAGGTCGTTTCCGTCAGAACTTATTGGGTAAACGCGTCGACTTTTCGGGCCGTTCGGTTATCGCCGTCGGACCGGACTTGAAGATGTACCAATGCGGCATTCCCCGGGAAATGGCGATCCAGCTGTTCAAACCCTTCGTCATCAACGAAATCGTCAACCGTCAAATCGCGGGCAACCCGAAAACGGCGGAAAAACTCATCGATCGTCAAGACCCTCGGGTCTGGGATATCGTCGAAGACGTCATCCATCAACACCCGGTGCTCCTCAACCGCGCACCGACCTTGCATCGATTAGGCATCCAAGCCTTCAAACCGAAACTGGTCGAAGGCCGTGCCATCCGTCTACACCCCTTGGTCACCCCGGCGTTCAACGCCGACTTTGACGGCGACCAAATGGCCGTCCACGTTCCTCTTTCCGAAGAAGCGCGTGCGGAAGCCGAAATCCTGATGCTCGGTTCCAATAACATCTTGGGTCCGAAAGACGGAAAGCCCATCGTCACCCCGTCGCAAGACATGGTCTTGGGGAACTTCTACCTCAACATGGAAGAACGTACCGATGAATTCTACAAGAAAGCCGAACTCTTGGTACTTCTCGGAGACAAAGAAGCGGCTGCCATGTGGCATACCTTCGGCGAATCCGAAGGGCATCTATACAAAAACATGAACGAAGCGCTGATGGCGTATGAAAACAAACAGATCCATCTGCACACGCGTATCGTATTACCGGCCAAAGCGTTGAAGAAAACCTCCTTCGCCGAAGACAAGCTGGACAAATACATCATGACGACCGTCGGGAAACTGATCTTCAACGAAATGTTCCCCAGCGATTTCCCGTACTTGAACGAAATCACGAAAGCCAACTTCATCGCGACCCCGGATCGGTACTTCTGCGAACACGGAACCGATTTGAAGGCCTTCGTCGAAGGATTACCGTTAAGCGGTGAGTTCAAGAAAAAAGACCTTGGCTTGATTATCACCGAAGTCTTCAATCGTTACTCTACCAAGAAAACATCCGAAATCCTTGACCAAATCAAAGACAACGGATTTAAGTTCTCCACCGTCGCCGGGATGACCGTTTCGCTTTCCGACATCAACGTCGCGCCGAATAAGCAACGTTACGTCGAATACGGAAAAGAAAAGGCCGCCGAACTGATGAAACTCCTCAAACGCGGACGTTTGACGCCTCAAGAATGGGAACGTCACTTAACGCAGTTGTGGGATCAAATCAAATCCGACATCGGGAAAGAACTCATGGAAAACCTCCCTCGTAAGAACCCCATCAACATGATGGCGACCTCCGGCGCGCGTGGTAACGCCTCCCACTTCACCCAGTTGGCCGGGATGCGCGGATTGATGGGGAAACCGACTCAATCCAAGTCCAAAAAAGAATATACCTCTTCGATCATCGAAGTTCCGATCTATTCCTCCTTCCGTGAAGGACTCAACGTATCCGAGTTCTTCATCTCGACCCACGGGGTTCGTAAAGGCTTGACCGACACCGCGTTGAAGACCGCCGAATCCGGCTATCTGACCCGCCGTCTGGTCGATGTCGCGCAAGATGTCATCGTCATCGAAGAAGACTGCGGTACCGATCGCGGTTACTTGGTCGAAGATATCTTGGATCGTAAGACCAATTCCGTCATCGAAGGCCTCTACGACCGTTTGGTCGGACGCTTCGTCAAAGAAACCGTCTATGATCCGGCCACCGGCGAAGTCATTCTGGATTCCGATGAATTCATCACCGAAGCCATCGCCCAGAAGATCGTCAACGCCAAAGTCGACAAAGTCTACATCCGCAATACCTTCACCTGCGATTCAACCTACGGTGTCTGTAAGAAGTGTTACGGCCGCAACATGGCTACCGGCAAGATCGTCGAAATCGGCGAAGCGGTCGGGATCATGGCTGCGCAGTCCATCGGTGAACCGGGTACCCAGTTAACCATGCGTACCTTCCATACCGGAGGGGTCGCCGCCGCCGAAGGGGGAGACATCACCCAAGGGTTACCGCGTGTCGAAGAATTGTTCGAAGCGCGTAGTCCGAAGCATGCCGCCCTGTTGGCCAAGATCGACGGAGAAATCACCGAGATCACCGAACTGGAAGGCCGCAACGGCACCCGCATCGTCATCGCCAACGACAAAGAATCGATCGAGCATATCGCGGCACCCAATCAAATGGTCCGTAACTGGCTCAAAGTCGGAGCTTACATCTCCGCCGGCGATAAACTGACCGAAGGGCAAGTCGCTCCGAAGGAACTATTGGATGTCGCGGGCGTCGCGGAAGTTCAAAAATACATCATCAAGGAAGTCAAGAAAGTTTACCAATCGCAAGGGATCGAAATCTCCGATAAACATATCGAAGTCATGATCCGTCAGATGTTACGTAAAGTCGTCGTTATCGACGGTGGCGATACGGGCATGTCGGCGGGCATCCAACTCAGCTTGCCGATGATCACAGGAATCAACCGGAAGATCTTATTGGCAGGCAAACGCCCGGCCTTGTTTAAACCGACTTTGCTTGGGATCTCCAAAGCTTCCGTCGAAACCGATTCCTTCCTCTCCGCCGCTTCCTTCCAGGAAACGACCAAGGTCCTCACCGACGCCGCCATCAAAGGCAAAGTCGATACCTTGTTGGGCTTGAAGGAGAACGTCATCATCGGGAAACTGATCCCGGCGGGAACAGGCTCCAAAGCCTACCGCGAAACTTCCGAACAGATCAAGGAACTCGCCGGCATCTTCCGTTCCGAACGTGAAGAACGCAACGCGATTCTCCAAGAAGAACATGCTTTGCCTGAAGAAATGACGCGCGGCATGGATGATTTTAAGGAAGAATCCGACATTTAGTTCACGAAGGCAACCGCATGGTTGCCTTTTTTATATCCTTGATGCGATAATTAAATAGGGGTATAACTATGAACAATCCATCGATACCTGAAGAAATCAAGCCGTTATTAAAAAGAGAGAATGTCATGCGTCGTCGACGCAATATCCTATTCAGTATCCTTGCGTTGGGTTTTCTCTTAACTATAATCGACGCCAAGATCGTCTACGATCGCAAAAAACCGATCTTCATGTTTAAAATGGTCAACACGGCACAGAAGGTCACCTATCGCGGTCTGCTTTCCAATGTTACGTATCGCTATGAAGAAGTAAACGACCATCGATTTACGGACATCACGTTCTATGTGATCGGAATCTCCGTCTTTTCGTTGGGGTATTCCGATTAATCTCAAAAAGATAGACCCTCTCGCGACGGTCTATCTTTTTCTTATCAAGTTTTGAATACTTTGATTAATCATCTCCGCATCGACTTGTTCACGCAACGAATTATCAAGACCAAATCGCTTCTTAAGGCGCAAAATCCTTGTCACACTTTCATCGATACGAGCTTCAGTGATCTCTCCTTCAAGAATCGCTTCTTTGATCGCTTCGACGACACGGAAGGGGTCGTTTTCATAATGACTGACCATCACGATATCCGCCCCGGCTTTCACCGCAACCACGGCCGCTTCGGACTGGGAATAATCCTTACGGATCGCTCCCATGCCTAAATCATCCGTAATGATCACGCCGTCAAACCCCATCGTTTGGCGCAAGAGTCCGGTTAGAATCGGATAGGAGAGGGAAGCGGGGGTTTTCTTGTCGATGACGTTGATGGCCAAATGTCCGACCATGATCGCCGGAATATCGTTTGAAATCGCAATCGTAAACGGCTTCAGTTCGTTTTGTATGAGACGTTCCATCGAGAAACGCAAGACCGGCACACCCTCATGGGAATCCACCGCCACATCGCCATGCCCTGGAAAATGCTTGACCACCGAAATCACGCCCGCATACTCCATCCCTTTGGATACCATCGAACCCATTTCGCCGACGATCTGCGGATCGGTGGAATAACTTCGTGATCCCATGACGGAAGAGGACTTCCCGTTATCAACATCCAATACAGGAGCATAATTCATATTGAAACCAAACGAATTCAATGTCTGACCGATGACGACCCCGAGGTCGAATGCTTTGTCTTGTCCGATATTTCTGCGAAACCAGCGTGCGCTGGGCAGATCGTCGATCTCATTGGGTAATCGACTGACCGAGCCGCCTTCCTCGTCGACCGACAGAAAAAGCGGAACTTTCGGATCAAGCTCTTTAATACCATTCAGCAATTCCGTGGTTTGATTCAAACTCGCAACGTTTCGTCCGAAAAAGATGATTCCTCCCACGTGGGCTTCATTGACCAAGCTTATTAAGTAATCATCCAGTTCGGTACCATAAAAACCGGCGATGATCATTTGGCCGATCTTCTCGTCCAAGGTCATGGAAACCAGGGCTTGTTGGATCGGATCGGGATCCGCAAGAAAAACCGGCGCTTCTTTTTCCGGAAAGGGAAGCAAGCCGTGTTGGATAGGTTGTTTCGAATACACGTCAAACGGCACGCGTTGACACGCGCTCAATAATAAGATCGATAGAACCGAAATCAATCGGGATTTACGCATAACAGACTCCTTGGTTCAATTATAACGTACGCGTTCAAGTTGTGGACCTACGATTTCACAGGATGATGATTGCATAAGGAAGGTCGATATGATATCTTATGCGGGTTGGATGAAGAATGTCCGAGTTTCGATCGCATCGATCGCCGGATTTTGCGTGATTTTTACGTAACGGACGATTGCGAAAGTGTTTTACGTAACGGACGATTGCGAAAGGGACTTGACAAACCCTCGAAATCCATATAAAATTAGAACGCTTATGGGAGTACTGTGGTTTCCGCGAGGGAACTATATATTACGCCCCGGAATGGCACACCCGGAAATGTGTGCAAACAAACTGGAAAGGAGAATTCGCCATGCCTACGATTAATCAATTGGTCAACCAAGGTCGCACAAACAAGGTGTACAAATCGAAATCCCCCGCTTTGAACAAGGGACTCAATACACTGCAACGCCGCCCTACCGACATTTCTTCCCCTCAGAAGAGAGGTGTCTGCACCCGCGTCGGAACGATGACCCCGAAGAAGCCGAACTCCGCGCTTCGCAAATACGCACGTGTACGTCTCAGCAACGGGATGGAAGTCACCGCGTATATCCCGGGAATCGGGCATAACCTCCAGGAACACAGCGTCGTGCTGATCCGCGGCGGTCGTGTCAAAGATTTACCTGGGGTTCGTTACCACATCATCCGCGGAACGTTGGACTGCTCCGGCGTCGCCAACCGCAAACAAAGCCGTTCGCTCTACGGAGCCAAGCGCGCCAAGAAAACGGCAAAGTAGCCGTCACTCGTGAAAGGAGAATGAATCATGCCTAGAAAAGGTTATATCGCCAAGCGGGATGTTCTGATCGATCCGATCTACAACTCCAAGCTGGTCACCAAACTGATCAACCGCATCATGATCGACGGCAAACGCGGCGTCGCGCAAACGATCTTATACAACGCGTTTGATATGATCGAAGAAAAAACCGGCCGTCAGCCGATGGAAGTCTTCGAACAGGCGTTGGGAAACGTCATGCCGATGTTGGAACTGAAGGCGCGTCGCGTCGGGGGATCCAACTACCAAGTTCCGGTCGAAGTTTCGGCCGAACGCCGTTTGACCTTAGGTCTACGTTACATCGTCAATTATGCCCGTTTACGGAATGAAAAAACGATGGAACAACGTTTAGCCAACGAAATCATGGATGCGGCCAACGGTGTAGGAGCGTCCGTCAAAAAACGCGACGATCTGCATAAAATGGCTGAAGCCAATAAAGCCTTCGCACATTACCGCTGGTAATCGCGGGGTTGAAAGGAGAATCCAAAGATGGCACGTGAATATTCACTTGCGAACACTCGCAATATAGGGATTATGGCGCACATTGACGCCGGCAAAACGACGACAACGGAACGTATTCTCTTCTACACCGGCAAGACCCACAAAATCGGTGAAGTCCACGACGGTGCGGCGACCATGGACTGGATGGCTCAGGAACAAGAACGCGGGATTACCATTACCTCGGCGGCGACCACGGCGCAGTGGAAGGGCAACCGAATCAATATCATCGATACCCCGGGACACGTCGACTTCACGGTTGAAGTCGAACGCTCCCTCCGTGTGCTTGACGGTGCGGTCACCGTGCTGGATGCGAAGTCCGGCGTTGAACCGCAGACCGAAACCGTATGGCGCCAAGCGACCAAATACGGCGTTCCCCGTATCGTATTCGTCAATAAGATGGATGCGACCGGAGCCGATTTCTACATGTCCTACCGTTCCCTTCAAACCCGATTGGGCGCCAAAGCGACTCCGCTGCAGCTGCCGATCGGCGTTGAAAACTACTTCGACGGCTTGATCGACTTGGTTGATCAGACCGCCCGCATCTTCTCCGGCGACAAAACGAAGGATGATACCTTCGTCGAAATCCCGGCCGAGATGAAAGACCAAGTTGCGGACTACCGTATGAAACTGATCGAAATGATCGCCGATTATGACGAAGATGTCATGATGGCGGTACTCGAAGGCGAAGAGCCGACGGTCGAACAGATCAAAAAAGCCATCCGTACCGCGGTTTGTACCGGTGAATTCTATCCGGTCCTGTGCGGCGCCGCCTACAAAAACAAAGGCGTAACGGCGATGCTGGACGCGGTCGTCGATTATCTTCCTTCCCCGTTGGATGTTCCCCAAATCAAAGGGCACACCGAAGACGGCGACATCGAAGAACGTCCTTCGGATGACAAGCAACCGTTTGCGGCGTTAGCGTTTAAGATCATGACCGACCCCTTCGTGGGCCGTCTGACCTACTTCCGCGTTTACTCCGGGACCTGTACCAGCGGCTCCTACGTACTCAACGCGACCAAGGACAAACGCGAACGTTTCGGACGTCTGTTACAGATGCATGCCAACCACCGTGAAGAAATCACCGAGGTTTACTCGGGTGACATCGCGGCGGCGGTCGGATTGAAAGATACGACCACGGGCGATACGCTCTGTGACGAAAAGCATCCGATCATCCTTGAAAAGATGACGTTCCCGGAACCGGTCATCAACATCGCGATCGAGCCAAAATCCAAAGGCGACCAAGACAAGATGGGCTTGGCGCTGTCGAAATTGGCGGAAGAAGATCCGACGTTCCGTACCTTCACGGATCCGGAAACCAACCAGACGATCATCGCCGGGATGGGTGAACTCCACCTCGACATCATCGTCGACCGCATGCGTCGCGAATTCAAAGTCGAAGCCAACGTCGGTGCCCCGCAAGTCGCTTACCGCGAGACGATCCGTCAAGCGGCCGATTGCGAAGGGAAGTTCGTACGTCAGTCCGGCGGACGCGGCCAATACGGCCACGTTTGGATCAAGTTCGAACCCAACGAAGAAGGCAAAGGCTTTACGTTCGTGGACGGATTGGTCGGCGGAACGGTTCCCAAGGAATACGTGAAACCGACGATGGAAGGCATCAACGCTTCCTTGTCCAACGGTTTGATCGCCGGATATCCGGTCATCGACATCAAGGCGACCTTGTTCGACGGTTCATACCATGACGTCGACTCCTCGGAAATGGCGTTTAAAGTCGCCGCTTCCTTGGCGTTCAAAGAAGCCGCGAAGAAGTGCAAACCGGTCATCTTGGAACCGATCATGGAAGTCGAAGTCACGGCTCCCAACGAATACTTAGGTTCGGTCATGGGCGACGTTTCCAGCCGCCGCGGCATCATCAAGGATCAAGAAGAACGGGGCAACGCGATCGTCGTCAAAGCCCACATTCCTCTCTCCGAAATGTTCGGTTACGCGACGGATCTGCGCTCCTTCACCCAGGGTCGCGGGAACTATTCCATGCAGTTCTGGCAATACACGGAAGTGCCCAAGAGCATCGCCGAAAAGATTGTCAAGAAGAATACCGGAGCCAACTAAACCCTTGCCATTTATAGGGGTTTAGAATAAAATAGAAGTGCATTCAACAAAAAACTGATCCAGGAGGAAAATTGCAATGGCAAAAGAGAAATTTGACAGATCTAAAAAGCACGTCAACATCGGCACCATCGGTCACGTCGACCATGGTAAAACGACCCTGACTGCGGCGATCACCAGGTATTTGGCGAAAACCGGCATGGCGAAGGAAATGAAATATGACCAGATCGACGGTGCCCCGGAAGAAAAAGCCCGCGGTATCACAATCAACACCGCGCACGTCGAATACCAAACCGCTACCCGCCACTATGCCCACGTCGACTGCCCGGGCCACGCTGACTATGTTAAAAACATGATCACCGGTGCCGCGCAGATGGACGGCGCGATCCTTGTTGTCGCCGCCACCGACGGACCGATGCCGCAAACCCGCGAACACATCCTGTTGGCGCACCAAGTCGGTGTTCCGTACATGGTTGTCTTCCTCAACAAATGCGACATGGTCGACGATGAAGAATTGATCGACTTGGTCGAAATGGAAGTCCGCGAATTGTTGACCGCCAACGGTTTCGATGGCGACAACACCCCTGTCATCCGTGGTTCCGCTCTTAAAGGCGGCGAAGGCGACCCGAAATGGGAACCGGCGCTCCAAGAGTTGATGGATGCTTGCGACAGCTGGATCCCGGATCCGAAACGCGAAACCGACAAACCGTTCTTGATGAGCGTTGAAGACGTCTTCACCATCACCGGCCGCGGTACCGTTGCGACGGGCCGTGTCGAACGTGGCGTCTTGAAACTCGGCGAAGAAGTCGAAATCATCGGTTTGAAAGATACCCGCAAATCCGTCGTTACCGGAATCGAAATGTTCCGTAAACTGTTGGACGAAGCGACCGCAGGGGACAACATCGGCGCATTGTTGCGCGGTGTCAACCGTGAAGAAGTCGAACGTGGACAAGTCATCGCGAAGCCGGGTTCGGTTAAACCGCACACCCTCTTCAATGCGCAAGTCTACGTATTGAGCAAAGAAGAAGGCGGCCGTCATACGCCGTTCGTATCCAACTACCGTCCGCAATTCTACTTCCGTACGACTGACGTCACGGGCGTCATCAAATTGCCGGAAGGCGTTGAAATGGTTATGCCGGGCGACAACGTCGTCATGACCGTCGAATTGATCGCTCCGATCGCCGTCGAACAAGGAACCACCTTCTCCATTCGTGAAGGCGGCCGTACCGTCGGTGCCGGCAACGTCATCACGATCACTAAGTAGTTTCATCAAGCCGGAGAAATCCGGCTTTCTTTATGGAGGCGTTATGCAAAAGTTCACAACGATCCTTTTTGATATGGACAACACGCTGATCGATCGACAGTTGGCCGCAAGGGCGTTGATGCGGAAGATCGTCGACGATGATTTTGAAAATCTAAAAACGAATGCGGAAATCGAACGCATCGTCGATCGGCTGATGGAATGGGATGACGAAGGCGCGACGCCTAAAGACATCGTTTTTTCCAAGTATCTCGAAGAGTATCCGCAAGAAGGCAAACATTGGGACTCGTACAACCTTAAATGGTGGACTCATTTGGGTGAATACACCACCCCCTATCCCAAAGCGATGGAAGTCCTGAAGTCGTTACATGGCCGATACAAGCTCGGCATGATCACCAACGGCGTCGGTAAGACGCAACGCGTCAAGATCGCCAAGCTTGGATGCGAACCCTACATGGATCTGATTTTAGTCGGTGGGGAAGAAGAAGTACAAAAACCCGACTCCCGCATCTTCATGAAAGCCTTAGATCTTCTTGGGGTAAGTGCCGCGGAAACGGTTTTTGTGGGTGATAGTTTGGAATTCGACGTCATCGGTAGCCTTAATGTCGGAATGACACCGATCTGGATCCATCCCGATCCGACCAAGACGACCGATCTACCGGTACGACGAATCTATCGGATCGAAGAATTGTTGGTCCTGTTTGGTTTGGAAATATAAGAACATTGATGGGAATCCATCGTAAACGAGATGAAAAACATCGGTTGACAGACCGAATTTCACTGTACAAGGTCGCAGAAATGGGGTATAATTTACCTGCTGCGACGGATATTGACGCAATCAAACATTAACTCGGAAAGTACTTGCAATCGCAGGTACTTTTTTGCTATAATATACTCTGCATCCGCATGGACGTGCGAGGTTGCCGGCACACTGATATCCGTTGTCATGGTCAGTGAGAAGCACGGGGAATTCGCATCGAGCGGGATCGTCAAAAGACGATCAATGGATAGGAGGAAGCATTCCATGGCAAAAAACAGCATTCGTATCCGTCTAAAAGCCTATGAACACCGCGTCTTGGACGCAGCGACACAGAAGATCGTCGCCGCAGCTAACGATCACGGGGCCAAAAAGGTTATCGGACCGGTACCTCTTCCGACTGAGAAACAAGTCGTCACCATCTTACGTGCGGTTCATAAGTACAAGGATTCCCGCGAACAATTCGAAATCAGAACGCATAAGCGCTTGATCGAAATCGTCGGACCGACTGCGGAAACCATCGACGCATTAAGCCGTCTTGAGTTGCCCAGCGGCGTCGATATCGAAATCAAGCTTTAGCGAGGAGGGAAATCATGAAAGGTATTCTAGGACGCAAACTTGGCATGACGCAAGTCTTCACGACGGATGGAACATTGGTTCCGGTCACGGTCGTCGAAGTTTCGCCGAATGTCGTATTGCAGAAGAAAACGATCGAAACCGACGGTTACGAAGCCGTTCAGTTAGGTTATGAAGACGTAAAGATCCAACGTAGCACCAAAGCCGCGCAAGGACATGCCGCCAAGGCGAACACCGCTCCGAAAAAGAGCATCCGCGAAATCCGCGGCAACGAAATGTTCAACTTCGAAGTCGGCGCAGCCGTTTCCGCAGCCGAGTTGTTTACGGCCGGCGAAATCGTCGACGTCAGCGGTATTTCCAAAGGTAGAGGTTACAAGGGCGCAATCGTCCGTAACAACCAAAAGATGGGTCCGAAATCCCACGGCGCCGGGCCGAACACCCGTCACCCGGGGTCCATGGCGACCATCGGCCGTAACAACGGTATCATCAATAAGGGTCGTATCATGGCCGGGCACGAAGGTGTCTACGCCACGACCAACCAGAATCTCGAAATCGTCAAAGTCGACACCGACTTGAACGTCGTCTTGGTCAAGGGGAATGTCCCGGGACCCAAACGCGGTCTGGTCGTCATCAAATCCGCAGCGAAGAACACGCCGGCTGTCTCGCCGAAAGAGCTGGTCAACCGCGCTGCCGCGAAGGAGGAATAGTCCATGCCTACGATCACAGTTTTAAATCAAGAAGGCAAAGCCCTTCACGAACTTGAATTGGCCGCGGAAGTCTTCGGCATCGAGCCCAATCAACAAGCCGTATTCGATACGGTCTTGATGCAACGCGCTTCGCTTCGCCAAGGTACTTCCAAAGTCAAAAACAAACGCGAAGTCGCCGGCGGCGGTCGTAAACCGTTCCGTCAAAAAGGCACCGGCCGTGCCCGTTCCGGCTCCATCCGCAATCCGCAGTGGAGAGGCGGGGGCATCGTCTTCGGACCGACGCCGCGTAGCTACAGTTTCCGCATCAACCGTAAAGTCCGCCGCTTGGCGTTGAAATCGGTCTTGTCGGAAAAGGCGGCCGCCAATGAGATCTTGGTCGTCGATGCGTTCAACGTATCCGCGCCTAAGACGAAGGAATTCGTTAAAATCCAAAGCGCTTTGAATCTGACAAGCAAGACGCTGTACATCTTCAGCGCCGACGAAGAATGGGAAAACGCCTATCTCTCGTTGCGCAACCTGCCGAATGCGTTGTTTCTGACCGTCGAAGGCATCAACGTCTACGACCTGATGAACGCCGATAAGCTTGTCTTCACCGAAGCCGCTGTCAAATTGACCGGGGAGGTATGGGCATAATGAGTAACAACGCTCGCGATATCATCATCCGTCCGATCATCACGGAGAAATCCATGAAGCTTCAGGAATCGGATAACAAAGTGACGTTTGAAGTGAAGAAGGGCGCCAATAAGACGGAAGTCCGTCAAGCGGTCGAAACCATCTTCGCTGTCAAAGTCGAACGGGTCAACATCCTCAATGTTCGTCCCAAGGCCAAACGCGTCGGTAAATATTCCGGCACGACCAGCGCCGTCCGCAAAGCGGTCGTCAAACTCGCTGAAGGCCACAAAATCAACCTCTTCTAAGAACAGGCTGATCGCACATATCGGAAGAATTACGCGATTTCCGGAAAAAATGCGTAAGGAGGAAATTCATGGGAATTAAAAAGTACAATCCGACGACACCGGGTCGCCGCGGGATGTCGACGCTGACCTTTGATGAAATCACAGTCAGCAAACCCGAGCGGTCCCTTATTGAAAACCTCAATAAGAACGGCGGACGCAATAACAACGGTCGTATCACGACCCGTCACCAAGGCGGCGGACACAAACGTGCCTACCGCGTCATCGACTTCAAACGTAACAAAGACAACATCCCGGCAAAAGTAGCGACGATCGAGTACGATCCGAACCGCTCCGCCAACATCGCCCTGCTGCACTATGCGGATGGCGAAAAACGTTATATCTTGGCGCCGAAAGGCTTGACCGTCGGTCAGGTCGTCGTCAGCGCCGAAGTTACCGACATCAAAGTCGGCAACGCGATGGAAATGGGCAAGATGCCGGACGGTACCTTCATCCATAACGTCGAGTTGAAACCGGGCAAGGGCGGCCAGTTGGCCCGTTCCGCCGGTGTCTCCGCGCAGATCCTCGGTACCGAAGGCCGTTACGTCATCGTACGTCTGGCTTCCGGCGAAGTTCGTAAGATCCTCAGCAATTGCCGCGCGACCGTCGGTCAAGTCGGCAACGAAGACCATAGCTTAGTCAACCTCGGCAAAGCCGGCCGTACCCGTTGGATGGGCGTTCGCCCGACCGTACGCGGTGCCGTCATGAACCCGGTTGATCACCCGCACGGCGGGGGCGAAGGGAAAAACCCTGTCGGGCGTAAATCACCGATGACCCCGTGGGGCAAAAAAGCCATGGGCATGAAGACGCGTAAGAGAAAACAAGCGTCGACGAAACTGATCGTTCGCCGCGCAAACGGAAAGTAAACGAAAGGAAGGAATGAAACATGAGTCGTAGCTTGAAAAAAGGACCGTTCTGTGATGACTACCTGCTGAAACGGGTAGACAAATTGAACCTGGTCCACAAGAAAGAAGTCATCAAAACTTGGTCTCGTCGTTCTACCATCTTCCCGCAATTCGTCGAACACACGTTTGCGGTTTACAATGGTAAAGAACATGTTCCCGTCTATGTCACCGAAGATATGGTTGGACACAAATTAGGCGAATTCGTCCCGACCCGCAAATTCGGCGGGCACGGCGGCGACGATAAGAAGGCAGGTTAAGCAAGTGGACGTAAAAGCAACAGCAAAAACCCTACGTGTCCGTCCCATTAAGGCACGCTTGGTTCTGGATTTGATTCGTGGGAAAAACATCGTCGAAGCAACCGCGATCCTGAAGTTCATGCCGAACAAAGCCGCGGAAGCCACCGGCAAAGTATTGAAGTCCGCCGTCGCCAACGCGGTCAACAACCATTCTTTGGACCAAAGCAAACTCTTCGTCAAAGCATGCTATGCTGATGAAGGTGTCGTTATGAAACGTTTCATGCCCCGTGCCAAAGGCCAATCAGCTCAGATTTTAAAGCGTACCAGCCACATTACCGTTGTGGTTGCGGAACGCGAATAGGAGGAACAACATGGGTCAAAAAGTAAGTCCGGTTGGATTCCGGATCGGCATTATCCGCGATTGGGAATCCCGTTGGTACGCCGAGAAAGAATACGGCAACCTTCTTTTGGAAGATATTAAAATCCGCGAATACATTTTCAAGGAATTGAAAGCCGCCATGGTTTCCCGCGTCGAAATCGAACGTTCGAAGAACCGCGTCGAAGTTATGGTCCGTGCTGCCCGCCCGGCCGTCATCATCGGTCAGGAAGGCGCCGTCGCCAAGACGGTCAAAGGCGCGCTTGAAAAGCTGACCGCCGGCAAAACCGTCCATCTGCGTGTGTTGGAAATCGCCAACCCGGATTTGGATGCCAGCCTGGTCGCACGTAAGATCGCCGAACAGCTCGAAGCTCGCGCTTCGTTCCGTACCGCTCAGAAAAAAGCCATCCAAGCCACCATGCGTGCAGGCGCCAAGGGAATCAAAACCATGGTCTCCGGCCGTTTGGGCGGTAATGATATCGCTCGTTCCGAAGGGTACGCCGAAGGCGTCGTTCCGCTGCACACCCTGCGCGCGGACATCGACTTCTCAGTCTATGAAGCAGCCACGACTTATGGTCGTTTAGGTGTCAAGGTTTGGATCTGCCGCGGCGAAGTCTTGCCGGGACAAATGGTCAAAGAACCCGAAGCGCCGAAAAACACCGGTTTCGACCGCAAACGTCGCGACGGCGGACGGAATGATCGTCCCCGCAGCAACGATCGTCGCCCGCGTACGGATGCCCCTGCGGCAGCCGCTCCGGCAACCGAAGTAGAAGGAGGGAAGTAGTCATCATGTTAATGCCGAATCGTACGAAGTATAGAAGACCGCATCGCGTGACCTACGATGGCCGTGCGAAAGCAGGCCGTTCCATCGTCTTCGGTGAATACGGATTGGTCGCCGAATCCGGCGCCTACGTAAGCAACCGTCAGATCGAATCCGCGCGTATCGCCATGACGCGTTATATGAAGCGTGGCGGTAACGTCTGGATCAAGATTTTCCCGCACTTGGCAATCACGAAAAAACCGCTCGAAGTCCGCATGGGTTCCGGTAAAGGAGCTCCTGAAGGATGGGTAGCCGTCGTATCCCCGGGTCGCATCATGTTTGAAATCGGCGGAGTCGACGAAGAAACGGCGCGCGAAGCGTTCCGTTTGGCAGGACACAAACTGCCGGTCAAAACCCGTTTTGTCCGTAAAGGTGAGGAGGAATAGTCATGAAAAACGATTTACGTGAAAAAAGCAATTCCGAATTGCTGAAAGAAATCGATACGCTTAAAGAAGAACTGTTCACCCTCCGTTTCCAACAAGCCACGGGGCAACTGTCCAGTCCGGCGCGTATGCGTGAAGTCCGCAAGACCATCGCGAGAATCAAAACCGTTCTCACTGAGCGTTCGCTCAGCGAGCGTAAATAGGAGGTCGCAATTATGGAAAGAACAAGC
The DNA here is from genome assembly GCA_964526155.1 of uncultured Erysipelotrichaceae bacterium. GTDB lineage: Bacteria > Bacillota_I > Bacilli_A > Erysipelotrichales > Erysipelotrichaceae > GWE2-51-13. Next base: position 139,237 of record CAZGLV010000002.1, on the reverse strand, counting down.
CGCAAAGTTTACCGCGGGACCGTCGTCTCCGACAAAATGGAGAAGACGATCGTCGTCGAAGTATCGACCTCGAAACGTCACCCGTTGTATGGAAAACGCGTCAAGTATTCGACGAAGTTCAAAGCGCACGACGAATTGAACGAAGCGAAAACGGGCGATATCGTGGAGATCATGGAAACCCGTCCGTTATCCGCCACGAAACGTTTCCGTTTAGTCAAAGTCATTGAAAAAGCCGTCGTGCTGTAACCGGAGGAGGAACATTCATGATTCAAAATGAAACCAGATGCCGGGTAGCCGACAATACCGGCGCTAAAGAAGTCCTGGTCATTCGCTGTTTGGGTGGTAGCCGTCGTCGTTATTCCAATATCGGGGATGTCGTCGTCTGCACCGTCAAAGAAGCGACACCGGGCGGTTCCGTAAAGAAGGGTGACGTCGTCAAAGCCGTCATCGTTCGCACCGTTCGCGGCGTTCGCCGTGACAACGGAACTTACATCAAATTTGACGACAATGCTGTCGTCATCATCAAAGAGGATAATACGCCTAAGGGAACCCGCATTTTCGGCCCCGTGGCGAGAGAGCTCCGTGACAAGGATTTCATGAAAATCGTATCCTTGGCCCCGGAAGTCCTGTAGGAGGTCGACATGAAAATCAAAAAAGGCGATAAAGTCAAAGTCATTACCGGCAGCTCCAAAGGAACCGTCGGCGAAGTCTTGAAGGCTTTCCCGAAAGATGAAAAAGTGCTTGTCGAAGGCGTAAACCTGGTTAAGAAGCATTTGAAACCGACCCAGGCCAATCCGGACGGCGGCATCGTCGAGAAGGAAGCCCCGATCCATGTATCCAACGTAGCGCTCTACGACGCGAAAGCGAAGAAGGCAGGACGTGTCGGATACAAGATCGAAAAAGGGAAAAAGGTCCGTGTCCTTAAACAAACGGGCGCTGTTGTGAAGTAAGGAGGAACAACATGAATCGGCTCAACGAAAAATATGTAGCAAACGTCGTGCCCGCGTTGGTGAAGCAGTTCAACTACTCCTCCGTCATGCAGGCCCCCAAAATCCTTAAAGTCATCGTCAACATGGGCGTCGGAGACGCGATCGCCAATGCGAAAGCCTTGGAAGATGCCGTCGCCGAAATGACCCAGTTGACCGGACAAAAACCGGTCATCACGAAGGCGAAAAAATCCATCGCGAACTTCAAACTCCGCGAAGGAATGTCCATCGGATGCAAAGTCACCTTGCGTGGCGAAAAAATGTATGAATTCTTGGATAAACTATTCAATATCGCGCTTCCGCGCGTTCGCGACTTCCGCGGTGTCAGCGCCAGTGCCTTCGACGGCCGTGGCAACTACACCTTGGGTGTTAAAGAACAGCTGATTTTCCCGGAAATCAATTTCGATAAAGTCACCAAAGTCCGCGGTATGGATATCGTCATCGTCACGTCGGCCAACACCGACGAAGAAGGACGCGCATTGCTGAAGGAACTCGGCATGCCGTTCGAGAAGAAATAGGAGGACAAGAACATGGCAAAAACATCTCTGATCATTAAATCGAAACGTCCTCAGAAGTTCCAAGTGCGTGAATACACCCGCTGCGAACGCTGCGGACGTCCCCACGCCGTATTGAGTAAATATAAACTCTGCCGTATTTGCTTCCGCGAACTCGCCTACAAAGGCCAGATCCCGGGTGTCAAAAAGGCAAGCTGGTAAGGAGGAACATACGTCATGATGAATATGACCGATCCCATTGCGGATATGCTGACACGTATTCGTAACGCCGCTAGCGTGCGTCACGAAACCGTCGAGGTTCCCGCAAGCAAGGAAAAAGTAGAAATCGCCCGCATCTTAAAAGATGAAGGGTTCATCACGAGCTACGTCGTGAGTGGCGATGTCCAAAAGACCATCACCATCGTCCTGAAGTACGGGGCCAATAAGGAACGTGTCATCAGTGGGTTGAAACGCATCTCGAAGCCGGGATTGCGCGTGTACGTCGAATGTGACCGTATGCCGCGCGTCCTCAACGGACTCGGCATCGCGATCATCTCCACCAGCCACGGCCTATTGACCGATAAGCAGGCTAGAAAACAGAATGTCGGCGGCGAAGTGCTTGCCTACATCTGGTAATCAACGGAGGAATCAATAATGTCACGCATCGGAAACAAAGCGATTACCGTTCCCGCCGGCATTGAAGTCACCATCGCCCAAGGGAATGAGGTGACTGTCAAAGGTCCCAAAGGGGAACTGAAGCGTCAATTTAGCCCGCTTATGCTAATCGAGCTGAACGACGGTATCCTGACTGTCGCGCGCCCCAATGAAGAAAAACACACCAAACAACTCCACGGCACGACCCGCGCCCTGCTAGCCAACATGATCGAAGGCGTCCACACCGGATTCAAACGTTCATTGGAACTGGTCGGTATCGGTTATCGCGCCAACGTGGTCGGTACGAAGTTAACCATCAACATCGGTTATTCGCATCCGGTCATCTTTGAAGTCGAGGAAGGCATCAAGATCGAATGCCCCACAGTGACGGAAATCGTCGTCTCGGGGATCGATAAGCAACGTGTCGGAGAATGGGCAGCCAATATCCGCGCCGTCCGCAAACCGGAACCGTACCTCGGCAAAGGGATCAAGTATAAAGGTGAAATCATCCGCCGTAAAGAAGGAAAAACGGCAGGTAAGAAGTAACGGAAAGGAGAAACTGAACACATGCTTAAGAAAATCTCGAAGAATGTTGAACGTCAACGTCGTCATGCGCGCGTTCGCACCAAAGTTACAGGTACTCCGGAACGTCCTCGCCTGAACGTCTTCCGTTCCAACGCGCATATCCATGCGCAGTTGATCGATGATGTCGCGGGGGTAACCCTGGTTGCCGCCAACTCCGTGGAAATGAAACTGGCCAATGGAGGGAACATCGACGCCGCGAAAGCCGTCGGTGCCGAAATCGCCAAACGTGCCCAAGAAGCGAAAATCAGCGAAGTCGTATTCGACCGTGGCGGTTATCTCTATCACGGACGCGTCAAGGCGCTGGCCGAAGCGGCCAGAGAAGCCGGACTGAAATTCTAGGAGGACACCATGGAACAACAACAACAACGCAAACCGAGACGGTTTGAAAAGGAAGTTAAAGAATTCGAAGAACGTGTTGTCACGATTAACCGTGTCACCAAAGTCGTCAAAGGCGGACGTCGTTTCCGTTTTGCGGCGCTGGTCGTCATCGGCGATAAGAAAGGCCGCGTCGGTTTCGGTACCGGCAAAGCCAACGAAGTCCCTGACGCGATCAAAAAAGCGATCGAAGACGCCAAGAAGAATTTGGTCCGTGTTCCGATCGTGGGAACCACCATTCCGCACATGATCGTCGGTAACTATGGCGCAGGATCCGTTCTGCTTCGCCCGGCGACCGAAGGTACCGGCGTTATCGCCGGCGGCCCCGTACGTGCCGTTCTAGAACTCGCCGGAGTCGGCGATATCTTGACGAAGTGCTTGGGATCCCGTACCCCGATCAACATGGTCCGTTCGACTATGGCAGCTCTCACGAGCCTGAAAACGGTCGAACAAGTAGCCGCTCTGCGCGATTTAAAACGCGAAGACGTGCGCTAAGGGGAGGAAATATCCATGAAATTACATGATTTGCATGCTGTTGAAGGCGCCCGCAAGGGTCCCGTCAAACGTTTAGGTCGCGGACAAGGTTCCGGGACCGGAAAAACGGCCGGTAAAGGTCATAAAGGTCAAGGCGCCCGTACGGGCGGCGGTGTCGCTCTCGGTTTCGAAGGCGGACAGACCCCTTTATTCCGTCGTATTCCGAAACGTGGTTTCACCAACTTCACGCGCGTTGAGTACGCCATCGTCAATGTCGGCGTATTGAACTGCTTTGAAGAAGGAACCGAAGTCACTCCCGAACTGTTGATTGAAACAGGAATCATCCGTAAGGAACTCAACGGTATTAAAATCCTCGGCGTCGGAGCCTTGGAAAAGAAACTGGTCGTTAAAGCCCATAAGTTCTCCAAGTCCGCCGTCACGCTTATCGAACAAGCAGGCGGCAAAGTCGAGGTGATCTAGTATGATCAAGACGTTTGTCAACTTGTTCAAGAACAAGGATATCCGTAAAAAGATCCTCTTCACCTTGGGCATGTTGTTCATCTTCCGTCTGGGTGCCGGTATCCCGGCGCCGAAAGTCGACACCGCGGCACTCTTGAAAGGTGTCAGCGATGTTTCCGTATTGGGCATCATGAACTTGCTTGGCGGCGGCGCGCTTCAACGATTCTCCATCTTCGCGATGGGCGTCGGACCCTACATCACCGCCTCGATCATCATCCAGCTATTGGCAATGGATGTCATCCCTGCCCTAACGGAAATGTCGAAGTCGGGAGCCCAAGGAAGAAAGCAAATGGACAAAGTCACGCGTTATCTCGGTGTCGTCCTCGCGCTCTTCCAATCGTTCACGATGACGTATGCGTTCGATGTCAATTATGGCATCCTCACCAACGCGACCGTATCGACCTATCTCTACGTATCCGTCGTTCTGACCGCGGGAACCATGTTCCTGTTGTGGATCGCCGACCGCATCTCATCCTTCGGGATCGGGAACGGGGTCTCGATCATCATCTTCGCGGGCATCGTCTCCAACATTCCGTTCACCTTCTCCTCGGTGTTTAAGACCTTGGTCGACACCAGCAGCAGCGCGGCGATGTTCAACGGTTATCTGAACTTCGGTATGTTTCTCCTGATGTATCTCGCGATCATCATCCTGGTTATCTTCATGTCGCAGGCAGAACGTAAAATCCCGATCCAATATACCTCGAGTACGATGGGGAAGGCTAAAAACGATATCACCTATTTGCCCTTGAAGATCAACTCGGCAAGCGTTATCCCGGTCATCTTCGCCTCCGCGGTCATGACCGCTCCCGCGACCGCCTTCAGCTTCTTCAGTCAGACGCAAGGTTTGTACAGCTGGTTCAGCGATATCTTCAATTTCCAGAAACCTTTGGGATTGACGATCTACGCGGTCTTGATTGTCCTATTCACCTTCTTCTACACGAACCTGCAGGTCGATCCGGAAAAAATCGCCGAAAACCTCGGCAAACAGGGGACCTATATCCCAGGCATCCGTCCGGGGTCGGAAACCAAAACTTACCTCAAGAAGGTCCTCAACCGTATTACGGTTCTGGGCGCCCTATTCTTGACCTTCGTCGGGATCTTACCTTACCTTCTACCTATGATCACCGCGCTTCCCTCCAGCATTTCCGTGGGCGGTACCGGTATCATCATCGTCGTCGGTGTAGCGCTTGAAACCATGAAGGATTTGGAAGGGCAGTTAACGCAGCGTCAATACCGCGGATTCGTAAACCGGTAGGAGGATAGCGCGATGAACCTTTTGATTATGGGACCCGCCGGAAGTGGCAAAGGAACGATGTCGCAGAAGATCGTAGAAACCTACGGAATTCCGCACATCTCCACCGGCGATATGTTCCGGGCTGCTTTCGCGGAGGGGACCGAATTAGGGAAGTCCGCGAAAAACTACATGAATCAGGGTCTGTTGGTACCCGATGAAATCACGATCGCGATGGTGAGGGAACGGTTGAAGAAGGCGGACTGCCAGCAAGGTTACTTGCTGGATGGATTCCCCCGGACCCTCAACCAGGCGCTCGCCTTCGAGAAGATCGCGAAGGAAATCGGCAAACCTGTGGAAGCGGTCATCAACTTGACCGTCGATCTCGAAGACTTGTTGCTTCGCGTCACCGGACGCCGATTGTGTCCGAAATGCGGTGCGATCTACCACACCGTCCATATCCGACCCAAAGTCGAGGGCGTGTGCGATGTCTGCGGCAGCAACTTGATTCAAAGGGCGGATGATACGGCCGAGCAATTGACCGTACGTCTGCAAGAACACGTAACGAATACGACGCCCGTATTGAACCATTTCAGCGCCCAACACCTTGTTTACGACGTTGACGCATCGCGGGATATCGCATCCGTATGGGAAGATGTCAACAAGGTCTTAGGAGGATTGGAATGATCAGTACGAAGTCTGAAAGGGAAATCGAGTTAATGCGCATCGCCGGCGAAATCGTCGCGAAGGCGCATGACGCTTTGGTACCTTTTCTAAAACCCGGTGTCACGACCAAACAAGTGGACACGCTTGTGGAAAAAGTGATTCGGGAGAACGGGGCGACTCCCTCGTTTAAAAACTACAACGGTTTTCCGGCCGCGGCATGCACATCGGTCAATTCCACGCTCGTTCATGGAATCCCCGATAACACCGTGCTGAAGGACGGAGACATCATCTCAGTCGATATCGGCGCTTGTTTTAAAGGCTATCATGGCGACAGCGCTTGGACGTACGCTATCGGGAATGTGTCTTCAACGGCTCTACACCTGATGGAAGTCACCAAACAAAGTCTCTTCGAAGGTCTGAAGAAAGTGAAACCCGGCAACCGTCTCTCGGATGTGTCCAACGCCATCGGCGAATACGTCTACAGTTTCGGTTACACCGTGCCCTTCGAGTATACCGGTCACGGAATCGGCGCGCACCTGCACGAAGATCCGTCCATCCCCAACTATGGGGAACCGGGCAAAGGCGTCCTTCTTAAAAAAGGGATGTGCCTGGCGATCGAACCGATGGTGCATATGGGGAAACCTTTCACCAAGGTGCTTGATGACGATTGGACCGTGGTCACACGGGACGGTTCGTTGTCCGCACACTATGAACATACGGTCGTCGTTACCGACGACGGGTATGAAATCCTAACATGTCTAAGAAGCAAGGAGGATCACTCACAGAATGGGTAAACAAGATGTCATCGAGATCGACGGTATCGTGGAAGATACGCTTCCCAATGCCATGTTTAAGGTGAAACTCGCCAACGGACACATGATCCTGGCCCACGTTTCCGGTAAAATCCGCATGCACTACATTCGCATTTTACCGGGTGACCGTGTCACCGTTGAAATTTCACCCTACGATCTAACACGTGGGCGCATAACATTCAGACATAAATAATGTCGCAAGGAGAAAACGCATGAAAGTAAGACCGTCTGTCAAACCCATATGCGATAAGTGCCGCATCATTAAACGCAAAGGCCGCGTAATGGTAATTTGTGAAAACCCGAAACACAAACAACGTCAAGGGTAATAAGGAGGACACACACAAAAATGGCTCGTATTGCTGGAGTTGACATCCCGCGCGACAAGCGCGTCGTGGTGTCGTTAACCTACATTTATGGTATCGGAAGAACCATCTCAGAACAGATTTTAGCGATCTGTGGAATCAGCGAAGACATTCGTGTCAAGGATTTGACCGAAGAACAAGTCAACGCGATCCGTAAAGAAATCGATCAGATCAAAGTCGAAGGCGATCTGCGCCGTGAAGTCAACCTGAACATCAAACGCTTGATGGAAATCGGGAGCTATCGCGGAAGCCGTCATCGCAAAGGATTACCGGTACGCGGACAACGTTCGAAAACGAATGCCCGTACGCGTAAAGGTCCGCGCCGCACTGTCGCGAACAAGAAGAAATAGGGTAGGAGGAAATAACAATGGCAAAAGCAGCAGCTAGTAAAACAGCCGGTCGCAAGCGTCGCGTCCGCAAGAACGTCGCACGCGGCGTAGCGCATATCCACTCCACCTTCAACAACACGATCGTCACCATCACGGACGAAAAAGGAAATGTCATTTCCTGGTCTTCCGCCGGTGCCCTCGGATACAAAGGTTCCAGAAAATCCACGCCGTTTGCGGCGCAATTAGCCGCCGAAGCCGCCGCGAAAGCAGCGGTCGACCATGGCATGAAGACTGTCGAAGTCAACGTCAAAGGTCCGGGTCCCGGACGCGAAGCCGCGGTACGCTCATTGCAGACCGCCGGTCTAGAAATCAACGTCATCAACGACGTGACGCCGATTCCGCATAACGGATGCCGTCCGCCGAAACGGCCCCGTGGTTAAATCAACGGTGAGGAGGGCAAATTAATGCAAAAATTCGAACGCGCCAATTTCGAAGTCAAAGAATACATCGAATCCGACCATTACGGGAAGTTCGTGATCGAACCGCTCGAACGTGGATTCGGGACGACGATTGGGAACGCTTTAAGAAGAGTTCTACTCTCCTCTCTACCCGGTGCTGCCGTATATTCGATCAAGATCGACGGCGTTTATCATGAATTCACATCCATTCCGGGCGTCGAGGAAGACGTCACGACCATCGTCCTGAACATCAAGGACTTGATCATGACCATCAGCGACGACGATGCTTACACCCTCCGCATTTCCGCGAAGGGTCCCAAAGTCGTCACCGCCGCCGACATCGAATGTCCGACGAATGTGGAAATCCTCAATAAAGACCTGGTCATCGCCACGCTGGAAACCGGCGGTGTCCTTGAAATGGAATTAAAAGCCCGCAACGGAAGAGGTTACGTCAGTGCCGATGCGAACAAATCCTTATATCAAGGATCTTCGCAAGGTATCGGAACCATCTACACGGACTCCATCTACACACCGGTAGAACGTATTTCATACAATGTCGAACCGACGCGCGTCGGTCAAGACTTGAAATACGACAAAGTTATTTTCGAAATCTGGACCGATGGTTCCATCACCCCGCAAACCTCGTTGGCGTTGGGTGCCAAGATCCTGATCGACCACCTCGAACTGTTCACGGAAATCTCCGAAAACGTCTCGGACCTTGATTCGGTCATGAAAGACGCCAACGGCGAAATCGTAAACAAAGGATTGGTCATGATGATCGAGGACTTGGATCTTTCCGTCCGTTCATACAACTGCTTGAAGCGTGCCGGTATCCAGACGGTCGAAGAGCTGACCCAACGTTCGGAAGACGAAATGATGCGTGTCCGTAACTTGGGTAAAAAATCGTTGAAAGAAGTCAAAGACAAACTGTTTGAACTGGGTCTTGGCTTCAAATCCTACGAATAAACCTAAGGAGGAGAAGAACCATGTGGAATCGTAAATTTGGCCGCAAAGCCGATCACCGCAAAGCCTTGTTGAGAAACTTGGCGACCAGCCTGATCGTCTACGGAAAAATCGAAACAACCGAAATGAAGGCGATGGACTTACGTTCCGTCGTCGACGAACTCATCACGACCGCGAAGAAGGGTGATCTTCATGCCCGTCGCCAAGTCGCATCCTATGTTAAGGATGTCGTCGCGAACAAGGAAACCGGTCAAACGGCTATCCAAAAGCTTTTCGACGAAATCGCGCCGAAATACGCCGACCGTAAGGGCGGATACACCCGTGTCCGCAAGACCACGACCCGCCGCGGAGACGCAGCGGAAATGGCAACCATCGAGCTGGTTTAATAGGTCTAAAAGGAGCGAGACATCGCTCCTTTTCTAACATTGCGGACGTATCCGAAAAGCAACTTACCACCGGATATGTTACAATAACAAAAAGGAGGAATCCTTATGAAAAAAACCATCCCCGTTTTAGCATTCTTGACCGTCGGCGCAGCCGCGGGTCTTGCGGCGTATCGCAAGATAAAACGGAAAAGAGAAATCGTGCGTGAAGAATTGTCACAAATGTCGTCACCGATCGAAGACGCCGAAGTCGTATATGATCTGACCGAAGTCGATGCGGCGACAAAGCAAAGTTACCGTATCCAAGCCAGATTGATGGCGGAAGGGTATTCGGAAGGCGACGAACTGGATCTGCTCCATAAATCAGGATTTAAAACGCCGCAGGAAATGTTTTCGTTCGTGAAAGGTGCCAAGGCGAAGAACTATCGTTTGGACGAAGCCGATTCGGGCAATTTCGTCACGTTACGTTTACACATCCCCGCAAACGCCGATGCGATCTACGACAGTATCTTGGAGATCGCCGAGATGACGTATGAAAATAAAGGGACCTACCAAGGTTTCTCGCGCGCCGACATCGAAGTCGAATAAGTTTTTTGAGGAGGTAAAGTGTGAAACCGATTGAGGTCAAACATCTCAAATTTTCGTACGACCAGGAAACGGACGTCGTCAGAGACGTCAGTTTTTCTGTTGAACGCGGAAGTTATACGACAATCATCGGTCATAACGGTAGCGGTAAATCGACCATCGCGAAGTTACTGATCGGACTCTTAGAAAAAGAAGAAGGCGAAATCCTGATCGACGGCGTTCCGTTGACCCTGGAGAATCTTGCCGCCGTTCGCAATAAAGTCGGCATCGTCTTTCAAAACCCGGATAACCAGTTCATCGGCGCCACCGTCCGCGACGATATCGCGTTCGGATTGGAAAACCATCGTGTCGATCCGTTGGAAATGGACACGATCATCGAACGATTCGCGGAAGAAGTCAACATGACGGCCTATCTGAACCATGAACCCACGCGCCTATCCGGTGGACAAAAACAACGGGTCGCGATCGCGGGTGTTTTGGCCATGCAACCGGAAATCTTGATTCTAGACGAAGCCACCAGCATGTTGGATCCGCAAGGGAAAGCCGACATCAACGATTTGGTCGATCAACTCCACCATATCCACAACATGACCATTCTCTCGATTACGCATGACATCGAGGAAGTTCGCAAAAGCGACCATGTCTTAGTCATGAACGAAGGACAAATCGTCATGGACGGTGATCCCGATGTCATCCTACATCGTTATGCCGACCTCGTGAAATTACGCCTAGACGCACCGTTTAGCGTCAAATTGGCACTTGAGCTTAAAAAGTACGGAATTATTTTAGACACGCCGATGAACGAAGAAGGGATGGTGGAACAGTTATGCCGATTGCATTTGAAAAAGTAAGCTATACCTACGCCCCCGGGACCCCCTTCGCCTACGCAGCCCTTAAAGAAGTCGATCTTGCGATCGAGATGGGTAAAATCACAGCGATCATCGGTCCGACCGGAAGCGGGAAATCGACCTTGGTCCAACATCTCAATGCCTTATTGCTTCCTTCGGATGGTCAGGTCTTAGTTTTAGATCGCATCATCACACATGCGGACAAACCGAAACAACTTAAATCGCTCCGTAAAAACGTCGGTCTTGTCTTTCAGTTTCCCGAATACCAACTTTTCGAAGAAACCGTACTCAAGGATGTCATGTTTGGTCCGCTGAACTTCGGTGTTTCCGAAGAAGAAGCGAAAAAACGCGCACTCGAGACGCTGAACGTCGTCGGGGTCGATCCTCTGATCGCCTCGAAATCCCCCTTGGATCTTTCCGGCGGACAAAAACGCCGTATCGCCATCGCCGGTATCTTGGCGATCGACCCGAAAGTCCTGGTATTGGATGAACCGACGGCCGGCTTGGATCCGCAAGGAAGCAAAGCCATGATGCAATTGTTTACCGCACTCAACCGTAACTATGAAAAAACCGTGCTCATCGTCACCCATGACATGGAACACGTGCTCAATTATTGCGACAACGTGGTGGTCATGCGGGAGGGCAAATGTGCCGCCCACCAAACCGTCAAGGAATTCTTCAATGACGGAAAATTATTGCATGAACTTGATATCAATGTTCCCAACGTTCTGCGCTTCAAAGAGAAGATGATCCAAAACGGTATGGATTTACCGGAAGGGATCACCGATATCCCCTCCTTAGCGAAAGCCATCGCCGGGAGAATCAAACCATGAGCAACATCGCTTTGGGCAGATATATCCCGTTAAACAGTCCGATCCATAGAATGGATCCGCGCATGAAGATCATCGCGATGTTCTTCCTCTTAATCGCGGTTTTCGTCCCGGCCGGCTATCCGGGATATGGAGTATTGGGTGTTTTTATCGTAAGCGTCTTGTTGATTGCCAAACTCAAACTCAACTTCATCTTCAGAGCCATGAAACCGATGGCTTTCATGTTGGTCTTCCTGCTTTTCATCAACATCCTGGTCTTGCGCACCGGATATGTCCTAGTTAAACTCGGAAGCTTCACGATCTATAGCGATGCGATCTTCCAAACCATCTATATCACTTTCCGTTTAGCCTTGATGATCATGATCACGACTTCTTTGACCGCCACCACAAAGCCTCTTGACCTGACGTTGGCCATCGAAGACTTACTGGCTCCGGCCAAACGATTCGGAGTCCCTGCGCATGAGATCGCGATGATGATATCAATCGCCTTACGTTTTATTCCGACCTTGATCGAGGAAACCGAACGGATCATGAAAGCGCAAGCTTCTCGTGGGGTTGATCTTAAAGAAGGTAAGTTCAAGGAAAAAATCATGGCGATCCTATCGTTGATCGTACCGCTGTTTGTTTCCAGTTTCCAACGTGCCGAGGATTTAGCCGATGCCATGGAAGCGCGCGGTTATGTGCCTTCCGCCACACGGACACGCTACAAACAGTTGAAGCGGACACTGAAAGACGATGTCATGTTGATGGTCGTCGTGCTCCTTTTAGCGGGGCTGATCGCAATGGCAATCGTCTTATGAGATTTCGCGGTATCGTCAGTTACAATGGAACGAAGTATGCGGGCTGGCAAATCCAGCCCTCCTTTCATACGGTCCAACATGTCATTCAGAAGATCCTTTCGACCATGCATCAGCGATCGATCGTCATTTACGGGTCAGGCCGCACCGATGCGGGTGTCCATGCGATCGGCCAGGTCTTCCATTTCGACAGCGACATGAACCTCGATGGGGAAGGTTGGATGCGTGCGCTTAACGCGCAACTTCCCAATGACATCCGCATACGGAATGTGGAAGCGACGACACCTGACTTTCATGCCCGGTACTCGGCGATCGGTAAACGCTATGACTATCTGGTCAACACCGGTCTTTACGACCCTTTCCGATATAACTTGATTCATCAAGTCAACCAACCGTTGGATTTACCTTTAATGCGCGAAGCGGCATCACTTTTGGTCGGAACGCATGACTTCACGTCGTTTTGCGCGAATACGATCGATGAAACACCGAATCAAATCCGTGAACTCCGACGTCTTGAAATCGCCGAAAAAGGCGAAACGATACGCTTTGTTCTTGAAGGCGATGGCTTTCTGCGATACATGGTACGTATGTTGGTCGGCAACCTACTCGAAGTCGGATTGCATAAAATGAACGTTGAATCATTGAAAGATATATTATATGCGAAAGACAAACTCGCCACCAGTAAGATCGCACCGCCATGCGGTCTCTATCTGGTACGCGTGTACTATCGAGATCTCCCATGAAAACGAACTACCATATCCACACTTACCGATGTAAACACGCGGAAGGAACCGACGAAGACTACATCGAAGCGGCGATCAACGCGGGATTTACGGAAATCGCGTTTACGGATCACTCGCCCTGGCCGCTCTATCCACATGAATCCGGAATGATTCGGATGCACTTGAACCAACTGCCGGAATATGAATCGAGTTTACGTCGACTTCAAGAGAAATACAAAGATCGTATCCGCATCAAGATCGGATTGGAATGCGAATATTTCGAAGACCGCATGGAATGGCTGAAACAAACGATTACGGATTATTCGCTTGAAACGATCATTCTAGGAAATCATTTCCATCACTTTGATACCTTCGATCGATATTACGGATCCTATCGCGATAAGAAAAATCTGATTTCGGACTATCTTGAGGATAGCCTGGCGGCGATCGAAAGCGGAGTTTACCAAATGTTCGCGCATCCCGATATCTTCGTTCGCAGTATGGATCGCTGGACCCCGCAAGCAGAGGAAGCCAGCCGATTGATCTTACTTGCCTGCAAGCAAGCGAATCTGCCGATCGAGTACAACCTGGGCGGTGCACGCAACCGGTTCACCGAATTCAGTTATCCCTATCCCCGCTTCTGGGAACTGGCGGCCGAAATCGGGAACGACGTGCGTATCGGAATCGATGCCCACAGTCCGATGGACTTTTACGATACGGCTTCGATTCGTAAAGCGGAATCTTTTCTTGCGACCTTAGGAATCAAGGTAAACGACGATCCGCTCTAAAGAAAAACGCTCTTACGAGCGTCCGCTTTGGGGAAAGTTGGAAAGAATGTCCTTCGCATAGATGCCAGTCACTGATCCGAAGGGATGAGATACGTATTTAAATGGAAAGACCGGCAGATCGACCCTTAAGTCGACAACGTCCGGATAAAAGTCCTGAAGTCGCAGTTCGTCGCAAATCGCGGCGAACCAAAGCGGATGATCCGAAGGGCGTCGTATCAATAAGATCGATTCATAATCCGGCATTGTTTCGTTGCCTTGCGGGTCGGCGATCCAGACCAACGTGCGAAACGGACCGTTACCATCAGGAATCGTCAGTTCGGCCATCATCAACTCTTCTTCGATCGGAATGAATACGATTTCCATGTTATCACCGCATTTAGTATAGCACATCCGATTCAAGTCGGTCCAATGCGAAAATCCTTGACATTCAAGATGAATATATTTATTATTGTATATGGCACTTTATGCCAAATGTAGCCCCGGAAACTACTTTTGGTTAGGAGGAAATAACCAGTATGCGCCAAACAACGATGGCAAAACAAGAAGAAGTCGTACGTCAGTGGTTTGTGGTTGACGCAGCCGGACTTACCTTAGGACGATTAGCGAGTGAAGTCGCAACGGTCTTGCGTGGCAAGCACCGTCCGACGTATACCCCGAATGTCGACACAGGTGATTTCGTAATCGTCGTCAATGCGGACAAGATCGTCGTCACAGGTAACAAGGACGAAACCAAGAAATATTACAACCATTCCCAGCATAAAGACGGACTCCGTGTCCGTAGCACGAAAATCATGCGTCAACATTACACGATCGAATGGGTCGAACGCGCGATTCACGGCATGTTGCCGCACACCCGTTTGGGCGATCGTCAACGTATGCACCTCTTTGTCTACAAAGGCCCGGATCATCCGCACGCCGCTCAACAACCTGTTGAGTTGAAGATTAAGGGATAGGAGGAGAAAGACATGGCAACGAAAAAGAAAGTAGCAGTTGTTTATCTCGGAACCGGACGTCGTAAAACCTCCGTCGCCCGCGTTTATCTTACCCCCGGAACCGGTGTCATCACCGTTAACGGAAAAACCTTGGACGAATACCTGCCGTTGGAAACATTGCGCATGGTCGTTCGCTCCCCGCTCGAATTGACGGGAACCCTCGCCACCATGGACGTAAACGTCAATGTTGTAGGCGGTGGTTATACCGGACAATCCGGCGCCATCCGTCACGGTATCACGCGTGCGCTTTTGGAAGCTTCCGCGGACTATCGTCCGAAGTTGAAGGCTGCCGGATTCGTTACCCGCGATTCCCGTATGAAGGAACGTAAGAAATATGGATTGAAGGGTGCACGTCGCGCTCCGCAGTTCTCGAAACGTTAATCTGTTTCACATCATCCAACGCAAAGACTCCCGTTACAGGGGGTTTTTGTTTGGTTGGGGCTTTCGTGTTGCTTGCGTCGATCGATTCGTTCGATCTTGCGAGACCTGCTTGTGGATTCGTTACTTTCTGTGTCATTTATACAAACCGCATCGTTTATAATTTTCACTTTTTGGTTGACACCCCTATTCAATCATGGTATATTTTATAGGCATTCGGTGAGGATGGGCCTGTAGCTCAGGTGGTTAGAGCGCGCCCCTGATAAGGGCGAGGTCGTTGGTTCGAGTCCATTCAGGCCCACCATCGAATTAAATATACATGGGGTTTTAGCTCAGCTGGGAGAGCACCTGCTTTGCAAGCAGGGGGTCATCGGTTCGATCCCGATAAGCTCCACCAACTTAAAATCCAATGTCCCACCAGGGATTTTTTTTTACACTTGCGCACATTTGATATAATAGATACAATTCAACAAAGGGGGACGATCATGACAACTCGATTTGCCCGGTTTACCGGAAACAAAGAATTCTATAAAAAAGTGTTGATCGTCGCGGTGCCGTTGATGCTTCAACAGCTGATCACCTCGTCGGTCAACCTTTTGGACAACCTGATGGTCGGTCAGCTCGGGGATGCTTCATTGAGCGGAGTGGCGGTTACCAACCGATTCTTCATGATCGGTGTTTTCGGTACGTTCGGCGTGTTGGCGGCGGCGGCGATCTATATCGCCCAATTCTATGGCGCCAAGGACGAGGAACACATGAAGATGTCGTTCCGTTATTCGATCGTAAGTGCCTATATCATCATGATGCCCTTTGTTTTGATGGGAATTTTGATGCCCGAAGCGATTCTTGGTTTCTTCACGAAGACTCCGGCGATCATCGCTGAAGGATCGACCTACATGCGCATCGCCGCGCTGACGTTTATTCCGACGGCGATGACGCTATCTTTAGGCAGTGCCATGCGTTCGATCGGTCAGACGAAGATTCCGCTCTATGCGGGCATTGCGTCTGTTTTGACCAATGCGTTCTTCAACTATGTGTTGATCTTCGGTCATTTCGGATTCCCGCGCTGGGGCGTCGCCGGTGCGGCATGGGCGACCTTGATCGCACGTGTGGTTGAAATGACGATTCTGCTTGTGGTCATGAAGAAAAAGCATTTCCCGTTCTCGACCAAGGTGAAAGACTTGTTCCATATTTCGAAATACCTCGTTAAGAAGGTTACGATAAAGTCCTTACCGCTGGCCACCAACGAAGTTTTGTGGTCGGGGGGGATGGCGGCCTTGTTTAAATTTTATAGTACGCGTGGCGACGCCGTGTTGGTCGGTTTCCAAATTTCCGGGGCGACCGCGGATCTGTTCTTCGTCTTGATGGGTGGCATGGCCGCCGCGACGACGATCATGATCTCACATCCTCTCGGCGCGAACCGATTGGAGGAGGCACGTGAGAATGGCTATAAAATGTTGGGATTCAGCGTGATGTTGGCGTTGATGCTTGCGGTATTGATGTTCTTGTCCAGCTTCTTCGTTCCTTATTTATATAATGTCAGCGACGAAAGCCGTTGGATCGCGATGACGCAGTTGCGGATCATGTCGGTCATGTTCTGGATATACATGGGGGCTGCGGAATGTTACTTCATCCTGCGTGCCGGAGGAGATACCAAATCGACGCTATTCATGGATTCGATGTATATGTGGGCCGTCAATATCCCGATCGTCGCGGCGGTTACCTATTTAACCGATTGGAAAGTGTTCGGACTTTATTTGGTCGGACAAGCAACGGACTTCTTTAAATTGATGCTTGCGTTCAGTTTGGTGCGGAAAGAAAAGTGGGTCAAAAACTTGACCTTGGATCATCCGGACGTGGTTGAGATCGAAGCGGAATTCTTGTAAAAAAATGTCGATTGAATACTTGCCAAACAAGGCTTTGTATGTTATATTTTATGAGCACTTGCCTGAATAGCTCAGTCGGTAGAGCAACCGGCTGTTAACCGGTTGGTCACAGGTTCGAGTCCTGTTTCAGGCGCCACGGCCCGTTGGAGAAACGGTTTAACTCACTTGCCTTTCACGCAAGCATCCACGGGTTCGAATCCCGTACGGGTCACCAATGTGCAAAAAGAGACGCTTCGAGCGTCTTTTTCTTTGTTTGGGATCAACAAAGTCTTGCAACGAAATCCGTTTTCATTACTTGCATTTCCATTGTGTCTACGATATAATCATAAAGCATCAAGTCGACCTGTTAGCTCAGTTGGTAGAGCAACTGACTCTTAATCAGTGGGTCTAGGGTTCGAATCCCTAACGGGTCACCATTGAAATCTTAACCGCCGTCAACGGCGGTTTTTTTTGTGTTGTAACACCGTGAAATATCGAGAGCTTGTAAATGCTTACAGTAATGAAAACAAAGTTCAGTTGTTTTCAGTAATAATGAAAGAATATGATTGCATTTCACCATATTTTCATATATAATCGAGCCATATTACCGAGAGGAGGGTATGTTATGAAGAAAGTCCTAGCTGCCGTTATCGTTTCGTTTCTGGTTCTTTCCGGTTTAGTCGGATGTACGACGAAGGATGATACCAAAATCAAGATCGGTGTGAATCTTGAGTTGTCAGGGGATTATTTGATTTATGGTACGCCGATCAAATGGGGTGTCCAACTTGCTGCCGACGAAATCAACAAAGCCGGCGGTATCGATGGGAAGGAAATCGAACTGGTTGTCTATGATAGCAAGTCCGATCCGACCGAAGCTTATAATAATGCGTTGAAACTCGCTACCGAAGATGAAGTCGCCGTAATCATCGGGGGTGCGACCTCCGGATTGACGATCGCGCAACAACCGGTCGCCTCGCAGTACAGCATTCCAATCGTTACGCCTTCGGGATCCAATGCGGGTGTTACCGTAGCGGAAGACGGAAAAGTCTTTGATTGGATGTTCCGCACCTGCTTCATCGACCCGTTCCAAGGTGTCGTTCTTGCGAACTTCGCATCCGATGACTTAGGCTTAACCAAAGCCGCCGTCTTAGGTGCGACAGGCTCCGATTACGCGGTCGCCTTGAATGAAATCTTCACCAATCAGTTCAAAGCCAATGGCGGAACAGTCGTCGCGGTGGAAAGCTATTCCGACGATCAGACCGATTTCTCCGCGGTCCTCACCACATTGATGGCGACGGATGCGGAAATCCTGTATGTTCCCGCGTATGCGGATACCGCCGGTTTGATCATCAAACAGGCGCGTGAATTGGGTTGGGATGTTCCCATCATCGGTCCGGACGGATTCGACTCCGCCAGCTTGTTGACGACCGCCGGGGCTTCCAATCTAAACAAAGTATTCTTCTCCACCCACTATACGGCGTTGGATGAAAATCCGAAAGTTGCCGAATTCATCACCAACTATAAGGCCTTATCCGGCGAAGAACCGATGGCGCTGAGCGCCTTGGGTTATGACGCAATGTATTTGATCGCCCAATCGATGGAAGAAGCCGGAAGCACCGATCGTACCGAAATTCGCGATGCGATCTTGGCGACGTCCGCCTTTACCGGAATCACCGGATCGATTACCTTCGATGCGAAGCATAACCCGGTCAAGTCCGCGGTTGTCATCGAATTGGTCAACGGCGTCTACGCAAAAGCGACACGCGTCAATCCGTAAACGACTTGCACATCTGATCAAACAGGTGAAAGGCGACTTTCACCTGTTTGTTTTCAAAGGAGGAAAGAATGACACAATTTCTGCAGCAGATCATTAACGGTCTCTCGTTGGGAAGTATTTACGCGCTGATCGCCTTGGGTTATACCATGGTCTACGGGATCATCAAGCTGATCAACTTCGCCCATGGGGATATGTATATGTTGGGGGCGTATATCGGGTTTGTGGCGGTGACGGTGATGAAGCTGAACTTCGTCTTCGCACTTGTGATAACAATGGTAGCAACCGGGTTGATCGGGATCCTTATCGAACGTATCGCTTATCGTCCTTTACGAAAATCCACACGGGTCGTCGCGTTGATCACGGCGATCGGTGTTTCGTTTTTACTTCAGAACTCAGTCGCCAAAATCATGGGTGTCAGTATCAAAGGATTTCCGCAGGATATCCTTCCGGTTCAGACATGGAATATCGGCGGCGTTGTGCTGAATTTTAAACAGGTCATCATCTTCGCGACATCGATCTTCTTGATGGTTCTCTTAACGATCATCGTCCAAAAGACAAAACTAGGTCGGGCGATGCGTGCGGTCGCGGTCGATGCGGATGCGGCACGTCTGATGGGAATCAACGTCGATAACATCATCTCCATGACCTTCGCGATCGGAACGTCGTTGGCGGCCGCGGCCGGCATCTTGGTCGGGGTCTATTATAACTCGATCGATCCGATGATGGGCGTCGCTCCTGGTCTTAAGGCGTTTGTGGCGGCGGTTTTCGGCGGCATCGGAATCATTCCCGGCGCGATGATCGGAGGCTTCTCGATCGGCATCACCGAAGTTCTGATATCCGGTTACGGGAGTTCGATGTACAAAGACGCGATCGTCTACGGAATCTTGATCCTTGTTTTATTATTGAAACCCAGCGGTCTTTTGGGTAAGAACCGAAAGGAGAAAGTCTAGTGGAAAAGAGTATCTTCAACAAATTCGCGTTGTATTGGCTTTTAACCGCCGGCGCTTTCTATCTTTTGATGCAAGGGTTGATTTCGCTTGGGATTTTGCGTGTCTATTACCAATCCATTGTCCTGTTGATCGGCATCAATATCGTCCTCGCTTTGGGCTTGAATCTGATCATCGGGATCACCGGTCAATTTTCGTTGGGACATGCCGGGTATATGGCGATCGGAGCCTACAGCGCCGCGATCGTATTAAAAACGGTGGATGGAATACCTGGGTTGTTATTAGGGATTCTTGTCGGAGCGATACTCACATCGATCGTCGCGTTGCTTGTCGGATTACCCGTCTTGCGGTTAAAAGGCGACTATCTGGCCATTGCGACATTGGGGGTCGGGGAGATCATCCGAATCGTCATCTTGAATATGAAAATCACCAATGGGGCCGCAGGCATCAACAATATCGATCGTCTGAGTTCGATTCCGTTGATTTTCATCTTTGTGGTCCTTGCGATCGCCTTGGTTTCAAACTTCAAGCGATCCGCGATGGGAAGAGCATGTATCAGTATCAACCAAGACGAAATCGCCGCGGAAGCGATGGGGATCAATACGACCAAATACAAAGTCATGTCGTTTATCATCGGCGCGATTTTGGCTTCGGTCGGCGGAGCGCTCTTTGCCACAACCTACAGCGTTGTCAAACCGGATTTCTTCGGCTTAACCAAGTCGATCGACATCTTGGTCATCGTTGTGTTCGGTGGAATGGGTTCCTTGACCGGCACGGTCATCGCGGCTTTCGCGTTAGGGATCCTGAACGTCATCCTTCAACCGTTAGGCGACACACGTATGATTCTCTATGCGGTCGCTCTGATCGCCATCATGATCTTCCGCCCGAAAGGGTTGATGGGACAGGTCGAACTCTCCTATAAGAATTTCAAAAAGCGTTTACCTTTACGCAGGAAGGAGAACGTATGAGCCTGTTAACGATTGAAAAACTGACGAAGAACTTCGGTGGGATCACGGCGGTCTCCAACGTTTCGTTTCATGTGGAGAAAGGCGAGTTGGTCGGGTTGATCGGTCCCAACGGAGCCGGTAAGACAACGCTCTTCAATATCATGACCGGTGTCTATGATCCGACGGAAGGAAAAGTCGTCCTCAACAAGGAGGGCAAATCCGTCGAATTAAGCAAGTTACCTCCATATAAAATCACCCATCAAGGCGTTGCCCGTACGTTTCAAAACATTCGGTTATTCAAGGACTTGTCGGTTTTAGATAACGTTAAGATCGCGATGAACGAGGAAGCGCGCTACGGTTTGTTGGGGGGGTTACTGCGTTTGCCCAACTTCTATCGTTCTGAAAACGATATTGACGTGAAAGCAAGGGCGTTCTTGGCTGAAGTCCATCTGTTGGATCTTTGCGATACCAAAGCACGTAACCTACCGTACGGAAAACAACGTCAATTGGAAATCGCGCGTGCCATGGCGACCGGGGCGAAACTTTTGTTTCTCGATGAACCCGCAGCCGGCATGAACCCGCAAGAAACACAGATGTTGACGCGTTTCATCAAGTACATCAAGGAAAAAATGGATCTGACCATCGTTTTGATCGAACATGACATGTCGCTGGTCATGGAAATCTGCGAGCGGATCTTCGTACTCGACTATGGGAAGCTGATTGCGGAAGGTAGCCCGACCGACATCAAAAACAATCCGAAAGTCATCGAAGCCTATCTCGGGGAAGAGGAATAATATGTTGAAAATAGAACAACTAAATGTGCATTACGGCGTGATTCATGCGCTGAGAGATGTTACACTAAAAGTAGAAGAAGGGAAGATCGTTTCGTTGATCGGATCCAACGGCGCCGGTAAGACGACATTGCTTCGTACGATCAGCGGACTGATCAAACCGACCTCCGGGACGATGATGTATCTCGGACAGGATATCGTGACGCAGAAACCGCAGTTACTTCCGGCGCAGGGCCTGGTCCATGTCCCTGAAGGGCGTAAGATTTTTTCCGGTCTGACGGTTTATGAGAATCTGTTGATGGGTGCGTATCTACGCAAAGACAAAGCCGGTATCGCGGAAGATCTTAAAAAAGTCTACGATCGGTTTCCGATCCTTGCGGATCGACGCAATCAGGATGCTGCGACTTTGTCGGGCGGCGAGCAACAAATGTTGGCGATCTCACGGGCGTTGATGGCACGTCCGAAATTACTGTTGATGGATGAACCGTCGATGGGCTTAGCCCCGTTGCTTGTCAAAGAAATCTTCAATATCATTAAAGAAATCAACGCCGGCGGAACGACCATCCTCTTGGTCGAACAGAACGCGATGCAAGCCTTGAAGATCGCGGATCAAGCCTATGTCTTGGAGACCGGCAACATCGTGCTTTCCGGTACCGGACAAGAATTATTAAGCAGCCCCGAAGTACAGAAAGTATACTTGGGAGGATAAACCATGTACGTAAGAAATAAAATGACGGTCGATCCGATTTGCGTTAGCCCGGATCAAACGATTTCCGAAGTCTTGGATTTGATGCAGGAACATACGATCCATCGCTTACCGGTCATCGAAAAAGGGAAACTCGTCGGATTGGTAACCCAAGGGGTCGTCCAGGAGAATTCACCCTCCAACATGTCGACCTTAAGCATCCATGAGATGAACTATCTGTTGTCCAAGACGAAAGTCAAAGACATCATGATCCGCAAGGTCGTAACGGTTTCGCCGGATGCGATCATCGAAGAAGCCGCCGATATCCTCGAAAAGAAAGATATCGGATGTTTACCTGTCGTAAGCGAGGATAGCACCTTGCTTGGGATCATTACGACCGGCGACATCCTGTCAGCCTTTGTCAGTATGTTCGGCTACCACCAAAGCGGTTGTCGCGTCGTGGTCGAAATCCCGGAAGACAGAGTCGGCGTCATCACCGAATTAAGTAGCGTGTTTACCGAAAACAATATCTCGATCTCGCACATCGTCGCCTACAAGAGCGACAAGAATGAATTTATCATCCGTGTCGATGATCCGGATAAAGCCAAGGTTCGTGAACTTTTGGAAAATAAGGGATTCAAAGTCAATTCCGTTCTCTAAACAGATGGTTCTTCCATCTGTTTTATTTTCGTTGTAGAATAAAGCGAGGTGATTTTATGAAACAAGCCGTACTCTATTTTACGATTTCGGGACATTGCGCCAATGTCGCCCGACGTATCTCCGAAAGTGAGGGGGCCGACCTGATCGAAATCGTACCTATCAAACGGTACTCCGGTTGGATGGCCTATGTGATGTGCGGATATCAAGTCAGTTTCCACAGAGTTGTAAAACTCAAGAAAATCAGTCAAGATCTGCGTCAGTATGATAAATTGACCGTCGTATCGCCGGTCCATGCCGGAAAAGTCAGCGCCGCCGTGCGTAGTTTTCTGTTTCAAAACCGTAGTCATTACTCCGATGTCAAACTTGTTTTGTGTCATGCGGATCCGAAAGAAACCTTCGAAAGCGCGAAGACCCGATTGGAAAAAGAGTTGATGTTTACTTTCTCCGGGTTTGAATCGCTTGCGGATTAACGTCCTATGTACGATGTCATCATCTTAGGTAAAGGACCGGCGGGAATCCAAGCATCGCTCTATATCAAACGTGCCGGATTAGATGTCTTGGTACTGGCGAAAGACGGCGGAGCGCTTATGAAAACCGAAAGCATCGCGAACTATTACGGTACCGGTACCCTGTCCGGTCCGGAGTTGTTAAATGCCGGCATCCAACAAGCCACGGACCTTGGGATTGAAATCCGCGACACCGAAGTCACTTCGATTTCGATGGAAGTTGATGGCGGATTTACGGTCGACACATTAACGCAATCGCTCCGGTGCCATGCGGTCATCATCGCGACCGGTTCGCCTCGTACCACCGTCAAGATTCCTAACCTGAAGGAACTCGAGGGCAAAGGCGTATCATATTGCGCGGTTTGCGACGCATTCTTTTATCGCAAGAAGACTGTCGCGGTGATCGGACAAGGTGCGTATGCCTTACATGAAGCGCAAGAACTTTTACCGTTGACACAGAAAGTGATCTTATTAACCCACGGGTTTCCACCGGAAATAGAATTCCCTGACAATGTGGAAATCAACACGCATAAAATCGAGCGTATCTTAGGCAAAGACCAAGTCGAAGGCGTACTCTTGGCGGATCAAACTGAAATCAAACTCGATGGTGTTTTTGTCGCCTTGGGCAGCGCATCATCGTTTGATTTGGCGTTGAAAATCGGCGCACAAGTCGAAGGGAATAAGATATTGACCGACGATAACCGCCAAACCAATGTACCCGGTTTGTTTGCGGCCGGTGATTGCACCACAGGGACCATGCAGATCGCCAAAGCGGTCGGGGACGGAATGGTCGCGGGACTTTCCGTAGTTTCATATATCCGGACAAAAAAACTCTCGACCAAATAAGCAGGATGCATTGTATTCACTTTTCGATCACGCCGATTCATCGTTGAACCATAAATGTGTCTTTATTCTCGTTGAGTTTTAATTCGGTAGTCATTTGCCTTACCGCATTCCTAAGTATGCCATTCCTAACGGAATCCCTCTTCTTGTCTTGAAAACACCGGATTTCCATGGTAGAATTGGAATGCTTTCACGCGCGTGTGGCGAAACTGGCAGACGCACTAGACTTAGGATCTAGCGGGCAACCATGCAGGTTCAAGTCCTGTCACGCGCACCAAATATTCATGAAACACCTAAGTTGGTGTTTTTTTTTTTGTATATCGTGTCAAGAGCAGAAACAAAGACATATCTTCTCATTAATGTATATAATCTAAATATTATTTAATAAGCACTAAAATGCCTATATATGGAGAGTATCATTATGAATATGCATTATATTGCATATTAGAAATTTTTCGTTTATAATGTGGTGGGTGATAAAATGAAAATATACGGAAATGAAGCGAATGAAGTCATTTTGACTGAAATTGGGAAAAGGATAAAATCAAGAAGAGTCTCTCTTTCAATCACGCAAGAGGAGTTATCCTCTATTTCGGGTGTGTCGTTGAGAAACATCGTTGCGATTGAAAGTGGAAGAAACGCTTCTCTTAAATCACTAATACCCATCCTTAAAGCGATTAAGGTCGTCGAGAACATTGATCTTTTGATCCCTGAAAATAAAACCGATCCTTATGAGATTCTTGAACTAGGCCATAATAGAGAAAGGGTGTCGAAAAGAGTTTCCAAGAAGGTGTCGAATTGGAAATGGGGGGATGAAAAATGAGGGCAGCGGAAGTTATTCTTTGGAAGACAAGAATTGGTGTTGTCGCAATTGATGAAGATAGTCGATATTGCACATTTAAATATGATTCCGAATTTATCAAGAGTGGAATCGAACTCTCGCCGATCATGATGCCTTTAACCGAAAACATATATGAGTTTCGGACATTGTCTTTGGAGAGTTTTAAAGGATTACCCGGACTAATCTCTGATTCTCTACCTGATAAATATGGGAATGCAGTTATTAATGCATGGCTAGCTTCACAAGGCAGAACACCCGAATCCTTTAATGTGATTGACAGGCTATGCTATATTGGCACAAGAGGTATGGGTGCTTTGGAGTACTCCCCGGATACCAGTAAAGAATTCAAAGGATCAAATGAAATTGAGATAAATCAACTTGTTGAATTCAGTAATCAAATATTAAATCAAAAGAAACGTATTACGGAGGAGTTTAACAATGATTTTAGGGAGATTATTAAAGTCGGCACATCAGCGGGAGGTGCAAGAGCAAAAGCAATAATCGCATTCAACGAAAAGACCGGAGTAATAAAGTCTGGTCAAATCGATGCAGGGAAAGGTTATACATATTGGATATTGAAGTTAGATGGAGTTGATCAACAAGAAGAAACATCGCACACGCGAGTCGAGTATGCCTACTATCTAATGGCAAAAGAAGCGAAAATCGACATAAGTGAATCAAGGCTTATAAGAAGAGATAACTATTATCATTTTATGACAAAAAGGTTTGATCGGGTTGTTACTGAAGATGGAACAATCAATAAAGTGCATATGCAATCCTTGGGAGCACTCTTACATCGAGATTACAATGAACCAGGTACGCTTAGCTATGAAGAAGCGGTTCAAGCCATGGTTACACTCAACCTGAAGAAATCCGAAATCGAGGAGTTTTTCAGAAGAATGGTTTTTAATGTGATTTCTAGAAATCAAGATGATCACGTAAAAAATGTTTCGTTTTTGATGAATCGAAATGGAGAATGGTCACTGTCACCTGCGTATGATCTGACATATTCATTCAATCCGAATGGTAAATGGACAGCCGTCCACCAAATGATAATCAACGGAAAAAGAAGCGACATTCGACTCGATGACTTACTGAAATCCGCAAAAGCGATGCGAATAAAAGAAGATAAAGCCATGGGGATCATTGTTGAAGTAAATAGTGCAATTTCAAAATGGAACAAATTCGCAAGGGAAGCATATCTAGAAGAGGAAACGATCAAGCGACTTGAAGATTCATTTATTAAATATGTATAATGTGCACTATAATACGTAATAATATTGAAATTAATGCATAAAACGCACTTAAATGCGTGTTAATATACAATCTTTCTGCTCTTCTTTCGGGTATTCGTTGGTTGAATACTCAGAAATCGAAACTACTTGTAAAAAAGTTACAGATTAAATCAAACTTGCCCATATCTAAAAATATTAACATGAAGTTTGCTCAATGAAATCTTGAGAGGTTAAATGTATATCGGTTCTTCGCTCAATTCTAAATAAGCTATGCGTGGATACATTGAGAAACTGCTAGTCAAGTTGAATTAATGAAGTTAGAATATAGATAGGAATCGATATGTATATTCGATCGACATGGAGGAGGAAATCCGATGGAGTACAACGCAGTTGAATGCTTCAAGGCATTGGCGGATCCAATCCGACTTTCAATCATCCAACGATTAAAAGACGATCGGGAACTTTGCGCATGCAATCTTCTCGAGGATTTCGAGATTTCACAGCCGACGCTATCTTTCCATATGAAAAAGCTCACTGCTTGCGGGTTGGTCAACGTTCGTCGCGATGGGATATGGATGAAATACAGTGTCAATGTCGACTTTGTCGACCACCTGATCGAAGATCTCGGACGAGTGCGTCAGAAATCCGAATCATTAACACCCCTGATGAACCAATCCAAGGTATCCGGTATAAGATAGATAAATATCTATGTTTTGATTGACAATCGAAACTTACGGTAATACAATCTATACATAGACAAACATCTATGTATCGGAGGCCGTATGTACATATTCGAATGGTTTAACAACACGTTTCTTAAGATGACGTGGCTCAACGATTTTATGGGATGGGTCACATCGACGGTCTTCAGACAGGATCCTTCGAGCCAGATCGGTGCGATCATTCAATTCTTTCTGTATGATACGGTCAAGATCTTTCTTCTATTGTCATTTTTGATATTCTCGTTCGGTTACCTTCAAACCTTCTTTCCGCCCGAACGTACCCGGAAAATATTGGGTCGTTATAAAGGTATCGGTGCCAATCTGATCGGCGCTTTATTGGGAACCGTCACTCCGTTTTGTTCGTGTTCCTCGATTCCGATCTTTATCGGATTTACTTCCGCCGGGTTACCGATCGGCGTCACGTTCTCATTTCTGATTTCGTCGCCGTTGGTCGATCTCGCTTCGGTCGTGCTGCTTGCAAGTGTGTTTAATTGGAAGATCGCGACGGCATATGTCGTTGTCGGCATCGTACTTGCGGTCATTAGCGGTTCGTTGATCTCGAAGATGCATATGGAAGATCAAATCGAATCCTTCGTCTACGAAGCGACCGCGATCGGAGATGTGACCGAGGAAAAACTGACGCGCAAAGAACGGATTCGGATCTCCATCGACGGCGTCAAAGAAATCGTCCGTAAAGTCTGGATCTTCGTTTTGTTAGGTGTCGGACTTGGCGCTCTAATACACAATGTCATCCCTGAACCCTGGATCACGGCAGCCCTGGGTGCGGATAAATGGTACTCCGTTCCGTTAGGCGTATTGATCGGTTTACCGATCTATGCGGATATCTTTGGTACCTTACCGGTTGCGGAAGCCTTGGTTGCCAAAGGCGTCGGCATCGGTACCGTGTTGGCATTCATGATGTCGGTCACGACGATCTCGTTACCGAGTCTGGTGATGCTGAAGCAAGTGGTTAAAAGCAAACTCATGATTGTCTTTGTATCGATGGTCGTCGTCGGGATTATCATTATCGGATTCTTGTTCAACGCAATTGCGATTTATCTAATCTAAAACAAAAAGGGAGGTCATTCCATGATCATCAAAGTCTTAGGTCCGGGATGCAATAACTGTGTCCGTCTGGAAGCCAATGCCAAGCAAGCCGTCGCTTCGCTTGGTCTCGAAGCGGAAATCGTCAAAGTCACCAACATGAAGGATATTATGCAATATGCGATCCTTCGGACACCGGGATTGGTCGTGGATGAGAAAGTCGTCGTCTCGGGACGTGTTCCGACAGTCGAAGAAATCAAAAGTCTAATCCAAGGTTAACGCACTCGTAAGAGTGTGTTTTTTATCCCATATGTTGGAAGATTCGAAATGACATTTTCACAAAACCATCATGGTATTGTCAAAGTTTCGCCAAGATTCAGCGGTACTCTTTCTCTAGAGTTGAAATAAGATCACTCGAAGGAGAGACACATGAATTCGAAATTGAGTCAGAAAATCGGGATACTTACATTGGTTCTTATCTTGACCGGAGCGAACATCGCTTATACGCAAACTCAGACGCAAAAATATGAGGTGGAAATCACGAAATTAAACCAAGTCGTCGAAACATTACAAACGAAAATCGATCAAAGCGAACTCGGTCTAACGAATGTCACTAATACGGAAGTCATGAGTGTCGCGGATCTCGCCGCAAAAGTCATCCCATCGGTCGTAGGCATCGAAGTCAGCGCCGAAGTCAAACAGAACTATGGACCTTGGGGAATACAGACCGGAGTCGTGAACGGAACCGGTTCAGGAATCGTTCAAAGTTCCGATGGATATATCATCACCAATTATCATGTCATCGAGAGTTACATCGAAAGTACGGGAACCCGCTCGATTACCGTCATCACAAGCGATGGCGAAAAACTTGATGCCCAGTATGTCGGCGGGGATGCGGACAATGACTTGGCGGTTCTGAAAGTCACAGCGAACAATCTGTCTCCCGCAGAGTTCGACATAACCGACGATCTAAGAACCGGCGATTTTGCGATGGCGATCGGTTATCCCTTGGGGATGGATCTTGCAAGTTCGGTAACGGTGGGTGTCATCAGCGGGATCGATCGCGCGTTATCATCGCAGAGCGGATCGATGACCTTGATTCAGACGGACGCCGCGATCAATCCGGGAAATTCAGGCGGAGCTTTGGTGAACCGCTTCGGGCAAGTCATCGGGATCAACAACAGTAAGATCGCATCGACGTCCGTGGAAGGAATCGGCTTCTCGATCCCGATCTACGAAGCGATGCCGATCCTGCTGAAGATTATCAATAACGCCAAAGCAAGTGTATAATCGGTAGGACTCATTGCGTACGGAAATCGTACGCTTTTCTTTATACGCTTGTTAAATGCATTGAACAATCCTTGAAGTTGATTGAACGCAACGAATTTGAGCATTTCCATGGAAATTCAAGATATGTCCCTGTATGATGGATTCACGAGAACAGTCAACCGTTTTCAATTCGAATTCGGGTTCATTCTGTTCCATTAAAAGGTGAGGAAAGAAACATGTTTAACACGCAAAACCAACTTAGCCAACAAGAAGCTTACGAAAGACTCAGACAAGACAAAAGCATTCCGCTTGTCGATGTCCGATCGGTCGAAGAGTTTATCGAAGACGGACATGTGGAAGGAAGCGTCAACCTTCCGATAGATGATCTGGTGGAACTGTTCCCGCAAACCTTCAAAGACAAAGAAGCCACGATCTATGTCATCTGTTATAGTGGGGCACGTGCCGCAAGCGCAGTCAACTATTTACGCAATGTAGGGTATAAAAACGTATTCAATGTCGGAGGCGTCATGACGTGGCCTTCGGATTTAGTCGATTGAGTAAGGGAATCAACATGAAAAAGATAGCCATCGTCGGCGGTGTCGCGGGAGGCGCGACCGCCGCGGCGCGTTTGCGTCGACTCAATGCGGAAGACCAGATCATCCTGTTTGAGAAAGACGAGTTCATCAGCTTCGCGAATTGCGGGTTACCCTACTATATCGGAAATGTCATCGAAGATCGCGAAGACTTGCTTGTCCAAACCGTCGAAGGAATGTCGCAACGTTATGACTTGGATGTCCGTAATTTCAGCGAAGTCACTGCGATCGATAAAGAAAACAAGAGAATCACCGTTCGAAAAGTAAAGACCGGCGAAGTCTATGAAGAGAACTATGACGTATTGATTCTCTCTCCCGGCGCAAAACCTTTCCGCCCGCCGGTCGAAGGAATCAATGACGCAACGAATCTATTTACCTTGCGTAACATCGCGGATACCGATGCCATCTATGATTTTATCGCGCAGAAAACACTGCGCAGCGCGGTTATCGTGGGCGGCGGTTTCATCGGCGTCGAGATGGCCGAGAATCTCAAGTTGCGTGGTTTAGACGTCACGATCGTTGAAAAGATGCCACAGGTTTTGGCACCGCTGGACTTCGAAATGGCGCAAATCGTCCATCAGGAACTCAATCGCAACGGAGTGAAACTCGTATTGAACGATGGATTACTGAAATTCACCGAAAACGGGCGAAACATCCATTTGGAAAGCGGCAAGGTTATCGAAACCGACATGATCGTATTTGCGATCGGGGTATCGCCGGAAAGCGGTCTGGCGAAGTCCGCCGGCTTATTGACAGGACCGCGCGGTCACATCGTCACAAGTCTGAAATTGGAAACGTTCGACGCGAAAACGCAAACCATCGTCGAAGGGATCTATGCGATCGGCGATGCGATTTCGGTGAAAGACTTCGTTACCCAAACCGACACTGCCATTGCATTAGCTTGGCCGGCAAATCGCCAAGGAAGACTGGTCGCGGATATCATCAACGGAAAAGATGTCGCCTATAAAGGCTCGTTGGGGACGTCCGTACTCAAAGTGTTTGATTTGACGGTCGCCGCCACCGGCAACAATCAGCGTCAACTTGAGATGAAGAAACTTCCGCATCAAGCCATCCATGCCCATCGCGGCAATCATGCTTCCTATTACCCCGGAGCCGAGAACATCGCGCTTAAATTGATCTATGACCCAGAGACCTTAACTATCTTAGGAGCGCAGGCGGTTGGTCCGATCGGCACGGAAAAACGTATCGACGTCATCGCGACTGCGATCAAAGCGAAGTTGAAAGTCACAGATCTCAGCGATTTGGAGTTAGCTTATGCACCTCCGTATTCTTCCGCCAAAGATCCCGTCAATATTCTGGGTTATATCGCCGAAAACGTGATCGAAGGGCAATACAAAGTCGCATTTGCGCATCAGATCGAAGAACTCAAAGCACAGAACGCGTTATTTCTGGATGTCCGTACCGAAGAAGAGTTTACGGAGGGACATATCCCGGGTGCGATCAACATCGAAGTGGATCAATTCCGTCAACGGATCGACGAAATCAAGGTTTCGAAAGACACCCCGATCGTCGTTAACTGCTTGGTCGGATTGCGTGCCTATCTGGCCATTCGGATCTTGAGCTCAAAAGGATTTACCCATCTTTATAACTTATCTGGCGGATATTTGACCTATGAAGCCGCGAACTATAAATTGAATTCGATGTAGAAGGGAAGTTACAAATAAATAGACATGGCAGGATTCCGTAGTTTTTCGGAGTCCTGCCTTTTCGTTTCCTTGTATGATACAATAAGTGCGAAAATCGGAGACTCTCATGAAAATTAACAAGACAGCCGAAATCGAAGCCTTCATCCGACGTTGTCGGAGTCACTTATCCGACGATCGACGCAATCGTTTTGTGGGGATGCACGTAACCAAACAGAATCATGATACGATCCGCCAAAAGATGCGCAAAGCGGGGTATGCGGAATTTTTCGGTCCCCAAGATATGTGGCCTTCGTTATTTATCGACACGGACCAATACCGTAAATCACCTTACAATGCGACAATCCGCTTGGAGAATGTGACCGATGCGAACTTTCGCTTCGCGACCCAAACGATGCCTGAGGGAGAACTTTTCAGCGTCAGTGCGATCCTTCCTGATGAAAACCGCGAACTGGCGGATTGGATGCGTCTACGGGCGTTATCCGAACCCTATGAAGCGGCATTTCTCTGGCAAGGGGACGAGGTCTGGATGATGGATTCCCCCTCGGAAGCGGCGACGATCGATCCCTGTGCGCAAAAAGCCAATGGGAAGGTTCTGACCTTCGGGTTAGGTATCGGGTATTTCATATTCATGGCGATGCGTAATCCCGATGTAACATCCATCACGGTGATCGAACGATCTTCCAAAGTCATCGATCTGTTTAATCGCTTTTTATTGCCTCAATTTCCGAAATCCATTCCGTTGACGATCGTGCAAGGCGATGCCTTTGATTACTTCAACGAATCGTATCTATCGCAATTCGATTACACGTTCGTCGATATCTGGCAATCCAGCGACGATGGGTTACCCTTGATCGAATCCCTTTTGGAACAATTCCTTCCTCCGTTTGAATCGACGGATTTCTGGATCGAGTCCTCGTGTTTCGAACTTGTGACGGGACTGATCTTCCACTATTTCGATTTACTTGTCCACCAAAAACCGATCCGTCACCCCGACCCGCAACTCAGCCGGATCTTACGCAAGATCGCCATCTACTTCAATAAGCTCGATACGAGCGTAAGTGATCAAGAAGTGTTGAAATACTGGATGTATGACCCGCAGACCATTCGGGAAATCTTAGCGATCCGATTGGACTGAACTTCCATATTTCACACGAAAGTCGAAAATCGACTGTTCGGGCTTACGACGCCATGATACAATTAATAGGCAATTGAAGCACGATAAGACAGGCAAGTCCAATGACTTACGGAGTTTACGTTGATTCTTTGACGTCGAAAAAAGAATCAGGTTGATTGCCACGCTTGAAAGAAGGAAAGAATCATGAGTAATTACGCACGGTTATTGGAAAAAGTACAAAGGAATGGTGAATGGAACATGGTAATCATCGAAGGAGTCGTCGGCGTCGGGAAAAGCACGCTATTAAATTATCTTGAAGAGAAGGGATTTGTACCATTTCGCGAACCAGTCGTGGACAATCCGATCTTGGATAAGTTCTATTATGATCGCAAGCGGTATTCGTTCCCGCTTCAGGTTTTCTTTCTGAATCGTCGTTTCGAACACATCAAACAAGCAGCAAGAATCGAAAACGCGGTCATGGATCGCAGTATCTACGGAGATGCGATCTTTGCGACCTTGTTGAATAAGAATCGTGAAATGGAAGATGAAGAATATAACATCTATACGGAACTCTATACCAACATGTTGGAACATGTCGTTCCGCCGAAGTTGATGGTGTATCTGGAAGTCAGCGTCGACGAAGCCATACGGCGTATCGGAAAACGTGGAAGAGATTACGAACAGATCGTCGAACGTGCGTATTGGGAAAACTTGAATGCGGAATATCACGACTTCTTCGACCAATATACGATTTCACCGGTCTTGAAGATCAACGTGGACCATTTGGACTTCGAGTGTTCACAATCGGATCGACAATATGTCTTGGATCGGATCGAAGCGAAACTCGCCGAGATCGATCAAAATCGTAAGTAACAAACGGCGAAACGCCGTTTTCTTTTGGGAAAAGATAAAATGTCTAATTTTCGACCGCATGCGTCGAAAATCCCGATTTCATCGGATGGAAGCAATTTCGTTAAAATGTGCACAAAACTATAGGGTTAAACGCTTACATTTTTCTGTTGACAATTCCGGTCGGCATACTATAATAACAAGTGAGAACGTTCCCAGGGAACGTTCCCATCCGTGAAACGGGGGATACGATGACCGCGAAAGTTACGATATTGGATCTCGAAAAAAAGTCAGGTATCTCGAAAACGACGATTTCCAGGTATTTGCACGGCGTAAAAGTCAGTTCGGACAAAGCACGGCGTATCGAAGAAGCGATCGCCGAGTGCGGATATATCCGTAATAACTTCGCCCAACTGCTGCGATCGTCGCAATCCAATTTGATCGCAGTCCTGATTCCGGATCTCGACAACCCGTTCTTTCTCAAGATCATCAAACGATTGGAAGAGTTGGCGGACAAGCAAGGAAAAACCTTGATCATCAAGACAACCAAACGATCGGTACAAGCCGAACTGGATACCATCTCGTTTGTGAGAGGGTTCCGGGTCGAAGCCTTGTTTCTGTGTCGCAGCGAACTGGATGACGAGATGTTGGATGCGATGAAATTAGATATCCCGGTCATTTCCTTGGACCGATCCTTCAAGCATATTACGTCCATCCTTTCCAACAACTTCAAGAGCGGTCATGACTTAAGCGCCCACTTGATAAAGCATTGTCAGGGCGAAGTGATGTTCTTCTCCCGCTTGCATGAGAGCGACTCGGTCCATGAGCGGATCCGTGGATTCCAGGAAGCATGCGTACAGGCCGATAAAGTCGGCTATCAATACAAATATGATGTCGAACACGAGATCGATTTCGAAGATCTCTACAGTTTCGTCAAACAATACAAAATCGAAGGGATCATCTGCCGTAACGATAACGAAGCGGTCAAGATCCTGGCCTATCTGAGCGATAAGGCAAACAAAGGGGAAATCAAGCCCATCAAGATTTGCGGCTTCGATAACATCGCACTCTCCAAACATATGATTCCCAAGTTAACGACGGTGGATCAGCGGGTGGAAGAGATGTGCGACATCGCCTTCGACTTATTCAGTAACGATGATTGTTTCCCGCCACGAACGATCATCCACGAAGCGGATCTGATCATCCGCGAAAGTACCCTATAGGAGGGATCACCCATGAAACTCGGCGTCGTCGGAAGTATCAACATCGATATGGTCTACAAATTATCCCAGTTCCTTAAACAAGGAGAAACCCGTTTCGGATCGGATTTCCAAGTCTTGATGGGTGGCAAAGGCGCCAACCAAGCCGTCATGATGAGCGCCCTCAATGACCATGTGGTCTTTCTCGGAGCGGTCGGTCAAGACAGTTTCGGCGAAGATGCGCTCAAACATCTAAAACAAAAAAACATCGACGTATCCTATATCTCCAAAAAGAAGGAGAATACCGGATTGGCGATCATCCAATTGGTCGACGGCGATAATTCCATCGCGGTCATCCCGGGAGCCAACATCCAAATCCAAAAAGAAGAAGTCGACCGTTTCCTAAATGAAAATAGCGATCTCGGATTGGTCGTCACGCAATTGGAAACCAATCTCGACAGCGTCGCGTATCTAATCGAACAATGTAAAGAACGCAGCATTCCGTTGATCCTGAATCCGGCGCCGGCCGCAAAACTGGCCGACGGAATCATCGATCAAGTCGCGTATCTGATTCCTAACGAAACCGAGACCGAACTCTTGTTCGGTTCAACGTATTACGAGTCGTTGGTCAATCGTTACCAAGGCAAGTTATTGATTACGATGGGGAGCCAAGGTGTCATGTACTATGACGGACAAAAGGCAACCGTCGCACCGTCGCAAAAGCTGGAGGTCGTGGATACGACCGGCGCCGGGGATTCCTTCGTCGCGGGCTTCGCGACCGGCATCGCAAACAAAAGATCCATGAAAGAAGCCGTCGAATTAGGCATCAAGGTTGCTAGCCTGACATGCATGAATATGGGGGCGCAAGGCGCCTATGACCAAGTAAGGAGTCAACTCAATGAAAAAGCACGGAATCATTAATAGCGATATCGCGAAAGTATTGGTAGATCTCGGACATACCGACCAAGTATGCATCGCCGATGCGGGCTTACCGGTTCCGACCGGAACGCCGAAGATTGACTTGGCGCTCTCGAAAGGGTTCCCGTCATTCTTAGATGTATTGAAACTTGTCCTTGCGGATATGTGGATCGAAAAAGTCTATTTGGCGGAAGAAATCAAAGTAAACAATCCGAACGTATTGGCGGAAATCGAAAAACTCGTTTCACCCGTCGAAATCGTATGGATAACGCATACGGAATTCAAAGCGATGAGCAAAAATTCCAAAGCGATCATTCGCACGGGCGAAATGACGCCGTACGCCAACATCATCCTACAGTCCAACGTCCACTTCACGGAGGATGCGGAATAATGAAGTTGGAGATGACCAAAATCAACAAGTCCTTCGGTCCGGTCCAGGTGCTATATGATGTCGACTTCCATGTCGATACCAATGAAATCCATGCCCTGATCGGGGAAAACGGCGCCGGGAAATCGACCTTGATGAAAATCATGACCGGAATCTACACGCATGACTCCGGTGAGATCTACATCGACGGGAAACTTGTCCAAATCAAAAACATCCAGGATAGCGAAGCGATGAAGATCGCCATCGTCAACCAGGAACTCAATGTCTTCAACGAGATGACCGTGTTGGAGAACTTGTTTGTGGGCAAGGAAATCACCAAGGGCGGGATTGTTGACGAGAAAGAAGAGAAACGGATCGCCGATGGAATCTTCCAACGGCTCGGCATCCACTTGGATTACGCGACCAAAGTCAAAGAACTTTCCGTCGGGATGCAGCAGATGCTTGAGATCGGGAAATCCCTGGTCAACGATGCGGAACTCATCATCATGGACGAACCGACCTCGGCCTTGACCGAGAAGGAAATCGATGCGTTGTTCGCTGTTATCAGACGACTGAAACAAGATGGGAAATCCATCGTTTACATCTCGCACCGCATGAAGGAAATCTTCGAGCTCTGCGATTCGATCACGATCTTACGGGACGGCAAACTGGTCCGTCGCGAAATGATCCCGGACATCACTTTTGACGATGTGGTCAAAAGCATGGTCGGTTACGAGTTGGGCGGATTGTTTCCGCCGCGTCCGAATGTTGCACTCGGAAATAAGATCCTTGAAGTCAAGAATCTCTCACGTCACAAGAAATTTCAAAACGTCAGCTTCGAACTTCATGAAGGCGAGATTATCGGCTTTGCGGGCTTGATGGGTGCCGGACGGACGGAAATCATGAACGTGCTCTTCGGGGTCGATTCCCATGATGCGGGCGAAATCTTCGTGCATGGGGTAAAAGCAAATTTAAACTCCGTCGTACAAGCGAAAGAACTCGGAATCGGGTATGTCACCGAAAACCGCAAAGAAGAAGGGTTGTTTCTGGACTTTGCGATCAACGAGAACATTCTCTTCAACAACTTAAAACGTCTCAGCAGCAAGTTTGTGGTGAGCGATAAGAAGACCAAGAAAACCACCGACGAATATACCACACGCGTCAATTTGAAATGCCGCGACATCTACCAGCATGCTTCCGAACTGAGTGGTGGCAATCAACAGAAAGTCGTTTTATCGAAATGGTTGGCCAACAATCCTTCCATCCTGATTTTGGATGAACCGACCCGCGGGATCGACGTCAACGCGAAAAAGCAGATTTACGAAATGATCTTCGAACTGAAGAAAGCAAATATCGGGATTATCGTGGTTTCTTCCGAATTGGTCGAACTGCTTGGCATCGCCGATAAAATCTACGTCATGCGCGAAGGAAAGCTGATGGCGGACTTGGTGAATGACGGATTGACGGACGAGATGGTGATGAAATACATGATGGGAGGAACGGATACGTACCATGGAACTGCGCGAGAATAAATTGATGATAAATGTTAAACGGTTTTTTGTGAAGAATATATTGAAGAACATCCCGTTTTTGGGATTGACGCTCTTGATGGTGATCTTAAGCTTGAGATCGCCGCAGTTTCTAACGTCATATAACTTATTAAGCATCATCCGTCAAGCGTCGATCAACGGATTGATCGCATTTGGAATGATGACGGTCATCCTTTCCTCGGGGATCGACTTGTCGGTCGGTTCGACCCTGGCATTTACCAGCTTGATCATGGCGAAAATGATCCATGCGGGATTCAGTTCTCCGATTGCGATCGGCGTCGCGATCCTGCTTGGCGCGATGGTCGGTATTATCAATGGCTTGCTTATTTCCAAAGGGAAGTTACAGCCGATGATCGCGACCTTGAGCACCATGATGGTATTCCGCGGTGTAACATTGTATGTTTCTAATGGAGTTCCGGAGTCGAAATTAGGTGAAGGATTGATCGGGTGGTTAGGCCGCGGCAGTGTCGCCGGCATCCCGGTCCCGGTCTTTATCTTGGTTATCGTCTTCGCAATCTTCTTCTTTATGTTGAATCGCACGGTTTTCGGTAAACGTGTCTATGCCATCGGCGGAAACGTCAAAGCGGCACGTTTAAGCGGTATTCACGTCGAACGCAATCAGATTTATGTCTACATGATTTCAGGCATCCTTGCCACGTTGGCGGGCATCATCCTGACCTCTCGCATCGACTCCGCCGTTCCGACGGCCGGGGCCTCCTATGAAATGAACGCGATCGCGGCCTGTGTCATCGGCGGCGCCAGTTTGACCGGCGGACGCGGGAAAGTCACGGGAACCTTGATCGGGATCATGATCATCGCGGTCTTGATGAACGGGTTGAACATGATGGGCACTTCCGCCTATCTGCAACAGATCATCACAGGCTTGATCATCATCGCGGCCGTTATCTTCGACCGCAAGAAGTAATCAAATCGGTATTAAATCAGCAATGATTTGCAATACAAAGGTGGCGACCCGAACAATACGCAGGAGGAAATGAGATGTTGAAGAAGATTCTAGTCTTATTGTTGTCCTTAGTCGTCGTAGTTGGTTTAACCGCATGTAAGGCGGAAGACAAGAAATCGTTCAAAATCGGTTTCGCAGCTTCGACCTTCACCAACCCGTTCTTCAATGACATTGAAGATGGAATCAAAGAAGTTTTGGATAAATCGGACTACACTTTAGTTTCGCTTGGCGCCGATAATGACGCTGCCAAACAAGCTTCCCAAATCGAAGACCTGATCGCCCAAGGCGTCGACCTCATTCTGTTGAACCCGGTCGATAGCACCACCGTCGGCACCAGTATCGTCAAAGCCAACGAAGCCGGTATCCCGGTTATCACCGTTGACCGTAGCGCAGCTTCCGGCGAAGTCATCTCCCACGTCGCTTCCGACAACGTCGCCGGCGGAAAGATGGCTGGCGAATACTTGAAGGCGAAATTCTCCGCCGATTACAAAGTTCTTGAACTCTTAGGCCAAGCCGGAGCGTCCGCCGCTACCGACCGTTCTAAAGGATTCCAAGAAATCTTCGGAGCCGCCAACATCAACCAATCGATCACTGCCAACTGGAGCCGCGCTGAAGGACAATCCGTCACCGAAGCGTTCTTAACGGCACAAGGCAACCCGGCCAAAGTCTTAGTTTTCGCCGCCAACGATGAAATGGCTCTTGGAGCCGTCGAAGCGCTGAAAGCCAACGCCTCGGTCACCGAATACCATGTCGTCGGATTCGATGCGATCGAAGACGCCGTCAACGCTGTTAACGCCGGTGAAATGGACGCGACCGTCGCCCAACAACCTGTCAAGATCGGTTCCGTCGCGGCGCAACTCGCCCTCGACTACCTCAGCGGAAAAACCGTTGCGGAAGCTTCCCCGGTCGAACTCGCTTTAGTCACCAAGAAGTAAATTTAAGCAGGTACAAATCCCATCCATGATTCGAGAAAGAGAAAAAAGAGGTGTTCCCATGTATCAATTCAGTACTTCAATGATGTGCGCAGATCCGTTTGAACTTAAAAAGACGATCGCCATTATCGATGCTCACACCGATTATTATCATATCGATATCATGGATGGGCACTTTGTGCCCAATCTTACGTTATCGCTTGATTTCGTTCGTTCATTGAAAAAGCATGCGACCAAACCGATCGACGTTCATCTGATGGTGACCGATCCCGAATCGTATGTGGACGAGTTGATCGAAATCGGCGTCCATTGTATCAGTTTCCACTTAAGCACGATCGAACGCTATGCGTTCCGCATCGTCAATAAGGTCAAAGACGCGGGCATCAAGGTCGGTTTCGCGATCAGTCCCAGCACACGGATCGAAGACCACGAAATCCTGCTTCCGAAGATCGACAAAATCACGTTGATGACGGTCGAACCGGGCTTCGCAGGTCAGAAGATGATTACGGAAGTCTTACCCAAAATCAAACAAGTCAGCGCTCTGAAGAAAGAATTCAATTATTCGTATTCGGTCGAAATCGACGGTTCCAACAATTTCAAAACGTTCGATATTTATAAAGAATGCGGGGCCGAGATTTTCATCTTGGGCACCGGATTGTTTAACTATTCCGATCTGAATCAAGGATATCGTGAAATCAAGAATTTCGTCCTCAAAACCGAAACTCAAAAAGAATATGTCGTCGGTATGGATATCGGCGGGACATTCACCCGTTTTGGACTTGTGGACAAAGATGGAAATATTTCCGAAGTCAAGAAGGTTCCGACGAATGAACTTGTGGACGATCTCAATACGGCCGTAAAGAACTATGTTTTCTCCGTCAAAGATGCCTATTCATTGGTCGCCATCGCCATGGGATTCCCGGGCATCGTCGATCCAATCACCTTGGAAGTCATTTCCGTACCGAATCAACGCAAATTGGAAGGCAAGGATTACTTGAATCATTTGTCTCAAGAACTGAATTTACCGATCTATGTTCAAAAAGACACCGCTTTTCTTTTTACCCATGACATCCATGGTCTGCACCTTGAAAACGTTCCTTCCGTTTTGGGATTTTATCTTGGCACCGGATTCGGGAATGCGATCCAAATCGATCACCGCATCATAACGGGCGATTACGGTTCGGCCGGGGAGATCGGACATATTCCGATGCATCAAGCGCATGACGTATGCGGCTGCGGAAGCGTCGGCTGTGTCGAAACCTTGACCTCGGGTGTAAAATTAAAACGAATCCACGAACAACATTTCGCGGATACGCCTTTCGAACAATTGTTTACCCTTCACGCTGAAAACCCACTCGTAAAAGAGTTCATCCATAACTTCGCGATGGCCATCGCCATCGAAATCAACTTATTGGACGTCACCCAAATCATTGTGGGGGGCGGCGTCGTCAATATGGTCGACTTTCCGCGGACTTCCCTCGAACAAGAAATCAAAGGGTTCTTACGCAACGATGTCGCCCGTGCTACCTTCAACGTATCCTATGCGACATCGGCCGTCGAGAACGGCATTATCGGAGCCGGGATCTACGCCTTTTCCAAATTAGGAGGAAATTCATGAAAATCGCGATCGGAAACGATCACGTCGGACTTGAACTCAAGGCGACGGTGATCGAAGAATTAACCAAACGGCACATCGAGATCATCGATTGCGGTGCGGAAACCAACCAACGGACCGATTATCCCATCTACGGGGAAAAGGTCGCCAAGTTAGTCGCAAGCGGCGAAGCGGACCGCGGAATCGTCTTGTGCGGAACCGGCATCGGAATCTCGATCGCCGCCAACAAAGTCGACGGAATCCGTGCGGCATGTTGTTCGGAACCTTATTCCGCTAAACTCTCTCGCCAACACAATGATTCCAATATCTTAGCCTTAGGTTCACGCGTCGTCGGTCGAGAACTCGCCCGCATGATCGTCAACGAATGGCTGGATGCGGAATTTGAAGGCGGACGTCACCAACACCGGATCGACTTGATTCGGGAAATCGAAAAACATAAGTAAACAGGCGCGAAAAGCGCCTGTTTGTTTAAAGTTTGGTGGTTAGGAAGAGCGGCAAGGTCATGTGAGTGATTTGATCCTGTAATTCTTCGATCGCATCGATATGACGATCTTCATCGTTGAGGATCGACTCCAAGACCTCACGCGTGGCGAAGTCTTTTGCCTCTCCCGCCACAAGGATGGCTTCGTTATAGGCTTTGATGGCGATCTCTTCCGCCTTATGATCGGAATCCAACTGTTTCGCCGGATCGGATCCGATTTTCACCGGTCCAAGTTTCGTCACGATGGGAATCCCTTCCAAAAACAAAATCCGGGCAATCAACTTCTCAGCATGTTTCATTTCGTCGATCGCACGTTTCTCAAAATGGTCATGAAGCTTTTCGTAGCCCCAGTTGGCGTTCATCTCGGAATGGACGATGTATTGGTTGATCGATGTCAATTCGTCGGCCAATAATCCGTTCAATGCATGAATCAGATCTTCGTTACCTTTCATGAGTGAATCCTCCTTGATTCTTTATGTTCAGTTTATCACAAATCGAAGTCGAACATGTGATAACTTTCGGTACACGTATTAAATCGATGTTCACCGATGACATAAACAATGAGCACAAGAGAACTTGAATTGTTGGAGTGTATGCGATTCATTTTTAGCTTCTTGATATCATGATTTGCTTTCTCTTAATTTTCTACACTCATAAGCGTAAATTATATGTAGGTTTAACTGGAAATCCATCCTCTTTTAGCCCATAATAAGAGATGGATTTTATCACGTAGGAGACACCTCATGACCTCAACTTCATACCGCAACGCAATGCATACAAACCAAAACGAAACACCGATCCGTCGGCTACAATTCAGTACATTTCTCATTTCGCTATTATCGTTACCCATGTTCTATTTCGAACACGAACCTGTATTTTTTGGGATTGCGATCGTTCTAATGGTCCTTGCGGGTTTCTTTATATATGCCGGACGCAAGAATCGTACCCTTCTAACCAATATCGGATATCTGCTTCCCATCAGTATCTTGAACTTATTGGCGATTTTGCGCCTTGGCGTCACGATGGGATTTGCCTATGCGTTTTTCGCACTCGTCGCTTTGATCGTATGCGACACCGAGCTCGGTAAATCGAAGATCGTAGCCGTGTTCTTTGAGATCATCGCCGTGATCGCTGTGTTGCATTTTGCGAAGACGCCGACATCGTTTCTAAATCTCGCGGTCGCTCCGGCGATCAATGCGATGAACCTGGCGTTTGGCATCTACGGGGTTGCGTATCCCGTACATTTTCTCAACCGACAAACGGAACTCGCGCACAACGAAGTGACGAAACTTCTGATACGCGAAGAACAATTGACCCGCAAGATCGGCGGGGATGCGATCATGATGATCGATGTGGATCGGTTCGAAACGATCTACGATGCGTTTGGTCCGGTATGCATGAGTTCGTTGTTGGACCAGGTCGAAAACTTGATCCGTCAAAGTGGTCGCAAAAGCGATAATGTCTTCCGCTACGGAAGGGAAGAGTTCATCTTCGAAC
The DNA here is from genome assembly GCA_964526155.1 of uncultured Erysipelotrichaceae bacterium. Classification (GTDB taxonomy): domain Bacteria; phylum Bacillota_I; class Bacilli_A; order Erysipelotrichales; family Erysipelotrichaceae; genus GWE2-51-13. The sequence goes on along the minus strand of CAZGLV010000002.1, from coordinate 96,128 downwards.
TTTCCGTCAACCGTTACCAAAATCTGATCGACATCACGGAACGCTTACGCAAGTCGATCGTGAATCGGGAGTTTGTATGTGGGAATCAGAAAATCAACATCACCGTCAGTATCGGTGCGGCATACAAGCCCGCCGATAGCCATATCAGTCATAAAACGACATTGGAGATCGCCGAAGGTTTGCTTGAACAGGCGAAATCCGAAGGGCGTAACCGGGTTGTCTTAAAACAACTTACTTACTAAAAAGGAGAACTATGAAAATCACGCTTGAAGCGAAAGATATTTTATTGGATATGATGAACAACAACGATCTGGACTGTTTATGGGTGTTGTTGGAGGAGTCGTGTCAAGGATGGGGACTCAACTTTACCTTGGCGAAGAAAAAAGAGGGTGACGAAATCGTCACCGTCGACGGCATCGACGTACTGATGGATCAGTCTACCGCGAATCGATCCGAACATGTCACGCTTTTTGCGCAAGACGGGAAACTATTCGTCGAAGATCCCGAAGCCGCGACCTGCGGCGATTGCGATTCCGGGTGCGGTTCAAGTTGTGGATCGGGGTGCCACGCCTAATCAAACAGAAAAACCCTTGCGGGTTTTTTCCTTTTGCATGACTTTCGTACAAAAATGATACTTGAGACAATGATAGAATTTGATATGATAAACGCGAGGTACCTATGAACTACTGGCAACTGGATACGCGCTGTGTGGCAATCCTTCGCTACCTAACCGAAAGCAACGACACGGTAACCGTGCAAGAGTTATCGCGTTTTTTCAATATCAGCGTACGTTCGGTCTACTACGACATCAACAAGATCAATGATTGGTTGGGGATGCTGGAGGTTCCGACCTTGTTGATCGAACGCAACCGGGGAATCTACGTCACCTCCATTCAGAGCGAAAAGATCCGCGAACTCCTCAAGAATAGCGATAACACAGGGTATTACGTCCTATCGCCCAAGGAACGCCAACGGATCCACATCTGCACGTTGTTAAGCAGCGTCGAACCGGTGTATGTCGAAACCTTGAGTTCGCTTTGCGACATTAGCCGTAATACGACCTTTAACGATCTTAAGATCGTGCGTGAAAAGATCGCCCGATATGGGCTGGAATTGGATTATGAAACCAGTCAGGGTTATAAAATCAAAGGCCCTTTGATGCAACAACGCGCGGTGTTCATGTACTATTTCACACCGCTGATTCCTTTATTTGAAAACAACCAATTAGCTTCAATCGATCAACTACCATTCTATGATCAAGAGAAGGTCAAAATGACCTTGGATATATTGAAACGCATCGAAGAGAAACTCGATACCAACTACGTCGAAGGCATGAGTTTGAGTTTAGCCGTACTGATTACGGTCATCCGTAAGCGTCAAGGTCAAATCGACTTGACGGACATCGATACCGAGGACATCGTTTCGACCAAGGAATTCGCCATGGTCGAAACCCATTTCGCCACGATTCCACGGTCCGAACAGATCTATATCGCGATGCATTTGCTGGGTTCACGCGTCCAAATCCAATCGGTGAACCAGGCGAAAATCCAAAAGCCCTTTATCTTGGAGATCGCGATGGAAATGGTCCAAGAATTCGAGCGGTTGGCTTGTTTGGAATTCGAAGATCGCGATCGTCTTTCCAACTTGATCGCCAATCATTTGGCCATGTCCATCTATCGTTATCGCTATGGGATCCAAATCGGAAATCCGTTGATGAATGATATTCTAACTTCATATCCGGATCTCTTCGATTTGACGGTCCAGGCCGCGAGAGTGTTGAAAGATCGCTTACGTATGCCAATCCCGGACAGCGAAATCGCATACATTACGATGCATTTCGGCGGCTTCCTTCAAAACAATGTCCGTCGTGACGGCGAATGTTCGGTGTTGATCGTTTGTCCCAACGGGATTTCCACCGCGACGATCTTACGCGGGGAAATCGAATCCTTGCATCCCAATTTAAAGATCCTCGATATCGTCGGCGTGGACGGGATCGGACCTTACCTTCAGTACTGCGATTTCATCGTCTCTACGGTCGATGTGAACGCCCCGGTGCCGGTCATTAAAGTCCGTCCGATCATCACGGAGGACGACCGTGTACGCATCTTATCACGAGTCGTCAACAGTGCGCATGTCCACAAGTTTTCCGGCGGGGTGAATCTTGAGTCCGTGTTGAGCGTGGTTTCCAATTATATCCATGGCGATGCCTACGTTAAGTTGAAAGCGGATCTGGATCATCTATACAATCCCAGTCGAACCGGAGATGTCGCGCCTTCATCCAGCGTTCGCTTGGAAGATGTTTTGACGCAGGATCGGATTCGAATCGTCGATGAAACCGAGGGCTGGGAAGATGCGATCCTGCAAGCGGCCCAACCCTTGCTTCGTACGCATACGATTCTTCCGGGGTATGTCGACGCGATGATTCAGCGGGTACGCCAATACGGTCCCTACATCGTGATCGGACCGCAAGTCGCATTGGCGCATGCGATGCCGAAAGACGGTGTCGTTTCGCTTGGTATGTCGTTGATGATTTCTCGTTCTCCGATCGCATTTCAAGACAAATCCGCAACTTTGTTGTTTGTATTGGCTCCGGTCGATAAAATCAGCCATCTTGGAATCATGAAAGACCTGATGACGGTCATTTCGGATCCGGCGTTGGTCGATCGACTAACTCATGCGCCGCACGGCGAGATCATCGCGTTGATGAAAAGCGCGATCGTACAGAAAGGTCTTCCTACCTATGATGATTGAAACCGTTGTTTTCGATATCGACGGCACTTTGACCGACCGTAACAGCGGTCAGGTTCCGGTGTCTGTCAAACACTCCGTAAAGCAGCTCAAAGCGCAGAAGATGCTGATCTTGATCGCCACCGGGCGACCTTTTTTCGAAGTCGATCGTCATCTGATCGAAATGGTAGAACCGGATGCGATCATCTGTAATAACGGTCAACGGATCGTCGATCGCGATGGGTATGTGTTTCACGAAACGCCAATCGACCCGGAAATATTGAAGAAAGCTTTGCGATACATCGAAGAAAAGGGATGGGACTGCGCCATGCATATGGCGGATCATACGTTGGTATTAAAAGGCGAATCCATCCAACAGACCATTGCGCGGGTAACCCATAAAAAACCGATTCTTAAACGTGCGAGAAGTTTTACGGTCGAAACTTCTTCCTTCAATATCATGGTCCATGCTTCGCCGGCAGAAATCAATGAATTTATCGCGAACTTTCCCGAACTGAAAGCCGAAGCTTTCGATGACGGATACTATGACATCTATCCGATCGGCGTCGATAAAGCGGACGGGATCAGTTATGTCTTGGAAAAGAAACGCAAACGTTGGACGTCCCTGATGGCTTTCGGGGATGCGGAAAACGACGTACGCATGTTGAAGAAAGCATATTACGGCGTTGCGATGGAAGACGGGGATCCGATGCTTAAACAAATCAAAGGAATCCATACGTCGCCGGCCGCAAAAGACGATGGGATCTTTAAGACGTTATTGAAGTTCGGGTTCGTCGAATTTCCGGATGATCGTAAGGATTATGCCCGTTTCAAACATCGTTTCATCACGACGAGTTTACGCTATGTTTTACCCATCTCCTTCTTCCTCTATATCGCAGTCGTTTACGACGCGATGCGCGGGGCGCTGAATTCCCAATCCTTCATCAACGGGATCCTGGGTACGATTTTATTGGCCTATGCGATCCACCTATTTTTTGCCCCGAACAAGGATTGAACCAATTTTGCACGAATCAAATCACAATTCTTGTTCTTTATGCAAAAATTCACACGCATATAATAAAGACATAGGGTCCGTACCTAGGAAAGAGAGGTTGGCTTTGAAGTGAAAACCATGCTGAAACTTGAAAACATCCGCATCCTCGATCATGTCGATAACTGGGTCGAGGCGATCACCGAAGCCGTCACTCCCTTAGTTGCCGGTGGCTATGTCGAACCGCGCTACATTCAAAGCATCATCGACAATACGAACCGGTTTGGACCTTACTATGTGTTGGCTCCGGAAATCGCTCTACCGCATGCCCGGCCGGAACAAGGCGTACTCAAGAAACAATTGGGGGTTACCTTGTTGCGCCATCCGGTGAAGTTCTCAGAAGACGGTTATGATGTCCGTATTCTGATTACCTTGGCTGCCAGCGACGGTCAATCGCATTTGGAAACGCTACAAGCGCTTTCGGTGTTCTTGATGGACGATGCGCAGGTGGGACGGCTTCTACAAGCACAGACACGAGAAGAGATCCTGGATTTGTTTCTGCAGTAACAAGAGAAAAAGGAGGATTTTCTACGTATGAATGAATTTTTGAATGTGTTGCAACAGATTTTGTCGACACCGTCCATTTTGGTTGGCTTGATCGCACTTATCGGTTTGGTCGCACAGAAAAAACCGATCGAAGTCGTCATCAAAGGTACCATTAAGACCATTCTCGGCTTCTTGGTTATCGGCGCCGGTGCCGGTATCCTGGTTGGCGCGTTGAACTATTTCGGCGCGTTGTTCAACTTCGGATTCGGTGTCAACGGGGTCGTCCCCAACAACGAAGCGATCGTATCGCTGGCGTTGAACGATTACGCGCAAGCGACCGCCTACATCATGGCGTTCGGTATGTTGGCTAACATCGTTCTCGCACGTTTCTCCCGTCTGAAATACATCTTCTTGACGGGTCACCACACGTTGTACATGGCCGCTTTGATCGCTGTCGTTCTGACGGTCGGCGGATTGGATGGCTGGCAGTTGATTCTTGCGGGTTCCGCATTGTTAGGTTTGACCATGGCTGTCTTCCCGGCCTTAGCGCAGAAGACGATGGTCAAGATCACGGGCGACGATTCGATCGCGTTCGGTCACTTCGGTACGCTTGGTTACGTATTCTCCGCCTGGATCGGTTCCTTGGTCGGCAAGAATTCGAAATCCACTGAAGAAATCGCGTTCCCGAAACGTTTATCCTTCTTGCGTGACACCTCGGTTGCGATTTCCTTGACGATGTTCGTCTTCTTCTTGGTCGTCACCATCAAAGCCGTCACGACTCCGGGTTACGAAGCTGCCGCAGCGGCTGACGCAGCCTTGTCGATGGGCCAACACTGGTTTATCTTCTCCTTGATCCAAGCCTTGACCTTTGCGGGCGGTGTCTACATCGTTCTCGCCGGTGTTCGTTTGGTTCTTGCTGAAATCGTTCCGGCATTCCGTGGGATTTCCGAAAAGATCGTTCCCGACGCGAAACCTGCGTTGGACTGCCCGGTTGTCTTCCCGTATGCTGAAAACGCCGTTCTGCTTGGCTTCTTGGTTTCCTTCGCCGGCGGTTTGGTCGGTTTGGGCGTCCTGTATGCCTTGACCGGTGCCGGTATCTCCGCCGCATTGATTCTTCCGGGTGTCATTCCGCACTTCTTCTGCGGCGCGACCGCGGGTGTCTTCGGTAATGCGACCGGCGGACGCAGAGGAGCGATCCTCGGTGCCTTCGGCCACGGTTTGTTGATTACCTTCTTGCCGGCATTGTTGATGCCTGTCATGGGTGTTCTCGGCTTTGCGAACACGACCTTCTCCGATGCGGACTTCACCGCCGTCGGTATCGTTTTCGGTAACATCGCCAACTACGTTCAAGGCACGGGCTTGATGGTTATCGTTCTCGCCGCTTTCGTAGCGCCGATCGTCTGGGCTTTGGTTTTCCCGAAGAAAAAAGCAGCCTAATCGGTTATAATGTATCGGGAGGGCTTTCGCTCTCCCGATTCCTATGAAAGAGAGGTTACCATGGCATTACGTAAAATCTTGTGTGTTTGCGGCAGTGGTTTGGGTTCATCGTTTCTCGTCGAAATGAATGTCAGTAAAGTGCTGAAGAAACTGGGTTTGACCGACATCGAAGCAAGCCATTCCGCAGCCACCGACGTTTATAAAGGCGCCGCCGATTTGTTTGTCGTCGGAAAAGACATGTATGACATCTGTTCACCGTATGGGGATTGCATCATTCTAAACAACATCATATCGTTACCTGAATTGGAAGAAAAATTGAGTACCTATCTTAAATCGAAAGGTGTTATCTAGGATAACACCTTTCTCAAAGGAGAGTCATGACAACTACGAAACTAAAACGCTTCTCCACGGAAATCCGCTTGGAAACCTCGAAGATGCTGCTGAAGCGCGGCTTTGGACATTTAGGCGGCGCTTTCTCGATTGTCGAGACATTAAGCGTCCTATATGGCGAAGTGATGAATATCGACCCCAGTCATCCCGCATGGGACCAACGCGATCGTTTTGTCCTATCGAAAGGACATGCCGGTCCTGCCTTATATGCGACCCTCGCCTTAAAGGGTTACTTTCCCAAAGAATGGTTGAGCACGCTCAACGACAACGCTACCCATCTCCCCTCCCACCCGGACCGGGTGAGGACACCGGGTGTCGATGCGACCACAGGGTCGCTGGGTCAAGGAACTTCCTTGGCGGTCGGTATGGCGCAATCGTTCAAAATGGATAACAAGCCTAACCGTGTCTATTGTATCGTCGGGGATGGCGAACTCAACGAAGGGCAAGTCTGGGAAGCCTTCCAATATGCGGCCCACGCAAAGCTGACCAACTTGGTTTTCTTCATCGACGAGAATCATAAACAACTGGACGGATATACGAAAGACATCATGAATCCGTTTGATATCCGCTTAAAATTGGAAGCCTTCGGCTTCAACGCGGTACGTATCCCGGGCAATGACGAAGACTTGATTTTGAAGACCTTGGTTGAAGCGCGCAATGTTGAAGATAGACCGACCGCAATCGTATTGGATACGATCAAAGGTCAAGGCGTAACGTATTTCGAACAACTCTTCGATAATCATCATATTCGGTTTACTGGCGAAGGCGAAGCTGCGTTAAAAGACGCGATCGCCGAGTTCGAGAAACAACTGACGGAGGTCGACGCATGAACATCGTAAAAGCAACAGCGCAAAATCCGAAAGAGCTGAGAGCTGTCTACACGGAGACTTTGTTTGGAATCATGGAAAAACACCCGGAAGTCGTCGCCATGGATGCTGACTTGGTCGGAGCATCAGGAGCCGGAAAACTGTTCAAAGCTTTCCCCAACCGTTGCTTGGACATGGGTATCGCGGAAGCCAACATGTACGGTGCCGCCGCCGGGATGAGTTTGACCGGGAAAGTCCCTTTCCTTCATACCTTCGCACCCTTTGCGACCCGTCGTGTCTTTGATCAAATGTATATGTCAGGTGTCTATCAGAATTCCAATGTGAAGGTCTATGGATCGGATCCGGGATTCTGGGCGATCCACAACGGCGGAACCCATACCTCGATGGAAGATCTCGCGGTGACGCGTGCGTTACCGACGATGACTGTTTTGGCACCATCGGATGCCACTCAGTTTGCTTGGTGTTTACGTAAAGCCGCCGAAACGTACGGAAGTTTCTATATCCGTGCTGGACGCAAAGCCTTCTTGGATTTGTATGATCCTTCAAGCGAATTCGAACTTGGTAAAGGCATCATCATCGAGGAAGGAACGGACATCGTGATCTTCGCGATCGGCGAAATGGTTTCCGAGAGTTTGAAAGTAAAGGCGGAACTCGAGAAAGAAAATCTGAGCGTAGGTATCGTCGATTTATTCAGCGTTAAACCCTTGGACGAAGAACTCGTTCGCCAAGTTTCTAAAGGTAAGAAACTGATTGTCACCGCCGAAAACCACAGTAAGATCGGTGGCATCGGAAGCGCGGTCGCGGAAGTGTTGGCGGAAGAAGGGAACACCGCCCCCTTGGTTCGCATCGCGGTCAACGATCGCTTCAGCGAAGTCGGTACGGCCGATTACCTGATGGCGACATTGAAGTTGAATGCGGCAAGCATGATCGAAGCGATCAAAGCCAAACTATAATCAAAGATAATCCCGGATTTCTCCGGGATTATTTTTTTATTTGATTCGATAATGACCAACGATCGTATAGCGTGTGATGGTATCTTCCTCATAGAAGAGCTGCCCTCCATGGTGAATGATGAAGGGATATCCCTGCCAGTTGCGAAGATCGGAGACAATTGCGATATGTTTTGGGAAGACCACGATATCGCCGCCTTGCCACTCGGAACGATTGTCCAGGTCGATCGTTAATGATTGAGCTGTCAAATCAAAGTAAGTTTTCAGATTGTTGACACGACGGAAATCAATGCGTTTATCGACGGTTGGAATGTTATATAACGTTGGATTGGATAAAACCGATTGGTTGACCAATTCCATCAAGTCATATCCGGAGTTCAACAGAGCGAACCCCACGACATCCGTACATGTCCCATAGCCGTCGTTTGGATAACCTTCCACATAATAGACGCTCTTATACTTCGGCTTGGTAGCGACGTAGGCACGCGCTTGCGCAAGGATGTCGGTTTGGTCGTCGATGCCGTCGTTGTCTTGGTCATTGAGACTTTTCAGTGTATCGATACCGAAAAAAGAATTGGTAAAGCGGGGATGCGGAATGAGGTTGAAATAATATAACAATAGAAAAATCGAAACAAGTCCAATCATTAGAATGAGATATGCATTTTTGTGTTTCTTAGTACGCATCCGTTTGCCTCGCCATCTATAGAATAACGTATCCGGGAAAGAATCAAAAGACAAAACGAATCGGTCTTGCGAGGGACATTACTTGAATTGTATCGAACGATGTGATAGATTGACGAAGAGGTGATAAGTATGGCACGTGTCGCACGTAAAAACGATAGCTGTTCAATTCAATCGGTGACCCAACGATCCAAACAATCGTTGTTTCAAAATGATAAAGATCGGGATGCGTTGTTGGAGATTCTCAAACAAGCGCAACGTAAATTCAATTTCACATGCTATGCGTATTGCTTGTTGGATGACCATGCCTTCCACTTGATCTTGGACACGCACGGTCTGAATATTTCAACGGTCCTTCAATCCATTTCCGTCGCCTATGCGAAATATCGCGGGGTGAAAGGGAAGATGTTTGCGGGTCGGTTTGTGAGTCGATCCCTTCATAATACGGACGAATTACAAACTGAAATCGCAACCATCCAAAAGAAGGTCGAAAGTCCGTACAACAGTTATTGTTTTCGGGATGTGACGAAAGTCGATGGATTGAATGTGCAGTTGGATCTTTCCCAAACAATCTATTCGGAAGTCATTGCTCCGATGGATATCGATCAAGCACGCGATCGGTTGAAGCAATGGGCAGAGGAGAACCAATGTGACTGCGATGGATTGGTGAAGGATAAACAACTTCGGAATCAATGCATCCGTTCCTTTCGAAAGACAAATAATATCTCTTTGAAGATCTTAGGCGAACTCTTTTCGATCAGTGAGTCTAGCGTATCCAAGATCATCAGCGAGCCTGAGCAATCTTCTTGAAATTCAAGATGTGTCCCTGTATGATGGAGCCAATCGGAGGGATGCAACATGAATCTTGATTACAACGTTACAAAACTAAATACAAAAACCGTACGAATACCTTCGGTCGATTCGATCTATGACATTCTTGTCCTAGGGGGCGGTCCGGCGGGGTATAACGCGGCGCTCTATGGCGCACGGAAAGGCCGCAAGGTCGCTCTGATCGCGAAACGTGCCGGCGGACAATTACTGAATACATCCTATGTCGACAACTATCTTGGATTTGCGGAAATCAGCGGTGAAGCGTTGTCCGATACGTTTCGGAAACATCTTGAACGATTGGATGTGCCGATCCTTGAGGAAGCGAATATCGTATCGATCACCAAAGAAAACGATTTGTTTAAAGTCCGGTTATCCGATGGAACCTTCTATCAAGCGAAAACAGTCATCACGACTTTGGGATCCAATCCACGCAAGCTAAACATCAAAGGTGAAGTCGAGTTTGCGGGAAAAGGCGTGGCCTATTGCGCCATCTGCGATGCGCCGTTGTTTAAAGACAAAAACGTGCTGATCGCGGGCGGCGGTAACTCGGCGGTGGAAGCCGCGATCGACGTCGCTTTGTTTGCGAAGTCGGTCACGTTGATTCATCGCAGTCAATTACGAGCCGATCAAATCTTAATCGACAAGCTTTATGAGAATAATAAGATCACCGTTCACTTGGAAACACAGATCCTTGAAATCATCGGCGAACAGGCCATAACGGGAGTACGTGTTCAAGATAAGAAAACACAGGAAGAACGAATCATTTCAGGCGACGGAATCTTCATTGAAATCGGAAACATTCCCAACTCCGAACTGGTCAAAGAACTGGTCACGCTCAGTGAAAACGGCGAAGTGATCATCGATGAAAAAGGAAGAACGGATTGCGAGGGACTCTTCGCTTCCGGGGATATGACACAAACACCTTATAAACAAATCATCATCGCGGCGGCGGACGGCGCAAAAGCCGCCTTGGCTGCCAACGAGTACCTAACCACATTTAACGGAGGAAATCCCCATGGAAAAACTGCTTAACAACGACATTTCAAACCAACTGAAGACATTATTCAACGATCTGCGTGATCCCATTCAAATCGCTTTGTTTACCCGCGAAGGGGATTGCGAGACCTGTGCCGAGACGAAACAACTGATTTCGGAAGTCAGTGATCTAAGCGCGAAGATCGATCTTCAACTCTATGATATCGATAAAAACGCCGATCGGGCCAAGCAATACGGGATCGAGCTTGTACCGAGCTTCGTAATTCTGGACAAGGACGGAAACGACCGAGGTGTCCATTTCAACGGGATTCCGGCGGGACATGAGATCAATTCCTTCATCTCCGCGATCCTTGAGATGTCGGGACTCGAAAGCGAGTTACCGAAAGAAGTGATGGATCGGATCGCCAAGATCGACAAGCCCGTCAACATCAAAGTCTTCGTGACGTTAAGTTGCCCGCATTGCCCGGGAGCCGTGCAGAAGGCGCATAAACTGGCGATGTTGAATCCGAACATTACCGGGGAAATGATCGAAGCGCAGACGTTCTACGAACTGTCGGATAAATTCAATGTTTCCGGAGTACCGAAGATCATCATCAATGATTCCTTGGAACTTCTGGGGAATCAACCGATCGAAAGTTTCCTTTCCAGTATCGAATCCCTGTAACCGAAAAACACTTGAAAAAGTGTTTTTTTAACGGATTTGACTTGACCTTTATTGAAAGAGGACTATACTTGTAATGAACATATGTTCATAATGGAGAAACCATGCCCAGACCATTCAAAGCCCGAAGCATCACGCAGAAACCCCTCCATACCCGATTTCATTCACCCACACACGCGAATCAACGCAATGTGGTGTTAAGCTTGGACGAGTACGAAGTATTGCGTAATTGCGACTATTTGCGTCTTAGCCAAGAGAACTGCGCCACCAAGATGAACATCAGCCGTACGACGGTCCAACGCATCTATGCAAGCGCGCGCGTTAAAATGGCGACGTTTTTGGTTGAAGGTCGAGGGTTGGCGATCGAAGGCGGTCCGATTCAAGTGCGACCGATCGAAGTGAATCCGTTTATGGGACATCGCAATGAAAAAGGAGAATCCATCATGAAGATCGCAATCGGATTACAAGGGGAAAACGTCGCGGGGCATTTCGGCCAATGTGACGATTTCAGGATTTACGATATCGTCGAGAATAAAATCATCTCTACGCAGGACATCCATGACGACGTGAATGTCCACCAACTTCGTCCGCCGTTTCTAAAGAGTTTAGGTGTCGACGTGTTGATCATGAACTCGTTGGGCAAGGGCGCATACAACCGCTTGTTGGCGCTGGGCATCCTATGTGTGGACGCGCAAAACAAGAGTGTCCAAGAAGCGATCGAAGGATATCTCAATCAAACCTTGACGACTCCTTTGGTGGGTCATGAATGCCAGGGTTGCCACTCGCACGAACATAAGCATGGAGAGACGCATGTTGGATAATGCGCTTTATCTGATTACGTTGGCGGGACTTGTCATTTCATTTTTCAAATCCAAAGATAAAACGAAGATGGCTCTTAAGAAAGCTTGGAAGTCATTCGAGAATATCTTGCCTCAACTCTTATCGGTGCTATTGTTGATCGGGTTTGTCTTAAGTGTTTTGACTCCTGCACAAATTTCTTCACTGATTGGAAAGGAATCCGGATGGTGGGGCGTACTAGCCGCTTCGATCTTAGGTTCAATCACCTTGATCCCCGGATTCATCGCTTTTCCCTTAGCCGCGGCACTGCTTAAGAGCGGTGCGGGTTATATGCAAATCGCCGCCTTTGTCTCGACGTTGATGATGGTCGGAATCGTGACACTTCCGATGGAAATCAAGTTCTTCGGAAAGAAAGCCGCCTATTTACGGAATGGTTTGGCTTTCGTATTCTCCTTGATCGTAGCGTTGGTCATGGGGGTTGTCCTGAAATGAAATCACTATTGAAACGCTATCGTGCTTTGATCGTCATGCTTTTGGTTTATGGGGCGATGTTTATCTTCAGCCGGTCGCTCTTTGACGCCAGTACGAAAAAGACGACATCGAGTTTACTGGAAATGATCATGATCCTTCCTCCGATCTTCATTCTCTTGGGTTTGTTGGATGTGTGGGTCAGTCGCGAAACCATGGTGAAGATGATGGGCAAGGATTCCGGAATCAAAGGGATCTTGCTTGCTTTCTTCCTTGGTTCAGCCGCTGCCGGACCGCTTTATGCGGCCTTTCCGGTCGCATTGACCTTATTGCGTAAAGGCTCTTCGTTTCGCAACGTGTTGATTTTGATCGGCGCATGGTCGACGACCAAAATCCCGATGTTGATGTTCGAAGCCGCATCGATGGGGATGACATTCACATTGACACGCTTCGGATTAGATCTGGTCGGCATTCTGGTTATCGCCTTCATTAGCGAGAAGATTTTAGGTCAAAAAGAATTGGATGATATCCATCAACGTGCGTTGAGTTTGGAAAAAGGAACGAAATAAAAACAAGGGACAGATCTAATGGCTGTCCCTTATTTTCTATTGTTTCTCAGCGTTTATTCGATATAGTTCGATGATTTCCTCGATCAACTCGATCGCCAGCATCGTCGACATCAAGTGATCATTCGCATGAACCAACAATAAATCGATTTCTGATGCATTTCCTAAGGCTTCATCGGTCAAGGTCGACGTCTGGATACGATGTGCTTTTGTGATTTCTTGTTGGGCATGATCCAACAGGTCATACGCTTTGGGAAAATCTCCCTGTTTCGCGCTGGCCAGCGCAAGAAACGCCAACGACTTCGCTTCGCCGGAAGCTGCGATAAGAGACATTGAAATCTGTGCCGATGTTAGATTTGCCATAGCATCACCATTTTTACCTTCAGGTTGATGTCATTGTATCACAGGGATCGATCGATTAAGCAATTTTGGTCGTCCAATCTTCGCAATTCCAGACATCGCTGACGATATCGCGATAGAATTCCGGTTCATGACATACCAACAAGATTGTTCCTTTGTATTCGACGAGGGCGCGTTTGAGTTCGTCTTTCGCGTCCGTATCCAAATGGTTGGTCGGTTCGTCCAATACCAGAACGTTTGTCGGAGTATGCAAGATCTTGCATAACCGGACTTTCGCTTGTTCGCCGCCGCTTAACACCGAAACCTGCGATTCGAGTTGTTGGCGGGTCAGTCCGACTTTGGCCAAAGCATTGCGAATTTCAAGTTGGCTGAAGCTGGGAAAGGTCTGCCAAACATCTTCGATGCAACTCAGATTCTTGTCTTTTTTCGCTTCTTGTTCGAAGTAGCCGATCGATAGGAACTCGCCGGATTCGACCTTTCCGTCGATCGCGTTCTGGATCCCCAAGATACTCTTCAAGAGCGTGGACTTTCCAAGTCCGTTCGCCCCGGTCAGAGCGATCTTTTGCCCTCTCTCGATGGTAAAGTTCAATGGTTTGGATAGAGGCGATTGGTAACCGATGACCAGATTCTCGGCCCGAACGACCACTCTTCCCGATGTGCGCGACATCTTGAAGTTGAAGACCGGCTGCGGTTTTTGCGGGTTGAGCTCGATGCGATCCATCTTATCCAACTTTTTCTGACGCGAGTTGGCCATACCGCGGGTCGCGACCCGTGCTTTATTGCGGGCGACGAAATCCTCCAGCTTGGCGATCTCGGATTGTTGGCGATCATAGGCGGATTCAAGCAAGCGTTTATTTTGTTCATAGATTCGTAAGAATTCATCGTAATTGCCGACATAGCGGGTCAGTTTGCGATTGTCGACATGATAGATTAAGTTGACCACATCGTTGAGGAAGGGCATGTCATGCGAGATTAAGATAAAGGCGTTCTCGTAATTCTGCAGATACCGTTTTAACCAAACGATGTGTTCTTCATCCAGATAGTTGGTCGGTTCATCCAATAGAAGGATATCCGGCTGTTCAAGCAGAAGTTTCGTTAGTAGGACTTTGGTACGTTGTCCTCCGCTGAGATCGTCCACATCCGTATCCAAACCGATCGCGGATAATCCGAGGGCGGAAGCGACTTCATCGATTTTGATATCGATTTGGTAGAAATCATGATGGTCCAACATATCCTGCAAGATCCCGATCTTTTCTAGGGTCGCATCCATATCCGGATCCGATCCTTCCGCAAGCATTTGATACAATTCCATGATCTCGGCTTCGATATCAAACAAGTACTGAAACGCTTTTTGAAGGTTTTGCCGTACGGTCGAACCTTTTTCCAGTACGGAATGTTGGTCAAGATACCCGACGCGGACGCGTGACGACCACGTGACCTTGCCTTCATCCGGAGTAAATTTATTGGTGAGGACGCTGAAAAACGTCGATTTGCCTTCGCCGTTGGCGCCGATCAAACCGACATGTTCCCCTTTGAGTAAACGGAATGAAACGTCTTCGAAGATCCCTCGATCGCCGAATCCGTGGCTTAAATGTTCGACTGTACAAATGCTCATATGCGACCTCCCTGATTACCAGTCTGTATCATACACGAGATGGCCGATCCTTTCAATCATTCACATCGCAAAGTAATACTTACTTTTCGTAAGCATATTGATGGAAATCGTGGATCGATTACGGTATAACAAAGGAGAAACGAGGACAAGCCATGAAAATCGAAATCTGGGCGGATTATAGCTGCCCCTTCTGTTATATCGGAAAGAAAACCTTGGACGATGCGATCCAAAAATTAGGGTTAAAAGATGTGGAGATCGAGATCAAAACGTTCTTATTGGATCCGAATGCTCCGCAGACGACAGACCAAAACACCCTCCAACATTTATCACACAAGTACGGAGTATCGCTTACCCAAGCGCGTGAAATGACCGACAATGTAACTCAAATGGCGAAGCGCGTGGGACTGACGCTAGATTTCGATCGCGTATTACCGACACGTACGCAAGACGCGCATCGCTTGACGAAGTTTGCGCTCGAAACGACGAAAGATCGCTCAATCGTAGATCGACTCTATCGTGCCTATTTTACCGAAGGCAAGAATTTGGCGGATCCAAACGAACTGATACAAATCGCTAAACAAAGTGGTCTGGATAAGAACCGAGTATCGCAGCTCTTATCAAGCGATGAGAAGGATGCGGATATCAAGAAAGACATACGAGAAGCACGCGAATTAGGAGTCACCGGAGTCCCGTTCTTTCGAATCAATCAGACGAAAATTCTGAAAGGGGCACAACCTTTGGAAGTATTTCTAAAGGCACTTCAACCCTAAAACATCAAGCAAGGAAGCGATTCCTTGCTTTTTCCATGGCTACCCACCATGTACAGAGCATGGTAAAATGGAAACAATAAGGATCGGAGAGAATTATGGATCCAAAAGCAATCTTGGCGAAAATGACGCTTGTTGAGAAAATTCGGCTTTGTAGCGGGAAAGACGCATGGCAGACGGAAGATTTTCCGCATTTGGACATACCCTCGATCCGCTTTAGCGACGGACCGCACGGTGTTCGTAAAACAAGCGGAAAAGAAGATCATCTCGGACTGTTCGAAAGTGAAAAAGCGGTCGCTTTTCCGACCGCCAGTTTAAGTGCGTGCAGTTGGGATGTCGATTTACTTTATGAAATGGGACAAGCCTTGGGCGAGGAATGTTTGGCGCTAAACGTCGATGTTTTGCTCGGACCGGGCGTCAATATGAAACGCAGTCCCTTGTGCGGACGTAACTTCGAATATTTCAGCGAAGATCCGGTACTTGCGGGCAACCTAGCGGCCGCATGGATCCATGGTGTCCAAAGCAAAGGAATCGGAGCTTCGCTCAAGCATTTCGCCGCCAATAACCAAGAGACCAATCGCATGACTTCCTCAAGCAATATCGACGATCGCGCATTGCAAGATCTCTACTTGCGGCCGTTTGAAATCGCCATCAAGCAAGCGAATCCATGGACGGTCATGTGTTCCTACAATCGTATCAACGGCATTTCAAGCAGTAAGAACTCTTGGCTTCTAACAGATACACTGAAGTTAGCTTGGAACTATGACGGAGTTGTGATCAGTGACTGGGGTGCGGGACATGATCGCAGCGAAGACATCGCGGCCGGAATGGACCTTGAAATGCCGGGCAACCAACAGTACTATCTCTCATCCGTCGTAAAAGCGATCCAAACCGGGAAATTGAGTGAAGAACGGTTAAATGAAAGTGCGTTGAGGATGTTGAAGCTGATTCAAAAATGTGTAGACAAAGATAATAAATTGACTTCCTATGACATCGATACTCATCGCTTGTTAGCTCGCAAAATCGCGCAATCCAGTATCGTGCTATTGAAGAATGATACCCAACTTTTACCTTTAAGCCATAGTGAACCGATCTTTGTGATCGGTGAACTCGCCAAGATCCCGCGTTATCAAGGGTCGGGAAGTTCGCGTATCCGTCCGCATCATGTGGAAAGTCTGTTGGATGGGTTGGATGAAGCAAAGATCCAATATACCTATATAGCCGGATATTCGATTGAACGACTTGAAGATTTCAAAGGGATCGAACAAGCAGCTTCTTCGATCCTACCCGATCAAACCGTCATCGTGTTTGTCGGCCTGACGGACAAGTACGAACGAGAGGGGTTCGATCGGACTTCGATGCATTTGCCTCCTGTTCACGATCGACTGATCGAAGCGGTATGCGCCAAAACGAAAAACGTTATCGTCGTGCTCGCCAACGGGGCTCCGGTTTCCATGCCATGGGAACCCAACGTTTCCTCCATTCTGGAAGGTTATCTTCCGGGTGAAGCCGGCGGACCGGCGCTGGTCGATGTTTTGTTTGGAAAAGTGAATCCCTCCGGGAAACTGGCGGAGAGTTTTCCGGTCGATGACGAAGCGGTCGTTTGTTTTCCGCACTTTGGAATCGAGCGCAATCAAGTCAACTATCGCGAGAGCATATTCACAGGTTATCGATATTTTGATGCGAATCCTCATCTTGTCCGTTTTCCATTTGGACACGGGTTGAGTTATTCGACGTTTCGCTATTCAAACCTACGTCAAAAAGAAATGTCGATTTCTTTCGATCTGACCAATCTCGGTCCCTATGCTGGTTCTGAGATCGTCCAACTCTACATTCGGAATCCTTCTCGAACGGATTTCTTTCCTCGACAGGAACTGAAACGATTTGCGAAAGTGAATCTAAATGTCAACGAGACTCGGAAAGTAACCTTTACGTTGAATGAGGAAGACTTCCGATACTATTCCAACAAGCACAAACGATCTCGAATTGTGGCGGGCGAATATGAAATCCGAATTTCGTCATCCAGTACCGATATCCGATTCCGTTTGAAACTTCATGTGGATGGTGAAATGGATGATGTAACCGAAAACAATCCGAAATCTTGGTATGATGATCCGATCGGAAAACCGAGGGATATTGATTTCGAACGACTTGCCGGGAAACCGATTCCCAAAGAAATGGTAACTCCGAAAGGGAGCTTTACTTTGGACTCGACCTTCGATGAGATGCGTGAAACGTGGATTGGGAAACGCATGTTGAAGGCGGTCGACCGAATGCTTTGCGAAGCTGTTAAGAAACCAAGGTCTGAAATCGATGACGATGAGTTTGAAGTCATGCGTTCGTATTCGTTGACGACGCCGTTACGAAATTTAATTCTGATGAGTAATGGTTCATTTAAGGAATCATTGGCGACCGGAATCGTCCATCTCGCCAACGGAAAAGGAATCCAAGCATTGATATCGTTTTTAAAAAAGAAGTGAATATCGCCTGAATTGCGCCGAAATCGCGGATAAGGTATACTAAAGCCGGATATAGAAATACAAAGGTTCATCGATATGAAATCATTCGCTTCCTTTTTCGCGCTTCGTCGCGAAGCTGTTTTATTGGATTCATGGCTCTACATACTTAAATCCATGGTGGCCGTCGGTCTTGGTTTTTCGCTTGGTCGTGCGTTTGCGATCACGCGGTTGGATATGATTTCGGTGTTGGTCGGCGTCATGTATAATTTGGAACCGATCAACGTCGTCGGAATCAAGGGTGGATTGAATCAACTTCTGACTTCGACCTTAGGTGCGATCTGCACCGGGATCTTGGTGTATTTGATGGGCTATAACGTGACCTTTCTAACCGTCGCCCTAGGGATGGGATTGACCTTATATATCGCCTTGAAAATCAATTATCGTATGGTTGCGCCGACGGCGATCTTTACCAGCGTCTACATGACGCAATTGTTGCAGAGCGATGCGCTTGGAAATCCAAGCGTCTTGTTGACCTTTCGGTTACGGATCTTGGCGCTTGGGTTAGGAATCGCGGTCGCATTGGTATGTAACTTCATCTTCTCCTTGGCGTATTACCGCAGGATCGCTCGTAAAAGATTGGAATATGTCCGGATTCAGGGCGTGTTCGGATTGAAAATTACTTTTGAAACGCTGTATGAAGGAAAAGATCGCGATGCTTGTCAGACGCTGTTGGCGGGTGTCTTCAATGATATCGAAATGGTGAAAGCGAATCTCGAATCGATGTTGAAGGAACGATGGATGCCATATGGGTCAAAGGAAAAGGAAAACGTGCGTGCGCTTTACGCGATGCTTCTGCATATCAAGACGATCGTCCATTTGGCGTATGATTGCGTCGTATTTGACGAGAAACATACGGTTGAAGGCAAGGAGCGTTTTAGCTCCGTCGTACAACGCATGGAAAGCTTGGATTTCACAATGACCAAAACGATCGATCTGTCCTCGAAATCTTCTTTACACAATGATACCAAGTCTGCTATTTCACCCCGTTTACTTCAGAATCTTGCGTTGATGGAAGAATCGTCGACGGCACTTGAAACACTAAGTACTCAATTAAAGTAGAAAAGAAACGAAAGACAATCGTATTTCCTTGGAAATCCATAAAAGGATGGCAAGTTCGCTCAAATTAGCGTAAAATATACATACTCGGAGGTGAGAAAAAAATGGACATAGGCCCTAGTCATAAGCGTAAGTCAAGTCAAGATCGGTTTTCGAACATACGTAACGCGGGGCGCCGTTTTTTTCGCCTGTAGGAGATTGCCCCGCCTTCGATGAAGGAGGGGTAACATGCAGACCTCAAAAGATTTCTTTTTCAGTAAAATCCTCTATAAGAACATCCATAATCTCGACAACTCGATCATTGGGAAACTCAATGATCTGGTCGTCGATTTTAACGCGCAAATTCCCAAAGTGAGGGCGATCGTGGTCAAGAACGGATCACGGACTTTTTTCGTCGCTTCGGATTCACTTGAAATTTACCGTGATGATCGCGGTCAATTCCATGTTCGCCTTGGATCTCCCAATCTATCATTCACTCCGGTGCCGGATAACGACATCTTCCTCGCACGTGACTTCTTGGATAAGCAAATCATCGATGTCGAAGGGAAGAAAGTCGAACGGGTCAACGATGTCCGAATCGCGGAATTCGCGGGGAATTGGTCTTTGGTCGCGGTCGATATCGGCTTTCGCGGTTTGATCCGTCGTCTCGGTTTCGAATGGCCTGCGATTCGTTTGGCCAGTATCCTTCAAAAGGAATTTCATAACACCTTGGTCGCGTGGGAAGATGTCCAAGCGTTGACGCACGGCACGGATCGGTTACGGTTGAACTGTTCGCTCCATAAACTGAACACGTTACATGCGGCCGATTTGGCGGATATCCTGGAAGATCTGGATAAGCAAACGCAAGTCTCGCTGTTTCAGAGTTTGGATACGGAGTTGGCGGCCGACGTCTTGGAAGAAGTCGAATCCGACGTTCAGGTCAGTTTGATGGAGAACTTATCGATCGAAAATGCGTCCGACGTGTTGGAACGTATGCCAGTCGACGAAGTCGCCGACATCTTGGAAGAGATGGAGGACGATTCGGTCCAACGGATCTTGAGCGATATGGAAACGGAAATCTCCGCCGAAGTCCGCGAATTGATGGAATACGACGACAAGACGGTAGGAAGTCTGATGATGAACGAGTTCTTAGCGTTTTCATCTTCACGCATCGTTTCGGAAGTGCTCCAAGAACTTCGTGATTTGCGACCGGAAGAAGACATCGCCCATTATATCTATGTGGTTGACGAAGAGGGAAGACTGGACGGGGCATTGACGTTATTGGATCTGTTATTGGCCGATCCGCAATCGGATTTGGCGACCTTGATCCCCGAGGATCGCGATGTGGTGTTCGTTCGCGACGAGGATAACTTCGAAGAAGCGGCCATGCGCATGTTGAAGTATAACTTGACGGCTTTACCGGTGGTGGATGAAACGCAAACCTTGGTGGGAATCACTTCCATCAATGACTTGGCGGTCGAATTCGGGATCGCGCGGAGATTGTCATGAAGAACGCGTTGAAGAAACGTTGGACGAAGTTCGTCTATGTCATGGCGATCATCGGACCCGGACTGATTACCGTCAACGCCGGAAACGATGCGGGGGGCATTTCGACCTTCGCGTTTATCGGCGCGAAATACGGATACACGATGTTGTGGGGTTTATTGCTTCTGACCTTCGCGTTGGCGATCGTGCAGGAAATGAACGCCCGTATGGCGGTTGTGACCGGGAAAGGTTTATCCGATTTGATCCGCGAACGCTTCGGTGTACGTTGGACCTTCTTCGCCATGATCATTCTTTTCTTGGCGAATTTCGGCGTTACCTTAGGCGATTTCGCCGGGGTCGCCGCAAGTTTGGAACTGTTTGGGATTACGCGCTACATCGGAGTCCCGATCGTCGCGGTCGCGATCGCCTTACTTGTTCTCAAAGGAAATTACAATAAAGTCGAAAAAGTGTTCTTGGTCTTCACCTTAGCCTTCTTCAGTTACATCCTCGCCGCCATCATCATCCAGCCGGATTGGCCGACGGTCATGAAGTCGGTCGTTACGCCGCGGTTACAAATGGATGTCGGCTATCTCTTGGCGTTTATCGGTTTGATCGGTACGACCATCTCCCCGTATATGCAATTTTATTTACAGGCATCGATCGTCGACAAAAACATCAGCTTGAAAGACTATAAATATGAAAAACTGGATGTGTACCTTGGGTCTGTCTGGGGTGCCACCATTTCGTTCTTCGTCATCGTGGTCACCGCCGCGACCTTGCATGAGGCAGGAATCGCTGCGGATAGCGTTTCCGCGATCGCGTTGGCACTCAAACCTTTGGCCGGCGAATATGCGTTCATCTTGTTTGGTGCCGGTTTGTTCGGGGCTTCGGTATTGGCCTGTGCGATCATCCCGCTATCCACCTCCTATGCGATCTGCGAAGCTTTCGGTTGGGAAAGCGGAGTGGACCATTCCTTCAGGGATGCGAAAGCGTTCTTCTCGATTTTGTTAGGTTTACTCTTCTTTGCTTCGACCTTGATCTTATTACCGAATCTTGACCTTATCCCCTTGATTTTGGCGACTCAACAGGTCGCGGGGATCTTGGTTCCGGTCATCTTGATCTTTATGATCCTATTGGTCAATGACAAGCGGATCATGGGAAAACACACCAACTCGAAGTTACAGAATGGGATATCGATCGTCACGGTCGTATTCATCATCTCGTTGACGACGACTTTGTTTGTATCTCAATTGATGAATCTATTTTAGTAAAACGTACGAACATCATATGCGTAAAAAAACCATCCTTTCGAGGATGGTTTTGACTTATTGTGCCGGTTGGAAGTATTCCGTAATCGCGCTTAGGCGCTTTTCATGAACCAAGGCGACGATCTCGTCGTTCTCTTGGATAATGTTTTCGCCTTTCGGTAAGATGACTTCATTGTTGCGTAGGATACTGACAAGAAGGCTTTCCTGGGGAAGTTTCAATTCTTTGACAGCCTTCCCGATCGCGTTGGAACCAGCCAGGGCGGTTAACTGGACGATCGAGTAAGCGGATTGTTTCAAATTCAGCAACGTCAGCATCTGCGTGAAATCCATCTCCTCGATGACCATGCGTGACATTAGCGCTGCCTGGTTTAAACAGACATCGACGCCCATGTTTTGTTGAAAGAGCCATTCGTTTTTCGGATTGTTGACACGGGCGATGACACGTGCGACGCCGTATTCGTATTTCGCCAACGTAGACACGACCAAGTTGGTTTCATCCGCGCCTGTCACGGCGACCAGGACGTCCATATCGGTAATGTTGCATGACTCAAGGATTTTCGATGAGGTGCCGTCGCCGAACACGATGTTGGCGGCGGGAAGATCATGCTTGAGTTTTTCGAAGATATGGGGACGATGTTCGACGACTTTCACTTCGATTTTACTTTTCAGTAGACTTTGAGCGATGAAGGCGCCGACTTGACCGCCTCCGATAATGATGACTTTCATGTTCGGTTCCTCACTTTCTGTTGAAACCAAGAAGGTTTTTTAAGTGTGTCTTTGACATTGCGAGCACCGCGATATAGAGGATATCGTTGGTTTCCAAGGTCGTACCCAACGTCGGGATAAACGTATGCAAGCCTCGTTTGATCGCGAGGACCTGTGTTTCGGATACCATGGTCAATTCATTGACCATATGGCCATGCATCAAGGCGGGAACTTCGATCCGCAAGATGTCGACATTCCCATCACCAACGGAGATCAAGGTGTCCAACGTATTGTAATTGAGAATCTCGGAAGCGCGCCAGATGCCCCACGTCGTGGTGGAAATCGTTTGGATTCCCAAACTATGATAGATTTCCGCCTTATGCGGATCATACAAGCGAGCGATGACTTTCGGTACTCGGAAGATGTTTTGGGCGATCCGTGCGATCAAGGCGTTGGTTTCGTCGTTGTTGGTACAGGCGACGATTCCGTCGACCTGCGAAATCTTGGATTGGTTCAAAATCTCTTGATCGAATCCGATTCCGACGATCTTCTTGCCGGTAAACATCGGTCCCAATAGCTCGAAAGCTTCGGGATTCGTATCGATGACGGTGACTTCAACTCCCTGTGACTGTAACTTCAATGCCAGACCCGAACCCATGCGACCACATCCGACGATGATTGTTTTCATAGATTGTTCCTCTCTTTATAGTTTAGCATAACGACGTACGAAGTATTTACGAACTTCTTCAATCAATAAGATCGGTAAGGGGAGACAGAGCAGGAAGATCCATTCTGTCAATCCGATCGGAGCGGTACCGAAGATACCTTGGAAGAACGGTACATACATCAGTACGATCATCAATGCGATTTCGAAATAGATACCGACCATGATTTGCTTGTTGGCGAACAACCCTGCTTTGAAGATGGATTGGCTTTCGGTACGACAATTCATTACCATTCCGATTTGACAGAAGACGATTGCGGCCAAAGTCAAGGTCGTCGCTTGATTGTAGACCGGAGTTCCGGCGGCCGCCAAGGGACCGCTTGGCCATCCATTAAGATAGTTGACGAAGAAGTAGGCGGCCATCGCGGCGGCTGACTCCAACATCCCGTACCAGAGGAATCCTTTAATCGCTGTTTTCTTATTCAACAAGGATTCGTTTTGTTTGCGGGGAGGACGATTCATGATACCTGGTTCGGGCAATTCTGTACCCAAGCCCAATGCCGGTAACATGTCGGTGCCTAAGTCGATGCACAGGATTTGCATGACGGTTAGGGGTAGGGGGATCATCCCACGCGAGAAGAGGAAGAATGCGGAAGGGACACCTTCGGGCATGTTGCTATTTAGGATATAGAGTAGGAATTTGCGGATGTTGCTGTAGACGGTGCGACCTTCTTCGACGGCTTTAACGATCGACGCGAAGTTATCGTCGGTCAAGATCATATCGGCGGCTTCTTTGGCGACATCGGTTCCGGTAATCCCCATGGCAACGCCGATATCGGCTTTCTTAAGGGCAGGAGCGTCGTTGACGCCGTCGCCGGTGACGGCGACGATGTGTCCGAGCTTTTGAAGATTATCGACGACCCGATACTTTTGTTCAGGCGCGACACGCGCGAAGATGACTTCATCTTTTAATGCAACTTGCAGTTCTTCATCACTCATCTCACCCAATTCGACACCGGTGATGATTCGGGGGTGTTCGCTTTGAACGATTCCAATGCGCTTCGCAATGCTTTCCGCGGTCAGTCCATAGTCTCCGGTGATCATGATAATGCGGATTGAAGCTTTATGGCATATTTCGACCGCATCGGCGACTTCCGGACGAGGGGGGTCAGCCATGATGATCAACCCATGGAAGGTCATCGACGTCTCGATCAACTCGGGGGTATAGGCGCTCATCTGTGCCGGCAAGTTCAAATCTTGAGTCAAAGCGCGCGATGAAACGGCCAAGACACGTAATCCGTTACGAGCGTACTTATCGTTGGCTTCCATGATCATTTGGCGCCAATCGTCGTTCATCTCGTAAATCGTACCCCCGACGTTGATATGGGAACAGAGTTCCATGACTTCCTTCGGCGCTCCCTTAATATATGCGATTCGTTTGAGGTTCTCTTTATTGGCAGGCAATTGATGAATGGTTGTCATACGCTTGCGACGTGAATCGAAAGGTAACTCACGCAAACGTAATATCTTCTTGGATACGCTCTCCATATCGATACCGGCTTTTTGTGCGACGACACCCAGACAAGCTTCTGTCGGATCCCCTAGGACCGTGTAGCGATCGTTTTCGGGATTCGGCGGAAGGATGCGCGCGTTACTGCAAAGCGCGGCGGCTGTGATCAATGTTTCAAGTTCCGTATTTTTACTAACATCCACCGTTTTCCCTTGATATTTGATTTCACCGATCGGGGCATAACCGAGGCCGGTGACTTCATATTCTTTCCCGGGGAGCCAGAGATTCCCAACAGTCATTTCATTTTGAGTCAACGTGCCTGTCTTATCGGAACAAATGACGGTCGTACAACCCAATGTCTCGACTGCGGATAAACGCTTGACCAAGGCATGTTCCTTGACCATCCGTTGAACGGCCATGGCTAAGGATAAGGTGACGGTCGGCAACAAACCTTCAGGAATATAAGCGACCACCATACCAAGGGCGAAAATGAAAGATTTCGCGACGGGTTCCTTGACGAAGAAGACAGCTGCCACAAAAAACAGAACACCGATCGACATGGCGATCACAGAAATCTGTTTGGTCAGTTTGTCGAGTTCCTTTTGAAGCGGACTATGTTCTTCTTTCATCGACTGTGTCAACTTCGCGATCTTACCGAACTCGGTGTCCATCCCGGTCGCGATGACGATCGCTTTACCTGTACCTTCCGAAACGCTGGTCCCTGTGAAGATCAAGTTGGCCATTTCCGGGCGCGATAAACCTTCGCGAAGAATCGGTTCGAAGATTTTTCGTACCGTCGTCGATTCACCGGTTAGGGTGGACTGATTGACTTGAAGATCGCTACTATTCAGTAACCGCGCATCCGCTGAAATCTTGTCGCCTTCGGAGACCAGCATGATGTCGCCGGGAACCAAGTCTTCTGCTAAAATCTGCTGTTCGTATCCATCTCGTAGGACTCGGGCATAGGATGGCAACATCTTCTTAAGCGCTTCGGTCGCTTTTGAGGCACGAAATTCCTGCCAGAAACTAAAGACACCGTTAATGATGTTTACAAGGAAAATGGCGATTCCCAATTGCGGCATCTCGGCGATGATCGCGACTACGCCGCCGATCCACAGCAAAATCGCCATCATGCTTGACATGCTTGCGAGAAAAACAAGAACGGGGGATTTCCCTTTCTTTTCAGTGATGACGTTTTTACCAAAGGTATGTTGGCGAAGCTTAATCTCGTCACTATCTAGTCCTTCGGGACCGGATTGCATCGTTTGATATGCTTCCTGTAGGGTGAGTCGGTGAATTTCCTGCGTATTGAAGCGGGGATTCGTTTCTGTGTTCATAGTTTCGACCTTCATGTTCATTTTTCAAACAACGAGAATGATAGCACTACAACCCGACAAATGCAAGCAAGTTGTCAATTAGTTTTGAAAAGGACCATAATCGAATGTGGAATAGAAAATTCCTTCGTAATTCACCTCAAACTATGCGACACAAATGTGAGAAAATTCGTACATTACACTAAAAAAATGAAGAACTTAACAGAATAAATCGCAATATTTCATGTAATAAGATATAATATCGGTACACAGCCAATCGGGGGATTGCGTTATGAACTTGTTTTTGCGCATCGATGTTAATCTGATCGCATTTTTGACCTTAGCGGTAGTCCGTTGGATCGCCCAAAACCATCTAAATCGACACGACCTTCTCAATAAGGCGTTTTTGAATGTTTCCTTGATCGTGTTGGTCCAACTTGTCTTTGAAGGGATGTGCGTCGCGATCAACGGGGTCAACCTACCTTCCTTGATCGTTTTATCTTATCTGTTACATATCGGTCTTTTCATCACGGCTCCGATCTTAACGCTGCTGTGGTATCAGCTTGTTCGACGGATCCTGGATCGTCACGCAAAAAGCCATCGATCCGAAAACATTTTACTGATGATTCCGATGTTGATCAATTTCGCGCTCGTCGTTTCCTCACCTTGGAGCGGCAGTATCTTCAGCATATCTTCGCTTAATGTATATCAACGTGGACCGTTGTTTTGGCTAAGTAGCGCCATTACGTATGGATATCTTCTTTTAGGCTTGCTTTTACTGAGAATTAGCCACCGTAAAATCGCCCAACAGGATCGCTTTCCCTTATCCGTATTTGCGATCTTTCCGCTGATCGGCGGGTTGATCCAGACGATGTTTTACGGAACCCTTTTGATGTGGAGTTCGGCAGCCTTCTCCATGGTGATCGCTTATACCTTCCTCCAACATCGTCTTGTGTCGCTCGATCCTTTGACGCAGACGTGGACCCGCCAATCCTTATATAACTATATCGACCAACGTTATCTCAAGTTGAATCAGACCGATTTCGGGATGATTTATCTGGATGTGGATGATTTAAAACCGATCAACGATACGTACGGACATATGGAAGGCGACGAAGAGCTCAAGACCGCGATCCGTTTGGTTCGGGAATCGATCCGTAAAAGCGATATCGTGGCGCGGGTCGGCGGGGATGAGTTTGTCATTTTGTTTGAGGGTTGCGAAATCGATGTCTTGAAACGCAATGTGGCGCGGATTCGCGAACGCTTCAATGCGTATAATGCATCGGCTGTCAAACCGTATCCTTTGTTGTGTAGTTTCGGCTATGACCTCTATCATCCGGAGTTCACAGGAATCAATCAATTGATCGAGCGGGTCGATGCGTTGATGTATCAAGATAAGCGCGCGAAAAAGAAATCTTCCGCCGTGTTTGAGAGTTCGGTCGATGCGGTTTCTTCGTGAGGTGTGAAAACGACTGTGATATGGTAAATCATGTATAATCGAACCATATAAAACCGAGGAGAATATTATGTCGGAAATCGTCAAAAAACTTAGACTCGATCAATTTCAAGATGTCGTTTTAGTCGATTGTCCAGCCGATAAGATCATTGAGTTCACCGGGTTGAAAAGAAGTGAGATCCAGTCTAAAAACAAGTTGATCTTCTCTTTCGTCACGTCGAAACAAACCTTCGTCGCGTTCATACAGAACGCGATCCGGCAGGATCTTTTGGAGGATGAGGGGATTTTGTATATCGCTTATCCGAAAAAAGGGAATCCGTTATATCCGGACTATGTACATCGCGATGAAATCTTCGGATTACTGAACGTCAATGACGATGGATTTATCGGTTCTTCAACGTACAAATTCAATCGAATGGTCGGATTCGATGAAGTGTTTACCATTTTGGGGATCAAGAAAACAAAACGCAGTTCATCGTCCTCGAAAACCAGTCAATCCGTCGGGGACTATGTGGAATATCAAGAGCCGTTGCGTCAACTCCTTTCCACGAACACAGATCTCTTGGATACATTCGATGCGCTGACGCCGGGATACAAACGCGATTGGGCACGCTATGTTTATAGCACCGCAAACGAATCGACACGGGTTAAACGTTTCGCGGAAATGAAGGAAGCCTTGAAAGCGGGACATAAAAGCATCACATTGTATCGCGCCGCCAATAAAAATAAGTAACATATCGTGATTCTCTGTTTTCTGTGAGTTACCGCCTACCATGGATCATGGGGAGGGATCAAAGATGACAAAACACAGTCCGAAATTCATCATCGTATTCGTCCAACTGATCGGGTTGGGCTTGCTTTACTATTTAAGTACCGAAAAGTATCCGGTTTTTCATCTGTTGACCGAGTTCTTCAGTATCGTTATCGGAATAACGATTTTTCTGATCACGTTCAATTCATCCCGCTTCTTAAAAAACAACTATCTGATCAGCGTCGGGATCGCTTTCCTCTTTATCGCAATTCTCGATGTTTTTCATGCCTTGTCGATGCCGGATTTCGGGTTAGGAATCGTCCCTGAATCCCATTCGATCCAACTTTGGATCGCGGCCCGCTTCTTCGAGTCGACGATCTTTCTTTTCTCGTTTGTGGGTTTTCGACGCAAGCAAAAAATCCGTGTGGAATGGTTACTTTTACTCTACTTCACCCTCACCGTCCTGATTTTCGCTTCGGTGTATATCTGGCAGAACTTCCCCATCCAGGCAAGCGTTTCCTACACCGTCACCACGGTAACGATCTTCGCGGAAAGTCTGATCATCGTGATGCTCTTGGCATCGCTTATTTTCCTGAATCAATATCAAGACAAATTTGAGGCTTCGACCTTGCGCTATTTACGGATCGCGTTTGTTTTGACGATCCTTTCGGAATTCGCTTTCGCCGTCCAAGGTGCGACGCTCAACGAACTGGATTTGGTCGGACATTTCTTCAAGATCGTCGCTTACTATTTCATCTATAAAGTCATGATCGTCAAAGTCATCGACGAACCGCAGGAAATCATTTTCCGAGAGCTCAGTAAAGAAAAGGAATTGGTCGAGTCGCAAAACGCCCTCCTTCAAAACCTCGCCGTGTTGGATGGGCTGACCGGGCTTCATAATCACCGCTATCTCTATGAACGGTTGACTGAACAAGTCAAACATTTCCATCGCTATCGTACATACTTCAGCGTGTTGATGATCGACATCGATCATTTCAAAAACATCAACGATACGTTCGGTCATTTGACCGGGGATGAAATCCTACGATCGTTGGCGCATGTTTTACGCCGGATGGTCCGGGAAACCGACTTGGTCGGTCGCTACGGAGGAGAGGAATTCCTTTTGATTCTGGAAGCCGCCAATGAAACCTTCGCGTTCAAGATTGCGGAAAAAATCCGCGTCGAAGTCGAGAATTACACCTTCCCTGAAAATATCCGGGTTACCGTGAGTATCGGAGTGAGTACGTACGCTGAAGGGAAGACCGTCAACGAATTGGTCGACCAAGCGGACAAGAGCCTTTATGAAGCCAAACGCAGAGGACGTAATCGCACCGTAAGCGTAACGAACGGCGATATCATTACCATCACCAACTTCATTGAAAAGCTGCCGGAATAACCGGCAGCTTTCTTTACTTCAGTAGTTTTTCAACCTTCGTCAAAT
Source organism: uncultured Erysipelotrichaceae bacterium (assembly GCA_964526155.1). GTDB lineage: Bacteria > Bacillota_I > Bacilli_A > Erysipelotrichales > Erysipelotrichaceae > GWE2-51-13. The sequence goes on along the minus strand of CAZGLV010000002.1, from coordinate 66,370 downwards.
CACGTTTCCGTTGATAGAGCGGAGTAAGATCTCCTTGATAGAAAGGATGACGTTGGGTATACGTTTCTTGCGGATCCGAATACAGAATCCCGCACGCCAATCTTTCCTCATCCATCGCCAACCGCATGGCTTCTTCTTTGTTTGAAGGGTCATGCGTTTCGTCCAGCCAATAAGTATGTTGCTTGTACCAAGCAAAGGTATTTACCTTATTGAAGGTCACGCACGGATGAAAGATATCGATCAGCGCATACCCCGGATGTAAGATGGCGGCTTTGATGAGCTCTTTGGTTTTCTGCGCATCCCCCGAAAATCCACGTGCCACGAACGTCGCGCCCATGGCGATGGACAAAGCCATCGGATTGAGCGGGCGATTGAAGACGCCGTCGACTTGGACCGTGGTCTTCAGTCCGACCGGAGATGTCGGCGAACCTTGACCCTTGGTCAATCCGTAAATCATGTTGTTGTGGACGATATGGGTAAGGTTGGGATTACGACGGATGTTATGGATAAAGTGGTTGCCACCCTCGCCATACATATCCCCGTCCCCGCCTTCCGCGATGACCGTCAATTTCGGATTGACCGAAGCGATGGCGGTCGCGACGCTAAAGGCCCGTCCATGAAGCCCGTTAAAGTAACTGGCGTCGATATACTGCGGCATTTTGGCGGCTTGCCCGATCCCCGAGGAGAAGACGACTTGAGTCGGGTCGAGGTTGAGCTCCGTCAACGCTTTGACGATGATGTCGCGCAACGGGAAGTTCCCGCAACCCGGACACCACGCCATGTCGATGTCGTGGTTGAATTCGAATTTAGGCATGGTTCACCTCCGCAAGGCGTGCTTCCAATTCATCGATATGGAAGGGTTCGCCATTGTATTTTAGAATTCGATTCGCGAGTTTGATTCCGAACGTCGCTTGGATCAGGTTGGCCAACTGACCGGTCGCGTTGTTTTCCACAACGACGACACTCCTCGCGGTCTTTATTTTTTCTTCAAGATCTACCGGTAACGGATAAACTTGACGTAAATGGATCAACGAGAAATCCGCTTCCGGGTGCGTCAGCACATATTCTTGAAGCACACCGAAAGTTGAACCCCATCCGATCAACAAGTTCGTTGCGGTTTTCGTGCCGACTTCGAGCGGCTTTACCGCATCGACACTAAACAACACTTCCTTGTGAAGACGCTTCTCATGCATCTTGATACGCACGTCGAACGATTCGGTGATCGCTCCGCTTTCATCATGTTCGTCACTATCCACTTTCACAAATCCATTCCCATAACCGGGAATGCCGCGTGGCGAGAGACCGCTGGGATCGAGTTTGTATCGTTGATATTCAACGTCGGTTTTGACGATGAAGGATTCAAGATAATTCGTGGGAAGTTTCGGTGCCGCTGGGACCATCGATTCCAAATAGTATTGGTCTGAAAGTAGGAAGACCGGGATCTGATATTTGTCGGCCATCCAGAAAGCACGGGCGGCCAGTTCGACACCGTCTTCAATTGTCCCCGGCGCATAGACGACACGCGGGAATTCGCCGTGTCCCGCATAAACGACGAGATTTAAATCGGCTTGTTCGGTGCGGGTCGGAAGACCGGTAGCCGGTCCCGGGCGTTGCGCGACATGGATGACGGCCGGCGTTTCGGTGATACCGGCCAAACTGACGGCTTCGGTCATCAAGGCGAATCCACCGCCGGAAGTCGTCGTCATCGCACGGGCACCGGCATACCAAGCGCCTTGTACCATATTGAGGGCGGCGATTTCATCTTCGGCCTGTTCGACCAGAACGCCATACTCACTTCCTTTTTCGGCCAACGCCATCATGACGCCGGTTCCGGGTGACATCGGATAAGCGCTAAGGTAATTGACACCACCCGCCAAGGCACCGGCGACGATGGCGTCGTTGCCTGTAAAAATCTTCTTGGGTTTGAAATCAACCGGTTTGATTCGAGGTAAAAGATGCGGATCCGACTTGGCTTGCGCATAGCCCAACTCAAACGCTTTCAGGTTTCCTTCAACTGTTTCGACGCCGCGTTTCTCAAAGCGACGGGAAATTACGTCGCGCGCATTGGACGTGTCGATGTCCAGCAATCCGGCGATATAGCCGAAAAGGACCGTATTCACAAACAAGCGATTCCCGGATTGTTTGGCCAATTCCGTCATGCGGATCGGATGGAACGTAAGGGCAGACTTGACTTCCTCCGTTAGAAACGATTCTTCGCCATAGACAAGGGTCGAATCGATCAAGCGCGGACGTAGGCGGTCCAAGGCATGATCATTAAGCAGAAACAAGGCGTCGATCGTATATCGAAGCGCATGGATCGGTTGGTCGCTGATACGGATTTCGACGGAGTTGTTTCCGCCCCGGACGCGACTCATAACTTCTTTGGATGAGAAAACATAGGTTTCGCGGGCTAAGGTCTCGACTAAGAATTCTTCGATGATCTGTAAACCCTGTCCGGCTTCGCCGGATAAAACGATGCTTATCGAGTGATGCATAAAGCTCCTTTCAGAAATTTCGCTCATCGCAAAAGGATTTCACCTTTGACATGAATTCGACTTCCCAGTTGGATGAATACTCTAAGTATAACAAAACATGGGCTTGTTGCCATTTTGATGACCAAAATCGATGAAAGAGCTGAAAAAGAGAAGGAAATTGCCTAATAATATCGAAAAGTCGGGTGATTTTCAAAAAATTTACGTTTCTTCTCAAAAACATGAAAAGAATAATTGTATATGCATTTCACATATGCAACAATATTCATGATAGTTAATTTCGGAGGGGAACGAAATGAACGAGGATTTTATCGGAAAACTCATCTATAATGCGGCATTGTTATTGTCGCTCAGCTTGCTGACCAACTTGGGCAGCGTTTTGTTTCGTAAAAACGGAATCCTTGCGAAGATCACGTATGGGTTGATTATCGGCCTTATCGGGATCGCCATCATGTTAGTTCCGATCACCTATGCGCAAGGCATCATCTTTGATGGTCGATCGATCTTACTCAGCGTAACGGCGATCGCGTTCGGTGCGATTCCGACCTTGATCGCAAGCGTGATGGTCGCAGCGTTCCGTTACTATTTGGGCGGGATCGGAACATATTCAGGGATGTTGATGATCGCAAGCGTATCGCTGTTCGGGTTGATGTGGCGGAAATATGTCATGAAGGAAGCCAAACATCGCAGCGGTCCATTTCTATATCTCTTCGGTTTATATGTGCATATCATCATGTTGGCCTGTCTCTATGCCCTTCCTTGGTCCATGGCGGTTACGACCCTCCGTGATGTGAGTTTGGAAATCATGTTGATCAATCCGGTCGGAACCTTGATCTTAGCCGCGTTGATCCTTTTCCAGATCCAACAGCAAGAATTGATGATCAGTAATCGGGAAGCGGATTTTCAATACCGGGATCTTTTTGAGAACAACCATGTCGTCATCATGTTCATCAATATGCATACCGGTAAGATCGTCGACGTGAATCCGGCCGCGGAGAAGTTCTACGGGTGGGACAAGAAGACCTTGACGTCGATGAACATCAGCCAGATCAATGCGTTGTCGGAGGAAGAAATTAAAAACGCCGTCAATAATCCATCGTCAAACCAGAGTTACTTCGAGTTCAAACATCGTCGTGCGGACGGACGTTTGGTCGACGTGGAAGTCTATTCGGGACGGATCCATCAATCCGGAAATCGATTGCTTTATTCGATCGTGCACGATGTCTCATCGCGTAAGACCGCGCAACTTGAGTTGGAAAATAGCGAGAAACGGTTTCGTACCTTGGTTGAAAACGCACCGTATGCGATTTTCATCAAGATCGACCAAAAGTTCGCGTTCCTCAATAAAACCGCTTGCGCGATGTTCGGAATCCGTAAGTTTCGGGAGTTGATCGGTAAACCCGTAATGGATCGGATTCATCCGGCTTATCATCTTCAACCTCAAAACGATATCGTAGCGGGGTTGGATGAAAGAATACCGATGCCGCCGCGCGAAGAGGTTTATCTGAACATGGAAGGGAATTCGATCCATGTCAGCGCGTTGGAAGTGCCGATCCAATATGAAGGAAAAGAGGGGACCTTGGTCTTCGCCTTGGACAACACCAAAATCAAACAACTTGAACAAATGAAGACCGAGTGGGAAATCCAGATGCGTCAGCAGCAAAAACTTGAAGCCATCGGGACCTTGGCCGGCGGCGTGGCGCATGAAATCAATAATCCGCTCAATGGCATCTTGAACTACGCCCAGTTGATTTTGGATGAGATCGGTGAAACGAGCGAATCTTCCGTTTACGCCAAGGAGATCATCACGGAAACGGATCGAATCTCGGAAATCGTCCGTAATCTACTTCAATTCTCACGGATGGAGAAGCAAACCTATAGTTTCGCGAATCTGAAGGATATCGTGACGAAGACTTCGTCGTTGATCCAAACGATCATCAAGAAAGACGATATTCTTCTTGAAATATCGCTTCAGGACGATCTACCAGACTTTAAATGCCGTTCCCAACAGATCCAACAAGTACTGATGAACCTGTTGACCAATGCGCGCGATGCGTTGAATCAACGGTATGTCGGATTTGATCCGATGAAAAAAATCGAACTGAAATGTATTTTGAAAAATATCAATGACGAGTATTGGTTTCTCTTAAGCGTCAAAGACTACGGATGCGGAATTCCCGAAGACATCAAAGGACGGATTTTCGAACCATTCTTCTCAACCAAACCCAAAGACAAAGGAACAGGATTGGGTTTATCGATCAGTTACGGGATCATCAAAGATCATAAAGGTGAAATCTTCGTCGAATCGATGCAAGATGAATATACGGAGTTTACGGTAAAACTTCCGGTCGAAAACGGACTCGGGATACAAGGAGGCGTGTATGAGTAAGATACTGGTCGTCGATGATGAGAATTCGATGCGGATTACGTTATCCGCATTCCTCAAGGCGGAAGGGTATGAAGTGTGGACGGCACCCAACGGGATCGAAGCGATGAAAATCATCGCCGATACGCCGATTGATGTCGTCGTTACCGATATCATCATGCCGGGAATGACCGGGATCGAGTTGATCGAGAAGATCCGGTTGCTTTCCCAAGAAATCCGCGTGGTCGTCATGACCGGAGAGCCGACCGTGGATACGGCGAAGATCGCCGTCCAAAACGGAGCGAGCGATTATTTGGCCAAACCCATCCACAAAGCCGACTTTCTGAAAGTCGTACGCAATGCGTCGCAATTTAAGCAAGTGATCGACTCCAAGCATGAACTCGAAGAAAAGAACCAAGAATACCAACGGGATCTTGAAATCAAAGTGCGTCAACGGACCGTCGAACTCCGCAAAGCGTTGGAAAGTATCATCACGCTGTTAAGCGAAGTGACGGAACTGCGGGATCCCTATACGGCCGGACATCAACGTCGGGTCGGCAATCTCGCCGCGGCGATCGGAGAGAAAATGAAACTCAAGGACGAAGACGTGGAACTGATCCGGATCTTGGGGTACATCCACGATATCGGGAAGATCACCATCCCGACCGAGATTCTCTCAAAACCCGGAAAACTGTCGAGACTTGAATTCGAAATGTTAAGGGGGCATTCGCAAAACGGATACGAAATGTTGCAGAAGGTCGATCTTCCGCCCTTGATCGCCGAAGCGGTCTATCAGCACCACGAGCGTTGCGACGGTTCGGGTTATCCGCGCGGACTTACCTCGGAAAAAATATTACGTGAAGCCCATATCTTGATGGTCGCGGATGTCGTCGAAGCGTTGATGTCACATCGACCTTATCGTCCCTCTCTAGGGAATGATGCGGGGATCCATGAAATCGTCGAGAATCGCGGAACGCTTTATCGCGAAGATGTCGTTGACGCCTGTCTTACGTTGTTTAAGGAAGGGTACATTATCGATGATAAGACACATAGCATCATCGTTCCATTCTAGCCGTAATTGCATTCATTCTTCGTTTCGCATACAATAATCTCATTCAAACGGAGGAACCACGATGGTTTTTACGCAAAGCAATATCATTATTCCAGAAGGATATGATCATCCGCTGGATATCCGGGAAACCGAGCATGCGATCAAATTGATCAAGGATTTCTTCGAACATGACTTGGCGGCCGAATTGGATCTGACACGTGTTTCCGCCCCCTTGTTTGTGCGACCCGAATCGGGACTCAACGATAACTTGAACGGTGTGGAGCGACCGGTCGCTTTCGGTGTCAAATGCATCGACGAGAACATCGTCGAAGTGGTCCATTCGTTGGCGAAATGGAAACGGAACGCGTTGAAACGGTACGGGTTTAAAATCAACGAAGGACTCTATACGGACATGAACGCGATCCGTCGCGATGAAGAAACCGACAATCTCCATTCGATCTATGTCGACCAATGGGATTGGGAGAAAAGCATCCGGAAAGAAGATCGCACGGAAGAAACGTTACGGGACATCGTCAAGAAAATCTATAAAGTGCTAAAAGACACCGAGTTGTTGGTTCAGACGCGCTATCCGAAAATCAAGCCGATCTTGCCGCAAGAAATCCACTTCATCACGACACAGGAGTTGGAAGATCGTTATCCGGATCTGACGCCCAAACAACGGGAAGATAAGATCTGTTTCGAAAAGAGAGCCGTGTTCTTGATGCAGATCGGAAATGTATTGAAGTCCGGTATCCCGCATGACGGACGTGCGCCGGACTATGATGATTGGCAGCTTAACGGAGATATCCTGGTCTATAATACGGTCTTGGAGCGGGCGTTTGAACTCTCATCGATGGGCATCCGCGTGGATGAGGAAGCCTTGGATCGACAGTTGAGCCTTTCCGGTTGCGATGACCGTCGCGACTTGCCGTTCCATCAAGCATTACTCAAAGGTGAGTTACCCTATTCGGTCGGCGGAGGGATCGGTCAATCGCGGCTATGCATGTTCTTCTTGCGGAAAGCGCATATCGGGGAAGTACAAGCGTCGGTATGGCCGAAAGAGATGGAAGAAATCTGCGAACGTAATAAAATCAAACTGCTTTGAAGAACGAATCAATCGAGATGAACGTTCGATATCTAGGTTTTCAAGAGTGAAAAACGATTCCTGTGTTGACAAGACATAAAAACGTTATAATACAACTGAGCGAGGTGCTTCGATGGAAAAAACGATCGGATTTATCGGATGCGGAAATATGGCGACGGCGATGATTCAAGGATTGATCAATGCCGGCGTCAATGCGGATGAAATCATCGCCTCCAACCGCTCGTTGGAGAAGTTGGTCGCGGTCCAAAATTCGTACGGAATCCATGTCGGAAGCAACGAAGATGTCGCGACACGGGCGAAATGGCTGGTTTTGGCCGTAAAACCCAAAGATATAAAGAGTGTGCTCACGGATGTCAAACCATACTTATCCTTAGATACCGTCGTCATTAGTTTGGCGGCAGGGGTCACGCTGGAAAACATCGAGGAATTGCTTCCCGAAAACACCAAGGTAATGCGGATGATGCCCAATACGGCCGTCGCCATCAACCAAGCCGTGATCGCCATCGTCAGCGGAAAGAATGTTTCCGCGATCGATCTTGCGGAAGCGCGAGAATTCTTCGGAAAGCTCGGATTGATTCTACCGATCGACGAAGCGAAAATGCATGGGGAGATCGGTCTGAGCGGTTCGGCGATCGCGATGTTTTACCTCATGGCGGATGCGATGGGGGATGCGGGCGTCAAACTCGGCTTCACGAAGTCCGAAGCGATCTTGATTGCGGCGACCACCATGGCCTCGGCCGGAGAGATGATCTTACGTTCCGGCAAACATCCGATCCAATTAAAAGACGAAGTCTGCTCGCCGGGCGGAACGACGATCGAAATGATCCGCAATCTCGAAGCCAACGGGTTTCGGAATACGATCCTTGAAGGCGTCCTTGCCGCGGCGGTAAAGTCCAAAGAACTTTCGGAGGGGAAATAAGATGATTTATCGCAAAGCTACCAGTAAAGAAGGCATGGTGATCATGTCGATGATTTCCAAGGCGGTTGTCCACATGAAATCCAAAGGCATCAACCAATGGGACCGCGAGTATCCCAATCTAAGCATCATCATGGACGACATCGACCATTATTCCGGTTATGTCATGGTGGATGAAGGAGAGATCGCGGGTTATGTCTGCGTCAACACCAACCAACCTGACGAGTACGAGGATGTGCCCTGGGAAGACGAATCGGGGAGATGGTGCGTCATCCATCGTTTGGTCGTGGCGGTCGGACGTCAGGGACAAGGGATCGCCAAGAAAATCATCCACCAAGTCGAAGAACAAGCGCAAAAAGACGGATTTAAATCCATCCGCTTGGATACTTACAGCGGAAATCCGGTGTCGATGGAACTGTATCCGAAAATCGGGTTTATGCCCCGTGGACAGGTCAAGTTTAAGCATCGTGAAGAACCGTTCCATGTTTTCGAAAAACTGATCTAGCACCGCAAGGTGCTTTTAAAAAAGACTCGATCGTACGATCGTTGATCCCATTTCATAAGTCAATCATTTTGACAACATCGCTTATCCAATATACAATCCAAACAGCGAGGTAACCATGAAAAAAATCATCCTGATCGGACTTTTGATCCTATTGAGCGCTTGTAGCGCAAGTGAGGGAAAAGCGATGAAGATAACGGCGGAACAAGCCAAACAGAAAATGGAAGCGAGTTCGGACTTCATTTTGGTCGACGTTCGAACCGTGGAAGAATTCAACGATGTGCGGATTCCCGGCGCCATCAATCTTCCCAACGAAACCATCACAAACGCGAAACCGCAGGAATTGCCGGATCTAAATCAAACCATTTTCGTCTATTGTCGTAGCGGGAACCGCTCCGCGCAAGCCGCGGCGAAGTTAGCTGCGATCGGATATACGAAAGTTTATGATCTCGGGGGCATCATCGATTGGCCGTATGAAACGCAATGACATCCGCAAGGATGTCTTTTTATTGTGAAATCCGAAAGACAAATCCCGAAAAGAGGGGTACAATAGTAAAAACACAAAAGTTAGGACGGAGGATACGATGAGAAAAATCATATTGTTATGCGCGATGGGAATGTCGACCCAAAAGATCGTGAATCAACTTATCCAAACGGCGCACAGCGAAGGTGTCGAAATCGAAGTCGAATCCTTTCCTTATGGTGAAACAAGTAAAACCGCCGTCGATGCGGATATGATTTTGCTGAGTCCGCAAATACGGTATAACCAGGATAAAATCAAACGTTCGTTTCCAAGTATTCCGGTCGAGGCGATCGATATCGTGGCTTACGGGATGATGGATACGCAGAAGATACTCGGTCAAATCAAAGCCGCATTGGGACTGTAAGATGGCGTTAGGTAAAATTCTTCTCGAACAAATCCTTTTGATGTTTGTATTGATGGGCATCGGAGTCTTGGTATACCGTAAGGGATTTATCAGTAAAAACGGCTCGAAAGAACTCGGGGCACTTTTGCTTTACGTGGTGACACCGATGATCACCATCAAAGCCTATACGATCGAAGAATCGGCAGAGCGCAGCGAAGGGTTGCTTGTGGCCGCGCTATTAAGTTGCATCGCCTTTGCGATCAGTATCTTCGTCGCCCGTTTGTTTTTTCGGCGACATCGTTTAGAACACTTCGGCGTCGCTTTCAGTAATGCGGGGTTCATCGGAATTCCCTTGGTTTCGGCCGCGCTTGGCCAAGAAGCCGTCTTTTATTTCTCATCCTTCTTGGTTTTGGCATCCATACTGATGTGGACCTACGGAATCGCGATTCTCAAGGGAAATGCGAAAGACTTACATATTTCTCGACTCTTGTTAAATCCGATCGTAATCAGCGCCTTGATCGGATGGGTCATCTATGTTTCCAAGATTCGTTTACCCGGTTTGGCTCTCTCGACTTTAAGCTCGGTGTCCGCTTTGAATACGCCTTTGGCCATGTTTATCTTGGGGGTTTATATGGCACAACTTTCGTTGCGGGAAATCTTCCGGCTTTCAATCGTATATCGCGTCATGTTCTTGCGCTTGATCATCATCCCGTTCCTTGTCTTACTCGCCTTCATCCCGATCGACGCGAAATATAACTTCGCGAAGTTGACCATTTTGATCGGCATCAGCGCACCCTCGGCTGCCAATACGGCGATCATGGCACAACAGTTCCACATGGACTACAATGAAGGGGTCAAAATCGTCATCGTGACGACGCTCTTTAGTATCATCACCTTACCTTTGATCATCTTACTCGCCCAAACCATCGGAATGTGACGCGCGAAATGTACAAGGAATAAGAATTGCGTTAAAATAGAAATGAAATTCGGGGGAATCCATATGAAATACCTAAAAATCCTGTTTGCATTGATTTTAGGATTCAGCTTGGTCGCTTGTACAAGCAAAGAAGCGAAACCGGACGTGTTACGGGTCGCGCTTTTTCAATATCCCAAAAACATGTCGCCGATCAAAATCGAGAATCATGCGGAAGCGTGGATGCAGTCGCAGATCTATGAGAACCTGTACCAAATCGTCGATGGGGTTTATGTTCCAGTTTTAGCGAAAGCGTTGCCTGAATTTTCTTCCGATAATCAAAGCTGCGTCATCGAAGTCGCCGATGGGATCAAATTCCATGACGGTTCGAGTTTGGATGCGGATGCGGTTGTTTATTCCCTCCAACATCCGACAAGTATGCAAAACACACCTTGGATCAATCCGATCGAATCGGTAAGCAAGGTCGATGCGACGCATGTGAAAATCACATTACGATTTCCGGATGGAACTCTGTTAGCCAAACTCGCCAGCCCTTACTTCGCCATCATTCCGACCGATAGCGACAATGAAGGTCAATTGTCGGAGTTTCCGATCGGGACCGGTCCCTATAAATATGTATCAAGCGAGAATGGGAAATCCATTTCGCTGACCCGTTTTGACAACTACCACGGCGAGGTCGCGAAGATCACGCAAATCGAAGGGATCGTTGTCAATGATATCAATGAAGCGTTGACAAAATTACGCGACGGAGAGATCGATCTCGTTGACGAAGTTCCTGTGAGCGCGAAGAAGATCGTTGACGGAATCAAAGAACTACAATGGATCGAAGCGAAGACTTCGTCAAATGTCTACTTGGGTATTCGCCAACAGAATCTATTGAACCCCAAATTGGGTTCCTTGGAATTCCGACAAGCGATTTCGAAAGTGATTCTTGAAGGGTTTCACGAAAATGGCGAACTCAGTTTATTCGGAGCCGGAGTGTTTCCGAAATCTTCGCAAACACTTGTAAGTAATGTTGATTTGGATAAATGGCGTGATCAAGACATCCGTCTGATTGCCTCGGATTTGGGAACTGCGGGATCGGACATAAAAGATGCGCTTGTTGAAGCGGGATTTCGTAAAGTAACGCTGGAACCTTTGAACCAACAAACCTTCCTGACTCGAAGCATGGGAAATGATGGATATGATTTGATGGTCTTCAGTTGGGATGAACAACTTAGCGAAGGAACCCTGCTTTTGGACAACTTGTTCGGAGCGGATGCGGGCAATCCATTACGCTATCAAAACGCGACGGTCGAAAGTTGGATCTTGGCGGCGACTCGTACCCTCGATCCTGTAATCAGGGGAGAACTATTGGGTAAGATCCAGCAACAACTCTTAAATGATGGCGTATTGCTGCCGGTGAGAAGCGTCCTGACATATGTCGCCGCCGACAAACAACTGGCCGGAATCCAAGTTTTACCAAATCGCACCCTTCCGTTAGCACGCATCGCGCGAACCGAGGAGTGACAAAATTTCATTTGTAATCCATCGTTGAAGGGGGTAGAATTGTGAAGTGACGGTAACGCCCATGCAACGATCCAAAAAAGGCATGATCATATTCATAACGATGACCTATGCCGCATATTTTCTCGCAACCGTCTTAGGGAATGAGACGGTTGTTTCTGTCGTTAGCCCGTTTTTCGCTTTAAGCGTTTCGGGTAGTTTTTATTTGCTCTTTACACACTCGCAATCACGTGAATATCGAGGGTTGATGTTGGTGATCGCGACCGGGGTGCTCGGTTGGGCGATCGGTGATTTTTGGGGCATCTATGTTCAACGGATTTTGTTGCTGGTGCCGGAAGATAGGGTCGTTTACTACTATATCTATATGGTTCCCAATCTATGTTTCGGATTGGCTTCCATACTTCTAATGATTAAAATCCGCAAACATTTCAATTCGTTGGCGATCATGATCGATAGTATCGTTTTAATTACGGTATGGATCTTGGCGGTTACCATCGGGATGTTTGATTTACGATTCTCCGCGTTGTTTGAAATGAACAGCATCGATACCGCGATGTTGATCTATATGATCACCGATATTCTGGCCTTGTCGGTCGTCGTTATGTTTGCGAGCATTTTGCGTAAATCGATTCGCCAGCAACCTTTTAGTATCGTCATCGCCGGCATGCTTTTGTATGCATTGATCGATATTTCTTATGCGTATCAATATTTCTCGGGTTTGTATGAACCTTTTGGCATTACCGACTTGGTTTACATGACATCGTTTTTGATGATGGGATTCGGCGCTTTACTGGCGATCCGTCGAGAAAACTCGGCACCGCTGTTTGAAATCGAACCTCTGCAGGCACACGACATCGCGATCAATCGCGGAAGAATGTTTGTCTTATTGGCGGCTCCTGTGTTCTTGATCGCGGTTCGGACTCGCTATACTTGGGAAGTACTCATCCTATTGATTCTTGTGGTCGGATATGAACGGATCACGGATCTGCTCTATGCCTCGACGGCGGATCAACGTGCGATCCATGACGCACAACGTCGACAAGCTTTATTGGATCAGGAAATCGAAAAACAAACCTCGGAACTTGTGATGAAGAAGAACGAGTTCGAACTCTTGTCACGCAGCGATTCCATTACCGGATTGTATAACCGTAGGTATTTTTTGTCAGAATTAAGTCGACGTATCGATGATGCCGAATCCTCAGCGAGTTTCGCGGTATTGTTTGTGGATTTGGACCAATTCAAATCCATCAACGATGTCTACGGTCATTCGGTCGGGGATCAAGTTCTTATCAAAATCGCCGAACGCTTGCAGCGTATTTTACCCGCCGGCACACTGATCGCCCGTCAAGGAGGCGATGAATTTGTCATCGGATTGGAAGATTCGACGTCGATGGAAAAACTTGACGCGATGGTTCGTTGGATCATCGAAGAGTGTAATTTTCCGGTCCAGATCGATCCGTTTGTCTTCAAGATCCAGTTAAGCATCGGCGTATCGATCTATCCTCAGGACGCCACGGATGCGCAGACGCTTTTACGATATGCGGACATCGCGATGTATCAATCGAAAGCAAGCGGATCCAACGGATATGTCTTTTTCAACCAATTGTTGAATGATACGTTTCATCGCCGTACGCAATTGGATATCTCGTTAATGCGCGCGCGCTTCGAGTCGGAATTTTGCCTACACTATCAGCCGATCGTAACGCCTGAAGGAAAACTAACCTCCATGGAAGCCTTGGTTCGTTGGAACGCGCCTGAAATCGGTTGGGTTTCCCCCGTCGAGTTTATTCCGATCGCGGAAGAGAACGGGGTCATCATCGAGTTGGGTGCCTGGATCCTTGAAACGGCGGTTCGCCAGATCAAAGAATGGAATCGGGATCGCAGCGAGAAACTCTTGATGTGCATCAACCTTTCATCCATCCAGTTGCGGACGGGGGATTTCGCCGAGAAGCTTCTGGCACTCGTACGAAAACATGAGGTCATGCCTTCAATGATCTGTTTGGAAATCACGGAATCGGTGTTGATTAATTTCGACCTGAATCGAGCCACCTTGGATAAGATTTCCGACATGGGTTTCTTGATTTCCGTGGATGATTTCGGTACCGGATATGCGTCGCTCAATTATATTCGGAACTTACAATTGAACGCCCTTAAGATCGCCAAACCGTTGATCGACGAAATCTCGACCGACCCCAAAACCAAAGATATCGTCGTCGCGTTGATCGAACTGGCGCATGATTTGAACTTGAAGATCATTGCGGAAGGTGTCGCCGACCAATCGCAACTGAATGTGCTCACATCCTTGGGCTGTGATTCCGTCCAAGGTTATCATTTTAGCCGTCCGCTTGAACCGAAACAGTTTGAAGCGAGGTATTTGTCATGAAACGATGGATCGAAACAGTAAGTTCGAATCAGCGTTTTCGGCTACATCTTGTCGTTTCGCTATCGTTGTTTTGCCTGTACGCTTATGCGCTCTACCAAAATGAAAGTGCGTGGGCGGATGCGATCGGACGAATGATTCCCATCCTCACCGCCTTGGCGATCGTTACGATGATCCCGGTCATCCCTCGTCGTATCATCAAAGTCTCCGCGATCATCGCCGCTGTCGCGATTTTAAGTTGGGATCTCGGAGAGAATGCGGCTCTTCAATCATGGGCCGGAAACTTCGGGAATCTGCTCTTCATATTACCCGGATCTCTAATGACGATCGGCTTGATTTTCCTTTTACACGAAGTGTATACGAAGTTGCCGATCAAAGCGGTCCTCTTCGATTTCATCGCGATCCTAGTGATTTGGTCGTATACGTTCTATTTGTTGCTGGCGAAATCTCACTTCCCGAATTTCTTCGATATCCCGTTGTCGCTACGCTTATTATTTATCAACGGGATGATGGATGTCTTATCCTTATCGCTCATCTTATTGATTCTTCGTCAAGTGACCGGCCGTCGATATCGCAACTTTCTCACATTAATCTTGTCGGGCTTCGCCTTAATCGCGATGAGTGATATCGCACGCATCACATTTCATGGAATGTTGAACCTGACGCTTCCGGAGTTGGTCGATCTTTCGTTTCGCTTGGCGTATACATTGATTCTGATCGGGATCGGCTATGGTATCGAAAACCACAAGACCGTATTTATCCAAGGCGCGCTCTCAAAAGATCGGGTCGCGCAAATCGCGGGGAAATCGGTCATCATCCTTTTCGCCCCCGTGTTGGTCTACATGACGCATCCGTTTTATATCAAGGACATCGTACTTTTAATGGTCTTGGTGGCCATCTACTTGTTCACATCGGAAGCGGTCGTCATCTATCGTAACCGCAGAGTCCGCTTAGCGAAGCAACAGGAAGATATACGCTATCTTCAAGAACAAGTCGAAGCACGGAGCGTAGAGTTGATCGAGAAGACGGAAGCACTGAAACAACTCTCCGATTATGATTCGGTGACCGGATTGTATAACCGGCGCTATTTCCAACGTAGACTAGAGAAGTTGGCGATGAAACTCAGAAGCCACGAACAGATCATCTTGTATTATATCGACATGGACAAATTTAAGTCGATCAACGATACTTATGGACACAATGTCGGAGACGCGGTACTTCGTGAATTGGGTCGACGGTTTGCGAAGGTCGGCGGAGAACAGGGAATCAAAGCGCGCATCGGGGGCGATGAGTTTGTGCTTGCCTTCGATCATCCTCGTGACGAATCCTTTGTTTATGCGATCACCGAAGAACTCCACCGCGTTGTCACACAGGAGCTCAACGTCGGCGAACTGCGCTTCAAATTGGCCATGAGTATCGGTGTCACCCGATATCCGGAAGATGCGGATACGGTCGAAACGCTGATGCGTTACGCGGACATCGCGATGTATCGGGCAAAAGAAATCGGGAGTAATCAATGTTTCTTTTACGATGCGAACTTCGCAAAAGCGGTGAACCGACGTAACGAGTTGGCGATCCTCCTTCAACAAGCCGATATCTCGTCAGACTTCAAGCTCTTCTATCAACCCCTCTTCGACCTTGACGGAAATCTCACCGGAGCGGAAGCGTTTTGTCGGTGGCATATCCCGCAACGGGGATGGATCTTACCGGATGAGTTCATCGCGTTGGCGGAGGAAACCGGCGTGATCGTACCGCTGGGGGAATGGATCTTACACGAATCATTAAAGCAAGTCCAAGCATGGAATCAACTTTATGGCCTTAACTTAAAGATGAGCGTCAATATCTCCTATCGCCAGATGAATGTGACGCATTTCGTATCCACCTTGATTAAGGAATTACATCGCAACCAGGTCGATCCGAAGAATCTCGATCTTGAAATCAAGGAATCCGTATTATTGAGTCCGGATTTGATGCGCGAAAGTGTTCAAGCCTTGGTCGCACAGGGGATTCAGGTTTCGATCGACGAATTCGGTACCGGATACTCTTCACTGTTTGATTTGTCGAAGTTGCAGATCCATCGCATCAAAATCGCCCGGGACTTGATCGATGATATCGCCGTTAGTTCAAAAAGCCTGGCGATTCTCAAAGCGATCGTCAAGATGATCAAGGCATTAGGTTTTGAAATCTATCTCAAAGGCATCGAAACCCAAGCCCAACATGACATCGTAAAAACCTTGGAAATCGACGGGTTGCAGGGGTATTACTATACATACCCTTTAGAAACGGATGAATTCGCGAAAAAATATCTCAAACAATCATAAACGGTCCTTGTTAACACGTTGACAACCGACCGTTTTTTGTTTAAACTAAGGATGAAGAAGTTCATTGTTTCACAAGAAGGGGGAGTTCGCCCATGAAGCGTTGTATCGTCACCGATCAAGTCAACTCCGACTTTGAGGAAGCGCTGAAAAAGTGCCGTAAACTCGGTTATCCGTATGTCGAGATCCAATCGATCTGGGGAAAACCGGTCGAACAGTTGAGCTTGGAAGAAGCGCAACACGCAGCCGAACTTTTAAAGCGTTACGACCTTCAAGCCGCGGTTTTGGCGACCACCTTGTTTTTAATGGTGCCGCTACGCCCCAACGATACGTTACGACGCATCGATCCTTCCGTCTTATCGTTTACCGGAACATTTGACCAACATGTCGCCGCCTTGGCGCATACCATCCAGCTTGCCAAGATCTTGAATTGTTCGAACATCCGTATCTTCTCGTTCCGTGCCCCTGAGAATCGTATCGTCATCGGAGACGAGGATGATCAGTACTTGATTATCGAGAAGCTTCGCATCCCCGTCAAGATGGCGGAAAGCGAAGGGATCACATTGTTGCTGCAGAATTGTCCGTATTGCCATTTGCCGAAAGGGATGATGACCAAGCGGATCGTCGACCACTACCAAAGCGAATATTTCAAACTTCTCTGGGACCCTGCCAATTCCTATCAGTCGGTGAAAGATCGGATCCCGCGTAAATATCTCAACCTTACTTTGGAAGAAGAACAACGTTCGATCTTCAAGTCGATCGGGCATATCCATATCAAAGACCTTAAGTATGTTTTGCATGAAGTGAAACCCTTCAAGCCAACGATCTTAGGTCAAGGGGACATCGATTACAAAGAACTGCTTCAAATCATGAAGGACGGGGAATATCGCGGTTATTGCGCGTTGGATACCGATTTGATCGCTCCGGACACGATCGTCAGTATGATCGTCTTTAATTCGATGTTGGAATCCATGCATATTCGAAGGTGACACGTTCACCTTTTTTTTCGATCGGTTCGTTTTTAACCCGTATCATCTTGCGCCAAATCATTTTATCGTTTACGCTTACTCTAGTGAAGCGGAGGTATGTGTATGAAGAAAAATCATCTGCGAAAGATTCTGCCTTGGATGCTCTTTCTTATTTTGTCCCTGATTCTTGTTTACGTTGCGGGAGGTCGGGATCTTCTGGAAAATAAGTCGATTTCCGGATCGAATTTGGCGGTTGTCGGGGTCGGCGGGATCATCGCGCTTGTCAGTCTCTTACGTATCTTGGGATCTTTGATCCCGAAATCCGCCGAAGTCGAAGAACTAACCGTCGAACCTGATGTTACGGACGTGGCGGAGGATTTTATCCTCTGTGTTCATTGCGGGAAAGCCGAACCCGTCGGAACGGAATATTGTTCGTCCTGTGGGAGAAGATTTGGCTAAAATACGTGCGATTCAGTGAATGATTCTATTTTCAGAAAATTTTCGGAAAATAATGCGTGACAAATCTTCGTCTATGGATTATGCTTTAAAAAACATTGATAAGGATCGGTCGTCCGGGCCAGGTCTACGCAGCGAGTTGGGAAGGTGCAAGCCAACAGGAATAACCCGGAACGGTAACCCCTTAGAGTGCGGGTGCGAAACGCAAGGAGTAGTGCACGACGTCTAGACAGCGTTAAACGTCGAAGGGTTCATCGGACCCGGAAAGCGATCGGGAAGACCGATAATTAGGGTGGTACCACGGAGGCAGCCTTCGTCCCTTACAGGACAAGGCTGCCTTTTACTATCCATGGAGGGTTAAAAACATGTGCGGATTCCTATTTACCGAGGGAAACATCTCGGAGAAATCATTCCTAGAAGCCTTTGAACGCATCCAACATCGGGGTCCCGACCAGAGTCGGGTCATGAAAGAAACGTGGGGGATTTTCGGCTTCCACCGGCTATCGATCATGGATACCAGCGAGCACGGGATGCAACCGTTCGACACGGAAGATGTCCGGATCGTTTGTAACGGTGAGATCTATAACGAACAAAAGTTCAGAGAACGCTTTTCAAGCTATCCCTTTATTTCGGGAAGTGATTGTGAAACGCTCATTCCGCTCTATTTAGCCGACGGGAGTGCGATGGCGGATGAACTGGACGCAGAGTTCGCGTTTGTGCTGTTTGATAAACGAAGTGAAAAAGTGGTCGCTAGCCGCGACCCAATCGGGATTCGGCCGATGTTTTTCGGAACATTGAAAGAAAACGGATTGATGGCATTTGCTTCCGAAGCCAAAGCCTTACATACGTTATGTGACGATGTTCGTCCGTTTCCGCCGGGATACTTATACAACGATGGCGAATGGATCAAGTATAGTTCCTTGACGACCGTAACGGAAGTCTTGGAAGATATGGAAGTAATTCAGTCCAAAATCCATGACGGATTGATTTCCGCCATCGAGAAACGTCTGATGAGCGATGTGCCGATCGGCTATCTGTTAAGCGGAGGGTTGGATTCTTCCTTGGTTTGCGCGATTGCTCAAAAGCGGACAAAAAGACCGATCGATACCTTCGCGATCGGGATGGCGCATGACGCCATCGACTTGAAATATGCCCGACAAGTCGCCGACTCTATCGGTAGTAACCATCATGAAATCACGATGACCATGGGCGATGTCTTGGAAGCCCTCAACGCGGTGATCTATCATCTTGAAACCTTCGACATCACGACGATCCGCGCCAGCTTAGGGATGTATCTGATTTGTCGGTACATCAATGAACATACGGATATCAAAGTCCTGTTAACGGGCGAAATCAGCGATGAACTTTTCGGATATAAATATACCGATTTCGCCCCCTCAGGGGATGCGTTTCAAGCGGAAAGCATTAAACGGATCGAAGAACTGCATGTCTACGACGTGTTACGTGCCGACCGTTGTATCGCCGCGTGGTCACTTGAAGCACGGGTTCCGTTTGGGGATTTGGCTTTTGTGAAGGATGTCCTTTCGATACATCCCGCTTTGAAACTAAATACTTCCGGACATGGCAAGTATCTCTTACGCAAAGCGTTTGAAGATGATCAATTGTTGCCGGAATCGATCTTATGGCGTGAAAAAGCAGCCTTCAGCGATGCGGTCGGACATTCGATGGTGGATCAACTGAAACGCTATGCGGAAACGTTGTATACCTTTGAGGATGTCATCGCTTGCCACCATCGCTATCCTTATGCGACCCCCCGCAGTCCGGAAGCGTTACTCTATCGCGACATCTTCGAACGCTTCTATCCCGATCGTCAAAAACTGATCCCCGGATTCTGGATGCCTAACGCGCAGTGGCCGGGATGTGCGGTCGACGATCCCAGCGCACGTGTTCTTCGCAACTATGGGGACAGTGGAAAGTAGTTGCGTAATTTTGACCGCATGCGTATAATAACCCCATACGAATCGAGGTCGCCCATGTCATTTCATGTTTCCCAAGTGCTTCCCGGAATCTACCATATCAAAGAAGAAGCCGTGCACTTCGATTTGATTGTCGGGACGAAAAAGGCGCTGCTATGGGATACCGGATATGGAATCCATGATCTTCTTCCGTTGCTTTCTTCGCTGACGGATAAGGAATTGATCGTATGCAACTCCCATGGCCACATCGACCATGTCGGAGGGAATTATGCCTTTGACAAAGTCTATGCGCCGCTTCACGCATTGCCTGAGATTTTGATGATGACTTCATCCGAAGTCCGCTTGGTCGCGATAGCGCGAATTCTAGCGGGTAGCGTTGCGCCGACACGTGATTATTCAAAGGTCGTATACACCGATCTCAACGAAAGCACCGTCTTTGATTTGGGCGGAAGAACCGCAAGGTTTCTTGCGATTCCCGGACATACCAGCCATGACATGGCCTTGTGGATCGAAGAAGACAGAACTTTGTTTACCGCCGATGCGGTGAATTACATGATGTGGCTCTACTTCAGTCCATTGATGAGACAATCGATCGTTGTCGATTCGTTACGGAAACTGCTTGCGTTGAAACCTGAACGGATCATCGCTTCCCATCGTCATACGCCATTGAGCGTTGACTATCTTGAAAGTTTGACCGAGTGTATCGCACATCTGCGTAGAAAAGATTTCACGCATCCGCATATCGAACCCAATGCCCGTATTAAAGGCAATTTGGTGGCTTACCATACCACGATCCAACACAAGCGCGTAACGATCGCATTTCGCGACGACGCGTTTGATCTTGAAGAAAAGGAGGGGACATGAAAACAATCACCCCGACACTACCGGAAGAACCGGCAATCACCCAGAACGAATCGAAAACGGCCGTGTCGCCTCGGTTGATTTTCTCGAGCGACGTCGAACAGGTTTTCGCGTTTGAGAATGATATCTATGTACGCTTGTTGATCAGCGAAAGCCAATCCGTCGTCGAATCGACCTGCACCTGCGGAAAGAAACGCTGCGAACATCGCAAAGCCGCCTTACATAGTTTCTCCAGCGAAAGCGAACCGGTCGAATCGATACTGGAAGAGGAATTCGATGAAGATGGCATCGGCGATTTATTGGAGAGGATGCAAGATTTGGAAACAGGACAACTGTTGACGGTCTTGTTTGATACCTTGGCGATGCATCCCGAAGTCGCGGAGTATCTACTTGAAGTGTTGCCGGTACAAGAAGAAGATGACGAAGAGGAGCCGCTATTCAGCTAGGCTCCTTTTTTGTGCGACTCGGCTTACTTGTAAAAAAAAAAACAAGGAGTATGATAAGTTTAAGTTACTACCATTGTGGGGAAAGAAAGGAGACGTATGACGAAGAAAGAGGAAATCAGTGAGTTTAAGAAGAAAGCCGATGCGTTTAATAAGGGCATCTATTCCGATTTGGCGAGTTTTAAAACAGGTCTAGTATTGATTCTGATTGCCGCATCGATCATCCTGCTTTTTGTTTTCTTCTAAGTAAATCAAACCAACGACATCATTTGATACTAAATCGAATCTACGTAGAGATAATAGGGAGCCAAACGTTGTGTTGGCTTCTTCTTACGCTTACTGAAGGCTTGTTGGAAGCGGTACAACGTGCTATTCTAAATACAAGTGAAAACCAACCATTGCGAGGTATCGAGATGAAAGAAACCATCCTCGAACGATTACGGGAAACGCTTCAATCCGTCGGATTGATCGTCACAAGCACCCCCGATGCGGATATTCAGGCGGAAGGGACGTTTTTGGATGCGACATGGACATCATCGAAGAAACCGGTCGAATACAAGATCTTGGTCAGCGCGGATGTTCGTGACCAAAGCGTTTATTTCTATGAAACGTTGGATGGTCAAAACGAAAATATATCAGGTAAGAAAGTGAAGCGTATCGTAACGAAACCATTCGGAAGTACGGAAATCGTTCGCATGGAGATCGGTGACGTTAGTAAGAAAATGCGGAGTGCCATCGATGAGGATGGATGGAAAGTCAA
Source organism: uncultured Erysipelotrichaceae bacterium (assembly GCA_964526155.1). Classification (GTDB taxonomy): domain Bacteria; phylum Bacillota_I; class Bacilli_A; order Erysipelotrichales; family Erysipelotrichaceae; genus GWE2-51-13. The sequence goes on along the minus strand of CAZGLV010000002.1, from coordinate 44,510 downwards.
ATCCGTCAATAACCCGCAGAAAGTCGCATACGCGCAGGGCGGGTTTGTGTTGGTGGAACCTCCCTCCGACACGATCGAAATCGAGATACCGAAGTTTAAACCATCAACTGAAAGCGAGACGTTTGAACCGATCGTGAAAACGTATTCGCAACGTACCGAGTTGCCTGTATTCTATCTTGGGGAAATCGTCGTGTTCGTCCTGTTTGGCATGATTCTAAATACCCAAACCTACGGTTACTTCATCGGACTTGCCGTTTGGTTGATCTTCCTCCTTTTCAATCGAAAATATCGTGAAGATATCCCCTTACGGGTCGTGCTTTGGATTTTATGCGGTGCTTTGCTTCTGTCGATCGCTTATTTCACGCTAGCGCACTAAAAAACGCCCGACATGATCGGGCGTTACATATTTTAAAGTAGATGGGTTAGTAAGATCCGTGTGCCGATGAGGATCAATACCAATCCGCCGACGATCTCAGCTTTATTTCCGATTAACGCGGCACAACGCTTGCCGATCATCACACCGAAGGCGGACAAGAGGAAGGTTACCAAGGCGATGGTCAGTGAAGAAGGCACGATCGATACATTGAGAAACGCGAATCCGACACCGATCGCCAACGCGTCGATCGAAGTCGCGATGGAGAAATAGAAGAGGTGTTTCCAATCGGATTCCTGATGAACTTCACAACTAAGATCGCTCGGCTTAAGTCCTTCGTAGAACATTTTTCCACCGATCAACGCCAAGAGGGCAAAGGCGATCCAATGGTCGATCGAACTGATCGAGGCGCTTGAAGTTTTCCCTAACGTATATCCGAGCCACGTCATGAAACCTTGGAAGAAACCGAAGAATATGCCGACGCGTAACGCGTAGCGTAGCTTGCTTTTGGATGCGCAGAGTCCGTTGACCAAGGCGACCGCAAAGGCGTCCATCGAGAGTCCGATTGCGATGAGAAATAAAGTGAGGGGTTCCATGGCGACTCCTTTAGGTAACAGAATCCATTTTAATAAGGATGGATGCGAATGTCAATCATCGATATGTAATTCGACGATTGATATAATAGTCATTGAGAAGTCATACCAAGATAGGTAAAATGAAATCAGACAGGAGGAGGAATTATGGCAATCTATAAAATCCGACCGATCTTCAAACAAATGCTCTGGGGAGGCACGCGCTTACGTGATCATTTCCACTTCGATATTCCCTCGGATACGACCGGTGAAGCATGGGTGGTCAGTGCCCATCCGGACGGCGACTGTGTTTTTGCGGAAGGCGAGTTCAAGGATCAAACTTTGTCTTCCGTGTATCGCCAACATCGGGATCTTTTCGGACCCGGAAAGAACACGCGTTTTCCGTTGATGGTCAAGATCATCGATGCCCAACAAGATCTAAGCGTTCAGGTACATCCCGATGATGAATATGCGTTAAAACACGAGAACTCCTATGGAAAAACGGAAGCTTGGTATGTTTTGGATTGTTTGGAAGGAACCCGCATGATCGTCGGACATGACGTAAATGACAAAGAAGTGTTACGACGTGCGATCGAAAGCGGAAACTTGGAAAAACATTTGATCAACTTTGAGATTCGGCCGGGACAGTTCGTCTATATTCCTGCCAAAACGATCCATGCGATCTGTGCCGGCAGTCTGATCTACGAGGTCCAACAAAACTCCAATGTTACCTATCGTGTATATGACTTTAACCGAAAAGACGCGTCGGGAAAATCACGCGAGTTGCATATCCAGAAAGCGTTGGATGTCACCGCAATTCCGCATACTTCGCCCTTTGTCCGTCCGTTGACGGTCGATAGCGAAGGGATTTCCAGTACGATCTTCTTGGATGAAGATTATTTCTCACTGGTCAAACTGACGATCGACGGTATCGGAACGTACACGATCAACGGCGCATTCGCCATGATCGGGGTCTTGGAAGGTTCCATGAACATCAACGGAATCGATTTCGCCTTAGGCGAGCATGCGATCACGACCCACGACACCAAGACGTTGACGCTACAAGGGAAGGGAATGTTGATGATCAGCATTCCGCGTGAGAGCTTATTGTAAGATGGATATTTACGATGTCGATCTGTTGATGCTTGCGTTTCTGTTTCTATTGGGCTATTGGATGTTTGCCTTTCCACCGAAGAAAATCAACGGATTGGCTGGATTTCGGACAAGACGCTCGATGTTGAACATGGATAACTGGAACGTTGCCAACAAAACCTGCGGTAAGAGTTGGATGCGGATTTCGTTGCTATTATTTCCGATGATAATCATATCCAAAGTCTTGTCTTGGTCAGACCAAGATACGGTTCTGTTGGTACATGTTTATGGCTCGCTGATCGTATACATGCTTCCGGTTTTCTGGATCGAACATCAACTAAAACAACGTGAGAGTTAGAAAACATCCTGTTTGAAACAGGATGTTTTTAGTCGGATAAATAATCGTTACTTCGATCTGCGACTTCCAGCGTTCGAAGTTCATAATATTTATACCCTTCGGAAATGAAAGGATCACGCTTCGCGATCGCGTCCGCTTCTTCGTAGGTATCGCATTTTAGGACGACCATCCCTCCCTGATAATCGGTGAACGGTCCGCAAAGTACCAATTGATTCGCGTCATCCAGCCTACGTAAATGTTCGATATGACGATTCACGATTTCTTTATTTAATGGATGCTTGTTTTCCATCAGATAGACATAGGTTGGCATGGGTTTACCTCACAACATATAAACGAAATAGACCAAGGATGTCACGATCGGAACCAGAATGTTATCCAAACCCCACGGACAAATCGCTTCCACCAAGGTCGCGACCAATGACAACATAAGCACCAAAGGAATCATCACCATTCCGTTGACATAGGTTAGATAGACCGTCAATGTGATCAAGGTTACGATGAACATCGTCGCACTGCCTTCCAAACTTTTCTTCACTTGAAAGAGCTGAAACGAGTGTTTTCCAAACTTACGGCCGACCAACGAAGCCAAACCGTCACCATATCCCATGACCAGAATCCCGACACCGCCCAAAGCGAACGAACTTCCGGACTGAAAGCTGATAAACGTTAGAAACAGGACGCTTAGCGCATAGTAGACCGTACCGAAGTTCTTGGGTTGTTCTTGGCGATTGATGGCCGGTAACCATCCGAAAGTGATGGTAACCGCATTGAAAATCACAAAAAACAAAGGTGTGATGGAGGCGATCCACGGCGAAGTCATCGTCGCTGTCGCGATGAACCACCAGTTCGCAGCCATGATGTGCACAAACTTCCGGCTAAACTCAAAAGGGAGATTCTGTAACTTGATCGCGATCAGAAGGATCACCGCGATGTAAAAAAACGAAATCGCTAAACCGAGTCCATCATTCATGTCGGACATCCTTTCGTAACAATGCTTTGCTTAGGCTATTGTAACGCAGATTTTGACAAGTTGCATCCTATTTATCGGTTTTTGTCACACAGAGTATGCGAAATGAAGCTCGAACTTTCAATTCCGCTAGATTTGCGACACGCTCCAATCCTTCTTTCGGACTACGATGTACATAGGGTGTCATGCCCAAAAGATCCTGTATGGAGGCTTGGGAATCCAGATGCATCGTAAAACGGACATCCTGATAATCATAGGTCCCCAATCCTTCCAGTGCATCCAACGGTTCGGGATTCAACAGGACATTTGAATAAAGATGTTGTTTCAATTCGTACAAATGATCGGTGTGCGGAAGCACAAGGATCGCATATTTTCCGATTAGCAAAATCCGTTTGATTTCAGTCGGAAAGATCGGTGCGAAGATATTTAACGCAAGATCGGCGCTTTCATCCATCAAGGGTACATCGCTGATGCTTGAGGCAACATAACGGATGTTTCGATTCAGTTTCGCCGCATGTTTGAGAGCTTCGGTCGACAAATCGATACCGGTCCATGAAATTCGAGGAAATCGTAGAGCGAATGCGTGGGTATAGTATCCCTCGCCGCATCCCAGATCGACCGCATCGTTCAGATTCAATGTCTGAATCATATCTCCGATCGCGACCAAGAGAGGTTCGTAATAACCTTGGTTCAGAAACCGCGAACGAGCTTGGATCATTTGTTTCTCATCCCCGCTCTTGCGTTGCTTCGACCCGATCCCCAGGTTCACATACCCACTGGCGGCTCGATCAAAACGATGGTTCTTTTCACATCCCAACCCTTGTTCAACCGGTTTTAACTCGTGGTGGCAAACCGGACAGCGTAGATTTCCCATCGTAGGCTCCTTTCAAAGTCCATGACAAACGGCTCTCCATTGATTATACTTGAAGAGACAAGCAAAGAGGAGAATCCCAATGAAATTTGTATCCTGGAACGTCAACGGATTACGCGCGATCGCGCAAAAAGGATTCGATGAGATCTTCAAGAACTTCGACGCCGATTTCGTCTGCCTGCAAGAAACCAAAATGCAGGAAGGTCAACACGACTTCAGCCCCGAAGGATATTCGAAATATTTTAATTATGCCCATAAGAAAGGCTACTCGGGAACCGCCATTTATACCCGTCATATTCCCTTATCGATTCATTATGGCATCGATGTTCCCGAACATGACACGGAAGGAAGAGCCGTTACGTTAGAATATGACGACTTCTATTTGGTGTGTGTCTATACCCCCAACGCGCAAGACGAATTGCGTCGGTTGGACTATCGGATGGATTGGGAGGATGCTTTCCGGAACTATCTCTTAAATCTTGATCGCAAAAAAGGCGTCATCGTTTGCGGAGACTTGAATGTCGCCCACAATGAAATCGACCTTAAGAATCCGAAAACCAATCGCTTTAGTCCCGGATTCAGCGATCAGGAACGCGCGAAATTCACCGAACTTCTCAATAGCGGTTTCTCTGATACTTTCCGCAGTTTATATCCCGATACCATCAAGTATTCGTGGTGGTCCTATCGCAGTAACGCACGGGCCAACGGCACGGGGTGGCGGATCGATTATTTCGTTGTTTCCAACCGTTTGATGAGCCGTGTCAAGGACGCGGAGATTCTTGACGATGTCTTTGGCAGCGATCATTGCCCGGTTAGCTTGGTAATGGAATAATGTCGGAAATCAAGCAAGGTTTGTGTCGTCGCATGGATGACGATGGGAACGGGATCGTCGACAAGATTCCGTTCCCCAATGTATTACCCTTGGAAGAAATCCAATATCATCCCAAAACCAAGAAACTGATCAAGCGGTTAGGCGATGCGCCGACCCGCGTGAACGTGCCGTGTCCGCATTTTGCGATCTGCGGTTCGTGTCAGTTTCTCCATTGGGAATATGATGCGCAGCTTGAATGGAAAACCGAACAAGTACGCGAGTTGTTTTCGTCCATCACAAAGCAACCGGTGTTAGATTGTTTGGGTACGTCGCTTAATTTCGGCTATCGATCCAAAAACATCTTAACGTTCAAAGCCGAAGGTAAGACGGTAATGGGGGGATATTACGCCGGTAAGACACATAAACTATTCGATGTGAAATCGTGCGATGTCGCGCATCCCAAAGCGATGGCGATTTTTCAGACACTTAAAACCTTAGTCAAAGACTTTAAGGTTGAAATCTATGACGAAGATAAACGCAAAGGATTATTGCGCCATGCCTTGATCCGAATCGGTGCAAGATCCGATGAAATCCTACTTGTGCTGGTTGTTGCACATTCCGAGTTCAAAGGACGCAAAAACTTCGTCAACGCATTGATCGCGAAACACCCTGAAATCACAACGATCATCGAGAACCAGAATAGCCGTTCAACGAGTATCGTCCTTGGCACCCAAGAACGAACGTTGTACGGGAAAGGGTATATCATCGATCAACTCGGAGAGTATACCTTCAAAATTTCGTCCCGTTCCTTCTTCCAAGTCCATCCGACCCAAACGCAAGTTCTCTATGACCTTGCGATTTCGTGTGCGAATCTTAAGAAAACCGATGTGTTGGTGGACGCATATAGCGGTGTCGGAACGATCGGCATCTACGCCAGTAAACACGTAGGGCAAGTCATTTGTGTGGAAAGTAATAAGGATGCCACCGAAGATGCCCGCGCCAACGGAAAACATAACAAGACCACCAACGTTAAATTCGTTTGCGCGGACGCTGCCCAATGGTTGTTGGACGCATCGACGAGCCAAGTGAAGATCGATGTGGTCATCCTCGATCCACCTCGTGAAGGTAGCGATAAGAATTTCTTGTTTGCATTACGGAAACTCCAACCGCGTACAATCATTTACATCTCCTGTAATCCGGAGACACAGGTCCGTGATCTTAAGGAACTTATGACGCTCTATAATATCAAACAAATTCAACCGGTCGACATGTTCCCGCATACATCACATATCGAAAATGTCGTGGTTTTACAACAAGGATCGTCCTATCAATAGAAGTTATGATTAAGAAATCGAAAGGGGTGGAATGATGAAAGAGACACAATACGTACTTGACAGTATTTCGACACTTATCGATATAAGTAAGGTTGAGGAGTCAAAAGAGAATATTGATTACAAGATAAAGGGTTTATATGGATTTATATATACAGAGATCTTTTCTACCCTTAAGTGTAAAATATAGATGTCATTGCTTTTCTCATAGTAATCTAAGCTTTTGAGGTGATGATTTTAGTCTGTATAGTAGATCAAAGAAAGAAAAGTTCAAAGAGGGACAAGATATGATTAAAAGTATTTCAATTCAAGGTTTCAGAGGATACAGTGAAAAACAAGAAATCAGCTTTTCATTACCTAACGGAATTAGTGGGAGCGGTCTAACTTTTCTTGTCGGGGCAAATAACTCTGGAAAAACTACGATTATAGAAGCAATTAGGGCATTTAATGGTTATCAACATGAGAGCCCGAGCTTTTCTGTAGGGAAACGCAATCCTAAAGTTAATAACATAGTCGAATTATCCTTAGAAGATGAATCAGGCAATAAATGTATAATTAAAACAGTTGAAAGTGGTGGTAGTTCAACAACTAAATTGCCAAATCAGAGCTACTCTTTTTATGTCTTGCAATCCAGAAGATTTATAGAATATGAGTTTGGTCAAGGGGAACAATCTAGGGAAGATTACTTGCGCGGCAGCAATAAACTAGATTCAAAGAGAACATCCCAGCTAAATGGATTTAGTTTGCGTCTGTTTGCAATGCAAAAAAACAAAGCAAGATTTGATATTATGTTAAAGAAAATTTTGGGTATAGATATCGAGTGGACTATTGACCAAAATGATAGTGGTAATTATTTTATAAAATATGTTTTTGAAGGGATAACCCATAGCAGTGAGGGAATAGGTGACGGTATATGGAGTATTTTCACTATATGCGATGCTCTTTATGACTCGACAGAAAGAGGTACCATTGTTATTGATGAACCAGAACTTTCAATTCACCCGAGATTGCAAAAGAGACTCATGACTATTCTTGCGGAAGAATCTAAAAATAAACAGATTATTATTAGCACACATTCACCATACTTTGTTAACTGGGAATCCATTTGTAATGGAGCAAATTTAATTAGAACAGTTAAAGAAGCAACAGGCAATATAAAGTGCTTTGTATTAAACGAAACAATTAAAGCGCAGTTTAAAGGATTTTTAACAGATCTTAATAATCCTCATGTTCTAGGATTGAATGCAAATGAGGTTTTTTTCCTAGAAGACAAAATTATCTTAGTTGAAGGGCAAGAGGACATAATTATTCTTAAAAAAATACTAGATACTGTTAACAAGAATTTAAATGGAGATTTCTTCGGGTGGGGTGTTGGTGGTGCAACAAAAATGAATGTTTTCTTAGAATTATTTAACAACTTGGGATATAAAAAAGTTGTTGCTATTTATGATGGAGATAAAAAGGATGAAATGGAGAACGATAAAGCACATTTCCCAGATTTCAAGTTTGTGGCTTTATGTACCGATGATATAAGAGACAAAGAAGAACGTACGATTCGAGCAAAAAGTGGACTGACTGACAAGAGAGGTAATCTAAAGGATGGAAATAAAGAGTACATAGAAAGCCTTATTGCTGATGTTAATACATATTTAAGGTAACTATAATCTGAGTTTTGATTCATTGATTCATTCATAGAATTGTGAAAATTTTTGTAAAGGGGATACCAAAAGGGCACAGTATTTTTTCTCATTTATGGCACATCTATCGTTTTATTTTTGGAACGAAAGAAAAGTCAATAAAATTGAATTGGGGCAGATAAAATGAGGGGAGCAGTGTAATGTTCAATCAAAAATTATGCTGCGAGAACAGACAGTACTCATACAAGAAGCAGCAAAATGGAGCAAATTCATTTTGAATTTTGTGATTTTGAATTATTTCATTATCTACAATCCAGAGACGCAGGTCCGTGATCTTAAGGAACTTATGACGCTCTATAATATCAAACAAATTCAGCCGGTCGACATGTTCCCACATACATCGCATATCGAAAACGTAGTTTTACTGACAAGAGTTTAAGTTTCTTTTGTTGCATAAATGACATGGATATGACTTCTTGTTAGATTTTCGAATAGACTGGACTCTTTCTCCGACAGAATGAAGTATAATCTCGTTCGACGAATCGAAAGTCGAGTCTATGAGTCTTATAAAGACAATCTACACTATGGAGGTTATTCATTCTATGATCAAACTACTCGATATCAATTATCAACCGGACCTGTATGAAATAAGCGAATATATTGAGAATTCGCTTTTCGATGAGCTCTGTAAAACCATGATCGATGAGTATCAAGCGAAAGTTCGAATCGAATTCAGTAAAGATGTCTGGGCACGTGGATGGAACATAAAGTTTCGGAAATCCGGTCGATCCTTGTGCGTCGTATATCCCAAAAAGAAACATTTCACATTACTTATCGTGATTGGTAGAAGAGAGAAAGAAATGTTTGATCATCAATATGATCAATTGTCAGACGAAATGCGAAACATCTATCTTTCTACCAAGGAAGGAATGGATCAACGTTGGCTTATGATCGATATAAAATCAAAAAATGAAGTCTATATTGATGCATTGAAACTTATTCAATTACGAAAGGATTGCTGAAGTGTATCATGGTAGGGATGAATTACCGTTGTAACGAATATCAGATCGATCAATCACAAACTGATAGCCTTGTGTCACTTAAATATACATAGAAGTTGTTTCTATTTCATATACTTGTCCAGTCACTGTGAGTGAGTTATGTTAAACACACAGAAAAACTTTTCACAAACGAGGCAGGATAAAGATACGTGTCAACGAATAGGTTGAATGTGGTATATTGCAGGGAAGGGTCAGCATGGCGAAAAAGCCCGTTAAGGAAACAATATCTGCAAAAGATTTCGATATATCTATTTATACCGAAGACTTTCAAAACGAATACATTTCACTGACAGATATTGCGCGGTACAAGAGTGATGAACCGAATGATGTTATCAAGAATTGGATGAGAAATAGAGTTACGATAGAATTCTTAGGATAGTGGGAAAGCTTGCATAACCCAGAGTTTAAACCCGTCGAATTCGACGGGTTTAAGAAGGAATCAGGTTTAAATTCATTTACGATGTCACCGACAAAATGGATCGATGCTGTAAGCGCAATTGGCATTATTTCGAAATCAGGGCGAAATGGTGGAACTTTTGCCCATTCAGATATTGCATTTGAGTTTGCATCATGGATTTCCGCAGAGTTCAAGCTCTATATCATCAAAGATTATAAGCGATTGAAGACAGATGAAAGTAGCAGACTATCGTTAGGATGGAATTTAAATCGAGAGATTTCTAAACTGAACTATAAAATTCATACCGATGCTATAAAAGAAAATTTGTTGCCACCGGAATTGACTGCACATCAGATATCTATGGCATATGCAAGTGAAGCGGATTTGCTTAACGTAGCACTCTTTGGAAAAACAGCGAAAGAGTGGCGTGAAGAAAATGTAGGTCTAGAAGGAAACATAAGAGACTTTGCTACATTGAATCAACTATTGGTTTTAGCAAACATGGAGAGCTATAATGCGATATTGATTGAACAAGATAAACCGCAAGCCGAAAGAGTACAAATGCTGAACTATTTGGCAACTCGACAGTTGAAGGCGATTGAAGAAGTGGGGATAAAAGAAATCGAGAAACTAGAGAAAAAATGAAGCTAGGATGTATGCTATATACCGTCTACAGGAGACGGTAGTTATATTAAATTTATGTAAATGATATAAACCCAGTGTTTACATTCGAGAGGTTGATTTTCGTGAACTATATTGTGAGATTTGGCATGAACTAAATTGAGAGGGATAAATAAATGATTTCAATGTCGATGCATGAGACTGGGTCGCAATACAACCAAATCGCAGATAAATTCGAACAAAATCGCTCTTCAAATTATGGGGTTGATTTTACTCGTAGGTTTTGTGATTTATTATCCGCACATAAAAATGAACAGAGTCCTCTGAAGATCTTGGATATCGGTTGCGGAACGGGGATCCCCTTGACGAAACAACTTGTCAAAAGTGGGTTTCAAGTTATCGGAGTGGATATCTCGACGGAGATGATCGAAAAAGCGAGAAGGAATGTTGCTGAAGCGACATTCATTACAGGAGATATTGTATCGCTTGAAATCAATCGGAAGTTCGACGGCATCCTGGCATGGGATTCACTTTTCCATTTACCGATCGAGAATCAGGAGAAAACCATTCGAAAAATCATCAGGATGGTAAACAATGATGGGATTTTGATGTTCACGGCAGGCGGACAAGCAGGGGAATTGGTTTCGTCGATGTTCGATACGGAATTCTACTACAGTTCGCTTTCCGTAAATCATTACGAGCGTATTTTGGTTGAAGAAGAATGTGAGATTTTATTCAATGAAATTGATGATTCAAGGAGTAAAGGGCATCGAGTGATTTGTTGTCGAAAAAAGTAAGAAGCTAGATTTCTTGCCAAAAGGAGGAAACAATATGCTATATATGTTGATCGTCAAAGCGTCTTCGAATTCCGAGAATGCGAACTTACCCAACCAAGAGTTGCAGGATGCGATGGATGTATACAACGAAAAGTTGATTGAAGCCGGAGTGCGCGTCATGGCCAAAGGTCTTCATCCGAGTTCGGAGGGATTACGGATCTCCTTTCCGATTCCCGGCGGAGAACCGGTCGTAACGAAGGGACCGTTTGGTCCTGTGTCGGATGTCGTGGCCGGATTCTTCTTGATCGATGTGAAATCGCATGAGGAAGCGGTGACTTGGTTGATGAAGGCACCTGATCCGCAAGGATACGGAGAAGGTCAGATCGAGTTGCGAAAAGTGTTTGAGTAGAGTAACAAAGACGAATGAATCAATGAAACCTTTGAAAAGGTTACGGCTGGTTGGATGGATTGTGGTATCATAATCCTATCGTCAGGAGGATGTCCATGAAAAAATTACTCAAACCGAGAGAGATCATTTATATCGTAGGATTGATGATCGGTGTGTCCATGCTTGCCTATCCCTCGTTTCTTCAATGGTTTGCGTCAGGTGTGAATCCGGTGAATCCCGAGACGTCCGCGATGGTGGCGACGATCGCGATTTTCCTGGTGCTTGGCGTATCCGTCGACTTGACCTATTTCTTTCTATGGGCAAGGGATTTGAATGTCGGGTTGGGTAAGAAGGTCATCTTCATTTTGGGCATATTCTTCGTCGAATTGAACATCCTGTTTTTCGCGTTTGCCTTGTTTAGCTTAATTCTCAAGGATACCGGAATGGATATGGTTATTCCGTTGATTCTTGTGTTTCTGGTTCTCAATCTTATACCGATCGTCATCATGGTCCGGTATCATCAACGTCAAAGCAAATAGACAATAAGTTAATTCGGATCTTCGAAGGCGAGGTACATCATGTTTTTTATTTTCTCCATTTCAAACCAACGGAAAATACTTGGAAATGCCCAAGCGGTTCTGTGCGATATCTGCGGGCAGTTCGCATCCTATGAGATTTCAGTGACCTATCAGGAATTCACCTTGTTCTTTATCCCCGTCTTCCGCTACCAACATCGTTTTTATGCAAGCATGGGATGCTGCGGGAGCGTGTATACGTTAAGCGAGGATGTCGGGAAAAAGTTCAAACGCCATGAACTCGTTACGATCGATGAAGAAGACTTAACCTTGATGAAACGAGGGAAAGGGATTATGGTATGTCGAAACTGTCATACCAACGTTGAAGATCACTTTGTGTTCTGTCCGAAGTGCGGAACCCATCTCCATGACTAAAAAGCCGTCCTACGCCGGACGGCTTTCTTCACTATGTTTTTTAAGTTCCAATCGGTAATTCACCCAATCCTTAAGAAGCGCATACGCTAAGGAAGCGACAGGGATGGAGATCAAGACTCCGACGATTCCCATTACACTGGCTCCGATGGTGATGGAGACCAAGATCCACATCGCCGGTAAGCCGGCGGCTTTTCCGACAACGTGCGGATAAATCAAATTGTTTTCTAATTGTTGGACAATCTGGAAGACGATGAAGAACCATAGTGCTTGGATCGGGTCGACCGTTAATACAAGCAGGAAACCGATGGTCTGCGATACCAACGCACCGACGATCGGAACCAACGCGGTCACCGCAACGATGACGCTGATCAACAAAGCATAAGGGAAGCCAAAGATCGATAGAACGATAAAGAATAACGTACCGATAATGAAAGCTTCGACCACTTGGCCGAACACGAAGTTGGAGAAAATCTCATCGGCCATATGACCGATGGTAAACAACCAGTTGGTAATACGTTCGGGGAAAATCGCCAATAGAAGTTTTTTGACTTGATGGATCAGGTTTTCCTTATTAAGAAGCAGATAGATCGAAAACATAAACGAAAGGATAAATGTGATAAAGGCGCTGAAGATCGAAGACAAGATCGAAAACGATGAATTCAGCCACGCTTGCCAGCTATTGGTCACCCAAGTGATCAACGAACTTTCCAAATTTGCCCAGTCGATGTTCGCGCGGGCCATCCATTCGCCGATCTGTGTATCCGGACCTAGATTTTCGGTTGCCCATAATTGAAGGCGATCGAAAGTAGCCGGAAGTGTACCGACAAACTTCATGATCGTCGCACCGAGTTCAGGGACGATGATTTGGAAAATGAAGATGATTACCAGTAAAACCAAGGTCAACGTAAGAATATAACTTAATATGCGGCGAAATTTCTTGGGAATCGACAGTAACGGACTTTTCGGTTGGAAAAGGAAGGTCTCGATCCGCATCATCGGCGCATTCAGAAGGAAGGCGAAGGCGAAACCCGTGATAAACGGCGAGATGATTTTCAACGCGCGTGCTGCCGCATCGACGATTCCATCGACGTGTTGGCCGATCCATAACATGACAACGAAAAATGTGATCAGCGCCATCCCTTGTTTCATCGCATTGGACTTATAGTTCATCCGATCTCCCCGCTTTCCATTCATGTGATTTTATTATACACTATCCTTGAACAAAGAGAGAGGGCGACAACATGGCAACCGATGCAAGTTTCGCGCAATTCATCCAAGATCAGCTCGATGATCTTAGCGATGTGGTCATTAAGAAGATGTTCGGGGAGTACGGGGTTTTTCTGGAAGGGAAGATGGTCGCGCTTTTGGCCGATAATGTCTTCTATCTGAAACCGACATCGGAAGTCGAAGTTCGATTGAAGGAAATCATGAAAGCGCCGCCGTATAACGGCGCGAAAGATTACTTTGTGATCGAACAGATCGAAGATAAAGCGTATCTTTGTGATCTGGTGAGAACCAACGCGAATGTTCTGCCTTTACCCAAACCGAAGAAACCGAAGTTAAAGACTTGAAGAAGTTTGATCAACATACTATGATGAATCCCAGAGGAGAGAACCTATGAATTCAAAACCCAAAGTCGCCTTCATCTGTGTCCATAACTCATGTCGGTCCCAAATGGCCGAAGCCTTATCGAAACATTTCGCTTCGGATGTTTACGAAGCGTATTCCGCCGGGACCGAAACGAAACCGCAAATCAATCAAGACGCGGTTCGGTTGATTCAATCCCGGTACGGGATCAATATGGAAGAAACGCAACGATCCAAATTGCTTCATGAGATTCCGCGCGTGGAGATCGTCATCACGATGGGATGTAACGTCGAATGTCCGTACTTGCCCTGCAAGTTCCGTGAGGATTGGGGCTTGGACGATCCGTCCGGGTCGGATGATGCGACGTTTCATGCGATCATCGACCAAATCGAAGCCAATGTCTTAAAATTGAAAGCACGGATCCAATCCAACGAGATCGTCCTCTAAACTTCGCAACGCCGGTCAAGTCACCGGCGTTCTTTTTAGGTAAACTTGGGATGAGGTGAGAAAATGAGTGAAATCGAAGAAGCGGTGGAACGTATGCGACAGTACATCGAGACGCATTTGGATCAGCCCATCAGTCTGGTTCAACTGGCACGGGTCGCCGGGTATTCGCCCTATCATACGGCGCATTTGTTTTCGCGTCATCTGGGTGAAAGTCCGCTGGCCTACATCCGCAAATGTCGCCTGATGCAAGCCGCATTTCGGTTGCGTGATGCTGACGAAGCGATTCTGCAGGTCGCTTTCGACTACCAGTTCGATTCAAACGAAGGGTTTTCACGGGCGTTTGCGAAACAGTTCGGCATGAGCCCGCGCGAATACCGCAAATCAACACCGCCGATCCCCTTGTTTCGTCCATATTTACTCACCCGGAAAGCGCAGGAAATCGCAATGGAAACACAAACGCTCTATGTCCAACTCGTTACCCGACCGGCTCGTACCGCCATCATCCGCCGTGCCGTCGCCGCGGAAGAGTATTTCGCGTATTGCGAGGAAGTCGGATGCGATGTCTGGTCGATCTTATGTGACATCGACGAAGCCATCAACGAACCGATGGGCATGTGGCTGCCCGATTCGCTCATCCCTAAAGGCACATCGAAGTATGTGCAGGGCGTCGAAGTACGGGATGACTACCAGAAACCCTTACCCGCAGGATTCGAGAAAATTCGGTTGGAACCATGTACCTACATGGTCTTTCAAGGCGAACCCTATGACGATGCGGACTATGCGTCGGTAATCGTCAACATGCAGTCCGCCATCGAACGGTATCGTCCGGAGAACATCGGATATCGTTATGATGATACATCCCCGATGTATCAGTTGGAACCGCGTGGGGAGCGGGGGTATATCGAAGCCAGACCGGTCATCGAAGTAAGAAAATGAGGCGCACGCCTCATTTTACTTTGTATCTTAATTCTACGACACCGGATTGAAACGACTGTTGGGAAACCAATTCGAAGTCGCTTTCCAACGATTCGAAGAGTTTGCGACCTTCCTTCACCAACAACGGATAGAGAAAAATGCGGACTTCGTCGGCAAGTTTTTCTTCCAATAACAGATGGACCAAACTTAGACTCCCGATCACCAACAGATTCCCCTTGGTTTTCTCTTTTAAATTCCGGATCTCATCCGGATCCGCCAAGACGCCGACCCCGTTCCAGGACAAAGGATTGCGATGCGAGGTAACCACATATTTCGGCATCGCATTGATACGGTCCGCATAACCATCCGCATCGCTCTTACCTGGCCACGCAAGAGCAAACATATCAAACGTGTTTTTCCCGAGAAGCAAAGCTTCCGCTTCGATCAATTCATCAAGTTTCACAGCTGCGATGTCTTCGCCCCAGTACGGGACTGCCCATGAAGGATTCTGGGCGATCCCGTCCAGCGAAATGAATTCGGAGAGAATGATTTTTCCCATAAGTACCTCCTGATTCCATTATAAACTTGATGTAAGGCAATCGGATAAAAGACGCATGGATATGCTATAATTTTTAAAGAAAGCAGGTGGCGTATGTCGATCGAAGATCGCATTCTCTCGAAAATCCCCCTTAATCAAGGATGGTCGGATGACCGCAAATCGATCGTAACGACCCCGAAGGGGCAGTATTTGTGTCGGATCTCCAAACCTGAACGGTTGTTCCATGTGGTGAAGTCCTTTGAGCACCTCAACGGACTCTACTTAGGGCATACCCCGTTCAGTCGTCCGGTCGAATGTTTGTTCGATGAAAAGGGAGTACGGATCTACACGACCTTCGTCGAAGGAAGTGACCTGAGTTCGATCCTTTCCATGTTATCCGTGAAGAAACAGATCTCGTTGGGTGTTGAAGCGGGAATCGCGTTGCGTCATATCCATCAGCGGGTAAAAGTCGAAGTCGACGCCAATTGGGCGCAAAAATATAACGCGAAGATCGACCGAAAGATCGAAACGTACCGCAGTTGCGGAATCCGATTTGATGGGGATGAGGACTTGATCCGCAAGATCGAATCATTGCGCGGGTTACTGATCGATCGTCCGCAGACCTTCCAGCATGGTGATTATCATATCGGTAACTTCGTCTTGACACCGGATCTCCATTTGGGGATTTTGGATTTTGACCGTTGGGACATCGGTGATCCTTGGGAAGAGTTCAATCGGATCCAATGGTGCCGTAACGTAAGTCCCGCTTTCGCGAAAGCGCGCATCGACGCTTATTTCGAAAACAATGTGCCGAAGGATTTCTTTCCTTTGCTTTATCTTTATATGGCCGTCAATATTCTATCTTCGATTCCTTGGGCGATCGACTTCGGCGAAAAACAGGTCGAAGTCATGCTTGAGAACGCGACGATATTTGTCTGTGATACCCAGGGACAGGATGATTTCGTACCGATCTGGTATAAAATGTCTACATCTTTCGAAGAAGCATAGTTGCTTACGGATTGATCGGATTCTTCATAAATAATGGAAATGACGAGGAAAACCATGGAAATCAAGGGAATCCCCGAATATGTGAAAGATGGGCTACGTACATTACAATCCCAAGGATATCAAGCGTACTTGGTCGGCGGATCGGTGCGTGATTTATGCATGGGCTTGATTCCGAAAGACTTCGACCTCTGTACCGATGCGCTGCCCGAAGACATCGAGCGCGTATTTGCGGAGGTTCCGCATAAAACCTACGGAAAAAAACATGGAACGGTCGGAGTCTTATTGGAAGGGCATTGGGTCGAAATCACGACCTATCGCAGCGATGGCAAGTATCGCGATCATCGTCGTCCCGATGACGTTATCTTTACGCGTAACTTAAATGAGGATTTAAAACGTCGGGATTTCACGATCAACGCGATGGCCTTGGATCTTGAAGGCAACTTGATCGATCTATTTAACGGATTGGACGATCTAGAAAACCAAATCATTCGATGCGTCAACGTGGCGAATGAACGGTTTTCTGAAGATGCGCTGCGTATTTTGCGGGCGTTACGGTTTGCCTCGCGTTTCGGATTTCACATCGAAAACGATACGGCGGATGCCATCCATCGCTATGCCTATCTCCTCAATGAAGTCGCCAGCGAACGGATCCGTGACGAATTGAGCGGCATTCTATTGGGGAAGGACGCGGTCAAAATCCTGGTCGATTATGATGATGTGATCGGACTTTTGATCGAACCTCTCGAAGATGCGCGCGGCTTTGTCCAGTTCAATCCGAACCACTATGAAGATGTTTATCATCATACGCTACGTGTGTTATCCTTTACGGAGCCTGACCTGACGTTGCGCTTAAGCGCTTTGCTGCATGATCTGGCGAAAACTTCCAGTCTGACATTGAATCCGGATGGGATCGCGGTCTATGAGCACCATGCCCAACAATCGGCGATCCAAGCCATCGAAGTCTGCGCGAAGTTGCGATTCGACAAGAAAACGCAACATGATGTCGGTGAGATCATCGCATTGCATGAGACGTCCTTTCCGGAAAGGATATCTGAAATGTGTCGGTGGATCGCCAAAACCGGCGAAAAGGTTTTACTCTTGGCGATCCGACTTCGTGAATGCGATCTGTTATCCATGACCGGTGATCAAAGTCGGAAATTGGAGAATTGCGCCATAGCGCGAGGATTGATCTTTGAGATCAAGAATCGCAACGTCCCTTATCAAGTCAAACATCTCGCAATCAACGGGGAAGATCTGGTGAAGCTTGGTTATAAGGGTCCGGTGATTCAGCGCATCTTGGAAAACGCATTGACATTCGTCTTGGAGAACAGAGTCGAGAACCGGCATGACGCCTTGCTTGCGATCGTGCCCACCCTTGACATGCCTATCGAAAAACAATAAAATAAGAAAGAACTTTCATTGGAGGAAAACTATGACCGAAGAATGTGACGGGGTAGACCGAAGTAACAACCGGCAAATCGATGCGAAACGAAACGAACCCCGGAATTTAAACCACGAGGTGACCGTATGATCGGGCAAATCGGCTTGCTATTCTTGTTGATTATTTTGAACGCCTTTTTCGCAGCCTCGGAAATCGCTTTGATCTCCCTTAACGATAATAAAATCCGTCTGATGGCGGAAGATGGTAATAAGAAAGCCAAACAGCTGCAACATATCCTCGATAAACCGACCCGTTTTTTGTCGACCATTCAGATCGGCATCACTTTGGCGGGCTTTTTAGCGTCAGCCTTCGCTTCGGAAAGCTTTGCGACACCTTTGGTCGAACTGATGAAGAATCTGAATCTGAACGTTACGGATTCGTTACTCAAGACGATCGCGATGATCGTCATAACGATGATCCTCTCCTATTTCAGTCTGGTGCTTGGAGAATTGGTGCCGAAGCGCATCGCGATGAATCTTGCGGAGCCGATCGCATTTAAAGTCATCGGGATTTTAAGCTTCATTTCAGTCGTCATGCGTCCGATGGTGCAACTTCTGACCTGGTCGACCAATTTCTTCGTTCGCCTTTTCGGGTTTGATCCCAACCAACAAAGCGATCAAGTCACGGAAGAGGAAATCCGGATGATGGTCGATGTGGGCGAGGAAAAAGGCACGATCCGCGAGACCGAAAAAGAGATGATCAACAATATCTTCGAGTTCGACAATAAGATCGTTTCCGATATTATGACCCATCGAACCGAGATCGCCGGGATTCCCATGGATGCGAAACTCACCGACGTGTTAAAGATCGTCGCGACCGAACAATATACCCGCTTTCCGGTGTATCGTGAAAGCATCGACGATATCATCGGGGTCGTCCATGTCAAAGACTTGATCCAGTATGTCGAAATGCAAGACAAAGAAAGTTTCGCGCTGACGACGATCTTGCGCTCTCCTTACTATGTTCCGGAATCCAAACGGATCGACGAACTCTTTCGAGAACTTCAATTAAACAAGACGCACATCGCGGTCGTCATCGACGAATACGGCGGTACCGGCGGAATCGTCACGATCGAAGACTTGATCGAAGAAATCGTCGGAAATATCTTCGACGAATATGATGAAGATGAGATCGAAATCAAACAGATCAACGAATCGACATTCGATGTGGAAGGATCGACGACCTTGGATGAGTTGGAAGAGGACCTCGAAATCAAACTTCCGATCGAAGAGTATGATACCTTAAGCGGCTTTATCATCGGACAATTGGGTCGAATTCCCAACGAAGACGAACATCCGGAAGTCACGGTCGACGGAATTCTTTACAGAGTACTGAAGGTCGATGAAAAACGGATCACCAAAGTCCAGATCGTCAAACCCGAGATTCTCGGCGATATCTACGAACAGTAATCAAAAATCCCTTCAGCGAAGGGATTTCTTTTCTTATTTCTGTTTTACGGGATAAGCACGTCCATACGACGTGATGAGTTGGTCGACTTTTCCGTCGCTTGCCAACACAGAATGCATCCAATAGGGATTGCGCAACAATTCTCGCCCCAGAGCCACAAGATCGCATTTCCCTTCGTTCAAGATCGATTCGGCGAACTCGACGGATGTGATCAATCCGACCGCGATCACCGGTAAACCAAGATGTTTCTTGAGATAGGATGCGAACTCGACCTGATAGCCTTCCTTCAACGGGATCGTACGCATGACATTGCCACCGGAAGAAACATGGACCAGATCGATCTTTTCACGGACTTGTTGGAGGATACGTCCGACTTCGGCGACATCCAATCCATCCTCATCCCAGTCCGTCGCAGAGACCCGGACTTGCAGGACTTTTTCTTCCGGCCAGTATTTTCTGATTTCCGCGACGATCTCACGCAAGAAACGGCCGCGGTTCTCGGTGGTTCCGCCATACGCGTCGACGCGATGATTGGAGAGCGGGGAAGTGAACTGATGGACCAGATAACCATGGGCACCATGGATTTCAACGGCGTCAAATCCCGCTAAATTCGCACGTCGCGCAGCTTGGCCGAACGCTTTGACGACCGTTTCGATGTCTTCGTGGGTCATCGCTTCGGGAACCTCATAACGATCGCTATGCGCGATCGCACTGGGGGCCAATCGACGTAATCCGGTCGTTTCGCTTTTACGTCCGGCATGAATGATTTGTAAGCCGATCTTCGAACCGTAACGATGAACTTCATCGACGATTTCTTTGAAATGAGGAATAAAACTGTCGTCCCAGATTCCCAAGCAATTGTCGGTAATCCGACCTCCCGGCATAACGCCGGTCGCTTCGACGATGATATAACCGACTTTACCGAAGGCCGCATCGGTATAGTGGGTGAAATGAAACTTGTTGGGGACGCCGTCAATCGCCTGATACATACACATCGGCGGCATAACTAAGCGGTTTGGCAACTCCAGATTCTTCAATCGATAAGGTTGTGTGATTAACATAAGACCTCCACGGGATATGCCCTTTCTAAGTTTACGATATGTCCGTCCGGGTGTAAAGGAAGGTTACCGAATCGTGATGTTGACAAGACATTCACGAAGTGTTATAAATAAGAAAATGCACTGCTTTCCAATCGGAAATCGACGGTACACAGACCAAACAGGCGGACGCAACACGTACGCCGGGCCAATCGGCAGCGGAGTGACAATCTCACATCTGCGGGACGGAATGTTCCACGGATGTGCTTTTTTTTACCCGATACGTCCACATTGATCAACGTAGGGGAACTATTGAAAGGAGATATACTTTGACAAGCAGTTACTCGAAAATCAAACAAGTTTTATGGATTATTCTCTTCGCCAACCTGGCCGTCGCCTTTGCGAAAATTTTCGTCGGGTTGTCGATCAACTCGGCTTCCGTCTTGGCCGATGGATTTCACTCGATCACTGATGGTTCGGGAAATGTCGTAGGTCTAATCGGAATCGCCTTGGCTAGTCGTCCGGATGATGATGATCATCCCTATGGACATGCGAAATTCGAAACGCTTTCCAGCCTCGTCATCGTCGGCATGTTGGTGTACCTCAGCATCCAAATCATCTCCTCCGCATATGGGAAGTTTATCAATCCGGTCACACCGCAAATCGAAACATCGACATTTATCGTGATGGCCGCGACTTTTGCGATCAACGTCGTCGTGACCGTGCTCGAACACAAACAAGGGGTCAAATATCATTCTACCATCCTAATCAGCGATGCCATGCATACGCGCAGCGATCTCTTCGTGACCTTGGGTGTCATCGCTTCCTTGGTATTGGTGAAGATGGGCATGCCGGTCTGGATCGATCCGTTGGTATCCTTGGTTGTCGCAGGGTTTATTCTAAAAGCCGCCTATGAAATCTTCCGTATGTCCAGTAAGATCTTACTCGATTCAAAAGCAACCGACGAGAAAGAGATCCGCGAAGTGTTGCAACCCTTGACTCAAATCAAAGGGATGCACCGGATTCGTTCCCGCGGTACCGAACAGAACTTATTTATCGACTTGCATGTCTGGGCGGACAAAGACATGACCCTCAGCGAAACCCATGAACTCTCCCATCAAATCGAAGAGTTATTGAAGGAACACTACGCTCCGGCGAAAGTCCAAGTGATTTCGCATATGGAACCCTTCATCGAAAAATACGAAAGGCGTCGCTAGACGCCTTTCGTTTAGATATAGAACATCAACGATTCCTGTTGGGCTTCCTTAGTTTTCTTCGCCAATTGCCTTAGGGTCAAATCCATATAAGATCCCTCAAATCCCTCTTGCATCCGATCATACACCTGTTGTTTGATGACACGATTCAACGTCGGATCCTCGCAACTATCCGATGTAATTTCGAAAAAAGTCGGTTCCAAGGTTTGTAGGACTTGCTTGACGGTAATCTTCTCATCCACCAACCGATATCCGCCTTGCGCCCCTTTGGTCGCCAACACAAGACCGTTGGTCTTTAATGGATTGAGCACTTGCTCGAGGTAGATTTTCGATAAACCCAGCTCTTGGCTCAAGGTCATGACGGAAACGGTGTTTTCCGGCTGTTTCGCCAACGTGACCATCACCGCCAACCCGTAACGTGCTTTGGATGAAACGCGCATGATACCTCCTATCGTCCCGGTTGACAAAATCAACCGATTCCGTCATAATTATAACATATAAAACATAGTTATTTACTATGTTAGGAGGAATTATGTCAAAAATCTACACTTCGGTTTCAGAACTGATCGGAAATACACCTTTATTGGAGATACGTCGCTTTGCGCAACGCAACGATATCCATGCCCGCATCTTAGTCAAACTCGAATCCCGTAACCCCGGAGGAAGCGTCAAAGACCGTATCGCGAAAAACATGATCAAGACCGCGGAAGAACGCGGTCTCTTGAAACCCGGATCCACCATCGTCGAACCGACCAGCGGGAACACCGGAATCGGTTTAGCCAGTATCGCGGCCGCCAAAGGCTATCGGATCATCCTGACCATGCCCGAGACGATGTCCATCGAACGACGCAAATTGCTCGCCGCCTATGGTGCCGAACTTGTCTTGACCGAAGGTCCCAAAGGCATGAAAGGGGCGATCGCCAAAGCCGAAGAACTGGTCCGCGAAATCCCCAATGCGTTCATGCCCGCCCAATTCGATAACCCATCCAATCCGGAAATCCATCGCTTGACCACCGGACCGGAAATTTGGGAAGATACCGACGGAACCGTCGATTTTCTGGTCGCAGGCATCGGAACCGGCGGAACGATCACCGGAAGTGGTGAATATTTGAAATCCAAGAACCCAAATGTTAAAATAGTGGCGGTAGAACCCAAAGACTCGCCGATGTTGAGCGAAGGGAAGGCCGGACCGCACAAGATCCAAGGGATCGGCGCGGGCTTTGTTCCTTCGATTCTGAATACATCGATCTACGACGAAGTGATTACGGTCGAAAACCAACAAGCCTTCGAAGCTTCGCGTCAACTTGCGAAAACCGAAGGACTGCTCGCAGGAATCTCCTCGGGAGCCGCCCTACACGCGGCGTTGGCGATTGCCAAGCGTCCGGAAAACGCCGATAAAACCATCGTCGTCATCTTGCCGGACGGTGGGGAACGTTATCTGTCGACGGCGTTATTTGGTGAAACCGAATAAAAAGAAAGAGGAATCGTATGAACCCCAATCGGAAAAGGATCGTTGAAATCACGACGACTGGTTTGTTTATCGCTATCATCGTCGTCATGACGTTTGTTCCCAATCTTGGATACATCACAATCGGAACCTTATCGATCACGACGATCCATGTACCTGTCATCATCGGCTCCGCATTGTTAGGTCCGATCGGCGGTTTGATTTTGGGCTTTACGTGGGGCTTGACGAGTTTCATCAAAGTCTTCGTGGCGGCGGTCAGCCCCATCGAATTGGCGCTTTTCAGTAATCCGTTGATTTCGATCTTACCGCGCATTCTGGTCGGTTTGCTTGTGGCGCTTGCGGCAGGCGGGTTTGCGAAGTGGTTGAAGAAGGATTACCCCAGAGACATCGCAATCGCGGTGCTCGGGACCGTGTTGAATACGACCTTCGTTCTGGGAGCGATCGGGCTTTTCGCGGGTGGAACCTTGTTTCCCCAGGATAAAACCTTGACCACGATCTTAATGACCATTGTCGGGACCAACGGGTTGGTCGAGATCGGTGTGGCCGTCTTGCTTGTACCGGTCATCCTATCGCGTCTACGTAAAGTCATTCGAAACTGAACATCCCTCGGGATGTTTTTTTTGTCGGTCATCGCAATATGAGATTCATTCTTAATATGATAGGATATATATACATTAGGAGGATACATACCATGAAATATACCTTACCCGAACTTCCGTTTTCCGCAGACGCCCTTGAACCTTACATCGACACCTTAACGATGACGATCCATCATGACAAACATCACCAGGCGTACGTCGACAATCTCAACGCCGCCTTGGATAAACATCCCGAACTTTATGACGTGCCTTTAGCGAAATTGCTTTCCGATTTGGACGCAGTTCCCGAAGACATTCGCACGGCGGTTCGCAATAACGGTGGCGGTCACTTTAACCACAGTCTATTCTGGACCTTGTTGACACCGGCGAAAGGCCTAGCGCCTTCCGGTGAACTGTTATTCGCGATCGAACGTGACTTCGGTTCGCTGGACGCTTTTAAAGATAAATTCGCCACGGCGGCGAAAACCCGTTTCGGAAGCGGTTGGGCTTGGTTGCTTGTCACTCCTGACAAGAAACTAAGCGTCGTTCCTTCCGCCAACCAAGATGTTCCCCTCAGTGAAGGCAAACCGATTTTGGCCCTTGACGTTTGGGAACATGCTTACTACCTTCATTACCAAAACCGACGTCCGGATTACATCAACGCTTTCTGGAACATCGTCAATTGGGATGAAGTATCACGCCTTTTCCAGGAATGATCAAGTTCCTTTCTCCCTCCCCTTTGTCTTGCCCGGTGGCGACCGGGCTTTTTTTTATTGAGACGTGAAATCGTTATGTTATAATGGTTGCGAACACAGAGGTCAGTATGAAACGAAACAGCTCGCAGCCGGTATACGCGCAAATCGCGCTTGACATCGCTTCGCGGATCGCACGCGAAGACTTAAAGGAAAACACACGCATCTCAGGGCGCTCTTTGATGTCGAGCGAGTATGGCGTTTCACCTGAAACGATCCGTCGCTCCCTTGGACTCTTGGAGGAAACCGGCATCGTGGAAGTCCGCCATAACAGCGGGGCGATCATCAAATCCAAGCAACAAGCACTGCTTTATCTGGAACGTTTTAGCGGAAACAACGATGTCCACCGTTTGAAACATGAACTCAAACTGATGATGGCGGAACGATCGAAACTTGACGACAAAATCGTCTCGTTGGTCAATCAAATCGCCGATCTCAATCAGAAATACAGCTATTCCGATCCCTTGATGAAATTCGAGATTCCCATCCCTGTCGGATCGCACATCGTCGGTAAGACGATCGGCGAGTCGATGTTCTGGCAAAACACCCAAGCGACGATCATCGCGATCAACCGTGAAGGCAAGATGATCCTCTCACCGGGTGCCAGCGCGACATTCATGGCGAAAGATGTGCTTATCGTGATCGGGGATATCCAATTGGCTGACAACGTGAAGGAATTCGTACGAAAGAAAAAATAGTCCCGACCGGGGCTATTTCATTGTGAGGTAAGATGGAACTCTTAGCGCCTGCGGGCAGTAAAGAAGCGTTGTTCGCGGCGGTCCAAAGCCACGCGGACGCGGTATATCTAGGCGGAAAGATGTATGGGGCACGGGCAAG
Organism: uncultured Erysipelotrichaceae bacterium; assembly: GCA_964526155.1. Taxonomy (GTDB): domain Bacteria; phylum Bacillota_I; class Bacilli_A; order Erysipelotrichales; family Erysipelotrichaceae; genus GWE2-51-13. The sequence continues at coordinate 19,076 of CAZGLV010000002.1, read as the reverse complement.
CGCGGCCAATTTCGACGACGAAGAGTTGAAGTGGGCAAGTGAATACTGTCGGAGATTCGGGGTCAAACTCTATGTCACCGTCAATACGATGATCTACGACGATGAATTCGACGATCTTTTCAGGTATGTCGATCGTTTGGTTGCGTTGCATGTCGATGCCTTGATCGTCCAAGATGTCGGGGTCATCGTGGCATTACGTCAACGTTATCCCGATCTGCCGCTTCATGCCTCAACCCAAATGCACATCCATAATGTCGATCAAGTCCTTTGGGCGAAGTCGCTCGGTTTGACCCGGGTGGTCATCGCCCGCGAGACACCGCTTGAAGTAATCCGTGAGATGGTCAAGACCGGTGTGGAAATCGAAACGTTCATCCATGGGGCTCTTTGTGTGAGTTATTCCGGCCAATGTTTGATGAGCAGCGTAATCGGAAATCGAAGCGCCAATCGGGGCGAATGCGCGCAACCTTGTCGCTTGCCTTATACCTTGGTTGAAGAAAAGCAGGGGAAATTCGAAACGATCGAAACGGACGGAAACTTCCTCATTTCTCCCAAAGACCTAAACACCTTACATCGCATCCAAGAGCTCAAAGATTCCGGTGTCATCAGTCTGAAAGTCGAAGGTCGCATGAAACGGCCGGAATATGTCGCCCAAGTCATCAGCGCGTATCGCAAACAACTCGATACGGGATTGACCCCCCAACAACTCCAACAGGAAAACGAAGCGATGGGACAAATGTTTTCGCGCGGGTTTACCGATGGTTTCGGATTCGATCGTTTACCGAAAGAAGTCCTCAACCCAAAAACCAGCAGCCATGTCGGAATTGAAATCGGCACGGTCATCAAGACGGATGCGGAGTATATCCATCTTCAATTAAAACAAACTTTGCGTCAAGGGGATGGCATCCGCATCGTAGCGAAAGGATTTGAGGAAGGATTCATGGTAAACTTTCTCTACCAAAACACAAAGTTGGTCAGCAGCGCCAACGGAATCGCGCAACTCAAGAAACACACGGACATCCCTCGCGGTGCCAAAATCTATAAAACCACCGACATCACGATGATGAATGCCATCCGCAAACAGATCGAGCAATCGCATCGGACGGTCAAAGTGAAGATGCATTTGACCTTCAAATCAGGACAACCCGCAACATTGCGTTGCGAAGCAAACGGCGTAATTGTTGAACTACATAGCGAAGATATCGTTCAACCGGCGCAAAACGCGGCGATGGATGAAGCAGCACTTACGAAAGTGTTATCGAAAACGAAAGATACCGTTTTCGCAATCGACACGATCGAGTTTGATATCGATTCTCGCGGCTTTATGCCGGTATCGCAACTCAATCAACTGAGACGTGAAACGCTACTGAAACTTGACGACGCGTTATCGAAGAGTTTTATTCCATATCAAGTAGGTACGGAATCATACGAAACAAATACAAACACTGTCCAGAACCGATGGATCGTTACGGTCAAGACCCACGAACAAAAACAAGTCGCATTGTCGATGGGCGTCAGGGTATTTAGCGAAAATCCGGACTTGACGGATGAACAAACGGGTTTGGTTTTATCACGTGCAGAACATCATCCGACAGCGCATTTCATCCCCACGATCGCTTCGCATATCCAAGCGAATTCAAATGGGATTGGACGGATCGGAGACTTCGGACTCAATATCGCCAACGCGCGTGCCGCAAACTATTACCTAAGCCACGGAATGTCATCGGTTTTGACATCGGTCGAACTCTCCCTCAAACAAACCGTGGACATCGCGGTGAAAATGCAGGAACTTTACGGGAGCAGCGCCGGACTTGAAGTGATGGTGTATGGGAAACGTGAGCTGATGGTCATGCGTTCATGCCCGATCAGCGCGCTTTACGGGACGATCCCGATGCGATGTTCGCTCTGCCATCACCGTAATTTTCATCTCGTCGATCGCAAAGGGGTCCGATATCGCATGGAAGGGGACGCGACATGCGCCATGCGGATTTACGAATCGCAATCGATCGATAAGACCGACGAAATCGCGATCCTGAAAGAGAACGGCATCACCAATTTCCGCATTTCATTGGATCAAGAAACCGGATGGCAAACCGAAAAACTCTTGACCCGCATCCTCGGTGATTCGATGAAAAAAGTGCTATAATAAATCCAAATAAAGGGGATACGTATGAAAGTCACAAAAACCGAGCGTAGTTGGATTTTGTATGATGTGGCGAACTCCGCCTTCACACTCATCGTCAGCGCGACGATACCGATTTATTTCCGTGATATTCTCGCTTCGAATCTGGATGGTCATGTCATTTCGAGCTACATGTACATCGCAACCTCGATCAGCGTCTTGACCTTGGCGATCTTATCGCCGATCTTAGGGGCGATCGCGGATCATCAAGGCTTGAAGAAAAGATTGTTTGTCGGGTTTCTCTTGTTAGGGCTGATCAGTGCGATTTCGTTTACGATCACGACTTCCTGGCAAGCGTTTCTGGTCTTGTTCGTGTTGGCGCGTATCGGTTATTCCGCATGTAACGTCTTTTACGACTCGATGTTGGTGGATGTCGCCGACGACGATCGTATGGATTACTTGAGCGGTTACGGGTATGCGTTCGGTTATATCGGCAGCACGATCCCATTCGTCTTGGGAATTATCTTGGTCCTTTTTCAGCCGTTTGGCTTGACGATCACACTCGCATTCCAATTATCGTTCGTCATCACCTTACTTTGGTGGGGTCTGTTAAGCATTCCGCTGTTGAAGAATGTTAAACAAACGTATTCGATTCCATCGCAACCGCACATCATCCGCAGTTCGTTCAAACGCGTTGCGATCACCTTCGATAAAATCCGTCATAACAAGAAGATGTTTTTGTTTATCATGGCGTATTTCCTCTACATCGACGGGGTGTACACGATCATCTCGTCGGCTTCCACCTTTGGAGGCGAAGTCGGCATCGCGGCCGAACAAATGATTTACGCGTTACTGATGACGCAGTTTGTGGCATTCCCGTTTGCGATCTTCGCAGGTAAGTTAGCCAAACGTTTCGGCTCGTTGAAGATGTTGAAATTTTATATCATGATTTATATGTTCGTAAGCGTCTTCGGTTTCCAACTCTCCAAACCTTGGGAATTCTGGCTTTTGGCCTTTGTGGTCGGGTTGGCGCAAGGCGGCATCCAATCGATTTCCCGTTCGTATTTCGGGAAGTTGGTACCGAAGGATGAATCCAACGAGTATTTCGGATTTCTCGATATCTTCGGCAAGTTCGCGGATTTCTTCGGTCCGATCATCCTGACGATTTCAGCGATCGCGACCGGTTCTTCCCGTAATGGGATCTTATTGCTGGTGGTCTTCTTCATCATCGGATACTTTTTGATCCATCAGGTCGACAAGCTCGAAAAAGCGGAAGCAAAAACCCTCTAAATGACAACGAGCGACATCCGTAGATGCCGCTCTTTTTTTATGTTTATGTTTTATTTCTAACTACTAAAGTTTCGTATCGTCGATCGCATCCAGCCATGTATCGATCTCATTGACGATCGACTTGACGCAACCCTCCTCAAACGGAGAAATCAGATTCGCTTCTTTTACCAGACTGACGAAAGAGAGCGTTCCACCCAGTCCGCAAAGATGCAGGTAATCTTTCCAGGTATCGGGATCGTTCACTTGCGTCCGTTTCCAGAACTGTAGCGCGCAAATCTGTGCGAGTGTATAGTCGATGTAATAGAAGGGACTGGCGAAGATATGACCTTGCTGAAACCAATAAGCGCCATTCTCCAAGAATTCGTTGCCTTCATAGTCTTGATGCGGTAAATACATTTTTTCCAGTTTCCGCCAGGTTTCTTTACGCTGTTGCGGGGTCATGGCGGGGTTGGCGTAGACTTCGTGTTGGAAGTGGTCGACCAAGACACCGTACGGCAGAAACTTGATCGCGTCGCTTAAATGTGAGAAACGATATTTGTCGGCTTGTTCTCCGAAGAACTTCTCCATCCAAGGCCAGGCCAGAAACTCCATGCTCATCGAATGGATCTCGCAGGACTCCAAGGTCGGCCATTGGCATTCCGGTACCTCGATCCAACGACTTTGATAGACTTGAAACGCATGGCCGGCTTCATGCGTCAGGACATCGACGTCCCCGGCGGTACCGTTGAAGTTGGAAAAGATGAACGGGGATTGATATTCGGGGATGTAGGTGCAATATCCGCCGCCTTCTTTGCCGGTCTTTGAAACAAGATCCAACAGTTCACGCGAGGTCATGAAATCGATGAACTCCCCGGTTTCCGGCGACAATTCATGATACATCTCGATGCCGGCTTGGACGATTTCATCCGAATTCTTCACCGGCGTCGCATTTCCATTCTCAAATTCGAATTTCGTATCGTAATATTTCAGTTTATCGACACCGATCCGTTTCGCTTGACGCGCATATAGTTTGTTTGCGACCGGAACGATCTGCGCCAGTACCTGTTTCCGGTACTCCGCGACCATGGAAGCATCGTAGTCCATTCGTTGCATCCTCAGATATCCCAATTCGATAAAACTCTCGTAACCGAGCTTGCGTGCGATCTTGGTGCGTAAGGCAACCAATTGATCGTAGATGGCATCGATTTCCGCTTCATGTTCCTTTAAAAATCCCGTCTTCGCATCGATCGCACGTTTCCGCATGTCGCGATCGACATTCAGGGTGAACGGAGTCAATTGGGAAAGGGTATACACTTTTCCGTCAAACTCGATCTGCGCGCTTGCCAACAACTTTCCATAACTGGATGCCAAACGATTCTCTTCCTGCATTTCCTCGATGATCGATGAATCAAACGCTTTGAGCGAACAATCCGCCAACTTGAAGAAAGTAATCGGAAGCTTTTGTTTCAATTCATCCAAGAAAGGCGAGTTTAATACCGCCTTATAGAATTCGACCGACAACTCCTCATACAACGGATTCTGTTGATCCCAGTAATCGTTCTCCGCTTCATAGAACGCATCACGCGTATCGATCGAATGACGGATGCTCGACAACGTACTCATCGTCGAAACGTGGTTACGGATCCGATTGATTTCCTTGATGAAATCCAATTGTTCTTGGACGGACGAAGCCGACTTGATTTGTACGATAAGCTGTTTGACATTGGAAGCGTTCTGCTCAAAATCAGGACGCTGATAGACATAATCATTGAATTTCATTGTAAGTACCTCTTTTTCTATTGTACACAATCATCGACGGAAACAAAAGTGTTCAATTCGATTGATATTTGACAACCTATGTTACAATTGATGTGCAAAACGGAGGCAAAACTATGAAAATCGTTACGGATACAGGATGTCTGATTCCCGTCGAGGAAGCGAATCGTCTCCAAATCAAATTGGTCCCTTTACAAATCGCGGTCGGCGGTACCAACTATCGCGACTATTTGGAAATCACATCGGAAAGTTTCGTTGAGTTGATCCGTCATAAAGCCGCTTACTCGTCACAACCGGCGGTCGGCGAGGTCATGGATGCGTTTGAAGGCATTGAAGAAATCTTACACATCGCGATGGCCAAAGGATTAAGCGCGGCGTATGACGCAGCGGCGTCCGTCGCCGGAAGTTTGAATGCGAAGCACATCACCGTCTTCAACTCCACCACCTTGGCCGGACCCCAACAATACTTGATCAAACTGGCGGTTCGCTTACGCGACTCGCAGAAGTCCGTCGGCGAAATCGTCGAACGGATGACGAATTGCTTGAAGGAATGCGATAGTTTCTTGATGCCGGTCGACTTTGATTTTCTCAAACGCGGCGGAAGATTGACCCCGATGGCGGCCGCCATGAGCGGATTTCTGAAAATGAAACCGGTCTTAACGCAATCGGTCAACCGTGAACGGTTGGAGAAATTCCATGTCGGGCGCACTTGGAACCAATCGATCAGTTCGGTCATCGACGAAATGGTCAAACGCGGCGTCGATGCCAAACATAAGATCTATATCTCCCATGCCTTAAACATGGATGCGGCGAAACAAGCGTTGGACTATTGTATCGCCAAGATTTCCGGGGCGGATGTGGAAATCCTCAAGCTCACGCCGGCCATGATCACGCAAGGCGGACCGGGCTGTCTGGCCATCCAATATATTCTCAAAGACGAAGCGTAAGCTTCGTTTTCGTTTGGCTCACTGAATCGAGTGGGATATGTTAAAATAGATTCAACAAACGAGGTGATGACGTTGAAACTAACCGCACTAGTCGATCGTGCGCAGACACGATCCATCAAATCCGACAGTTCCGCCAAGAAAGAAGGCATCATCGATTTAAGTTTGGCCGACATGGATTTCATGCCGCCCATCGAAGTTAAAGAAGCTCTTTATCGTCAAGTGACCCATGGGGTCTTAGGGTATTGCGAAGCGGATGATGCCTTGAAACGCGTCATCACGCAATGGTACAAACGACGCTATTTCAATCAAATCAAGTCCGAGGAAATGTTGATCGGACCGGGAAGCAACCGCATGTTGAGCTTGTGCGTCGAGACATTCACTCAAAAAGAGGATTCGATCGTCGTGATGGTTCCGATTTACGCGCCGTTGATTTTGGCCGCGACGCAGTTGGACCGCAAAGTGATCGAAGTTCCGTTTCAATGGATCGACGGGTGCTTTGAGATCGACTATGATCGATTCGAGGAAGCCTGTGCCCAAGCCAAGATGTTCTTCTTATGCTCACCGCACAATCCGATCGCCAAAGTCTTCACCCACCAAGAACTCAATCGTTTGCTTGATATCGCCCGAAAGCATCATGTGTTGACCGTCAGCGACGAGATTTTCTGCGATTGGTCGCATGTTCCCTTCACATCGGCATCTTCCATCGATCCGATGGTCATCAGCTTGTTAAGTGCAAGCAAGACTTTCAATCTTCAATCTTTGGATACATCATTTATCTACATCCATGATAAAGAGAAGTTGGCTCGCTTTAAAGAAACGTTACAAAGACATCTTATCGACCATCATAACGGTCTGGCGTATGCCGCATTGTTTGCGGCGTTCAGTTATGGGGAAGATTGGCTCAATGAAGTCAAAGAGATCGTCAAGGGCAACGTCAATTACTTTAGTTCATATATGCTGAAGAACGTCCCGGAGTTTACGGTTTCTCCCAACGAAGGAACGTATCTCGTTTGGATGGATGTCAGTAAGAAGTTCGCCGACGAAGAAAGCGCGATGGCGTTTTTCCAACGTCGCAACATCAAAGTGAATCCGGGCAGCGTCTATTTTGCGCAGGGCGTCCATGTTCGTTTAAACATGGCGACGGGACGTCAACAGATCGTCGAGGTATGTCGCAGACTCAGCGAAAGTGAAGGTAGCAAGTGAAAAAGTTCCTCGGTTTCTTTTTAGCGCTGATCTTATTGGCAGGTTGTACCGGAATCAACAACCCCATCGCGAAATTCGAACCGGTTTATGCGATCGACGCGAGCGCCTATCTTGGCGCCGGAGTCACGTTTCAGCGCGTTAAACCGGAGTTTTATCTCCGTGACAAAGAATTATTTCTCGTAAGTTCGGAAAGTGAACTTGCGCTTTTGATCGCGAAGAAGCTCGAGGCAGGCGACGACACGGTCCAATATCGTTCCGATCGCTTATTGTCCTTACAGAAAACGTATATGTATGTGGAAAGCATCTTGTCGATTCCGTTCAGTTTGTCGATGGGATATACCGAATATACCCGTCTTTGGGGTTCGCGTGAGAAAGTCTATTTCGCCCAAGTCGACCATGATGTCAAACGTGATGCGGCGTTGGTGGCGGGTGCACAGCGGTTTATGCCTTCGTCGATCGCCGCATATACGCAACCGAAAGATATACTACGCATCTTACATGATGCGATCGTGGAATCGACCACCTATGATCTCTCGATTTTAACGTTGGACCTCGAATCCTCGCGCGGACACTCCAGTTTCGAAGCGGAAGGGGTCTTCAATAAGCAGACCGCCGTATGTAGCGGATACAGTAAAGCCTATATGCATCTCTTGGCGATGCGCGATATCCCTGCCCTTTACGTGGCTTCCTTGTCGATGGAACATGCGTGGAATCTGGTACATGACGGTTCGAAGTGGAAATTTGTCGATACGACCTGGGATGATCCGATTCCCGATCAACCGGGTAGAATAAAGAGAACGTATTTCCTGCTTGATGAAAAAGCATTCTTAAAGGATGGGAAACATCATTTCGATTTTTCCACCGACGAAACGTTGAGTCAGGAAGAATATCTGGCGTTCGCGATGTATGTGTTCCCAAAGACCGCAAGCGCAACGCAATGACATTCTTACGTAATTTAGTTGAATGTAAGAGGTTACATCGAGGAAATTCGAGAAATTACGAAATCGCCGTGAACTTTCGCTTTACCTCTTGTATTAAAAACGTAAACGGCTAAAATAAAAGTAACAGGACAGACGAAATCATGAAACGGGGTGTTGCCATATGGTACTTCTCTTGATTGTCCCCACAATTGACGAAAAAAACATTGAAGGTGGGATTGCGTCCTTGGCCCGTTTTTGTAAAATTGAATGATTTTTAAGGTGGATTTCAAATGTCCATCTTTTTTTTCAGACCTATGTTTGAACACACAAAGGAGGAATTAGTATGGATCAAACAAATCAAATCTTCTTCGATGCCGCGGCAGCCGGTGAATTCACCAAAGTCGTGGCGGGCGTGCAGAACGGTGCCGATGTCAACGTTCGCAATGCCGAACAGCGTACGGCGCTGATGCGTAGCGCCAAGCGCGGGTATGAGAAAATCGTCCGTTATCTGTTGGATAACGGAGCCGATGTGAACGCCCGCGACATCAACGGAAAAACCGCATTGATGGGAGCTGCGAAGAAAGGGTATTTCAATATCGTAAAGATGATTCTGGAATCCGGTTCCGAAGTGAACGTGCAGGACGCCAAAGGTCGCAACGCCTTGATGCGTGCCAGTTTCCTCGGACATGACGATGTCGTCGAACTTCTGATCAAGTATGGCGCGGATGTCAACGCGGCCGATGAAATGGGCCGTACGGCCTTGATGGAAGCTTGCTTGGCGTTTCGGGTCGATGTCATCAAAAAACTGATCGATGCGCAGGCATCGGTCAACGCGCAGGACTCCAACGGATGCACCGCCTTAATGCGGGCGAGTTACTCCGGTTACCTTGAATTGGTTACCTATCTGCTGGATCATGGCGCGGATAAGGAAATCCTCGACAAAGAGGGCAACAAGGCGATCCACTACGTACGCGAACATAACTTCACGGATTTGAAACCGTTCTTGAAATAGGAGGAACTAAACAATGCGGGACTATCTGGCACAAGAAGTGCGCAATATTTGTTTGCTTGGACATAGCGGCAGCGGAAAGACATCCGTTGTCGAAGCGATGCTATATTTCACCAAATCCACCGACCGTATGGGAAAAACCGCCGACGGTACCAGCTGCATGGACTATGACGCGGAAGAAATCAAACGCAATCTGACGGTCTACACCTCGATCGCTCCGATCGAGTGGAAGGGCTGCAAAATCAATTTTATCGATACCCCGGGATTCTTGGACTATCAACAGGAAACCGAAGCCGGCTTGGCGGTCGCGGATAACGCGTTGATCGTCGTCGGAGCGAAGGACGGCGTTCAAACCGGAACGATCCGCGCCTGGAAATCGATTTCGAAACGTAAATTGCCGACGATTTTCTTCATCAACAAAATGGATGAGGAAAACGCGTCGTTTGAGAAAACCTATCAGAGTTTACGCGAACATTTCGGGAAATCGGTCATTCCGTTTGAAATTCCGATCTTCGAAGGCGGGAAAGCCGTCGGTTCCGTCAATATCCTGAAAAACAAAGCTTGGTATTACAACGATCGTGAAAACGCGCAGGAAGTTCCGGCCGCTTTGATGCCCAGTGTCGAAGAATACATCAGCCAGATCTCCGAAGCGGTTGCGATGTCGTCCGATGAGCTGATGGAAAAATTCTTCTCCGGCGAAACCTTCACCGAAGCCGAATTATTACAAGGCGTACGTACCGGGGTTCGTTCGGGAGAAATCGTTCCGGTCTATTGCGGATCGGCCACCCAACTGACGGGCATCGAACGTTTGATGGACTTGATCAGCGAATACCTGCCGAGTTACGGCGAAAAAGGTACGATCGATGCCTTGGATGCCAATGGCAAGGAAATCAAACTCCACACCAACGAAACCGAAAACCTCTCGGTGCAAGTCTTCAAGACGATTGTCGACCCCTTTGTCGGACGGATCTCTTTCGTGAAAGTCATGAGCGGCATCTTGACGACGGATGCGCATGTCCATAACATCCAACAAGACAAGCCCGAGAAGATCAACCAGATCTTCATCATCAAAGGCAAATACCAGATCGCCGTCGGTAAACTCTTTACCGGCGATATCGGATGTATCGTCAAGTTGCAGTTCACACGGACCAACGATACCTTGGCGACCAAGGAACATCCGGTCATGTTTGCGCCGATCACTTTCCCGCAGCCGATGCTTGCGATGAGCATTTGGCCGAAGAGCAAGAACGACGAAGACAAAATGTCCACCAGCTTACAACGCGTCGCGGAAGAAGATCCGGGATGCCGCTTGGATAAGAATGCGGAAACCGGCGAACTGATCCTCTTCGGATTGGGCGACCAACATTTGGATGTCATCGTCAATAAACTGAAATCGAAATATAAAGTCGAAGTCGAACTCCATGATCCGCGTATCCCGTATCGCGAAACGATCCGCGGGAAAGCCACCGTCGAAGGGAAACATAAGAAACAATCCGGCGGCGCGGGGCAGTTCGGGGATGTTTGGATCACCTTCGAACCGACCGATAGCTTAGATATGGTCTTTGAAGAAAAAGTCGTCGGCGGAGCGGTTCCCAAACAGTACTTCCCGGCCGTCGAAGCCGGACTGCGTGAATGCATGCAGAAGGGGATGCTGGCGGGATATAAAGTCGTCGGTGTCAAAGCCACGTTAATCGACGGAAAGTATCACGAAGTCGATTCCAAGGAAGTCGCGTTTAAAGCCGCCGCACGTTTGGCCTATAAAGCCGGGATGCCGCAGGCGAAACCGATCTTGCTTGAACCGATCGTCAAAGCCGTCGTCACCATTCCGGAAGAATACACCGGAACCGTCATCGGCGATTTCAATAAACGTCGCGGGATGATCCTCGGTATGGAACTCAACAGTGAAAACGAACAAGTCATCACCGCCGAAGTCCCAATGTCCGAAATGATGCATTATCCGACCGAACTGCGTTCCTTCACGCAAGGTCGCGGAGTGTACACCCAAACCTTCGATCGTTATGAAGCGGCACCGCAACCGATCGCCGAAAAAGTCATTGCAGCGGCTGCCAAAGAGAAACAGGAAGAAGACGACGAATAAGCATTCGTTCTTCGATACGATTGTATCAACTCAACTGATTCAAAAAGGAAAGTTCCATTACCGGGACTCTCCTTTTCTTTAGTTGATTTACGTAAGGAAAAAAAGAAATGAGCCAATTTCTTCTTGTCATCGCGCTTTCTTTGCATCATCCAATTGTAGCGTCAAGGCAATGACCGAAATGCGTAACTCAAGCAATAAAAGAAAAAGCGAGCTGAGAAGTAACAATAGAGCCAATGCGAACAAAATATCCGCCAAAAGTTGAAGTTGGAAAAAAAGCGTAAACATCGTCAACACACAAAAAAAGAAACTCAACGCACCGAAGACTTGCATGCGTTGGATGATAAGAATGCGTCGACGTAGGTTATCGATTTGCCCGTCGGTCGAATCGTTTCGGTCGGTTGAGTTACGGTCGACGAGTTTGCGGATCAAGTCCGCCAATACCACAAAACGGTTGGTATAAGCTAACATGAGAAGAGAAATGGCAGGGAAAAGTAAGGCTGGGGTCGTAAGTTCCAATTGCATAAAAATAACCTCCGTAATGGAGGTTATCTTAACGTAAGATCAATGCGGATTCAAAGAATTTACCCAAGTTTATAGAGTGCTGAGTATTTCGTAATCAGATAATCGACATAATAGTCGGGATTAAAGGGTTCGCCGGTTACCTCACGCAACAAATCGTCCGCTTGACGCGATCCGCCATAACGGTGGATCTTTTCTTCCAACCATTGTTTGATGCGTGCGATCTTACCTTCCGCAAGTAGACCTTCCACATCCAAATCTTTACGCATCGCATGCATCCATTGCGCACTATAGGCGCTACCTAAGGCGTAGGTCGGGAAATATCCGAAACTCCCCGACGACCAATGGATATCCTGTAAGACACCTTGCGCGGGATCGCTGACAGTGAGTCCGAAGAACGATTGGATCCGTTGGTTCCACATCGCTTCCACATTGGTTACATCGATACTTCCGTCCATAAACCCGCGTTCGATCTCATAGCGCAAAAGTATGTGTAAAGGATAGGTCAACTCATCGGCTTCGGTACGGATGAAGTCCGGTTGAACCGCATTGATCGCGGCGACCCATTGGTCAAGCGGCACGTTGGATAGATTCTCGGGAAACAGAGCCACGAGCTGCGGGTAAAGGTTCAGCCAGAAGGATTTGTCTCGTCCCAACATATTCTCCATCATCCGACTCTGGCTTTCATGCATTCCCATCGACATGTTATCGAAGAAAATCGTGCCTTCATAACGTTGATCGATCTGATGGTTGTACGTGGCATGTCCGATTTCGTGAATCAGAGAGAAGATCGACGAAGCGATGTTGTCTTTCAAGTAACGGGTCGTGATGCGGTTGTCATACTTCGACAACGATGATGAAAACGGATGGGCGCTGACTTGTAGGCAGGTAGACTTCGAATCGACATCCAAGTGTTTTAAAAGGATTTCCATGAATTGTTTCTGGCGATCGACCGGATAATCGAGATACAAGAAATCGGTTTGCGGTTTTTGACCTTCGGTAAGCAAGCGGTGCAAGAACGGAACAAGTTTCGCGTTGATGACTGCGAAGAATCGATCATACTCGACTTGGGTCATATGCGGTTCATAATCACCCAATAAAACATCATAATCGTTTTCGTCGCGACCCCGTGTTTTGACGTTGGCTTGGGTCGCCTTGATCAACTGGTCCAGGTAGGGCGCAAACAAGTCGAAATTCTTCTCTTCGCGCGCTTTCTCCCACACCGTTTCCGCGTCATTACATAATTTCGTAAAGGCGACATATTGTTTTTTGGGGATAAACCGGATCTTTTCAAGATCCCGCAAGATCGCTTGCGCTTGGGACTGCGCAAACACATCCTCTGTTTGCGCCGCGACCGCATCCAACAACGCCAAGGTTTTCTTGGAGGTCGCATGCGAAAACGCTTCTCCGCTCAAGATCGAAATCAACTGACTGCGATACGGCGCTCCCGCCTTGGGAGCGAGGGTCGCTTGGTCGAAGTATAAGGTACGCAACGCTAACGCATATGCCGCATCCTTCTGAACATAAGCGTTGAAGCGACGAATAAGTGAAATATCTTTCATTTCTAAAGCCCTTTCTTTTATGAATATGATATAACTTAACCGACGTAAAGGAAAGACTTTGGTATAATTGAAAAGAGGAAAACCCGCCATGTAGATTGGCGCAAGACGAACCATCGTCGGTTACCCCTCTTTTTTAGAAGATGACGGAATGATACTGGAAATCATATCTCATACCACGACATCAGCCTCTATGTAAGAAAGGAAGCGCCATGTTTGAAAAATGTGTTGAATTATTGAAATCGCGCGGAGTACTGCTTGAAGATATCGCGGACTGTGTCCTGTTTCTGCAACAAAAGCATCATCCGGAGATCTTAAAGGAGGAAATCGTCGAAATCGTCGAAGGCATCCTTAAGAAAAGGGAAGTCCAGCATGCTGTTTTGACGGGGATCGCGTTGGATATCGGCGCTGAGCGAAACGCGTTATTCGACCCTGAACTCTGTGATATACTAAATTCAGACTTCTCACTCTATGGTGTCGATGAAGTGTTGGCCTATGGGATCTGTAATCTTTACGGTTCGATCGCCTTGACCAATTACGGGTATATCGACCGTGAGAAGCCATGCATCATCGGGCGGCTTAACAACGATAAGTCGCAGTGCAACTGTTATCTCGACGATATCGTCGGGGCAATCGCGGCCGCGGCCGCAAGCAAGCTTGCCCATATCCATTCCCCGGAGGTAAATCCATGAAAAAAATTCTCTTCATCCTCGCTGCGATCGCATTGGTCTTGACCGGATGCGCCAGCGGTGGACCTACTAAAATCAAAGCGAAAGAAATGACCAAACTGCTGGATGCGGACGAAACCTTGGTTTTGTATGTCGGATCCTCCATTTGTTCAGCGTGTAAATCATACAAACCTGTCGTAACCGAAGTGATGAAGAACTATGATGTGAAGGTCTATTATGTTGAAACGAATACGGATGACGCGGATGATATCGAAACCTTGATCGAAAAGCATCTTGGGGATGTCGAATACACGCCGACGACCTTTATCTTCAAAGATGGTGTTTTGCTTGATTCCAAAGTCGGGGCCTTGGAGTACTTAGCCCTGAAGAATTGGTTTGTGAAGCATGGCGTTATCACGGAGTGACGAAGTAAAAAGTATGCTGACTCAGTCTCAACTCGTCGACGGGTTGAGACTTTTAGGTGTGACCGAAGGGTCTGTGCTTGAAGTCCACTCTTCGCTATCATCGTTCGGATATGTCCCGGGCGGTGCGCAGACCGTCGTCGATGCTTTGATCGAAGCGGTCGGGTATGAAGGAACCTTAGTCATGCCGGCGCAGACGTTCGGTAATAGCGAACCCGGTCGTTGGCATTTTCCGCCTTTGGATCCATCGTTGTTTAAACAAGCGCGATCCGAACATCCGCCCTTTGACCCGAAAACATCCGAAATCAGCCATATGGGCGCGATTGCGGACAATCTGCGTTTGAGGCCTGGAACTTTACTCTCTAATCATCCTTACGGTGCATTTATGGCTTATGGCAAATATGCCAAATGGATCACGCAATCGCACCCGATCCACTTCACATTCTCAATGGCTTCCCCTTTAGGAAAACTTTTGGATTTACGTGCGGATATCCTCTTGATCGGCGTCGGTTATGACAATTGTACGGCCTTGCATTTGGCCGAAGCGCAAACCAACATCCGACCGATCCATATCCAAGGCGGATCGGTAATGACCGATGGCGTTAAACAATGGCGTAAATACTTGGATTTCGAATATGACAGCGACGAGTTTCCGATGATCGGAACTCGGCTTGAGGAATTTGAAATGGTTCGTAAATTGAAGATTCAAAACGCCGAGTGCAAGTTGTTCCGTTTTCCGGAAGCACTTAACGTCGCGATCGGATATTTCAAGGAGAAAATGGTATGAGATCATCGATTCCTGCGTTTGGAAGATATTTGGTCGTTGAAGGGGATGAGAATCAAATCACCGGACTCTGGATATCGGATACATTCGAAGAGGGAAAAGCCGTCGGAGAAGTATCGAAAGCCCTACAGCAACTAAAAGAGTATGAAGCCAAACAACGATTTGAATTTGAATTAAATCTTGGTCCGAAAGGAACGATATTTCAAAAAGCCGTGTGGGACGTGTTGTTATCGATTCCGTATGGCGAAACCTTGACCTACGGGCAAATCGCCGATAAGATCGGTAACCCGAAAGCGGTCCGTGCTGTCGGCGGAGCTTGCCATAACAACCCGATCGGCATCGTCATCCCTTGTCATCGAGTTTTAGGGAAAGACGGAAGTTTGACCGGATATGCCGGCGGGGTCCATTTGAAAGAAATGTTACTGAATCATGAAAAAAAGGCTGACTAGCCTTTTTTACGTTTTATGAGGATATTTACGGCTTCGATCATCGTCGATTGTTCCAGGGGACCGAATCTTCCGAAGTCGACGGAATCGATATCCAAGACTCCGATCAACATATCGTCTTCAACGATCGGAATGACAAGTTCCGAGTTGCTTGCGCTATCGCATGCAATATGTCCTTCGAACTGATGGACATCGAAGATGTTCTGGACTTCTCGAGTCCGTGCGGCTTTCCCGCAGACTCCGTCTTTTAAACGAATGCGTGTACAAGCCGGTTTCCCCATGAAGGGCCCTAAGACCAATTGGTCATCTTTCAACAAATAGAATCCAGACCAATTCAACCGATCGAACGTGTGATAGATCAGCGAAGCCATGTTTGCCATATTGGCGAGAAAATCAGGTTCATCCTCGATCAACGCTTTCAGTTGAGCCAAGAAAAGCGCATGATCGTTACTGTATTCATTGATTTCGTGCATCGTCGTTTCTCCTTTAGACATTTTACCATAGACTGTGGTATAATCAACCCGTGAACAGGGGAGCCTCACGGCTGAGATGCGCAAGCAAAACCCTCAACACCTGATCTAGGTCAAACTAGCGTAGGGAGTTCTATCCTTACGCCTCTTTCACGGAGGTGTTTTTTAATGAAAGACTCTAGAAAACAAGTCGTAACTCTGGTACAGATCGCTCTGTACGCCGCCCTCTTCGTTGTTTTGGACTTTGTCTCAAACAGCATTCCATTCTTCAAAATGCCGCAGGGCGGAACCTTGGGATTAAGTGTCATCGTTCTGCTATTGGCAAGTTACCATCTGGGTTGGAAAGCCGGACTGGCGGTGGTGGCGATCACCATCCCGTTGCAGTTTATCGCGGCACCACCTCTGACGCAACATTTGGGTGACTTCTTCTTGGAGTATGTCCTCGCGTTTCTAGTCTATGGTATGGCTTCAGTTTTCCCGAATTACGGAAAAAACGGGTGGTTTATGTTGGGCATCTATGTCACCAATATTCTTCGCTTCTTGATCCATCTTGTCGCCGGCGTTTACTTCTGGGGTGCGACCTGGTGGGGTTCCTTACTTTACAATGGTTGGTACATGGTTCCGACCTTGATCGTATGCGCCGCCGTCTTGCCCTTGCTTTTACCCCGCATTCAGAAAGTCAGTGAAAGAGCGTAATGCTCTTTTTCTTATATTTTAGAATTAAATTAATAATATAGTTAATAATATCAATTAAATAGTTGACTATATTTATTATATAGTTTAAATTATATGCATAAGGTGGTATAAATCAATGGATCAAATGGTAAAACCCGCCAAACTATGGAACCGCGACTTCATATTATTACTTCAAGGCCATGCGGTCAGCGTGTTCGGCGATGTCCTCTATAGCATCGCGATCGGATTCTGGGTCTACGAAAAGACAGGATCGACCGCGATGATGGGATTGATGTCTTCGGTTAGCATGTTTGTCTCGATGTTTCTTCAGCCCTTTTCCGGCGCGATCGTCGATCGCAGTAATCGCAAACACATCATCGTGTTGACGGATCTTCTACGCGGCATCCTTATGATCGGTGTCGGCTACTTTGCGATCCAGGGACAACTCGGGATCCCGATGGTCCTGGTGACGGCGTTTGTGGCGGCATTATGCGGGGTGTTCTTCAGCCCAGCGACGATGACGGTGTTTGTGGATTTGGTACCGAATCATGAACTCGTGCGTGCCCAATCGCTTTCCTCGGGAACCAACAGTCTGATCAGTTTGATCGGAAAAGGCGTCTCCGGCGCGTTGTTGGCGTTCTTCGGAATCGGAACGATGATCGTTATCAACGGTGTATCCTTCTTATTTTCAGCCTTATCGGAAGCCTTCATTCGAATTCCCGACGGCGCGAAACAAGGGCAACCGATTTCCGTCAAGCATGTTTTGAGCGATGTTGTCCAGGGCGCGAAAGATACGATCGCCACGCCTGGATTGAACATCTTAATCATATGCGCGCTGTTGACGAACTTCCTCGGATCGGGGTATATGTCACTCTTGATCCCGCTCTCCATCCAAAAAGGACTCAGCACCCCGGAATACGGATTGTTTGTGGCCAGCGGGAGTTTGGCGGCTGTTCTCGGGATGATGTTGATGGGAATCGCGAAAATCCCGGTGAAATACAAAATGAAGATATTCTTTGGCGCATTCACCCTCCAAAGTGTCGTCTACATCTTAGGATTTATGGGATATGGATTTCTTTGGCTGACAACCGCGTTCTTCATCGGCGATTTCCTCAATGTCATCGGGAATGCGATCTTGAATGCGACGATGATCTTAGCGATCCCTCGGGAAAAACGGGCGACCATCATCGGATTTATCGCTTCATTCTCGATCGGCGGGATCGCATTGTCGACGTTGGCGTATGGTTTCCTAGCCGAGTACATTGATTTAAGTCTGATTTCGATTGTTGGAACCATCCTATCCTACTTCGCTCTTCTCCCGGTTCTTGTCAATAAGGGGATCGCGAAGATGATGGTTGATGAAAATCAATGAATCAAGCCGTCCGTTGACGGCTTTTTTATTCTCAGTCTCTTCATAATAGGTTATAATTATAAAGTTGACGTAAAGGAGGGATCGTATGTTGCCGAAAGTCGGAAGTCAAGTCTACATTCAGAGTTACAAGCATGACGGTTCGCTACACCGTACGTGGGCGCGGGGATTGGTCATCGAAGCGGACGAAACGAAGTATGTCGCCGTCACAAACAAAACCTGGGTAATCGAATCGGACGGACGGAAGTGGTTCACCCGCGAGCCGGCCATCTGCTTCTTCTATACCGATCGTTGGTACAACGTCATTTCCATGATGCGCAAGACGGGGGTTTACTATTATTGCAACCTCGCCTCGCCAAGTCTGTATGATGGTGAAGCCATCAAGAACATCGATTATGACCTGGATGTGAAGGTTTATCCCAACGGCGGGTATGATATTCTCGACCAAGACGAGTTCGAAGATCATGCGAAGCATATGGGATACGACGAAGATGTCATCGATGTCGTCGAACGCAGTATGGAAAAACTGTTAAAGGTGATCGACGCCAACGAAGCGCCGTTCAATGCGACTGAAATCGATAAGTATTTCCAAATCTATTTATCGATGATCCGAAACAAATAATCCTGCCTATTTTCATCCTTATTATATAGGCGGACAAAGCAGGATCGGGGCATTGGAAAAAAGCGAAAAAAGCGAGCGATTTGTGTTGACAGGGTAGGGTCAGTTTGGTATTATAAGTAAGCGCTCGACGGGAAGCAGAAATGCGAAACGGACGGAGACGCGAGCGGATCTTTGAAAACTAAATAGGAAATCACGTCGATT
>CAZGLV010000001.1:1457817-1659681 GCA_964526155.1 uncultured Erysipelotrichaceae bacterium | reverse complement strand
GTGAAGATAACTCGCTGCCGGATTTATCGAGCTCTCGTAGGAGAGCTCTTTTTTTTGCGTTTGTGAAGTAGTGATGCGATATGCTATAATACAACACGTTAGGAGAGCCAATGGAAAGAACACTGACAACACATTCTGCAGCCGAAACAAAGGCTTTCGCGGAGAAATTAGGAAAAATCCTGGATGCGGGCACCTGCATCCTTTTAAGCGGCGACTTAGGCGCCGGTAAGACGACCTTTACCCAAGGATTAGCGAAAGGGTTGGATATAAGCAAGAATGTAAGTTCTCCGACCTTCACGATCCTCAAAGTCTACCAAGGTAGGTTGCCCTTGTATCATATCGATGCCTACCGGTTGGAAGGATTGCACCAAGATCTTGGATTCGAAGAACTGATGGAAGATGAAGGGATCACGGTCATCGAATGGCCGGATTATATGAGTGATCAATTACCCAGTGAGTATTTACGTATCGATATCAAACGCAAAGGCGAGTTCGCCCGTAAATTCACGTTCATCGCGCAAGGTGAGAAATATCAAGACTTGTTGGAGGGACTCAACCTATGAAAACCGTATGTTTGGATACCTCTCATCGCACATTGACCATTGCGTTGATCGACGGGGAAAAATTGATCTATAGCTACCAGAAGGACGCATTCAAAGCGCAGTCCGAAACCATTATGATCGAACTCGACTTAGCGTTTAAAAACGTCGGATGGAAACCTAAAGATCTGGAGGCGATGGTCATTACCGACGGGCCGGGTTCCTATACCGGAATCCGCATTGCGATGACGATCGCCAAAGTCATTTGCCAACAAGCCTCTCTACCGCTTTATACCGTCTCTTCCTTGCGTTTATTGGCTGGAAGCGAAGGAAAAGCCGCGGCACTCATGGATGCGCGTGGGAAACGTGCCTATTTCGGTCTTTACCGTAACGGTGAGGTTGAGGTCGAGGACTGTGTTTTACCGATTGAAGAGATCACAAAAATCGTGACGAGTGAAACACCGATCTACGGCGACGTTGATTTAGGCGTGAAGATCGCGACGATTCCCGATCTAGCGCAACGCTTCCTCGATGTTAAAAGATATTGGAAACTTGTCGAAAATATCCATACGTTACAACCCCGGTATCTGAAGGAAACCGAGGTTCATGTCAAACCATGATTCGAAGAATGCGACCCGAAGATATTTCCCGGGTAAACGCCATCGAAGCGGAAATCTTCACCAGTGCTTGGACCGAAGCGGATTTTATCTATGAGTTGAATGAAAATCCCTTCGCTTTCTATTTTGTCTGGGAGCACGAAAATGTTATTGAAGGTTATGTCGGATTATGGATTCTGTTTGATCAAGCGCAAATCACGACCTTAGGAGTCGATCTTGCTTTTCGCAATCAAGGAATCGGAAAAGCACTAATGCGCCACGCAATGGATTACTGTACCCAAGAGCATGTTAAAAGTGTGACGTTGGAAGTAAGAGTCAGTAATCTTCCGGCCATCAAACTCTATGAGTCGTTTGGCTTTATAACGAAAGGCATACGCAAAGACTACTATCAGGACAATCATGAAGACGCCTACCTGATGGTGTTGGAAAGGGAATAAGATGAAAAAAACCAGGATCTTGGCGATCGAATCCAGTTGCGATGAAACCGCCGTCGCGATCGTTGAAGACGGAAAAGAACTGCTTTCGAATATCGTTTCTTCGCAAATCAATGTCCATAGTAAGTTCGGCGGGGTCATTCCCGAAGTCGCAAGTCGCATCCATGTGGAAAACATCACGGTCGTCCTTGACGAAGCGTTACGGAAAGCCGGGTTGACCATGGAAGAAATCGATGCGATCGCGGTCACGCATGGACCGGGTTTGGTCGGATCCCTGCATATCGGGATACAGGCCGCCAAAGCCTTGGCTTGGTATTACGGTAAACCGTTAGTGCCCGTCCATCATATCGCAGGGCATATCTATGCCAACCGTTTTGCGGATGATCTGAAGTATCCTTTATTGGCGTTGGTTGTTTCCGGCGGACATACCGAGTTGGTTTATTTGAAGTCTGAATACTCGTTTGAAATCTTAGGGACGACCCAGGATGACGCGATCGGCGAAGCCTATGATAAAGTGGCCAGGGTGTTAGGCTTACCTTATCCGGGCGGACCGGCGATCGATCAGCTCGCTAAAAACGGCGTCAAACATTATCGATTACCGAAAGTAAAAACTGAAAACGACCTTGATTTCTCGTTTAGCGGATTGAAATCCGCGGTACTCCAATTGGTAAGCAAACAAACCAAAATCAAAGAAGAAATCATTCCGGAAGACCTAGCTTACGCGTTTCAAGAAGCGGCGCTCGGCGAGTTGATCCAAAAAGCAAAGACGGCGCTTACGCGATACGACGTTAAACATTTCGTGTTGGCGGGCGGGGTTGCGGCCAACTCTCGACTACGGGAAAAAGTGAACTTACTGAAGGATGATTTTCCGGGATTGACCGTGACGATCCCGCCGATGTGGTGCTGCACCGACAATGCGGCAATGATCGCAATGGCCGGAACCTTAGCTTATCAAGCCGGATTACGAGCCGATTTGTCGCTATCCGCCGACCCCGGATTAGAGCTTGCATAGCAAGATTATGTACAAAACAATAAATGTTTCACAATAAGAAATATATGTGTTATTATTAACAAGGTAGGTGATCACTATGAAAGACAATAAAAATGTACCGAAGGCAACCCTTCAACGCTATCCCGTCTATTTAAAAGCACTACGCAAACTCGGCAACCTGGGTGTGCAACGCATCATGTCGCGCGAACTCTCCGAATTCGTCGACATCGAACCGACGACGATCCGCCGCGACTTCTCATTTCTGGGATCGTTAGGCAAACAAGGTTACGGTTATGAAGTCAACAAACTGATCGATATCTTCAATACCGAACTGGGCGGGACCTTCGATGAGAAAATCATCATCGTCGGCGCCGGGAACCTTGGACGGGCGTTGATGAACTACAATCGTTGGAACCATGTCGTCGGCGAAATCGCCTGCGCGTTTGACATTATGCCGCATAAGCAGGGAAATATGTATGAAATCCCCGTTTATCCGATGGAAATGCTGAAGGAAAAAATGCCTCCGGGATGCCGGATCGCGATTTTGACCGTTTCGAAAGATGTTCAGGAAACCGTCAATCTATTGGTTGAAAACGGCATCAAAGGAATCGTCGATTTCACCCACGAACACATCCAAGTACCGAAAGGCGTACGTGTCAAAGCCGTCGATGTCGTATCGATGGTACAAGAACTCGTATTTGAAACGAATTCGCTTAAATAAGTCCGTTTTGGACGCAGCTAAAGGAGACTAGCAACCATGGTTACATTTATGACTGTCCGCGAATTGTATGAACTGGCAGGCGAAGGTTCGCAATTCGAACTCGACGGGATCGAGTACGTTCAACTGCAAGGTTGGGTGCGGACCAACCGCAATAGCAAATCGATCGGGTTCATCGAACTCAATGACGGCACCTACTTCCGTAACTGCCAATTGGTCTATAACGGAGAAATGCAAAACTTCGACGAAGCGACGCGCTATTTGACAGGGACGGCGATCACGGTCACCGGACTTTTCAAACGCACGCCCGAAATGAAACAGCCGTTTGAAATCGAAGTCAAGGAACTCGTATTGGAAGGCGCATGCGACGCGGAATACCCGCTCCAAAAGAAACGCCATTCCTTTGAATATCTACGTGAAATCGGCCATTTACGTCCGCGTACCAACACGTTCTCGGCGGTTTTCCGCGTACGTTCGGTCTTGGCGATGGCCATCCACGAATTCTTCCAAAACCAAGGCTTTGTCTATGTCCACGCTCCGATCATCACCGGAAACGACGCGGAAGGCGCAGGTGAAGTCTTTACGGTCACGACCCGCGAGGATGCCAAGTATGACGAAGACTTCTTCGGTAAGAAAGCCAACTTGACGGTCTCCGGACAACTTCAAGCAGAAGCGTTCGCATTGGCGTTCCGCGATGTCTATACCTTCGGACCGACCTTCCGGGCTGAGAATTCCAACACCGCCCGTCATGCCAGCGAGTTTTGGATGATCGAACCCGAAATCGCGTTCGCAGACCTGCAGGATGATATGGACTTGATCGAAGACATGGTCAAATCATGTATCACCTATGTACTGGAGAATGCGCCGGAAGAGATGAAATTCTTTAACTCGATGATCGATACGACCTTGCTTGAACGATTGGAAGCCGTGCGCAATACGGATTTCAAGCGCA
Organism: uncultured Erysipelotrichaceae bacterium; assembly: GCA_964526155.1. Classification (GTDB taxonomy): domain Bacteria; phylum Bacillota_I; class Bacilli_A; order Erysipelotrichales; family Erysipelotrichaceae; genus GWE2-51-13. The sequence goes on along the minus strand of CAZGLV010000001.1, from coordinate 1,655,430 downwards.
TGCCCTATACCGAAGCGATCGAACATCTTCAAAAAGCCGATGTGCCCTTCGAATATCCGGTTTCATGGGGCGTGGACCTGCAATCCGAACATGAACGCTATCTCTGTGAAAAGGTCGTCAACGGACCGGTTTTCTTGACCGACTATCCCAAAGACATCAAAGCCTTCTACATGCGCGTCAACGATGACGGGAAGACGGTCGCGGCCTGCGATCTGTTGGTTCCTTCGGTCGGCGAGTTGGTCGGCGGTTCGCAACGTGAAGAACGGTTGGATATGTTGAAGCAACGTATGGCTGAAATGAACGTACACGAAAAAGGCATGGAATGGTATCTAGATCTGCGCCGTTACGGCGGATGTAAACATGCCGGATTTGGCTTGGGATTTGAACGTTTCCTGATGTACATCACCGGGATGCAAAATATCCGTGATGTCATCCCCTTTGCGCGTACGCCGAAAAACCTTCTATTCTAACATGGACTATATCGTCAAAACCAACCCGGACGGCAGTGTCGTCACGGTCGCGGATGTCCAAAAAGTCCTTTTGGAGATGATGAAGGATATCGATGCGTTGTGTCGCAAACATGATATCCCATATTGGCTTTACGGAGGTTCGGCATTGGGTGCCGTACGTCACGAGGGGTTTATCCCTTGGGATGACGACGCTGACATCGCCATCATGCGCGATGACTATAAACGTCTTCAAGCCGTTTTACCTGAATTAGGCGAGGGTTACGTTTCCCATTGTTTCGATACTCATAAAGCCTATAACGTGACAATTCCGACGATGAAAATCCGAAAGGTCGGCACGTATATCAAAGAAACCAACACACTACTCGAAAACAAAATCACGGATTGCGACGGATTGTTTGTCGACGTGTTCGTATTTGACCATGCCAGCAAGAATCCGCTGATCGATCTACCGTTACGCTTATTAAATACGGCATTGATGCCGTTGATCGTTTTATTTGAAAACCTAAACACCAACCCACTGTTACTTAAACGGTGGTTTGTCTACAACGCGATCCTTTATGGAAAACTCAACAAACACTCGGATTATGTCGGATGCGAGTTGACCTGGACCTATAAGAATCCGTTAAAACCGTATGTCTTTAAGAAAGTCGATGTTTTTCCGGTACAATATGTCAAGTTCGAAGATACGACACTGCCGATCCCGGCGCATCCGCACGAATTCCTGTGCACCTCGATCGCACCTTCCTACATGACACCGCCACCTGAAGCAAAGCGGGCGCCGAAACACATCGTCGACATCCGTCTCTAACACGAAGGAGGAATCACCATGAGTATCAAACGTCGCAGCTTTGTGCCGCGAAAACGGCGTAAAATCCGTTGGCGTATCGTCGCCCCGTTGTGTCTCTTGGCGGTTCTTCTTTTATATACGGCGTTTGTCTTCTTCTTTCCTAAAAAAACCGTCGAACCGATCATTCCTTTTTCAGTCTGTAATCTAAGCGCCTCCAAGACGCAAGCTTTGTTGCATGATCGGGTCATCGATGAAACGATTACGATGGGTGATTTCCTTGCCTATGGCGAGACCTTGAACTTGTATCAAGATGTCTACTCGATTTATGAAGCCGATGCCTATACCGGTAAAACGATGAAGCTTTATGATCTCTGCAACATTGATCCGGAAACCGATTTGCCTGAGTACACCTTCCTTTTAGAGGATACGGTCGATGGTCAGATTCCGATGGAATCGCTCAAACCGGGCTTCTATGAAGTCTATGTCACGCAAGATCTGGTCGAACGGCGTTTGGTCAGCACGGAGAAAATCATGTCGACTTTCGAGAATGTCCGACGTTCTTCCGGGTTAGGCAACATCGTCACCATAATGGCTGATACACGTCTGGTCAATACGGCCGATGATCAACCGGCGTTGATGGATAAGAATTACGTTTTTCTCAATGTTAAGGAAACCGAGATCGCAGAGTCGATCGCGGACATTTATATCGATGCCGGACATCGTTCGACCAACGGATCAAGCATCGATGTCGGACGCAGCGCCAACGGATTGGTGGAAGCGGAAGAAACCTATAAGATGGCGGTATTACTGAAAGCCGAGTTCGAAAAGTACGGACTCAAGGTTGTTTTGGCTCGCGAAGACGACGAAACCGTCATCGACAGTTACGGCGTCGGCGGAAGGCTAAATAAGGCATATAGCTCCAAAGCCAAGTATTATATCGAAGTCCAACTCAACGGAAACTCCAATGCGACCCTTCGTGGTTCGCGTGTCTATTACTCATCTTTTTCGTCCAATCGCTTGGCGACGACCGTCTTCAAATCACTCATGGAAATCACAGGGTTCGTTCCTTCATCGCAATCGACCAGCGGAAACATCAAAGGTGTTTATGCCAGTTCACGCGACAAAGGTCTGGATGCCAGGCCGACGATCCGGGAATCCGGTGGAAGAATTTTAGCGGCAGGGACCTATAGCGACTTAAGTCGTGAAGGTAATGCTTCCTTTGCGGCCGAAGCAAGCCTGGGTCTTCAGACATTGACGCTGGAATACGGCTACATCACCAATGCGGCTGACGCGAATTTTTGGAAGCAGAATATGCAACAGCTGGCACAGAAAACGGTTGCCGGTTTTGTGAAACATCTACAGTTGGAGCCTGTGAGCACACCGTAGAAAGGATCGTTATGCAGTATCAAATCAATAAAGGTTCGAAATCCTTCGGACCTCAAGAAGTCTTTATCGATATCCAGTTCGAACTCAAGGAAGGCGAAAAAGCCGCATTGGTCGGACGAAACGGAAGTGGAAAGACGACCCTACTTAAAATCATCGCATCGGAGCTAGACCTCGATTCCGGTGAAATCCACCGACCGCGCGACTTGACGGTCGGTGTTTTGGCGCAAACGACCTTCGAAGACGAAACGAAAACCGTCAACGAAGAACTATTGGCACTCTATCAACCGATTCTTGCCCTCCAAGCGAAACTTGATGCTTTGACCTTGCGTATGATCGAGGATCACAGCGAAGCGATCTTGGACGAGTATGCGCGCCTTCAACACGAATTCGAAGAAAAAAACGGTTATACATGGAAACAAGAAATGATGACTGTCGTGACGAAATTCGGTTTCACCGAAGCGGATCTCGATCGATCCATCGACACCTTTTCAGGAGGTCAGAAAACGCGTCTGGCTTTTGTTAAACTACTTCTTTCCAAACCCGACATCTTACTTCTGGACGAACCGACCAACCATTTGGACATGGCTACCATCGAATGGTTGGAAACTTATCTCAACCACTATGAAAAAGCCGTCATCTTCGTTTCCCATGACCGGATGTTCATCGACCACGTCGCCGATGTCGTCTGGGAAATGGAATTGACGAATCTGACCAAGTATGTCGGCAACTACTCCGAATACACACGCCAGAAAGCATTGAACCAAGAGAAACAACTCTCCGCCTTCAAACGCCAACAAAAAGATATCAAACGACTGGAAGAACTGATCGAAAAGTTTAGATACAAGAAAAGTAAAGCCGCCTTCGCGCAATCGAAAATCAAATATCTCGAGCGCATGGACAAGATCGACAATCCCAAATCCGATCTGAAGAATTTCAGCGCGCGGTTTCATTCTCGGGTTCGTGGCGGAAAAACCGTATTCACCTGTAAAGCGTTGACGATCGGCTACGATCGACCCTTAGCAACAGTGGATCTCGAAATACTGAGCGGTCAACGCATCGCCGTCATCGGACCCAACGGACATGGGAAATCGACCTTCATTAAAACGGTCATGGGACTGATTCCACCTTTATCCGGCGATATGCTGATGGGGCATCAGATCGAAACCGGTTATTTCGACCAAGACCTTGCCAGTTTCACTTCGGGCAAAAATCTGTTGGAAGAACTGTGGGATAGTTATCCCGACCTCACCCATACCCAAGTACGCACGATTCTCGGCAGTTTCCTTTTTACTTCCGATGAAGTCTTCAAAAGCGTCGATGTTTTGTCCGGGGGAGAGAAAGTCCGACTCAGCTTGGCGAAACTCATGTTGGACCAAGCAAACTTCATGATCTTGGACGAACCGACCAACCATCTTGACCTTCTTGGCAAAGAAGCGTTGGAAGAATCGTTCAAGGATTACGAAGGAACCATCCTCTTTGTCTCCCATGATCGATATTTCATCCAGAAAATGGCGACCGGGGTGTTGTCCATCGAGAACGGGAAAGCCGAATATTATCCTTTGAATTTCGAGGAGTATGCGGAAATTCCGAAAGAGGTCAGCAAAGAAACGATCGCCAAGGAAGTCAAACAGCAGAAACAAATCAATATCAAAGATTTAAAGAAGGAGTTGGCGAGGCTTGAGAAGCGGATTTCGGAAAAAGAAGACGAATTGGAGGAGCAACGCGAAAAGCGTTACGATCCTTATTATTATCACGACTATAAGAATATGGCGGAACTGGATGCGGTCATCGACGGAATCCATAATGAAATCGCTTCCATGATGAAGACGTGGGAGAGCGTAAGCGAAGAGCTGGAAAGCATTGGAAAAAGCGAGTGAAATCATGTATAATAACTTCGCAATTCAAAGGGAGGCAACTATGGCAAACTGTATCGTAGCACAATCCGGCGGACCGACCTCGGTCATCAACGCAACCTTGGCCGGCGTCGTTAAGGCAAACCAACTGAATCCGATCTATGGGACCGTCTATGGCGGACTGAACGGAATCGAAGGCATCCTGCAAGAACGTTTGGTCGATCTGACTCACATGAGCGAAGAAGAGAACCGCATTTTACGTCAAACACCGTCAAGCGCGTTAGGATCTTGCCGATATAAATTGAAACGTAGCAACGTGGCCGATTTCGAACGTTTGTTCGCGGTCATGGAAAAATTCGATGTCGAGACGTTGTTCTACATCGGTGGTAACGACTCGATGGATACCGTTTACGCGCTAAGCGAGTATGCGGCAGCCAACGGAATCAAAGGTCGCCGCTTCGTCGGATGCCCGAAAACCGTCGACAACGATCTGATGATCACCGACCATTGCCCGGGTTACGCTTCGGCCGCGAAGTTCATCGCGACCACGGCGTTGCAAACCTGGTTGGATGTGAATGTCTATACGCGTCAAGAAGTCTTCGTGTTGGAAACCATGGGACGCGATGCCGGCTGGCTAGCGGCTTCCGCGACCTTAAGCAACGTGGTCGACTTGGTCGTTCTACCGGAGATTCCGTTTGATAAAGAAGTCTTCTTGGGCGAAGTCGCGAAATGCATCGCCGAAAAGAATAAATGTTATGTCGTCGTCTCCGAAGGCGCCCGTTATGCGGACGGTGTCTACCTAGCCGCCGCCGAAGCGAAGAACGATGGTTTCGGCCATGCGATCTTGGGCGGAGCCGGCAATGCGATCCGCGATCTGATTCTTAACTCGGGAACCGCCAGCCGTGTCAAAGTCCAAGACCTCAGCACCGCGCAACGTTGCCATGCCAGCGAGCAATCCTTGGTCGACGTCGAAGAATCCTTCAAACTTGGCATGAGCGCGCATATGCGCAGCATGGATCTCGAATTCACCGGTCAGATGGTCGGCGTCAAACGTAAACCGGGTAAAGAGTATGATGTCGAGTACTTCGCCACCGCCGCCAGCAACGTCGCCAACCATGTCAAAAACTTCCCGCTCGAATGGGCGTTGCCGAATTACCGCGGCGTCACGCAGGAAGCGATCGACTATATGCGTCCCTTGATCGAAGGGAGCCCGGTCATCGTCTATAACGGCGGTGTTCCGGCATTCGTTACCCCGTATTACAAGCGTTAATTCAAATGAAGCCCGCCAAAAAGCGGGTTTTCTTATGGAATCGCATAAAAAAACCTGGATTTCCAGGTAATTTTCATTTGGCGGAGGAAGCAGGATTTGAACCCGCGCGAGCCTTGCAACTCCTATCGGTTTTCGAAACCGACCCCTTCAACCACTTGGGTATTCCTCCAGCGAAGTAAAGTATACCAAATAAAAACGGGCTTGTCGACAGTTTTATAAGCGTAATGGCACCGCCAAACTCGAAAGAATTCCGGTGATGAAAATAATGTAAGAAAATGTAAAAAATAATAATATGTTTCGAAAACATGTCGCAAATGTGAAAGGAAAGTGAAATAATCATTGACATGACCCAAGGCGAAAGATAAAATGTATTCATAGTACAAACGTACTTTCTACAGGAGGGAACAGATGAAAAAGTTACTAGTAGCCCTTTTTGTGGCAGCATTGGTCTTGACCGGCTGCGGCGAAAAGAAAACTGTCTTCCGTAACGACTATTCGTACATCTACACGAGCGATATCGAACAGTTAGATTACACCGTTACGTATCTGGCCGAGAATCATCGCCATATCGCGAACTTCGTCGATGGATTGATGGAACACAACCCGCTAGGCCAATTGGTCGGCGCGCTTGCCACCAAATACGAAGTCAACGCTGACGCGACCGAATTTACCTTCCACATTCGTGAAGGTGTCAAATGGGTCACCGTCGAAGGCGAAGAATACGCTGATGTTACTGCTCAAGACTGGGTAACCGGCTTGCAACACGGCGCTGACTTCAAATCCGACACCGCGTATATCCTTGAAGGCGTCATCAAAAACTACGCCGAATACTACGCGGGTACCTTGACGGACTTCTCCCAAGTCGGGATCGAAGCCGTTGATGATTACACCTTGAAGTTCACCCTCGAAGATTCCACCCCGTATTTCCACACGATGACCACCTACGGCGTCTTATTCCCGATCAACAAAGAATTCTTGGAATCCCAAGGCGAAGGCTGTAAGCTCGGCGCCCCGGATGCCGGGAACTGCGGATTCGGTACGGCCGAAGGCGATTCCATCCTGTACAACGGCGCGTACCTGTTAAGCAACAACACCGTCAAGTCGGTTGTTGAATACACCGCCAACCCGACGTACTGGGATAAGAAAAACGTTTACATCCCGAAAGTTAAACTGACATTCTATGACGGAGCCGATCCGGATAGCCTGTTCAGAAGCTTCGACAATGGCGAATTGTCCGCCGCTCCGGTCTACACCGACAACGAAGCGACCTACAAGACCGCTACCGACAAATACGGCGATTCGATCTATATCGGCCGCTTGACCACCACGACTTACTACATTTCGTTCAACTACGATCGTCAAGGCTTCGCCAACGACGACGGACGCTTACCTTCCGTTAAGACTGAAAAACAAAGAGAAGACACGAAGAAAGCGATTCTGAACGAAAACTTCAGAACGGCGATCTTCCGTGGTCTCGACCGCGGCGCCCTCAATGCGCAATCGGTCGGCGAAGCGCTGAAATTCAACGCATTGCGTAACACCTATACCTCCCCGGATTTCGTTTCGACCTCCGATGGTAAATCCTACGCTACCTTGTTGCTTGCCGAGTTGAATAAAATCGACGCCGAATTGTTCCCTGAAGACTTCGATCTGTCCGACAGCCAAGATCCTTATTACGACCTAGCTGTTGCTCAAGCCGCCATGGCAAAAGCGAAAACCGAACTTGAAGCCGAAGGCGTCACGTTCCCGATCGTCATCGAAGTATTGGCCAACGGAGCCAGCCAGAAGAACTACAATACGCGTTTAGCCTTTGAAACCTTAATGGAAAAAGCGTTCCCGGGTTTGGTCGACATCGCTATTACGGTCGCACCGGATTCGCAAACCTACCTCGCTGGTTTCTACACCAATAAGACGGCCGCTGGCACCAACTACGATATCAACATCGGTTCGGGTTGGGGTCCTGACTACGGCGATCCGAAGACCTACGTCCAAACCTTGTCCCCGATCAATGGCGACTTGTTAAAAGGCATGGGCTTTGAAGCCGGAGCTGACGCGAATGCTGCAGCGAAAGAAGCCGCTGGATTCTTCGAATTCCAAGAACTTCTCGATGCCGCGAATGCCGAAATCAAAGACATGGACAAACGTTATCAATTATTCGCAGCTGCCGAAGCGTACCTGATCGGGCATTCCTTGATTCTCCCGAACGTATCGCAAGGCGGTGTCTACCAAGTTTCCAGAGTCGCTCCGTACACCGTTTCGTGGGCTGACTATGGTATCAGCGAATACAAATACAAATTCATGCAAGTCACTGACCACGTCATCACCCTCGAAGAGAGAGATGCTGCGAAGGCTCAGTGGGAAAAAGACCGCGCTAAGTAAGCTTCTTAAAACTGATTAGTAGAACTAACAAAAGGATTAGAAATTCCTCTAATCCTTTTGTTCTCACGAGGTATGCAATGAAAAAATACGTAATTTCCCGATTCTTGCGTTCGTTGTTTTCAATCTTCATGGTAACTACGATCGCTTACTTGTTGATATTCACGTTTGTTCCCCGCGAACGTATCTTTATGAACGACCAATTGTGGGGCAAACTGACATCACGTCCGGATACACAAAAAGCTTACGAATTCAGTCGTTATGACGAACTTGGATACTTGGAGTATGAAGACCAGCAGTCTTTATGTGTCCGGGATTATTCAAATGGGACAAATGACTATTTCGAGTGTATGGACATCAATTCTAGCAAATTCGCCCAACTTAAATCTCAATATGAGAGCAAGGGATGGGTTTTTGGTGTTTACTCAAGCACGAATACGGCGTACGCCTCGCGAGAGATCACAATCATCCAACGCGCAATTAAATTCTATGCGAACATGCTTGTCATCGATGGACCAAACAAGATTAAAGATGCGAGCAATCCCGATTTAGAACGCAAAATCTATGTCGGTAAAGACTGGAGCGGTAAACCGGCTTTACTGTGTAGCGGATGTGAGAACAAGTATTTAATCTATTTGAACAGTTCGTTCCCGTTCATTCATCAAAACTGGATCAAGTTGAATTTCGGCATTTCGTATCCCACGTTCAGCGGGATCGAAGTATTAACGGTCATGTCGGATCGCCAAGGTGAAGGTGTCATGCGTGACATTACTTTCCCGACCGGCGTTACGACCAGCAGCAGCGTTAATGAATACACATGCGAATACAAATACACCTTGGATCGTCTTGATTTGACGAAGTTCACCGATAAATACGCGGACTGCCGTACGTTACGTAAGGATCCCTCCATGATGGAAATTTCCTTCACAATGGGACTCATCGCGTTGTTCTTCTCTTACTTGATTTCGATTCCGTTGGGCATCTTCATGGCTTCGAAGAAAAATGGCCTTATCGATAAGATCGGTATGGGGTACATCGTCTTCGTCATCGCCGTTCCGACGTTAGCCTATATTTATCTCTTCCGTTTTGTCGGTTCGACAGTCTTCAGACTGCCGGATAGTTTCCCGAAACTCGGAGCCGGAGAATTGAGTTCTTGGGTTCTTCCGATCATTTCGCTTTCCTTACCGAGCGTCGCCGGCTTGTTGATGTGGGTTCGCCGCTATATGGTTGACCAAACAACGGCAGAGTACGTACGTTTCGCCCGTTCAAAAGGATTGTCGCAACAGGAAATCTTCTATAAACACATTCTACGTAATGCGATCATTCCGATCGCCCATGGTCTGCCGGGCAGTATCATCGGTGCCATCGGCGGAGCGATCATCACCGAACGTATTTACGCGATTCCGGGGATGGGCAAAATGCTTCCGGATTCGATCAACGCCTACAATAACAACGTAGTCATCGCTTTGACGTTTATTTTCACTGCGCTATCGATCTTGTCTGTCTTATTGGGTGACATTTTGATTACCTACCTGGATCCGCGCATTCATTTGGATACGAAAGGAGGTAGAAACTGATGGTCGATAAGAAATTCGAGTTCGTCGCGATCGACGAGTCCGCGTCGGAGCATATTTCCGCGCCGCATTATTCCTATTGGAAATCCGTATTCCGTACTTTCTTCAAAAGCAAGCTTTCGATCGCAATGTTAATACTTGCGTTGTTCATCACAGTAATGGCGATGATTCAGCCTTTGTTTTCCGGATATAATCCGTTATCTTCTCCGAACATCCTTGATTTCTCCCTTCGTTTCAATGCCCCGAACTTGAAATACTTGTTCGGTACCGATAATGTCGGCAACTCGCTCTTCGATGCCGCATGGGCAGGAACACGCACCTCGATTTTGATTTCATTTATCTCGACCGGCCTCAACATGGTGATCGGGATCGCGGTAGGAGCTTTCTGGGGATATTCAAAGAAAGCAGACAAATACTTACTCGAACTCTACAATATTGTCGCCAACGTTCCGTTTTTATTGGTCGTTACCATGATGTTGTATGTCTTCGGTTATGGTTTCTGGAATTTGATCATGGCCTTGACCATCACGGGATGGTTCCCCATCGCATACTTTATCCGTACCCAAGTCATGATCATTCGTGATCGTGAATACAATTTGGTTTCGCGTTGTTTAGGGACTCCGACACCTCGTATGATCTCGAGAAACATTCTTCCGTATTTGACATCGGTCATCGTTACTTTGTTATCGCGTGAAATCCCGACGGTCATATCGCTTGAAGCGTTCTTGTCGTTTATGGGAATCGGCTTGACCTCCGCGACACCTTCGCTGGGTCGCTTGATCAGTCAGTATACATCCTATATCAATGCCTACCCATACCTGTTTTGGATTCCGGTAACCATGCTTGCCAGTTTGTCCGTTTCATTCTATATCGTCGGACAGACCTTCGCAGATGCTTCCGATCCCAAAACACACATGTAGGAGGTAACCAATGGAAAGAAATGTCGTATTGTCCGTTCGTGACCTTGTCGTCAAATTCAGAGTTCGTAACCGCGAGCTGACGGCGATTCGCAACGTGTCGTTTGATTTATATGAAAAAGAGACCCTGGCGATCGTCGGGGAATCCGGTTCGGGAAAAACCGTTATGACAAAGACGTTCACCGGGATGCTGGAAAGCAACGGTCGAATCGCCAACGGTAAGATCCTTTATGAGGATCGCGACTTGGCAGCCATCAAAAACAATAAGGAATGGGAAAAAATCCGCGGTCCGAAAATCGCGACGGTTTTCCAAGATCCGATGTCGTCCTTGAACCCGATCCGCTCGATCGGTTCGCAGATTACCGAAGTCATTACGAAGCATCAAGGAAAAACACAAGCCGAAGCGAAACAAATCGCCATCGACTTGATGGACCGTGTCGGTATTCCCAATCCGGCCGATCGTTTCAATGAGTATCCGTTCCAGTATTCCGGCGGGATGCGTCAACGCATCGTTATCGCGATCGCTTTGGCTTGCCGTCCGAACATCTTGATTTGCGACGAGCCGACCACCGCGTTGGACGTTACAATTCAGGCGCAGATTTTGAAACTGATCAAAGATCTTCAAGAAGAATTCGGTTTTACGACCATCTATATCACCCACGATCTCGGTGTCGTCGCGAACGTAGCTCAACGCGTCGCCGTTATGTATGCCGGTCAAATCGTGGAAGTCGGCACCTGCGAAGAAATCTTCTATTCGCCGAAACATCCGTATACATGGGCGCTTTTGTCCAGTTTACCTCAGCTTGGTATCAAAGGTGAGAGACTGTATTCGATTCCTGGAACACCTCCGTCGCTTTTCAACGAGATCAAAGGCGATGCCTTTGCTCCGCGGAATCCGTTTGCGATCGGAATCGATTTTGAAGAGGAACCTCCGTTTTTCCAAATTACGCCGACCCATATGGCCAAGACTTGGTTATTGGATCCGCGTGCTCCGAAAGTGGAACCTCCGACGGCGATCCATGATTTACATGGTCGAATCCAGATGATTTTGAAAGGTGAGGTGAAATAATGGACCGCGACGTCATTTTATCGGTTAAAAACCTCGAAGTCAGCTTCCCGAAAGGCAAGGATCGTTTCGTAGCGGTTCGTGACGCGAACTTCGACATCTATCGCGGTGAAACATTCGCGTTGGTCGGAGAATCCGGTTCGGGTAAGACGACCATCGGCCGCTCGATAATCCGCATCAATTCCTCATCCAAAGGGACCATCGAGTTCGATGGTAAGATCATTAACCAAAAACTATCACCGGAAGAAGACAAATGGGTCATCAAGAACATCCAAATGATCTTCCAGGATCCCGCGACATCGTTGAACGAACGCGCGACGATCGATTATATCGTTTCCGAAGGCTTAGTCAATTTTAAAATGTTTGAGAACGATGCAGATCGTCGCAAGAAAGTATTGGATGCCTTAAAAGAAGTCGGTTTGTTGCCGGAACACGTAACCCGTTATCCGCATGAATTCTCCGGCGGTCAAAGACAACGTATCGGAATCGCACGCGCCATGGTTATGGAACCGAAGTTGATCATCGCCGATGAACCGATTTCCGCTTTGGACGTTTCGATCCGTGCCCAAGTTCTTAACTTGATGAAACATCTTCAAGAAGAGAAGGGGCTGACCTATTTATTTATCGCGCATGACCTGTCCGTCGTACGTTTTATCTCGGATCGCATCGCGGTCATCCATCTTGGAAGGATCGTTGAATTGGCGCCGACCGAGGAGTTATTCAAGAATCCATTGCATCCTTATACCCGTTCTCTCTTGTCCGCAGTACCGATGCCGGATCCGATCAGTGAAAAGGCAAAAGAACTGATGGTCTATCAAGCCGATCTCCATGATTATCATGATGAACAACCCTCATTCGTTGAGATCAAACCGGGTCACTTTATTTGGGGAAGCGAATCGGAGATCGCGGAATACCGCACACGTTTAAAGTAATTTGAAGCCGTAAGGCTTCTTTTCTTTTTCCAAAAGATTTCTCAGGAAATAATCATTTCATCGCATAGAGTGAAAGCGGTGAGCTTCATGAAAAATAACTATAATTTTAAGGAAATGGAAACGTTAGTGAAATTCCATTGCCGATCCTATCATCAACTCAAACGATCGATCCAAGTCCAAGGATTGGTCGGCGAAATCAAAGAAGAATCGACCGTCTACGCATTGGCGTATATTTTAACGATCGACGATGTGCTTCATTCATTGGATGCGGATGAGTATCGAATCATCGCCCATGATTTTCTAGAATCTTCCCCCAAAAATTGGTGGATGGAATTTTATGCGAAAACGACCTATTACCGTTTGAAGGGTCGCTCCATGCAAGCATTTTTAAATTGTCTCCATGGGTGATTCATGCTAGAATTACACAGAGGAGGTGCCTAAAATGGAAGCGTACGAGTATTTGAAGACACTCATCGCAAACAAGTCCGGGCACGAGGATACGATCACCTTGGAAACCTCTCTAAAGGACCTTGGAATCGATTCGTTGGATCTGGTTGAAATGATTTTACAACTTGAAGAGAAGTACGATCTTGTTTTCGAAGATGACGAACTCCTGGCTCTGAAGACGATGGGCGAGGTCGCGGAATTAATCAAACTGAAAAAACAGTAGGAGGACACGTATGTTAAAAGGGATAGCGGCTTCATCCGGAGTGGTGTTGGCCAAAGCGTATAAACTCGAACAACCCGTATTGGATATCGAAAAGAAAGTTGTCGACCCAACAAAGGAAATCGAACATTTCCGCGAGAGTTTGGAGAAGACGAAAAAAGACATCGTCGTCATCCAACAAAAAGCGAAAGGTCGCTTAAGCGACGAAGAATTAGCGATTTTCGATGCCCATTTGATGGTCTGTGATGATCCTGAATTCACAGGACAGATCGAAGCCATGATCCAATCGGAAAATATCAACGCTGATTTCGCCGTCAATGAGATCGGCAACATGTTCATTACGATGTTCGAATCGATGGACGATGCCTATTTCCGCGAACGTGCGGCCGATATCAAAGATGTTACGTTCCGTATCAAATGTCATCTCTTAGGTAAAGTACTGCCTGACTTGAGTCTCATCGATGAAGAAACGGTAATCGTCGCCAACGACTTGACGCCTTCCGACACCGCACAGCTCAATCGTCAGTTCACAAAAGGTTTCGCCACCCAAATCGGCGGACGGACATCCCACAGCGCCATCATGGCACGTTCGTTGGAGATACCGGCGGTCGTCGGGATCACAGGTTTGTTGGATCATGTCAATCATGGCGATTTCATCGTATTGGATGCGTTGGACGGAATCGTAATCGTAAATCCGAACGAAGAAGAAATCCATGATTACACGAAGAAAGCCGAAAGATATGTCGAACTGAAGGCGAGTTTGAAAGTCCTTAAGGATGCGGTCAGCGTAACCACCGACGGTCATCATGTCGAGTTGGTCGGCAACATCGGGAATCCGAAAGACGCGGAGAATGTGTTGGAAAACGGTGGCGAAGGCGTGGGCCTGTATCGCACCGAATTCCTTTATATGGATGCGCAATCCTTACCGAGTGAAGAAGACCAATTCTTTGCGTATCGTACCGTCTTGGAGAAGATGGGGAAACGTCCGGTCGTTGTTCGTACCTTGGACATCGGCGGAGACAAGGAACTTCCGTATCTACCGTTCCCGCACGAAATGAATCCGTTCTTAGGGTATCGCGCGATCCGTCTTTGTTTGGATCGTAAAGATATCTTCCGCACGCAAGTCCGCGCCTTATTACGGTCAAGCGTCTATGGGAAGTTATGCATCATGTTCCCCATGATTGCGACCTTGGACGAGTTCCGTGAAGCGAAAGAATTCGTTTTAACGGAAAAGGCTACCTTGATTTCCGAAGGAGTCGCCGTTTCCGATGATTTCCAAATCGGGATGATGGTCGAAATTCCGGCCGCGGCGGTATTGGCCGATCAGTTCGCGAAAGAAGCCGACTTCCTCTCGATCGGAACCAACGATTTGATCCAATACTCGATGGCTGCCGATCGCATGAGCGAGAAAGTTTCATACCTCTATCAACCGTATAATCCCGCCATTCTTCGTCTTATCAAGATGACGATCGACGGAGCCCATAAAGAAGGCAAGTGGGTCGGCATGTGCGGTGAAATGGCCGGTGAAGAGATGGCCGTCCCGGTATTGCTTGGACTGGGTCTGGATGAATTCTCAATGTCCGCCAGTTCGATCTTACAAGCCCGCAAAATGGTCCGTTCGCTCAGTTTCGCAAGTATGAAAGTCCTTGCCCAAGAAGCCTTAACCAAATCGACCTGCGATGAAGTGGTCGAATTGATCAAAAAAACATTGAATAAGTAATCGAGAACGTGCCATGCACGTTTTCTTTTCCGATTGACGGTGATTCAGCTATCGACTAAACTTTAGGCAGGTAACGACATGAAACAAAAAAACGAAGAGAAACAACGGTTTGAGGAAATCTATGCGACAACCTTCCCGTCGGTAAGCCGATATGTTTTTTTTAGAATGGATAATGTTGAAGACGCACGGGATATCCTACAGAATGTTTATGCGGACTATTTCATAAATGTAGTCCGTAAAAAGAAAAACATCGAAAACCCGGAGGCATACCTGATCCGAATGTCGGAAAACCAATGTGCCGCTTTTTATCGAACAAGCAAACGTTTTGTTACGCAGGACGATATCGAACCGATTGAAGACAAAGTGGTCGCGAATGAAGATACCGAGCTGTCTGCCATCAATCAAGCCACGACCCAGCAAATCTGGACATGCATTTCAAAACTTCCATTGTTAGATCAACGAATATTGGTCGCAAGGTTCCATTATGATTTAACTTTTTCGGAAATTGCGACGCAATTCGATATGCAAGAGGAAAAAATAAAGGCTAGATACTACCGTTCGATCAAAAAGCTCCGGGAATTGCTCAATCTTTAAAAAAATATGCAACGAAATCGATATGAATCGACACTACCTTAATGAAAGGCATCCAATCGAAAGATACGGTGAAATCAACCATGAACAACCTAAAACAAGCTGTCGATCAGCATGCGTTGAATCAAGAAGAAATGTTAATGACCATTCATACGAAAATCGCCAAGAAGACCGGCGAAAAAAGACTGCGTCGAATCGGAATGTCCGCATTAAGCGTCCTTGCGGTATTCGCCCTTGGACTGACACTCCTCAATAACGGCGTGTTCAACGTAGCTGCGAAGACGGTATCGATCGTCGCGATCGACATCAACCCGAGTTTCGAGTTATCCGTCGATGCGGAAGGTATCGTTATCCGCGTCAAAGCCGTCAATAAAGACGCGAAAGAATTCGATACCAAATCCTTGGTCGGATTACCGGCGACCGAAGCGACCCAGAAGATCCTAGATTGGGCGAAGGAAGCCGGTTATTTGAATCCTGAAGACTTGGATGAAGATTACGTGTTGGTGACGACCGTCAATACCGATGACGAGGAAGAAGAAGCCACGGAAGAACTCGATGAAAACCTTAAAAGCATCATCTTGGCCGGCGGCGATATTTCCGATTACCACGTCGTTATGATGAAAGCATCGAAAATCGAGTGGTTCGAGTCGCAAGAAAAGAAAGTCCCGCTTGGCATGTATGTCATCAACGGGATGGTACAGCACGACGGTGTTTGGCTGACGGCCGGAGAATACTTCAGCGATCCCGCCAACAAACAGAATCTTGAGAAACGTGCTGAAATTATCGAGAAGAATCAAAATAAGGAACGTACCAATATCGGACGTTTCATCGATAAACTGGAACGCGAGAACGAAGATGTCAGCGCACTCCGTCTGCGTCTTGAAAATCCCGAAGAAGACCTCGACGCATTGTTGGCGGATGTGAAAGAATTGTGGTCCGCAACCCATGAAACGACCGACATCGACGCCCCGAAAGGGAAACCGGAAAATCCCGGCAACTCCAAGAAATAAGTAGACCTGCGACGCGCAAGCGTCGTTTTTTTTAGGGTTGCGGCCGATAATTTTCGATATTCTTTGTTATCTTCAACCAGAGTATGTTACGATAGTAACTGTTCGGGGAGGTACTATGGATCTTTTAAATAATGCGCTTGATTTTGCGAAACAACGCTTCGAACATGATGCTTCCGGTCATGATTTTCACCATACCGTTCGCGTCTACCGTACGGCGATTTATATGGCGGAACAAGAAAACGCGGATAAAGAAATCGTTGCGCTTGCGGCAATCCTTCATGACGTGGATGATGCGAAACTATTCGGTACTCCGATGGGGAGTACGGAGAGCGCGCATCGTTTTTTAGTTGAGCATCATGTCGATCCGACAACAATCGAAGCGATCGAAGATATCATCCGTACATTGTCATTTAAAGGTACGGATAGTAAAGCATGCGAATCCTTGGAAGGCAAAATCGTCCAGGATGCGGATCGTTTGGATGCGATCGGTGCGATCGGAATCGCTCGGGCATTCGCATTCGGAGGAAGTCGCCAACGTGACATGCATGATCCCGAGCAGAAGCCGGATCTCTCGATGAATCAAAGCGCTTATACGAAAAACAAGGGTACTACGATCAATCATTTCTTTGAGAAACTATTGCTTCTGAAGGATCAGATGAACACACCGACAGCACGGCGTATCGCAGAGCGACGCCATGGAATCCTAGTGAAATTCCTATATGACTTTTTCAAAGAATGGGAATCTGAAGACGTTAAAAATGAGGAGAAATTATGAGTCCATTATTGTTGTTTGCGCTGATCTTGGTTGGCGCCTCGGTATTTGTGAACGGGTGGACCGATGCGCCGAATGCCATCGCCACGGTTGTTTCGACCCGTGTTCTTCACCCTCGCGCGGCGATCCTGATGGGGGCGATCCTAAACTTCCTCGGTGTTTTCCTTGCCGGTTCGGCAGTTGCGATGACCACCGCAAGCATCGTATCGATCGATAGTGGGAATGCCGGGTTGATTACCTTAGCTTCCGCCCAATTGGCGATCGTGCTATGGGCGGTCTCCGCGTGGCGGTATGGCATCCCGACTAGTGAAAGCCACGCGCTCATCGCCGGTCTAATGGGAGCCGGGATGTCGCTGAACGGATTCGATTCGTTTAACTGGGGATCGATCCAAAAAGTCTTCATCGGACTTTTCATATCCACGTTCGTCGGTTTCGTTTTCGGTGTTTATGGAACGAAACTGGTTAAACTCTTGTCTTCCAACGCGAAGCGACGTAGAGCCAACCGTTTTTTCTCCAGAGGACAAATCGTCAGCGCGATGTTGATGGCATTCACGCATGGAGCACAAGACGGACAAAAGTTCATGGGTGTCATGTACCTTGCGTTGGTAGTCGGAGGAATCTATCCCGCGATCTCCGGAACCATGTCGATCCCGATTTGGATCATGGTATTTTGTTCGGTATTGATGGCGATCGGTACCTCCATCGGCGGTTACCGTATCATCAAAACCATGGGCATGGATATGGTGAAACTTGAAAAGTACCAAGGATTCACCGCCGAAATCGTCGCGTCCGTCAGTATGTTGTTGGCGACTAAATATGGAATTCCGCTAAGCACAACCAATACGAAGGCCACCGCCATGATGGGGGCCGGCGCTTCGCAAGGTTTGAATAAAGTCGATTGGGGCATCGCAAAGGAAATGGTTACGGCGTGGGTGCTGACATTTCCGGCATGCATGATATTGGGATATCTGTTCGCAACGGTCATCCGTGCCATCGTTCTGTAAGGGAGACACACTATGAAAAACATATTCAAGCAAATCAAACAAATCATCATCCCCTCCGACGTCGATTATTTCCAAATGTTCGTTGTCGGGTCGAAAATCACCTTACGTGCCGCCGAAGCGCTTCAAATCGCGTTTGCGGACGCAAACTTGAACTACGAGGAATTACGTAAAATCAAAGAAATCGAACACGAAGGGGATCGACATGTCCATGCTTCGATGCGTGTCATCGACGAAGCGTTTATCACGCCGATCGATCAAACCGACTTCGTCGAGATCTTAAAGGCGATCGAGAATGTCACCGACCACATTGATTATGTCGCCGCCCATTGCTACATGTTAAACATCTCGACCGGAGACCGATATTACGAAGCATTCATCGAAACGATGGTCAAAGCATGCCGTAAGATGGTCGAACTGATGGAAACGTTACATCATTTCAAAAAGCTCGACTTAAAAGCGATGAACCAGTTGGTCGCGGATATCAACGATTTGGAAGAAGTCGCCGACCGCATTTATCTTGAAAGCATGCGCGAACTCTTCACAAACAACGTTGACTCGTTAACGATCATCTCGAAAAAAGAGATCTATCAACGTATGGAAGACGTTTTGGATCGGGTCGAAGATGTCGCCGATGCGGTTCAAAGCTTAATGGTAGCGAAACTCTAGAACTCCCCACGGAGTTCTTTTACTATGCAAGTTTGAAATCCTCGAACTATGATATAATGACAGAAAGTTTTCGGGGAGGATAACATGAAAAAGCAAGTGATGACGATCCTGGCGTTTCTGGCGGTTTACTTATTCTGGGGCGGAACCTACCTCGGCATGAAGTTCGCTTTAGTGGACTTCACTCCGGCTGTCATGGGTGGAATCCGCCATATGAGCGCCGGATTGATTTTGTTTTCCGTCGGTCGATTGCGTAAAGATCCACTCCCGACCCTGAATCAAATCAAGAATGCGGCGATCGTCGGAACACTGTTGCTTCTTATCGGTAATGGTTTGGTCGCATGGTCCGAACAACGCGTACCCTCCGCGATCGCTAGTTTGATGATTTCCGCCGTTCCCCTTTGGATCGCGCTGATCAATTGGCGGTTGGGTGATAAGAAGAAACCGACCTTACCGCAATTGATCGGCATCGTCTTAGGTCTATTCGGTATTTCCATCCTCGTCTTCAAATCCTCGACCTCTCCCTTGGAAGGATTTGATCTTATCGGCTTGCTGGCCTTGCTCGCCGCATCGATCTCTTGGTCCTTCGGTTCTTTATACTCCCGCTTCGCAAAACTTCCTACATCCGCTTTTAATAATATTTCGATCCAAATGATGACCGGAGGTTTCTTTTTATTGGTCATCGCGATCGCAAGCGGCGAATGGGCGAAAACCGACTTTTCCGCGATCCAAACGACATCGCTGTGGGCGATGGGCTATTTGATCCTCTTCGGTTCGGTCATTGCGTATAGTTCATATATCTGGCTGATGAAAAACGTCAATCCGGCATGGGTATCGACCTATGCCTTTGTCAATCCGATCGTCGCGGTCACTTTAGGTTGGGCGATCGGAAACGAAGTCCTTACTCCGACTTCTTTACTCTCCGCCGGTATCATCCTGATCGCGGTCATCATCATCACCCTAAGTCAGCGACCGAAGCGCTGATCAACATATGTGATCCACGGTTGCTTAGATTCTTCGCCACATCGCAATTTGAACCTCGCTTTATTTTCGGATGGAATTGTCGTTTCGAGTAGAATAAAATCCATTGCTGAATCCAAAATCAGAGGGCTTACGCCTTCTATTTTATTGTTGTGTTATGACGTATAATCAAGGTAAAGAAAGACCCTGTTACAGGTAAATCCATGAAAAAAGGAACGGTATTTCTGTCTATCGTCGCAATGTTGTTTCTTGGCGCTTGTTCGACCATAATCGATGATGATCCGGATACGCATTCATCGGCTTCTTTAGCACGTTTCCGCGAAGGTGAAATCATGGAATATCAAGGAAAGATATTAAGTCCTGCGGTCGGTCCCCGTGACAATTCGATCAACGGCGTCCAAAATGTTGATCTCGCGAATTATCGACTCAAAATCAAAGGCTTGGTGGCGAATCCACAAAGTTTAACCTATGATGAGGTTCTTGAACTCGACAAGTATCAACGATTGATCACATTAAACTGCGTTGAGGGATGGAGTGCAAGGATCCTATGGGAAGGGGTTTTACTTCAAGAACTAATCGAACTGGCTAAGCCCGACGTAAGCGCAGCCATCGTCATCTTCCATTCGACCGATGGCTATACGACTTCGCTTCCATATTCCGTCATCAAAGAGAAAAAATTGATCCTTGCCTATAAAGCCAACGGAATACTGCTGCCGCCTGAAATGGGATTTCCCTTTATGGTTGTGGCGGAAGACAAACTTGGCTACAAATGGGCACGATGGGTCGATGAGATTGAACTCTCATCCGATACGAGCTATAAAGGATATTGGGAATCCAGAGGATATGATAATGTTGGTGATTTCAATGATTGAAGTGACAGTAAATTTGAATTTTCTATGGTAGGGTGTTCACTCCAGAACCAATTCCAACACAAATGGTGACGAAAGTGATTTAGCGGTATCCACAATAACATATTGTATTCGCCCGAAACGAATCCGTTTTCTATAGTTCCAATGTATCGAAAAAAATACCCACGAAATGAGCACATTGCCTCACTTTTGCGGGTTTTTCGTTTAAGAAATCACTTCGGATCATCGAAAGATTACATAGAGTTGATAGAAGGAAAACCTTTTACACATCGGTGTCTTTACACGATTGTATCGGTAATCGCAGTTAGCGTGGTTTCGATCTTCAATGCGAAGGTCTGTAAAGCAGGATCCCCCAACAAAGCGATCAATTCACTTGGACGGGCCATTTGAATCGTCACCTTGCCTGATGTTTCAGCCACGACCAATTTACAGGGTAGAAAATTGACCGTAGTCGGATTGATTCCGATCGCGGTATAGGCCTCAAAGGGATTACATACTTCCAAAATCGTAATGCGGGAATCAAATGCCAAACCCTTGTCTTTGAATTTTTCAGAAAGCGGAATGGCCGCCAACACACCGAATTTCGCTTCGGCGAGTTTTTCTTTGAGTGTCTCGATCGTCTGATCAAACGATAGGGGAGAAGAATGTGTATAGATGTTCATGCGTACCTCACTGTTTGGAGATTGTCCATGCCTTCATCCTACCATCGTTTCTCAAAATCGCATTATATATGACCGAAAAAAAACTCGCTGTATGCGAGTGTTTGACGATTGGCAGGGGTAGTAGGAATTGAACCCACATCGATGGTTTTGGAGACCACTGTTCTACCTTTGAACTATACCCCTAGGTTTTTGCGCTCTTCCATTCTAGCATACCCTCCGGTTTCTTTCAATGTATAAAAAGCGAAAAGAAATGACGAACGGAAGCGCAACCGATATAATAAAAAAGAACAACGAGAACCATGGGGAACACCCAATCTCGAAACCTTCGGAGGACAAAATGGAAAAGAATGCGTATACGATTGAGATCTTGACGAAACTACTGGCGATTCCTTCGCCGACGGGATACACCCGCGAAGCGATCGAGTTTTTAAAAAAGGAAGCTGAACGAATGGGCTATTCTTGTGTGATCTCACCGAAAGGGAATCTACGTATAAGGGTCGAAGGTCAAAGTTCTGCTAAAACCATCGGTTTTTGCGCACATGCGGATACCTTGGGACTGATGGTCCGTTCCATCAAAGGAAATGGTAATTTGGCGTTTACTTTGGTCGGAGGTCCGCTCATGGCAACCCTGGATGGGGAATACTGTACCATTCATACCCGAGACAATAAGATATATAGCGGCACCATTCTTTCGAATTCACCGGCGGTCCATGTTTTTAAAGATGCTTCGACTTCCGTACGATCTGACGAAACGATGGAAATCCGTTTGGACGAAGTCGTCACAAGTAAAGCAGATACCGTAAAACTTGGAATAAACAACGGAGATTTCATCGCCATCGAGACGAAAACCAAAATTACGGATTCAGGTTTTGTGAAGAGTCGGTTTTTGGATGATAAAGCCAGCGTGTCCGTATTGATGGGTGTTCTAAATGAACTCTCAACAACACAGATAAAACCGCTCTATGATACCGAAATCATCTTCACGGTTTATGAAGAAACGGGACATGGAAACGCATGGGTCGATCCGAAAATCAGTGACATGATCGCGGTCGACATGGGGTGTGTCGGATTGGATTTGGCGTGTACCGAACGGGATGTCTCGATTTGCGCGAAAGATTCCGGCGGACCGTACGACTATGAAATGACCAGCCATCTGATGGCTTTGGCGAAACAAAACTCGATTCGTGCGGTCACGGATATCTATCCGATGTATGGCTCAGATGTCGGAGCGGCACTCCGTGGCGGAAATAATCTTCGGGGAGCGCTGATCGGTCCGGGTGTCTCGGCCAGCCATGGGATGGAACGTACGCATCTCGATGCCCTGCAAGCCACATTTGATCTCGTTTTGGCGTATATGAAGCAACCTGCCTAATATGGAAACGGTCGGTTTCATACTCGGGATTTTCTGCGTCTACATCTTTCTGATCCGCATCGATTCGAAACGGATGCGAAATCACGACAAGCACATCGCTCCGATCGCGCATCGCGGACTCTACTCCATGGATCAACAGATTCCCGAAAACAGTTTGGAAGCGTTCAAACAAGCCATCGATTCGGGTTATGGCATCGAACTGGATGTCCAGTTGAGTTCCGATCTGGAAGCTTTCGTTTTTCATGACACGACCTTACACCGGATGTGCGGATCCAATAAAACGTTCGAAAAATTGAGTTCGAACGAAATCAAAGATTATCGTTTGAAGCAAACCGATCAAACGATTCCGACATTGAAAGAAGTATTGGGATTGGTGGAGGGTAAAACTACCCTGTGGATTGAAATCAAAACCACCCGAAGACGTGCCGAAACCGTCGATCAAGTCTTGCTTTTGTTGCGTGATTATCCGGGGGAGTTCTCGCTATGTTCGTTTGATCCTCTGATTTTACGGGAAATCAAAAAACGCGAACCGTCGATTTTACGCGGGATCATCGTGGAAGGATTTTTAAACAATAAGAAGTTTCCGTTTTATCAACGGATCATTGCGCATTTCTCCTTACTGAACTTTCTGGTGAAACCCGATTACCAAAGTTATGACTATCACCAACGAAGTAATCCCACGTACTTATTAAATAAGATCATGGGTGCTTATTCGCTCTTTTGGGCTGTGGGATCGAAAGATCTGGAAAATAAACTCAAACCCGATTGCGACAACGTTATCTTCGAACATTATCGTCCATAAAGCACTTGGTTCACCGCGAATCCACGAAATCCCTTGCAGTGTTAGGAAAGTATGTAATAATGAAGTGTCGGAGGAATCACTATGGCAAACGTACATTTAAAAAAAGGCGAAGGTCGCTCTTTGAGCGCCGGTAGCGCATGGATATTCGATAACGAAATCGAACGCATTGATGGTGAATGCGTCGACGGAGATTTGGTCAGCGTATTCGCATTCAACGGTTTCGGTCTCGGAACGGGATTCATCAACACCGGATCTAAAATCAGAGTCCGCATGTTAAGCCGCAAAGCCGATCAACCGATCGACGAAAGTTTTATCCGCCAACGCGTGAAAGACGCGATCAACTATCGTGTCAAGACGATTGACATGGCTAGCTGCCGACTGATCTTCGGGGAAGCGGATTTCTTACCCGGACTGGTCGTCGACAAATTCACCGATGTCTTGGTCGTCCAATCGTTGGCGATGGGCATCGACCGCTTCAAACTACTGATCATCGCGACGCTCAAAGAAGAACTCGCGAAACTGGATATGCCGATCCGCGGCGTCTATGAACGCAGCGACGCCAAAGTCCGCATGCAAGAAGGCATGGAACGTTTCAAAGGATTTATCGGCGAGGAATTCGATCCGAAAGTCGAAATCGTCGAAAACGGCGTCAAGTACATCGTCGATGTGGAAGAAGGCCAAAAGACCGGATTCTTCTTAGACCAAAAACTCAACCGTAAAGCCATTCATCCGTTCTGTAAGGACGCGGAAGTTTTGGATTGCTTCACGCACACCGGATCCTTCGCCCTCAACGCGGCGATCGCCGGCGCGAAGAGCGTGTTGGGTGTCGATGCGTCGGATGTGGCGATCAACCAAGCGGATGAAAACGCCAAACTCAATCATGTTGAAGATCGGGTCGAATTTATCGTCGACGATGTCTTCGAACTCTTACCGAAACTCGAAAAGAACCGCAAGAAGTTCGACGTCGTTATTCTCGATCCGCCGGCTTTCACCAAATCCCGCGCATCCGTAAAAAACGCGATGAAAGGGTACAAGGAAATCAATTTACGCGCAATGAAGCTCATACGGGACGGCGGTTTCTTAGCGACTTGTTCCTGTTCGCATTTCATGACTCCCGAACTTTTCGCCAAATGTATCCAAGATGCGGCACGTGACGCGAAGAAACGTTTGCGTCAAGTGGAGTATCGTACGCAGTCAGCCGATCATCCGATCTTGTGGGCGGCCGAGGAATCGCAATATCTCAAATTCTTCATCTTCCAGATCGTCGATGAAAAATAAGAACGAAAAACTTCGTTCTTTTTTTTAAGAAGAGTCCGACATCCATACATAACATGGTAAAATATACAAGTTAACGAGGTAAATATGGCACTTTTTCAGAGATGGTTTACGGTCGAAGGGCTTTTGGGGACACATCAATCGAACGGGGAAATGCCAAAAACCCGGGATGTGTATCGTAAAACGTATAAAATGGCATGGCCGAGCGCCATGGAAGCCACCTTGATCGCACTGATCGGAGCGGCCGACATGGTCATGGTCGGAGGGATCGGATCCGGTGCGATCGCTTCGGTCGGGATCTCGACCCAACCCAAGTTCATCCTGATGAGTCTGGTGCTTGCGCTCAACATGGGGACCACGGTCATCGTGTCACGACGCAAAGGCGCCAATGATCCGGAAGGAGCCAATCGGACGCTGCGAAACGCGCTGATGTTGAGCGTGCTTTTCGCATTTTTGACATCAACGATCGGATTTGTTTTCGCCAAACCGATCCTAATCTTTGTCGGAGCCTTTGCGGATTACCTACAAGATGCGATCGTGTATTTCCGGATCATCATGGTCGGACAATTCTTCTATTGCATCGGACTGACCATCACCGCCGCGCAACGCGGGGCGGGCAATACGAAAATCTCCTTGATCACCAATCTAAGCGCCAATATCGTCAACATATTCTTCAACTATCTCTTGATCAACGGAATCTGGATCTTCCCGCGATGGGGCGTCATGGGCGCCGCCGTCGCGACCGCGATCGGGAATTTCGTTTCGTTAGTACTGGCACTGCGTAGCGTATTGAAGAAGGACTCGTTCTTGCGTCTTAACTTTTTCGACAAATGGCATCTCGATCGACTGACTCTATCCAATCTATGGAAGATTTCGTCCTCATCACTTGTCGAACAAGTGTTTCTGCGTATCGGGTTTTTGATTTATGCCGTATCGGTCGCCAATTTGGGAACGATGGCGTTTGCGACCCATAACATCGCGATGCAAGTCATGTCGATCTCGTTTTCGGTCGGCGAAGGCTTGTCGATCGCTTGTTCGGCGTTGGTCGGACATAGTTTGGGCGCGAAGCGTCCGGATCTTGCGATCATTTACGGGAAAGTGAGCCAACGGATCGGACTGATGATCGCGATCCTGTTGGGGATTGTCATATCGTTGTCGCGCTACGTTGTGATCGACCTCTTCACCAATGATCCCGAAATCATCAAACTCGGGGCGGACATTTTATTGATTTTAAGCGTGATCGTCGTATTCCAAATCGCGCAGGTCATCACGATGGGCTCCTTGCGCGGTGCGGGGGACGTTAAATTCGTCGCGTTTCTCTCCTTGATCAGCGTTACGATCCTGCGTCCGGCGTTGAGTTATTTCTTGGCGTATTCGCTTGGTTTCGGCTTGGTCGGCGCATGGTTGGGCGTGGTTTTGGATCAAGCCGTCCGCTTTTTCGTCAGCCGTATCCGCTTTCAACAGGCGAAATGGACGAAAATTGTCGTTTGATTTCGACCCGTTAAACAGGCAATTCGGTCCGGAAATCAAGCAATGTGCCCAAATTACCCTATAAAAAGATTGCGAAACGGAGTATAATAAAAAAGGTTAAGAACACAAATCAGGAGGACAACCATGGCTAAGAAATTTATGACGATGGATGGCAATACCGCGACTGCGAATGTTGCCTACGCCTTCACCGAAGTCGCCGCGATCTATCCGATCACGCCGTCTTCCACGATGGCCGAATTGGTCGACGCTTGGGCATCCCAGGGTCGTAAGAACATCTTCGGATCCGTCGTGAAAGTCGTTGAAATGCAATCGGAAGCCGGCGCGGCCGGTGCCGTCCACGGTGCGTTGCAAGGCGGAGCCCTTGCCTCGACATTCACCGCTTCGCAGGGATTATTACTGATGATTCCGAATATCTACAAATGGGTCGGCGAATTGTTGCCGGGCGTTTTACACGTTTCCGCGCGTTCTTTGGCGACCCGCGCCTTGTCGATCTTCGGCGACCATCAAGATATCTACGCCGTCCGTCAGACGGGCGTACCGATGATTTCGTCGCATTCCGTCCAGGAAGCGGCCGATTTGGCCGGCGTCGCGCATTTGACCGCCATCAAAGCCAGTTGCCCCGTTTTACACTTCTTCGACGGTTTCCGTACTTCGCATGAAATCCAAAAAGTTGAAGTTTTGGATGAAGCGGATCTGGTCAAACTGATCGACCAAGATAAGCTTGAAGCCTTCAAGGCGCATGCCTTAAACCCGCATACCAATCCGATCACCCGCGGGGGTGCGGAAAACGATGACGTTTACTTCCAGGCACGGGAAGCGCAAAACTCCCATTATGCCAATGTCTTACCGGTCGTCGTCGAATACATGGAAGCCATCAGTAAATTGACCGGACGTCATTACGCCCCGTTTGTCTACTATGGCGCCAAGGATGCCGATCGCGTGGTCATCGCCATGGGTTCGGTCACCGAAACCATGATGGAAGTCATCGATGCCCTCAACAACGCCGGCGAAAAAGTCGGGATGGTCAAAGTCCATCTGTATCGGCCGTTTGCGGTCGATCTGTTGAAGAACGTCTTACCGGAAACGGTCAAGAGCATCGCGGTCCTCGACCGTACCAAAGAAATGGGTGCCCATGAACCGTTGTTCTTGGATGTCTATGCCGCTTTGGCCGGATACAAGAACATCAAGACGATCGTCGGCGGTCGTTATGGTTTGTCCAGCAAGGACACCAGCCCCAACGATGTCAAAGCCGTTTTCGATCATCTGAAACAAGACAATCCGTTTGACGGCTTCACGATTTCCATCGTGGACGATGTCACGTTCAAATCGTTGCCGATCGACGAAGAATTCGAAGTCGCGCACAACTATACGTCCTGCTTGTTCTACGGATTGGGTTCCGACGGGACCGTTTCCGCCAACAAGAACGCGATCAAGATCATCGGAGACCATACGGATCTGTATTCGCAAGCGTACTTCGCGTACGACTCGAAGAAAGCCGGCGGCGCGACGCGTTCGTTCCTGCGTTTCGGGAAAACACCGATCCATTCGACCTATTACATCAAAAACGCGGACTTCATCTCCTGTTCGCTGGATTCCTACCTGATCCGTTACGATATGTTGCGTAACTTGAAGAAGGGTGGAACGTTCTTGTTGAACACCTCCTTCGATCCTGCGACCATTGAAGAAAAACTGCCCAATCGCGTGAAGAAACAACTCGCGAAGAAGCATGCGAAGTTCTTCGTCATCGATGCGACGAAGATCGCCGAAGAAATCGGGATGGGACGTCATACCAATACGATCCTGCAATCCTCGTTCTTCGCGCTGAACGAATCGATCATGCCGTATGCCGATGCGCTGAAATATATGAAAGACGCGGCGAAGAAATCCTATGCGAAGAAGGGCGACGATGTCGTCAAACTGAACTGGAAAGCCATCGACGAAGGCCAAGAAGGTTTGGTTGAAATCGCGGTCAAGCCGGAATGGGCCGATCTCACGGTAACCCGTGACCGTCGTACCACCGGAGACGAATACTTCGACGAACATGTCAGCGCGATCAATGCTTTGGAAGGCTACGATATGCCGGTCAGCGCATTCACCAAACACGGTCTGTTGGACGGATCTTTCCGTAATAACGTCGCGTTTGAAGAAAAACGCACGATCGCCACGTCGGTTCCGACCTGGCACGCGGAAAACTGTATCCAATGCGGTATCTGTTCCTTCGTCTGTCCGCATGCCACCATCCGTACGTTCTTGTTGAACGACGCGGAAATCGCCAATGCGCCGATGGAATTCGAAACGATTCCTGCGATCGGACCGAAAGTCGCCGACTTGAAGTTCCGTGTCCAAGTCGCACCGGATAGCTGTGTCGGTTGCTCGCTGTGCGCCACCGAATGTCCGGGCAAGGGCGGCAAGAAAGCCCTCACCATGGAAGACGTCAACACGCGTCTCTTCGAAGCGCCGTTGGCCGATTACATTTACAAGAAAACCACTTATAAATCCGAATTCTTCCCGACGGATACCATCAAGGGAAGCCAATTCCTGATGCCGTACTTCGAAGTTTCCGGCTCTTGCGCGGGTTGCGGCGAAACGCCGTACTACCGTTTGGTCAGCCAATTGTTCGGCCGCGACATGATGATCGCCAACGCCACCGGCTGTACCTCCATCTACTGCGGATCGGCTCCGTCGACTCCGTTTGTCACCGACAAAAACGGCGAAGGGATCTCTTGGGCGAACTCCTTGTTTGAAGACAATGCGGAATTCGGCTACGGGATGAAAGTCGCGCAGAACTTCAAGGCGAAACGGATCCTCGAAATCATGGAAGATGCCATGGACGAAGCGGAACCCGCATTGAAGGAACTCTTTACGAAATACATGGAAGTCAAAGGCAACCGTGACGAAGAACGTTTGATCGTCAAGGAACTTGTCGATGGCATCCATGCCAGCAAATCCAAGAAAGTCGCGGCGTTGAAAGCCTTCGAGCGCGACTTGGTCTCCAACTCCGTTTGGATCGTCGGCGGCGACGGCTGGGCATATGACATCGGTTACGGCGGATTGGATCATGTCATCGCCAACGACCTCGACGTCAACATCCTGGTTCTCGATACCGAAGTCTATTCCAACACCGGCGGACAATCCTCCAAATCCTCGCAAGCCGCTTCGATCGCGAAGTTCGCCGCAGGCGGGAAACCGACCGCGAAGAAGGATATGGGTCAGATCGCCATGGCGTACGGACATGTCTATGTCGCATCGATCGCGATGGGTGCCAACCGCATGCATACGATCAAAGCCTTGAAGGAAGCCGAAGCCTACAAAGGCCCGTCGCTCATCCTGGCGTACTCGCCGTGTATCGAACACGGAATCAAGGGCGGATTGATGAATCATCAAGCCGTTCAGAAGAAAGCCGTCGAATCCGGTTACTGGACCTTGTATCGCTTCAACCCGAACAACGAGAATCCGCTGACCATCGATTCGAAAGAACCGGATTTCTCGAAATTCCGCGACTTCGTGATGAACGAAACGCGCTTCAACCAATTGCCCAACATCAACCCGGAACATTCCGAAGCCCTGTTGGCGAAGAGCGAAGAAGACGCCAAGAAGCGTTACAACCGCTTGGTCAAACTTTCCAAATAAGCTTTCGGACCGTCGTTCTATCGACGGTCCTTTTTTGTGGGTTTACGTAATGCACCGTTCAAGAAACAGAAAGCATGGTATAATACTACGGAAAGAAGTTCGAAAGGAAATCCGTTCATCTATGAAAGTGTGCCTATATTTCGAGAGTGAAAAGCTCATTTCCGGATCGGGGATCGGTCGGGCGATGCGCCATCAAATGGAAGCCTTGAAGTCCGCCGGCGTCGAATTTACGACGGATCCGAAGGATGATTTCGACATCCTGCATATCAACACCGTGGGGGTGACATCCGCCGCCTTAATCTCCAAAGCGCATCGCGAAGGAAAACACGTCATCTATCATGCCCACTCCACCGAGGAAGATTTCCGGAATAGTTTTGTCTTGTCCAATCAGATCGCACCTTTGTTTAAATACCACATCACCAACCTCTATTCGATGGCTGATTACATCTTGACTCCGACCCCGTATTCCAAGAAACTCTTGGAAGGGTATGAAGGGATCGATCGTCCGATCACGGCGGTTTCCAATGGGATCGACATCCATCGTTTTTCACCCGATGACGAAAAAATCAAAGCGTTTCGGAAATATTTCAGTCTGAAACCAGAAGAAAAGATCGTCCTGTCGGTCGGGTTATATTTCGAACGAAAAGGGATCCTGGATTTCTTCGAAGTCGCTAAAAAACTTCCTGATTATAAATTCATCTGGTTCGGACACACCAACCTCTATGGCATCCCCAAAAACGTTCGGGACGCCATCTTGGACGCTCCGACCAACGTCGTATTGCCGGGGTATGTCAAAGGGGCGATCATCGAAGGCGCTTATGCCGACGCGGATGTTTTCTTCTTCCCGTCCTATGAGGAAACCGAAGGGATCGTCGTGCTTGAAGCATTGGCATCCAAATGCCGGACGATCGTACGCGACATCGGGGTCTATGATCCGTGGTTGCAGGATCAAGTCAACTGCTATAAAGGCACGACCAATGAGGATTTCGTCCGTTTAGTCAAAGGGTGTGTCGAAAAGACGTTGCCTGATTTGACGAAAGCCGGATTTGAAACCGCCAAGGAGCGGAATATTCCTGAAATAGGCAAACAACTCAAAGAGATCTACCATAAAGTCTCGAAAATGCCGATTCAGTCGGAATAGGGGGAGGACACCATGCGCATCGGATTATTCACGGATACTTATCTGCCCGATATCAACGGAGTCGTTTCCTCCATCGTCACGTTACAACGCGAATTGGAGAAGAACGGCCATGACGTCTTTGTCATTACGACCCACTCTTCGTTGCTTCATACCAGTTACGAAAACAACGTTTTACGGCTTACCGGCGTCGAATTGAAATCACTTTACGGCTATGTACTCACGAGCCCCATTCACCTTGCGGCCGTCAACACGATTCGCGAGATGGAACTCGATGTCATCCATGCCCATACCGAATTCGGGATCGGGATTTTTGCGCGCATCGTGGCCAATCGATTAAAACTTCCTCTCGTCTCGACCTATCACACGACCTATGAGGACTATACCCACTACGTCAACATCTTCAACTCAAAATCCTTTGAACGCGTCGCCCGTAAGACGGTATCGCGTTTAAGCAAGATGTATGGTAGCAGTTGTACCGAAATGATTTCGCCCTCTCAAAAGACCAAGGATATGTTGGTGCGATATGGTATCAAGAAAGAGATCTATGTCATTCCGACCGGACTTGATTTGGAAAAGTTCGATCGTGATAAAACATCGATCGAAACCATTCAAAGCATCCGACACGAATTTAACGTCGCACCCAATGAACTGATGATCTTATATGTCGGTCGGATCGCGAAAGAGAAAAGCATCGACCTGGTCATCGAGGGATTCTCGCATCTTGATGCCATCAAATATCCTGCGAAATTGATCATCATCGGCGGCGGTCCGGAAACGGAACATCTCCAAGAATACGCGCATCGGTTAAAACTCGACCAACGCGTGGTCTTCGCCGGGAAGAAAAACCCCGTCGAGATCCCTTCCTATTACCATGCGGCGGATGTCTTCGTGTCCGCTTCGTTGACCGAAACACAAGGGATGACGTTTATCGAAGCCTTGGCCAGCGAACTTCCGGTATTTGCGCGTCCTGACGATGTCCTGCAAGGATTGGTCATCGAAGGAGAGACCGGTTATTACTTCGAACAACCCGCGGATTTCGCGCTGAAGATCGAACAACACATGTCGTTGAGTGATGAACAGAAGATGACCATTCGCCTCAACGCGAAGAAGCATGTCGAACAATACGATGCCCGCGTCTTCTACCAATCGGTCATCAAAGTCTATTACGCGGCGGTCGCGCACTATCACAATTCCTATACGTTGATCAATGTGCATGCGAAAAACGACGCGGTCGAGTGCACGTTTACCGGACAAAAAGAAAATGTCAAAGTGATCGTCAGTATCGAAACGTTTTTGAAGAAAGGACTCAGGCGCGATAAAGTGATCTCCGATGAAACACTTCAAGAATTGATGTTGGATGAGAAAGTCGTCAAAGCCTATCAGGCATGCATCCGTAAATTGACGTTTAAAGACCGGACACGCAAAGAAATGTATGACTACCTGACACAGGAGACGCAATTGCCGATCAAACAGATCAACGATTTGATCGAACTGATGGAACAACGCGGATACATCGATGATGTCCGTTATGTCAATTCGGCCGTCATGAATTTCCGGAGTCTGCTTCAAGGGCGAAAGAAAATCGTGCGTAACCTTCTTCAGAAGGGGATTCCGTACGAAAGCATCGAAAAGGCCCTCAATGAAGATTTGAGCGACGATGAAGTCAATTTGGCCTTGCGGTGGGCGGAAAAAGTCATGCCGACGATCAAAGACAAGTCGTTGCGTTTGAAGAAAGAATTATTGAAACAGAAACTACAAGGACAGGGCTTTGACGGATCGATCATCGATCTGGTCATGCAACGGCTCAACTTTGCGGACGATGAACGACAAGAGATCGATCGGTTACGGAAAGCCGCCGAAAAAGCGCGTAAACGCTACGAACACAAAGCGAGCGGAAGCAAACTGCGTAATCAAATCTATCGCTATCTGGCGACCCAAGGCTATGCATCCGAAGAGATTTATCTTGTCTTGAATGAAATGGAGTGGAACGATGACTAACCGACAAACCATCAGCGCCTTCTTGGAAGGCGAAAAAGTGAATACGCCGTTATTGATCACCGCTGTAACGCGTGGCGTTACGACCTCGGGATCGCCTTACGCTTCGCTGACCTTGCAAGATCAAACCGGCAACATCGAAGCGAAAGTCTGGGATGTGAAAGAGGACATGGTCGCATTGCTTGTCCCGGGGAAAGTCGTCGGCGTCAGCGGCGAAGTGCTCAAATACAGAAACGCACTTCAACTGCGTGTCTTCTCCGTAACTCCTCTGGCGGAAGATGCCTTTAATCCGGCGGACTTTGTCAGCGGAAGCAGTCTCTCGGACGAGTTTATGAAACAACGCATCGAAAGCACGGTGGATTCCTTGACGGACGAAGTCATTCGCCAAATCTGTCATAAATCCGTCGATCATTTCGGTGATAAATTGTATGTCTATCCGGCCGCGGCGCGAAACCACCACGACTTCGTCGGCGGGTTGGCGACGCACATGATCGGGATGTTGGATATCGCCGAATCCTTATGCAAGCTTTATCCGATCTTAAACCGCGATCTTTTGTTGAGCGGCGTCATCTTGCATGACCTGGGAAAAATCGTTGAGTTGTCCGGACCGATCTTGACCGAATACACCTTGGAAGGAAAACTGGTCGGACATATCTCGATCATGCAAAGCATGGTCGTCGACTTCGCGAAGCAACTCGGATTCGAGAATTGCGAACAAGTCGTCCTAATGCGTCATTTGATTTTATCCCATCATGGTGAATACGAATATGGTTCTCCGATCCTTCCGATGATCATGGAAGCGGAAATCCTGAACTTCGTAGACAATATCGATGCCCGGATGAACATGTTCCTGAAGGCGTTGGATCCGATCGAACCGGGGCAATTCACCCCGCGTGTGTTCTCATTGGAGAACCGAGCTTTCTATAAACCCTCCTTTAACGAAAAGAAGTGACGAGTCATCGTCACTTCTTTTTTAGGATATCGGCTTGGATCTGTTGGAGATCCGGCTTCTCGGTTCCTTTGAAACGTAATGTCAATCCATCCGTTTCGTCATAACGCGGAATCAAATGAAAATGCAAGTGACTGACGCTTTGACCGGCCGCTTCCCCGCAATTGGTCAACAAATTGAATCCAAGCGGCACATAAGCGCTCTCTAAGGCGTCCGCTAGCCTCTTAGCGACCGCAACGCACTTCGCTAGGGTTTCATCATCCGCTTTGCGGAAATCGTCGTAATGGACTTTGGGGAGAATCAAGGTGTGACCCCGGGTTACCTGGCTGATATCCAGGATCGCCAAAATATCTTGATCTTCGTAGAGTACATAAGCCGGGATTTCATGATTGACGATTTTACAGAAAATACACATACGATCACCTCACATATCCATCATACCAAAAAGAAGACCGTGGTGACACGGTCTTCTCGTTTATTGATTCAAGTAATCGGCGTAATAGGATTTCAATTCGTCGTAAACCGACTTATCGTAAACCGTGAATCCGCCTTCTTCGAAATAACTGATCAAGCTCTTTTCTTGGAACGTCGTATCGGAACGCAAAGTCTCCAAGATCTCATCCTTGAACTTCGAAGGATCCGCAACCGTAACCTGAACGACATAGAAGGTTTTATTGGTGGAATCTTCGATGACGATACTTAAGGTCGGCGTGGTCGCATCGGTCGCGAACTTCAACGCATCCGCAAACAAGGTGGAACTCGTCGTAACGATCTGTTCTTTGCCTTTGTAGGCCGTCGACGAATACTTCGCCGCCGTCGCCTCGAAATTGGCGCCGTCTTTGATTTCCTTGATCGCTTTCACCGCATTGTCATAGACCGTCGTCTGAATGACGCGGATCTTACGCGGCTTATAGGAAGCAATCAATTCGTCATAATTGTCGACCATGTACTTCTCGGTCAACGCATCGGTCTGCGCCGTGACGATCAAACTCTCGTTATAGTAATCTTCCTCGGTTTCAAAACCTTGGGAAACATAATACGCTTCGAATTCATCTTTCCATTTTTCTTTCGCAGCCTTCAATGCGGCGTCGGCGGTCGCCTTGATCGTCGCATCGACCGGAATTTCCTTATCCAAGATAATCCGGGTCGCCATCGCGATGACCGTTTCGCCCGGATAGCTATTCATAAAGGTACTGAAGACTTCACCGCGGGTAACATTCTCTTTTCCGACCGTCAACAGAACGGTCGAACGGGAACTCACGTTGGCTCTCGCGTCGGAACAACCGGTCAGAAGTAGAACAAGCGCTAATAAGCTGATGATTTTTTTCATGGTCTGTTCCTCCCTTATTCCGCTTCATCCAAATACATGAATTCTTTAAGATCGGCTTCCAACTTCGCATCGCCGTGGAAATCGACGCCAAGTTTCTCGGCAGCCGCCCAAACGACGTTGGAACGGACATGCGTCTTCTC
Organism: uncultured Erysipelotrichaceae bacterium; assembly: GCA_964526155.1. Lineage (GTDB taxonomy): Bacteria > Bacillota_I > Bacilli_A > Erysipelotrichales > Erysipelotrichaceae > GWE2-51-13. The sequence continues at coordinate 1,619,735 of CAZGLV010000001.1, read as the reverse complement.
GGTATCGTGACCCGCCAACGCGGTGAAGAAGTCATCTTCTTCCTTCAAGGAATCCAAATCGGTTTCGACCGTGATCAAATGCCAGCCGAACGACGATTTCACCCAACCGGACGTCTCGCCATCCTTAAGTTTCAAGGTCGCAGCTGAGAAATCCTTGTCATAGTTTCCGCCGTTGGCGCTCGACGAGTTGATGTCGAAGTAACCCAGATAGCCGCCGCTAGTCGCCGCGCTGTCTTCCGAGAATTCTTTGGCGAACGCTTCAAAGGTATACGTACCTTTCGCCCAAGCTTCCTGCGCTTCCTTCAACCGTTTCGTCTCCTCTTCGGTCGGTTTGGCGACATCGTCCATTGCGATGACGACATAGCGGACGATCCGCGGACTCGCGGCTTTCTCGAACGCCGGATAATACGTGTCCAAGTTGGCCAACAAATACGTCTTGATCATACTTTGTAACTTCAAACTGTTGGTGAAGTAGAGGTTCAGATCTTTAAATCCGTCATAGCCGTTGGCGCGCAACGCGGCGGCGATGTATTCCTCATAGGTGTCCTGATAATACTGTTTGTACTGTTCGATCGTGCTTTCGGTCAGATTCTTGGCTTCCAGTTTGATCGCGGACAACGTATCCGTATCGCCCTCAAACCCTTGCTCGACCACCGCGCGTTCAAACGCGCTGTAAATCGCCGTGATGCCCGAACGGTCATAAAGCTTCTCGAATAACTCATCCGCCGTGACATCGGTGTCATTGATTTCAAACACGACATCTTTGCCGCCTACGCTCTTGCCGGGCAATTTTCCCTTGTTCTGGTCATAAACGAAGAATACGACCGTGCAGAGCAACAGGAAGGCAATGAAGACGACGAACCATTGCTTCTTAAGTGTTTCTAACATGTGAAACCTCCTGATTTAACATGTTCAATTATATGTGATTCGGGTTGTAAATGCAACCGACGACGTCACGCCTCACCATTGTCGGGACAATGTCGATATTTTCCTTGCGCACGGACGTTCGTATTGCTTTCGGAATTGTTAATTTTTTGGTATTATGGATAGGCAGGAAAGGAAAGTAACATGAGTACCTTAAACATCAAAGATTTGCACGTCAGCATCGACGGCAAAGAAATACTGAAGGGAGTCGACCTCAACGTCAACTCCAACGAAATCCACGCCTTGATGGGACCCAACGGAAACGGGAAGTCCACCCTTTTGGCGGCGATCATGGGACATCCCCGCTATGAAGTCACCCAAGGCGAAATCACCTTGGACGGGCAAGACGTGTTGGCGATGGAAGTCGACCAACGTTCCAAAGCGGGTTTGTTTTTAGGCATGCAGTATCCGCAGGAGGTGGCCGGCGTCACCAATTCCGATTTCCTGAAAGCGGCGCTCAACGCGCGACGTGAAAAACCCATCGGGTTGTTCGCCTTTATCAAAGAAATGGAAGGGGCGATCGCGAAACTCGAGATGAAGTCCGATCTTGCCCACCGTTATGTTAACGAAGGTTTTTCGGGCGGCGAGAAGAAACGTAACGAAATCTTACAGATGATGCTATTGAAACCTCGTCTTGCCATGTTGGATGAAATCGACTCCGGTTTGGACGTCGACGCCTTGAAAGTCGTCGCGACAGCCATTTTGGATGAGTATGCCAAACAACAGACCGGACTGATCATCGTATCCCACTACGACCGTTTCTATCAATTGATCAAACCGACGCATTCGCATATCATGATCGACGGGAAGATCGTCTTAAGCGGCGATGATACCTTGGCCAAAAAGATCGATGAAGAAGGCTATGATTGGCTTCAGAAGGAACTCGGCGTGAAAATCACCGAAGTTTCCGACGAAACGCCGATCGTACGCACGACGGTCGGGTCCTTGGGAGTTTGCGCGGTCAATCCGCGCGAGAGCCATGAGTGATGCGGTAAACCAAAACGTACCGGCGATCGTACAGAGAACCTTGAATTCAGCCGATTCGCCGGTCGTCCTAACCTTTGAACCGTATACCAAGCAGAACGTGATTTTGACGTTGGAAGGCGAAGGCAAAATCGATGTCAAGGTTTCGCTTATGGAAGGTTCCACGGTCACCTTGCTTTGGTGGAATCGCGGCCAGGCATTGGAGATCGATGAAACGTACGATGTCGGCGCCTTCGCCAACTTGACCCTAGCGTATGCGGACCTCAACGACCAAACCTTGGTCCGTAAAAGCGAAGTCCGCCTGATCGGTGAAATGGCCAAGGCGGAACTACGTAGCGCGGCGGTCGTTTCCGCACAACGCAACCTATCCTATCAAATGACACATGTCGCCCACGATACGACTTCGGAAATGGGGAATTATGCGGTCATGGGTGAAAACGGGATTCTATCGATGGACGTCATCGGCAGAATCGAAAAGAATGGGTTTCGCAGTAATGCCCATCAAAGCAGTCGGGTGTTAAATCTATCTGAAAACCAAAAAGCGACGGTATTTCCGAAACTTTATATCGATAACAACGATGTCCAAGCCGGACATGCCCAAAGCATCGGCCAGGTCGATCCGGAACAACTTTATTATCTTCAAGCCCGCGGACTCAACCGCGACGAGGCGGTCAAGCTGATCGTCTACGGATATCTCTATCCGGTGGCGGAAGTCATCGCCGATGAAGAATTACGCGAATTGTTTTTGACCGAGATACGTGAGAAGGTGAACCAAACATGTTTGACGTAGTCAAGATCCGCAAGGATTTCCCGATGTTCGACACGATCGACCCCGCAAAACCGCTAGTTTATTTCGACAATGCCGCGACGACGTTTAAGCCGCGCGTGATGATCGATGCGGTCAACCGGTATTACACGACCTCTTCCGTCAATATCCATCGCGGGGATTACGAACTATCCTATCAAGTCAGCGAAGAATACGAACAAGCGCGCAAAGCGGTCGCGACCTTTCTGAATGCGCAAGAGCGCGAGGTCGTCTTCACGTCCGGCGCCAGCGCGAGTTTGAATTTGGTCGCCTATGGGTATGGCCAGAAATTCCTGAAACCCGGCGACGTTATCCTTTCCAGCGAAGCCGAACATGCTTCCAATATCTTACCGTGGTTTAAAGCTGCGGAAGTCACCGGAGCGAAAGTCGAATATATCAAATTGACCGAAGAAGGGGAGTTCTTGTTGGAGAACTTCAAAGCCGCGATGCATGACAAGGTTAAAGTCGTTGCGGTCGCCCATATCACCAACGTCCTCGGGTTTGTTGCCCCAATCAAAGAAATGGCAAAAATCGCGCATGAATACGGTGCGATCATCGCGGTCGACGGGGCGCAATCCGTTCCGCATATCCCCACCGATGTCGCCGATTGGGACATCGATTTCTTGGCGTTCTCCGGACACAAGATGTGCGGACCGACCGGGATCGGCGTGCTCTACGGTAAATATGACCTACTACAAAAAATGGATGCCTTCATGTTAGGCGGCGGAAGCAACGCGCGTTTTGACATTTGCGGAAACATACTATTGAAAAACCCGCCGTTCAAGTTCGAAGCCGGCACGCCGGCGATCGAAGCGGTGTTGGGATTGAAGGCTGCGGTCGGATATCTTACAAGCGTCGGGATGAAGGACATCGCCGCCTATGAACACGAGTTGCGTGCCTATTTGGTATCCGAGCTTTCGAAGTTACCCAACTTCCACATCTACAATCCGCATGCCTCCACCGGCATCGTCACTTTCAACGTCGACGGGATTTTCGCCCAAGACGCGGCGATGTATCTCAATTCCAAAGGGATCGCGGTCCGTTCGGGCAACCATTGCGCGAAGATCTTAGTCGATCTGTTGCGTACCTCCGAAACCATCCGTGCCAGCGTCTACTTCTACAACACCAAGGAAGAAGTCGATCGCTTCATCGAGGTATGCAAGGAAATCACCTTGGAGAAATGCATCGATCTCTATTTGTAAAGGAGCCCCCGTATGAACGAACTCTTAAGCGATCCGATGATCCTTCGTCAGATCATCATGGATCACTATGAATACCCGCATAACCATCAACTGACCGAGGATAATCATTACGGCTCGGTACATATGGCCAGCGAATCGTGCATCGACGATATTACCGTTCAAGCCTTGATCAAAGACGGAATCGTGGATGATGTCCGTTTCGACGGTGTCGCATGTACCATTTCGACCGCATCGACGTCCATCATGACCGAGCTTTTACGTGGTAAAAAGGTTGATCAAGCGAAAGCCATCATCGACCAATACAACGCGATGATCGCGTTGGAATCGTTTGATCCGGAAGTTTTGGAAGAAGCGGTCGCTTTCCACAATGTCGGAAAGCAAGCCAACCGCATCAAATGCGCGACGATCGGCTGGAAAGCGATCGAACAACTGATCGAGGAAAGCGAGGTAAAGCATGACACAGAAACCCGATGACAACCTGCCAAACTCGGAATATCAATACGGGTTTTCGGACAAGGACGTCAGCGTATACAACACCGGAAAAGGCATCTCCCGCGCAATCGTCGAGGAGATTTCCCATATCAAAGGCGAACCGCAATGGATGACGGATTACCGTCTTCGCGCGTTTGAGGCCTTCCTAAAGAAACCGATGCCCACCTGGGGCGTCGATCTCCAATCGATCGATTTCGACGATTACACCTATTACATCAAACCGAGCGATCGCATGGGGACGACGTGGGAAGAAGTTCCCGAAACCATCAAGAACACCTTCGATCGTTTAGGAATCCCCGAAGCCGAAAAGAAATTCTTGGCCGGCGTCTCGACCCAATACGAATCCGAAGTCGTCTATCACAGTATGCTTGCGGAAGTCGAGGAAAAAGGCGTCATCTTCTTGGATACCGATAGCGCGCTGCGCAATCACCCCGACTTGTTCCGTAAATTCTTCGGATCGGTCGTCGGTTTCGCCGACAACAAGTTCGCCGCGTTAAACGGCGCGGTCTGGAGCGGCGGATCGTTTATTTACGTTCCTCCCGGTGTGAAACTGGAAAAACCGCTTCAATCTTACTTCCGCATCAATACCGAAAGCATGGGTCAGTTTGAACGAACGTTGATCATCGTCGACGAAGGCGCGGATGTCCATTATGTGGAAGGATGCACGGCGCCGACCTACAGTAAAGACAGCTTGCATGCGGCCGTAGTCGAAATCATCGTCCACAAAAACGCCAAGTGTCGCTATTCGACCGTCCAGAACTGGTCGACCAATGTCCTAAACCTGGTTACCAAACGTGCCAAGGTCCTGGACCACGGGATCATGGAGTGGATCGACGGAAACATCGGGAGCCATGTCACGATGAAATATCCGGCCTGCATTTTGGCCGGTGAAGGGGCACGCGGCATGACGATCTCGATCGCCGTCGCCAGCCATGTCCATCAAATCCAGGATGCCGGAGCGAAAATGATCCATCTGGCGCCCAACACGCAAAGCACCATCATCTCCAAGTCGGTCGCCCGCAATGGCGGGGAAGTCAACTACCGCGGAATGATCCATCATAAAGCGGAAGCGAAAAACGCCAAATCGAAGGTCGAATGCGACACCCTGATCCTTGACGACCGGAGTCGCAGCGATACCTTGCCGACCAATATCAGTGCCAATCCGACCTCCACGATCGAACATGAAGCGACCGTCTCCAAGATTTCAGAGGAACAGCTCTTCTATCTGATGAGCCGCGGATTGACCAAGGCGCAAGCGCAGGAAACGATCGTCATGGGCTTCTTGGAACCCTTCACCCGCGAACTTCCGATGGAATATGCGGTCGAACTGAACCAGCTGATGCGATTGGAGATGGAAGGATCGGTCGGTTAATGACGACCAAAGAAGCGCTCCGCAAGAAGTTGATCGCGGATCGCGATGCGCTTGACGAGAAGGAACGCGAAAAAATGAACGCTCAAATTCTAGAATCGATGCGCCTCTTAACGCAAGACGTCACATCGATCGGAATTTACCTTTCTTTCGGTAGCGAAGTCGACACGATTTTGCCCATCACCTCTTGGTTTTACGAAAACAAGAAGATTTATGTACCGCGGGTCGAAGGAAAGGATCTGGTCTGGATCTTACTCAACGATTTCAAATCGTTGCGGAAATCCGACTTCGGCGTCATGGAACCGATCGACGGAACGCCCGTCGACATCAACGACATCGAACTGATGTTTGTCCCTCTTTTGGGGTATGACGATGATTTACATCGCATCGGATACGGAAAAGGGTTCTATGATCGAGCGCTTAAAGACTATAAAGGACGCAAGATCGGGTTGGCTTACGAAATATCCCATGTTGAAACGATCTTTCCGACTTCATCCGACATCCCTTTGGATGTGCTGGTCACACCGCATGAAATTATCACCAAGCACCGATAGAAAGGTGCTTTTTTTAGACAAATCGTATACAATTGAAACGGAGGGTATTCTATGACAAAGGAACGTAGACTTACGATACGGTTTGTGGTGGTTTTCCTAATCGCTTACATGGGTTACACCATTCCGTATACGTTGTTGATCCCGTTTATGACCGAAGCCGGGTATACGCCCACGCAACGCGGTCTGATCTTAGCAGGGATGTCGTTGGTCGGAATCTTCGGTCAATTCTTATTCGGATTCTTATGCGATCGCTATCGGACCGTCAAGAAATTCTACGTAGCGACGATGGTTGCCTTGGTGGTTTTCTGTTGGCTCGCGTACATGACCACCGCAAATCAATTTTTCTACCATTTTATGACCATCGCCTTCACCGGCGGTTTGTTTCAGATCGTCGTCGGTTTATTGGATGCATGGACCTTGGAGACCGATCCGTATTTAGTGCTTCATTATGGAAAAATCCGCGCTTTCGGAGCGCTTGGTTGGGCGATCGGTAGTCCGATGACCGCTTGGATCGTCAGTACGATGGGATACGATAAACTTGGACTCGCGAATCTGATCTTCACCTTATTGACGTTGGGGATTTCGTGGAATCTGAGAGATGCGGTCAAAGTCCATACCAATGAAGGTATCAAGTGGAAAGACGTCGGTCTGTTGGTCCGACGCAAAGAGTATATCGTGTTGGTGGCGATCTTATTTTTCCTGAATGTCGTCCAAGCCGCGGACATGTACACGGTTATCGATAAAATCCTTGAGTTGGGCGGTACCAACGCCGATGTCAGTCTGAAATGGTCGTTTCAAGCGATTACAGAACTGCCTTTGTTTTTCTTAGGAGCTTGGCTTTTGGTGAAGTTCGGCGGAAAACGCCTTCTGTTATTCGCCACGACGATGTATTTCGTCCGATTCATCGGATATGCCTGGGCGAATTCACCGTTTCTGTTGATCGCGTTCTCGGGATTTCAAATGTTGACGTTCCCTTTGATCAACGTGTCGTCGAAAGTGTTGATCGCGGAAGAGTCACCGGATCATTTGCGCTCGACCGGCTTGTTATTTGCGACTTCAATGTCTTTCTCGCTATCACAGCTGATTTCGCCGGTGTTCTTCGGCTTCTTGGTCGAACAGTTTGGATCGACGATCACGTTGACCGGCATCGCCATCGGTTGTTTGATCCCGTTTGCCTTAGGGTTGTGGTATCTTACGATGAAGCCCTTGAAGAAAGAGATATTGACGAAAGCCTAGAGAAGGGGAGAAATCCTCTTTTTTTCCAAAAGAACGTATATCACACACTTTTACATATTTGTATGATATTCCGTCCATGATTGCTTGTTATATTAATCATGCAAGGTAACTTGCCTGTACGGACGTAATCTCCAATAATATCCCCTTTAACCGTACAGAATCTTTCCCCTTTATAAAAAGAAAAAAGGTTTCCCCCCCTTTTTTCTTTTTATCGGTAATCTCACATGTTTTCACACGAAGAACGCATTATTTATCCATAGACTTGTTTTATGATATAAATGTAGTTACCCTCCCTTTCAATGTAACTCGCAAAAAAGACCTTCGGGTCTTTTTTACTGGATCCGGATGATTTTCTTTCACATATTTTCACACAAATAACGCGTATTTATCCGATAACCTTTTCATAGAATATAAGTGTAGTTAACCTCCCCCTTTCTCTTGATAGAAAAAAAGACCTGCGGGTCTTTTTTCTTGTGAAATGTGAGAAACCTTTCAACATTTTCCAAGATACGATAGTTGACACGCAAATACCGATACGCTATTATGAAATTGGGTAATAACCCTGCGTATTGATTTCACCTGAAGCAACCAACACTTCCCCCACCCATACTGGTTGCGACAGTTTCCCCCCAAATTGAGATCAAGCACGCAAAACGAAAAGACGTCTATGGACGTCTTTTTCACGGGAGAGCACGATGAAAGTCTTGGCGGTATTTGACGATCCGTATTACACGGATCAAGGCATTGACACCTTACGTTTTACGGCGCGGGTCTTCTTACGCAATGATCGAGAAGAACTTGCTTTTTTACATATTCTCGGAGAAGATGATTTCGGTAAACGTGATCACTTCGAAACCCCGGGCGGCGGGGTCGAAGAAGGGGAAACCTTCATCGACGCGGCGAAACGGGAAGTGATGGAAGAACTGGGATTTGTGGCGAGTGATTTCAAGTTGATCGGCATGGTCGTCGATGAATACCATTTAATCAAACGTCAAACCTGTACGGTATATTTCGAAGCGCGATATCATAATCAAAACGGATCGATAATGCGGACCGACGAGGAGCAAATCCTGATCCGTGATGTCCATTGGTTCAACACACACGAAGCATTGATGCGTTTATCCAGTGCCAACAGCCCGATCGGTTCACTGATCCATCGGCGTGAGTTGATGGCTTTACAGGAACTAATCAGCAATAACCAATCGTAAAAAAGATTCGTGCTCAATCCACGAATCTTTTTCAGAGTGTAAGTTTAGATCCTTGCCATGTATCATGGCGTTTCATCGTTTGATCGATCGAATTCAGGACGATCGTTTTCTTTAATGTCCACAACGGCGCAATCAGATCCTTCGGATCACCGTCTCCGGTCAATCGTTGGATCACGGTCGTAGCGGGAAGTACTTCAAGTTGACGTACGACCAATTCGACATATTGGTCCATCGATAAGAGTGGAAAAGGATCGGATTCATACTGTTTGGCCAACGCGGTAGCATCCAATACATTCAACATATGGATCTTCACGCCGTCCGGTTTCAGTTGACCGACGACACGTGCGCTTTCCAACATCTGATCGATCGACTCTCCGGGAAGTCCGTTCAATAAATGGACCGCGATCTTAAGGTCGGTGGCGCGGATCCGTTGGTAAGTCGCAAGAAATTCCGCATAGGTATGACCGCGATTCATCAAAACCGCCGTTGCGTCATGGATGCTTTGAAGTCCGAGTTCGATCCACACTTCCTTGGTTTGATTGAGGGAAGCGAGATAATCTAACACATCGTCGTTTAACGCGTCAGGGCGTGTCGCGATCGAAAGTGCTAGGACGTCCTCACGCTCGAAGATCGGCTGAAACCGTTCCTTGATGACCGCAAGGGAAGCGTAGGTGTTGGTGAAAGATTGAAAGTACGCGATGGCTTTTCCATCCGGCCATTTCTTACGCATCATTGCGCAACCTTGTTCGAATTGGACGACCAAAGGATCCAGACGATCGCCCCCGAAGTCTCCGGATCCGATCGCGTTACAGAAGGCACATCCACCGAAACCTCGGGTTCCGTCACGGTTCGGACAGGTGAATCCCGCATCCAGCCCGACTTTAAAGACTTTCGTACCATAACGGTGACGAAGGTAATAGTTGTACGTGTGATATCGCTTATTGTCGTCGGTATAGAGAAACGGATTCTTCACGCTTTGTCCTCAAGAAAGGCGACGATCCTGAGCTTATCATCCTCGGAGATCGTCTCCAACATGCTTTCATACGTCACTTCTTTGTTTTCCGGCATCGTCACGTACCCGACATATCCTTGGGAATAGCCGATAATCAAAGTAAAGGTATTACAGTACCTCAGATATCCCGACACCAGCTCAAAGGGTAAGAAACAGAAACGTAGAGGGCCGACCTTCACCCCGGTCAACCGAGCAGATGGATCAAAAGTATGGACTTTCGTACGCATCACATCCAAAACGGTCTGAGCCGTCGCGAACTCTCGAACCTCTTTTTCGCTCAAGTTCAAAACGTCCGTTTGATTCAAGGATTTGACAGTGTGGTGCAGATCAATATTCCGGGTATGAAGTTGGAGCGAGAACTGTTCGGTCACGTCGATATGGTCGTGCAAGTCCAGAAACTTGATTCCCAACATTCTTCCCAGTCGAATCGCTTCGTTGTATGTCTTCTGTGTCCGCGTAAACCGCGTGCTGACATCCCCGGCTGCGCCTTGAAGGAAAAGGGTGAACTCGGTCGGGTACTTCGACGTCAACTGCTCGATCGCGATCGAAACGTAATCGGCCGAAAAATACGCGGCGTCTTCCGGCGAGATGGTCGGATGACAATTGTAATGTAGGAAGTTCACCAAGCGTTTTTCCCCGTCAAAGATGCTCACCACCGTCGCGATGACATCGTCGTCGCTTTTTCCGGGCACACGGTTGCGTCCGACACTGGTAAAGCGATCGCTACGGTAACCGATCCGCGGATTGGAAATCTCATTGAGTTTAATGTTGCGAAGACAATGGACGATTCGTTCAAGGACAAAATCGACATAGATCGGATCTTCCTCAAAGACACCTAACGCATGGACAAGTGAAGGGGCGAAATGCGTATGGCTGCAGGAAATCGTCAGTTCGACCTTACCGATCAACGCGGTGACTTTATCTTCGATTTTCGCAAAAAAAGAACGGCTGACCCCGAAACTATCCAGCGCGATACAAAGCCAATGACGATCTTCGTCTTCGATGCGGACCATCCGCGCCAGCAAATCCCCGCGGACTTGCGAGACATGGCGATCCTGCGTTATGAAACCGACAGGAACCAACGGTCGCGTCGGATTGATACAAATTTGATTCATCCCGATTTTCATGGCATACCTCATTAGAACTATTTTACCATATTCAATCCGCATTGTTCGGGGGATATCTTGACTTTTAGGCGAAATGCGTTTAACCTAATCCTAGAGCGATGAAGAGCAGTAGTAGTGTTTTCCGGAAATCAGCGAGTCGTCGGACGGTGCAAGACGGCATGAAGGAAACATGAACTCGGCTTGAAGCCAAGAAGGGTCGCAACTTCTTCGGTCACCCCGATATCGGTGTTAAGTGCACGGAGTTCCGTGAACTAAGGTGGTACCACGCATTCGCGTCCTTAGACGGACGTTTTTTTATTTCCAAGGAGGAGAAACCATGTATAACCATAAGATCGCTGAAAAGAAATGGCAGAAGGTCTGGGAAGAAAACAAAACCTTTAAGACCGACATTCGGAACTTCGAAAAACCGAAATTCTATGTCCTGGACATGTTTCCGTATCCATCGGGAGCCGGCTTGCATGTCGGACATCCCGAAGGCTATACCGCGACGGATATTATCGCCCGCATGAAACGGATGCAAGGCTATAACGTCCTTCATCCGATGGGATGGGATGCATTTGGATTACCGGCGGAACAATTCGCCTTGAATACAGGCAACCATCCAGCCGGGTTCACCAAGAAAAACATCGAAACCTTCAAAGCGCAGATCAAGTCGTTGGGTCTTTCTTATGACTGGGACCGTGAAATCTCGACCACCGATCCCGATTACTATAAATGGACGCAATGGATCTTCACCAAACTGTTTGACCGCGGTTTGGCGTATGTGGACGAAATCCCTGTTAACTGGTGTCCGGAACTCGGAACCGTGTTGGCCAACGAAGAAGTCATCGACGGCGTCAGCGAACGGGGCGGCTTTCCGGTGTATCGGGTCCCGATGCGCCAATGGGTCTTGCGCATCACCCAATATGCGGAACGTCTGTTAGAGGATTTGGATTTGGTCGAATGGCCGCAATCCACCAAAGAAATGCAGATCAATTGGATCGGTAAGTCCGTGGGGGCGAACGTCAACTTCAAAGTCGATGGCTTCGATAAAGAGTTTACCGTTTTCACCACCCGCAGCGACACCTTGTTCGGGGCGACCTATTGCGTCTTGGCACCGGAACATCCCTTTGTCTCGCAGATCACTTCGGAAGATCAAAAAGCCGAAGTGGATGCCTATATCGCGGCCGTCGCGACGAAAAGCGACCTGCAGCGTACCGACCTCAATAAAGACAAGACCGGTGTCTTCACCGGCGCATATGCGATCAATCCGGTTAACCAAAAGAAGATCCCGATTTGGATCGCCGACTACGTTCTGGCAGCTTACGGTACCGGTGCGATCATGGCGGTTCCCGCCCACGATCAACGTGACTATGAGTTCGCCAAGAAGTTCGGATTGGAGATCATCCCGGTTTTGGAAGGCGGCGATGTAACCGTCCAAGCCTTTACCGGCGACGGTCTGCATATCAACTCCGGATTCATCGACGGGAAAAATAAAGAAGACGCCTTGGAAATCATGAACGCATGGTTGAAAGAACAGGGGATCGGCGAAGCGAAAACCACCTATAAACTCCGCGATTGGCTCTTCTCGCGTCAACGTTACTGGGGCGAACCGATTCCGGTCATCACGATGGAAGACGGAACGCAACGGACGGTGGATATCAGCGAACTGCCCTTGGAACTTCCCGAGGTCGAGAATTACAAGCCTTCCGATACCGGCGAAAGTCCGCTGTCCCATGCGAAAGATTGGTTGGACGTTACGATCGATGGGAAAAAAGGTCGCCGCGAAACCAACACGATGCCCCAATGGGCGGGATCATGTTGGTACTACCTCCGCTTTATCGATCCGAAGAATCCCGACGCGATCGCGGATCCCGAGTTGTTGCGTCATTGGCTCCCGATCGACCTCTATGTCGGCGGGGCCGAACATGCCGTCTTGCATTTGCTCTATGCCCGCTTCTGGCATAAAGTATTGTATGACTGTGGAATCGTCGAGACGAAGGAACCCTTCGCCAAATTATTCCACCAAGGGATGATTCTGGGCGAGAACGGCGAGAAAATGTCGAAGTCGCGCGGGAATGTCATCAATCCCGACGACATCGTCGAAAGCCACGGAGCGGATTCGCTACGTGTCTACGAGATGTTCATGGGGCCGCTGGAAGCCGCTTTGCCGTGGAATCCTTCCGGATTGGATGGTACACGCAAATGGTTGGACCGCGTATGGCGTTGCATCGCCGAGCAGGATAAGCTGAGCGAAATCAACGATCATTCGCTGGATAAGTCCTATCATTTCACGGTCAAAAAAGTCACGCATGACATCACGACTCTTAACTTCAATACCGCGGTTTCGCAGATGATGATTTTCATCAACGATTGCTTCAAAGCCGATTCGATCTATATCGAATATGCCAAAGGCTTCGTAAAACTCTTCAGCGCCTTCGCCCCGCACATGGGCGAGGAACTCTGGCAGTTGCTTGGCGCCACCGAAACGATCGCCTACGAACCTTGGCCGACCTATGACGAAGCGATGTTGGTGGAAGACGAAATCGAAGTCATCGTCCAAGTCAACGGGAAACTCCGTGGAAAGATCGTGGTCGCATTGGGTACCGAAACGTCGATCCTTGAGGAAAAAGCGCGAAACTTGCCGGCAGTTCTTCCGTTTATCGAAGGCAAACCGATCCGCAAGATCATCAGCGTCAAAGACAAGCTCGTCAATATCGTCGTTTAACCAACCTCTCCTCACGGAGAGGTTTTTTCATCATGAGAGATTTCTTCCATAATCTCGTTGGAATTCTACGGTATAATGAAAAAAACGGAGGTTATTATGTCAAAAACAATCGCGCTTATCGCACATGATCACTGTAAGGATGATCTCGTTACTTGGGCGCAGACCCACGTCGATGTTTTATCGAAGCATACTTTGGTCGGTACCGCCACCACCGCATCCAAAATCGCGGAAACGACACCATTGAATGTCAGAGCTTTTCTGAGCGGTCCGAAGGGCGGCGATCAACAGATCGGCGCACGCATCGCGGAAGGCAAGATCGATATTTTGATTTTCTTCTGGGATCCGCTCTCGTCGATGCCACATGATCCGGATGTCAAAGCCTTATTACGTTTGTCGGTGTTGAAGAACATCCCGACCGCCTGCAATCCGGCGACGGCTGATTTGGTGATCTCAATCTTATAAAGAAAAAGACATCCTGTACAGGACGTCTTTTTTTTTAGGGTTGTAAGCGGATCGCCCAGAGATCCGGATCCGCAAACAAGCGATACTTATCACCCGAAGTGCCCAATCCGTTACTGACGATCAACGTCGTTTGATTTACGGTGTATTTTCCGGAACGATATTTCATCGATCCGACGTTGTAGGTGCTACCGATCAGCGGTAGATAGACTTGGCCGCCATGCGTTGATCCGCTTAATAGGAGATCGACATCCGCATCTCCCAAATTGTCAGCGATATCCGGCATTGCGGATACCAGGATGGTATAGGTTTCAGGTTGTGGGGTTAGAAACGATAAATCGGTTGTTTTATCAAGGCTCGGTGAAACGCCTGCCAAGCGGAGATATGTTTCGCCTAAGTTATGCAGATGAAGGACCTGATTCTCCAGAAGTTCGAAATCGCTCTGATTATAAATCGTCTTGATTGCTTGGGTCTGATTTTCGTCATGTAGACCCAAGACCGCATACTTACCCAACGGCGCATCCATCGAACGGAGAAAGTTGGATAGCTCGTTGATTTGGTCTTCGGTTAAGACCGGAGTTGTTTTATCAAGTAAGTCTCCCCCGAATATCAAGATATCCGGGGCTAAACGGTTGATGCGGGTCAAGATCCGATCCAAATCCGATGCATCCGTATTGGCATAGGCATGGATGTCGCTAAAGAAGACGATCCGTACGTTTTCGAAGTCGACCGGAATTGTCGTGTCACTTACCGTGAGGTTACGTGTTTGGATTCGCGTCAGCGAACTGACGGACGCATCGTACCAGAGAAAACCTCCCGCCAGGATCAATGCGGCTAAAACCACCACGATCCAAAGTTTTTTTCGCATTCTTTTTCTCCCTTCGTCTTTCGTATTATACCGTTTGACGGTAAAAAAGGGAAGAAACGGATTGCGTGTGAACGCCAATCGTCTATAATGAAACAAGGAGGGTAACTCTATGAAACGATGGATCGGTTTGGTACTTATCGCCGGCGGTGTCTTATTCCTGCTTGCGAATCTGGATATTTTCGAAGTTGACAATCTGATCGATTATCTTTGGCCGTCCGCCTTGATTCTGTTAGGTCTTACATCGATGGCTGATAATCGACGCATCACGATCTGGGGTATGCTTTTGGTTGCGGCCGGAGGGTTGTTTTTAGCGGAAGCGTTCAATCTGTTGTACGGCTTGGATCCGCGTGCTTTAATCGGACCGGTTTTAGTGATCGCATTGGGTTTCGCCTTGCTTTTCGGCCGTTCCCACCCACGGTTCATCGATCATCGGACGACGGAATCGATCCGTTCGACCGTCAAAGAATCGGTTGATGGCGTTAAAAAGGAATTTAGCGAAAACAGCTATACATCCGATACCAAAGCGCGTCATAGCGGTTCCCGTAAAACCTATACGTCTTTCTTAGGCGGGTTGGACGAACGGATCAATGACAATGCGTTCACCGAATGTGAAGTGACTGCGTTTCTGGGCGGTGCGGATATGGATTTCCGTGACATCAAGTTTGCGGGCGACGATGCGACCCTAACATTGAATTCCGTATTTGGCAGTATCGAATGTCTATTACCACGGGATATCCGGATCATACCGAGCGGTACGCCGGTCTTGGGGAGTTTCGAGAACCGTTGCGTATCCGATCCCAACGCCGTGAAAACCTTGTATATCCGTTATACGGCGATGTTCGGAGTTGTTGAAATCAAGAACTGATTTAAAGGACTTCTGTCATTCAAAAAAATCGAAGCAATATAAAACCGGAGTCATCGACTCCGGTTTTGGTTACTTATACGGATTTTTTCGTATATCCGGCCATGGCGGCCTTTTGATTTAAGATGACCGGTACGACGATCGGATTGCGACGTGTCTTCTGGTAGAGGAAGGGTTCCAAGGAACTACGGATGGAATTCTTCAACTCACCGAACGTGGTCTTGTTTTGCATCGTCTTCTTCAATGCGTCATAGACAATCATTTCGGCTTCCTTCAATAACGTTTGGTTTTCCTTAATGAAGACGAAACCGCGTGATACGATCGAAGGACGGCAGAGGATCTTATTGTAGCGGGAATCGATGGTCACGATGACGGAAACCAGTCCGTTGTCTCCCAAGATCTTCCGATCACGCAAGACCGATGTGCTCAATCCGGTCGCATCGTTACCGTCGACATAGATATCGTCGGTCGGGATGCGGGTATCGCTCATGAAGACTTCCTCGTTGCGCAATACCACGGCATCGCCGTTGGAGCAAATGAAGATATTTTTCGGATCGACGCCGGTTTCTACAGCGTATGACGCATGTTGCTTCAACATCTTGTATTCGCCATGCATCGGCATGAAGTATTTCGGCTTGATCAGTTGCAACATCAATTTCTGTTCTTCCTGTGACGCATGCCCGGTGGTATGGAGCGAATTCAACGGACTGTTGGTCAAGACGTTGGCGCCGGCGCGGGTCAAGCGGTTGACCACGCTGGAAACGCTCAGCGCGTTGCCCGGGATCGGACTGCTGGAGAAGACGACGGTGTCGCCCGGAATGATCTTAATGAAACGATGGGTACCGTTTGCGATGCGTGATAATGCGGCCAACGGTTCGCCTTGCGATCCAGTACACAAGATGACAACCTTGTTGGCGGGTGTATGGGCGAGTTGTTCAGGTGTTAAGAAATGTTCGTCGCCGAAAGGGATGTGGCCGAGTTTCTTGCCGATTTGCACGACGTTTTCCATCGAACGTCCGAAGACGACGACTTTACGTCCGCAAGCGATGGCTGCCTCGATGATTTGACGTACCCGGTAAACATTGGATGCGAAGGTAGCTACGATCATCCGTCCTTGCGCCTTTCGTGTGATGGCTAACAGGGAAGCGGCGACTTTCTTCTCGGAAATCGAGAAACCTTCGACACCGGAGTTCGTCGAATCGCTCATCAATAACGTGACGCCGATTTGGCCGATGTACGCCATGACTTGATAGTCGGAATTCGATCCGACAGGCGTTAAATCGAACTTGAAGTCGCCGGTTTCGACGATCCGACCGTTGGGGGTGTTGATTAAAACGCCTAAAGTGTCAGGGATAGAGTGGACGGTATTGAAGAATCCGACTTTAAAATGCGTCGTTTCGACCCGCGACGTATCGTCGATCAATTTCAGTTTGACCTGATTCATCATGCGCCGTTCTTCGAGTTTCTTGGTGATCAGCGCCGCCGCGAAACGCGGTGCGTAAATCGTATCGATCTTGACCGATTGCATCAAAAACGGGATCCCCCCGATATGGTCTTCATGACCATGGGTGATGATCAACGCTTTGATTTTATGTTGGTTGCGTACCAAGTAGGAATAATCGGGAATGACGTAGTCGACCCCCAATAAGTTTTCCTCAGGGAAACGGATCCCCGCGTCGATGATGATGATTTCGTCGTCATGTTCGATGCAGTACATATTTTTACCGACTTCACCCAGACCTCCCAAGGCATAAACCAAGGTATCCGTGGTCGGATTATAGCGTTTTTCCCCAGACTCCGTCCTCACCAGTTGATCGGCGCCTGTTTTCGTATTCGTTTGTTTCATAGTAAAGACTCCTTTATCGTTGAGCTATTCGATGAATAGCGCGTTTTCTTGAATGTGCCACGGATCCTTCGGATCGATGTGGTCGTAAAACAGTACGCCGTGCAAATGGTCGATCTCATGTTGGAGAACGATCGCCAAATACCCGCTCGCACGGAATTCCACTTCTTGTTGTTGGAGAACGTCGAAAGCACGCACCTTGATTCGGGCGCTGCGATAGACATAACCTTGATGCGCTTCTTCCACCGATAAACATCCCTCGCCATACTTCAGCGCGGATTTTTGGATCGAATTCGAAATGATCTTCGGATTGGCCAGAACCATATCGATGGTCCGGATCTCATCGCCGACTTCCTCGTCGACGCTGACGCAGATGATCTGACGCATGACGCCGATCTGCGGGGCCGCTAAACCGACCGCCGGTTTCAAATTGTATTTTTCAGCCTTATCCTCTTCACGTGAATCCGTGACGTAACGCAAGAGAGATTTGCCAAGCGCGATATCTTTTTTCATCATCGGAATCGGCACGAGCACGGACTTATCCCGTAGCTTTGGTTGCGTGTCCTTCACGATGGTATCATAATTTATTCTCATATCAAAACCTCGATTTTCCGCTTTGGAAAAGAATTGGCGCCGAGATGATATCTTCTAACCGCTTCTTTATCGTTCTTATTATAACGGATGCGAAGTGGGATGTATAGAAAAATGATGCGGTGTGTTTGGGTTTGTGATAAAATGCTACGAAAAGGGGGCGACGTATGAAACTATTGAAGAAAGCGTTGATCGATTCGCTCCCGGTCATGATGGGGTATTTGGTGGTCGGTATGGCCTATGGCGTCTATGCCCGCGATGCGGGGATTTCCATCGGCGATACGGTACTCGCCGATCTTGCGATCTATGCCGGATCGATGCAGTTTGTGGCTGTCGGCCTGTTGAATACGGCGCCGGCGTTTTTAACGGTCGCGCTTTTGACGTTATTGGTGAATTTCCGTCATCTTTTTTATGGTTTGCCCCTCATTGAGGAATACAAAGGGGCGAAGGGATGGAAGTTTTACTTGATTTACGCGCTGACCGATGAAACCTTCGCGTTGACACAACAAAAACTTAATCTGGAAAAGAAAGATAAACTTCGTTACTATATTCTGATTTCTTTGTTGGACCAATCTTATTGGGTATTCGGATCGATCTTGGGAATATTCGCCTTTGATTTGATCCCATTCTCCACCAACGGCGTCGAGTTCGCGATGACCGCCTTGTTTATGGTCTTATTTCTGGAAGCGATGCGAGATCGCGGTTGCCGACGCGACGGGTATGTCGCGTTGTTTCTCTGTGTCGGTTCTTTGATCCTTTTTCCGAAAGCCTACTTCGAGGTCATCGCGCTTCTTGCGATCACGCTCTATACCGTTTTCACGAAGGGGGTACGATCGCATGAATAACGCATGGGTCTTTCTGACCGTCGGTTTGATTACGTTCGGACTGCGGGCGCTACCTTTTGTCTTTTTTGCGAAGTATCCGATGCCATTGTGGTTGATCGATCTTTCGAAACGGATTCCGGTCATGATTTTGGGCTTGTTGGTGATCTATGCGCTCAAAGACACACGGTTTTCAAATCCGACGTATGGCATCCCTGAAGGGATCGCGTTAGCGATCGTCATTGGCTTGCAACTTAAGTTTCGCAACGCGCTTTTAAGCATTCTGTTGTCGACGCTTACCTATATCGTGTTGATGCAGGTCTGCGCTTCTTCTTTTTAAGGATGAAATTTGATAGAATGAGACCGAGGAATCTTATGCGCACGAAAAAACCGAGAATTTCTTTCCATATGCCGAAAGGCTTTGACTTAACCATTCAGATCTGTACCTTGGTCTTGGCCGTTTTCGGTTCGATCATGGTCGTTTCCGCGTCGATGACGATCACGTCGACGTCGACCGACTTGCTTTTGGTCGGTGCCAAGCAGATCTTCTACATCTTGATCGGATATGCGGGGATGCTTTTTCTAGCCCGCTACTTCTCGTTTTCATTTGTGAAACGTCACATTATCGGACTTGTCATCGTCACCTTCATTCTGCTGACCTTGACCTTGTTTTTCCCGGAAGTCAACGGGGCGAAAGCGTGGATCCGAATTCCGTTTCCACTCATCGAGTTCACCATCCAGCCGGCCGAATTCGCGAAGATCATCGCGCTTTTAATGTTTGCGGTCTATCTTGGCGATCTACCGAAAAACATATCGCAGAAACCCGGCGAGATCGTCGGTCCGCCATTGTATGTCTTGCTCGCCATGTTCTTTTTAATGGTCTTCCTTCAAAAAGACTTAGGGACGGCGGTCGTCTTTTTCGCCATCTGCTTCTTCGTGTTCTTTCTCCCCAGTCATCGTAAACTGGTGATGTGGCAGCGCGCCGCCATGATTTCGTTCTTGTTCGGGGCGGTGTTCATCGCATTTATCCTAAGCGATCCGGGCATCGCGCTGTTGAAGTCGTTGGATGCGGGAGGATATCAGATCCAACGTTTCCTTGCAGCCTACAATCCCTTCGAGATCGCTCAGGAAGGCGGTTATCAGATCATCTCCAGCTTGGTCGCGTTCGTGAAGGGCAATTGGATGGGTGTCGGCTTGGGACGGTCGTTACAGAAATATGGTTATCTTCCGGCCGCACGTACCGACTTTATTTTGGCGATCGTCGCTGAAGAGACGGGTATGGTGGGTGTTAGCGTGATCTTGTTGTTGTATGCATTTCTGATTTATCGTTTATTTAAAGGCGCCATCCGTGCGACGGATGATAAGAGCCGGATGACCTTGACCGGGATCGCCTTGTATTTATTACTTCATTTCATACTGAATGTCGGTGGGGTCACCGCGTTGATCCCGTTGACCGGGGTTCCGTTACTCTTTATTTCGCAAGGTGGATCCAGTACGATGGCGATCTTCTTTGCGATCGGCATCGCGCAAAACATCTTAATCAAACAAAAGAATGAGGCAAAAGTATGAGGATCGTCGGCGGTAAACATCGATCACGTATCCTCACCACGATCGACGGGAAACAAACCCGACCTACCTTAGACAAAGTACGCGAAGCGCTTTTTGGACGGTTAGGCAATTGGGTCGAAGGGAAAACCATCTTGGATCTGTTTGCGGGAAGCGGAAGCGTCGCGCTCGAAGGTATTTCCCGGGGGATGATTTCAGCCGTTTTGGTGGATGGAAGCGCCACCGCGATCGATGTGATTTCGAAGAACATTACCAGTCTCAAAGAAGAAAAACAGTGTACGGTATTACGCATGGAAGCGACGCAGGCACTGCGTTATCTTAAAAACAAATCCAAACGGTTCGATCTCATTTTTCTGGATCCACCTTATGGAAAGGTGGATTTGAGTAAGATATTGAAGAGTATCGAATCCTACGGATTACTCAATCCCGACGGCATCATCGTCGTGGAAACCTTGGATGAAGAACCTTTCGATTATGAATCGTTTAAACTCGATAAGAAAATGACCTATGGAATCACCGCATTGCATTACCTAAGGAGGAACGAAGATGCTGAAAGCGATCTATCCGGGATCCTTTGATCCTGTGACCTACGGACATTTGGATGTCATCAAACGGGCGGCATCCCTCTTCGATGCGTTGGATGTCATCGTTATGCATAATCCCAACACGACCTCGTACTTCTCGATTGAAGAACGGATCACAATGTTGAAGAAAGTCACCAAAGATCTACCCAATGTCGTCGTGCATACGCGAAAGGGATTGGCGGTCGACGCAGCGCGGGATTTCGGCGCTAATGTCTTGATCCGGGGTATCCGAGCGGTCATGGACTTCGAGTACGAACTCCAACAGGCCACGGCCAACATGATTTTGGCCAATGACATCGAAACCGTGTTCCTACTCACCAAACCCGAGTACTCCTTTCTCTCGTCCTCCGCGGTCAAACAGATCGCGCTGAATGGCGGAGACTTGAGTAAATTCGTACCGCCTGAGATTAAAGATGACATTCTGAGTAAATTCAAGAAATAGGAGAAATCCTGTTTCTTTTTTATCGATCTATAAAGTTGTTTCTCAAGACTGAAGGATCGCATTCTCAAGGAAAAGATAATACGATGGAAATCCTGGAATTAGCACTTAAATGTTGACAGTGCTAAGCAGTGTGATTATAATATTAGCAGACCTACCAGAAGAGTGCTAAGGAGGTGAGTCGGATTGCTGACACCACGAAAGATCGAAATCCTGAAAGCCATCGTCGAGGAATTCATCGCGACGGCGGAACCGGTCGGATCGAAGACATTGGTTGAGAAATACAACCTGAACTATTCATCGGCCACCATTCGCAGCGAAATGAACGAGTTGGAAGAGATGGAACTGTTGGAGAAGACGCATACGTCCAGCGGACGCGTCCCGTCGACACTCGGTTATCGCTTTTATGTCGAACATTTGATGGTCAGCAAGAAAGACGACCGACTCGAGCTTGCGTTGCGTGAAGTCTTCTCGGACCGCGATATGCGGATCGACGAAGTGATCCAACGCAGCTGCGATATCCTGTCGCAGATGACCCAATTGACCGCGATGGCCTTGGGACCTGAAGGCAGCGAACAAAAACTTGAGCACATCAACCTCTTCCCGATCGACGACCATAGCGCCGTCGCGGTGTTCATCACCAGTCGGGGACATACGGAAAGCCGTTTGTTCAAATTCGACGAGGAAGTATCGGTCGACGAATTGTTGAACTGTTGCAACATCCTGAACGAACGTTTGGCGGGAACCCCGCTGTTGGGTGTGATCGAGAAAATGAAGTTGATCGAACCGATCTTGGCCAAATCCGTCAAACGGTATGAAGCAGTGTTCCGCGCCTTCTTCAATGCATTCATGAAATTCGCCAGTGATAACGTATATTTCTCCGGTGCCAACAACATGTTGAACCAACCGGAGTTTGCGGATATCACGAAGTTGAAGCAGATGATGGGAATGCTTGAAAACAGTGCGCTTTGGCGTAACATCGGTAAGAATCAAGGGGATCTGAATTTGATCCGCAGCGACCATTCCAAGCTGGTATGGATGGACGACGTCGCCGTCATCAGCAACACTTTTACCATCAACGAAGGCGAATCCGGACAACTGATGGTTGTCGGGCCGAGCCGGATGGAATATGACCGCATCGTTTCACTGATGGACTTCATGAGCGAAGCGATCGAGAAGATCTATGGCAAAGGAGGACGTCATGACCGAGAATAAACCGGTGACACCGGAAACGGAACAACCACAGGAAACTATCAAAGAAGAAGAGCCTATCCACAAGAAACACCGACATACCAAAGAAGAGTTCGAGAAACTCGAAGCGCAGATCGCTACACTCGAAGGTGAGAACCTACGATTGCAGAATGAGTATTATAAAGCGTATGCGGATACGCAGAATTTGCGGAAACGCTTGGAAGCGGATTTCGAACTACGTCAAAAGTACCGCATTCAAGGCTTCGCGTTAGACATCTTAACCGCCATCGATAACTTGGAACGCGCGATCGCCTCGGCCAACGTCGTGGACGCATCGCTGGCGAAAGGTTTCGAGATGGTCTATGACCAATTGATCAGCGCCCTTAAAAAAGAAGGCGTCGAGATCGTCAATCCTGTAAACGAAGCCTTCGATTCGAACTTCCATCAAGGATTGATGACGGAAACGGTCGAAGGGGTCGAACCCGGACAAGTCTTACAAGTACTTCAAAAAGGATACAAACTCAAGGACCGCATCTTGCGGGCCGCGCTGGTCAAAGTCAGCGAATAAATCAAGGAAAGAGGGAAACATATGAGCAATAAAATCATCGGTATCGACTTAGGTACCACCAATTCCTGCGTCGCCATCATGGAAGGCGGGGAAGTCAAAGTCATCACCAATCCGGAAGGAAACCGGACCACGCCGTCGGTCGTCGCGTTTAAAAACGGCGAACGCATCGTCGGCGATTCCGCCAAGCGTCAATTGGTCACCAACAAAGAATCCGTCTATTCGATCAAACGTAAAATGGGGACCAGCCAAACCGTAACCTTGGAAGGCAAGACCTACACACCTCAGGAAATCTCCGCGATGATCCTGGGATATATGAAATCGTACGCCGAAGACTACTTAGGTGAAAAAGTCACCCGTGCGGTCATCACCGTTCCGGCGTACTTCAACGACGCGCAACGTCAAGCGACCAAGGATGCCGGGAAGATCGCCGGTTTGGAAGTCGAACGCATCATCAACGAACCGACGGCGGCAGCGTTGGCGTATGGGATCGATAAGACCGATAAGGAACAGAAAGTCCTCGTCTTCGACTTGGGCGGCGGTACCTTCGACGTTTCGATCCTCGAATTGGCCGACGGGACATTCGAAGTTCTTGCGACCTCGGGCGACAACTTGCTGGGCGGCGACGACTTTGACGAAGTCATCGTGAAATGGTTGGTCGAAAACTTCAAGAAAGAAAACGGCGTCGACTTGAGCCAAGACAAAATGGCTTTACAACGCTTAAAAGAATCCGCTGAAAAGGCGAAGAAAGAACTTTCTTCCACGGTCAACGCCCAGATTTCCTTGCCGTTCATCTCGGCGGGTGCCAATGGTCCGTTGCATATCGATACGACCTTGAGCCGTGCCAAATTCGAAGAAATGACCCGTTCCTTGTTAGATCGTACGATCCAACCGGTCCGTCAAGCGTTGAAAGATGCCGGATTGACCAAGAACGATATCCACCAAGTCTTGTTGGTCGGCGGGATGACCCGTATGCCGGCCGTTGTTGAAATCATCAAACGCGAACTCGGCAAAGAACCCAACAAATCCGTCAACCCGGACGAAGTCGTCGCGATCGGTGCCGCCATTCAAGGTGCCGTTATTGGCGGAGATGTCAAAGACGTTCTATTGTTGGACGTTACGCCGCTTTCCTTGGGCATCGAAACCATGGGCGGTGTCATGACGGTATTGATTCCGCGTAACACCACCATTCCGACGACCAAGTCACAAGTCTTCTCCACCGCGGCCGACAATCAGCCGGCGGTCGACATCAACGTCCTGCAAGGGGAACGTCCGATGGCCAAAGACAACAAGACGCTCGGTTTGTTTAAACTCGACGGAATCGCTCCGGCGCCCCGTGGCGTACCGCAGATCGAAGTCTCCTTCGACATCGACGTCAACGGAATCGTCCATGTCAGCGCTTTGGACAAGGGCAACAATAAGAAACAATCCATCACGATCTCCGGATCGTCGGGCTTAAGCGATGAAGAAATCCAGCGCATGGTCCGTGACGCCGAAGAACACAAGGCGGAAGACGAACGCTTGAAGGAAGAAGCCGAGTTGAAGAACAAGGCGGAACAATTCATCCACCAGATCAACAAATCCTTGGAAACGGAAAACGCCAACGTAACCGAACAGCAGAAAGCGGAAGTCACCAAGTTGCGTGATGAACTGCAGAAAGCCTTGGATGAGAATAACATCGATGTCTTGAAGGCGAAGATCGATGAACTTGAGAAAGCGGCGCATGCGATGGCGGAAGCGATGTACGCCCAACAGGATGCGCAAAACGCGGCCCAAGGAAACAAAGCCGATGACGACAATGTCGTCGATGCGGATTTCACCGAGAAGAAATAATTTCCAAGCCTAGGACACCCTAGGCTTGCACTGTGGAGGGACTATGGCAGAAAAACGCGACTATTACGAGGTGTTGGGACTTAAAAAAGATGCGAGTGACGCGGACATTAAAAAAGCGTATCGCACCTTGGCAAAGAAGTACCATCCCGACATGAACAAAGAAGCCGGCGCCGATAAGCAGTTCAAAGAAGTCCAGGAAGCGTATGAAACCCTAAGTGATCCGCAAAAACGTGCCACCTATGACCAATTCGGTCATGCGGGCATGGATGGCGCGGGTTTCGGTGGGTTCAACGGTGGATTCGGCGGCTTTCAATCCGGTGGTTTCGAAGACCTCAACGACATCTTCGGATCCTTTTTCGGCGGAGGGTTCTCCCAAGGTTCGCGTCGTCAGACCGGACCGTCCCGCGGCGAAGACCGCTTGATGCAGATGAAAATTGATTTTATGGAAGCGGTATTCGGAAAAGAAACCTCGATCCAATTGGATGTGGATGAAACCTGTACCGAATGTTTAGGGAGCGGCGCCCGCAACAAGGAAGACGTCAAAGTCTGTCCGACCTGCAACGGTCGCGGTTCCGTTACCACCCAACAACGCACACCCTTCGGTGTCTTCCAGTCTTCCGGCGTTTGTCCGGAATGCCAAGGGACCGGCAAGAAAATCCTGAACCGATGCAAGAAATGTAACGGGAAAGGGTATGAACACAAGCATGTCACGGTCGACGTGAAGATTCCCGCGGGGATCCAATCCGGCCAACAACTGCGTGTCAATGGAAAAGGCGAACGCGGAGCCAACGGCGGACCGAACGGCGATCTCTATATCGAAATCTTGGTCGCCAAACATAAGTTCTTCCAACGCGACGGAAAAGACATCCGCATTACGATTCCCTTATCTACCTTGGATGCGACCTTGGGAACCAAGATCGATGTCCCGACCGTCCATGGCGATGTGGAACTGAACATTCCGGCGGGAACGCAACACGGGACACAATTTCGAATCAAAGGAAAAGGGGTCACCGATCTGCGTTCCAACACGATGGGCGATCAATATGTCGAAGTGACTTTACAGGTCGATGATAAGTTGTCCAAAGAAGAAAAAGAACTTTACGAAAAACTACGTAAACTCCAATCGAAAGAAAGTCCTTTCGAACGATTCAAAAAAACATTCAGGTAACGGATTCCGTTACCTTTCAAAAAAACATCAATTGGCAGTTAAACACTTAGAGTGCCAAAACGGAGGTGAAATTGTATGAACTTCGAGCAGTTTACCGAAAAACTTCAGCAAATCCTGATGCGTTCCTTTAATTACGCCGTTTCAAATCGTCATCCCGAAGTCAATACCGCGCATGTCTTGCGTGAGATCTTGGCGGATGATGTGGTGGACGGGATCTTGGCGAAAGTCGAATTGGATAAAGGTTCGCTGATTCAGTTTGTGGAAGGTCAAGTCTCCCGCATCGCCACCAGTTCCCAAGAAGGACAACCCGTGATTTCGTCCGAGCTCAACCAAAGCATCATCGACGCGATGCGTGAATCGCAGAAGAACGGTGAGAAATATCTGGGCGCCGCGACGCTTTTCATCACGTTGTTATTCAATCGTTGGTCCGCTTCGCATGGCTTGATCGATGCGTTCAAACCTGACAAGAAAGCCTTGTTAAAAGCATTGGCCGAACGTAGCGCCAACGTAAAACCGGACAATCCGGGCTTTGAAAATCAACTTGAAGCACTCAGCAAATATGGTAAAGACTTGGTCGAAGAAGTCAAATCCGGCAAGATCGACCCGATCATCGGACGCGATGAAGAAATACGCCGTGTCATCCAAATCCTTTCCCGTAAAACCAAAAACAATCCCGTCTTGATCGGTGAACCGGGGGTCGGGAAGACCGCGATCGTCGAAGGCTTGGCATGGCGCATCATGAAAGGCGATGTTCCGTTTGGACTCAAAGAAAAGAAACTCATCGAACTCGACATGGGTTCATTAATCGCCGGAGCCAAGTATCGCGGTGAGTTTGAAGAACGCCTCAAAGCCGTTCTCAACGAAGTCAAAGCCGCCGACGGACAAATCATCTTGTTCATCGACGAAATCCACAACTTAGTCGGTGCCGGAAAAGCCGAAGGCGCGATCGACGCCGCCAACCTTTTAAAACCGATGTTGGCACGCGGGGAACTCCGTTGCATCGGTGCGACGACCTATGACGAGTATCGCAAACACATGGAAAAAGACGCGGCCTTGGAGCGTCGTTTCCAGAAGATCCAAGTGGACGAACCTTCAGTCGAAGATACGATCTCCGTCTTGCGCGGACTCAAAGACCGTTATGAAAGCCATCATGGCGTCCGCATCTTGGATGAAGCCATCATCGCGGCAGCGACCTTAAGCAACCGGTACATCACCGATCGTTTCCTACCTGATAAGGCAATCGATTTGATCGACGAAGCCTGTGCATCCATCCGGGTCGAAATGGATTCCATGCCGACCGAATTGGATGAGTTGACGCGGAAAATCATGCAACTGGAGATCGAAGAAACCGCACTGAAGAAAGAAACCGACGATCGAACCCTCGATCGATTGGACGAATTACGTAAAGAATTAGCCAATCTGAAAGAACAAAGAGACATTCTCTATTCGAAGTGGCAACAGGAAAAAGAAGTGTTGGATGCGTCGAAAACCTATAAGGAACAACTCGAAAAAGCGAAGTTGGATCTGGAACAAGCGCAAAACGAAACGCGCTATGAAGAAGCGGCGAAGCTTCAATACGACACGATCCCGAATTTGGAAAAGAAGATCAAGGAAAGCGCCGAACGTGTCAAAGATGACGCGTTGATCCAAGAGATCGTCGACGAAGAACTCATCGCGAAGATCGTTTCGCGCTGGACCCACATCGAAGTCAACAAGCTTCTGTCGACCGAACGTACCAAACTGCTGAACCTGGAAAACATCCTTCGTCAACGGGTCATCGGACAAGATGACGCTTTAAACAAAGTCGTCGATGCGATCTTACGTTCGAAAGCGCAGATCCAGGACGAACGCCGACCGATCGGATCGTTTATGTTCCTTGGTCCCACCGGCGTCGGGAAGACCGAAGTCGCGAAAGCCCTCGCCCAACAACTCTTCGACGATGAAACCCGCATCGTACGCATCGACATGAGCGAATACATGGAGAAGCATTCCGTGTCGCGCTTGATCGGCGCCCCTCCGGGCTATGTCGGTTATGACGAAGGCGGTCAGTTGACCGATGCCGTACGTCGCAAACCCTACAGTATCATTTTGTTGGATGAGATCGAAAAAGCGCATCCCGATGTCTTCAACATCCTACTTCAAGTCTTGGACGAAGGCAAACTCACCGACAATAAAGGTGTCCACGTCGACTTCCGCAATACCTTGATCATCATGACCTCCAACCTTGGGGCGCATTACGCTTTTGAGGAAAACCTCGAGGTACGGGAACAACATTATCTCCAAGAAGTCGCACGAACCTTTAAACCGGAATTCGTCAACCGCTTGGACGAAATCATCGTCTTCAACGCCCTCAGCCGTCCGGTCATCGCGAAAATCGCCGACAAATTCATCCGCGAACTCGCCGATCGTCTCGCACTCCGCCACTTCAATCTCGAAGTCACCCAAAGCGCACGCGATCGTATCCTGGAACAGGGATTCGATCCCGAATTCGGCGCTCGGCCGATGAAACGGCACATTCAAAAAGCCATCGAAACCAAGGTGGCACGCTTGATCATCGCGCAGAATCCACCCGAAGATGTCACGTTGATCGTGGATACGTCGCAAGATGACTATGAAGTGAAAATCAAAACCCATCTCAATTGAAAACGTCCTGAGCGGACGTTTTCTTTCGGTGTTTTGCTTATCTTGTTTAGGATCAGTAATGCGAAAAGATTATTTCTTTGAGCTAGATAGAAGAAGGATCGTGCAACAACCCGCGATGAATGCGGCAATGTTGGAAGAGAACTCAAGCGTTTTTCCATAGAACACAAAGAAGGTTCCGGTCATAAAGAATGGAATGATCAAGAGTACAAGGATTGAAATCGTAAACACCGGTATTACTTCTGACTTGAGTGCTGGAAGGAAGCGACTTTTAATCAAGAAAATAATACCGGAAGTAAAGAATGCGATGATGCGCAGAACATAGTTTGAAAAGATAAACAGATAAACACCGTTGACTCCGGATCCTTGTTTCAAGGTGTTCAAGAAACGGTTAGAAATATAAAAGATAAAACCGATCATCAAGAATCGGACAAGAATCAGCGTCATTCTTCGAAACATTGAGGTGCCCCCCATTTCTTTAAAAGTGAATATTATATAGTCAAATTATCCATAGTTAACTTCATATTACTCCATGTTTTTTTTCTGTAAACGATTTTCAAAAAATATCCCAAAAAAGTCAAAGATTACAGACTTTCATCGATGGAATACAAGTTGCACAAATCTAGAAATGTTCATGTTTGAATTTGATTCCAATAAGGAAAGGGTGAACAGAATTTCATACTAGGTTTCCAAGTGAGTGTTTTACCTCCTGACAAAGCAGTGTATACTAAGAAGGAGGTGACAACCATGGACATTCATTCTGAAACTATCATCAACAAGCAGTTGGATCGTGCGATCCGTAATTTACGACTCCATCAATTCGAAACGACCGTCTTAGAGAAAAGGGAACATGTGATTCCGTTTTTACAAGCGCAGATCGAAGAAGGGGCGAGCGTCGCGGTCGGCGGATCGATGACGTTAACGCAATGCGGCGTATTGGATTGGTTACGTGGGGGACATGTGAAGTTCATCGACCGCTATGCGCAAAATATCGACGTCAACGATGCGTTTCGGGCGTCGTTTAGTGCCGATGTACTGTTGACTTCCAGCAATGCGGTGACCATCGAAGGCGAATTGGTCAATACCGACGGGACGGGCAACCGTGTCGCGGCCTTGATCTACGGACCGAAGAAAGTATACGTCATCGTCGGGATCAATAAACTTGTCTTTACGCGTGATCAAGCGCAACAACGGATCCGTGAAGTCGCGGCTCCCATGAACAACGAACGTCTCAACCGCGATACCCCGTGTCGTCAAACCGGGGAGTGTGTCGACTGCATTAATCCGCAACGGATTTGCAGCGCCAACGTCGTTTTAAACCGCAGTCATGTCGCCGGTCGGATCCACATCGTCTTTGTGAAGGAGCAGCTCGGTTACTAGGGGGACTTGCGCCTTGACGATGTTTTGTGTAGAATAATGGATTGTAACGGAGATCCCAATGAAAAAGCTGTTTAACAATTATCTTTTCAACTTCTTTTTGATTTTGACACTGACGCTTTTGGGCTTATGGTTCGCCCTTTTCGATAGTTATAAGACGGTTTTCGCGACCGTCGCCGCGATGCCGATGTATAACATCGTCTTGTTTATCGCGTGGGGTTTGTTGCCGCAATTCGTTTACGGTTACATCCTGACCTTGATGGCACGCTCTTTGAATCAGCGCTATCCGTATCGCCATGGCTTGGTGAACGCACTGATCGGAACCTTCGTTTCAGGCATCACGCCGACAGCGGCCGGCGGTCAGTTTGCGCAAACCGTCGCGTTTAAGAAACAAGGCCTGACCACCACGCAAGGCGCCGGGTTGATTTGGATGGACTTTTTCATCTATCAACTCGCATTGGTCGGGGAAACGTTCGTTTTGTTTCTATGGAAAATGGCGGATTTTTCCAATCCTTCGATCACTTTGATTTTCGCGTTGGCTTTGTTGGTCAACGGATTTGTGATTTTGCTTCTTTGGATCATGGTGAAGTTCCCCAAACTTTACCATATCATCATCAATTGGCTGATTTCCATGTTGGGCAAACTGAAGTTCGTTAAAAACAAAGAACGGATCATCGACTCTTGGAACACGACGCTCGGACATTTCAGCGAAGCGATCAACTCCGTTGCCGGGAATAAGAAGTTGGTTTGGCAGATTTCAGCCTTGTATGTTCTGCGCTTTACGATCTACTTCTCGACGCCGTTCTTCATCGCGAAACTCTTGGGACTTGACGTTCCCTTCAGTATGTTTATCGAGTTTCTCGCCCTGACATCGTTTGTATCGATGGCCAACACCTTCGTACCGCTTCCCGGGGCTAGCGGTGCCACTGAGTCACTCTTTGTCTTGGTCTTCTCGGTCCTCATCGGAAAAGCCGGAGCGGCCAGTATGATGATCTTCTGGCGTTTCTCGACGTTCTACGTTCCGCTTTTGACCGGAGGTATTATTTTCCTAAGGATGCGAAGAAGCAAGCAAATATCTCCTCTGAATCAAACAAGGGATCCCGATTAGGATCCCTTTTTTACACGATTTTGTTCGATGAGCCAGTGCGCCATATCGATGAGCGATTCTTTCGCTTTGCGCGGTTGATATCCGATGGCAGATGTGGCTTTTTCATGCGAGAAGCTTGCGTTGCTGGTCAGCGTATAAAGCGAATAGCGGGTATACAAGGGTTTCTGACGGCGTAAACGATAATAGATCTCCGCCATCGGCGCAACGGCTTTCGCAAGTTTCAAGGGGACTTGCGCATAAACGGGATATTTCGGAAACACCGTCTCCAATACCTTTAGGATTTTTCTTACGGAAATGTATTCCCCTGACAAAATATACTCTTCACCGGGAGGACAGTGACGCACGATGTCGATGACTCCGTTTGCGACATCCCGCACATCCGCAAAATCATACCCGCCATCCACGCATACCCGCAACCTTCCGGCAGCATAATCAAGCACCAATTGCGTCATATGCCCACACCCATAATCATACGGCCCGATCATTCCGGAAGGGAATACGATGGTTCCATGCAACCCTTCCCGAATCATTTCTCTCACGTCCAAGGTTGCTTCGGCTTTGGATTTCGCGTAGAGTCCCTCAACGATCTTTGGATCGATCGGACAACTTTCGTCGATGATCTCATTGGACGAAGGTTCGCAAAACGCATGGACCGAACTGATATACACAAAGCGCCCAATCTTTCTGTCTTTACATACCTGCGTTATATTTCGCGTTCCCAGTACGTTGACTTCATGGATGCGTTCTTTTTCTTTAAAGTCGATCGAAACGATCCCAGCCGCATGCACGACACAGATTTCTTCAGGACTCTGCGTACATGTTTCAAATAAGCGCGTCACATCCTGACGATTCTTGATATCCCCCTCGACAATGCGGACATCCAGATCCGCCAATGCTTTACATCGATCATTGGGCAAAACAAAAGCAACGACGTTTTCACCTTCGTTTACCAATCGGCGTATCAATGTATTTGCGAAGTGCCCGTTGGCACCGGTGATGACCCACAACTTTGGTTGCATGAAACACCTCCAAGGGGTTGCTTGTTAAATGAAGTATAGCATATCTTAAAGATTGACACTGCTTAATCTTATCTCTCAAAATACTGTCAAGAGAACCATTGATGTATTACAATCAAGTATTTTCATCAAATTTTCACTTGACCCCCCCCCCCTTGATATGCTCTACAATTCAGGTAACGAGTCGATCGACTCAGGGGGAATTTTCTATGAAACAATTACGGCACTTTCTTGTCGCAACGATCGTTTCCGCGTTGTTTTTTTCGTCATTGACGCAACGGGTCGTCGCCCTTGAGAATGAGCCGATCGTCCCGAATCCGGTGATCACGGAGTCCGCAGCCGTGGATCCCGCGCAGGATGTGCCAGTATCGGAGGTCCTGGAGAAACGGGAAGCCAATGTCAAACATTTCTTAACTGACAATTATCGTTTTGTGGCGATGGTCTATCCCGTATCCGTCCATTATCAGGAAAACGGAAGTTGGAAAGAAATCGATAATACATTGATCAACTTAATTGATGAATCACAGAACGAAGTCGTGGAGAACAAGAGCGGAGGCATCAAGATCCGCTTGGCGAAGAACTCGCAATCCACCAAACTGGTTTCCATGAAGTTCAGTTACGTCGGACTTTCGTGGACATTTGAGAATATCGCAAAAAAAGCAATCCGAGTAATTCAACCTTCCGCGGAAAAAGACAATGATCTGACGACGGTGGCGAATCTGACCTCGTCCGTTCGATATCTTGATGTCTTTAATGATGTGGATCTGGAATATGTCCTGCAGGGGGATGAAGTCAAAGAGAATCTGATTCTAAAGTCCAAGGATTCTGAACGATCCTTTACTCAAGTCTTCCGCTTCAACGATTTGACACCTGTGAAGCAAGATGACGGAACGATCGCTTTAGTGGATTCGAAAGGGAACGTTGTCTTCCGACTCGAACGTTTTTTGATGGTGGATGCCAGTTGCGAAGAAAGTCAAGCCATCGAAACATCGTTCACACACGTTGGAGATTCGTGGGAGTTGACGATCCGACCGGATGAAGGATGGCTGAATGATCCCGAGCGGGTCTATCCCGTCGTTGTGGATCCGACCGTCACGACCCCGATCACCTATGCGGACATCGATGACGTGCATGTCACCAAAACCTTACCGACCTCCAATTTCTATAATAGCTACATCTTAAAGACCGGGGAAGCGCATCGGACCTACCTGCGTTTTACTTTGCCCCATCTGACTGCCGCGGACATGGTCATCTATGCCAGTTTGGAAATGAGCTTGGCCAACACAGGTTCGATTTCGCAGAACGATTACCAAGTCAATGCCCACAAAGTGACGGGGACTTGGTCCGAGACGACCTTGACTTGGAACAATAAACCTGCCTACAACCCGAAGATCGAAGACTACGAAGTCGTTGGGCATAGTAACGTCGCGCAAGCCTATCTTTGGAACATCACCTCGATCGTCAAGGAATGGTACTCCTCCGGCGTCAATAATGGATTGATGTTGAAGGACAACAACGAGATCGCAGGGTATGGGTATAAGGAGTACTACTCCGCCGATACCAGTTCGACCTATCAAAGCTATCGACCGGTGGTGACGATGGTCTATGTCAACAATAACGGGTTGGAATCCTATTGGACGTACCACTGCCAAAATGTCGGACGGGCCGGAACAGGCTATACCAACGATTCCAACGGAAACCTGGTGTTCATCCGGCAAGACACCGTCGGCACGGGCAACCGCATGCCGGTCAGCGTGTCGCATGTCTACAACCTCAATGACCGAGCCACCAATACGAACTTCGGGAACGGATGGCGGCTCAATTATTCCCAACAGGCCGGATCCCAAGTGATTGGCGGAGTGACGTACCACTTCTGGATCGACGAGGACGGAACGAACCACTACTTTGCTTATGACGCGACTCAGCAGAAATATCTGGACGAAGCCGGGACGCAGTTGGAGATGGTGAAGAACGGCGACAACAGCTTTACTCTGAAGGATACCCAAGGCAATTTCTCACAGTTTGATGCTTCCGGAAAACTGACAGAGATCCAAAACAGCGCCGGACAGAAGATCACACTCATCTATACCGGCGCTCTGCTCACCGAGATTCGGAATCCCGAGTGGAATATTACTGATTATGTGAATCGAAGAACCATTCTGACCTATACCAACAACCTGCTTACAAGCATCACGGCGGTCGACGGGAAAGTCACCAATTTCGCCTATACCGGAACGCAGTTGACCAGTGTAACGGAAGTGTTCGATGCGATTCCCGCCAACAATAAAGTGTCTACCTATACCTATGACGGTTCAGGGATAGACCAATACAAACTCTTGACCGCGACCAATTTCGACGGTTACAAGATGACGTACAACTACTCCACCTTAAAACCGTACCGGGTCATCAAGTTCAGCGAGAGTCTAGGCGGAACTTCCGGGGAAGAATTGAGTTTGTCCTATGGCTACAACGCGACCTTCTTCACTGATTTCGATAACCGCAAATCGATCTATACCTTCAATAATGCCGGGAACACCGTCACGATCCAGGATCCCGACGGTTATGCGCAGTATTATAACTACAACGAATCCGGGTCGGTCAAGAATTCGATGGCGCTGGAATCCAAACTACAGAAATCGGTCGTCAATCATCTCGTGAATACCAGTTATGAGACCACGGGAAGTTGGGTCATCGAAAGCGAAGGCGGATCGACCGGAACAATCGGAGGCGCCGCCGCGCAGAAGTACATCGGGACGCTGTCCATGGTCATCAACAAGACCAACAGTATCGGCCGACACTACTTCACCCAGACGTTGACCGGACTGACCAAAGGGAAGAGCTATACTTTCTCAGCGTATGTCAAAACGACCGCGATGGCCACCGGAACCAACGTCGGAGCCCTGCTATCCGCGTCCTATAAGAATGCGGCAGGGACGTGGGTCGAGATAAAGTCGAAGTATCTGACGGGGGTTTTCGATTGGCAACGCCTTGAGATGACCTTTACCTTACCTCTCGATGCTGCGACCACCGAAGTACGGGTTCGTCCAATCGTCGAGAATGCCATCGGCGTCGCTTTCTTCGATGCTTTACAACTGGAAGAAGGCACCATCGCCAACCGCTACAATCTCATTGAAAACGGCAACATGGACCTGACGACTTCCTGGACTTTCGGGGGCGGGACGGACGTCAACGATAAAATCCTGACCTTAACGAGCGATCTTCCTCCGGCTTCCCTCAACAATGACGTGTTGCGCATCATCGGTGCGTACAATCAAAACAAACAAGCCTATCAGTTTGTCAACGCATCCGGATCCGCCAACGATGTCTTTGTGGTGTCGGGCTGGTCCAAAGCCGCTTCAGCACCGCTCGGAAAAGGCAATCGGGTCGCTCTGTATCTGCGATTTGACAATACGGATGGAACCTATACGTATCGCTCAAAAGACTTTAACACCGACACCAGTGAATGGCAATTCCTGAGTTTCAACGCCATCGCGGACAAAACCTATAGTCGGGTCGGAGTCATCTTGGTGTACTCTTACAATGTCAACACGGCTTACTTCGACGGGATCGGGGTCTTCAAGGAAGAGTTCGGACAGTCCTATACTTACGACAGCAAAGGCAGCGTGATTTCGGTCGCGGACTTGGCCAAGCAAACCTCGTCGTTCGCCTACACCAACAACGATCTGACCTTGGCCACGGACGCTAAAGGGAACAACTACACCTATACCTACGATGCCAATCACAAGATCACCGGTGCAAGTTCGGCGGAGCTTGTAAAGTATTCCTTTGCGTATGACACCTACGGAAACGCGACCTCGGCCACGATCGGGGACGGAGCGGGTGGAACCAAGAAAATCACCACCAGTACGACGTATACATCGGATGGAAACTACGTCGCGACCAAGAAAGACGCGCTCGACAACACGGTCACCTATTCGATCAACTCGCTCAATGGATTGGTCAACAGCGTCACGGATCCTTTAGGAAGAACCGTCACCAACCAATACAACACGGATGATTCGCTGAAACAGGTTTCCACGACCGTCGGGGGACAAAGCGTACTCAATGAATATACATATATCAATGACCGTCTTGAAACGATCACCCATAACGGTTTTGCCTATACCTTCGTTTATGACGCGTTCGGGAATGTCATCCAGGTCAAGGTCGGGACCACAAACCTCATCACCAACTCCTACCAAGCCCGCACGGGACGGTTGAACTCGTTTGAATATGGCAACGGGGATTCGGTCGAATATGTATTCGATTCCTTTGACCGCATTACGGGCGTGAAAATCGACGGTGTTCTGCGGACGACCTACGACTATGACGTCAACGGCGTGGTTGGACGTGTCACGGATGTTTCGACCGGGAAGAGCACCCGCTATGTCTACGATTTCGCCAATCGCTTGGCCAAGGTCGTGGAGTCCGATGGAAATTCGGTGACTTTCGGGTACGATGCCAACAACAATGCTTCGACTTTCATCGACACCGTCAATGGAACGACCTACACGACCTCGTATACCTACGACAAAGACAATCGCCCGACCTTGGTGACTTCACCGAAGGCGAATACGACCGGATACGTTTACGATGTGTTGGGACGGTTGACTTCCAAGACCTGGACTTCGGGATCGACGGCGTATACAACTGCCTACACCTACAAGGATCATCCCACCGACACCAGTCGCACCAGCACCCAACTCAGCAGCATTCAAAACGGAACCAGCACTCCGATTTCATATCTGTATGACGCAAATGGCAACATCACCTCTATCACCGAAGGGGGAAACACGATACAATATATTTATAACGAACTCAACGAGGTGGTGCGGGAAAACAATCAACGCGACAGTAAAACCTTTGTCTACAACTATGACCTGGGAGGCAATCTTCTCAGCAAGATCCAATACGCCTATACCACCGGCACTTTAGGAACCCCGGTCAGCACGATTCCTTACGCTTATACCAATTCGAATTGGAAAGATCTGTTGACTTCCTTCAACGGAAAAGCGATCACCTACGATGTCATCGGCAATCCCCTGACCTATGACGGTGGAACGTATGGATGGGAAGGGCGTGAACTCACGTCCTTCAACAAGACCGGAATGGCGATCTCCTATTCGTACAACGAGAACGGAATCCGTACTTCCAAGATCGTTAATGGTGTGAAAACGGATTACCGGTTATCCGGCGACAAAGTGACCTTTGAACAAACCGGATCGGATACGATCTATTACGTCTACGACACCCAAGGTCAGTTGGTTTCGATGATCTTCAACGGAACGGAATATGCCTACCTTCGCAATGCGCAAAACGACATCGTCGGACTTATCAACAGTGCAGGTGTTCGGGTAGTTTCCTACACCTACTCCACCTGGGGGGAAGTGCTCACCGTCACCGGTTCATTGGCTTCGACTCTCGGGGCGAAGAATCCGTACCGTTATCGCGGATATCGCTACGACTCGGAAACCGGACTCTATTACCTCCAAAGCCGTTATTACAATCCTCAATGGGGAAGATTCTTGAATGCGGACGCCTTACTAAAAACTAGTCCAACATTCATTGAGAACAACATCTTCTCATATAGTTTAAATAACCCCATTTCTTTTACAGATCCAAGCGGTAATAGTTTCAAAATTACAGATGAAGTAATAGCGATTACATATCCAAACATTCCACCAAAAGCTATAGATGAGGCGATTACTGCTGTTTTAACGACTTTAGTTAGTGGTGGAATACTTATAGCTAAACAATCATTGGAGAGAGTTGGTGAGCTATTCACAACTATGCCCACAAATCAAACGGTCTATGCCCTCGTTGATGGTGAAAAAAACGTGCAGTATATTGGTAGAACTACTAATGAAACTAATCGACGTAATGCTCATAAAGCGAATCCTGTGCGTAGAAATTTAGAATTTGTGCCATTGGTGAGAAATCTAACCTATCCAGAAGCACGAGGACTAGAGCAAGTATTGATGTTGAGTTGCCATACTATAAATACTGCAAAAGAAATGAGTAATCAGATTAATGGAATCAATCCATTAAATCCAAGTATTGGCGAATACATGAGTGCAGCTAAAGGAACGCTAAAGTATTTCGAAAATATGATTGAAAATGAATATCTTAACTGGACAGGACAATAAGGAGGATTGAGCATGGGCGCTTGGGGAACAAAGCTGTATCAGGATGATGTTTCACAAGATGTGAAGGAGCAGTATAAGGAACTGTTGAAAAAAGGAAAGAGTAACGAAGAAGCGACACAGCAAATTCTGAATGAATATAAATTAGTCCTGAGTGATATCGATGATGGTCCGGTGTTTTGGT
The DNA here is from genome assembly GCA_964526155.1 of uncultured Erysipelotrichaceae bacterium. GTDB lineage: Bacteria > Bacillota_I > Bacilli_A > Erysipelotrichales > Erysipelotrichaceae > GWE2-51-13. The sequence goes on along the minus strand of CAZGLV010000001.1, from coordinate 1,580,857 downwards.
TTGCTTTGGCAGAGACGCAATGGAGTCTTGGTCGGCTTCTTCCTGAAGTCAAAGAGCAGGCCTTGGCTTGGATTAATAATGGATCTGATCAAGCAAGATGGGAAAGAGAAAACCCAAAGAAAGCACCGGAAAGAAAGAAAATTCTGGAAGACTTGCGAGTAAAATTGAACTCTCCAATGCCGCCGATGAAGAAGATATCACAACCAAAAAGTTATAAATGTGAATGGAGAATCGGTGATGTCTATGCCTATAAACTCGAGAATGATTATGCCCGCGAAAAGGGACTCTACGGTCGCTATTTCCTATTCCAAAAAATAGGTGAGATTGTATGGCTTCCTGAGCAAATCATTCCAGTTGTTTGGGTTAAGATAACTGAAGGAGAGACTCTTCCTTCAAATGAGAAGGAGTACCTAGATTTGAAATATGTTGTAGTTGGGAAAACTCCTTCATCAATGCTATTTAGGTTGATTGACAAAAACCGTTCGATTGAAGATCAGCTCTTTGAAAAAACAGGAAGGCGATTCGATATTGATGAGTTGGGTCGGCTAGACGATTACAGAATATACTTGATTAATACATCAAGACGCACTATTCCAAAAAAACTAGCGTTTCTAGGTAATTTTTCAATTGAGAATCCGCCAAATAATGATTTTGATAAAGGCGGAGACTTCTGTTGTAACGGATTTCTTTGGAGTTATTTTGATAACATTATGATCGATTTATACTTGAAATTTAATTCATTCAAGGCAGTATAAAATATCTTGTTTAAACGATTCGTAGCTTATTCTCCCGATGACATAGAAAAGGGAAGCTCAAACTTGTAGAATGTTAGGTGTCAAATCAAACATTGTAAGGAGAGTCTTCCCATGAGTGATTTTAACACGAAGTTGTTATCGGCGCTATTCAAAGGCGAATCATAGGATGAAATTATGCGTGTCGAATTGGAGTCCGCGTTCAACGAGCTGCTGCGCAACGAGTTGACGGTCTTTCTGGATTACGAGAAACATGACCCCATCGGATACAATACCGGAAACTCTCGGAACGTAATCTATGCGCGGAAGTTGAAGACGCGCTTCGGAGAAATCTCGGTTGAGATTCCACGGGATCGTAACGGAGAGTTCAAGCAGCAGTCGATTCCCTCCTACCAACGTTCCACCGATGATTTGGAAGCGATGGTCATTCAGATGTATCGCAAGGGCATCACAACCGCGGAAATCGCGGATCTCATCGAGAAGATGTACGGTGCCCACTACACCCCGCAGACCGTTTCAAATATGACGAAGATGGTCCAGGAACAGGTCCAACGCTTCCATCAGAGGCCATTGAATCCGCGCTATGCGGTGATTTACTGCGATGCCACCTATTTGGCTGTGCGTCGGGACTCCGTCGCTAAGGAGGCTTTACATATCCTGTTGGGAATCACCCCAGAGGGAAACAAAGAAGTCTTGGATTATCGCCTTTATCCCTCAGAATCCAGTGAAAACTACCGGGAAATGCTTCAGGATATCCGAAGTCGCGGAGTTGAAGATGTCTTACTCTTCGTCAGCGACGGATTGATCGGACTTCGCGAGGTATGCGTCACTTCATTCCCCCATTCACGCCATCAATCCTGTTGGGTGCATATCAGCCGGAATGTCAGCCGACTTGTCCGTCCGAAAGATAAAGCTGAAGTCTTGGGGGAACTGAAGAAAGTCTACTGGGCAGCGAATCAAACTGAAGCGGAAGCTGTAATGGAAGCCTTCCTGATCCGCGTCCAGGGACGTTATCCGAAAGTCGTAACCCTGCTCCAATCGAATCAAAGTCTTTACACCTTCTATGCTTTCCCTGAAGAGATCCGGTCCAGCATCTATACGACGAATGGCATCGAAGGATTGAATAAGCAGTTGAAGCGGGATACGAAGCGGAAAGAGCAGTTTCCCAATGAAGAAGCGTTGGATCGATTCGTCTGTGTTAAGTTTCTGGAGTTCAACCAACGGTTTACGATGCGGATTCATAAGGGATTTGGATCGGTGAGTTCAAGAATCGACGAATTGTTTACCGAGTAGAGATCTTAACAGTCTACATGTTTGATTCGGATAGTTTACACAAGATATTTGACACTACCGCACTATATAAAGCAATTGAACTTAATCGAACTTATAATCATACAACTGAGACACATCATATCGTTGCGAAAAATTCGAAAAATCCCTTCAACCTAATTTCACGAGAAATTTTAGATACTAACAAAATTGATCTAGATAGTGATAGAAACTTAGTGGTAATTCGTACTGGATTCCACAAACACATGCATACAGATATATATTATGGATGGGTTGCTTTAACACTCTTTTCTGCGCAAAGAATGAACAATGGATTGTCTGAACGAGAAAACGTAATAAGTGCACTGGAAATAATCAAAGGGGTTATTGAAGTAAAAAATATGCTAATGCCTTAATGGGGAACGGAGGCTACAATGGAAGTTATTTTAGCTAAGGAGTTGAATGGAATCGTCAAAAAGTCGTGCGAAGAAATGTTTATGTTTTTGGATAATTTGGATGGTATTTCTTTGCTGATCGAGGAAAGTATCCAAAAAACGGCAAAAATCATTCATGGAACTGAATCGACTCTTCATTATGGTTATCTGAATCCAAGTCCAATAAGAGAATTGGTAGTCGGTTGTATCAAAAGAGGAAGACTAGTAAAGAGACCTCGAAATGAACACAGTCCATTCGAATACTTTCTTGATGAGCATAACAAACTAGTGATGATTATGAGAAATCATCACAAGGAAGAAGGTTTTCACGAACAGGAACTATTCTTCTATCATGAGAATATCGTAACTTCATTGAACTTTGAAAGTAAGCGACCGAATTCGAGAAATGCGGTGAGCATATCACAGATAAAATTTAATGAAAACGATTTGATTTCAGAGTATGTTGATATGCATCTGAATTCAGTGTATTTTCCTCGTGATTACAGTGACAAAATGCCACTTGCGGAAAAAATGAAACTAGTTAATCATGTGAGTATTGAAAGATATCATTATCAAAATAGTCGACTTCTTGTTTGTGAGATGATTGATTTCTCAGCCCAACTTAGATATTCGTTTGCAGACTACTTGCCATACCACTATATAGTCAGTTTGCGATACAATGGTGATGAAGAGATAGAGAGTTATGATTTTTTTGAATTTCAAAAAAACAGGAACAATACATTTCAGCAAAAAAAACCATTTAGAATCAACAAAGCATTCTATGAGTATTGGAATCAACTCCTTAAAGGCAACCCGAAAATTGACTAGAACATTCAAATTTTCGCTTCATACTATGATCTGATCAATAGTTTCATTAGATATTTTCTGTCAATAATGGAGAGAATCTTTATATTTGATTGCCAAGTAACAACGAACTAAGTCTACTTATGTATAGCATCAATGTTAAAGTTTTATGCATACAAAAGGAGACCAACTATGAATTGCCAAGCAGAAGCAAACAAAACCGAGAAGACTGAAAAAAAGCATAACGAAAAGCCCTGAGTTAGGGCAGTTATAGATTTGCAGAGAATCCCATGCTTTTCTTATTCTCTCGATGCAACAAGTACTCTTGTAAAGTTCATGCACTTTCCCTATACTGAATCTATCGGTACTGTACCGCAAGGAGACACTATGAAAAAATTACTGATCCTCGTTGTTGGATTACTGCTATTGAGCGGATGTAACCTCCAAATCATCGATACCACATGGAAATACGACACGGCTTACATCAATGTCGGGGACGAAACGATTGTTTGCGAAGTTTCGTCATGGAAAGATTATAAAAACAGTGACATGGTGCAGGTGAAATGTAAAGACGGTCGTACGTTCTTAGGGCATAGTTCGGCGATCATTCTCGAAAGCGATTGATGCAGCCGTCGATTTACACGACGACGATGACGATCGGCCAACAGAAGTTGCCGGTGGTCATCACGCGGATGCGACGGAAAACGCTGTCGCTCAACATCGTGGCGGGGGAACTTGTCGTCAAGATGCCGCAACAGGCGGATTTAAACGAAGTGTTGAAGTGGGTCGATTCGAAAGGCAACTGGATCCAAAAACGGATGCGGCGCATCGAAGCGATGACACTGAAGGAAGATGAAGTTTGGTATCTTGGGAAGAAAGTGAAGATCGTTTCCGGAGATGAAACGGACTTTCTGGAAGATCGGATTGTTTTAGGTAGAAAAAGTTCGATTGAGAGTATCTTGCGCGATCGCGCCGTCGATGTGCTCTCGGATTGCTTTGATCAAGCGTGCGACGAGTTGGGCATCCGACCTCGGATGCTTCGGTTTCGCACCATGAAACGATCATGGGGAAGATGTAGCTCAAACAAAGAGATCACACTCAATTTACGGTTGATCGGATGCGATCCACGGTTCATCCGATATGTTTGTATCCATGAGTTGGTCCATTTGAAATATATGAACCACTCCAAGGAATTCTGGCAAGAAGTTCGGAAATACGTAATCGATTTGGATGTGGTGAAGAAGCAATCGGTCCTGAATCAAGAAGACCGCCTCGGATTATGAGGCGGTCTTGTTCTTTGTGAGAAGATGTTGGATAAAGTCGGGATTCGGATCGATATAAATGGTTTTATGCGAACCCAAGGCGACTCTGCCCGGTTTTGCGCCGGGGATTTTCTTGATTCTTGAAATCGGACAATAATCGACCGGAACGCTGGAAGATGTCCTTGCCTGTGAGAACCAAGCTGCCAACTGCGCGCCGGTACGTAAGGTCGTTTCATCGGGATCATCCTGTTCGATGATCACATGCGCACCGTGATGACCCTGGACATGTAACCACGTATCATTCTTGCGTGCGAGTTTGAAGGTGATGAATTCGTTCTGAAGATTATTCTTACCCACATGAACCCTGACGCCGTTGTCCAATGTGAAACTGAGATATCCAGGTAAACTTTTCTTTTTGCGTCGAATCTTGGAAGGCATCGCCTTCAAGATTCCCGCATCCGCCAGTTCTTGTCGGATCTCGATCGCATCGTTGACGCCTGCGATTTCCAATTGTTCTTTCAATCCTTCGAAATAGGCGATTTCGTCTTCGCAGATCTGGATTTGAATCAACAGATGTTCCTGACCTTTTTTGCCTTTGTGATATTTCTGGAAGTACTTTTTCGCATTGCCTTTGCCATCGAGTTTACTATCGAGGGGAATCACGATGTCGCCTTCGCCGGTAAAATCGGGTACGACGGCTTCGGTTTGACCTTTCTCGATTTTTAACCCGTACGCGTACAACGCATCGCCAAACGTGCGCCACTTTTCGCAATCCAAGGCTTCGTCCATCGCTTCATGCAACTTCGGAAGTTTTTGCGCGTACTTCTTGATCTCGCGTTGGACGAACTTGGACAGATCACCGGTATGTTGTCGGATGCGTTCTTTTTCTTCCTTTTGGAAGTACAGTTCATCCAGACCTTGCATCAAGGGATACGCCTTCGTCTCTACCTGAAGATGCGTCAAGGGAAGGCAATGGAATTGTGTTTCATTGTTGACTTGGCTAAGATAAAGGTAATCACTGGTTCGGATTTGATCCATGACTTCGCGAAAGGTTTGACCGTGTTGGATACGATATTGGATCTCACGTCCCAACAGGGGAGAGATACCATGGAATTGTTCGGTAAACGACAACGTTGGATCAAAGTCCGATTCGGAGAACGGATCCTTCTTATCTTGGATCGGCGTGTCGGTATAGACCGCCCCGGGTTGGATGGTCCGCTTCGAATTCTCAAACGGTGGAATCCGCTTTAAGGCATCCATGATCTTACCGGTTTCATCGACCAAGATCAGATTGGCATATTTACCCATCAATTCGATGTAAAGGGTATTCGTGATACTGTCTCCCAAATCATCGCGTAAAATGATTGTCATCTTGACGACGCGATCCAAGCCCGCTTGCTTGATTTCGGAGATCCAACCACCCTCGCAATGCTTCCGTAAAAGCATCACGAAATGACTGGGTTCCTCGGGGGTGGTATAGGTCCGATCGCTGAATTGAATCCGGTTATACACCGAATGTAAGGATACCAGCAGGTTTTTACGGCTCTTGGCGCTACGCAATTGAAAAAGCAACTCGTTCTCCGAGATGTTATAAATCTTATGGATCTTGGTCGGAACTTCCGTTTGAAGCTCGCTGACGATCCGATGCATGAGTAATCCGTCCAGTGCCATCGTAAACCTTCTTTCGGAAATCATTATAACATATTTGATTTTAGGGAATTGTGTAGTATCATAAATGGAAAGAAAGAGGTGCGCTATGATCAAAAAAGGGTTACTCATCATTTTAAGCGGACCCAGCGGAGTCGGCAAAGGCACGGTTCGCGATCAATTCATCAATGATCCCGAACTCAACATCGCCTATTCGATCTCGATGACCACACGCCAACGTCGTCCCAATGAACGGGACGGTGTCGATTATCTGTTTGTCTCCCGGCAACGTTTCGAAGAGGCCATCCTTGACGGAGAACTGCTGGAATATGCCGAATTTGTCGGCAACTATTACGGAACGCAAGCTGCCGCTGTCGAAAAGCTCCGCAACGAAGGAAAAAACGTCCTATTGGAAATCGAAGTCCAAGGGGCAAGCCAAGTCAAAGAGAAAGTGAAAGATGCGTTGACCATCTTCATCGTGCCCCCCAGCATGGAGGAATTGGAGAAACGCATCCGCGGTCGCCGCACCGAAGCCGAAGAGATCGTCCAACAACGTCTGTCGAAAGCGTCGCGTGAAATGGAACTGATCGGGCAATACAAATTCGTGGTTTGTAACGAGGACCCCAAACTTGCCGCGCAAATCATCTCGTTGATCATCAAACGTCATATGGAGTAATACATGAACACGATCTTGACGGATCGTGTTTTTGTTTGGCCGATGGTTCGTGTATAATGGTTACGAAACGGAGAGATCATGAAACTCGCACACCTTTGGATCCAACATCGTACGATGCATCTCAATACGACCTTCACCTACCTGTGTGAGGGTTTTGACGTTTTTCCCGGAGCGCGTGTCGAAGTCAGTTTCAACCGTCAACGGATCGTCGGATTTGTGGCGAAGGTGGAAGAAACAAACGTATGTCAAGAGGAATGGGAACAAGCCAACGGATACAAATTGATTTCCATTCTAAATGTGATCGACAACCAACCGGTACTGAACGATGAACTTTATGACTTGGGACTGTGGCTATCGAAAACGACGATCTCACCGGTCATCGCATGTTTTCAGACCATGTTACCGAAGTATTTGAATCCGAAAAATACAACTCGTAAACCGGTCGAAGAGTTATGGATCGTCCCTGTCAATGATGCGAACATTCCATCGAAATACTCCGACATTTATCACCAAATCAAATTAAATTCAGGCATGCGCTATCGCGACGCCAAAGATACGTTCGGAACGCGGATCGAGACCATGGTCAAACATGGATGGTTACTGAAACAGAAAAACGAAATGGTCTATCGCGAGAAGTTGGTCGAGCAGATCGATCCGACCTATGCGTTAAGCGCAAGTCAGCGGGATGCGATCGAAAGGATCAACGCTTCAAAAAGACCGACGATCTGTCTTCTGGGACCGACCGGAGCGGGAAAGACCGAAATCTATCTCCAACTTGCGCACGAAGTCCTTCAACAAAACGGACAAACCTTGATTCTGGTTCCCGAGATTTCGCTGACCCCGCAAATGGTCAAACGGGTCGAAGACCGCTTCGGACAAGATGTCATCGTCTATCATTCCCGACTCAACGATAATCAACGCTATATGCAATACAAACGTGTCCGCGACGGACAGCCGGCGGTGGTTGTCGGGACGCGTTCGGCAATTTGGTTGCCCTTTACCGATCTACGGTTGATCGTGTTGGACGAAGAACACGACAACAGTTACAAGCAAGATCGTAGCCCGCGTTATCATTGTCGGGATGTGGCGATCCAACGTGCGATTCATTTCAACGCGAAGGTCATTTTAGGAAGCGCGACACCTTCGTTGGACACCTTTGCACGTGCTAAAAAAGGAGTTTACGAATTGGTTGAACTTGACCGACGGATTTCCGGCACCTTGCCTGAAGTTAAGTTTGTCCGTCCGATCCGAAACAGTCAATTGGCACCGGAAATCGAGACTGCGATCGCGCAACGATTAACCAAGAAGGAACAAATTTTGATATTACTGAATCGTCGTGGCTATGCCCCGGTACTACAATGCGTGGACTGCGGATTTGTGGAAACCTGCGGCGATTGCGAACGATCCTTCAGTGTCCATAAAGATGAAAATATCTTGAAATGCCATACCTGTGGCACAAGCAAACCCCTAACGACGACCTGTCCCCAATGTCAGGGCCATCATTTACGCATGATCGGCTCCGGAACGCAAAAAGTCGAAGAAGAGTTGCGACTGAAATTCCCGAATGCCCGCATCACACGGATGGACAGCGATACGACCCAAACCAAAGACAGCCACGAAACCTTGTTGAACCATTTCGAACAACACCAGTCCGACATTTTGCTTGGAACGCAGATGATCGCCAAAGGCTTGGACATACCCAATGTCACGCTTTCGGTGATTCTGGGGGTCGATTCGGCGTTGTTGCGAACGGATGTTCGTAGCGTGGAGGAAATCTTCGCGCTGATCGTCCAAGCCTCGGGACGCAGCGGACGGGGCGAAGGAAAAGGCGAAGTTTTGGTTATGACACAAGCCCCCGAACACTATGCCCTGCGTTGCGCGCAAAACCATGATTACCGACGCTTCTTTTCGATTGAGATGAACTATCGGAAGATCGGACAGAACCCACCCTATACCTACCTCATCGCTTTGGAATGGACCGCAACCAAACAAGAAAGCGCCACCCAAAGCGCGGCGATCGCTGCGCTCGAATTAACGGAATCGGATGATTTAAATGTGCTCGGTCCGGTCGACTTGGGAAAAACCAAAGGGGTCTATCGATCCCGCGTGATCCTTAAAGGAAAAAACTTAGATCAAATGCGTAGTAAAGTATGGAAACACTTGGAAAATAAAACGTTAAACGGAGACGCCGAACTTACGGTCGACGTGAATCCGTTTACGTTATTGTGAGGAAACATGAACGCACGCTATCTCGCGACCGACATCCTGCATGGGGTGTTGACGCGCCAACATTATGCCAACTTAAGCTTAAAACAACATCTCGACGAAGTTCGTCCGATGGATCGCGGGCTGGTCACGCAACTGGTCTATGGAACACTTCAAAACCAACTCTATGTCCGCAAACGCTGGTCAGCCCATCTTAAAACGCAACCCGACGCCCTGACGGCGACGGTTTTGGACATGGCGGTCTATCAACTGTTGTTTCTGGATAAAATACCCGCGTATGCGGTCCTCAACGAAGCACAGGATTATTTACGCACCCAACATCGCGGTTCGGTGACCGGTATGGTCAACGCGGTATTGCGTAAAATCAGTGACGAAGGGAAGATCGATATCCAAAGCGACGATCGACTCGAAACCATCGCGTTCAATACAAGTCTGCCGACATGGATTTTACGCATGTGGGTTAAACAATATGGCGAAGAAATCGCGATCGCTTGCGCACAAAGCTTGATTTTACCGACCGACACCAGCGTTCGGGTCAATACATTATTGACAAGCATGGATGAAGTGTTGACCGACCCCAACGCTTCACCGGGTCGACTGTCTACGGAAGCGATCCGTTATCGCGGAAACTTTATGAACAGCGAATGGTTTATAACCGGAAAAGGGGTGCTTCAGGACGAAGCCAGCCAAGAAGTCGTCCATCTCTTGGACGTAAAACCCGGTATGCGTGTCTTGGACTTGTGTGCCGCTCCGGGGACGAAAACCTCCGCGATCGCGCAAAACATGGAGAACCAAGGTGAAATCCTCGCCCTTGATTTGCATCCGCAACGTGTAAAACTCATCGAAGATGGCATGGCGAAACTCGGAGTCACAATCGTCAGAGCCATGGCCTGCGACAGTCGCGACTGTACCTCGATCTTTTCGTCCGAAACCCGTTTCGATGCGGTCTTGGCGGATGTGCCTTGTTCCGGCTTAGGCGTATTACGCCGTAAACCCGACATCAAAGCCCGCATCACCCCGGAAGATTTGGATACGCTTCAGACGCTTCAGTACCAACTCTTGACTTCAGGATCAGTTTGGGTCAAGAAAGACGGGATCTTGGTCTATTCGACCTGTACCTTAAATAAAAAAGAAAACGAAAAACAAGTCGAGCGATTCTTATCCGAACATCCGGATTATATTCTGATTTCGCAACGAACGATCTTTCCGTATGAATATGAAACCGACGGATTCTATATGGCGAAAATGCAAAGAACGGGAGATTGTGGTAAAATACCCACGGTGATACTTTGAAAACAATCTATGATTACACGTATGAAAACCTAGAGAAAACCTTGTTGGCGATGGGACATAAAAAATTCCGTTCCCAACAACTTTTCCAGTGGCTATACCGCAAACGGGTCGCTTCCTTCGATGAGATGAGCGATCTTTCCAACGAACTCCGTGAAACCTTAAAAGCGGATCATGTGATCGATCCCTTACGTTTGGTGAAGCGTCTGGTTTCGCAGGACGGAACCGTCAAATATCTGTTCCGACTTCAAGACGGAAGTTTGGCCGAAACCGTGTTGATGCACTATGATTACGGAAAATCGGTCTGCGTGACCTCGCAGATCGGATGCAACATGGGCTGTGCCTTTTGCGCGAGCGGGCTGTTGAAGAAAACGCGGGATGTCACATCCGGCGAAATGGTCGCGCAAGTCATGTATGTGCAGCGTGAGCTCGACCAAAATCAAGAACGGGTCAGCCATGTGGTCATCATGGGCACCGGCGAACCCTTCGACAATTACGAGAACGTCATGGATTTCATGAACACGATCAACCACGACAAAGGTTTGGCGATCGGCGCCCGTCACATCACGGTGTCGACCTGCGGGATCGTCGATAAGATCCGTCGCTTCGCGAAAGAAAATGTCCAGTACAATCTTGCGATTTCCTTACATGCCCCCAATGACGCCTTACGTTCACGCTTGATGCCGATCAATCAAGCCTATCCCTTGGATCAATTGATGGATGCGATCCGCGAATATGCCTCCTTAAACAACCGCCGCATTACCTTTGAGTACATTCTGCTTAAGGATGTCAACGATAAGGATGAACATGCCCGACAATTGGCACATCTGATTCACGGGCTCAACGCTTATGTGAACCTGATTCCGTACAATGCGGTCGACGAACATGGATTTAAAGGCGTCAATTTCCCGCAGGCGATGTTGTTTTACGATAAACTCTGCAAACTTAATGTGAAATGCACCTTGCGTCAAGAACATGGCGCGGATATCGATGCGGCATGCGGTCAACTCAGGGCGAAAGTCGAGAGAGGAGAATTGGATGATTTGTTGGGGTAAGAGCGATATCGGCAAGAATCGGAAAATGAATCAGGATGCTTTTTTGATATTACACAACGAAAACAGTTCGTTGGCGATCGTTTGCGATGGCATGGGCGGCGCGAAGGCCGGTGAGGTCGCCAGCAATCTGGCGTGCCTTACGATGCGTGAATACTTTACTTCGCATCCGATCGAACCGACGACCTCGCTTGAGCCTTGGCTTCGCGATGCGGTGGTTCACGCCAACCAAGCCGTCTTTGCGCAGTCTCTTTCAAAAACAATGTATCATGGCATGGGAACGACTTTGGTCGGAGTTTTGCATGCGCAAAATAAGATTGTCTGCGTCAACGTCGGCGACAGCCGCATCTATGGAAAAACAGGAGAGATTTTCGAACAACTCACGGAAGACCATTCCTTGGTCTTTGAACTGATGACGCGCGGTTTAATCAATCAACAGCAATCCAAGATCCATCCGCAACGCCATGTCTTGACCAACGCCTTAGGCATCGGAGAAGATGTACGGATCGATATCAAGCCCTTGGAAACAGAATACGAAAGAATTTTGATTTCGAGCGACGGTCTCCATTCGATGTTGGAGGATCATGAAATCCAAAAAATACTGGATCAATCGGACTCTTTGGAATCGGTCGGCGAAGCCCTGATTTCAGCCGCCAACGAAGCCGGCGGAAATGATAATATCACCGTCGTGGTCATCGACCCGCAAGGGGGTGCGCAATGAACGAACTGTTAGGAAAACGCTACATGCTCGTCCAACCCTTAGGGGAAGGCGGCATGGCAAACGTCTATTTAGCGATCGACACTCTTCTCAACCGTGAAGTCGCGGTGAAGATACTTCGTGGTGATCTTTCCGGCGACGCGGTCGCGCTGTTGCGGTTTCAACGCGAAGCCAACGCGGCCAGTGCATTAAGTCATCCCAACATCGTTGAAATCTATGACGTGGGTGAAGAGAATGGGAAACATTATATCGTCATGGAATATGTGCGCGGCAAGACGTTAAAGCAACTCATCCAACAGCGTGGCGCGATGGAAAAGCAAGAAGCCGTTCTCATCATGGAACAACTGGTTTCGGCAGTTATCGTAGCTCATGAAAACAATATCATCCATCGCGATATCAAACCGCAAAATGTCCTTGTGAAGGATGACGGAACCGTCAAGATCACCGACTTCGGGATCGCGACGGCGCAAGACGCCGTCCAATTGACCCAGACCGACACTGTCATGGGAAGCGTTCATTATCTGGCGCCGGAGTTGGCGCGTGGGGAAACCGCGACCTTCCAAAGCGATATCTATGCCTTGGGAATCGTGTTCTTCGAACTACTTACAGGCAATGTCCCGCATACCGGTGATGCGCCGGTACAGATCGCCTTGAAACACATGCGTGAGTCGATTCCGTCGATTCGTGAATGTAACGCGACCTTACCCCAATCCATTGACAATATCATCATCAAAGCCACCGTAAAGAATAAAACCAATCGATACAAAGACGGAAAAGAACTGCTGCTTGATCTTCAACACTGTTTGGACGACAATCGGCTTAACGAACCGAAGATCGCTTTTCTCGAAGACACCGCCAATGGCGATACCTTGGTGATTCCGGATGTATCGACGATCCGCGACAAGAAACGTCCGACCGCGGCCTATGCGATCATCGGGATCGGATTGACGCTTTTGGCCGGCATCATCATCGTGATGGTCGTCGTCTTAGGCGGTTTGATCGAACCGACCAGCCGGATCGTCAAGATTCCGGAAGTCACCGGAATGACATTGGATGAAGCGAAGACCGAACTCAATAAATTAGTTTTAAGTGTCTATACCGTCCGTTACCAACTCACCGACGATATTCCGGAAGGGGAAGTCATTTCCGTCTCACCGGCAGCCGGGACCGAAGTCGAAAAAGGTTCGACCGTCACTATCGTCATTTCCGAAGGGATTTATTTTGTGGTCGACGATTATACAAACTTAATGATCGACGATGTTAAAACTTTGCTTGAGGATGCGAACATTACGATCCGTACCGAAAACGAACCCAACGCTACGGTCAAACCCGGTACGATCCTACGTCAGGAAATCTTGAGCGAAGGGACCAAACTGGATCCCAAGCGTCAATACGAAATCAAGTTTTATGTCGCTTCGAACATCGAGTTCATCATTCCCACGACGATTTTGGGCATGGATATCCAAAGCGCCAAAAGCATGCTGGAGAGCGATAGTTACGGTGCGAAAGTTAAACTATCCCAGAAATCGACCGAAGGCATGAGCGAGGAAGAAATCGCAGCCTTGGTCCGAAACGTGGTTGTTGAAGCTTCGCCGAATGTCGGCAGTTATTACGTGCAAGGGGAAACCAATGACATTACCCTCTATTACTATTAGGAATCCGCATGCCTGAGGCAAGGATCATTAAAATCGTATCCAACCAGTATACTTTGTTGGATTCTGAAGGAAACCAATTTTTGGCGGTCGCGATGGGCAAGCTACGTTTAAAACGTTCACCGGTCGTCGGGGATTACGTGCGCTATCTTGTCCATGAGGGACAGATCGGAATCGAAGAGGTTTTGCCGCGTAAGAACGAACTCATACGACCTCTGATTGCCAATGTCGATCAAGCCTTGGTTGTCATGAGTGCGGTCAAACCGCCGTTCTCGTCGGTATTGGTCGACCGATTGTGCATTTTGATTCGTGCCGCCAACATCGAACCTGTATTGATCGTCACGAAACTTGATTTGGTACCGACCGATGATCCACTCTACGAAACCTTGAAACGATATCGCGACGGCGGTACGACGGTCGTGGAAGTCGGACGGGATCGACCCATCGATGCCGTATTGGCGATGCTAGAAGGAAAAATCAGCGTACTTACCGGTCAAAGCGGTGTCGGGAAGTCTTCCTTGGTCAACCGGTTGGATCTGAAATTCGACCTTGAAACACAAGAGATTTCAAGAGCCTTGGGTCGAGGGAAACATACGACCCGCCATGTCGAACTCCATCATGCCGGCGGCGGTTGGATCGCCGACACGCCCGGATTTTCATCCTTGGACTTCTCGTTATTGGATCCGGAACAGATCGGCTCGTACATCGTCGAATTCAGACCTTACCTCGGTTTATGTAAGTTCCGCAATTGTCACCATGAAAACGAACCGGAATGCGCGATAAAGGAAGCGGTGAAGAAGGGCGAAATCCCGGCGGAACGTTATCAGAATTATCTAGACGTCTATAAAATAAGCAAAGAAGCAAAGGAGAACCAATACTGATGATCATCTCACCGTCAATTTTATCGATGGACTTTTCCGACATGAACGGACAGTTGGCTCAAGTCGAAGACAGCGGGGCGCAGTGGCTTCATTTCGATGTCATGGACGGCCATTTCGTACGGAACCTGACCTTTGGGCCGGACTTACTAAAAGGCGTGCGTAAGCGTTCTTCGTTGATGATGGACGTGCATATCATGGTGGAAGATCCCGCCTACTTCTCGGAAGTTTTTCTTAACGCGGGAGCCGACGGAATTACGTTCCATATCGAAGCATGCGAGAGCGCGGCTCAGTGTCATGAAATTTTGGATTCCATCAACAAGCGCGGCAAACGCGCCGGACTTTCCCTGCGTCCGCAAACCCCGATCGAAGATCTGTATCCTTACTTGGACAAATGCGGGTTGATTTTGGTGATGGGCGTCAATCCGGGATTTGGCGGACAAGCGTTTATTCCTGAAACCGTCGATCGTATCGCCAAATTACGTGCCGAGATCGATCGCCGCAATCTTGAAACTTTGATCGAAGTGGATGGCGGAATCAACGCCGAAACCGGAAAATTATGTAAAGAAGCCGGCGCCGACGTATTGGTTGCAGGAAGTTATGTGTTTAAAAACGATATCCGCGCCGCGGTGAAGAGTCTGATGTGAAGAAGGTCGTTTTAGTTTGCGGATGGCAAGAAGATCTGCCGGATTTTGATGGTTCCGATCTTGTCGGTATCGACCGCGGAGCCCTGCTTTTAGCCCGTGCTTTGCGTAAGATGATCTTCGCCATCGGTGATTTCGATTCCGTGACCGAAACGGAACGAAACGAGATCACCGCCCTCGCGTCAGAGACGTTGGTCCTCAATCCGATCAAAGACATCAGCGATACCGAGGCCGCGTTGATGGAATGTTTGAAGCGCGGGTATACGCAAATCGAGTTGTGGGGCGGATTGGGCGGACGGTTTGACCATGCTTGGGTAAACATGTTGTTGCTGAAGCAATATAGGGAACTGCGGCTTGTGGATCGTCAAAACCTTGTTTTTACGCTTGAGGTCGGCGAACATGAGGTCGAGCGGTTGAACTTTAAGTATATATCGATCTTTGCGCTTGAACCCTCCGTCATTTCCATGGATCATGTCGCCTATCCTTTGAACCATAAATCGTTGACACCGGATATGACATTAGGATTAAGCAATCAAATCCTGAATCAACAAGCACGCGTTAGCGTGCATGCGGGAAGGATCATGGTCATTTGTAGCTCGGATGCATAAAAAAATGGAGTTTCCTCCATTTTGATTAGCCTTGTTGGGCGGCTTTCAACGTTTTCAATGCACGAGCGGATACACGGATGCGGACAGGCTTGCCATCGACGATGACTCTGACCTTTTGTAAGTTAACGTTCCAGCGGCGGCGGGAAGCCTGCAGGGAGTGAGAACGTTTATTTCCGTATTGCGCTGTTTTACCTGTTACGGCACAAACTTTTGACATACCGAAGACCTCCTTTCGATTGGATTTTGCTTCGTAAGTGTATCATGAACACACATGGAATGCAAGTAAAATGGGGAAAATTTCTTTTTTAAAACATGCGTGCCTATGGTATGATATAGGCAAGATTAAGGAGGGATGTCAGTGAGCGACCAGCAGATCTACGCGGCCTTGGAATTGGCTGATCATGAAGTCCGCCTCTTGGTCGGGGAGTTCCACAACACCCGTCTCAACATACTTAAAGTAGAAAAAGTCAAGTGCTCGGGGATCGAGGGAATCACGATCGTCGATCCGGATGCCGTCGTGACGGCATTAAAATCGGCCGTCAACAACGCCTCGACGAATTTGGGGGCGAAGGTCCAGCGAGTGCTTTTACTTTTACCTTCCTGGGGGATGAAACGTTTCTCGCGCAGAGTGCAGGTCGCGGTCGAAAGCCGGGTCGGGTCGACGGACGTACGCAATGCGATGCGGGAAGCCTTGAAGACGGATTTACCGGAAAACCTTGAATTGATCAATACGATCATCACCAAATATACCGTCAACGGGATCGGATATCGCCGATTACCGCTTGGGGAAGAATGCGCATCCATGGGCGTGGATGTCGATTTGATTTGCGCCGATAAGGACATGACGTTCGCTTATGCGGAAATCGTCGAGAAAGCGGGCTTGGAAATCACCGATGTCAGCTTGGACAGTTTCGCCGTTGCGAAAGAAGCTTCGTTGGCGGAAAAGAGCATCGATTCGTTCGTTATTTTGATCCGTGTCGAACGTCAAACGACGACGTTGACCTTGTTTGCGAAAGGTCGTCTGATTTCCTCGGAAATTTTGTTTGGCGGAAGCGATGCCTTGATCTCGGCCTTGGTCGCCGAATTCCATCTACCGATCGACGTGGCGGAACGTTTGATTTATTCCAATGTCCGATTGGGATTGGAAAAATACGCATCCAGTCCGATTTATTTATGGGCCAACGAGGGGAAGACGTTTACGCTGAGCGAAGAGCAACTGATCAAAGCGATTTCCATTCCCATGGACGAGTGGATCCGTGATATCAAACGGTGTTGCGAGCCGATCTTGGAGTCGGGGAGCGCGACGTTGGTGTTGACCGGGGAAGCGGCTGAGATCGTCGGATTCGATACGCAGTTGGAAAAAGCGGTCGGCGCATCGACGCAAACCTACATTCCGCAGACCTTGGGCGTACGCAGCAGCGCGTTAAGCGCGGTCACCGGTCTCTTCTACGTATTGAAAGACCAAAGTTCCTACCGTCAGAACATTCTGCCGGGTATCAATCTCGAAGAGTTTAACGCCGGACGGGTCGGCAAGAAGGAAAGCGGCATCGACGATACCTTGACGCGCAAGCTGAAGGGCATTTTATTTGAAACCCGAGGGAAGTAAACATGGAGGGTCCCACAATGAGTGAATTACAGTACAATCAGGTAGCGAAAATCAAAGTGTTCGGTGTCGGCGGCGCAGGGTGCAATGCCATCAACCGAATGGTGGACGAAGGTTTGCAGGGTGTGGATTTCTTCGTGGCCAACACGGATGTCCAGGTCTTGAACGTTTCACCGGTCCACAATAAAATCATCCTCGGTCGCGAGACGACCAAGGGCTTGGGTGCCGGAGCGAATCCTGAAGTCGGCCGTAAATCCGCGATGGAAAGCGAAGCGGAGATCCGTGAAGCGATCAAAGACGCGGACATGGTTTTCATCACCGCCGGTCTAGGCGGAGGAACGGGTACGGGCGCCGCGCCGTTATTTGCGAAGATCGCGAAGGAACAAGGTTGTTTGACGGTCGGCATCGTTACCAAACCGTTCGGATTCGAAGGTAAGAAACGGATGAATCAAGCCTTGGCCGGTTTGGAAGAATTACGTCAATACGTCGATTCGCTCATCATCGTCTCAAATAACCAATTATTGGAGGTCATCGGGCGCATTCCGTTTGTGGAAGCGTTCAAAGAAGCCGACAATGTCTTACGTCAAGGGGTCCAAACCATCACCGATTTGATCGCTGTTCCCGCCATGATCAACCTCGACTTCGCGGATGTCCGTGCGGTCATGGAAGGTCAAGGCACCGCGTTGATCGGCATCGGTATGGCGCAAGGCGAAACCAAGGCGGCGGATGCGGCGGCACGTGCGATCACTTCGCCCTTGCTGGAAGCGCAAATCCGTGGAGCGCGCAACGCGATCGTCAACGTCACCGGCGGAAATACGATTACCATCTACGACGCCAACGACGCCGTCGAATACATCCGTGAAGCCGCGGGTTCGGACATCGACATCATCTTCGGGGTTGCGATCAACGATAAGATCGGCGACGCCATCATCGTCACCGTCATCGCGACCGGATTCGATCTCCCTCGTCAAAACGTCACGACCCGTCCGATCGCCGAAGCCCGCAAGGTTTCCGAGTCCATCCAGACGCCGGAAGTCGAAGTGGACGATATCAGCGACATTCCGAATTTCTTCCGTTCAAGAGGTTGATCCCAACCTCTTTTTATATGCGCTTTCTTTGTTTTCTAGGATGAAAACTGGTAGGATATTGTCATCGAGGTAATGCTAAATGAATCTCTTATATCTTCATGCGAACTTGTTTCGCGACACATATCGATGTAAGCAAGTGCGTCAACGCTTGCGTGGGTTTATGATCGAAACGGCCATCGACTTCGTGTTTATCGGAGGCGTCGATCGAGACACCCTTACGAAAATCGAACAAATCAAAGCGCGTCATCCTGAGTTCGATATTCCGGTATTCGTCCGCATCGGACGATATCAAATCGAAGACGAATTGGTCGAACTGGATGCGACTTCCTTGACGATCGACGACCAACGGTTTATCCCACAAGACGGTTCGGTCGTATTCATCGAAACCGATCCGGAGGTAAAGGGTAATTATATCGCCTTAGACTTTTTCGCCGATGAGGATTTCGCGGATTATCACGGCGAGATCGATGCGCAGAGTTTAAACGAACTGATTGAATTCATGCATCCCGAACCTAAACAAAGCAAACGCCATCTCAACTAGATGGCTTTTTTTACGATGCAACGAATCATTGAATGTAAGTGGGGGTATGAACCAAGAGAGTAGATATCACCTTAATGTTAAGTAATACGTACTAAATGTAAAATATACTTGACAAATAGTATGATAGGATATACGCTATAACCAGATAAACACAAAGGAGGTTCGTTTATGTCCTATCAAGAAAAGAGAACGTTCTTCTCGATCGTTACCGGAATCCTAATTTTAGTCGCTTATATCACTTATGTGGTTCAAAAATATCAGGCGGGAAACTTGCTTGCGGAAGACGTGAAGTTCTGGGCCGGCGTCATCTTGGTTTTCATCGGGATCGGTATCGCCGTAAACATCGTCGGACAGATCGTTTTCCATATTCTGTTAGCCATCCAAATCGCGATCAAAGAGAAAATAGAGAATAACGATACAAGCGACCAAGCCATCGAGAAGTCGATCAATAATGAAATGATCACCGATGAGATGGATGATCTGATCGAACTCAAAGCGATGCGATTGGGATTTGTGATATCGGGAATCGGATTTGTGATCGGTTTATTCTTACTTGTCTTCGATTACTCGGTCGTCATGATGTTGCATGTCGTCTTCATCGCATTTAGTCTTGGATCCGTTTGCGAAGGTTTCCTTCAACTATATTATTACAGGAAAGGCGTTCAATAATGGCCAAGAAACTCAAAATCACAAACAATATCCGTACCTTGCGTTTCTTCGCGAATGAAATGACCCAACAAGAACTCGCCGAGAAAGTCGGGGCATCGCGACAGACGATCGTTGCGGTGGAAGCCGGGAAGTACTTTCCTTCCCTTGAACTCGCATTTCGGATCGCATTGGCTTTCGGAGTGAAAATCCAAGAAGTCTTCGATTGCGAAGCGGAAGGAGATAAGTAGATGAAAGCCATCGTATTCATTAAACAAAACAAAGCGAAATTCCTCGAGTTGCGCGAAGTCGCTCAACCCGGCATCGCCGATAACCAAGTCATGATAAAAGTGAAGGCTGTATCGTTGAATGCGGCGGACTATCGTTCGATAAAGATGGGGATCGTACCTGACGGAAGAATCATGGGCTCGGATGTTGCGGGAGAAATCGTTGCGATCGGAAAGAACGTCCATGCGTATCAAATCGGTGATGCGGTTGTCGGCGATCTCTCCGGATGTGGATTCGGAGGGTTGGCGGAATACGTGACTGCCCCGGAAGACGCGTTGGTTCATATTCCGCCAAGCGTTTCCTATGAAACGGCCGCAGCTCTCCCGATGGCATCGGTCACCGCCTTACAAGCCTTGGTCAATGTCGGGAAGGTACAAGCCGGACAAAACGTTTTACTTTGCGGTGCCGGAGGTGGGGTCGGCATGTTCGCCGTACAACTTGCCAAACACTTCGGCGCGAACGTCACTGCAGTCTGCGGACAAAAAAACGTCGACGTGATTCGATCCTTGGGAGCGGATACTGTCATCGATTATACGTTGGAGGACTTTGCGAAAAGCGCGCGACGGCATGATCTCGTTTTAGTACTGAACGGGAATCGTTCGCTTTCATCCTATCGACGCGTCATGGCTTCAACAGGCATGTGCGTGATGGTCGGAGGATCGCTAAACCAGTTGATCAAGTTCATGCTTCTCCGTCCGTTCTTTTCCTTTGGTAGAAAACAGATGCGTCTTCTTTCCGCTAAACCCTCAACTGCAGACTTGGAATTTGTGCTCAAGCTTGTGGAAGAAGGGAAACTGGTCGTCAAGATCGACAAGCGTTTTGAGCTCCACGAAACCCCTATGGCGATCGATTACTTAAGTGAAGGTCATGCGGAAGGGAAAGTCATCATCACGGTAGATTCGCATTGATATGTAGATTTCGGACTCTCGATAGAATCGCAAAATATAGTTAATCATTTGAAACAAAGGATTGAGATCAAATTCGTCTCGATCTTTTTTATTGGTGTAGGATGCAAAACGACAGATTCTCGTTTCCAAAAGGGTAATAAAACGGACAACTGATATAAAAACAGGCTATTTTCTTGATTCACTTCGTCTATCTTAAGTCATTAATTAATAAAATCAATAAATTATTAAAAAAGTTAATAAAATACTTGACATAATCAATAACTGGGTTTAATCTATAAGCGTGAGGTGAGAACATGGCACGACGCATCAAGATCTATATCGATACTCCCGAGAAGAAACTCAACTTACCATCGGTCGGAAAGACGACCGCGGTAACCTTCCTGCGATTTGGGCTTTGGGGAAGCAAGTTCATGAAAGACATGGAACCTGAAACCCGACAAATGATTACGGATAACAAGGATTTGATCATCGGTGCCGTGAAGGAACTATTTGATACCTTGCAAGACTTCGAACCCTTCACGTTGGTCGAAGTCGAAGGTGAAGATTCCCATGTCCACATCGAAGTCATCTAAGGAGGTGCACGTATGAAACGAGAAGCTATCGGTGTCTGTCCGGTCTGTTCGTCGAATTTATTGGCGACGCGCCTGACATGCACCAACTGTCACACGGAGATCTCAGGCGAATTCTCCTTATCGAGATTCAGTTACCTGAACCGTGACGAATTGTATTTTGTGGAGACGTTTATCCGGGTCCAGGGAAACATCAAAGAGATGGAGCGCGAGCTGAACATTTCCTACCCGACCGTCAAAAAAAGTTTGGACGCGGTCATCACGAAGTTGGGATTTACGCCGCCCAAGATCGTGGTCGAAGAAGAATCGAATGTATTGGCGAAACTTAAAAGTAAAGAAATCAGCGTCGAGGAAGCGATCGAACTCCTCAGAAAGTAGGTAAAACATGAACTCGAAAGAACAAATCCTGGAACTTGTCAAAGATGGTACCATCACCGTCGAAGAAGGTCTGAAGTTGCTAACCGCAATGGACGGACCGGCTAAAAATGAAATGGCGCAGGCAACGGCATACAAACCGGCAAATACAAAACGGATGGTCCGCATCCTGGTCAACAGCGAAAAAGGCGATAACGTGCGTGTAAACATTCCGTTGGCCTTGGTCAAAGTCGGCATGGATATCGGATCCAAGATGAAAATCGATGGGAAAGCCGTCGACCTGAAAGGCATTGATTTCGACGATATCATCCAGATGATCGATGAAGGCGCAACCGGGGAGCTGGTTTCCGTCGACTCGGACAACGGGGATAAAGTCAGAATCTTCGTCGATTAACGAAGTTGGGGCAACGCTGCAAGCGTGGCTCGTCTACGATGACAAGCCGACCCCGAACACGTAATTTCCGTCGTTGTGCTAAACGCGCTGCAAGCGCACGATCGTATCGCCGTATACGAAAGGGCAGAAACGACATTGAACACAGATCAGGCTTGAAACCGTTTCGCGGAAACATGGCGATCCAATGAATATTTATTGCTTCAATCGCTGCAAGCGATGGACCCCTCGGCCGTGTGGGGACCGGCAAGATACCGACTGTAGAAAATCGGGATGAACATGTGAAAACAAGCGGAACCAAGCGTAAATCGAAGCGGAAAGATACCAAAAGGTATCTTTTCTTATGCAAGGTTGGACTGCGGTTTTACGGTGCTGTATAATAAACCTAAGAACATTTACGAGGTGCGATATGTTACAAAAAGTCCAGCCATCCCAACTTGAAACGGTATTGAAAATCCTACGCGCCGACCCGGCACGATCGATGTTTATTTTAGGCGACATCGAACAAAACGGGTTACATACCGATTATCAGACGACCTGGATCGATATCGATGATGAAGTCATCCACGCGATCTATTTGAAGTACCATGGAAACTTCGTCTTTTACCTAGTGGATCAACAGGCGGATCCAAAGATCTTAGTCCAACTTCTTCAAGAGATCAAACCGGAAAACATCAACGCGGTCAAGGAGCACTTTGGTTTGATGTTACCGGTGCTCAAGACGTTTGTAAGTTATCGCGAAACGTATCTGTGCGATTGTCCGAAACTGAACGCAACGGTTGAAACGGGTGAAGTGCGAAAAGCGACGGCGGACGATGCGGAAAGGATCGCCGCTTCATTGGTTAAAATCACTGAATTCAACGCGGAGAAAATCGATGAAGAAGAAAGAGCGAAACGCTCAAGAATACGATATGAAGAAGGTAAAATCCGCGGTTACCTCATTGAGAAGGATCACCAAGTTGTGGCATACGCCCAGACTTCGGTTGAAACCAGTTCTTCCGCGATGGTCACTTCGGTATTTTGCTTGCCTGAATATCGTGGACAAGGATATGCGAAACAAGTCGTTTGGAAACTGACCGACGATTGTTTGCGTCATGGGTTATTACCGTGTCTGTTCTATGACAATCCCAGTGCCGGACGAATCTATCATGGTTTAGGCTATACGACCTTCGATACGTGGGTGATGGCGAAAGTGACGGGTGACATTCGATGAAAATCGCGATGGCGCAACTCAATGTTGCTGCCGGAAGAATCCAAGATAACGTACGACGCATGCAGGAAATGGTCAGGGATGCGAAAGCGCAACACTGTGACCTGATCGTATTTCCGGAAATGTCCGTGACCGGCTATATATTACAGGACCGTTGGCTGTCCCACACTTTTTGCGACGAAATGGATCAGATCAACGATACGATCCGTTCTTGGAGCGACGGGATTGGGATCATTTGGGGCAACATCGTTACGCGACCGATCGAAAAAGCGACCGTCAATCGTGATGGACGTCCGTTTCGCGGAAACGCGGCGTTGTTTGCGTATCAAGGCGAATATGTTGATCGTCAAGACGGACTGAATGCCGGCGTTCATCTTAAGCATTGCATGCCTGATTATCGATTTTTCGATGACTCGCGCTTTTTCATGAGCGGCGTCGAAGTGACGCGACTCAATGACTGGAATGAGGAAAGCATGCTTACGCCGTTTCGATTGAATCTCAACGGAAAACAAGTATCGATTGGATTGGAAGTCTGCGAAGATTTGTGGAGCGCGGATTATGCGATCGATCCGACCGCACGGTACATCGAACAAGGGGTTGACCTAATCGTAAATATCTCCTCTTCGCCCTGGACTTTACGCAAAGAACTCTCACGCGAACGAAGGATGGCCGAACATGTCGCCCATCTTGGTTCCGCGATGGTCCCGCTGATTTACGTCAATGTCTGCGGGATGCAGAATACAGGCAAGAACGTTCTTCTTTTCGATGGTGACAGCACCTGTTACGGTGTTGACGGGAAACCGATGGTTTCATGTAACGACCGATTCACCGAAGAACTGTGCATCTTTACGATCGGGGAGAAACGCGATGTCCTCGCTACCGAAGATAAGCTACTCGAAGCATTATTGGCGGGAATCCGTGAATTCGATCGTCAAATGTTTCAATCGAACGTCAAATGGATCATCGGACTTTCCGGCGGTCTGGACAGCACGATCAACGCGGCGCTATTGACGATGACGTTAGGTCCGCAACGGATCGTCGGCTACAATATGGCGAGTCGTTATAACGGACCTGAAATGATTTCGATTGCCAAGAACCTTGCGTCAAAACTCCAAATCGCCTATCACGAAGGAAACATCGAAGAACTGGTTTCCGCAACGGCGAACACCGTCGATCGTTTCGGCTATCCGGACAAAGTAGTCGGACTGGTTCACGAGAACGTCCAAGCGCGGTTACGCGGACATCTCTTGTCGACCTTCGCGGCCATCGAAGGTGGCGTGATCATCAATAACGGAAACAAGGTCGAGTTGGCCTTGGGATATGCGACCTTGTACGGTGATGCGATCGGCGCCTTAAGCACCTTGGGAGATCTCACGAAGGTTCAACTGTTCGAATTGGCGCATACGATCAATCGGCGCTTAGGCCAAGAAATCGTGCCATCGCAATTGTTGCCTACGGTTCAGGGTGATTCCATTCTGTGGGAAATCGCACCCAGCGCGGAACTGAAGGACAACCAAGTCGATCCGATGAAATGGTTCTATCACGATTGGTTGATCCGTTTTCTGATCGAATATCCGACGCATACGGTGTTGGATGTGATGCGGCTTTACATGAGCGGAGAATGGCGAACGCTGGATGTCGCGCCTTGGCTGATCCATTACGGATTGGATCGACCGGAAGCGTTTATCGCGGACTTGGAATGGGTGATGAACCTTTGGACGAAGAGCGTCTTTAAACGCATTCAATTCCCTCCGATTTTAACGGTAAGTCGCGGTGCGTTCGGAAATGATTTCCGCGAAAGTCAGTTAACGAGTTATCGAACGCCGCAATACGAATTATTGAAGCAAGAAATATTAAAAGAAGCCCCGATCGAGTGATCGGGGCTTTGTGTTAATCAAGTTGAAACAACATCGAACAATAATCCGGTAACGGATAATATTTCGTCGGCAGGGAAGCTTCCAACGCATCGACCACTTGTCGGACATTCGCCATCAACGGCGTGACTTCCTTCAACAAGGCCAGACCGCTTTCATTGGCTGAAGGCAAGGCATTGACACTGACCAAGGTCGACTTCAACGTCGAAGTCAAGGCATCCGCCGCATCGATCTTCGCGCAGAGTTCGCTTTCCTTGCGAGATGCCAGCGCTGATTTCCCAAGGACCGGTTGCAAGTCGGATACGGCCGTCAAGGCTTCGGGAAGCACGATTCGATCGACCATTTCGATCAATGTCTTTGCTTCCGCGTTGATCGTATTGACGTACTGTTCGTGCAAGATCTCCGCCCGGGCATGCAGTTCGCTTTCGGTAAAGATCTTATTGCGGGCGAACAACGCAACGGCTTTCGGAGCGATCATACTATCGATCGATTCCACAAACGAATGGATGTTCGGCAATCCGCGCATCGTCGCTTCCGCAACCCACGCATCGGAGTAACCATCACCCGAGAAAAGGATACGGCCATGATCACGGATGATTTCGCCGCAAATCTTCAATGCTTCTTCGCGGGTATCCTGGATGTACTTGAATGTTTCCAAACGATCGGCGATCGTACGGAATTCATCCGCCAAGATCGTCGCGATGACCGTGTTGGACATGGCTGCCGATAATGACGAACCAAGCATACGTAATTCGAATTTATTCCCGGTAAAGGCGAAAGGCGAAGTACGATTCCGGTCGGTGTTGTCTTTCGGCAGATAGGAGAGATTCCCTAAAGAGAACTTCGTTCCTAACTTCGTCGCGACCGTCGCGTCCTTATCGACCAATTTCAGAAGAATCTCTTCGATGACACTGCCCATGAAGACCGAGATGATGGCCGGCGGCGCTTCGCTGGCACCTAAACGGTGATCATTGCCCGGACCGGATGCGGCCAAACGCAGAAGTTCCGGATAAGTATCGATGGCTTTAAGGATCGCGGTGCAGAAGAGTAAGAAGCGAATGTTCTCCGCCGGTTTGTCTCCCGGATCCAAGAGGTTCTGTCCGTCGTCGGTCGATAACGACCAGTTATTGTGTTTCCCCGAACCGTTGATGCCCGCAAAGGGTTTCTCGTGCAGAAGCGCGACCATGCCGTGCTTCTTCGCGATTTTACGCAGGATATCCATCGTAATGTGGTTCTGATCGACGGCCGAGTTGGCATCGGTGTAGACGCTTGAAATTTCAAACTGTCCCGGCGCGACTTCGTTATGCTCGACCTTGGCGTAAATGCCCAGTTTCCAACACTCTTCGTTGACTTCCTCCATGAAGGATTTGACCCGTGCGGGAATCGAACCGAAATAGTGGTCTTCAAATTCTTGACCCTTCGGCGGCATGGCGCCAAGCAAGGTGCGACCTGTCAATAACAGATCCGGACGATTGCGATAGGCTTTCTCATCGACCAAGAAATATTCCTGTTCCAAACCGCACATCATATTGACACGTTTAACGTTTTTATCGCCCAAGGCATTGGTTAAGCGTGTCGCTTCGACGCTCAAAACATCCAAGGCGCGCAAGAGCGGAGCTTTCTGGTCCAACGGTTCGCCGTTATAGGAAACAAAAATCGTCGGGATACATAAGACCGTACCGCGTATGAAGGCCGGTGAAGTAATGTCCCAGTACGTATAACCGCGTGCTTCGAAGGTCGCACGCAAACCGCCGGAAGGGAAACTCGAACCGTCGGTTTCACCTTTGATCAAGGTCTTTCCCGAGAAACGCGCAAAGGCTTCGCCTTGTTCGTCTTTGTCGATGAAACTGTCATGTTTTTCGGCGGTCGTACCGTTCAACGGTTGAAACCAGTGGGAGAATTGGGTGGCTCCGTGTTCGATCGCCCAAGTCTTCATCGCGTGGGCGATGGCATCGGCGGTTTGGCGGTCCAACGAGTCTTCTTTTGCGACCGCGGTTTTCCATTTCTTGAAAATCGGGCTGGGTAGACGCTCGCGCATCACGGATTCGCTAAACAAGTAAATTCCGAAATCGTCAAACGGGTGTTTCGTCATAGTTTCGCTCCTTAACTATACGTTACATTTTATTACGAAAAATGATTTTGTAAATAAAAATCGAAAAAATCTTCGAAATTACGATAAATTATTCACTGAAAGTAGTAAACGACCAAAAAATGTTCAAATATACCTGAAAAAAATTTGATTTCAGCCAAATTACATAAAAATCCAACATTTTCGTCTTGAAAAATTGAGTCAAACGACAACGAAACTTATGCTATACTAAAATCACAAGGCGAAAGCCGAATCGGGAGGAAATATGAAGAAACTTTATCGTTGTTCCGTATGCGGACTCGTGCTCGAAGAAAGCCAGCTCGAAGAACATTGCCCCAAATGCGGAGCGCCCCGCGACAAATTCGTGGAGATCACGCCGGAAGTCACCGAAAAAATCGAACGTAGCGAATTCACCAATGACTTACATGCCGAATTGATCAAACTTTGCGTGAAGTTGGAAAAACTCGCGGAAGCCGGAATCGCCGATAATCTGGATCCTTCCTGCGTCAAGATCTTCACCCGTGCCAAAGTCAATGCCGCGTTGTTGAAACAATTGTCGAAAGCGGAAATCGCCGGTCATATCTCCAAAGAGAAGTGGTAAAAAAGAAAAACACGGAAATTGATTTCCGTGTTTTTTAATCTTCGACGATGACTTCGGTGACAAACGGGATTTCATCCATCAACAAGGCTTCGACGCCAAGCTTGATCGTGCTGTCGATCGCGCTGCAACCGACGCAGGCGCCAAACACCCGGACGAATACTTTACCGTCCTCTTCCATACGTATGAACTCGACGTCGCCGCCGTCCCGTTGAAGGTACGGACGGATCTTTTCGATCACGTCGATGACCATCTCTTCCATTGTCATTTCTTCCATGGTGCCCTCATCGTAAGAAGTACATCAGGCTGGCGACCAACAAACCGGTCACGACCCCGCCGATGACTTCGATCCATTTGTGTCCCAAAACTTCTTTGATTTTCATCAGATAAATCGGATCATCCAGTTTCGTTTGGGTCAAAATCTGGATATCTTTGATCAACTGTTGCGTGATTTGGATATTCTGCCCGGCATAATACCGCACGTTGGCGGCGTCGTACGCGACGATCAAACCGAAAATCAACGTAACGGCGAAAATGGTAGACGAGAAACGTTCCTGAATCCCTACCGCCAAACACAACGCTGTGACAAGCGACGTATGGGAACTCGGGAAACCGCCGCTATCCGTTGCCAAACCGGGTTTCCATTCACCAAGGCGAAAGTAAAGCAAGACGGGTTTTAACATTTGGGCGACCAGATTGGATACGATCGCAGCCCAGAAAGGATACATATTGCCTAACATACCTTCACCTCGACTGACATTATACCATAAAAAAAACGGGTGTGATATAATAGTACAATCGGAGGGAGAGCAGATGAAATACCACATCGGACAGATCGTCGAAGCGACGGTGACGGGCATCCAACCCTATGGCGCTTTCCTCTCGGTGGATTCGGAATTCACCGGATTGGTCCACATTTCGGAGCTTTCGGAAGGATTTGTGCGTGACGTCGCCTTGTTTATGAACGTCGGGGACAAACTCAAACTGAAAGTATTGGACGTCGACGAGAAAAACCGTCAGTTACGCCTTTCTCTAAAGGCACTCAGCCAGCCATCGCTGCGCAAAGAGCGCAAGCATATGGGAAGCGCCAGTCGCTTACCCGCGAATAAAATCGGTTTCGGAAGTTTAGCGCAGAAACTTGAAGAATGGATCCAACAAGCGAAAAAGGAGCTCAATCATGATTAAACTGGACACGACCTACGCACATTGCGACTCTCTCCCCGACTATGCGGGCAAAGTCGCCGAAATCCATGCATCCATAATCAACAAGACCGGGGTAGGCAACGACTTTCTCGGTTGGTATGATTGGCCGACAAGCTATGACAAAGAAGAGTATGCGTTGGTTAAGAAACTGGCGGCAGAGATCCGTCAAACCGCCGAAGTCTTCGTGGTTTGCGGGATCGGCGGATCTTATCTGGGATCGCGTGCCGCGATCGAGATGATCCAAGGGATCTATCCGAAGAGGGATGTTGAAATCGTCTTTGTGGGAAACACCTTCTCGGCGCCCTATGTCGTGCAGTTGTTGGAGAAGATCAAAGATAAGGAAGTCGTGGTCAACGTCATCTCGAAATCCGGGACGACGACCGAGACGGCCATGGCGTTTCGATTATTGAAACAGTTCTTAGAAACGAAGTACGGAAAAGAAGGAGCGAAGTCTCGCATCATCGCGACGACGGATAAAAACCGCGGAACACTCAAGGAATTTGCGGATAAAGAAGGCTATGCGACCTTGACGATCCCCGACGATATCGGCGGTCGTTTCTCGGTGCTGACTTCGGTCGGATTATTGCCGATCGCGGTTGCGGGTATCGATACCGATGAGATCTTGCGTGGTGCCAAACAAGCATCCCTTGATTTCAACGATCCTGATTTATCGAAGAACACCGCGTATCAATATGCGGTTTGCCGGAGGATTTTAGAAGGTAAAGGCAAAACGGCGGAAATGTTTGTTTCCTACGAAACGCAACTTACGATGGTCGCCGAATGGTGGAAACAACTTTTCGGAGAATCGGAAGGCAAAGAAGGCAAAGGCTTATTGCCGGCCAGCGTCAACTTCTCGACCGATCTGCATTCGATGGGTCAGTTTATCCAGGATGGCGGAAAGTGCTTGTTTGAAACCTTGCTTTTGATCGAAAAACCGATGCTCGATTTAACCTTCCCAAGCGATCCCGACGATCTCGACCATATGAATTATCTAGCTGGAAAGTCCATGGACGAAGTCAACAAGAAAGCCTGTCTGGGCACCTTGGAAGCGCATCATGACACAGGCAACGTTCCCAATTTGATCTTGACCTTACCGGATACCTCGGCTTACTCCTTCGGTTATCTGGTCCAATTCTTCTTCGTCGCATGCGCGATGTCGGTTTACTTGTTAGGGGTCAATCCTTTCAATCAACCGGGTGTCGAAGTCTATAAGAAAAACATGTTCCGTCTTTTAGGCAAAAAATAAACCTGCGGCATCCTTCATGGATGCCGCTTTTTAATCGATTTCTCACTCGATTATAAGAATTCTATGTTTTCCTATTACTTCGGTTAAAATTAAAAAAACTGTCGATTTCTGGATCGACAGTCTGTAAGAAACGGTTCAATAATATCTACTCATTGGTTTGGACTTCGATCCATAACTCATTATGCTTCAGAAAACCTGGAATGAAAGGTGGATTATAGCGGGCAAGTTCGATACTTCCGATCCCGATCCATCCTTTCGTTTCGATCCACTTCAATAATTCATCCTTTTTCATTTGGATTTTGTCCCTCGAGACATTCCCGGAAAAGTTCACGACCGCGACGGTTCGTTGAGGAACTTCCTTTAGTTTTAGGTTACTTCTTCCGGGATCGGGTAAGTCATCCATTCCATACGACTTCGGCATCACGAAGGCGGTCGTCATTTTCGTTGAATCGAGTTCGTTGATTACCCGTACCGTCATCGCGATTTTCTTGCGTTGCGCGTTATTGCCTTGGATGTAATCGAACACTTCGCCGAAACCCGAGTTACCGCTCAGGTCGCTCTCATTGGCGATCGCGACGATCAAGTTCGCATAGGATCGCAATTCAAAAGGGTCTTCATTGACTATTACTTGGTATGTCGGTCGTTCAATCGCCATGGTATGCCTCTTTCTTCAGCGTTCGCCGAATTTTCTGGGTTGATACGAAGAGTATTCGGTAAGGGAAATGTTTGGAACTGAATAATCATCATCGAATGGATTTATCCTATCGATTCATTAATCCTATGTTATTCTACGCATCCTATCTCGTCAAACTATCTGACTTAAACCAAGTTCAGCCCACCGTTCAAAGGTAAATTCAGCGAACATATCAATGAAACGTGTATAATTGATTCTAAAGGAAAAGGGGCTCAATATGAAAAACGTACGAATTTTCGCTTGGCTTGGCGCCATCATCATGGCTGCGATGATCGTCATCTCTTTTGTTACCGGTGATTTCGCCGCCGAAGGATCGATCTTGGTCGGCATGGTTTGGGGGCAAATGAGTTTGGTTGACTTGTATGTCGGTTTTTTACTCTTCTATCTATGGATATGGTATCGTGAAAAAAGCCTGGTTTCTAAATTGCTATGGTTTGTGTTATTGATGACGACAGGAAGTTTGGCGACGGCGTTGTATATCCTTTATGTTTCATACAACAGTCAAACCAAGGAAGAGTTCTTCTTCGGAAAGAATGTATAAAACTGCCAGCGTCTGAATTAAGTGTAGATTTACGGGAAACCTGATGATGTTTAATCAGTTCCCGTTTTTATATTGTCTTAAATTTAACGTGTGGATCGATTTGTTGATTCAACAAGCAAATCAACACAAAAAAACTGCCGACAATGTTGTCGGCAGTTTGGTAGAATCTTACTTATTTGGTATTTAGACGTGAGAATTGTTTGATATTCTCGCTATAGACCAACGAGAACTCGCCGGATGTGATGGCGGTCGTGCCGGCAGGATTCATCCCTTTATCATAGACCCAGACAGCGCCGAGATATTTATCCGGATGATCCGCGTTGAACTTCTCTAAGAAAGCCATGGCTTCTTGATAGGGCAGGATAAACAAAGGTTTAGCCAACGTATCGGCCAATCCCGAATCGGATACCAATACGGTCACCGCGCGTGCCTGACGGGCGGGGAAGAGGGTAAACGGATCGATCAAGTGATGATATTTCACTTGATTGGGTCCGATAAAGTAACGTTGATAGTCACCTGAGGTAACAACGGACATGGAAGTTGAAGCGTAGAGGGTATCTAAAGAATCGATTTGCGTTTCGTCCGGGGATTGGATGCCGACGGCCCACTTCTCACCATCCGGTTTGCTTCCGATCAATCGAACGTTCCCGCCGGCGTTGACGATGCCGATCGTCAAACCGTCTTCTTCGAGTTGATGCGCAACCAGTTCGGTCGCGAATCCTTTTGCGATCCCACCCACATCAAGACGGGTGCAAGGATTGTTTAGGTAGACCGTCGAAGCGGCTTCGTCGATTTCGACATATTGCCAGCCGGTACATTTATCGGCTTCCTTCAATTCTTCGATCGTCGGGATCGCGCCTTCGACACCGTTTGTGTTATCCATCTCGCCGTTGTCGCGGTAGTTGTGCCAGACTTCCAGCACCGCGCCCATCGTGACGTTGAAAGTGCCGCCCGAGGGGGTGTACCACTCTTTGGCCATCTTCAGCATTTCGATGATCGCGCTATCGACGACGATCGGTGTTTTTCCGGCGTTGTCGTTGATCGTTTTGATGTTGTTGATGCCATTGTAGTCGTTGTATTTGTCAAAAAGTTGATTGTAACGCGTAAAAGCGGTTTTCGCCGTTTCGAAATAATCGTCGAACTCGCTTTGCGATTTCGTATAGCCGACCAAAGTGATGATCGTATCGAAACCGGCCTCGATGGTTTGATTCGAGTATTTCGTCAAGCTTTCTTTCGGAGTGCAACCCGTTAATAGGGCGACAAAGAGGGTAAGAATCAGCGCTTTTTTTAGCATGCTATCACCGCGTGACATTATATCACACTTTCATGAAACTTTTTAACCAAATGCCTTGTGAAATCTATTCAATCTTAATCTTTGTGATATAATAATCGAGGTACTCGGCGACGCTTTTTAATGTCGGGTTTACGTAGGAAAGGGAAAGGTGAATTCATGTCAGTTTTGATCGGGACAATGCGGAAACATCTGGAAGGCCATAAAGGTTTGACGGATCATTCCGATGTCGTACGTGTCGACGCGGGGCAGTTTGTCTATATTCCGCTGATGAATATGATGTCGACCAACATCGAAGTCCTTGTGAATGAAGGGGATTACGTGAAAGTCGGCACCATGGTCGCAAAACGCAACGACCATTTTCAAGTGCCTTTTTTCTCTTCGGTTTCGGGCAAAGTCGTCGGTAAGCAAGCCGTTATGCATGCGGTCATGCGCCAATTCGACCATTTAGTCATCGAAAACGACGGGAAGTATGAGAAGGAGGCGCCGTTGGCGCCAATCGATTGGGAAAGCGCGACACGCGAAGAACTCGTCGATTTCATGATGAATGCCGGGATCGTCGGTTGCGGCGGCGCGGGATTCCCCACGTATATCAAATATAAGAATCCGCAGAATATCGAAACGTTGATCATCAACGCGGTCGAATGCGAACCGTACATCACGGCGGATTACCGTAGCATTTCGGATCATCTCGATGATTTGGTCTTGGGTGTTCGTGCGATGTTGAAGATGAGCACGGCGAAAGAAGCTTGGATCGGCATCAAGTCACCGAAGAAAGAACTGATCGCCAAGATCCGTGCCGCTTTGGTCGGTGTTCCCAATGTTTTCGTCAAGGAAGTTCCCGATGTGTATCCGATGGGTTGGGAACGCACCTTGGTTTATCAGTTACTGAAGAAACGTTATGATCGATTGCCGTCCGAAATCGGATGCGTCGTCAACAATGCGACCACGGCGATCGCGTTTGCCCATGCGTTGCGCACCGGCATGCCGATCACCGAAAAACTGTTGACGGTCAGCGGGAACGGGATCAAGAACCCGGCCAACGTCAGCGTACCGGTCGGGGTCAAGACCAGCGAAATCGTCGCGAAACTCGGCGGATATGCCGCGGAAGACGTTTTATTGATCGCGGGCGGACCGATGATGGGAAAAACCATCCCGAACGATAATTTCGTCGTTACGCCGTATGGGAATGCGATCACGATTTTGAAGACCGAGAAAATCAACGAGGTCGCATGTTTACGTTGCGGCCGTTGCAGCGATACCTGTCCGGCCGGATTGATGCCGGTCCGCATCAACAACGCCGAAGCAGCGAAAGACTTGGATGCCATGGTTAACTTACATGCCGAACAATGCATCGAATGCGGATTATGTACCTTTGTCTGTCCTTCGAAGATCGACGTGACCGAAGGTGTCCGCAGAGCGAAGCGTGTGCTGCAGATGGCGAAGAAATAGGAGGAACGGACAATGAAATTTACATTCCGCGTGTCTCCGAACTATCGGGACCCAATTAGCACGGGACGGATCATGCGTGATCTGACCTTGGGCTTATGCGTCATCTACGCGTTCGCCTTATATTATTACTTTACGCAATATGGAACCAACTACGGGTTGCATGCCTTGGCTTTGATGGCGACTTCGCTGATCGTCGCGTTTGCGACCGAAGCGGCGTTCGCATACTTCACGAAGAAACCGATCGTACATTTCTTGATCAATTCATATTCTTGGGTCACCGCGATCATCTTGACGTTGATGGTTCCGATCACCATGACTTACTTCGCGATGGGATTTGGCACTTTCTTCGCCATTTTCTTCGGTAAGTTGGTATTCGGCGGATTCGGGCAGAACATCTTCAATCCGGCCGCAGCCGGTCGCGCTGCGATCTTGGCTTCCTTTGCGGGAGCCGCGGCGGCGGACATCACGACGTCCGCGACGCCGACCCAATCGATCGCCCAGCTTGGTTGGATGATCGATAAACCTGAAGCGGTCAGCGCATTCTTAGCGAAATTCGGCGGACTTCAAAACATGTTCCTCGGGTTGTATCCGGGCGCGTTGGGCGAAACCTCCAAATTGCTTATCTTAGTGGTAGCGATCTTCTTGGTATGGCGTAAAGTCATCGACTGGCGCGTACCGACCTTCTATGTCGGAACCGTCTTGTTGCTTTCCAGTATCATCGCCGTCACAAAAGGCATGGGCATCTGGTATCCGTTGTTCCATCTGTCGACCGGCGGTTTGATGTTCGGTGCCGTCTTCATGGCAACCGATCCGGTTACCAATCCGACATCCGCGACCGGCCGTACTCTCTTTGCGATCGGCTGCGGTATCTTGACCATGTTGATCCGTGTCAAGGCGAACTTGCCGGAAGGCGTTCTGTATTCCATTCTATTGATGAACATGATGTCGCCGGCGATCGAACTTTTGACCGACGGATGGCAAATCAAGAAAGTGAAGAAATATGTTACCTCGGTCGTATCGTTTGTCTTGGTCGGTGTTCTCTTGACGGTCATGACTTCCTTTGCGATGAGTTATAAAGAACCGGCTCCGGTCGAACCGGAAAAACCGGTGATCACATTGGGTGATCCCGTGCAGATTTTCGGCGATGAAACCGCCAAATCCCCGGCTGAAGTCACCAATAAGACGGTCGACGGGGATGTTGTGACGTTCACTGTTTCCAGTAAAGGTTATGCCGTTTTACATAGCGAAGAAGATGAAACGGAACCGAATGTTTTGGAAGTTAAGATCGATACGGTCAAGAAAGAGATCGTCAGCGTCGCCTATGTCACGTTCAGCGATTCCACCAATATCGGCGACAAAACCAAAGACGAAGTTTTCCTTAGCCAATTCGAAGGGTTGTCCATCACGGACGCGACGATCGAAGTCGATGTCGTGACCGGCGCGACCTATACTTCCGTTTCCGTCGCTCGCGGCGTCCGGGCGGCCATCGAAGCCGTTACGGCAGAGTAAAGGGGACACAATGAAAAAAGCACTTTATCTCGCATTTTTCCTGGCATTGACCAGCGCCTTGGCCGGCGCGGTATTGGCCGGTGTGAATTCGATCACCGCGCCGATCATCAACGAACGCGCCATCGCGAAAGTCAAAACGACCTTGCAGGAATTCTTCCCGCAAGCCGATGCGTTCGCCGAACTGGAGTTCGAAGATGAAACCGGTCTGATTCAGAATGTTTACGAAGCCGAAGGATTCGGTTATGCCTACGATGTCAAAGTCCAAGGCTATAAGGATGTCATCACGTTCATCGTCGCTTTCTCCGAAGAAGCGAAAATCGTCGGTTTCAAAGTGACGGCGCTTAACGACACCCCGGGATTCGGGATGCGGATCGGCACCGAGGAATTCTCCAACGGCGTCATCGGAAAAGGGAGCACGGATGCGATCGCGACGATTTCCGGCGTCACCGTGTCTTCCAAAGCGGCTGTCAGCGGATTGAACGCCGCGAAAGCCCACTTCAATAAGATGAAGGGGATCAAGGATGACGGAACTTCCGTTCCTGAACCGACCGAACCGGTCATTACCTTAGGAGATCCGATCGTCATCATTTCCGATGCGACCGCTTCGCCGGTCGCCGAAATCTTGGAAAAGACGACCGATGGCAACATCACCACCTATAAAGTATCTTCCAAAGGATATGCGGTTTTGGATAGCGATCATTCCGACAATGCGCAACCGAACATTCTGATCATCAAGATCGACGATACGACCAACAAGGTCGTCAGCGTCGAATATGATACCTTTAGCGATTCGAAGAATATCGGCGATAAGACGGATTCCGAAACCTTCTTGAAGCAGTTTGAAGGCTTATCGCTGAGCGATGCCACCGCATCGGTCGATGCCGTCACCGGAGCGACCAAAACCTCTCGTAGCGTTGTCCGTGCCTTGCGCGCGGTCATCGAGAGCCGATAGTAAAGGGGAAACGAACACATGAAAAAATTCTTCACCGGTTTGGTGTTGGATAATCCGGTCTTCGGATTGTTCCTTGGGATATGTTCCACCTTAGCCATCACCATCAACTTAAACAATGCCTTAGGCATGGGCTTCTCGGTCATCATCATCCTGATGGCCTCCAATGTCGTCATCTCAGCCATCCGTAAGATCACTCCGGACGAAATCCGTATTCCGGTCTACATCGTCGTTATCGCGACTTTGGTCAAAGCGGTCGAATTGCTGATCAAAGCCTACGCCCCGGCGGTCGATATCGCCTTGGGCGTATTCATTCCGTTGATCGTCGTCAACTGTATCATCTTGGGCCGTGCCGAAGCCTTCGCTTCGAAAAACGGGATTGCCGCTTCCGCTTGGGACGGTTTCTCGATGGGATTAGCTTATACGTTGGGTTTGATCGTCATGTCCTTAAGCCGTGAAATCTTGGCGACCGGCATGGTTACCTTGACCAACCCGTTCAACGATACCTTGATCTTCAGTTTGAAATTGATTCCGGCCGAATATAACATCAGTATGTTTAGCCAACCGGTCGGCGCGTTTCTTATGTTCGCTTTGATCGCCGCGGCGGTTGTCGCATTTAGAGACAAAGTCGAAGCCAAAGAAAAGAAGGAGGCTAAATAACCATGGATAAACTGTTTGCCTTATTCTTGACCGCGTTCCTCATCAATAACATCATCTTGACGAAGTTCTTGGGGATGTGTCCGTTCTTGGGTGTCTCCCGTCAACGCAGTTCCGCGATCGGGATGGGATTGGCCGTTATCTTCGTCATTCTCGGCGCTTCGATCTTCACGTATGCGCTCTATTATCTTGTTTTAAAACCTTTAAACCTTCAATACATGGATTTGATTACCTTCATCTTGGTCATCGCGGCGTTCGTCCAGTTCGTCGAAATGGTCATCAAGAAATATTCTCCGGCGCTTTATAAGTCGTTGGGAATCTATCTGCCGTTGATCACTACCAATTGTGTCGTCTTGTATGTCACCTTGGAAAATATCACGCAGAAATTCGATTTCGTTGAAATGATCGTCTACTCCATCGCCGTTCCGGCGGGATTCGCGTTGATGTTGTTTATCTTCTCGACCATCCGCGAACGTTTGGAAATCGCGACGACGCCGAAACCTTTCCGTGGCAACGCGATCGCGTTGGTCTTGGCCGCCATCATGGCGTTGGCCTTTAGCGGTTTGGCTGGTTTGGTCTAAACCATGGAACCCGTACTTTATTTAGCGGCACTTGGCGGACTGTATGCGTTGGTCTACTATCTAAACCATAAAACCCCCGTTCCCGCGGGGTGCGAGTCGATCCGGGCAGCCTGTGACGGTTGCGCGATCGGATCATGCGGGAACCATCCGAGCCAGCAGGAATTCAAGGAGGAACAACACGTATGATTCAAGCCGTTCTGATGATGTTGGTCGTTGGCGGTTTCCTAGGATTGATCTTAGGGATCGCCGGAATCTATTTCACGATCGAAGTCGATACCCGTCACGAAACCGTGACCGCGATGTTGCCGGGATATAACTGCGGCGCTTGCGGATTTCCGGGATGTTCGGGATTGGCGCAAGCCTTGGTCGACGGGAAAGCCGTTTCTACCGCGTGTAAGCCTTCCAAACCGGAACAACGCAAACGCATCGATATCTTTCTCGAAACCGGCGAAGATTCGCTTGCGACAACCGTTTCAGCCTAACCAAGATACAGGTTCAACCCTGTATCTTTTTTCATTCACAAATGAGTGTGTATTTCACAAAAACTCGTGGTAAAATAAAAACGATTTTTCGGAGGAACCTATGTTTCAAAACATCCTAAGCAACATCGTCGTGAATATCGCAATCCTGATGATCATCGGATTTGTGTTGCCACGTTTCTCGTTATTCAGAAAAACCGTCTTCGAACACGATAAGAAATGGTCCGACATCGTGATTTTGTCGCTGATTTTCGGCGGCATCGGAATCTTGTCGACTTATACCGGCATCCGCATCAACGGTGCGATCGCCAACACACGTGTCATCGGCGTCATCGCCGGCGGATTTCTCGGCGGTCCGTGGGTCGGTTTGTTTTCCGGGTTGATCGCGGGCATCCATCGCTGGGGCATAGACATCAACGGCTTCACCGCGTTCTCCTGCGCCGTTTCCACGACGATCGAGGGAATCATCG
Organism: uncultured Erysipelotrichaceae bacterium; assembly: GCA_964526155.1. Lineage (GTDB taxonomy): Bacteria > Bacillota_I > Bacilli_A > Erysipelotrichales > Erysipelotrichaceae > GWE2-51-13. Next base: position 1,541,694 of record CAZGLV010000001.1, on the reverse strand, counting down.
GCGGATTGATGTATAAGGTCATCCGTTCATCCAAACAAAAATACACCCTGATTTTCTGGGCGACATTCTGTGCCGAAATCATCCAGATGTTAATCATTTTATTGTTAGCTCGTCCGTATGCCGATGCGGTAGAATTGGTCAAAGTCATTTCCATTCCGATGGTACTCTTGAACTCGATCGGAATCGTGATATTTGTCAGCGGAATTTATAATGTTAAAGATACGTTAGAAAGACAACATGAACGGCATTTGAAACTCGCTTTCGATATCGCGGATGAGTGTTTGCCCTTTTTACGTAAAGGATTATACGATGTGGAGAGTATCCAAAGCGTTTGTAAGACGATTTTGAAGAATGTGGATGCGACATGCGTCATGATCTCGGATAAAAAGAGCGTCGTAGCGTATTATGGAAACGAGATTATTTCCGCACCCTTATTCGAGACTTGCTTTAATCAGGTCATGACGCGTATTTCCGTTCGCAAGGAAACCTTTATCCTTCATGAGCATGAAGTCACGAAATACGGGTTGGATGGGTTCTGTAAGCGGATGATGTTTGCACCGATCCGGCGTAAAGAAGAAATCATCGGTTTGATCATCCTTTGCGACAACCGTTTCAAAGACAATGCCGGCCCGGACTTAAGTTTTATCACCGGCCTGGCACGCTTGTTCTCGTCACAGTTCGCTTTAGCCGAGATGGATAATCAAGGGAAACTGTTGCAGCGTGCCGAACTTCGCGCGTTGCAGTCGCAGATCAACCCGCACTTTCTGTTTAACGCCTTGACGACGATTTCGGGTTATACGCGCGAGAATCCCGACCGTGCGCGTCAACTCTTGCTTTCACTTTCTTCCTACTTCCGCAATACCTTGGCGACTCATCATGAATGGGTCGATATCCAAGAAGAAATCGAACATGTGTTATCTTATGTTGAAATTGAAAAAGCACGCTTTGAGGAACGACTAAATGTAACGGTCCAATGCGCCCCGGAGATCCGGTTCAACGTCCCCAACTTCGTCATCCAACCCTTGATCGAGAACGCAATCAAACATGGGATGACGCATGATTCCTTACATGTGGATATCCGCATCGAAGAACGTCGCAACGGATTGACGATCATGGTCAAAGACAATGGTTGCGGAATTCCCCAGGAAAAGATCGATACGTTCTATCACGGAAATGCGGATAAAGGGAAGATCGGCATGGCCAACATCCATCAACGTCTGAAAAGCATTTACCCCAACAATCCGGGGCTTGTCATCAAAAGCAAAGTGAATGTCGGAACAACCATTGAAATGTACCTGCCGAAAGAAAAGGTGGCCGCATGAAATATCTAATCGTCGATGATGAACGGATTGCTCGGAGCGAACTTAAATATACGATCAAGGAAACCGATCCCCATGCGGTCGTTTTAGAGGCCGATGGCTTTGAAAGCGCGTTGGAAATGATTGGGAACCTTTCGTTTGACGGCGTTTTTCTCGACGTTCAGTTGGTCGAAGGATCGGGAGTGGATTTGGCGGAACAGATCCGTAAAATCAATCCGGACTTGCCGATCGTGTTTGCGACCGCCTATGACAAATATGCGATCGACGCGTTTTCCGTCGCGGCGGTCGATTACGTACTGAAGCCGTTTCATAGCGAAGACATCGCCCGTGCTTTGGGTCGGTTATCACGCCCTACACCCAAACAAACCGTTTTATCTTGTCCTTCCGATAAGCTTTCGGTATGGATGGGGGAAAAGGCCGTGGTCATCAATATCAGCGATATTCATTATCTTCGAAGCAACGAACGCCAAACCTTGTTGGTGACGAAAAAAGGGGAACTCTCGACCAATCTTTCATTGGATGCCATGGAAAAACGCCTGGCTTCATGCGGATTCATGCGTGTACAACGTGGTTACATCGTTAATTTAAACATGGTTGCGGAGATCGTTCCTTGGTTCAATAACTCGTACGGAATTAAGTTGGGTACCAACACTTCGGAAGTCATTCCCGTCAGTCGCCAGAAAATCGCGTTACTCAGAGAAGTCTTCGATTTTTAGTCGCAAGTTTCAACAGTTCATCCTCTAATTTACACATTTCGACCCGGATGCAATCGCTTACACCCGGGTTTTTGTTAGGATTGTGTCGAAAAGGAGGATTTGGTTAACTATGATTAGTTTCTTTGGATCTTTGGCTGCCTTGTTCCTCGGTTATTTCCTTTACGGGAAAATCGTTGAGAAGGCATTCAAACCGGACGATCGTCCGACACCTGCCAACGTAATCAACGATGGCGTAGACTATGTTCCGATGAAAAAATGGAATATCTTCTTGATTCAATTATTGAACATCGCGGGATTGGGTCCGATTTTCGGGGCGATCTCCGGTGCGCTCTGGGGACCGGTCGTCTTCTTGTGGATCGTCTTCGGATCGATCTTCGCGGGAGCTGTCCATGACTACCTCTCCGGCATGATCTCGATGCGTCACAATGGCGCCAGTATTTCCGAAATCGTCGGGATTTATCTCGGCACAGGAATGAAACAAGTCATGCGTGTCTTCTCCGTTATTCTCTTGGTTTTAGTCGGTGTCGTCTTCATGGTCGGTCCGGCTGGCTTATTGGCCAGATTGACGCCGGACGTTCTCGATGTTAAATTCTGGTTGATCGTCGTCTTGATTTACTACTTCGCCGCGACGATTCTTCCGATCGACAAACTCATCGGTAAGATTTACCCAATCTTCGGAATTACCTTAATTATCATGGCGGTCGGCGTTGCCGGCGGCATCATCTTGAAGGGTTACACGATTCCTGAAATCTCCTTCACCAACTTACATCCTTCGGCGTTGCCGATTTGGCCCTTGATGTTTATCACGGTCGCATGCGGCGCTATTTCCGGCTTCCACGCCACCCAATCCCCGATGATGGCCCGTTGCATCACGACCGAAAAACAAGGTCGTACGATCTTCTACGGCGCGATGATCGCGGAAGGCGTTATCGCCTTGATTTGGGCGGCAGCGGGTGTTGCGTTCTATGAAACGACCGGCGGATTGGCTGTCGCGATCAAAGAATTCGGCGGAGCTGCCGGCGTTGTCTATAACATCACATTCTCGCTTCTCGGTCCGGTCGGCGGCGTCCTTGCCATGCTTGGCGTTATCGCTTGCCCCATCACGTCCGGCGACACCGCGTTCCGTTCGGCTCGTTTGACCTTGGCCGACTGGTTCAAGTTCGAACAAAAACCGATTAAAAACCGTCTGTTGATCGCTGTTCCTTTATTGGCGATCGGTTACATGATCACCTTCGTTGATTACAACGTAATCTGGCGTTACTTCGCTTGGTCCAACCAAACCTTGGCGATGATGGCTCTTTGGGCCGGTGCGGTTTACTTGAAGAAAGTCGGTGCCGTCCACTGGATCGCCACCGTTCCCGCAACCTTCATGAGCGCCGTCAGTGTTACCTATATCTTACAAGCCGCCGAAGGATTCAAACTATCCACGTCGATTTCCTATCCGGCCGGCATCGCGTTTGCGGCAGTATGCTTCGGTCTGTATATGTTTAAAGTCGGACTTAAAAAAGAAACCGTCTAATCGTGACTACGAAAGAAAGGTCGAGGTCGACCTTTCTTTCTTTTATGTAACTCGATTACTGATCTATCGGTTATAATCAGAATGTTCGAAACGAAGGAGAGAAACGCATGAATCTAAATGAAATCAAAACATCGGCACGTGAAAAGATGACCGCCTGCAAAATGTGCCGGGTATGTAACGGGGAAACCTGTCGCGGTTGGACCCCGGGTCCGGGCGGAAAGGGGACGGGCAGCACCTTCGTCCGCAACGTTTCCAAACTGAATGAAATTACCTTGAATATGCAGATTTTACATGGCGATGACGACGTCAATTGTTCGACGAGTTTGTGGGGACATACGTTACGTGCTCCGATCTTCGCCGCACCGATCGCCAATGTTCCGGTCAATTACGGAACCTCGGTTACCGAAGGGGAATACCTCGACGCGCTGGCACAAGGATGTAAAGAAGCGGGAGTCTTGCCATTCTATGGGGATGGTGCCGCCAAAGAATTCTTCGATCTTCCCATGGAAACGCTCGCGAAATTTGGCGGCTATGGGATTCCGACCATCAAGCCTTGGGTCAACGACATCGCACTTGAAAAAATCAAACGTGCTCTAGCGCTTTCCCCAAGCGCGATCGCAATGGACGTGGATGCGGCAGGATTGATCAGCCTGAAGAAGACACCGACGCCGATCGCGTTTAAGACATTGGAAGATTTGACGGTGATCCGCAAAAACATCAACGTTCCCTTTATCGTCAAAGGCGTCATGACGATTGCGGATGCGGAAACGGCTTTGAACTCTGGTGCGGACGCGATCGTGGTTTCCAATCACGGCGGAAGAGTAATGGATAACGGGATTTCCACCATCGAAGTCTTGGAGTCGATCGTCGAGTTCGTGGCGAAACGCATGACGGTTTTGGTCGACTCGGGATTCCGTAGCGGCTATGATGTCTTCAAAGCGCTGGCGCTCGGTGCTGACGGCGTTTTGATCGGTCGGCCTTTCTCCCATGCGGCCATCGGCGGACAATCCGCTGGCGTGACATTCTACGCCAATCAATTGATCGCCGAACTGGAAGATGCGATGCGTATGACAGGATGCTTAACGATCCAGGATATCCAACGCGATAAAATCAACGTTCATTTCTAGAAACTCAAAACAAGATCAGCCGATCTTGTTTTTTTTTTTATGATGTTTTATTAGGAGGATTCATCCGCACACCATAACAGAGAGCGAGGTGAGGTTATGAAATCGATACTCCTGTCAGCCGCCTTTGTGATGATGACCTTCGGTGTCGGACTTGGCATGGTTTACTTTATCTTGTATGACCAAGCCAACGACCAAACCCGCAATTTATTGCGTCGAGGTCTTCAAGAAACGATGCTTTCCGTCAGCGCAGTACCGATCGATCAACGCAGGGCGGCGGTACTCAACACGTTTTCCGATTATATAACACCGGACTTGTTGGAGGGATATGAGACTAGAATCGATCTGATGGATTTCCATGCATCACCTTTGGCGATTCGAATCAAGATGACGGTAACAAGCAGAGGGAATTTGTTTCCGATCCAAATCACAAGCGAAGAAACGATGATCGAGGTACAAGGATGAATGCGAATATGGACTTCGGAATATTGCAGGAATATGTCATGGACACCAACGTGACCGATATCAACTATAACGGCCAACAGTGTTGGATCGACCATCTCAAACAAGGTCGATTCACGATCGAACCGTTTACCGCCCACGAATTCATGAACCAGTTAGCTTTCAAGCTTGCCAATCGCGTCAATCTTGCTTTCAATACTTCGTCCCCGGTCGTCGAGGCGGAGTTCGGGGACATGCGCATCAGCATGATTCATCCCAGCGTTTGTCCGAAAGGATTAAGCATCTCGTTTCGTAAAACGCCGGCGACATGTCGTTTGATCGAAAAAGAGATGTTGAAGTCAGGATATTGCGAATCTTGGGTACTGGGATTCTTAAAGGAAGCCGTCCTACGTAATCGTAATATCTTAGTTAGCGGCTTACCCGGAGCCGGCAAGACCGAGCTGGTGAAATATCTGATGCAATTTATTCCGCCATCCCAACGAGTCATCACGATTGAAGATACCCTAGAGTTAAGATATGGCGACCTTTACCCGAATAAAGACCATGTCTCGATGAAAGTATCGGAAAATTTCGACTATCCCAAAGCCATCAAAACCAGTCTTCGTCAACGACCGGACTGGGTCTGCGTGTCGGAAGTCCGGGGCGCCGAAGTGATCTCACTGATGCAAAGCGTATCGACCGGAGCGAGTTTGATCAGCACGATCCATGCGGAAAGCGCGGCGCAAATCCCGCAACGTATCCTACATATGTTGCCTGGATTGCACCTCACCGATGATGCGATGCGCCATTTGATTTACGGTTCGATCGACTTAGGGATCCACTTGGAATGCAAAGCAAGCCCGAACGGAATCAGACGTCGAATCCGTGAAATCGTCGCGTATCATATCGACCCGCAAGATCAACTTTCGGTACTTCCCGTCTATAATGCCGATCAAAAAGGGGATTCCATGTTTCTTGACGACCTTCCGAAAAAGGGAGGACGCAAATGAATCCTTGGTTGTTGATCCCCATATTCGCTTTGATTTCACTCATGATATTCAGACATTGGATTGCCCGAAGTGCGTTATCGCTTCATGGAAGCCGTCAACTGCTACGTGAACTCTCCCTATATGGTACGCACTTGAAACTGTCGGCGTTCTACCTCTGGCATGTCGGCGCACTGATCGCGGTAATCGGATTTGGAACGATGTTCGACTTACGGGCGGCATATATTTTGATTCTCTGCATCGCAGCTTTCCTGCAAATCCCGGCCGCCTTGACTTGGCACGCGATGTACCGCGATGAAGAATATCGCTTCTTCCAACTGACCTCCTTTCTCCAACAACTTGTGGCTGTGTTTAAGATCCACCCAAAGATCTATCAAGCCTTGGGAGAGTGTCGCAATCAAACGGACGGTGCGCTGGCGAAGGATGTGGAAGCGTGGATATCGAATTTGGATCATGGAACGCCCGCGCAACAGAGCTGTGAAGATTTCCTACAGAATCATCCGCATTTCATCGTCGCAAATCTAATTCGGTTAATGATGTTTGCGGAAGAATATGGCGGTGATAAGCACGTGGAAGGATTGGAGATGATCCAAGATGACATCGAAGATTGGATCGACGATACGGTCACCTTAAAACAGAATCAACGCGGGTTACGAAATCGTATCTTAATGTTGTGCGGAATGGCGATGTTGATCGCGATGATGAGCCAGAATATGTTGCTGAAAACCGGACTTGCGATCGACGAACTCTTCCGCGAAACATCCGTATTTATCTTTTTGATGGCGATCCAACTGACGATCTTGATGGCGCAAAAGGTAATCGCGTCGCCTTGGATCAGCGATGAGGAGAAACTATGGCGATCTTGATCTGTAATCTCTTACTTATACTCATTTCATTCGGATATCGATCCAAGATCAAAGGATGGATCGTTACCCATGGAATGGAATCGGATTATCGAACCTGTTGTCGCATCGTGGGTGAAACACAACCCGAATACCGAATGGCAAAACGTTGGGACAGAACGGTTAAATCGATGCCGATCCTGATGCTGTCCGTTTTCTTCAAGAATCAACTCTTAATTCAACTGATCCTCGTATGTATCTTGATCTACCGATATGAGTCGGACTATCTATCATTAAGAGCGAAGACGCGACGCCTAAAGTCCCAAATACGTTACCAGTTCCCGATCTATCTTCGCCAAATCCAAGTGTTGCTTCAAAACAATACCGTCGTAACGACGATCGATCTTTCCCAACACTATGCGCCTTCGCTTTTTCGAGCGGAAGTGGCTTACTTTGTCGAGCAGTTACGACAGCGGCCGCAAGACATTAATCCCTACCTGGATTTCCTGTCGTTCTATCAACTGCCGGAAATCGCCAGAGCCATGAAATTACTCTATCGTTATAACACGGTCGGTCAGGCCGATTCGTATCATCAGTTGAATCGTATGATTCAATCAACGTCGAAGTGGCTGCGCGAAGAACGGATATCTCGGAAAACCAACGCGCAGGCTGCTTATCAATGGTGGGGAATGGTTCCGCTGTTCGGAGTAACGTTATTGTTTCTATCGGTCATGATGAATATCCTGATGACTATGTTTGGAAAGGGGGTGAGTGGATGAAAGCATTTTTCGAAGAATATGGATTGGTATTGGTCGTCACCGTCATCGCGACCGGGATGATCGTTTTCTCGGAGGGATTTAAAACCACGATGCAACAAACGTTAACCAACCAATGGTCACAAATGACCACAAGCACGACGACACCGTGAGGACAGAGCGATGAAAGGCGCCTTTGAAACAGGGATCGTCCTCTTCTTCGGGATGATGTTTCTATGGATGGGCATCAGTATGGTGCAGGTGATGTGGGCATACAACCAAGCCCGCTATCTACAGGAATTCGCGCTATCGACGATCGAACGACAAAACCGTTTTGATTCGGATGTCCTAGGATTGATCGATATTCAAGCGCAAGATTGCGATCGGTGTGTCCTAACGATCGAACCGATCGCGATCGATTCGAAACGATATCGTGTCAGTGTCGGATTTCCGGTTCAGGTTTCGGTATTCGGTTTCCAAGCGATGGCGCAAACCAGCGCCACCACGCGTCCTGTCTCTTAAGTGCAGCATCGCTGCACTTTTGACGTTGTATAAGGGAAAAGTAATTTCGACATGGGGTTAAAGTGTCGATGATGGTCGCGCTAAAAACATCCGTGGTATAATATTGAAGTATTGAATCGGGTTGAAAGGAGTAAGCCTATGCGCATGGATGTACTCGCCGCCATCGTTGTTTGTAAAGCAGCCTACGGAGTCGGCAAAATCTTTCATAAAGGAAGTAGTCTTCCGGGGAAAATCGCGTTGCGGATTTGTCCGGATATTTTATCGCTTGTAGAATTACCCAAGCATGTCATCGCCGTTACCGGAAGCAACGGGAAGACATCGACGGTCGAAATGATCGCCCATATCTTACAAGAAAACAACGTGAAGGTTGGGTACAATAAAGAGGGATCCAATCAGATCGAAGGTGTGACCACGCTCGTTCTACGCAATACCACACTCTCCGGGAAAGTTACCTGTGATGCATTGGTCATCGAAAGTGACGAACGTTTTGCCCGACATACGTTTAAGAAAATCCAACCGACCTTCTTCGTCATCACCAATCTCTATCGTGACCAGCTAACACGCAACGGCCATCCGGAATGGGTATATGACATCATCAAGGAAGCGATCGCACCGCAAACCAAGTTGATCTTGAATGCGGATGATCCGCTCGTATCCGCTTTTGGGTATCATCGCCCCAAAACGGTTTATTTCGCGATGCTGAAGAATCAATATTCAACCTCGACGGCGTCCTCGCTCTACAATGACGGAGCCTATTGTCCGATCTGTAAATCCAAGATGAAATATGACTACGTCCATTTCAGCCATATCGGAAAATATCATTGTACGAAGTGCGATTACACCGCGCCGCAACCTGACCATTACGTCGATTCGATGGATCTGTCCGAGGGCAAGTTTCGGATCGACGACACGTACGAAATCCAGTTAAGTTTCAAAAGCGCTTATAATGTATACAATCTTTTGGCGGCGTTCACGGCTGCTTGTGAAATCGGAATTCAGCCTTCAGAAATCGCTAAATCACTTAACAACTATCTTTTGACCAGCGGTCGGGTCATTCGCTTTCATACCCACCACCGCAAAGGAACGCTCTTGATTTCCAAGCATGAAAACTCGATTTCTTACAACCAGTCTTTGCGCTATGCGATCAATCAACCTGGCGTAAATACGGTCGCGATCATCGTCGATGCGATCAGTCGTAAATATCATACCAGCGAGACTTCTTGGCTATGGGACATCGATTTTGAAGTTCTGCAAACAAAGAACATCGGTACGATTTTCTTGATGGGAAAATATGCCTACGATTTGTCGACCCGGTTTGAAATGCTGAATCTGCCGGACACCAAAGTGTTCACATATGTTGACATCGAGGAAGGTGTGAAGCAACTCGATGAAACCGCTCAAGGGGAGATATTCGTCGTCACATGTTTTTCGGATAAAGCGAAGTTTCTCGAAAGCGTTACGTTGGATGACAAGTATGTCGCGAAATAAGCAGGGAGGCAACCGATGAAGACAATCCGTATCTTACATCTATATTATGATTTGCTTAATTTATACGGTGATAACGGGAATATCCGCATCCTCAACAAAGAGCTTATACAACAACTTGACGTGGAGGTAATCATCGATCGTAAGACGATCGGCGATCCCTTCGATTTCGTTGAGTATGATTTCGTTTATGTTGGAGCCGGAGTCGAGCGCAACATCTTAGTGGCGTTGGAAGACCTCCGTCCGTATGCGAATCAATTAAACGATTTTATATTTAAAAACAAAGTCTTGCTGATGACTGGAGGAAGCTTTACGATACTGGGCAAAAGCATTACTTTACCTGATGGAAAAGGGATCGAGGGTTTAAAACTTTTCGATTTTGAAACCAAACTTAAGAAAACCCGTGATAATCAAGACGGTGTCTATCAGTTTATCGGCGGAAGTCAAACCGACCTTGCAATCGGATTCATCAACAAATCCCACGAAGTGACGCTTGACGAAGATGTAAAGCCGCTCTTCGAGGTTATCAAAGGGGTCGGAAACAGCATGACTTCGAATCAACACGACTTCGAGGGAATCCGTTATAAAAACTTTTACGCCAGTTCGTTAAGCGGACCGATTCTCGTGAAGAATCCTTGGTTTCTTGAGAAGTTATGCGTCGCGATCTTGGCGCCACATGGCATCGACTATATCTCGCATATCAGTGCCGACCAAAGAATGGCGTATACGATCGGACTGGATGGTCTGATGAACACAGACAAAAAGAAAGAGTAGGGAACCCATGCTTTTAACCATCGATATCGGAAACACCAATGTGGTCGCCGTGGTGTATGACGAAAACCGCACAAGACATTATACGCAACGTTTTGCGACGATTAAAAACGAAGCGAATGTATTTTATCGTTCTTGGATTCAAAGGGATCTCCTGCCCTTACTAAATGAAAATAAAATCTCGTCCTATTGCCTAAGTTGCGTCGTACCTTCGATCACAACCACGGTCATCGAAGCGCTTGAATCGGTTCTTAACATCAAAGGAATCAACCTTTCGACTCAAACGGTGCCGGACTTCATCATCCATTTAGACAAGCCATCCGAACTCGGAGCGGACTTCATCGCCACCAGTTTCGGTGCGATGGCGAAATATGAATTACCGATCGTATTGGCCGATTTAGGCTCCGCGACCAAGATCAGTGTGTTAAACGCTCGTGGGGAATTTGAAGGTGGCATCATCAGCCCGGGGGTCGGTATCTCGATCGACGCGTTAAATCGATTCATTCCGCAACTGCCCGAAATCAAAATGGAAATCCCGACGCGCGTCATCGGCAGGGATACCGTGACTTCGATGCAATCCGGATGGTTACATGGCACGATCGCGATGGTCGAAGGGTTGGCCGATAAGATCGAGAAGGAACTTGGTCAGAAAGCGACCCGTGTTTTGACCGGTGGATACTCGATCACACTTCACGAGGGCTTCCCCGAGTTTAACTTCGACGAGTACTTGTTGAATGAAGGATTGTTTGAAATCGATCGAAAGTACAACCCGGATCATTTGACCGTATCGACGGAGGACGCGTCGAATTAGCGTTTTAGTCCTTTACAAACACGCCTAAATCGTTTATTATTAGTACTGCTCACTGAGCATTAATGGCGGTCGTGGCGAAGTTGGTTAACGCATCGGATTGTGGCTCCGACATTCGCGGGTTCGAGCCCCGTCGATCGCCCCATTAAGTAAAAACAGGAACGAAGGTTCCTTTTTTTGCGTACATAATTAAATAGAAAATGCCAACAACACTGTGAAATCCGCACATTCGAGCGACATCCTCACAAACTTAATGAAAAAAATTACATTCAATGTAAAAAGAATCATCAAAGTGAAATTAATGTGAAATAAATGTTGACACTTTGTTTCAATAAAGTATAATAACACCATATTAAGGAGAGGAAGAAACATGAAACACCTTAAACGCATCTTACTCAGTTTGGTCATCTTGGTTCTTGCGGTCGGTTGTTCAACACCGAAAAGCGATGTCGAACAAGTCCTTCGCATTGCGAAAGACAACGACGTAGCGTCACTTGACACCAATGTGGCAACCGATGGATTATCCTTTGAAGTCATCAAGACATTTACCGAAGGTTTGATGGAATATGACAAAGACGGAAATATCGTCGAAGGCGTCGCCACAAAATATGACGTATCGACCGATGGGACCGTGTACACCTTCACACTTCGCGATAACGCGAAATGGTCCAACGGCGACAAAGTCACCGCGGCCGACTTCGTCTTCAGCTGGAGACGTTTGGTCGATCCGGCGATGGCGACCGAATACTCCTACATGGCTGAAGCCATCATGATCAAAAACGCTTCCGCCATCATCAAAGGCGAGAAGCCGTTGACCGATCTGGGCGTCAAAGCCGTCAACGACACGACCTTGGAAGTCACCTTGGAAACGGCCGTTCCGTATTTCATTCAGCTCATGACATTCCCGGTCTTCCATCCGCTCAACGAAAAATTCGTCACCGAAAAAGGCGATGCGTATGCGAAGAGCGCCGACGCGCTATTGTCCAACGGTCCGTGGACCGTGACGGAATGGACCGAAGGCACCAAGATCCGCGTCGAAAAGAACAAAACGTATTGGAACGCGGACAAAATCAATCTTGAAGCGATCGAGTTCCTCTTCATCAAAGACTACCAAACCGCCGCGTTATCATTTGAAAACGGCGATGTCGACATCGCGAAGATCTCTTCCGACTTGGTCGACCGTTACAAAGACGACGATTTCTTCTACACCAACGAACTCGGGTACACCTGGTATGTCGCACCCAACCAATTGAATGATACCTTGAAGAACGAGAACCTGCGCTTGGCGTTGGCGCTCAGCTTCGATAAAGCCTACATCACCGATACCATCCTGCATGACGGATCCAAAGTCGCCGATTACATCGTACCGGTCGGCTTGGCTACCGGACCGGACGGAAAAGACTTCCGTGACGGTGCCGAAACCTTCTTGTCCTTCGACAAAGCCAAGGCGTTGGAATACTGGAACGCCGCGAAAACCGAACTTGGCGTTACGTCGCTGACCTTGGAACTCTTAGTCGACGATGCGGCCGACACCAAAGCCGTCGCCGAATTCCTACAGACCGAATGGAAAACCAACTTACCGGGTTTGAATGTTACGATCCAAGTCCAACCGAAGAAAAATCGTCTTCAACTCATGCGTGACGGAACTTTCCAACTTGGTTTGACCCGTTGGGGACCCGACTACGCCGACCCGTTCACCTACTTGGGCGACTTGTTCCAGACGGGTGTCAATTACAACTACGGACGTTTCTCGGATGCTGAATACGATGCATTGATCCAGACGACGGCTCCGGGCGGATCCTTATCCACCAAGGCGCAGGAACGCTGGGATGCATTGCATGAAGCGGAAGCCGTTCTCCTTGAACAAGCGGGCATCTTGCCGGCATGGCAATCCGGGGAAGCATTATTGATCAATACGAAAGTTTCCGGCTTCGAATATCATGTCGTCGGACAACCTTCCTACCGTAACGTCGTTATCGCAGAATAGCAGACAATCCGATCGCTGTGAGGAAACCTCCGCTTCATGCGCTGGTTTCCTCTTCGTTTAGAGAGGTGGCACCATGGCAAAATACATTGCGAAACGGATTCTATTATCGCTGGTTACCCTCTTTGTAATCTTGTTCATTCTTTTCATGCTCCTACAATTCATGCCCGGTAGTCCGTTCAACGATGAAAAGTTGACGGCCGCCCAACAAGCGGTGCTGATGGCGAAATACGGATTGGACAAACCGTTCTTCGAAAGATTCTGGATCTATCTACAGAACGTCGTCCTACGCGGTGATTTCGGTATTTCCTACGCCATCAAAAAAGATATGCTGGTGTCCGGTATCGTCATGTCCCGATTGGGAACGTCGGTCCGCATCGGCTTACAAGCCTTGTTGCTGGGAACGAGTTTAGGCGTCATGTTCGGAGTGATCTCAGGCGCGAAGCGGAACACGTGGATGGATTCAATGGCGACCGTGGCAGCGGTAATCGGCGTCAGTATTCCCTCGTATGTTCTGGCCTTGGTGTTGAGTTTCGTACTCGGTTACAAATTCCGCATCTTCGATATCACTTATAAAGTGGATCAACCCTTATGGTCTTCCATTCTTCCGACGATCGCGCTATCGTTCTTCGTCATGGCGCAGACGACCCGTTTTTTACGAACCGAACTCATCGAAGTGTTGGGGTCGGATTATATCAAGCTGGTCGATGCCAAAGGTGTCAAACGTTTACGCGTCATCCTACGTCACGGCTTACGCAACGCTTTGATCTCGGTCGTCACGATTCTTGGTCCGTTGACCGTCAACCTGATGACAGGATCATTGGTCGTCGAACGTGTCTACGGTATCCCTGGAATCGGCAGTTTATTGGTCGAAGGGATCCAAGTCAACGACTACAATATCATCGTTATGATCGCGTTTGTTTATAGCGCGCTCTACATCTTTGTCAACTTGATCGTCGATATTCTGTACGGCGTCATCGACCCGCGAATTCGGGTCGCCAAAGGAGGGTAACATGAGCGAATTCAATCAAAAACAGTTCGAACGTGTCGGTCTCCGCGAATCGAAACAACAGGAAATGCTGGTCGGCGCAAGTACGCCGTTTCTTAAAGACGCATGGCGTCGCTTTGCGAAAAACAAAGGAGCTTTGATCGGTCTGATCGCCATCATCGTTATTCTTTTCTTCGCCTTGTTCGGCCCGTACCTCAATCAACATGCCTACAATGTCTTGGACAAGATCCACGTCAATCTACCGCCGCGCATTCCGTTTCTTGAAAAACTCGGGATCTTCAACGGATCTGAAAGCGGCTATAATCCGTATATCGAAAAAGGGTTCACGGAATATTTCTGGTTTGGCACCGACGTCCTCGGACGCGATCTGTGGGACCGTGTCTGGATGGGAACCCGCATCAGTTTCTATATCGCCTTGGTCGCCGTCGGCATCGACATGTTGATCGGCATCGGTTATGGCATGATTTCGGGTTACTTCGGCGGAAAAGTCGACATGGTGATGCAACGCATCGTCGAGATCCTTTCGGGGATCCCCAACCTGGTCGTCGTAACGCTCTTTGTGTTGGTCCTTAAACCCGGTCTTGTCTCCATCATCCTTGCCTTGATGATTACCGGGTGGATTTCCATGAGTCGGGTCGTCCGTTCGCAAGTACTTAAAATGAAAGAGCATGAATTCATTTTGGCTGCGAGAACATTAGGCGCCAACTCCTTTATCATCTTATTCAAAGAACTATTGCCCAATATCATCGGACAAATCATCGTCATGACCATGTTCTCCATCCCCAATGCGATCTTCTACGAGTCGTTTCTGGCGTTTGTGGGATTAGGTTTGCAGCCCCCTTTGGCATCCTTGGGCGTTTTGATCGCGGACGGATATCGTGCGATGATCACCCACCCGCATCTGGTTATTTTCCCGACGGTTGTTCTATCCGTATTAATGCTAAGCTTCAACTTGATCGCCGATGGCTTACGCGACGCCTTCGACCCGAAAATGAAAGGATTCTAAGGTGAACACGATGGAAAAAGAACGCATCTTGGAAGTAAATCATCTGGATTTATCCTTTCGCTTGGGAAATGAAGTCAACTATGTCATCCGAGATATCAGTTTCCATGTCAATAAGGGTGAAACCTTAGCCATCGTCGGCGAGTCCGGATCCGGCAAGTCCGTCACCACCAAAGCGATTTTGGGAATGATCGATGATAACGGAAACTTAAGCAACGGTGAAATCCTGTTTCGCTTTGGGAAGGAAGGCAGTTCGGATGAAATCGTCGACCTTGCGAAAAAAGACAGAAAGTTTATGCAACAGAGTATCCGCGGTTCGCGGATCGCCATCATTTTCCAAGATCCCATGACATCGCTGGATCCGACCATGACGATCGGCAAGCAAATCATGGAAAGCATGTTGGAACATAAGAAGGTCGTTTCAAAAAAAGAAGCGATGAAGAAGACGATCGAACTTTTGGATCTGGTCGGGATCGAACAGCCCGAAAAACGGGTCAAGCAATATCCCCACCAACTTTCCGGCGGGATGCGCCAGCGTGTCGTCATCGCGATCGCCTTGGCCTGTGAGCCCGATCTCTTGATCGCGGACGAACCGACCACGGCTTTGGATGTCACGATCCAATCACAAATTTTGGAATTGATTAAAGACCTACAGAAGAAAACCGGTGTTTCAATCATCTTCATCACCCATGACTTAGGGGTCGTCGCCAATGTCGCCGACCGCGTCGCGGTCATGTATGCCGGTAAAATCATCGAAGAAGGATTGGCGTCGGAGATCTATTACGATCCGCGTCATCCGTATACCTGGGGACTTCTTTCCAGCATCCCTTCCTTGGAAGGACAGGATGAGGAAATCTATTCCATCCCCGGATCGCCGCCCAATCTGATCGATCCGCCCAAAGGCGACGCGTTCGCGTATCGTAGCGAGTATGCGCTTGAGATCGATTTCGAAAAGCAACCCCCGATGTTTAAGATCAGCGACACGCATTTCTGCGCCAGTTGGCTTCTTCATCCGATGGCGCCGAAACTTGAAATGCCGGTGGTTTTAGCCAAGCGGATCGCCGCGTTTCGTGAAAGGAGGATCGAGCGATGAGTTCCAATGTTTTGCTTGAAGTCAAAAACCTATCGCAGTTCTTCCGCATCGATCGCCATACCACGATTCGAGCTGTCGACGATGTTTCGTTTCATATCAACGAAGGGGAAACCTTCAGCGTGGTCGGTGAATCCGGTTCCGGTAAGTCGACCTTAGGACGCTCGTTGATTCGTATTTATGATGCGCGAAGCGGCGAAGTGAACTTCATGGGAAAGAAGATCGCTGGGAAACTCGATCCGCAAACCAAGAAATTCTTACGAAAGAATATGCAGATGATTTTCCAAGATCCCATGGCTTCGCTGAATCCACGCAAAAAAGTGTTGGATGCGGTCGCATTCGGCTTGGATATCAACCATCTGGCCGGAGATCATAACCAACGGACGCAGAAAGTGCTCGATGTGTTAAAATCGGTCGGACTAAGCGAGGACCACTTAACCCGATATCCACATCAATTCTCGGGTGGACAACGCCAACGCATCGGTGTGGCACGCGCTTTGATCATGGAACCGCGTTTCATCATCTGCGACGAAATCATTTCCGCACTCGACGTATCCATTCAGGCGCAAGTCATCAATCTTATGAAACGCCTTCAAAAAGAACATGGCTTAACGTATATGTTCATCGCCCACGACTTGTCGATGGTCCGATATATCTCCGATCGTGTCGCCGTCATGCATTTAGGACACATCGTCGAGATGGGTACGGTGGAAGACATTTATGATAATGCCATCCATCCGTATACCCGATCGTTATTATCCGCGATTCCGCATCCGGATCCCGATGCGGAAAAAGATCGCAAACGTTTCGTTTATATTAAAGGCGGCGTCGATTATAACATCGGCACGATCCGCCAACTGACCGACACCCATTCCATCTTAGCTACCGATGAAGAGTACTCGTTGTGGAAGCAAAACGATTATTCTCTGTTCCTGAAGTAATTGCGTCCTCCTGACGATACTTGGACCGGTAGGCTAAAGTCGAAAGCACCCGTTACCGCCGGGTGCTTTCTTTTACGATTTCCTGTTTGAAGAAGCTATGTATGATTTGGAGGACATCCGCATTCAATCCGGCTTCATCCAAGATCCGATGCGGCACATTCTGAAGCACCAACATCAACTTTTCCGTCGTTTTTAACTTTGCATATGCATTTTCGCTGCTTCGAATCGGAATCACCTCATCCGCGCTCCCATGAAGGAAGAGTACCGGACAGTAAACCTGTTCGATCGAATCCTTACACACATTAACCACTTCTTTGAATACGTTTGATAAATGATCGGGCAAGGATAAGGCGGGATCCGTTTTATCGTTTCTTTTGATCACATTGCGCGCAAGATCTTCCACTTTGCCCAATACCGCTTTTAATGTGATATATTCAAACGCCGGCGCCAAGAGAACCAAGCGTTCGACCGGATAGAGGGAAGCCAGTTTACTTGCGATCACACCGCCCATCGAGAATCCGACCAGCCAAACGCGCTCGTGTTGTTCGATAAGTTGTTTCAACTCTACTTCGGCACGGGATATCCATTGATTCGCATCGATATCCGACTCATCATTCGGATCGAACAAAGTCGGAATGACCACATGATAACCCTCGTTTTCGAAGTATCTTTTTAGCGGATCGAACTCATGGATCCGCCGTACCCCAAACCCATGGATACAAAGCAACACCGGAGATTTCTTTACCTCAGGCGCAAACCATCGTTTCAACCATTTCATTGACTCACCCCGCAGTCTACTTCTACTATACCTTTTTTTTGGGATTTATCCACCTGTCCATCGCAATATTCCATTAACGTATGTGAATCTTCTCGTCAAACTTGCGTTATGGTCGGCACTTCACTATAATAGAACCGTGAAAAGAGGAAGAGTCATGGAAAAAGAAAAAGTATTGGTGGAAGTCTCCGCCCGTCACGTCCACGTCACCCAAGCCGATCTCGAAACGCTGTTTGGGGAAGGATATGCCCTAACCATTAAAAAAATGCTGTCGCAACCGGGACAATATGCCGCGGAAGAACGCGTCGACCTTGTCGGACCGAAAGGTTCCTTCAAAAACGTCGTCATCCTCGGACCGGTACGCCCCGCGACCCAAGTCGAAGTCTCGCTGACCGATGCGCGCGCCTTAGGTGTCAACGCATTGATCCGTGAATCCGGTTTGATCGATGGTACCAACGGTTGTACGATCGTCGGACCGAAAGGGCAAGTCGAACTGAAAAACGGTGTCATCGCCGCGAAACGTCACATTCATTTGACCCCCGAGACCGCAAACTATTATCAAGTTTCAGACAAACAAATCGTCAGCGTCAAAGTCGAGACGGAAAACCGGTCGACGATCTTCGGCGATGTGGTCATCCGTGTGAGCGAGAAGTTCGCACCGGCGATGCATATCGATACCGATGAAGCCAACGCCGCCGGAATCGTCGGCAGCGCGCTTGGAGAAGTACTTGTCTAAAGCCGTTTCCACGGCTTTTTTCACGGAGGTGAACCATGGCGTTTTTACCGATCACAATTGAAGAAATGAAAGAGCGGGGTTGGGAAACGCCGGATTTTGTTTTGGTCAGCGGGGACGCCTATGTGGATCATCCCTCCTTCGGAGCCGCCATCATCGGTCGTGTGTTGGAAGCCATGAATTTCAAAGTCGTTCTCTTACCGCAACCCGATTGGAAAAGCGACGTCGATTTCCTGCGTTTTCCCAAGCCGTCCCTAGGTTTCTTGGTCACTTCCGGCAACATCGATTCGATGGTCAACCATTACACCGTCAGTCGCAAACGTCGCGATAAAGATAACTACACCGACAAAGGGGAGATGGGCAAACGTCCCGATCGGGCGACCATCGTCTATTCCCAAAATCTGCGTCGGCTTTATCCGGATGTCCCCATTATCTTAGGTGGGATCGAAGCCAGTTTACGCCGTATGTCGCATTATGACTATTGGGATGACAAAGTCCGTTCTTCGGTTCTGATCGATGCGATGGCCGATCTGCTGGTATACGGTATGGCAGAAACCACGATCATCGAAATCGCCGAAGCCCTGCGAAGCGGCCTAGCCATCAAAGACATCACCTACATCCGAGGAACGGTATACAAAAGCAAGGATGGACCTTTCCCCGAGGATGCCCTAGTCCTTCCGAGTTTTAGCGAAGTGAAGAAAAGCAAGGATAAGTATGGTGAGAGTTTTGTGATCCAATACAAGAATACCGACGCGATTTTAGCGAAACCGCTCTTGGAAGATTACGGTTCTTGGAAAATCGTTCAAAATCCACCTGCGTTACCCCTTTCGCGTAGAGAGATGGATTGGGTTTATTCCTTGCCTTTTGAGCGGGCATTTCATCCTTCTTACACCTACATCCCAGCCGTCGAGGAGATTCAATTCTCCCTGATGAGCAATCGGGGATGTTACGGATCGTGCCGCTTCTGCGCTTTGACCGCCCACCAAGGACGCGTCATCACATCGCGCAGTAAAGATTCGTTGATCGAAGAAGCGAAGAAAATCACGGCGATGAAAGATTTCAAAGGATATATCCACGATGTCGGCGGTCCGACCGCCAACTTCCATCAGCCTTCCTGTGAGAAGCAGTTGGAACACGGAGTCTGCCTGCATCGTGAATGCCTGCATCCCACCGCCTGCAACAACCTTACCGTGACCCACACGGAATATCTGGAGGTTTTGCGTGAACTTCGGGCGCTTCCGAAAGTTAAGAAAGTCTTCATCCGTTCCGGGATCCGGTATGATTACCTGATGTATGACAAGGATGAGTCATTTTTTGACGAACTGGTCCAACACCATATTTCCGGTCAGCTTAAAGTCGCTCCCGAACATGTCTCCGACAAGGTATTGGATGCGATGGGAAAACCGAGACATCAACTCTATGACGCTTTCGTGAAGAAGTATGAGGCGAAAAACAAGAAGTT
The DNA here is from genome assembly GCA_964526155.1 of uncultured Erysipelotrichaceae bacterium. Taxonomy (GTDB): domain Bacteria; phylum Bacillota_I; class Bacilli_A; order Erysipelotrichales; family Erysipelotrichaceae; genus GWE2-51-13. Next base: position 1,521,388 of record CAZGLV010000001.1, on the reverse strand, counting down.
CGGAAAAGACCAGTTCTTGGTTCCGTACTTGATGAGTTCGCACCCCGGCAGCGACCTGAACGCAGCGATCGAGCTAGCCTTATATCTCAAGAAGATCGGACATACGCCGCAGCAGGTCCAGGATTTCTATCCGACGCCGTTTACGGTCAGTACCTGTATGTACTATACCGAGAAAGATCCATTTACCAACAAGCCGATCTACGTCGCAAAGACGACCAAAGAGAAGACATATCAGCGCGTGTTGATGCAATTTACCTATCCCCAAAACCAACATCTGGTATTTGAAGCGTTAAAAGCCGCGAATCGTTTGGATTTGGTCGGATTCGGGAAACATTGTTTGATTAAACCGATGAAGTCACCGATTCCAACCCGTCCCCATTCGAACTACCCCAAAAAGAAATCACCGCAACGGTGATTTCTTTTTCATAGATTTGTGAATATTGGACAGAAAAGTTATAATATCAGCCAATCCGTTTGATATTCATGCGTTGAGAATGTAAAATGATTCAAGGAGGTGTCTGTCAATGAAAATCCAAAGTCAAAACGTATGGATCGCCGGTCAATTCATTCCGGCTTGCTTACAGATCGAAAACACGAAAATCGCGGCGATTCTGCCTTATGAAGAGAACGGCGCAGAGATCGATTACAAGGATTTACGCATCTTGCCGGGATTCGTGGATATCCATACCCACGGAGCCTTGGGATTCGATACCAACGACGCGACGGAAGAAGGATTACGCCGTTTCGCCAAAGGCATCACGCAGGAAGGCATCACGTCGTTTCTGCCGACAACCGTCACGCAAAGCGAAGAAGTGTTGACTCATGCGTTAAAGAATGTTGTGAAAGTCGTGGAAGACGGATATTCCGGAGCAGAAATTCTCGGTGTCCATTTCGAAGGTCCGTACTTGAACTTGGAGTATAAAGGCGCCCAACCGCCGGAGCATATCGTCAAACCCGATATCGAACAGTTCAAACGCTACCAAAAAGCAGCCAAAGGACTCATCAAATACATGACCATCGCAAGCGAAGAAGATCCGGACTTTGCCTTGACGCGTTACGCCGCGCAACATGGAGTCTGCGTTTCGATGGGACATAGCGCGGCCACCTACCAACAAGCCCTCTTGGGGATTGCGAACGGAGTCTCCAGCATGACGCACGTCTTCAACGGAATGACGCCGTTCAAACACCGCGAACCGGGATTGGCCGGGGCGGCGCTTCGGATCGACGATGTCTACGGTGAAATCATCGCGGACGGAAATCACGTATCTTGGCCGGTCATCAAAACCTTCATGGCTGCCAAAGGGAAGGATCATGCGATCATGATCACCGACTCGCTCTGCATGAAAGGCACCGCGGCCGGGGAATATTTCTTAGGCGGACATGAAGTCGAAGTCAAAGCCAATGGTTCGGCTTACCTCAAAGGGACAAACAAGTTGGCCGGGAGTACTTTACGCTTTAATCTTGGACTCAAAAACTTGATTGAAAAAGCCTTGGTACCGATCGATGCGGCAATCAACGCTTGTACGATCAATCCGGCCAAAGCCTTACGGGTCGATGACCGTAAGGGGAAGATCGTCGCCGGGTACGACGCCGACTTGGTGGTATTGGATCCGAATTATGAAGTGATCGAAACCTATGTGCGGGGGAAAGCGCAACTTAGAAACGAACAATGACAGCGCAGGATATCCAAGCGGTCTTCGTGGACGTGGATGGCACGACGTTTCGTCATGACATCTACGAGGTTCCGCAATCGACCTTCGATGCGTTGCACCGGCTAAAAAAGCAAGGCATAAAATTATGTTTATTGAGTAGTCGAACCCCGGAAGAGACGATTCATTTACCGCGCAACTTCATTGAACTGATGGATGCGCGCTTGTGGTCGGCCGGTGCGGTCGTGATCGAGAATTCGAAATGGACGATCCATACAATTCATTCCAACGATGCGCAAACGCTTATGGAATATGCGCGTCACAATGAACTTGTGGTCCGTTATTCGACCGGAGAGAAGGGATACTTCGATCAACGGACGAAACCGGAATTCTCGGCGATCTTCGATTATCTCTACCATACGCAACCGGAAAACAAGCGTTGGGAAAACGATCCCTGTGTTTGCGCAGTCGTGTTTGCGGATCCGATCCAGCAACAAGTGTTAGCCGGCAAATTGAAGCATAGCCGCTATACTCTGATGCCTAATTGTATCGAAATAACGCCGCAAGGCATCGACAAAGGCAGCGCGTTGATCGCCCAATGTCAACGATGGGGCATCCCCGTCGAAAAGACGGTGGCCTTCGGGGATGGAATCAACGATATCACGATGTTGAAGGCGGCGGGACTGGGTATTGCGATGGGCAATGCGCACGCGACAGTCCGGGCGGCGGCGGATAAAATCTGTGGTAGAATTGAAGATGACGGTTTATATCGGTGCGTCAAAGAACTCGGCTTGATCTAGTCAACCTCAAGGAGCAACCCATGAAACATGTATTTATCGTAAATCCGGTGTCCGGCCACGGCAGGGCGATGAAAGTCGTACCTCTCATCCACGCTTACTTCAAATCGCATCCGGGGGACTATGTCATCCACGAAACCACCGGGCACTTATCCGCCAAGGAGTTCACCTCGCGCTATACAGCGAACGATGATGCCTGCGTTTACTCGGTCGGCGGCGACGGAACGGCATTCGAAGTCCTCAACGGACTCAACGACGGGGTCCGCATGGCGGTGATTCCGGCCGGTACCGGCAACGACTTCTTCCGGATGGCACATGTTTCAAGTAAAGACATGGCCATGTTACTGGCACAGACGATCGAAGGCAAGGATGTCCATGTCGATCATGGATTGATCAACGGAAATCGCATCATTAACACTTCATCCATGGGTTTTGACGCCCAAATCAACAATAAAGCCACCTCGATCGGCAAGAAATTGCCGATCCCTTCGAAATTGGTGTATATCGTTAGTGCCTTGATTACCTTGTCCGAACTTCAAGCGTACAACCTAACGTTGGAATTACCGGACGGAGAACATCATTTTCACGCGGTGTTGATCGTCATCAATAACGGCCGTTGGTACGGCGGAGGGTTCCAACCGACGCCAATGGCGGATATCCAAGACGGATATTTCGACATCTGCGTCGTCGACGATGTCAAATGGTACACGGCCTTGCGTTTATTGCCTAAGTATATGAAAGGGACGCACATTACCGAAAAGTACGCGCATTTTTTCAAAGCCGATAAGTTCGTGTTGAAGAGCGAAGGGGAAGTGGACATCGCGTTTGACGGCGAACCGATCCGCGGAAATCGCTTCGACTTCGAGATGAAGAAAGGCGCCCTCTGGCTACGTGTTCCGCAACACAGTCCGCTCGACAGCAAGTATCCTTTATGAAACTGGAAAACGAGTTCATCGCGCTAACGATTTCAAATCATGCGGCGCAAATGCATTCTTTGATCGATAAAACGGATAACACGGAAATCTTATGGCAAGGCGATCCGGACTTTTGGGCCGGTCGCAACCCGATTTTGTTTCCGATCGTCGGGTCGACTTTTGATAAACAAATCCATCTTTTCGATCAAATCTATACAATGGGAAACCATGGTTTCACCCGTAACAGTGATTTTACATTGATCCATCAAACAAGTACGTCATTGACATTACGGTTATCCGAATCGGACAAAACGTTAGCGCAATATCCGTTCCGTTTTGATTTGGATGTTACCTATACGTTGCTTGGATCGAAGGTCCAAATCGATTATCGGATCACCAACAACGATACCAAACCGATGCCCTTTTCCTTCGGTCTGCATCCGGCATTCGCCTTGGATGATCCCGATCAAGCGCACATCGAGTTTCCGGCCACCGAACGTAACGGAAATGAGACTGTTCCGTCCATCGTCAAGATGGACGATGCCTTCTTTTCGTCGGTTCCAACATTCATGTTGGAATATCCCAACTCGCCTTACGTCGATCTGATCCGCGGATCGAAACGGATTCGAGTCAGTTGCGTCGGATACCGTTGGTTGGCGTTCTGGAAGAAACCGAAGGCACGGTTCCTATGCATCGAACCTTGGCATGGTCATGGCGACTTCGAACCGGTATCGACCGATTTCTACCGACGCGAAGGGACCTTGGTTTTAGAGCCGGGTAAAATCTATAGAACCTCATACTTCATCGAACTACTCTGAGAAAGGAGCTTACCATGTTTGAAATCCATGTATACGATACCTACGATCAAGTTAGTGAAAAAGCGTTTGAAGTCATGAAGGAAGTCATCATAAGCAATCCACAGGCCGTTTTAGGACTAGCCACCGGATCCTCGCCGGTCGGACTTTACCAACGCTTGGTACTGGACCATAAAACCAACCAAACCTCCTACAAATCGATCGTCACCTATAACTTGGATGAGTATATCGGCATTCACGCGGATCACCCGCAAAGCTATGCGACGTTCATGCGGGAGAATTTCTTTGATTCTGTTGATATACCGAAGCAAAACATTCACATGCCCACCGGTACCGCACATGACCTCAACGAAGCGGCCGCCAAGTATGAAACCCAGCTCGCCCAACATCCCCAAGATATCCAGTTGTTAGGCATCGGATCCAACGGACATATCGGATTCAACGAACCTGGGACATCGTTTGACATCGGGGTCCATATCGTGGATCTGAAACATCAAACACGCCTGGATAACGCGCGGTTCTTCGATAAGCTCGAAGACGTACCGACGCAGGCGATGACGATGGGGATCCAAGATATCCTGCGCGCGAAGAAGATCCTGTTGATCGCGACCGGCGAAAAGAAAGCGAAAGCGGTTGCCGGGATGATCCAAGGGGAAATCAGCGAAGCGGTTCCCTGCAGTATCCTTCAAAAGCATCCGAATGTCGTCGTGGTCCTCGACAAAGCGGCGGCCAAGGAGTTGAAATGATCCGGTTGGTCGCGACCGACTTGGATGGAACATTATTATCGCATGACAAGACGATTTCGAAACGAAATCTCGAAATCCTTCGCAAAGCGCAAGAACAAGGCGTTATGTTGGTGTTAGCTTCCGGTCGAAACGAAGCCTCGTTACGTGAATATGCCGTACAATTGGATATGTATAAACATGGCGGATACTTGATCTGTTCCAACGGTGCCCGCGTTGTTTCCTTGCGTGATTCGCAAGTCATCGAGAATGCGTCGATCGGACCTGAAATGACGCTAAAGCTGTTTCGCTTTGCGCAAAGACATGGCATCGAACTGATTTTGGAAGGGGATGACGGCATGTCCGTCTTTACCCCCCGCAACCTTGTGATGGTACGATTTCTCTATCAACGGATCGTCGGTGTCATTCCGGCGTTTCGCGATCCCGACGTTAAAAATTCGTGGTTGAACTTCTTCGGTATCTTCCAAGAATATCGAATCAAACTCATCAATGACGAAACGCAGCTTGCTTCGACCTACTATAAAATCGGGTTGGCCCATCGTAAGAAACGATTGGACAAGGTGATGCCGCAATTGATTCGCGAGTTCGAGGAATCTCTGGCAATCAGCCGGGTTTCCGAAATGTGGATCGACATCGTAAACCAAGGCGTATCCAAGGCCTTAGGCGTGAAGCAAATCATCGAAAAACACGAAATCGATGTTCGTCATACCATGGCGATCGGAGATTCGGAAAACGACCTGGAAATGATCGCTTTCGCCGGTATCGGCGTGGCGATGGGAAATGCGATGCAATGCGTCCATGACATCGCCGACGCGACCACGTCGACCAATCAACAAGACGGTGTTGCGATGATTGTGGAGAAGTATCTCTGATTTCAGTCATCAGCGGCGACAGGCTAAAAAAGTATGCTATACTTGATTAAGTAAGAGGAGGATAAAACCATGAAAGTCGTAAATGAAAAAGAATTCGACGAAATCGTCGCCAAAGGCGTAACCCTCGTGGATTTCTACGCGGATTGGTGCGGACCGTGCAAAATGATCGCCCCCACCTTGGAACAACTTTCCGTCGAATTGGATGGAAAAGCGCAAATCATCAAAGTGGACGTCGACCAACAAGAAGCGTTGGCGATGCGTTTCAAAGTCATGTCGATCCCGACGTTGATCCTGTTTAAGGATGGCAAACCGGTCGCGCAGACGATGGGATTCCAACCCAAAGGCGCGCTTGAGAAGTTTATCGGGCAAGCCCTGTAAATCCATTGACAATCGAAGAAGCCGCAGGCTTCTTTTTGTTTTGTTTTATTAAACTTTTTGTATAATCATTGTTGATTCCCGCGCGATATTATGTATAATAATATATGTTTGTTGCTAACAGACGCCACGTTTACTGTTACTAAACCTCACGAAGGGGGAAACACATGAACATCGGTCATAAAATCAAGCGATTACGCATTAAAAACAACTTGACGCTCGAAGAACTCGCCAGTCGCTGCGAACTGACAAAAGGCTTCCTTTCCCAGTTGGAACGCGACTTGACATCGCCTTCGATCGCCACCCTCAACGATATCTGCGAAGCGCTCGGAATTTCGCTGGCGGACTTCTTCAAGGAAGAACAAGACGAGAAGGCGGTCTTTACCGCCGACGATTTCTTCGTCGACGAGCGCGATGGATATACGGTCCATTGGATCGTCCCCAACGCGCAGAAAAACGAAATGGAACCCATCATGATCGATCTTCAAGCGGGATGTACATCGCAGGAGATCGCGCCGCATGCGGGCGAAGAATTCGGTTATGTTCTCACCGGAAAAATCGTGTTAGTCAACGGCTCGAAAGAGCACACCATCAAAAAAGGTCAGACCTTCTACATCAACGGTACCGATTCGCACTTCTTACGTAACGATGCCGCCCAACCCGCCCGTGTCTTGTGGATCTGCACGCCGCCCATTTTCTAAGGAGGAACTTATGCGTAAATTGATCGAATTTAAAAACATCGTCAAAGATTTCGACGGGACCTTGGTCCTTAAGGGAATCAACCTTACCATTCATGAAAACGAATTCGTTACGTTGTTAGGTCCTTCAGGCTGCGGCAAGACCACGCTTTTGCGTATCTTGGGCGGATTTATCCCGCAAACTTCGGGGGAAGTCTATTTCGAGAACATCGAAATTTCGAACGTTCCTCCTTACAAACGCGAAATCAATACGGTCTTCCAACGTTACGCGCTTTTCCCGCACATGAATGTCTTCGATAACGTCGCGTTCGGATTGCGTATCAAGAAGCAAAGCGAAAGCGTCATCAAGCAAAAAGTCGAGAAAATGCTGAAGCTGGTCGGACTTGTCGGGTATGGCGAACGTGCCGTCACCTTGATGTCCGGCGGTCAGCAACAACGCGTCGCGATCGCGCGGGCGTTGGTCAATGAACCGATGGTTTTGCTATTGGACGAACCCTTAGGCGCGTTGGACTTGAAACTACGCAAAGAGATGCAACACGAACTGAAGAAAATCCAAAAGGAAGTCGGCATCACCTTCATCTATGTCACCCATGATCAAGAAGAGGCCTTGACCATGTCGGATACCATCGTCGTCATGAACAACGGGGAAATCCAACAGATCGGCGGACCGACCGACATTTACAACGAACCGCAAAACCGTTTCGTCGCGGACTTCATCGGTGAGTCCAACATCATCGAAGGGGTCATGAACGACGACTTCCAAGTCAGCTTCGACGGGGTACAGTTCGAATGCGTCGACAACGGGTTTACGGAAAACGAAGAAGTCGATATCGTCGTCCGTCCCGAAGACTTGGATATCGTACCTTTCGAAAGCGGAAAAATCACCGGAACCGTCCGCTCTTCATTGTTTAAAGGCGTCCATTACGAAATCGTCGTCGAGACCGAGTTCCGCAATTGGATCATCCACACCACCGACAATGCCGAAGTCGATTCCAAAGTCGGGCTGCATTTCTTCCCGGAAGATCTTCACATCATGAGCAAGATGGAGTACTGAGATGAAAGGATTCGCCAATCTCGTACGACCCTATGTGGTTTGGATCGCCATCGGGATCGTCATACCGATGTTGCTGATTGTGCTTTACGCCTTCACCAAGCATGGCAACTCAGTCATGGCGTTCCAGTTCACGGTCGACAATTTCGTCAAGTTCTTCGATCCGGTTTTCATCAAAGTGTTGATGAAGTCGTTTGAAGTCGCGGTCATCACGACGCTCTTATGCATCTTGATCGGCTATCCGATCGCGTACATCATCGCCAACGCTCCGGCGAAATTGCAGACATTATTGATGCTGTTGATCACGATGCCGATGTGGATCAATATGTTGGTCCGTACTTACTCGTGGATTTCGATCTTGTCGGATAAAGGCTTGATCAATAGTTTCCTGATTTATATCGGTCTCCAGCCGATCAAAATGATGTATACCGATTTTGCGGTCATTCTAGGCATGGTCTACAACTTCTTACCGTTCATGATCTTATCGATTTATACGGCACTCGCCAAAATGGATCGCGCGATCATCAACGCCAGTTATGACTTGGGTGCCAATCGCAAACAGACATTTTTACGGGTTGTCTTTCCGCTCTCGCTCTCGGGCGTCATTTCGGGGATCACCTTGGTATTTTTGCCGGCCGTCAGTACGTTTGTCATCCCGAAGTTTCTGGGTGGCGGACAATACATGTTGATCGGGAATTTGATCGAGAATCAATTCATCACCGTTGGCGAATGGAATTTCGGCAGTGCCATTTCCATGATCATGGCGGTCATCATCATGTTCTCGATGTATCTGACACGTAAGGTCGACAAAGATCCCGAAGAGTCAAGCAAAGGAGGGAAGGTCGCATGGTAGGCGTAAAGAAGAATCGTTGGTTTTCGCCGTTGATGATCGGAATGATGCTTTTGTTCTTCTACCTCCCGATCTTGATCATGATGGTCTTCTCCTTCAATAACTCCCGTTCGCTTACGGGATGGAGCGGTTTTTCGACCCAATGGTACGAAGCGTTGTTTAAGGATCGCGAAATGATGAAAGCCGTTTATACGACCATCATCATCGCTCTGTCCTCGACGTTTGTGGCGACGTTCATGGGAACCATCACCGCCATCGGGATTTCCAAATCCCGTCGCTTGGTGAAAGAATTGATTTTAAATATCAACAGTTTCCCGATCATGAATCCGGAAATCGTCACGGCGATCGGATTGATGCTTCTGTTTAGTTCGTTGAGCGTCACCAAAGGCTTCGCCACGATGTTGATCGCGCATATCATTTTCAGTACTCCCTATGTCATCCTGAGCGTTTTACCAAAGTTACGCCAATTGGATGCGGACACCGCCGAAGCAGCCCTCGATTTGGGCGCCACGCCTTGGCAAGCGTTGTTTAAGGTCATCATCCCGCAGATCATGCCGGGTATCGTATCCGGCGCGCTGATCGCGTTTACGATGTCATTCGATGACTTCGTGATTTCCTACTTCGTCACCGGAAACGGCGTGAAGAACATCTCCATTTTGGTTTATACGATGTCTAAGCGCATCAATCCCACGATTAATGCGTTGTCCACGATCTTGGTCGTCATCATCACGATCGCGTTGGTTTTAGTCAACGTGATTCCCAATATGAAAAAGAAAGAGAGGATGATCGAAGAATGAAAAAACTACTACCTTTGCTGATTGTTCTACTTCTTACGCTTACAGCTTGCAGCGGCAAGCCGGCGGCGCAAACCTTAAAAGTGTTTAATTGGGGCGTCTACATCGACGACGCCGTCATCGACGCATTTGAAGAGAAGTATGACGCACGTGTCATTTATGATAACTTCGAATCCAACGAAGCCATGTATACCAAACTGCAGGGCGGGGAGAAGTATGACGTGTTGGTTCCGTCGGACTACATGATCGAACGGTTGATCGCTGAAGATAAGCTTCAAAAACTGAATCTCGCGAAGATCCCCAACGCTTCCGGCATCATCGAAAGCCTAAAAGGATTGCCCAGCGATCCCAATGACGAATACTCGATCCCGTATTTCTGGGGCAATGTCGGTCTGCTTTATAACACCGAAAACGTCGATAAAGAAGACTTGGAATCCCAAGGTTGGAATATCTTGGTCAATCCCAAGTATCGTTCGAAAATCTACATGTACGACAGCGAACGCGATGCGTTCATGATCGCCTACAAAGCCTTAGGTTATTCTGCCAACAGTAACGTTCAAAGTGAAATCGATGCGGCCTTCGCATGGTTGAAAAAACTCAACAGCACGATGGATCCGGTCTATGTCACGGATGACGTCATCGACAACATGATCGAAGGAATCAAGGATATCGCCGTCATCTATTCCGGCGATGCTTCCTACATCGTCAGCGAAAACGAATCGATGGCCTATTATGTTCCCGAAGAGGGGACCAACCTTTGGGTCGACTCGATGGTCATTCCGGCCGACGCGTCCAACCCTGATTTGGCACACAAATGGATCAACTTCATGCTTGAACCTGAAAATGCCGCCCTGAATACGATTTATGTCGGTTATACCACACCCGTACAGTCCGTGTTTGATGAAATGATCGCCGAAGGCGGGGATTATGAAGGCATCGATGCGTATGTACCGCGTACAGGGTATGCCAAAGACGAAACGTTCAGATTTGATGAAGATTTAAAACGTATCCTCAGCGACTTGTGGACGAAAGTCAAAGCGCAATAACACCGAAAGGAACTCTCAATGAAAAAACTGCTTTTGGGGCTTGTCCTCGTACTCCTAATCGTTTCCGGTTGCGCATCGCAAGAAAAGGAAACGCTCAAAGTCTTCAACTGGGGCGTCTACATCGACGATACCGTGATTTCCGACTTCGAAGACTTGTATAACGTCAACGTCATCTATGACAACTATGACTCCAACGAATCGATGTACACCAAACTTCAAAGCGGCGAAGTCTATGACGTGTTGGTACCGACCGATTGGATGGTCCAACGGTTGATTTCCGAAACCAAACTCCAAAAGATCGATTTGACCAAGTTATCGAACCTGGACAATGTCGATCCGGGTTTATTGAACCGTTCCTTCGATCCGAACAACCAGTACTCCGTCCCGTATTTCTGGGGCAACATCGGCATCATCTACAACAAAAACAACGTAGACGCCGCGGACTTGGAAGATGGATGGTTGTTATTGAACAATCCGAAATACAAAGACCAAATCTACATCTATGACAGCGAACGCGATGTCTTCATGATCGCCGAGAAAGCCTTGGGTTATTCGGTCAATACGACCGATGATGCGGAGATTAACGCGGCGTTCGAACTGTTGAAAGAAATCGATGCGTCCACCAACCCGGTCTATGCGGTTGAAGATCTGATCGACGCGATGGTCAACGAACAAAAAGACATCGCCGTCAGTTTCTCGGGCGATGCCGCCTATATTTTATCCCAGAATGAGAACATGGCGTTCTTCGTCCCTGAAGAGGGCACAAACATTTGGATCGATTCCATGGTTATCCCGGCCGATGCCAGCAACGTCGAATTGGCCCATAAATGGATCGACTACATGTTGGATGCGGAAGTCGCATTGAAGAACACCCAATTTGTCGGTTACACCTCTCCGGTCGTATCCGCGTATGAAGCCGTCGTGGCTCCGGGCGGAATGTATGAAGGCATCGACGCGTATGTTCCGCGATTGGACAATCCGTTGGATGAATCCTATAACTACGATGCGGCATTGAAACAAAAACTCGCCGATCTCTGGATCCGCGTCAAAGCTGACTGATGCCAAAGCAAGCCCTACAGGCTTGCTTTTTTTGCCTAAGTTGGAAAAGGATTTATTTTGGTGTATGATAAAACCATAAAGGGAACCTCCCTTGGCGAGGAGCATTATGAAACCGAAGAAAAATCCGTTGCTACTGATTGCGCTGTTGCTTCTGGTCGCCTATATCGCCGTGTTGAAAGTCGTGGGCTTAAGCACTTTCGATTTTGCGAATCTGCTCGAAAGCATCAAACCGGTCCTGGCGCATTCGCTTCTGTTGTTTGCGGCGTTTGTCTTAACCTTGCTTGGTTATCTGAAAGGCGGGTCGGGCAGAAGCATCGCCGCGGTTTTGCTTTGTGTCGCTTCGGCGTTAACGTATCTTCCGCTGAGCGCGCTGATGTTTCTACCCGCGGCTTTGATCGCTTTCGCTTGGTGGAGGGAAACACGGAGTTAGGATGTTTCAATTGAAGTCATTTAAAGGTAAATTGAATCTCGTACAATGGATGAATACAAGGCGCTCTTTTTCGCGCCTTTGTCCTTGCTTTTAACAAGTTCCTTCTGTATAATAAATAAGCACGGTTAGACACGGTTCCTTAGCCAAGTGGTAAGGCAATAGACTGCAACTCTGTGATCATCGGTTCAAATCCGATAGGAACCTCCAATTGGGGATGTGGCGAAATCGGCAGACGCAACGGACTTAAAATCCGTTGATGGTAACATCGTGCGGGTTCAAGTCCCGCCATCCCCACCATTCCGTTTATGAAAAAGTTTAACGAAAAAACTTGAAAAAACGGTAAGAGTTTGGTATATTAGTTAAGCACTACGTTTGATAAATGCGCTCATAGCTCAATTGGATAGAGCAATTGACTACGGATCAATAGGTTGCGGGTTCGACTCCTGCTGAGCGCGCCATTTTATTAAATCGGGATGTAGCACAGCTTGGTAGTGCGCTTGCTTTGGGAGCAAGGGGTCGCAGGTTCGAATCCTGTCATCCCGACCAAGCATATCATACTTGTGGCGGGGTAGCTCAGTTGGCTAGAGCATTCGGTTCATACCCGGCAGGTCGTGGGTTCGAGTCCCACTCCCGCTACCATTTATTCTCTATGATTCGGTAAGGGTATGTATGGACCCTTAGCTCAGTTGGTCAGAGCTGCCGGCTCATAACCGGTTGGTCGTAGGTTCGAGTCCTACAGGGTCCACCAAATTTTCGGTGGAGGAATACCCAAGCGGTTGAAGGGACCGGTCTTGAAAACCGGCAGATGTGCGAGCATGCGTGGGTTCGAATCCCACTTCCTCCGCCATTCGATTTCGATGGTGTTTCGAAGAGATGAGATGTTTAGTTATCGCGGGGTAGAGCAGTCTGGTAGCTCGTCGGGCTCATAACCCGGAGGTCGTTGGTTCAAATCCTTCCCCCGCAACCATGGTTCTGTAGCTCAGTCGGTAGAGCAATGGACTGAAAATCCATGTGTCGTCGGTTCAATTCCGACCGGAACCACCATGAACGAAGATCACCTGTCATTGACAGGTTTTTTTCTGCGTTCATCTAAATTTCATAACTTACTATATTGCATAACTACATATAAAGTGATACAGTGAAGTCAAGGAGGATGAATATGAACGCACAATATAAAAAAGGCGTGCTTGAACTCTGCGTGCTTGCGCAATTGACGCATGAGGATCGTTACGGGTATGAGTTGACCGAACGGATCAGCGAGACGATGACGATCGCGACAGGTACGCTGTACTTGCTTTTAAAAAGACTGAAAGACGAAGACTATGTCACGACGTATCTGAGCGAAGGATCGGAAGGACCGGCACGGAAGTATTACCGGCTTACCTCGAAAGGAAGAGAATATTTTAAGACGATGTATCTTGAATGGATCGAATTTGCATCGAGCGTGGACAAATTACTGAAAGGAGCCAACAACGCATGAACAAGGACGAATACCTGAATCAAGTCAGCGAACAATTGAAACATACCGACAAAGCGACTCGCGAGGAAATCTTAGATGATTTTAGACAACACTTCCTTAATGGGGAAGCACAAGGCAAAAGCGATGCGGAAATCATCGCCTCTTTGGGAGATCCGTCACAGTTCGAGGGATTGGAATCCTTTGAGTCCGCACCGCAAGAACAAACCATAGGATTGACACAACGCAATGTTATCGTAGATGCGGCCTTCGCATCGGTAATGGTTCGTCCTTCTTCGGACAATCGACATCACGTTCGACTGATCAAAGACGGGCAAGCGATGGAATCATCGTATCAATTGGAAAAAACGGAAACCGAAAACGAGTTACGCGTTAAGATCCATACCCATGAACGACTGTTTCGCATCCATGATCGCGACTTGGATCTTGAGATCGATGTGGCGGAAGGTTGCGAGACCTTGCGCATATCGTGCGCATCGGGTGATATCGACGTGCAGGACCTTAAACTAGACGTTCTAAGCATCGCAAGCGCATCCGGCGACCAACAGATCAAGAACGTGAAAACACGCGTGATGAAGCTTACAAGCGCTTCGGGCGATATCGATGTGCATGACGTCTTAGGTAAAATATCGCTCGAGACCGCCAGCGGGGATGCGACCCTCGACAATCATAGCGAAGGATCACTGGAATTCCACAGCGCGAGCGGGGATCTGCGTTATGAGGGGTTGGCGACGGAAGTCGCGCTTCATACGGCCTCCGGGGATGGCGAGTTGACCTTGCGCGCATTACGTCAATTGAACGTCGATACCGTGAGCGGGGATTTCGAAGTTGACTTCGACGGGTCCTTCACGGGAGCGCAACTTCGCTTCAGCGCGATGAGCGGTGAAGTGAAGTACGACTTGTTGGGTCAACGCGGAAGATTGGATGGGAAAGGGAGTCGCATCACAGTGGGCGATGGCTCGATTCAGATTGCGCTTAACAGTATCAGCGGAGATTTTTCACTCAGAAACTAACAAGGAGAAATCCTTGTTTTTTTTGGATTGAAGTCGTCGTTTTTTCTTGATAGACTAAGCCTAAAGGGGAAAACCTATGCCACTTATCTTGACATTCTTTGCGGTGCCCGGTCAATTTGAACCGCGTACGTATGCTTGGTTTGGAATCGAACATTCTTCATGGCTTCTCGCAATGACTTTCTTGGGCATCATCGCGGCGATATCTTATCGTAAACTGCAGCGACCCAAACAAATTCTCTTCTTGAAAATCTTCGCGTCATGCATCGTGTTTTCCGAAGTCGCCCGCCAATTGATCTATCTTTTTCAAGGCGCGTATCGTATCGATTATCTGCCCTTGCATTTATGCGCGGTCACCGAACTCTTCTGTTTTCTCTATGCCTTTCGACGTGACAAGCTAAGCCGTGAGTTTCTCTATTGGCTCGGCTTGCCCGGCGCGCTTTCCGCCTTGCTTTTTGCGGACTGGCTTTGGTTTCCGCTTTGGAACTTTCAGTCCATCCAAAGTTTCTTCGTCCATGGGGCGATGAGCGTGTTTGCGGTGTTATTGTTGGTGAGCGGCGAATCCAAACCGAGTCTGAAAGGATGGCCGTCGACCTTTGCGATCGCAAGCTTGTTTGCGCTTCCGTTGTTTTTCTTGAATAAGCTTTGGGGCACCAACTTTTTCTTTCTGAATACCCCTTCACCGGGTTCTCCCTTGGTTATCTTGGAAGAAATCGCCGGCAATCCCGGCTATATCGGTTTGCTTCTGGTGTTGGTGTTGGTCGTTTGGATCCTCATGGCGCTTCCATGGTTATTGGTAAAGAGAATGCAAACGAAGGAGATCGCTTAAGTAAGTTCCGTCAAATCATGTTTGTTTTCAGTCAAAAAGAAAACGAAGGCAGGATTGAAATCGATCCGCCTTCGTTTTTTACTGCTTGATTTCTTCGAGAAACGCTTCGATCCGATTGAGCGCTTCCGTAATGTGCTTCAATGAGTACGAATAGGAAATCCGTATGAACCCTTCGCCCGAATCCCCGAAGGCGCTGCCCGGCACGACGGCGACTTGCTTAGCGTAGATCAGTTTCTCGCAGAATTCTTCGCTTGTCAATCCGGTACTACGAATGCACGGGAAGGCATAGAACGCGCCTTCCGGCTCAAAACAACTCAGACCCATCGCATTCAAACGATCAACCAGATAACGCCGACGCATATTGTATTCGTTGCGCATCATTTTGACATCTTCGTCGCCGTTGCGCATCGCTTCGATCGCGGCGAATTGCGACAAGGTCGGCGCGCACATGACCATGTATTGGTGGAGTTTCACCAAGGGTTCGATCAGTTGGCGCGGTCCGGCCGCATAACCGATCCGCCAACCGGTCATCGCATAGGATTTGGAGAAACCGTTGATGACCAACGTGCGTTCGCGCATCCCGTCCAAACTCGCGATGGATACATGGGATTTTTCGGTATAATTCAATTCGCAATAGATTTCATCGGAAAACACGAGGATGTTGGTGTCGCGTAATACTTCCGCCAGCGCTTCGAGTTCTTCACGTTCCATGATCGCCCCGGTCGGGTTGGTCGGGAAACTGATCAACAGGATTTTGGTTTTCGGGGTGATGTTCGCACGCAATTCGTCTGCCGTCAACTTGAACTTATTTTCGGCCTTCGTTTGGAGAATGACGGGAATTCCGCCCGACATACGTACCAATGGATCATAACAGACAAACGAAGGTTGGATGATCAATACTTCGTCGCCTTCATCCACGAAACATCGAAATGCGGCGTCCAACGCTTCCGATGCGCCGACGGTGACCAAGATCTCGTCTTTGGGATCATAGGTCAATTGGAAACGACGGTTGAGATAACTTGAAATTTCTTCGCGTAATGTCAGAAAACCGGTACTTGGGGAATACCATGTTTTGCCTTGTTCGGTCGCATCGATGGCGGCTTGACGAATGTGCCAAGGCGTTTGGAAATCCGGCTCTCCGATACTTAAGGAGATGACATCCTTCATTTCGTTGGCGATATCGAAAAACTTACGGATTCCCGAAGGTTTCAGCGCGCTTAGGTTTTGATTGATTTTGAAGTCGCGCATCAAACCACCATTTGTCCGCGTAAGTCGCTTTTTTCCTCATCCTTCAAAATCACGCCGTCTTGTTTATAGCGCGAAAGTACGAAGTGGGTCGAGGTGGAGAGGACGGAATCAAGGGTCGAGAGACGTTTCGCTACAAACATCGCCACATCTTGCATCGTTTTCCCTTTGACGAAAACCGCCAAGTCATAATCCCCGGCCATGAGATAGACGCTTTCGACTTCTTCCATTTCCATGACGCGATCGGCGATTTCTTGGAATCCCAGTTCTTTTTTGGGCGTGACTTTCAATTCGATCAGCGCGAATACCGGAGCTTGATCGAGTTTCTCGTAGTTCAAGATCGCCTGATATCCCTTAATGATGCCTTGCTTCTCGTAAGCTTCCAAGGCTTTGGCGACCACTTCTTCGCTTTGGTTTAGAATCACGGCCAATTCTTTGACGCTATAACGTGCGTTCTGTTTCAATAATCCGAGTAGGTTATCCATAGGTACCTCCGATGTATGAGTATAGTTTAATGAAAGGTTACTGAAATTACAAGGATGGATTTACATTTGGAAAAAACGGAGGTCTAAGGTATAATAACCCTGTTTCAAGTTGAACGGTAAAAAAAGGAGAAATCATGGGAAATATCGACCTTCACATCCATAGCGAATATAGCGACGACGGCGAGTTTTCGATCGAGTCCTTGATGCGCCAAGCGCAAGACGCAATGCTGAGCGTCGCGGCGATCGCGGACCATGACAGCGTGAAAGGCTGTCGAGAACGTCATCGCTTGGCACTTCAATCCGAGGTTCGTTGGATCGACGCCATCGAGATTTCCTGTATGCATGACGATCGTCAATACCATCTTTTGGGGTATTACATCGATCCGTTTGATCTTCGCTTCGATCAACTTGAAGAAACGATGCGACACAATGAAATCGTAGCGACCGAAGAACGTTTGTATAAATTGAGCGCGTATCTTGACGTCGTTTTACCGCTTGAACCACTGACCGCATTCGCCAAGGGCAAGCTGGTAACCGGCGAAGTGATCTGCGAATGGTTGCTTTCCGATGAAAACAACCGAAACCATCCGCTATTGAGCCCTTATTTCCCGGGTGGAAAACGGGATGACAATCCCTTGGTTAACTTCTATTGGGATTTCTTATCGCAAGATAAAGTTGCGTATGTGCCCGTGCCACAACCGTCCCTTGCGGAATGCATACGGTTGATCCACGATGTCGGCGGAATTGCGGTTCTGGCTCACCCCGGCAACAACCTTCACGAGGATCTTTCGATTCTAGACGTATTGGTAAAGTTGGGCTTGGATGGGATCGAGGCTTATAGCTCCTATCATAGCGAAATTCAAAACGTGTTTTATGCGACCTATGCGCATAATCATGATTTAGCGATCACGTGCGGGAGTGATTATCATGGGAAAACCAAACCGAAAATCAAATTGGGTTTGACCCACTGTCCGCTGAGCGCGGAAGAGATTCTAGTCAATATGGAAAGAGGAAGAAAATGAAAATCGGATTTGTGTCCTTGGGATGCAGTAAGAATTTGGTCGATAGCGAACGGGTGATGGGACTATTAAAAGCCAACGGGCATCAAATCACCGCACGTCCGGAAGAAGCGGAAGCGATCTTCATCAATACCTGCGGATTTATCGATCCGGCGAAAGAAGAAGGCATCAATACCATCCTTGAGATGGCGGAATATAAAGCGGACAAGTGTAAGAAGCTGATCGTGTTGGGTTGTTTGGCGCAACGATACAAGAAAGATCTCGAACAAGAATTACCCGAAGTCGATCGTTTCATCGGTGTCGCGGAGTATTCGCGACTCTCCGAAATACTGTCCGAAGAACTCGGTACCGAAGTGATCGGGAGTTACGGAAAAATGGATCGCTTGTTGGCGACGCGTCCGTATACGGCATATTTGAAGATATCGGAAGGCTGTTCGAACCGTTGTACCTATTGCGCGATTCCCTTGATTCGGGGAAACATGGTTTCTTATCCGATGGATGAATTGGTAAGCGAAGCCGAAAAGCTCGCACAGAACGGTGTTAAAGAGTTGGTGTTGATCGCGCAAGATACGACCCGTTATATGGAAGATCAGGGATCCAACCGACTCAGTGAGTTATTACGTAAATTGGATGCGATCGATGGCTTTGTCTGGATTCGCATTCTCTATATGTATCCCGATGCGGTCAGCGACGAATTACTCAAGACGATCCGGAACTCGCAAAAAATCATTCCGTACTTCGATATTCCGGTACAGCACGGGGACGATGTGATGTTGAAGAAGATGAACCGCCATGGAAGCCGTTCTGACATCGATGCGGTCATCGCGAAAATCCGCAAGGTATTACCGGATGCGATTCTGCGTACGACGATGATCGTCGGTTTTCCAGGAGAGACGGACGAACAGTTTTTAACCTTGCTGGACTTCACGAAACAAGCGAAGTTCGATCGGTTAGGTGCGTTTACCTATTCGCCCGAAGAAGACACGCCGGCTTATTTGATGGATGATCAAGTCGAAGAATCGGTCAAACAAGATCGGTTACGCAAACTCATGGAACTTCAAGCGACCATCGCGCAAGAAAAAGGCGAATCGTGGATCGGGCGGAAGATCGAAGTCTTGGTGGAACGCCGCGATGCGAAAACATACAATTACCACGGTCGTAGCATCCATAGCGCTCCTGACAACATCGACGGGGAAGTGCGCTTTACAAGTCAACGTTTACTCCGTAGCGGAACCTTCGTGAAGGTTCAAGTAACATCCGCGCAAGGGCATGACCTAACTGGGATCGAAGTCATCGATTTGACCGCATAATCAAACAATCATGACCAAATGGACGCGTTTTCGATGAAAACGCGTTACATTTATCGATTTCTGTGTTACATTGAGTTGTCGCAAGTTTACGAATATTCAATTCATGGATATTGAAACCACGACATGTGGACGTTTTGCCTTTGCCGATGCAGGGATAAAGACGTCGGAAAGGAAGATTATGCAATTTAATCAATTTGAAATCATCGAACCCATTCAGAAGGCACTCGTGGCGGAGGGATACGTCGAAGCGACGCCCATTCAGATCCAAGCGATTCCGCCTTTATTAGAAGGAAAGGATTTGTTGGGATGTGCCCAGACCGGAACCGGGAAAACCGCGGCCTTCGCGATTCCCATCCTCCAACATTTACACAAGAATAAAAACGAGAAGGGGATTCGCCCGATCAAGTGTTTGGTCTTGGCCCCGACGCGTGAACTCGCCATTCAGATTCATGAAAGTTTCGAAACCTACGGGAAATTCTTGGGGTTACGCAGCACGCCGATTTACGGCGGGGTTCCGCAAACCAAACAAACCAAGGCTTTGTCCACCGGGGTCGACATCTTGGTCGCCACACCGGGAAGACTCTTGGACTTGATCAACCAACGTTTCATCAAACTCGATAAGCTGACGCATTTCGTTTTGGACGAAGCCGACCAAATGTTGGACATGGGGATGCTTCAGGATGTACGTAAAGTGCTTACGTACATTCCGGAACGTCGTCAGACGATGTTCTTCTCGGCGACCATGCCGGATTCGATCATGAAACTAGCCGATTCGATTCTGAATCAACCGGTAAAAGTCGTCGTAACGCCGATCGCTTCGACCGTCGATACCATCAAGCAACGTTTGTATTTCGTGGATAAAGGCAACAAGACGCATCTGCTGATCGAGCTCTTGAAGACCGAACCGATCGAATCCGTCCTTGTCTTCTCACGGACGAAACATGGTGCCGACAAGATCGTCAAATCGCTGGAGAAGGCACGTATCAGTTCATTGGCCATTCACGGGAATAAGTCACAGAATGCGCGTCAAGCCGCGCTGAAGGCGTTTAAAGAGCGTAAGACCAAGATCTTGGTCGCGACCGACATCGCCGCCCGCGGATTGGACATCGACAACCTGTCGCATGTCATAATCTATGATTTGCCGGAAGTCCCTGAAATCTACGTTCACCGGATCGGCCGTACCGGACGTGCCGGGTTGGGCGGAACCGCGATCTCGTTTTGCGATAATGAGGAATTCGGTTTGTTGAAGGATATCCAAAAGTTGATCGGGAAAGCCGTTCCGGTCGTCAAGGAACATCCGTTCAGTATTCCCGAGCCGATCGATACGACCTATCGTCCGCCGGTCCTTCAGAAGAAGAAGGGTCGTCCGCAGAATCATACGTTTGCGCCGAAGACGGAGTTGGGCGATAAACCGACCAAGCATCATTGGCAGAAAACCCAACCGGATCATGCTTCGAATCGTTTCAGCGATACGAAGAAATCTTCCGGCGATCGTCGGCCGCAACGGACCGAGCCGACCAAGAACTAGTGAAACCTAAAAACGCAGATGCTTCCGAGGGAAGTATCTGCGTTTTTTCATGCGAGTAAACATGTTTTGTACTCTACTTTTCACCCAACATCTTCATCATGACTTCTGTCTCTTCCGGTGTCAGTTCGCGCCACTTGCCTTTCGGTAAATATCCCAGCTCGATGTTCATGACACGGATCCGTTTCAATCGGGCGACCGTATAACCGAGTGCAAAACACATGCGGCGGATTTGACGGTTAAGTCCTTGGTTGAGAATGATCGAAAACGAGGTATCACTTAAGATTCTTACTTTGCAGGGTAAGGTTTTCGTCACTTCGCTACGTACAGGGTTATAGATGGAGACTCCTCGTTCCATCTCCTGTTTGAACCCGGGTTTGATATTGGAGGTTAGATTTACCACGTATTCTTTGGAATGTCCGTTCTCCGCCCGTAAGATGCGGTTGACGATCGATCCGTCGCTTGTCAAAAGGATCAATCCTTCGCTGTCTTTGTCTAAACGTCCGATCGGGAAAATCCGTTTCGGATAATTCACGGCGTCGATGATGTTTCCGGCGATCGTCGTGTCGCTGGTGCAGGTAATCCCTACCGGTTTGTGATAGGCGATCGTCACGTTTTCCTCTAGCGGTTTTAAAACGATTCCATCCAACATGACGACATCGGTTTCATCGATTTTCATGCCCAAAACCGCCGGTTGTCCGTTGACGGTCACACGGTTTTGCGTAATGTATTCGTCCGCCTCTCGACGCGAACAGCGTCCCGATGCGCTAATATAGTTATTGAGTCGTAACATCGCGATCTCCTTTTTCATTTTGACGCTTTGAATCATATCACGAAATCTAACTTTCGAAAACGATGGTGATGTTGCGTCGATTACTTTTATCGGAATATATGGTATCCTTAGACTGTTCGGAAACATCGGTCGGATTTTTGATTGACAATCGTACGTCGGTGTATTACTGTATTAGTGTACATAGTACAGTAGGGGAGGGAATCGCATTGAAATGGCTTGACCCGTATCTTCAATATCTAACTCCGGAGTTCTGGATCCACATCGCCGAAACCTTTAAGGGATGGGGACCCTTGGCTCCGATTTTCCTCGCGTTTGTGGAGTCCGTGATTCCCGCCTTGCCTTTATTGGTCATCATTACCTTCAACACCAGTGTCTATGGTCCGGTCTTGGGCTTCATCTACTCTTGGTTGGGAACGTCGATCGGTGCGATCGTCACGTTCTACTTCCATCGTAAAGTCTTCAAACATTTCTTGGTCCGTTGGTTCGGGACACGCCCCAACGTACAACGTGCGATGGCGTGGGTCGGCAACAAGCCGGCACGGACCTTGTTTATCATCAGCGCGATTCCGTTTACTCCGAGCTCGGCGATCAATCTCGCATATGGATTATCGGACTTCGATGCCTTGACTTTTGTGAAGACGACGTTAGCGGCGAAACTGTTGATGGTGTTGTCCATGGTCTTGTTCGGAACGACGTTTCGACAAGCGTTCGAGAATCCGTACTACATCATTTTGGCGGTCGTGTTGCTTGTCGCTTTGTATTTTATCGCCAAGTATATCGGCAAGCGCAATCACGTCGACGACCTCTAATCTCTGGATCCAAACACTTCTTCGAACAAACGAAGGAGTGTTTTTACTTTTGTTTATTCAAAACCATAATGGCGAAGATCCATCATGACTTGATTCAACATCAACTTGCTTCCGAAAAGTTCACGATACCGGACGGTTTTCGTTTTGTCCGCATCACGTAACGATCGGAGTTCGGAGTCGATCGATTCGAGTCGGTTTTTCACACCATCGTAAAAGTCTTCGAATCGGCCCAATCGGTCGATGGCCGGTCCAAAGACGATGGTATCCTTGGAGAATATCAACTCAGGGTTGATTTGAAATTCATTATCATTCTTTTTTTGCGTATAACGTTCCATAGGTACCCTCCGAGATCACATCTCAAGTTTACCATGGAAACGAGACTTCCGTGACGTTGTTACGATGCGGATTCGGCTGCCGGGGTTAACGCTACGGTGGAGACGGGCTTATATCCTTGGGCGACGAGTTTCTTATTTAAAAACAAGAGAAGCGTGATCGCCAACATCCCGATGCCGGAAACGACCAAGATCCATTTCAATTCCACTTGATCGGAGAGCGGACCGAAGACAAGCATCCCGAAGGGCATCATCGTTCCATGGATCATCCCCATGACGCTGAAGACGCGACCAAGGTAATCCGCTTCCACTTTTTCTTGGATCATGACGGATACCGGGGTGTTATAGAAGGGAAGCAAGATCCCCGTAATGACCATTAAACTTACGTAAACTCCGAAATGCGTAACGATTCCGATCAGAATCGTGGTGACACCCATGAGTGCGATGGCTAACGCCATCGATCGGACACGATTTTTCAGACCACCCCATGCGGCGACGAGAAATCCTCCGGCGGTCATGCCCAACGCAAAGCCGACCTCGATGGCGGATAGACGCCATTCTTCGGCCCCAAAGGTACGAACGACTTGCAAGGGGGTTAAGAATACGATCGGAGAAACGAAGAATAGAAGTAAGGCGCTAAAGATAAAGAACGGAATCAAGAAATCATGTTGCCTGATATACGCTAACCCTAACTTGATGTCTTGTAAGAAATGACCTTCGGTCGCTTCCGCATGTTTTTCGTAGGGCGGGACATTCACGAGGAAATGAAGGGATGCGATACCTAAAGCGGCGGTGAAGACATCGATGAAGAATAAGACTTCCAGGTTTGTCGTGGCGAGTAAGAAAGCACTCAAGATCGGCGCGAAGATCATCATCGAAGACTGGATGCCGGAATGGATCCCGGAAACCCGCATCAGCTTTTCTTGCGGGACCATTTGCGGAATCATCGCGTTGACAGCCGGAGTATGGATTGCCGATCCGAGGGAACGAAAGATGGAGACCACCAGCAATAAACCGATCTCTCGGTAACCAAACGCAAACAAGATCGCGGTGATCAAAGTGAAGAAGGCGATCAAGAAGTCAGCGATCAAGATCAGTTTCTTACGATCGAAACGATCCGCCCAAACACCCGCAAACGGACTTAGAAAGAGTGAAGGTAAGAAGCCGGCTAAGATCGAAAGCATCAAGACGAAACCCGAACGGGTTTCCAAAGTGATGTACCAAGAGATCGCGTATTGGACCAGCATCGAACCAAAAAGCGAGATCGATTGACCGGTGATAAAATAAGTGATGTTTTTTTGCCATGTGTTTGTTTTCATAGAGTACCTTTGATGCGTAGTTCAATTATAAAGGCGCGTGAGATTTGCCACAACGTTAACGCAAGAAAAAGAATCGGTTGATGCTAACGCGCTTTCCCGATCCGCTTCAATAATTCTTGCATCACGATTTCTTCCTCTTCGGAAAGCACATCGAGAACCGATCTCAGTGTTGCCACATGACGCGGATAAATATCATCCATTAGTTCTTGGCCGGAATGGGTCAACGTAACGATGTGGACACGGCGATCCGTCGGATCTTGCGGCGCTTCGATGTATCCTTTTTTCTTGAGCTTGTCGATGACATAACTCATACTGGATGCGGCGATCAGGATTTTCTCGCAAATCGTCTGCACTTGCATCGGACCTTTGTGATAGAGTGCTTCAAGGACGCCGAACTCCGAAGGATTGAGATCGTAACGAGCGACATCCTTTTTGATTCTTTCCTCGATACTACCGACGGCACGGAAGAGAATGGTCAATGACTTCAGATCGTGGCTCACTGAAAGTATTCCTTTTCAAACGTTTTATTACTGCGGACGGTATCGAACTGCCGTACTTTCGATTCGACATATGCACGACGATCCCGGAATTTGGGAGGTAGCGCCAAGATTTCCCCGAGGGTTTCATAGGGTTCTTCATCATCGATGAATCCAGGTCCTTCGGTCGCAAATTCGAACAGGATGCCCGGATAGAGGCGGGTATAGAGGGATTTGAAATAGAAACGATCCACAAAACCGGAATGTCCCGCATGGAATCCATCCAAGCGTTCGATCCAACGGTCCAACGCCGCTTTATCATCGATACGGAAGGCGACATGATGGACCCCTCCGTAGCCTTGTTGGGCATCGAATAATCCTTTTTGCTCGTCAAGAATGACACTGGCGCCGTTGCCGCCTTCACCCATTTCAAAGAGAGTATAGGATCTTTCGCTCGAGATTTCACGCATCATCATGACATCGCTGAGAACTTTCTTCATGCGATCCAATTGATTGACACGAATGAAGATCGGTCCCAACCCGGTGATTCCGAATTCGACCGGTACCGGTCCGTTGAGCCACGGTGTGCCGGAAGCGATGCCTTGGTTATTTTGGTCGGAGAATAGCGCATATTCCTGATCGTCAAAGTCTCGGAAGAACAAGGTTTTCTTCTTGAAGAGAGTCTGGATTCCTTCGTGTTTGACTTGGTAATGATCGAATCGTTTGACCCAATATTCGAGTGCCGCATCATCCTTAACGCGAAATCCGGTACGTGCGATCTCATTGCTTCCTTTACGCGCTTTCTGGATGCCTTGGAAATCAAAGAACGTCATGTCGGTACCGGCGTTTCCGCGATCATCGGCGAAAAAGAGGTGATAGGTTTGGATATCATCCTGATTGACGGTCTTTTTCACAAGACGCATCGAGAGGATGTCGGTGAAGAATGCGTAGATTTTCTCGGCGCTGCTGGCGATCGCAGTGACGTGATGGATTCCGTTTAAGGGTTTCATGGTAGCCTCCTAGAGTGGATAGGGAGATTATATTTCGAATTCGAAATAATATCAAGCAACTTGCCCGCAATTACACTCATTAAGGTCATGCCGGTTGAAGAGTCAAAATGTCTATGATAGATTGGAATCATAAATTCGGTGATGTATTTCCGACAAAAGGAGTCAATAAAATGCCCGCAACGAAACCTCAAATCACAATCGAAGTAAATATTAAAAGGCCGATCGATCAAGTCTGGCACGCATGGACAAATCCGGAAGCGATACCGCGCTGGAATTTCGCGTCCGACGATTGGTTTTGTCCGCATGCCACTAACGACCTAAAATCCGGAGGACGCTTCAGTTGGCGTATGGAAGCGAAAGATGGTAGTTTCGGGTTCGATTTCAGCGGTACGTATACCTCAGTCATTCCCCATCAATTGATTGTGTCTTTGTTGGATGATGATCGTACCGTATCGATCTCGTTTATCGAAAAAGAAGGTTCTGTGCGAGTCGTGGAAACCTTCGAGGCTGAAGCAACAAACTCCCTCGATCTTCAACGAACCGGATGGCAAGCGATCTTGGATAATTTCAAGAAATACGTCGAATCTCTATGAAAACAAGACAACCCGCATAATTTGCGGGTTGTCTGTTTATGGGGTGGAACTCACTCGATTCCAGATGCCGTTGATTTTAACCAATATCTTTACCGATTCTAGATTCAACTTCGTTGCGGTATAGAGTGAGAATCCATACTCGATCGTATCATCTTCGAAGTCATTATCCTGATAGATCGGAAATGCTTCGTATTCTTGATCCGCTTCGATCAATTTAACTTCAGTGATCGCCGCAGCCTGCGCTTGATCGGTAAAATACGCGTTGAGATAAGCAAGTCCGGAAGTGAAGCTTTGATCGAAGTGAACATCAAGGTTGATCGTGCGAACCGTTTGAATCGATACGTCTTTGGGCTTGGATTCAATCACGGGTGTTGCCTGTAAGAGCCAGTTAAGGTTCCGTTGGGCGATTTCGATGATCAACGTGTCAGGCTTTTGTAACATCACATTACGATAATCATGGGGAAAGGAGCGCGAATAGTTGACTTGATTCCAAGAGTCACTGAGATAGGGAATCAAGGCATTCGCAAAGGAGTCGCGCATCATCCATAAGTGTCCGTCTTGAGTCGGGTTTTTCGATTCGATGTGGATGTCTTCAAAGCTTCGGATCGCTTGGCTAAAGATGAACTCTTCGGGCAAGTCATAATAGACTTGCTTGTCGTAGATGGTCATCGCCGGATACAACATCTTACTTAGATCACCATGCCAATCGTTTCTGCTTTGAGGTGTTTGATTGCGAAGTTCGAGTGAATCATGATTGACGGAATCCATGATCGTTTCATAGGCGATTGCCGCTCCGAAGTTATTCCAATGGGAATCCGATTTATGGTATAGAGGTAGAGTCGAAGAATCCTTCGCATTTTTCAATGCGTTATAGAGATCGATGTTCTCCATGTCGAGTTTAAGGTTTAAATAACGATCCAGATTATCTTTATTGCCGATCGGTTTTAGATTCTCCGGCAAATATTCTTCATAGAGCGTCGCCTTATTCGGTACAACCATCACATATGATCGGATTCCGACTTCATCCAATGAACGATGAATGTTGTTGAGGACAACCGAAAGGCGAGTCAGATCGAACTCGGTCAACGTTTCAACATCCAAGATATCATCCACGGTCTCTTCGAAGAACAGATATCCGTCTTTCCCGACGATGACCTTTTCATTACCGCTCTGATGGAAGAGTGTTTGATATATAGCGTTGTACGCGGTTATGAAATGTGCGCGAAAGGGGAAAGTCTTCGTAAAATAATCATCGAACTCCAACGTGAAGGATACGTTGAATGAATTGTTCTTAATCAGGGAAGGTACATTTGATCGTGAATCGTTGGCGTCGTTTCGCATCGCGAAAGAAAGTCCGTATCCAATCACCGGAATCAGACTTGAGAATAAAAGTAGTAGACAAAATAGTACCTTCAGATTTTTCTTCATCGGATTCCTCCTAGAATCGGAAATAGATGAACGGATTATAGGTCTTGGCGGCTAAACTAAGGATACAGGCGAACCAGAGGATGAGCGCCAACGTATAAGACGGGATTTCAAGGGTTGAACCCGGAAATTTTCGTTGGAGCCATGGACCGATCGGCAAGGATGCCAGGGCACTGATAAGAAACAACACAATCGTCGTCGGGGTCATCAGTACCATCAGTTCGCCGGCACCGCGTAGTGTATTCGGAGTCAATACAATCATACTTTTCAATAAAACAAGGGCTTGCGGAAACGACTCGGATCGAAAAATCACGAAACCGAAGGTAACGATCAATAAAGTGTAGAAATGGCGAAAGATTTTCGGCCATTTCGAAACATGAAAGACGGTTTCTTCCAACAGTAAGAAGAATCCATGGTAAAGTCCCCAGACCACAAAGGTCCAACTTGCCCCATGCCAAAGACCGGTCAAAAAGAAAACCAGGATGCGGTTGAATACCGCTCTTTGTTTTCCTTTGCGATTGCCGCCTAAGGGTATATAAACATACAAACGGAACCACGAGGACAAGGACATATGCCATCGACGCCAGAAGTCCTGAACGGAAGAAGCGATGTAGGGATAGTTGAAATTCTCCTTGAAATGGAAACCGAACATCTCCCCCATCCCGATGGCCATGTCGGAATATCCCGAAAAGTCGAAATAGATTTGGAAGAGATAGGCGATCGCGGCGATCCATGCGACAAACGTGGAGACTTCCGCTACGGGTAACGCATACAGTCGATCCGCCACCAATGCCATCGCATTGGCGAGTAAGACTTTTTTGGATAAGCCAACCACGAAGCGTCGAAGTCCAGTCGCTGTACCATGTAAACTGACTTTCCGATGTTCGATTTCCAGTGCGACGTCATGATATTTGACGATCGGACCGGCGATCAACTGCGGAAAGAAGGTTATGTAGAGGAGAAGATTGAGAAATTTCCGTTGCACGGGGGTATCGTTTCGGTAGACATCGAACATGTACGACAAGGTTTGAAAGGTGTAGAACGAGATTCCGATGGGTAGGGGAAGATGCAAAAGGTTGATCGAGGTGTTGAAGATTCCGTTGATACTGAGAATGAAGAAATCGGCATATTTAAATACACCCAATAAGCCGATATTGAAGAGAACGGTGAATCGTAGAACGTGTTTCTTATGTGCTGGATGGCGATCCATTGCCAAGGCTAGAAGATAATTTGCAGCTCCAGAAAAGAGCATTAAAAAAACGTAGAGCGGTTCACCCCACGCATAGAAAAGAAGCGAGAAAACCAGCAAGAAAAGATTGCTGAATTTTTTCGGAAGGACTCCGTTGATCAAATAAACGAAGGGTAAGAATAAAAAGATGAAGACCGGAGAACTAAAGACCATGCGACATCCTCACAATCATTGATCGACAACATGCAAATACGCGATAGAGGTGATCTTATCATCAACAACCACAAACGACAGATCCGTCAAATCACGGTTGTAGGTATACGCTCCGAAGTTTTCAACATAATCCGAGCCATACTTATCGACCATTTCCTCAAAACTCGAGCCGATCTTGATGCCTTCCTTGGTCGAAATGCTTTCATCTAACAAATAAAAGCCTGTGAATTTCTCGACCCCTGAATCAACAAACGTCGTGATTTGGTAATGACCGTAATCATAGACATTGTCATCGCCTTCAAATGCGCACGAAGGGGAGGTATAGCGATCGATCGGTTCCCCGGCCAGTTTTAAGAAACTATCTGCGTTTTGACCGATCACGATGTCTTTTCCGTCGATCGAAAGCGCAAAGGTTTGGGTCGATGGCGCTTTACTTGTACACGCCGCAAGAGAAATCAAGAGCAGTAATATCAAGATGATTTTTTTCATGGGAGTTCTCCTTGGTTAGGGGGTGGTTTGTCGGTATCGATACACGACCGTAATCGTCGAATCGCTAAATTCCCCGCTTGTGTTGCTTGTGCTCGACACAAAGGTATAGCCGGAAATCACCTTCACGCTGGTTGTATAATCGGAGCCGACCGGGCCGCTCAAGGTCACCGAGGACGCAATCGAGGATCCGGTAGTCTCGTCGACATGGGTGACGATGACCGTTCCCGTCGGGATCGGCGCCGAAGTTTCCCATGTGTCATCGGCGATCGTCGAAGATGCTAGAGCTTTGTTTTTTAGGAAAGCATCCGATTGAAGAAAGACGCTATATCCGACATCGACATTCTGCCAACCGTTACCGATGTTGATTTGGTTCCAAGAATGTTCCTGATCGTATTGGACCTGTTCACGATTGGCGATACCCGCTCGCACAAACAATGCTTCCATCGCATACATACGACCGAAACAATTGCCGGTCCGGGTGGTGAGGGAACTGATGGCACGACTGCGCCAATCCGATGCCAACGGTCCGGCTTGGTAACGGATGCTTCGACCGAAGGTATACAAGACCTGTGCGACTTGGTAGGTCGACATATCGCCATGCAGGTGATCGGCGAAAATACGGTCGACCAACAGATTCAACTCCGAACTTCCGGTATCGCCTTTTGAAACAAACGGAGGATGAGTGATGACATCAACAGTAATGCGTTTGGTCG
The DNA here is from genome assembly GCA_964526155.1 of uncultured Erysipelotrichaceae bacterium. Classification (GTDB taxonomy): domain Bacteria; phylum Bacillota_I; class Bacilli_A; order Erysipelotrichales; family Erysipelotrichaceae; genus GWE2-51-13. Next base: position 1,491,034 of record CAZGLV010000001.1, on the reverse strand, counting down.
CGATATTACCAGCCTTATCCTTGGCGCTAAAGGTAATGGGATAACTTCCGACTCGACTGAAATTGACGGACCCCGAAACGCTTACGGTAACCCGACCATCGCGATTATCGTTGGCGTAGACTTGTGACTTCACGCTAAACGATTCGCCGACATACACCGTACGATCGCGTAAGCCTGAACCGCTGAAGACAGGGGCTTCAGTATCGCGACGGACGATCAATGTGGACGTCAATTCGGTTTGATTCTTACCGGCGTCGGTCAACACAAGGATCGGATGGTACGTTCCTTCCGTTGTCGTCCATGCGGTCGATTCTTTAAATGATACAGTGACGGGTGTCGCATCGACGATCGAAGTGACAAGACGGCTCGCATTGATCTTGTCGCCGATATAAACGGTTTGACTGATGGTTTTCGCTTGCGGAGCGATCGTGTCGCGAACTTCAAGGGTCGTGGTCAAAATCCGTTCCCCCATCTTGATTTCGATCGGAAAGTCTCCGACACTTAATTTCAATTTGTTTACGTCGGTGATAAAGACTTCGTTGGTTTTCGCCTCCAACAAGAAATCCTCGATTTTCGGTATCCTCGATCCGGCTTCGATCGTAACTTTATCTTTAACCTGAGATATCAATACGGTTGTGTCTTTGACGATCGTATTTGATCCCAAATCCTTCGCTTCGATCGTAACGGTCTGTTCGCCGATGATCGTCGTATCCGGCGTCTTAATGAAGCGATAGGTCAATTGCGTATTGTCATTCGCATCCTCGACGAAGTCTTCCGGATTGAGTTCTTTGCCTAAGGGCGCGACGAGTTCGCGCAACACCAACGTCGGCGTAATCGTATCGTTGATGATCAAATGCGAACGATAGGTCAAAAACCCGACTTTCACTTTGACGATATAATCGCCCGGAACTGCCAGATCGATTTTCTCAATGTCATTCTCGAAACTTCCTTCGTCTTCCGTTTTGATGAACTGACTTTCGTAGAGACGCGATACTTTTCCCGCTTCAATGATGACTTCGCTCTTGAGCCGGTTTGGCAAGTAGGCGATTCCGGCTAAGATCGCCATGACGGCGACGAGAAATAAAATCGCGTAGAACACGTTTGAAGTCTTGAGTTTGCTTTTCTTTCTTTTCTTCACGCCAACCCTCCGTTTTCGATGATTTCATAACCGATCGAGCAGCCTTGCCCGATCGTTTCTTTATGGAATTTTATAATATTCTATTTCTATTATATCCATTATTTTGCGATAGTGTTCCATCCGTTCTCGTTTTAACATGAAAGTTTGCGTTGAATCCTTTACTTGTATCGGATTTGTCGGCTAAATTCCATTGCTTTCGATTCTGAGATTGTTTCTACGTTATGGAATTGATATACTCGTCTTAACAGGATTCGATAAATAAAATTGAAGTTCTATATCAATTTAGATCCCACAAAGGGGGTAATTATGAGCACTTACCGCATAAATTGGACACGCATTCTTCGAATTTTCGCACCGTCGATTCTTCTCATGATTCTCGCCGTGATAATTTCTCCCAAGGAAATCGACGTAATTAGCGTGGATACTTCCGCAGTGGCAACGGATGAGAAAATTTCCATCGTTATCGATTCCATATCCCCATTTGATAAGTTCTATGATTATCAGATCGAGGTTGAACAGCAGATCGCAACGATATTCGTTCGTTGGAGCCCGTTGTTTGGTAAGGACGGACCGCAAACCTTGGAAATTCCAAATCGATTTCCAGAGATAAATGTCATCGTCTCAGGGGTAAAAATAGGGAACAGGTAATTTTCGAACGTTAAGCGAGTATAACAATCGCTGAAAACGAACCGTCAGTGTATACTGAGAAAAAAGTTATAAGCACAGATAAGGAGTCAAGCTATGATCGAGACGGATGTTGTGGTTGTAGGCGGCGGTGCCGCAGGGCTAACGGCTGCGGCGTATATCGCGAAAGCCGGATATAGAGTCAGTGTATTTGAGAAAGACGAAGCCTTCGGGGGTTTGTTGGGCTCTTTTTTGTGGCAAGGACACCAGGTCGACAAAGGCGCACGCGGAATCATCGATTCGGGAATCGTATTTCCGATGTTGAAGCAGCTGGGAATCACGATGAAATTCACAAAGAATCCGATCCGTATTTTAATCGCGGACCAGGGTATCGATCTCAATGAAGACACCGACTTAATGAACTATCAGCGCATGTTGATCCGTTTGTTTCCACAAGAAGAAAATGCGATCGTGAAAATCATGCAAGGCATCCGTGTCGTCATGAAACAGATGGATGTCATATACGGAATCGAGAACCCGCTTTTTTTACCGAAACCTTACGACATGAAATATCTCGGGAAGACCTTGTTGCCATGGATGGGGAAATTCATCATCAATATTCGAAAAGCGATGAAACGGATGGAACCGATCGAAGCCTATTTGCGGAAATATACCTCAAACCAACGTCTGATCGATATGATCGCTCAACATTTCTTTGCGCAGACTCCGGCTTTCTTCGCGTTGTCCTACTTCACCCTCTATAAACAATATCATTACCCGATGGGATCCACCCAGTCACTGATCGACGCATTGGTCGACGTCATAACGAAACACGGGGGCTCCCTTATCAACAAATGCGAAATCCGTCGCATCGATCCGCAATCCAACGTATTGACGACCTGTCATGGCGAAGAAGTCCATTATAAACAAATGGTGTGGGCAGGGGATACCAATACCTTCTACGCAACGTTGGATCTATCGACCTTAAAAGATGAGTCGATAAAAAATAGAGTGATTACACGTCAAACCGAACTGAAAGGAATGCGCGGCGCGGATTCCATTCTAAGTTTGTATGTGGTCGTATCGCAAGAACCGCAATCGTTTGCGTCTTCCAGCGGACCGCATGCTTTCTACACACCGGAACTTCAAGGGATTTCCAGTGTCTCGCTCAATGAAGTTCGCGATGCGGACGGTCAATGGACAAAGGATGCCGATCGATTGTGGACATATCTGGAAAAGCTGATGGAAGCCAACACTTTCGAGATTTCCATTCCGTCCTTACGGGATGCGACGCTTTCGACTCCGGGTCAAACCGCGCTGATCCTTTCCACCTTGTTCGACTACGGATTGTGCGAACATATCGCTCGACTCGGTCTTTTACCGCAGTTTAAAGAACGGATGACCGAAACGATGTTGCGGGTGATGGAACCCTTGTGGCCAAACATTAGAGCCTCTGTCCTACATACCAACATGGCGACGCCGCTCACGATTAAAAACCGTACCAACGCGCATGAAGGGTCGGTGACCGGCTGGTCCTTCGCAAATCATCCGTTTCCGGCGGAAACCCAGTTCTTACGTGTGAGTCAAGCGGTGAAAACACCGATCGATACCATCAAACAAGCCGGTCAATGGACCTTTAATCCGGCGGGGGTTCCAGTCGCCATCATGACAGGAAAATTGGCGGCCGATGCCGTCTTGAAAGATCTAACCAAGAGGAAAAAACCATGAGCCTGGAAATCCTAAACGAAGAAAGCGTACGTCGCTTATGGTCGAAAACCTACAACACGCAGGGGAAACCGGACTGGTCGCATCTTTTCCCGTATTATACGGAAGACATCGTTTTCCAAGATACGATTCAACGGATCGAAGGAAAAGAGAAATTCATGGCGATGTGCGAACGGATGGCAAAACGTTGCGCTTCGTTGAACATGGAACTTGTGAACGTCATCCAAAAAGACAACGTCATTCTCATGGAATGGATCATGACGATGTCTTTTACAAAATATCCTTCGACTCCGCTGTACGGAGCGTCTCGTCTGACCCTTTCGGAAGACGGACGGATCTGCGAACAACGTGACTATTATGATTTGTGGGGCGATATCTTTAATAACATCCCTTACTTCAAAGGTCCGTACCGTCGATTCGTGGCGAAGAAATTCGGGTAGGTAGCAATCATGAATTATCCTGATGAACTGATGTTTCTAAAGAATCGGAAGATGCCGATGACATTTTCCACCGCTTCGTTACAAGGGAAGACGATCGTCTTGACCGGAGCCACTTCCGGAATCGGACATGTCACTGCGCTGAAATTGGCTGAAGGCGGCGCGAATCTGATTCTTGTCGCGCGAAATCCGAAGTTGGCGAATCATGTCAAAGAAGAGATCCAACGATCTTTTAACGCTAGAGTGGACATCGTATTGGCTGATTTTAGAGATTTGGATGAGGTGCACCAAGCGGCTGATCAGATTCTTTCGATGACCGACCCTATCGATGGGTTGATCCATTGCGCCGGGATGCACTCCACCCAAGCCACCTGGACAAAAGTAGGACATGAAACAGTCTTCTGCGTCAATCATCTGGCGTCGTTCGCTCTGACATGTCGTCTTCTTCCATTATTGAAAGCCAGTGCGCCGTCAAGAATCCTAAACATCAATTCGGAAGGCCACCGGTTTAATGGACTCGACCTCAATGATCTCACATGGAAAAAACGTCACTACACGGGATTGCGCGGATACGGAGCATCCAAAACCGCCCAACTTTTGACCACTTGGGAGTTTGCGGATCGTTTGGAAGGCAGTCGCGTGACGATCAACGCGATGCATCCCGGGGACGTCAAATCAAATATCGGTCAAAACAACGGGTTTTTATATCGCCTTTTCTCCAAGTGGGTGATCCAACCGATGTTAAGCGATCCAATCGTTTCCGCCAAAGCGATCTATTCGTTGATGGCAGATCCGTCATTGGCCGATGTGAGTCGTCGTTTTTATCATTTGGTCATCGAGGAAATCCCGGCCAAACATGCGATGAATCGTCAAATCAGTCCGAAAATATTCGAGATCAGCTGTCAATTGACGGGGATCGATCCCATTTCACTTGAACGTATCGAAGAAGAGTAATCGCGGAATTACGTATATTTCGATCTAAGGGGAGTCGAATCATCGTTGAGAAATAGCTAGAAGAAAAATCTATTTGATCATTTGCTTACGCAAAATACATTGTTTATCCAAAAACAAAAAGGAGCGATCTCCTTTTTGCGTTATCGAGGATGATTCGTGGAAACGATCGTATGAAATTCGAAACCGGAATCGATATACTCAGTGCGGATCTGCGGGAATTCGATTTTTAGATACTCCGCCATCTTCATAATTCCTGGGTTTTCGCAGCTCGGGTGATGAACGATGATCATGGGGATTTTGAAGTCGACGCAATATTGTCCGGCGACCCAATTGTTTTTCCCGTCATCGCTGACGACGACGCACTCCGCGCCTTCCTTGATCATTGAGAATACATCCGTCGCCGCACCGGTTCCGATCGCCACTGAAGTCACCCTCTGGTTTGGATCACCAAGAATCGTGACGGAATCTTGCCCATAAGGTTGAATGCCATTTGCGATCTTAGAAGCGATCTGTTGAACGGATCGCGGTTCAAAATGCGCGAAGGAGTTAAACGACGCGACGTTTCTTGGTTTGAAGGGTAGGTCGATGATGCTGGCCCATGCATCCGCAACGCCATATTCCGGCATTTTGTCCCAGACATCATGACAGCGATACACACAAATACCGTGCTGTTTCAGTAGTTTCGCCTTGAGTAAGCGTGCTTCACGGATTGCTTTACGTTGAGCGGTCGACTCTTCATAAAAACAGTTCTCATGACTGATGATGAAGTTGATTCCAAGGTCGATGGCGGTTTGGATCACGGACATCGTCGCGACCCAACAGACGCCGATGTTTGTGATCTCGAGGCTAGGCTCGCCAAACAATACCACATCCCGTGTCTGATCGAAGTTGACCCAGCTTCGATCTTGATTCAGTACATCGATGATTTCTTGAGCTTTCATAGTTTCTCCAATCCTTACTAGCATTATAGTAGATATCGATCAAAAATTCTGAAAAATCCGTAATTATCGAGATCGGGCGGTATGATTGACACGACGTATGGATTTTCGTAAAGTAGACGCAAATAGACATAGGGGAATGTATGACATCCAAAGGAAAAGAAATCATCGAAGAACTTAAGTCCGTCTTTCTCGGAAAAACATTGGATGCGATCCTGCCTCCTTTGGTTTTTGCGATCGTTAACGGTTTCTTCGGGTTAACTTATGCGATTCTAAGTTCGGTTATCCTATCAATCATTTTCGGAATCTTACGGATCCTACGCAAGCAAAACTGGTTTTACGCTTTCGGCGGGTTGGTGACGATCACATTGGCAGCATCCTTCGCCTATCTCGCAAACAACGTGGCCAATTACTTTATCCCCGGTATTATCAGTAATGCGTTCATACTCGCAGTCGCTCTCTTTAGCCTGTTGATCGATCGACCGATGGCTGTGTATGCATCCCATCTTACACGGAGTTGGCGACTGGACTGGTTCTGGCGAAAAGACGTAAAGCCCGCCTATCGAGAAGTCACGATCTTCTGGACGTTGTTTTTCCTGATTCGAACGATCATCCAAGTCACCCTTTTCTTATCGAAAGACATTCAATCGTTATCCTGGGCGAACTCGCTGATGGGTTTGCCATTTACGATCCTGATTCTTACCACAAGTTATGTTTATGGAATTTGGCGTCTGCGTCAATTGAAAGGCCCCGGAATCGAAGAGTATTTGTCCGATAAAGCACCCCCTTATAAAGGACAGACGCGTGGATTCTGAGGAACCATTACGAGGTAACGTTCATGTAGGATAAGTTTGTCCTACAGATAAATGAACAATGTTTATTTGTAAGACAAAGATCGATATCCGAGTTTACATGTTTTCTGTCGCTAAGGTTTTGTTTTACTCGTTGACTTGGATTGTATTCGTATAAGATTAAACAACTCAACCATTTAATAAAGAGTCATTAAATCAAGTTGTTGGCAACTTGGTTTTTTTTATCGTATTATGTTTGTAGTGGAGGGAAGGTTATGAAAAGTATAAGCAAATTTAGGATTCTGGGCATGGTTTTAATTCTCTTACTGATCATCGTCTATTTTATTCTTTCATCGCTGAATCGCTTCGATGAACATCAACTAAAAGTAATTATTTGGATCGTTGCATCCATCGTATCGATCGTTGTTAGCGGCATCGGATTGTATTTTGAAAGAGTAAATAGGTATCAAGAAACGATAAGATTTATTTTTATGATAGCTCTCGTAATCTTATCTTACTTTTACATAGTATAACTATCGACTTAAGAGTGAGTTCAATTAGTTTTGGATACTCGTTATTACACTAGTTATCTTCAACTTGATTTTCTAAAATGTTCATGATAATTTCCATGTCCTTGGAAGTTAATGGAAAATCGCGGTGTTTAGCGATGTATTTTATTTTACCCGAGGTAAGTTCTTGGTTAATCCCAACATTGAATACCAAAGTGGCTTTTACATAATGGAATTCGAAATCATAATTCAACTCTTCTTTTGTGAACCCTAGAAAGTTATTCGAGATCTTTCCGAAGAATATGGATTCGATAGATTTCATGGTCTCTGGATCTGTGATAACAGATGTCTGATTTGTCATATCACAAACGGATGTATCACAAAAATTCTCTGTGATTTTGATCGACTCTAGTTTTCCGACACCAATATTATCTATATTGATATAGGCATTCTGAAAAAGGAAAAGAGTTCCTAGAGTTAAAAAAGCGAGAACAATTCCAAATATGATTTTCTTCATAAATATACCCCCAATATCAATTAATAACATATTAGCATTTTGTTTGAAGGTTGTGAGAATAAAGATGGATTTTGGATTTAAAAATCCAACGAGTCTATTTAATTATTCATATGATTTCTTTCCGAAAAGAGGTGCTATCATCAAATCAATCAAAAAGTCTGGAAATGATGATATCCCAAAATCGGTATAGCCAGAATTGGAGTGCTACGATAATATAAGAGATCCTCGATGTATCATATGCATACACTTGGGTTAAATGGTTCATCTTGTCTCACACATCCTTTTTATTTAAAGCAAATATCTTCTTCTGAAAATATTACCAAATACATTTATAAAATCATTGTATGGTCAATAGTGATTAGAAAATGCAAAAACCCGCTGATTCAGCGGGTTTGCGTGCTATTGGCGGAGGACATGAGACGCGATTTAAAAGGTTCCCAACCCTCACCAACACGCTAAATGCACGTATTTCTCCCTATTCCTTCCCGATTCTTCCCACCGCTTTCACTTTGTATAGTCATTTGTGTGGTCACGAATTCGAACATAAAGGCCGAAGTTTATTTGAGTATATCGATCTTCTTTATTATCGCAAATAGATGCATAGTCGACTTGATAACTTATTTCCAGCGGGGTATTATATAAACATTAGGTGGGAAAAATCGTGGGAACAAGCGATTTGGGTATGCGTACATGAGTGAATTAACTACTCTACAAAATAAGGACTACCACTATGGATATCGGAATAAATTAGCAATTCCCATTGGGTTAAGGAGGAACTGTAATGAGTAATAATGATATAAACAGTAACCCTGGTTTGGTGAAACTCATGATTGAAAATGCAAAAAAGGATTTTCAAAGATATATTGAAGAACACCCCAACTCTTTGATCCCTCCGTTTTTGCTGGAACTGCGTGAATTAGGTTATGAATTTGAAATACCAGATCAGGTAAAAGGTTTTCTGCCAAAGCATAAAGCAACCATTTTACCCTTAGCTACTAAGTATTATCAGCAGGTAAAATACTTCAACGAAAAAGACTATTTTATGATTTTTTTTCACTTCAAAGGTTTTGAAGAAGTAATTCCCATGCTATTAGCGGATTTCTATTCAGATATTCCTCAGCTTACTCGAGATTTTATTGGAGATACTTTATACCAAATTCGTTCAAAGAAGTATATTGGTGACTACCTTGAAATTATTACTAATGTAGAATATTGTCGTAGCCGACAAATGGTTGTTTTGCTTGTTGGTAAACTGAAAGTTGAAAATGCTATTCCTATTCTTATAAAGTTGTTGGAAGATGATGATGTCAAAGGACATGCAATTGCCGCTTTGGGTGAATATAAAAAAGAGGAGTTCAGAAAACACTTTGAAAGATTCCAAGATAATAAGAATAGTTTTATTCGCAGAGAAGCTTTAAATGCCTTGAAAAAATTGGAAGTGTAATTTAAGGATATAAACAATATGTGAGGAGATAAGGTGGGTTTTCGTAGAGGCGCAATTTTGAAGTTGATTGTGTTCAAAAAAGTTGTTTTTCGTTAATTAGTTACTGGTCAATTTTCTGAAGATCAGTTTTATCACAAAATTATCCTGCAAACTTAACTTGTTCATTCAGGTAAAAATATATTTGTATGGTCATTGTGTGGTCATTAGATGTGGAAACAAGCAAAAACCCGCATTTCATGCGGGTTTGTTTACCTATGGCGGAGGACATGAGATGGGATTATAAACCTTCCGTTCTCTTCCCAACCCGAACCAATGCGCCTATTTCGTCTATTTTCTTCCCAACTCTTCCCATTCCTTTCACTTTGTATGGTCATTTGTGTGGTCACGAATTCTGACAAGAAGTCCTCCGTCAGAGCAATATTATAGACTAATAATATTTGACCTGAACGCAGTGCTTATTCGCACACTATGAGGAGACTTGCAACCAAGCAATAACTATGTTATTGTTTTCTCAAAAGGGGCATAGGGGGGTGGGACCAAATTATCCAAAATCATTTATTTTGTAGTAGAAGAGTGTTCATGCAACAAATTCATCTAAGCAGGAACATGACTTATGTTTCAAACTGAAGTAGCATTGAATGATTTTCATATGTTTCCAAAATAAAAGTTTTCATGAGTGAATTTGAAATGAGGAATTTTCCATTAATAGATAAACAAAACTCAAGCGAGGAAAGTAAAATGAAGAAAAGTATAATATCGTCACTGATTATTCTTTCCATTTTAACTAGTGTAATATTTGGTAGTCGAATTAATGCACTTGACTCATCAAATATTATTTCCAACTTAACCTCTTAGATTGAAAACGCGAAAAGTGCAACATTGAATAACAAGATTGAAACACGTCTGATTGAATCCAATCTAATGTCGAAATTTGCAGGAAGCTACATTGATGAAAAGAACATATTGCATATGAAATTCACTGATATAATTGGAGAAGTCTCGAACATTATGAAGGATTATCCAGAAGTGTTAGTTGAAGTTGAGGCGTTTTCTATGAATGAAATGCAAGAAATCATGGATTTAATTGTACAAGACGATCGTTTTGATTCCATCAGAGAAATATATGTAGATGAAATTGAAAATAGATTGATAGTAAATTATGTTGCACTACAAGGTCGGAATCTTGAATATAGGATTCAGGACTTAGTTAGTAATCTAGATTATTCTTATAAAGATATGATGAATTTCAAAGTAATATCTAGCGAACAAAGTCCTAAGATCGAAACGAATATTTCAGGCGGCAATTCAATTTTCTCCTCAAGTGGTCAATGTTCGGTTGGATTCCAAGCGTATAAAAGCGGGTATCTGGGTTTTGTCACCGCTGGCCATTGTGGAGTTATGGGAACTATTTTTACTAAATCCGGTATAACACTTGGCACAGTAACGGCAAGACAGTGGAGTGGAAGAACCGATGCATCATTTGTTGATACTACATCTAGTTGGACACCTATTAAATACTCTTCGGACGGCACACGCTATAAACATGTTGCAGGGCAAAATGTTGTAGTTGGGCAAGATGTGGATGTATACGGATCAGTATCAACTTATCTACACGGGAAAATTATTAGTACAAATGCTTCAGGGACAGCTGGGGGAGTCTCATTCAACAGTTATTTTAAATATAGCTGTCCTACAGTTGCTGGTGATAGCGGAGGCCTTGTCTTGGCATACATGGAGATTACACCAAATCAATACCAAGACGTAGCGATTGGCATACATACTGTTGGAGATGGAGTTAATGGGTTTGGCCCCAAAGCATATACCATTCTTACCGATTTAGGTTTAACTGCAACTACATCATAGTTCAGAATTCATATCTAATGAAATTATCTAGATATCAAAACCCTTTGGGTAAGGAGGATAATATGAAAAAGAAAATTCTTTTTGGTACACTGATTATATTATCTTTAGCATTCGTATTTTCGCTAGACTCGGAATTATCTAATTCAAGAATAATTGGACATAATAGAATTATCAGTGTTTTTGTAGAAAAATTCGATATAGATAATCAAAAGAATTTCAAACTTGTCAATTCATATGAAATCTCAGATCAATCCCAAATTGCATGGTTAGTTAAAATCCTAAACAAACCGGTAAAGCAAAAATTGACGGCAGTTTTGGATATTTTAGTATTTTATGACAATAACTATATTATTAGGATTAATTATCAAAATGGATCTGAATTGAAATTAGTGGTAACATTTGATGATATTCCTTCACAAAGTAAGTATGCTCCGAGCAAAATAAAAGTTAGTGATAATTTCTTCGATGATAATAATGTATATTTACTTTCAGAAGACGATGTAGCTTCATTATCAAGCATTATTAGTTGACACTTAGTCAAACGATTAGGGGTAAACAAACCTATCCAAGTTTTCCATTAATGAATGTCATAATTTGTAGGGAAAGGTTGAACAACCCATTATTCATTAACCTGTAAAGATTTGTGATGCCAAATAAGGGAATAATAAATGAAGTAAATAACAATGTGAGATTTTGCATTACCCCGGAGACGGGGCTTTTTCTTTAAAGTCTGCTAACTAAACTAGCACATTTTTCTATCTATTTAGAATCGTCAGTAGTTTGTCCTCTGATTCTTTTAACATGTGTGTATACACTTTAAGCGTCATATTTACAGTGGAGTGGCCTAACCGCTTGGATACCGCCACAACATTGGCGCCATTGCCAATAAGGTAACTTGCATGCGAGTGTCGTAGATCGTGGATGGTGATCTTCTTTAAGCCAGATGCATCCAACGCAGACTTGAAGCTGCGCTGCAGCATACTTAAGCTCACCGGTTCTAGATCTCCAAAGAGATACATCGTGCTTCGCTCTAGAAGGGGCTGAAGGACTTCGAGAGTCTGTTTATCCAACTGGATCGTTCGACGACTGGAAGCCGTCTTTAGCGGTTTTACACCGTTGACGTAATGCTTCATGCTTTTGGATATCGTCGCGGATCCTTTCGAGATATCTGATACTAAGAGCGCTTTGGCTTCACCCAAGCGTGCCCCAGTATGATAAAGGAAAGTGAAGAAGGCTCGGCAGACCATATTGTCGACATAACCGATGAAAAGATTAAACTCCTCTGGAGTCCAAATTGTGTAGTCCTTGATATCATCGCTGTTGATTGGGATCATCATCAGTTGTTTTGCATTGTCCTTGAAGTCGTAGAAGTTATAGCCGAACTTCGAGATGGATTTCAGTAATTTGATCGTCTTGTTCTTATAGGACTTCGAGTAATCGTTTTGCAAAATTTCATTGCGCACATTGAGAAAATCCTTTGGAGTCAAACTTACGACTTTTTTGTTGGCCAGTTTACTGAAAAACTGTTTGTTCATACGACGATATTCATTTTCAGTGATTTCGACAATGGATCCTTGCTTGTTCTTCATGTACTCTTCAAACAGATCATTGAATTTTAGTGAGGTATTGACTACATCTACTTTTGACCGTCGAAATTCTTCTTCGTAATCCAAGGCATCCCGTTTCTTTGCAAAACCGCGTCGTGTCTTGGAAATGATCTTTCCATTTTCATCGCGGAAATTCATCTTGCTCATCCAAGTACCAGATTTTTCTTTATATGCTGCCATATATTTTCATTCCTCCATTTTTTTGTTACAATGAAGGTACAACAAAGCCCTACCAGGTAAAGTTGTACCGCACTCCAGTTCGAGCTGGGGTGTATTTTTATGTTTTCTTACAATTCATGGGCAGCACAAGCCCATACTAATTTACCTAATACCCGTACTTCCGGTTCATTCTTACCGATCATCAACGGTCTATGCTCAGTATTGTAGCTCAGCGGCTCCAGGACGATGTAGTCCGTGAGCTTGAAGAACTTCTTCAGTGTAGCATCCGAACCGTTGACCAGGATAGCCCCAATCTCACCATTTTCTAAGGTGTCCGTTTTTTGTAACACCGCGATATATCCGTCGGGTACTATACGACTCATACTGTCACCAGCGACAATCAAACCAAACAGATTGTCTTTTTTTGCTAACCACCCGGGGATATCAATCTCACCCAAATCGTTCAAGATCGCGTCGAAGGGTGTGCCAGCAGGGATGCGGCCGTAGAGCGGGATCTTCTTGGTCCGGACGATTCGGCTTACTGGTGTAAACTCAGCTGTGTCAATGCGTCCCAGGATGAAATTAAGATCTACGTTGAAGTATTCCGCGATCTTCTCGAGGGTTTCGAAGTCAGGCTCGCGATATCCTTGCTCATACATGCTGACAGTGCTTTCTCCCAATCCCAGGTCTTCAGCCAATTCCCGTTGGGTCATTTTGGATTCCTTGCGGAGACGTTTTAAGCGTTCGTTAAAAGTTGCCATAGTTTTTACCTCTCCCCACAAGCATAACACACGCTACGTGGGAACGCAACGAGAAATCATCAAAATGCGTTGACAATCGAGGTGAAGTCTTTTAGAATAGCCTTACGAACCGAAACAAACCGGTTCCTTCCCCGAAGTGGGACAAAGGAGAGCGAGCATGGATCGTGCCAAGATTGGAAGGCGTCTAATTGAGTTGAGAGGGGGGAAAACCCGCGAAGAAGTCGCATATTTCGCTAAAATCACGGTTAAATCGCTGGAATCGTATGAACGTGGGTTCCGAATGCCAGTGGATACCTCAAAACAGAAGTTAGCGAGGTATTACGGAGTCAGCGTCGATTCTATTTTCTACGCAGATTAACACCACGAAACGTGGTATCAGAGCGAGGGAGCGGGGTGTAGGAACAGATGAAGATATTTTATAACCAATATGCAACGAAGAGTAATATTCAAGAGTTGATGCATTGTCGCTGGGAGAAAGCAGTTCTAGTGTTCAATGAATGCAAGAAACTAGAAATGGATCTTATGAATTTGAGACCAGATAAAGTTCCAAGCCAACTTGTCTTTGAAGTGATCGGTATCAATTATAACTTTGCATTTACGCAGTATAAAGCCAAGCTGGAGAATCTTGCTGCAGCCAGTTCCAATGGAGTAGAAAGATGGACATTCAAACGCTCAATGAAAAGTTAAGACTTGAAATTCTAGTGAATACCGCAGACTATCCCCAAGAGCGTGTCGTCCGATCCGTCTTGAGTCAACTCCGCAAAGAAGGCATCCTGTTTATTCCATCCGATCAGGGAAAAGGAATCTATATTCGGATCGACCATGCCAACCGGAGTGAAATCGAGAGCTATGCGAAAGCACAAGCGCGCCATTTCAAGACACAGTACTTCAATACCATGCTGCCGATGAAACGCTACATGGAGGACTTGAAACTGCTGCGGATGCTGGGACGCCTTGAAGGGATCCTGGATGAAGAAAACTGAGTATGAGAAGTGTTTACCCCTATTCGCCCGTGATTTAAGGTTATCAGAGAAAAGTCAACGGACCATTACAAAGTATGTCTGTGATGTCCAGAAATTCGTCGACTTCATCCCTGATAACGAGGAAATCACAAAAGAACATGTGCTGGCCTACAAGGAGAAGCTCTGTTCGGGGGAATACAAATCAAATAGCATTAACACCTATCTCGTCATTCTCAATCGATTTCACCGTTGGGCACAAGTCCCCGGACTATCCGTGAAGGAAATCAAGACGCAGCAAAAGTCCAGTCTTTCGGACGTTGTCAGCAGCTCAGATGCCAAACGATTACTCCGGTACGCCAAGAAGCGCAAGCGAGATGACATCTACTTGATTATGAAGATCATTAGCACCACCGGGATACGCATCAGCGAGTTGGAAACCTTCACCGTTGAGAATATCCAGAAACACCACTTCAAAGCTTTCAACAAAGGCAAAGAACGCGAGATCATCCTGACCCAGGAGCTCGCACGTGAATTACGAAAATACTGTAGAGATCAAAATATAACTGAAGGAAAGATCTTTACCTTAAGCATCCCGACGATTTGGCGTCAGATGAAGAATACCGCCAGTGAAGCAAAGGTGGCACTGGAGAAAGTCCATCCCCATAGCTTCCGTCATCTGTTCGCCAAAGAGTTTATGGAGCAATACAACAACGTCCTGGACCTGGCCGACATCTTAGGTCATAGCTCGCTCGAGACAACCCGGATTTATACTCGATCCTCCTTGGACGAAAAGAGAAAAAAACTCGAAAATATGAAACCCCGCCATAAGTAGCGGGTAGAGGGAACCACACCATGAACTTTCACAACTTCGTACAACTTGACACCGAACTTTTCAACAACCGCAAAATCAAACTGCTTCGCAAAATGCCGGAAGGAGAATCGCTTGTCCTCTTCTGGGTACATCTGCTTTGTCTTGCGGAGAGAACGCAGGATGATGGGCGAATCTATCTCACCGGTCTTCGCCCGTATACGATGAACGAACTTGCTTCAGAGACAGAGTACCCCGCAGAATTTGTCCAAAAAGCGTTAGATCTGTTTGATGAATTTGAAATGATCGAACGTAGTGAAGAAGAATTGAATATCAAGAATTGGAAATTCTACCAAGACATCAGCATGCGGGACTAACCCATGACCGACTTGCAATGGATCAAACTCCATGTCGACTTGTTCGACAATCCGAAAATCCGTTATTTGGGTACGTTACCCAAAGGGGATACCTACTTTCGAATCTGGATCAACCTGATGGTCTTAGCCGGCAAAATCAACAATCAAGGGCTGGTTTATTTCCATCCCGATCGTCCGCATAATATGAAGACATTGGCCACAGTATTGTTAAAACCGGAGAAGGTTGTAGCGGAAGCCATTCAACTTTTCGAAGAGATGCACATGATCCAGTTGAAGGATGGATACATCATGATCCTCAATTGGGAGAAGTATCAAAACCAAGCAAGACTCGAAGTGATCCGCGAAAACAACCGTGAAGCCAAGCGCCGACAACGGGAACGTCAATCAGCACTTGTCAGTGACATGTCATTGAAATGTCATCCATGTCATGCGACAGAATTAGAATTAGATTTAGAATTAGAAAAAGATAAAGAAATACAAAGGAAAGATAAAGAGAAAAATAAAGCTAAAATAAAGAAGTTAGCTGAACATTCGCGCGCGATGACTACCCAAATGGAAGATTCGCATGAAAATCATCGAGGTGATGAAGATGAAATCGATCGCGAACTCACTCGCCCCGTATCCCTCAACTGATTTTCAACAGTCACTCCAGGTAAAAGTAAACCGGTATAACGAAGAAGTTGGAACTCTTCAAGGAAACGATTGTTCCATCTGCAAGAACAAGGGGTATGTCATGATCCTGGATGGGGAATACACCGCCCTCAAGAAATGTGACTGTTTTGAGTCTCGTAGAAGTAAAAAACTCATTGAGAAAAGTGGGCTCAAGCAACTCATTCAGGAATACACCTTTGAGAAATTCAGTGCCAATGAAACATGGCAGCGTGTCATCAAAGAAAAAGCATTGGCGTTTGTCCAAGACAAACAACCTCACTGGTTCTTTATCGGAGGTCAAGTCGGAGCCGGGAAAACCCACATCTGCACTGCGATCGTTAACGAACTGATGCAGCAAGGACATGAAGCCCTGTACATGCTTTGGAGAGATGAGATTATGAAACTTAAAGCCAACGTTATGGAAGGGAATGAATACTCCCAAGCGATCCATGCATTCAAGACCAAGAAAGTACTGTACATCGATGACCTGTTCAAATCGGAACGGGGAAAGCAACCCACGACCTCCGACATCAACATCGCCTTCGAAATCTTGAATGCACGCTACAACAATTTGGAATTGATTACCATCCTGAGTTCAGAGAAGATCCTGAAGGAAATCCTGGGAATCGATGAAGCCATCGGTTCCAGGATCTTCCAAAGGGCCGGAAGTTGCATCCTGGAACTCAACAAGAATCCCAAAATGAATATGCGACTGCGTGAAAGGAAACAGCAGCATGAATAAATACCGAGAGAATATCGAAGTCTATCTCTATGACCGAAGAGAACTCCAAGCCAGTAAAGATCCGATTGAACAACAATGGTCTGCCATCGTCGAAAAGACCTTTGCCAAGTACGAAGGCACTGAAATGGGGAAGTTAATACACTTAAAGTATGAAATGCGGCTCCCAGAGCAGCAAATCTTCGAAAGACTCAATGTTGAAAAGACGACCTACTATGTCTGGCGCAATCGTTTGGTTAATGAGATTACCTTGCAGGCGGCATACCAACGGTTAATCAAGCCGTTCTAGAAAGAGGGACAATGCAATTTGAAACCTTGAAGTTAAGTGAATTGAAGTATGCCAACTACAATCCTCGGAAGGAGTTAAAAGCCGGGGATGCGGAATATGAGAAGATCAAGCGAAGTATCCAGGAGTTTGGCTATGTTGATCCGATCATCATTAACACTGACCGGACGATTATTGGTGGACACCAACGCGCCACTGTTCTGAAGGACCTCGGATACGATGAAGTGAATGTGGTCTTGGTGGATGTCGATAAGACCAAAGAGAAAGCTTTGAACATCGCTCTCAACAAGATCAGCGGTGAATGGCAGATGGATAAGCTGAAGGATCTCTTGCTTGAACTCGAGCACCAGATCGACTTAGGTGTCACCGGATTTGACGATGAAGAGTTTAAGGAACTTCTGGCCAAGATGGACACGACCTCAGCCCAAGATGATGACTTCGATGTTGAGGCAGCATTAGAAGCGATTGAGCAACCGAAAGCCAAGCGGGGGGATATCTACCAGCTCGGCCGGCATCGGCTCATGTGCGGCGATTCTACGGACGCCAAAGATGTGTTCTTCCTGATGCATGGGAAGCAAGCGGACCTGATCGTCACCGATCCACCATACAACGTAAACTATGAGAACAAGATCGACTACCACAAGAGCTTCAAGAATGAGCATCGCAAAAACAACGAGATACTAAACGACCACATGGACAGCGACAAGTTCTACGATTTCCTTCTTGCGATGTACAAACTTGCATATGAACATCTGAAACCGGGTGGTGTGATCTATGTCTTCCACAGTGACGTCGAACGAGTTAGCTTCCAGGAGGCATTCCGGACCGCCGGATTCAAATTCTCCGAGAACCTCATCTGGGTAAAGAACTCCTTCAATCTCAGCCGGCATGACTACCACTGGCGTCATGAACCGATCCTGTATGGTTGGAAGGAAGGCACTGGACACTTCTTTGTGGACGACCGAACCCAATCAACGATCTTCGATGAAACTCAAAACATCGAGAAACTTAAGAAAGAGGAACTCATCGAGCTGCTCTCCAAATTCCTTGAGCAAACTCAAACGACCATCCTTTACGAAAACAAACCATTGAAGAGTGATATTCACCCCACCATGAAGCCCGTTCCGCTCATTGGACGATTGATTAAGAATAGCAGCCTAAGAGATCAACTCGTCTACGAACCCTTCGGAGGAAGCGGCTCAACGCTGATTGCGGCGGATCAATTGGACCGGATTTGTTACAGCATGGAATTGGATCCCCGTTATGTAGATGTAATTGTTCAGAGATGGGAGGATTTGACTGGTGAAAAATCGGAATTGATTTAGAAAATATTGTTATCGTTTATTGTGAAATGATATACTAAACACATAAAAGGGGGATCAGAATGAAAAATTCAAGAATCATTTCATATCTTTATAATGTGTCATCTTTCTTTATTGCTCTTGGTTTAATTCTCTTGTTCTCTGGATTTACAGGTGATCTAAATACGTGGAATAAGGGAATTGGTCTTCTATTAGTTACGAGTTTGTCGCTTCTAGTAGCAAATAGTTTTGTGATTATTGATGTTCGAAAACAGCAGGTAGATATTCTTAAAGAAATTTCAAGTAAATTGGATCAGTAGTCAAACAAATACAAAATACTCTACGTTCTAATTGTATATTGAATATTTCAGTTAAAATAAGAAACATTCAAATTCATAAAAATGAAGAAAAACAGGGGTCGATTTTCTCAAAAAGTATCGATCCCTTTTTTCATGCATAAAACCCACTGATTATAGGCTGAAATGCACTTTTCCGGTACGTAATATTACCTTAGGGTTATATTACGGGTCTACGGGTCTAGACGATTGAGTTTATTGACAATTTAAATAGGAATGCTATATAATAACGACAACACTTGAAAGGATGTTCATATATTCAAGTGAGAACGGGAGACATATGAAAGAAATAATCCACGTCAATGATAGGTGTGATTGTACAGTCATTCATGAGGATATTGTTAAACAAGTTATGCCGCAGATGCCAAGGGACGAGTTACTATTCGATTTGGCTGATCTATTTAAAATCTTAGGAGATTCAACGCGCGTAAGAATTTTATGGGCACTTGAAAAAGCTGAGTTGTGTGTATGTGATATATCCGTTCTATTAAACATGACACAGTCGGCAATTTCTCATCAACTAAGAATCCTTAAACAGGCGAATTTAGTGAAGAATAGGAGAGAAGGGAAAATCATATATTACAGTTTAAGTGATGATCACGTGAGATATATATTTGACCAGGGATTAATCCATATCACGGAAGGAACTAATTCAACATTATGATTACAAGAAAATTCATTTTAAGAAACATTGACTGCACTAACTGCGCTACGAAAATAGAAAATGAAGTTAATGAAATTAATGGCCTGAAAGCAAAATTCGACTTCGAGTCAAAACTACTAATACTAGAAATGGAGAAAGAATCAGACTTTGATTCAATCATGGAAAAAACCAAGAAAATAATCTACAAATTAGAACCAGACGCATTAATCGAAGCAAGAGACACCAACGAGGAGAACGCAATCTCGGCAACGCTTACGGGTTTATCCTGTGCCAATTGCGCCGCAAAGATTGAAAAAAATCTTCTCAAACTCGATGAAATTAATTTTGCGAACGTCGACTTTGTAAATCAAAAAATGTCAATCACTACAAAATCCGATTTACCTTCGGAAGAACTAGTTAAAAAAATCGCAAAAATCGCTAATGATATTGAACCCGGTCTAACCATCGATTTTATTGATAAAAAACAGAAATCTCAATCAAAAGAAGAAGTCGAACATGAAGAAAACGAAGATGAAGAAAACATCAAGAAGCAAATTTTCAAGTTCGTTTTAGGCGGACTGATCTTCGCAGTTGGCTTGATATTTAAGTTCTCAAATCAAGTCGAGTTGATTATATTCTTGATCAGTTATGTGATCGTTGGCGGAGATGTAGTCGTGCGTGCAATTAAAGGTATTTTTCGTGGTCAAGTTTTCAGTGAGTTCTTTTTGATGAGTATTGCCACGATTGGCGCATTCGTCATTGGAGAATACCCTGAAGGTGTTGCTGTAATGCTTTTCTATATGGTAGGCGAGTTGTTCCAAGATATGGCCCTTGGCCATTCGAGAAAATCGATTACCGCATTAATGGAAATCCGACCCGAATATGCGAACTTAAAGGTTTTAAACGAGTACGTCAAAGTGGCGCCTGAAGAAGTAAAGATTGGTGATTATATCTTGGTGAAGCCTGGAGAACGGGTTCCTCTAGATGGGACAGTGATTGAAGGTACATCAACAGTAGATACTGCTGCAATCACCGGTGAATCTGTTCCAAGAGAAATTGAGAAAAACTCGGATGTATTGAGTGGGTACGTTAACCTAAATGGTGTTATAACGGTTCAAGTTACGAAAATATTTGCTGAATCGACTGTTTCCAAGATTCTTGAACTTGTCCAAAATGCAAGTAGCAAAAAGGCTCCCACCGAGAAATTCATCACTAAATTTGCTTCATACTATACACCGGTAGTGGTTTTTGCTGCTATTGCATTAGCACTTTTACCACCGTTAGTTCTTCCTGGAGCAGAGTTTTCAGTTTGGGTATATCGGGCACTGGTTTTCCTAGTCATTTCTTGCCCATGTGCACTAGTAATCTCAATCCCATTAGGGTTCTTCGGGGGGATCGGGGGTGCCTCAAAACGAGGTATATTAGTTAAGGGTAGTAACTATCTCGAAGCATTGAATAATCTTGAAACAGTTGTATTCGACAAGACGGGAACTTTAACAAAAGGTGTCTTTAAAGTTACAGATATAACCGCGCTAAACGGTTTTTCTGAGGATGAATTGATTGAATATTCAGCTTATGCAGAAAGCCTTTCGACGCACCCGATTGCTAAATCAATCCTCTCAATTTACAAAAATGATATCATCAACGAAAAAATATCTAATTATCAAGAGATTTCCGGACAAGGAATCAAAGTGAATGTGGATGGTAAAGAAGTGTTGGCAGGAAACACGAAATTAATGACAGAGGCAAAAATTGATTTTGTTTCACCTGACACCATTGGAACTACAGTTCACATCGCAGTAAACCAAGTATACGTGGGGTACATCATCATATCGGATGAAGTAAAAGAGGACGCAGCAACAGCAATCAGGGACCTGAAGAAATTGGGAATAAAAAACACCATTATGCTGACGGGTGATATTTCTGCCGTTGGGATAAAAATTGGGAAGCAACTTGGACTTGACGAAGTATACACGGATCTATTACCCAGCGACAAAGTATCAAAATTCGAAATGATTAGTCAAAAGCGTTCAAAAAAAGGCAAAATTGCATTTGTTGGGGATGGCATCAATGATGCTCCGGTTCTCGCCCGTGCGGACATTGGTATAGCGATGGGAGGGTTAGGATCTGATGCGGCGATCGAAGCAGCGGATATTGTCATCATGACGGATGAACCATCAAAATTGGTAACCGCCATTCGCGTTGCTAAAAAAACACGAATGATTGTGTTTCAAAACATACTATTTGCATTGGTTGTAAAGGGCATTTTCCTGGTACTCGGTGCTTTGGGTGTTGCTACAATGTGGGAAGCTGTATTTGCGGATACAGGCGTGGCTTTGCTTTCCGTATTTAATGCAATGCGGGTAATGAGTGTTAAAAATCTGTAAAGTGAAGTTTTTATTGATCATGGCATCTGCGAATAGCCAAATTCAGTTCCGTCCGCTAGGAGACATACAATGAAAAAGAGATTTTTTCTAGTCATCATTCTTTCAATCTTAATCCTTGCTATGGGAACGATACCCATAAGGGCAACTGAAAAACCCTTAAATATTTATGTATTTTATTCAAAGGACTGTTCACATTGCGCCGCCCAAGAGGTATTCTTCGAAGAGCTAAGTGAAAAGGACAAAAGCTTGGTGTTTCATCGCTATGAAGTTGTCTATAATAAAGAAAATCAGGGAATAATGAAAAAAGTTGGTGACTTAATTGGAACGCCAATAACTACTGTCCCCTTCGTGTTGATCGGTAGATTCCGAATAACCGGATTCACTGAAGGTATTACGGATATCGCGATACTCGAAGCAATTCAGGAAACTAAAGAAAATCCCGTTCGTGATTTGGTTGGAGAGATGCTAGGAATTGTTGATCCCGGATCGGGTACTGTTGATTATACAGGCGGTTCCACCTTCACATTGCCATTTATCGGTAAAATTGATGTAACGACGGTATCAATCCCACTTGTGGCTATAATCTTAGGAACGCTAGATGGATTTAATCCATGCGCAATGTGGACCCTATTATTTTTGATGGGAATGTTGTTTCGTTTGGATGATAAAAAGAAAATATGGATTTTAGGCGGAGCATTCTTATTTACATCGGCATTTATGTATTTCCTCTTTATGTTGTCTTGGCTAAATATTGCAGTTGTTTTTGGATCAGTATCCTACATCCGATGGGGGATTGGGTTGATTGCTGTAATCGGTGGCATCTTGAATTTGAGATTGTTTATGAAAGCGCCTTCCGATGGTTGCGAAATAGTAGATGATAATAAGCGCCGAAAACTAAAAAAGAAAGTCTTGTCTATATCCAATCAACCTATATTTTACTTAGCAATTTTGGGGATCATGGGATTGGCTTTGTCAGTGAATTTCATTGAGCTCTTGTGTTCGGCAGGATTTCCGGTAATCTTCACGCAAATTTTAGCTCTGCAAAACCTAAATCCTATACAGTACGTTGGGTATTTGTTGTTATATATTCTGTTTTATTTACTGGATGATTTACTTGTATTCTTCATAGCAATGAAAACTATGACGATCTTTGGAATATCTACAAAATACGGGAAGTGGTCGCACTTAATAGGAGGCATCCTAATGATCGCAATCGGCTTGCTGATGGTTCTAAAACCTGCATGGTTACAATTGAATTTCAATTAGAAAATGTAAACCAAACTACACAAAGGAAAAACACACATGAAAAAGCTTATTTTACTACTTGCAGTATTAATACTATTTGTTGGATGTTCATCGCAAAAAGGACCAACGAAAATTAAAGCAAAGGATATGTCTGCTCTACTTGCAGAAAAGAGTACTCTCGTCTTTTATATAGGATCGTCCGTTTGCTCCGCTTGTAAAGAATATAAGCCGATCATCTCGGAACTAGTTGAAAACTATGACATTAAGATCTATTATGTTGAAGCAAATACCGACAATACAGATGATTTAAACAGTTTAATTTCGAACTACTTAGGAGTTGTAGAGTATACGCCACATACGTTTATTTTTAGAGGTGGCGAATTGCTTGAATCAAAGGTCGGTGTAATCGAATATCTTGACTTAAAGAGTTGGTTATTAAGTTATGAATTACTAGATGTATAAATAAACACTTGGATTGTTAATAGCTAAAAATTTGGAATTATCCTGCAAAATTCATTACAAGTGAGATTTGGTATAGGTCTATTTTTGAAAGCTACAATGTTAGAGTTGTATGCAAACAAAATGGGAAAAATGCGCAAAAAATGGGGTCGATTATCTCAAGAAGTATCGATCTCTTTTTTCACGCTTCAAACCCTTTGTTTATAGGCTAAACCAACATTTTTCGGCACGTAATATTATCTTAGGCTTATATTGCATAGGAAAACTATTACTGTTATCATTTAAAAAAGGGGGATCACTTATGACAGATATTGGCGGTGCAGTTGGATTTTTAGGCGAAGCATTATTCGTTGGGTTGGTAATCGTTTCAGCCTCATTATTCTATATTGGAAAGCAACTGTCGAAAATCAACGAAAGTATTAGATCGAATAAGGCGAATGAAGAAAAATGACTGCTTTGACAAAAAGAAAGATAGTGGTATTTTTTGCCATAATGATCGTAATACTATCAGCGTTCATTTTTAAGTGGCTTTTTTTTACAGATAGACTTGAATATAAGCAAATCACGAGAGTCTATAATGAAGAAAGTAATACTTATCTTGTTGGATATCTCGGAAACTGTGGAGCACTATGCTCATGGACTGTAAAAGTTAATCTAGAAGACGCTGATGGAAAGGTTCTAAGGAATAAGGTATATTATTCAATGCATTGTGGTGCAGTTGATATAAAGTGGTTAAGTAAAGACAGTGCTAAAATTAATGGAGTCATATTAAGCATCTATTCTGATCATTTTGACGCAAGGACTGAAAAAGGTTCTGTTTGTCCTTTGTAATAATTGAATTATCGAAAAATTATATCTAATAAACCTCATTCGAAAATATCAACAAAGTTTCGGTACTTACCGGAGCTTTTTTATATGGTACCGTTTTCGTGTAAAGAGGTGGTACTTTGGCAAAAAGCAAATGGGAATCTGTTCAAGCCAAGATACATCTAATTGAGAAGTGGGCTCGCGATGGTCTTCGTGAGGACCAGATCGCAAAAAATCTTGGAATTTCTGTGTCAACACTTGAAACTTATAAAAATAGTCATCTGGAAATATTGAAAGCCTTAAAAAAGGGGAAGGAAACCCTGATCACAGAACTTGAGAATGCGTTGATCAAAAAAGCTCTCGGATATGATTATGAAGAAAAGAAAGTTTATACCAAAACTGAGAGTGGACAATCCGTCACTTATACCGAAATCACCAAGAAACATCAACCTCCAGATACCGGAGCCTTATTTGGACTCTTAAAAAATAAAGACCCGGAACATTATTCGGACAATCCACAGATGCTGCAACTCAAAAAGCAAGAGCTGGAACTAAGAGAACGCTTAGCTAAACAAGGGGATTGGTAATGACAAAATACCAAATCCTGTCTGACTTCTATAAGAGTCCGGAATGGATCAACCTCAGAAAACAATTGATGTTGCAACGGAGCAGTGCTGCTCAAGGGCTGGTCTGTGAGCACTGTCATGAATCGATCCTGCGAGACATTGACTGTATCGGACACCATATCAAGGAATTAACACCTCTGAATGTAAACGATGCAAAAATCAGTTTGAACCCAAAGAATGTGCTACTCGTACATCATCGCTGTCATAACGCACTGCATGAACGATTCGGACAGTGCCTGTCTCAGCGTGTCTATATTGTCTATGGACCACCGCTGTCTGGTAAGACAAGCTTCGTACGCAGCAATAAAGGACGCAAGGATATCGTCCTGGATCTTGATGAATTGTATCAAGCCATCACATTGCTGCCTGCCTATGACAAACCCACTGAACTGGCAATGAATGTCTTCCGCCTCAGAGATAGTCTACTCGATCAAATCAGAATACGCTTAGGGAAGTGGCAAAACGCTTGGATCATTGGTGGCTATCCACTACAGTCTGAACGGCAACGCCTTGCTACCGCACTTGGAGCTGAGTTGATCTATGTCGAAGCAACAGAAGATGAGTGTCTTCGTCGTTTATATTCTGATAAGGATAAACTGCCGTTTCAAGTGGAATGGCAGAAATATATCCACGATTGGTTCCACGCATTTCGGCCGGACTCCCCCCCGGTCGAAATGCGGGACGATCGTTTGGGAACTGGACAAGGGACATCTTTTCCACGCAAACCGAAAATTTGAGATTTCGTCCAAAGTTCTTAATAAATTAGTGAAACTAAGATAAATATCACGAGATCCGAGAAAACTGGTGGAAACTATGGTTTCACTACTTCAAGTTAACTCATTCTAGAAATGCTCCCGAACATTCATAAACAAAAAGGTCAAAACAAAAAGGCATAAACAAAAATTAAGATAAATCTATTGTGTTTGCGATATTTTCTAGTGTATGATTCTAGCGCTAGTGCTATTTTTCAGGAGATTATGAGTTTTAACAAAATCACTTAAGTCCTGTTTTCGTTTTCAATTCAAACGAACCGAAAGAAGACCATCTATGAAGAAATACAAATTAATCAAATCATTTACTTTCTATAGCCTGCTTGCATTCATTCTAACTGGAATTGTTTTATCTCAGATTACTTATGGCCACATTCGAGATAACGATGTGACGAATATCGTTGAAATAGCCGTTGTATCAATTAAAAGTATTATTGTTAATGATCTTGAAAAATCAGATTTAGATAGTCTATTGTCAAACTCAAAAAAACTAGATATTGAATATAGAATTGATGATTTTATGAGTTCATATGACATAGATTCGATCACAATTATCAATAGTAAAGAAGAAATTGTTATGAATGGCAAATCACCTTTCTCGTTTGTGAATAATCAAAATGAGAAATATATTGACGATGTGTTGAATGGTCATTCTGAACATGCTGTTTCAGATATTTTTATCGTTAACGGTACTCAAAATGCAGAAGCCAGAAGATCTTTTTTTAATCTTTTTATTCCAATGAAATTTGGCGAAAAAATAGAAGGGGTTGCAATAATACGAATACCCTCTGAAATAGTCAGCTCGCATGCAAGAATGCTTGTCCAAGAAATTGCCTTGGCACTAACAGGAGGTCTGATATTTCTTTTCTTGTTGCTAATTGGAATACTTTACAGAACTTCAAAAACGCTGGTTTTTCAAAATGAACATCTAAATAAGCAGAAGGGCGAGATTGCCAATTCGTACCAGAAACTCGATAGCTCGTATAGGAGTACTGTAATTGCAATGTCAAATGCAGTAGATGCAAGGGATTCATATACAGCAGGGCATTCTTCAAGGGTATCGGAAATATCACTAATGATTGGCAAAGAATTAGGATTATCGGAAATTGATTTAAAAAATCTGGAGTACGCGACATTATTTCACGATATTGGGAAAATCGGAATTTCGGACAACATATTAAATAAAAGCGGAAAGTTGAGTGATGATGAATTTGACATTATCAAAAATCATCCAATTATTGGGGTTAACATACTAAAGGACATTGATTTTCTCAAAGATTCATTACCATTAATTCTTCATCATCATGAAAAATTTGGCGGGGGTGGATATCCAAATAATCTAAAAGGTGATGATATTCCGTTTGGGGCAAGGATAATATCAATTGCTGATACTTATGATGCGATGACTTCGGATCGACCGTATAGGAAAGGGATGAATCATGATTTGGCTATAAAAGAGATTATCCAAAATAAGGGGACTCAATTTGATGGCAGAATTGTCGATGCATTTTTGAATATAGAAAGCAAAGTTAAGAATCGCATCTAATAAAAAATATAATTAACGAAACAAGGGGAGAGACATGAAGAAAAGAGATATCGCGACTTTATTCTTTGCAATGACTACAATTGGTGTGTTCTTTGGTTTAATTTTATATTGGGTATTGATTTCGACAATTAGCAATTTTCTTTTTCATTGTTTATTGATTGGAGGAATTTTCGGTATATTAAATTCATTTATAACTTTGTTCTTTTTGAAGAAATACACCAAAGTAATTAACTTAAATCAGAAGCTGGAAATAGAAATCCAAAAAGATAAGTTAACAAATCTTAATAATAGAAATGCGTTTGATAGATATTTGAAACTTGCTCATTTAGATGAGATTTGTTCGATTATCTTTCTAGATGTCGATAATTTCAGAGAATACAATAATATATATGGTCATCAGGTAGGAGACCAAGTTCTTATTCGATGCGCTAATATTGTTAAGAGTTGCATAAGGGAAAGCGATAAGGCATATCGGTATGGTGGGGAGGAATTTATTATAGTACTAAATCTTTGCAGCAAAAAAGATGCACTTAAAATTGCACAGAATATTGTAGAAAAAATTCGCAGTGAAAGAGATTTGTCTTATCCGAGTATAACAATTTCCGCAGGTGTCGCTTCAATGCCGGAAGATTTTTTAACAATTGAACAAACCATTAAAGCAAGTGATTTTGCCTTATTGATAGCTAAAAAACAAGGCAAAAACCAAGTTGTGACTTATAACAAAACTTCGATGGAAATTTCGAACTGAGGTGATATCTATTAGAGTGCTCTATTATATGGGCAATTTTCTTTAATAATATTATTGTTACATATTCAAGTACACAAAGTAATAAATATAGAATTACTACCTAGGTTTTATCAAATGTCCATTCTGATAGCTAATCATGATTGATTCAAATGATGTGGTAACAAATTTGGGAATAGAAAGAATATAATTAGATAATACTTAAAAGATTGGATAAAATGCTCGAAATATTGACGAGCAAATTGTGCAATTATTTCAACCAAATTTCACTCGATTTTAACTCTTTGATATAATGCGAGCAATTGATCTGAAATATGGCAAATTGCGTAATAATATCCTTGTATGAAATTTAACTTCTGAATAGTTATGAAACCATAAGAATAACCGAGCGGTATTCGTGGAGAAAAGCGATACCCTATCATGAGAAATGGAAATTTCTAGGGAGAAATCAAAATGTCTATAATTGAAGCTAAATTCGAACTGCTGAAAACGAGCTTGAAAGAGATGGGCAGTGTAGTTGTAGCATTTTCTGGAGGTGTTGACTCATCGTTTTTATTGAAAGTTGCCCACGATGTACTCGGAGAAAAAGTTCTTGCGGTCACTGCAAGATCATCCACATATCCCGAAAGAGAATATCTAGAAGCTGTCGAATTCACGACTGAATATGGGATAAACCATCAAGTAATAATATCGGAAGAGCTTGATGTGGAAGGGTTTGCAGATAACCCTTTGAATCGATGCTATTTATGTAAAAATGAATTGTTCGAAAAAGTTCAAGAAATTGCTGAAAAGGAAGGGTTTGCATTTATTGCTGAAGGATCCAACCATGACGATCTTGGTGATTATCGCCCCGGACTTAAAGCTGTATCGGAACGTGGAATTGCTAGCCCGTTACGCGACGCGGGCTTATCAAAAGACGATATCAGGCAATTGTCAAAAGAACTTGGACTCAAAACCTGGAACAAACCTTCTTTCGCATGTTTATCTTCCCGCTTCCCTTATGGAGAAAAGATCACGCTAGCTAAGTTGAGAATGATTGACCAAGCGGAACAACTACTAATCGATCTGGGATTTCGACAAACTCGCGTTCGACTACAGGGCGATGATGCAAGAATTGAAATCGCCGAAGACGACTTTGACAAGATGCTCGATAAGCAAACAAGATTGATGATCCACGTCAAGTTGAAAAGTTTAGGCTTCATCCATGTATCACTCGATTTGAAAGGATACCGCACAGGAAGTATGAATGAAGGGGTTACTAAATAGATTTTTAATACATACTAAACATGTATGTTATGTATATAATATTAGTTGACAAATAAATAAATACGATTTAACATGATATTGTGAACAAATGCTGTGAAAAGAAATAGTAACTTCATTGAAACCAACAGAGAGAAGTCCGATAGCTGAAAGTGACTTTTGGTGAATGTGATGTGAATGCGTCTTGGAGCAAAGGTAACGAAAATGTAGTTGCCTGCAGGTACGCCTGTTATAGCGTTAGGGTATGCTTGTACCTGAAAGATGGTTGGTAATTTTTCAACCGAACTAGAGTGGAACCGCGAAGACTATCGCCTCTTATGGGCTTTAGTCTTTTATTTTTATCACAGCAACAGGAGGAACCATGAACTCACAACAGTATTTTGATAGAATTGCACATCGTTGGAACCAGATTCGACAAGATTACTTTAAAGATGATATTCGACCCATGTTGTTTGAAAAAGTTGATTTTGAGAATCGAGTTGTTGCGGATTTAGGATCAGGCACAGGGTTTCTCGCACTTGATATAGCTCGAAAAGCGAATGTTGTTTTTGCCTTAGATCATTCGCGGAATATGTTGAATCATATCGTAAGGAAAGCTAAATCACTGAATCTTTCCAATGTCTTTGCGATTGAATCGGATTTAGAAAGTAGTTTACTCATCCATGAACAAATCGAAATCGTGACGATGAACATGGCACTTCATCACATTGAAAATCCGCCTGAAATGATCAAAGAAATTTATCGTATGCTCTTACCTGGCGGCACAATTGTTATAAGTGATGTAATGCAACATGATGGTGTCTGGGCAAAAGAAGAAATGCATGATAAATGGTTAGGGTTCACTTTGTCCGACGTAGAGAAATGGATTCTGAAAGCAGGTTTCATCGAATCATCGGTAACTGACACTGGCCTAATCGCCGTTTCTTCAAACGCTAAAGGAGAAACCATTGCACCTCATATTTTTCTAGCAATCGCTAAGAAAGGGAACCAACAAATATGAAAATCGAAACTATGACGATTCACGGAGGTTATACAACGGATCAATTGACAGGCTCGGTAAATACTCCGATTTATCAAACCGCGACGTTCAAACAATCTTCATTAGGTGTTCACTCCGGGTATGAGTACGCTCGAACGAAGAATCCGACTCGGAGTGCTTTGGAACGTTTGATCCGAGATCTAGAGGAAGGAGATGAAGGTTTTGCGTTCGGATCGGGAATGGCTGCCATAACAACGACACTGTCCATGTTTAGTCAAGGAGATCGAATATTGATGTCGGACAATCTCTATGGAGGAACGTATCGAGTTATTGATAAAGTGTTTAAGCGGTTTGGCATCGAATACAAGATGATCGACACAACAAAATTACAAAATGTCGAAGATGCTTTTAATGATGAGTATAAAGCCATTTTCATCGAATCACCAACGAACCCATTGCTGGGAATCAGCGATATTGTCGGTATCTCCAATATCGCGAAAAAGCATAATTCTCTTTTAATCGTGGATAATACATTCATGACTCCTTACCTACAAAAACCACTCGTATTGGGTGCGGATATCGTCATTCATAGCGGCACGAAATATCTCGGTGGACATAGCGACTTGATTGCCGGACTCGTGGTGACAAAAACGCGTGAACTCAGCGAACGGATATCCTTTCTTCAAAATGCTATGGGTGCGATACTTGGTCCTCAGGATTCGTTTCTACTCATTCGAGGAATAAAAACGCTTGCGATGCGTATGGATCGACATCTGGAGAATACGAAAAAGATTTTAGATTATCTCCTAACGAATCCGAATGTCTCGAAAACATATCATCCAAGTCTACCGGATCATCCGAATCATGCCATTGCATATGCACAATCGACTGGTAGCGTCGGTATCATCTCATTTGTCTTAAAAGACACAATCCATATTGATACCTTTCTGTCGTCACTTAAAATAATCAGTTTAGCTGAAAGTCTGGGAGGTATCGAATCACTTATCTCCCATCCGGCTTCCATGACACACGCCAGCTATCCGCCGGCATATCGCGCTACAATCGGGATTTCCGATCAACTCATTCGCCTTTCTGTCGGTTGTGAGAATTCTTTAGACTTGATCGATGATCTTGACCTGGCTTTTGTGAAAGCGGGGTCTAACGATGGCGATTTATGAAGATCCAAAAGAGCTTGTAAAAAATACTCCATTGCTGCTACTTGAAGCGTTCAAAGTAAAAGAAAACGTAAATATCTATGCAAAATTAGAACTCCAGAATCCCGCCGGAGGAGTAAAAGATCGCATTGGAATTCACATTATCAGTCAGCTTTTCAATCAAAAAAAATTGACACCTGGAATGACTGTCGTTGAGGCAACAGCTGGAAACACTGGCTTAGGAATAGCGTTTGCTTTAGCAAACACAGGCGTGAATCTTATCCTCGTTATACCTACCAAATTTTCAATTGAAAAACAACAGTTATTGCGCGCGATGGGAGCGAAGATTGTAAATACTGATCAAAGTCTTGGTATGCAGGGAGCAATCGAAGAGGCAAAGCAAATACGTGAATGGATTCCTGGGAGCATATCAATTAACCAATTTGATAATCCTGAAAATCCAAACGCCCATTATTTACATACAGGACCGGAGATATTTAATGATCTTAATGGACATGTTGACTACTTTGTGGCAGGAGCTGGGTCTGGCGGGACGTTCAGTGGAATCATGCGATACTTAAAAGAGATGAACTCAGGGATACAGGGGGTGCTCGCTGATCCCGAAGGTTCGATTATTGGTGGCGGTCTTCATGGCTGCTATGTTGTTGAAGGAATTGGAAATGGATTTATCCCGAAAACAATGGATCTCTCACTGGTTGATCGAACTATTAAAGTAAATGATGAACAATCATTTACTATGGTTCGTGAGATAGCGATAAAAACAGGATTGTTTGTAGGTAGTTCATCCGGAGCGAATTTAGCTGCCGCTATCGAGTTGGCGAAATCGATCAATCGAGGTAATATAGTCACAGTATTTTATGATCGTGGAGAGAGGTATCTAAGTAAAAATATTTTCGAATAATTCTTGATAACAAATCGAAAGGTAACGGCAAAGCCAAAGAGTCAAAAATGGAAAAAATAGCAAGTTTTACAACCAATCATCTATTACTGAATCCTGGAATTTATCAATCGAGACGAGACTATGTAAATGGAACACCGATTGTTACTTATGATCTGAGAGTGACACGGCCGAATTTCGAGCCCGTCATGAATACCGCTGAAATTCATACTATTGAACATCTCGGGGCTACATATCTAAGAAATCATCTTGAATTTAAGGATAGAATCATATATTTTGGACCTATGGGCTGCCGAACAGGTTTTTATCTTTTGGTTGCAGAGAATTTTGAACCCTCGTCGATCTTGAAATTCATAATCGAAATGTTTGCATATATCTCTAGTTTTAATGAAGCGATTCCGGGAGCTGAAGCAAAAGATTGCGGCAATTATCTTGATCACAATCTACCGATGGCACGATATATTGCTACCAAATATTTAGAGATTCTAAAAACCATAAACAATCCGAGTTTCGAGTATCCCAAGTAATTGAAACAGATAAAAAAAGAAGTTATAGCACTTGAAATATACCCATGGGGGGTATATTATAGATACGAGATGAGGAAATAAAAGATTATTGCTATCAATAATCTAGGAAAGGAAGTCTATGAACGATAAAAATAAGAGCTTACATGCCAATGATGTCGATCACAGCCAAATGGATCACAGCCAAATGGATCACAGTCAAA
>CAZGLV010000001.1:586331-1457717 GCA_964526155.1 uncultured Erysipelotrichaceae bacterium | reverse complement strand
TGGATCACAGCCAAATGGATCACAGCCAAATGGATCACAGCCAAATGGATCACAGCCAAATGGATCACAGTAAAATGGATCACAGTAAAATGGATCATGAAACACATAGTGAAATAAACCATGCATCAGGAAACCATTCCGGACATGAAAATCACCACGATCATCATTTGATGATGGTCAACGACTTTAAACGCCGTTTCTTTGTATCACTCTTTATAACAGTCCCGATTTTACTATTGTCGCCGATGATTCAGATGTTCATGAATGTCGATTGGCGCTTTGACGGGGATACCTATCTGTTATTAATTTTGTCTACTGTTTTGTTCATTTATGGAGGGAAACCCTTCCTAGTAGGTGCTGTTGATGAGTTGAAAAAGAAATCTCCTGCCATGATGATGCTGATTGCACTAGCCATTTCGGTTGCATATATTTATAGTGCTTCAACAGTATTTTTCTTAAACGGGGGTGACTTCTTCTGGGAGTTGGCAACCCTAATCACGATTATGTTATTAGGTCACTGGATCGAAATGAAGTCAATTTTAGGTGCCTCCAGAGCACTTGAAGAACTAATCAAATTAATGCCGGATGTTGCTCATATGGTCCATGATGACGGAACTGTTATGGATCATCCGGTTGGACATTTCAAAGTTGGTTACAACGTTCTGGTTAAACCTGGTGAAAAAATTCCATTGGACGGAACGATTTATGAAGGCGTTTCCTCGGTCAATGAATCAATGATGACCGGAGAATCGGTGCCGGTTGATAAGACGGTCGGAGATGAGATTATCGGCGGTTCGATTAACGGGGAAGGCGTCCTGAAATTCACTGTCTCGCGCGTTGGCGAAGCAACATTCCTGTCTCAGGTCATAAAGTTGGTAAGAGAAGCACAAGCATCGAAATCAAACACCCAGCGCTTAGCCGATGTGGCCGCGAAGTGGTTGTTCTATGTTGCCGTTATTGGTGGAATCACCACGTTTGTCACTTGGATCGCATTAGGCAAAGATTTGAGTTTCGCAATTGAACGTGCTGTCACAGTTATCATTATCTCTTGCCCGCATGCGTTAGGTTTAGCTACACCGTTGGTTACAGCCGTCTCGACGAGTATCGGCGCTAAAAAAGGCTTATTGATCAGAAATAGATCAGCTTTTGAAGAAGCACGAAAACTTAATGCCGTCGTCTTTGATAAGACCGGAACATTGACAGAAGGCGAATTTGGGATTACGGATATTGTCGCAACTGGAATCCAAGAGAAAGAGTTAATGACACTTGTTTACTCGGTTGAATCGAGTTCGGAACACCCCATCGCCAAAGGATTGGTTAAGGCAGGGAAAAACCAAAATCTTGAAATGTTGGAAGTAAAAGACTATCAAGCATTACCTGGAAAGGGGCTTATCGCAAAGATATCAGGACGCGAAATTCGAATTGTAAGTCCAGGTTATATGATCTCAGAAAAGATCGAATTTGATGCCGACGCATATGAAAAGTTGGCAGCAGAGGGCAAAACAGTCATCTTCGTCCTTGAAAATGATACGTTGATCGGATTTATCGCGTTATCGGATATAATCAGAGACTCAGCCATCGAGGCGATTGCAACCCTGAAAGATATGCATATCGAATCAATCATGCTCACCGGAGATAATTCGAAAGTAGCGAATTATGTCGGAAAGAAGATCGGAGTCAATCAGATCATTGCCGAAGTACTACCTCAAGATAAGGCAAAGAAAATCGAAGAATTGATCAAATCCGGAAAAAAAGTAGCGATGACTGGGGATGGAATTAATGATGCGCCATCTTTAGCTTTAGCGGATCTTGGGATTGCGATTGGCGCAGGAACGGATGTCGCGATCGAAACTGCGGATGTCATACTAGTCCGAAGCAACCCTTTGGATGTGGTAAACATAATAAAACTTTCAAAAGCGACCTACCGCAAAATGATTCAAAACTTGTTTTGGGCAACTGGCTACAATATCGTGGCTTTGCCCTTGGCGGCCGGTGTTCTCATTAATCAAGGGATTGTGATCAGTCCTGCTCTTGGAGCCGTATTTATGTCATTAAGTACGATTATCGTCTCGATCAATGCTAGAATGTTGAAAATCGATTCGCATTGATATGCGAAATAGAAAGGAAATGAAATCTGGAAACGGATTTCATTTTTTTATTGGAAAAGAGTTGAAATAGTGCACTGAAGTCAGAATTCTCCATAAATCCTACATAAGTACCTAGTAAACTATGTTTGTCCTAGGAAGACGAAAAAGATTTCAATAAAGGGAGGATATGAAATGCAGCAATCGCTTAAGATTAATGGAATGACGTGCGCAGCCTGTGCGCAGAGAATCGAGAAAGTAACTGGCAAACTTAATGGTGTGTCAGAGACTGCAGTGAATTTCGCAACCGAGAAGTTAACTATAAATTTCGATGAGAATTTGCTTAAGTTGTCGGATATACAAAGTACGGTGGCAAAAGCGGGATATGAACTTATCGTAGACCAGACAGATAAGCAAATCACAATACCGATTGAAGGGATGACATGTGCTTCATGTGCCCAGAAAATCGAGAAAACGATTTCAAAACTGGTAGGGATCAAATCTGCAAATGTTAATCTGGCTACCGAAAAAGCTACGATCCAATATGATCCCTCGGTGATAAGACTGTCTCAAATAAAGTCTGAAATCATTAAAATAGGATATAAACCGTTGGAAAGCATCGGAATCGCAAAAGTTGATGAAGACAAAGTTAGAAAACAAAAAGCGATAAAAGTGCTATGGATTAAGTTTATTGTGTCATTTGTATTTAGCATTCCTCTATTCTATCTCGCAATGGCACCGATGATTAAATCGTTATCCCTGCCTGTACCGGAATTTCTTGATCCAATGAGATATCCGCTCATCTTCGCTTTCACACAAATTGCATTGGTTATACCTGTCCTAATCGCCGGTAATCGCTTCTTCGTGGTTGGATTCAAAGCCATTTGGCACAAATCTCCAAACATGGACTCATTGATCGCAATGGGGACAACCGCAGCCGTCATTTATAGTCTATATGCGACATATCTTATTTCAATCGGTACCTTCTCGGCCGTCGAGAATATGTATTTCGAAACAGCCGGTGTCATTATTTCCTTGATTCTTCTTGGGAAATACCTTGAGTCCGTATCAAAAGGGAAGACTTCGGAAGCAATCAAGAAGTTGATGGGATTGGCTCCAAAGACAGCGTTAGTTATCCATAATGGGGAAGAAGTTGTGATCCCTGTCGAAGAAGTTGAGGTCGGGGATGTAATTATCGTTAAACCTGGCGAAAAAATCCCCGTCGATGGCCAAATCACTTCGGGATTCACAGCCATTGACGAATCGATGTTAACAGGAGAATCCATGCCTGTTGAGAAAAAAGTCGGGGACGCGGTCTATACGGCGAGCATAAATGCAAATGGATTGATTCACTTTAAAGCAACGAAAGTCGGTTCAGATACAGCTCTGGCACAGATTATCAAGCTCGTCGAAGATGCTCAAGGATCAAAAGCGCCAATCGCTCAAATGGCCGACATCGTCTCAGGATATTTTGTCCCGATCGTGTTTGTGATCGCGACTCTAGTTGCCTTAGCATGGCTTGTAAGTGGACAATCGCTGACGTTCTCGTTATCGATCTTCATTGCAATTCTAGTCATCGCATGTCCTTGCGCCCTCGGACTTGCCACACCTACGGCAATCATGGTTGGCACCGGAAAGGGAGCAGAGAACGGAATATTGATTAAAGGCGGTGAAGCGCTAGAAACAGCACATAAGATTAATACGATCGTATTTGATAAAACAGGTACGATCACAGAAGGAAAACCCGCGGTAACGGATATCGTGAATGTTCCGGGCTATCTGTCTGAGAAACGAATTCTTCAGATTGCCGCATCTGCGGAAAAAGGTTCCGAACATCCCTTGGGTCAAGCTATCGTTAAAAAGGCTGAACAAGAAAAGCTCGAATTCCAGAATATAGACACGTTTGAAGCGATTCCAGGTCATGGAATTAAAGTCACAACGGACGGTTCTACCGTATTGCTGGGAAATCAAAAACTCATTCATATGAACAATATCGAGCTAAATGAGTTCTCAACGATCTCTGATGAACTTGCCGATCAAGGGAAAACACCAATGTATATTGTCGTAGACGGAAAATTCGCCGGAATCATTGCGGTGGCCGATGTCGTAAAACCAAGTAGCGCAAAAGCAATCTTAAAACTCAATAAAATGGGCATTGAAACCGTAATGATTACTGGTGACAATAAGAAAACAGCGGCGGCAATCGCTAAGCAAGTTGGTATAAGTCGCGTCTTATCTGAAGTACTACCTCAAGATAAAGCAGCCGAAGTTAAGAAGATCCAAAGTGAAGGTCGCATTGTTGCGATGGTTGGAGACGGCATTAATGATGCTCCCGCCTTGGCGCAATCGAATGTCGGAATTGCGATTGGGTCAGGTACCGATGTCGCGATGGAATCGGCAGATATCGTATTAATGAGAAGTGACTTGATGGATGTACCCACAGCGATTCAGTTAAGTAAGAGTACGATCCGAAATATAAAACAGAACTTATTCTGGGCATTTGCTTACAATGTGCTTGGAATTCCACTTGCCGCGGGTGCACTCTACATCTTCGGAGGTCCGGTCCTTAATCCGGTATTCGCAGCTGCGGCTATGTCGTTATCATCGGTTTCGGTCTTGACGAATGCCTTGAGATTAAAAGCATTTAAACCCTACAATTAGGAAAAGGAAAAACAAATGAAAAAATTAATTATCGTTACTGGAATTTCAGCCTTAGTATTGGCTGGCTTATCCGCTTGCACTCAGACAGATGTCGTAGCCAAATATGGGATTTCTTCCTTTAATGAGGTCGTTGAATTATCGGATGTTACTTTAGATTCCGAACTCAAAGCATGGTCGTTGGTCGCGCCGGATGACTCTGCCCGTTTCTTATTCAGTTCTGATTTCAAAGCGACAGCACCGCATGATGTTATGCTTGAAATTGAAGCTCAGCCGTTTATCGATGCCGGACTTGATGTTACCAAATTACCGGCCGGTATGTTTGTGGATGGTATGATCATGGTTGGACAGACCTTAGGTGAACAGGCGTTCTCAACTGTAAAACAAGAAACTCCCGAAGCCTCTTTCAAAGAGCTTGTAAAGTTGAGTAGGGATACGTTAGGTTACCACGAAGCACTGGCTCACTATGGAATCGATTTGGGTAACGGGAATAAATTCGAATGGGCAAAAGACTTGAGCGCAAACGACAAAGACATCGTATTCGTGCTTGACCCCCAAGTGTTTACGGACGCCGGAGTGGATGTTGCAAATGTAAATGGATGGATCTTTGCCAAAGTTGAAGTTATGGATGAATCCGGCAATAAAGTCGAAGTTGAGAAGTTGCTAAAACCCTTTAACTTAAAATAACCATGAGAAAACTAGGAGGTGAAAATTCAATGCCTCTTACAAAGGATCAGACCGGAACTTCCGGAAAATGTAAAACTTCTGATTTGACTCTTCGATTAAGTAGAATCGAAGGTCAGATTCGAGGGATAAATAGAATGGTGGAAAATGGAGTGTACTGCGATGATGTTTTAGTTCAAGTCATCGCAGTACAATCTGCTTTGTATGGTGTAAGCAAGTTGATACTTGAAAATCATATACGAAACAGATTGTCATCAATGTCTGATGAAGTTGATGAGCAACTTATCCACGAAATGCTTAAATCCATACATCGATTGCAGCAAATAGGATCGAAATGAATCGGCTTGATGTTTCAGAATATTGAATTCACACTCAAAAGGTTCATACGAGTGTAGTAAGGAGATTTAGGAGTGGAAAAATTCGAAAGAGCAACTCTTCAAATTGAAGGAATGACTTGTGTTGGTTGTGAAAACAGAATCGAGACGAAACTTCGAAAAATCAGTGGAATCGTACGCGTTAAGGCCAATTACACGACAAACACGGTTCTAGTGACATTCGTTGAACAGGATATTTCTTTAAAAGATATTAAAAGAGCGATCGAATCGCTTGATTACAAAATCAAGAACGCAACGAACATCGCAAATGCAAAAAGACAGAGTTCGGCTAACACAAAAGATAAGCTCCTCGATATCCTTACGATATTTATAACAATTTATCTTCTATATCATTTTGCGCATTTGTTTGGTCTATTGAACATTTTCAACGTTTTTCCCGAAGCGAAGGCTGGAATGAGTTTGGGAGTACTCTTTGTAATCGGTATATTGACATCTGTCCATTGCGTCGCTATGTGCGGTGGAATAAATATATCGCAATGTCTGCCTCAAAAGGCGGAAAGCGAGGGTAACAAAGGTTCGGGTCAGTGGATGCCAAGTGTTTTATACAATTCCGGGAGAGTCGTATCCTATACGATTATCGGAGGTATCGTTGGAGCTCTAGGTTCAGTTGTCAGTTTCTCTGGTCCGGCTAAAGGGATCGTTGCGATTGCGGCAAGTATCTTTATGATGATTATGGGTATAAACATGTTGAACATATTTCCAGGTCTGCGTAAGTTCAATCCAAGGATGCCGAAAATCTTTGGGAGATTGATCGGTAAAGAGAAAGCAGCAAGCAAAAACCGTCCGTTCTACATTGGACTTCTAAATGGTTTAATGCCCTGTGGTCCACTTCAGGCAATGCAACTCTATGCTTTATCGACCGGTGATCCAATCAAAGGGGCGCTATCGATGTTTGTGTTTAGTTTAGGAACCGTTCCTCTTATGTTTGGCTTAGGTGCCTTAAGTTCAATGTTAAGTAAAAAATTCACCGCCAAAATGATGCAAGTGAGTGCGGTACTCGTCATCGTTCTTGGATTTGCGATGTTTCAAACAGGCATGACTGTTTCTGGAATTCAGTTACCCTCGTTTGCAATTAGTGATTTTCTTCAAGTTGGAGGCGGCAACTCAGTAGTGAATGAATCCATTGTTGAAAATGGAATACAAACGGTTTCAAGCAATATTTTCAGTAGTCGATATGAACCGATTTCGGTAAAAGTCGGAGTGCCAGTAAAGTGGGTCATCCATGTCGAACCAGGACAGTTAAATGGATGTAACAATCGTTTTATCGTAAATTCAATGGGTATCCAATATCAACTGAAAGAAGGCGATAATATTGTAGAGTTTACACCTAAGAAAACAGGTAAAATTTCGTTTAATTGTTGGATGGGAATGATTCGAAGTTACATCAACGTTATTGCTTAGAACGAAACGAATTGCATTAAAAATAGTTTCGTAAAATCAGTTTATTCCACAAGATCGATCGATCTAGAAAAGGCAAAAATGAAAACAGAAATCTTAAAAGTGGCAGGAATGTCATGTGACCATTGTGTCCATTCGATAACCAAATCAATTACCGCACTCGAAGGTGCGACGGATGTTAAAGTAGATTTGTCCGCTAAAACAGTCAAAGTTGAATATGATGCGGAAAAACTGTCAGTTGATTCTATAAAGCTAGCCATCGAAGATGCTGGTTACGATGTAGTTTAAAGTACAGCCCATTTCCATTTGGATTTGGGCTTTAACCTTTCGGAGGTACAGGAATATGGATGAAAAACCAACCATTTTGATTATTGATGACGAAGTGAAAGTCATTGATATCGTTAAGATACTTTTAGAATCTAAGGGATATCTTGTACTCACAGCGGAAAATGGTGAAGATGGTTATGAATTGTTTAAAAGAAACCCAATAACACTTGTTTTGTTGGATCTCATGTTACCTGGTATTTCCGGAGAAGAGCTATGTATTAAAATAAGACGGGCATCAAGAGTTCCGATCATAATTCTTACTGCTAAAGTAAGTGAAAATGATCTCGTAAATGGATTTGATTATGGTGCAGATGATTACATAACCAAACCATTCGGATTAAAGGAACTCAGTGTTAGAATTGATGCCGTGTTACGTCGATCAACAAATGATTTGGCGACGTTATTTCAAAAATGTATATTTTGCGATGATGATCTAGTCATTGATTTCGAGAATCGTAATGTTTCAAAGCAAGGACATTCCGTTGCGCTCACACCCAATGAATATAAAATACTTAATGCGCTGGTCAAATTTCCCAACAAAACTTTTACGCGTGATGAACTTGCTCAGACCGCCTTGGGCAAGGATTATGAAGGATTCGATCGAACTGTAGATAGTCATATAAAAAACATTCGACAGAAGATTGAAACAGATTCTAAAAACCCGGTATATATTATCACTGTGCATGGAATCGGCTACAAGTTTGGAGGTCAATAAATGAAAGGAAGTCTGCGCTCAAGAATAACATTATCGATCGCTACTGTTGTCTTAGTTTTAATCGCGATTATAAGTTCTCTTTCGAGTTATTTTATCAATCAACAATTTAAATCGTATATAGCAAAGCAACAAGAAGCCACACTTAACGAGATCGTTTACACACTGGGTCAACAATATAATCCGGTTACTCAGTCTTGGAATGTCGAATATGTACATACGATTGGGATGTATGCCCTTTATGATGGATATATCATTAAAGTCTATAATGAAGAAAATCAGACAGTATGGGATGCCGAAATTTGGGATATGTCTGCCTGTGTTCAAATTAAAGAAGACATCACACATCAAATGCTCTCGAAATTTCCGGGAAGTAACGGAAAATTCAGTGATACAGATTTTGTCATCGAGTTGACAGGATATCCAATCGGAAGGGTGAATGTTACATATTTCGGTCCCTATTTTTACTCCGATAATGATTTCGATTTTCTAAACAAACTAAGTTCGTTGTTGCTTCTCGTTGCGATGATCTCACTTCTTGTATCAATTTTGATCGGTTCTCAAATCGCGAAAAGAATGAGCAAACCAATTCTCGATACGATTCGTGCGACGAGTCAAATATCAAAAGGGGATTATAAAATTAGAATCCAAGATCGATCGAATCTCACTGAAGTCGATGAACTGATCGAGTCTGTGAACCAACTTGCGAACTCACTCGATAAGCAAGAGCAACAAAAGAAGCAACTGACATCTGATGTCGCGCATGAGCTCCGCACTCCTCTCACAACACTTAGAATTTCTCTGGAAGCAATGATGGATGGCATACTGGTACCCTCTCCGGAACGATTAAAAAGCAGCTTTGACGAAGTCATTCGAATCACAAATATCGTCAAAGATCTTGAAAGACTGGCGATCATGGAAGACGGGAGTTTAAAACTTGAAATGTCACAAGTCAACTTAGTTGATCTTACACAACAAGTCGTCAAGAATCTTGAATATCAAATTAAAGAGAAAGAAATGAACGTAACGATTAGCGGCACATGTTCGGAAATTTTGGCAGACAAGTTTAGAATGACACAAGTAGTCATAAACTTATTGTCGAATGCGATAAAGTATACTCAGCCAAGGGGCAGAATACGTATCGAACTTTCCGAATCGAACGATGAAGTATTAATGAAGTTCATTGATAATGGGACCGGGATTTCGATAGAAGAACTTCCGAATATCTTCGAGCGATTCTATCGCGCGGATAAATCAAGGAATCGATTGACGGGTGGTTCGGGAATCGGATTAACCATCGTGAAATCAATTGTAAATGCGCATGGCGGAAGTATCGAAGTCAAAAGCGAACCAGGATTGGGAAGTGAATTTACTGTTCATCTACCGAAATAAAAAATGGAAATCTCAATTGATGTTTCCATTTGATTGTCTACATAATTTCTACAAACATTCTATCTAAAATAAAAATATGGATAGATTCAAAACATAAAAAAGATGCTGAATCTACAGAAAGGTCCTTATGAAAAAGAAAACAATCTTAATGACAATCTCTATAATAATCGTGGCAACTGTGTTAGCGTTCGTTTTTTTGAATCAATTAGGTACATCGAATGAAGCGAAAACACAAATGCTTGCAAAATACGAACTTACCGATTTATCAGTAAAAGAAATGGTTAATAAACTAGATAGTATCACCGACGAAAAAAACGGTCTCAACGCATCGATCAATGGCACAACACTTATCTTATATGATAATGAGAAAAAATATGATTTTAAACTACCGAGTGATGAATTCTATGTTTCTTTCGCCCCGTATATCAATGAAGTCCATCCTTGTAAGACGCATAATCTTGTTTCGTGCAGAGGAGAACTGTTCAATAAGGAATTTGAAGTCTCCGTCGTAAAAGATGATGGTACAGTGGTTTTGGATCAAAAAGTGAAAAGTATGGACTCAGGCTTTATTGGGATTTGGTTACCGAAAAACATCGATGCGACCTTGACGATAAAGTACAATGATTTATCGGTTTCTCAACCGATCAGTACATTCGACAAGAGTGATACCTGTATCACTACGCCGCTCAAATTATCCTAACTGAAAGGAGTAACGAAGTTTGATGAAGAAAACAATTTCAATCAAAGGTATGCACTGCAGCCACTGCGCAGGACTCGTAAATATCCAACTATATTCTATAAAGGAAGTGGTCGACGTTAAGGTAGATGTTCGTGATCAAAGGGCAATCGTAACATTGAAGAGTGATGTCGACAATAATGTTTTAACAAAGGCTATTGAGAAAGCAGGCTATTCAGTGGTAATGATTAATTAGAAAGAATATATTGTGGATGAGAAAATCATCTCGAAAGGAGCAGAAATGAAAAGATTCTTTTCTTCTATCCTTCTTATATCAGTTCTTATGTTCTCGATTTTTGGAATAAATGTGCATGCAACAGAACTTAGAAGTGTCGATTCGATTCTCTCTGAAATCATGCAAGTTCAAGATGTTTCGAATATTGATTCAATCGATATTTCGAAAGTGACACTTAGCCAGCTTGAAGAACTTGGCGATTCCGTTATGGAAAAGGTTGTCGGAAGTACCGCAGCGCATGAGCGATTGGATAATGCACTAGGGGGAGAAGGATCGTCTTCACTTACCAACATTCATATACGCGTTGGTTACAACTATTTGGCGGGAATCCCCATAACAATGATGACGTTCATGGGTGTTGGAGGCATGATGACTTTTGGAGGAATGATGGGTGGAAACGGATACTTTCCACTAAACGGTAATTATTATAATGGCTATGGAATGATGGGTAATTTCGGATGGATTTGGATGGTCGTGGGAACTCTAATATTTATTTCGTTAGTAATTGGTGGGATATACTTAGTTTCTCAATCAACGAAGAAGCAAGAATCCTTTACACCAGAAACTAGAAAATATGACAAAGCAATGATCCTATTAAAAGAACGCTATGCTCGAGGTGAGATTACGCGTGATGAATTCTCTCGAATGAAAGATGATTTAAAATGAATATATAGAGCCGGGCAATTTATTCTCGGCTCTAATTTGCGTTTCTTAATATGAAAAAGAGTTTAGCTGCCACTAAACTCTATATCATTGTCGATTGGTTACGGAAGACTACATATTCTGTTTGGAGGGAAATGAAGAAATTATTCC
Source organism: uncultured Erysipelotrichaceae bacterium (assembly GCA_964526155.1). Classification (GTDB taxonomy): domain Bacteria; phylum Bacillota_I; class Bacilli_A; order Erysipelotrichales; family Erysipelotrichaceae; genus GWE2-51-13. Next base: position 1,446,283 of record CAZGLV010000001.1, on the reverse strand, counting down.
ATTAACCAAAAAAAGTTAAGTATCGATTTAGAACATACGTAACATCATGTGAATGCAGTCAGCTAACTCTTGCCCACGTAATCCGCAGGTTTGAATACAATTCGCAATTGCTAGTCCTAACATAGATACCTCCTTGTCTTTCGACAACATAAATATACTCGATTGATATGTAGAAACTATGTAGATTATTCTCAAACAAATGCAAAATGAAAGTGAGGAAATGAAGAGTTCCAAATCAATGAATCGATTAAGAGTAGTATAAACAAAATCGAAGGAATATTCAGTATCAAGAAGTCACATATATCGAAAGAGAAAGAAACAGGGAGAGAAAATGAACACATTTATACCAGGACTAATTATGGGCTTTAGAGAAGGTCTTGAGGCGTTTTTAATCGTAACTATCATTCTTCAGTATTTGACAAAAATCGACAAAACAGAATATAAGAAATATGTTTATAATGGAACGATCGTGGGAGTAATCGCATCATTCTTGATTGGTGGGATATTGTTTCTAATCTCAACAGCTATTCAAAAAACGGACGAGATCGCTAAAATTTGGGAAAGTGGCGCAAGTATCATAGCTTTAATCTTTGTGACGACATTTATCTATTGGATGATGAAACATGGAAGCAATATGGTGAAAGAAGTTCAAAACCAAGTACATAGGAGTTTATCGACTTCAGGTTTGTTCAGCGTCGCATTTATCATGGTTGTTCGTGAAGGCGCTGAAATTGCTATATTTACCTTTGCCGGGCAGTACACAATGCTATCAATTGGTTTCGGCATTTTATTAGCATTAATTCTATCAATTCTCATTTATAAGTCATTATTAAAAATAAACATTCGAGTTTTATTCAATGTCACATTGATATATTTAATTTTACAGGCGGGATTTTTGTTGGGTTATTCGGTTCACGAAGGCATTTCCGCATTGAAAGCTTTGGCTGTTATTGGCAGCGAGAATCCATTGCTTTTGAAAGCATTTGATCTTTCAGGTACAATTTTTAATCACAAAGAAGGCTTATTAGGATTACCATTATATGTATTATTTGGTTGGTATTCAAAACCAGAATGGATTCAACTAGTTCTTCATTATAGCTACATTTTGAGTATGTTCATTATCTGGAAGAATTTGATTGTTCAGCAGAAGTATGTTGTATGAAATCGTTTCTAGATTTACTGATTCATATTAATCCCAAACATGCTATATTTATCTGATTAATAAATATACAGTTGAAAAACAACCCGATATTTATTCGAATTGATTAGAGTAAAACCAGTGTATTTAGGGTGTTTAAAAGGGGGGGTATGTGAGGCAAATATTATTCCCCCTTCTTCCAATAATAGAAGCTTCCAAGAGCGTTATTTTATTTGTATGGTCATTGTGTGGTCACTAATTGCCAAAAGATGCAAAAACCCGCTGTTTAAGCGGGTTTGTTTACCTATGGCGGAGGACATGAGATTCGAACTCACGGAAGCTTGCACTTCGCCACCTTTCCAAGATGGTGCCTTAAACCGCTCGGCCAATCCTCCAAGGGCAAGTACTATTATAACCAATCGGATCTACTTTGTCACGCTAAAAATGTGAAAACGAATGGTGATATCAAACTATCCCTTCCTGCATTTGGGGTGGCGATGTCAAGTCGGATAGTGTATGATAAATCCGATCTATGAAAACACAATTACTAACTGCCGAGGATCTCAAGAATCCTCACATCCAAGAAGACTTAAAAAATCTACTGAACCAAGGGGGTTTGGTGGTTTTTCCGACCGAAACCGTTTATGGAATCGGGGGAAACGCATGTCTTGAAAAAGCCGCGCAAGCGATCTACGCTGCGAAGGGACGGCCATCGGACAACCCTCTGATCGTACATTTGGCGCGCTTTGACCAGATCGATCGTTATGCGTATATCGATCAACCGGCTGTCTATGCGCTTGCGAATGCGTTTTGGCCGGGTCCGATGACCTTGATCCTACGTAAAAAAGAGAGCATACCCGATAGCGTTACCGGAGGATTACGGACGGTTGCCATTCGAATTCCTTCGCATGAAGTAGCGCATTCACTTCTGGCATCGACGGATCTGCCGATCGCCGCACCATCGGCCAATTTGTCAGGGAAACCATCATCGACCACTTTCGCGCATGTTTTGGCGGATTTCGACGGGAAAGTCGATGTCATCGTGGACGGAGGGAACGTGCCGATCGGATTGGAATCGACCGTCATTGATGTGACGGGGGCGATACCGCTTATTTTGCGACCCGGAGCGATTACGCAAGACATGATCGAGGCTATTCTGGATAAATCTGTTTTGGATCAGTCGGAGACAATGGTGAATGGTACTCCCAAATCTCCCGGTATGAAATACAAACATTACGCGCCGAAAGCGACACTCAAAGTCGTCAAAGGGAAGCACGAAAACGTGGTTCGATTCTTAAAGGATGCGACTCGAAATGACCTAGGACTCATTGTATTGGGACCGTCATTAATCATCCAAGAACTCGAAGGAAACAAGCATTTGGATCTTGGGACCGATAAAGAAGCGATCGCGCAACACTTGTTTGCGGCGCTGAGAAAACTGGATGAAATGGAAATACAACGGGCGTACATCGTCGCGATCGAAGAATCTGGTGTCGGAAAGGCGATCATGAACCGAGTGTTGAAGGCCGCAAATCATGAAGAAATCGATACGGATCAGCTTTTGAAACAAGATTAAGACAAGAATGACGAAACCCAGGGACATCCTGGGTTTCGTTTGTTTATTTAGATATTTAACTTTAAATAAAATGATTAGAGAACTTCTTCGAGTTGCTTCAGTCTCTGTTCGAATACTTCAAGTGCGTCGATCGTCGGTTGGTTGGTACTCATATCGACACCTGCTTTACGTAACACCACGATCGGGAAATCGCTGGAACCGGCTTTTAGATAATTCAGATAGGCATCGACCGCCGGTTGACCTCCACTGAGAATCTTGGCGCTAAGGGCGCTTGCGGCTGAAAAGCCCGTGGCATATTGGTAAACATAATAGTTGTAATAGAAGTGGGGGATACGCGCCCATTCGAGACGGATTTCTTCATCGTAGACCATGCCATCCCCATAGTATTTGCGATTGATCGCTTCGTACTGTTCACTTAACCAATCGGCCGTCAATGCGGTTCCGTTTTGGTCGGCGACATGGATCAGGTGTTCAAATTCCGCGAACTGGGTTTGACGGTAGATCGTTCCTTTCACGCCGTCCAAGTAATGATTCAGAATGTAGGCGCGGATCTTAGGATCATCGTACTTCTTCAGCAAGTAATCGGTAAGCAGGTTCTCATTGGTCGTCGATGCGACCTCGGCCAAGAAGATCGAATAGTCGCCATAGATAAACGGCTGGTTGGAACGGGTGTAATAGGAGTGCATACTGTGCCCGAGTTCATGGGCGAGGGTATAGACATTGTCTAGATTGTCCTGCCAATTGAGTAGGATGTACGGGTCGGTGTTATAGGAACCGGAAGAATAGGCACCGGAACGTTTCCCAATGTTTTCATAGGGGTCGATCCAGCGGCTCTCAAAGGCTTTCTTCAACAATCCGACATAGTCATCGCCTAAGACCGAAAGCGCGTCCAGCACGATTTCTTTCGCTTCCTCATAGGTGAATTTCAAATCGATGTCTTCCACCATCGGGACATATAGATCATACATCCGGACGTCGTCAAGTTTCAGTACACGTTTGCGTAGTTGTACATATCGGTGCAACAACGGTAATCGCTGATTAACTGCTTCCACCAATGCATCGTACACGGATTCATCGATGTGGTTGGATGTCAACGCAGCGTTACGGGCACTATCAAAGTGACGTACACCGGCCGAGAAACCATGTTGTTTGACGGTGCTCGACAAAGTGCTGGCGAAAGTGTTGCGGAATTGTCCATATGTCGCATACATCGCTTTAAATGCACCTTCGCGAACTTCACGATTCTTGCTTTCCATAAACATCCCGTAGCGACCGTGGGATAATTGAACTTCGTTACCTTCGTCATCTTTGACCATCGGTAACTTCAAATCGGCGTTGTTTAGGATCGAGAATGTTTGTGAGGATGCGGAAAGTACATCCGATGCTTTCGCAAGGAGACTTTCTTCGGCTTGACTGAGGATATGCGGTCTCCGGCGAAAGAGAATTTCGAATTCATGTTGATAGACTTCTAATCCAGGCTCTTTAAGATATTGTTTTAGTAGAAGTTCGTCCGCCGCCAACAACTCCGATTCATAGAAGGAAAGCGCGGAAGCCACTTTGGCATATAAGGTCCGACCTCGGCTTTGTAAGCCTTGGTAGAGACTGTTGGACGTATCCACATCGCTATTCAGATGGGCATAGGTATAGAGATGCTCGACCTTTTGGATCAAGTTGTTTCGGTAGTCCAGCGCCGCAATCAGCGTTTCAGCGCTCTCGGCCAATCTCCCTTGAAAAGCCTCGGCCTCGCCAAGTAAGCTTTCGACTTCCTTAAACGCCGTTTCAAACGCATCGTCATCCGCAAAAATGGTCGTCGTATCCCACGTATCCTGGACCGGGACATCGCTGCGTTTCAGTAATTCTTTTTGTTTCATAAGTATCTCCGTTTCTGTATATCATTATACCAATACTTTAACACTTCTGGCATCTCCTTGACTTTGAATCGCGTGCGGATTGAGAGTTTTCGTGTCCTTGTGTATAATGATGGGGTTAAGAAAGTTGGTAAAAGCATGATAAATCTAATGAACCGTTTCATCCGTTACTCTAAAATCAATACCCGGTCCGATTCATCCAGCACTTCGATCCCCTCAACGCAATCCCAAGTCGCTTTCGCCGAAATGTTGGCGATCGAGTTAAAAGAGTTAGGCTTGAGCGATGTCGTCCATAATCATGAAAATGGTTTTGTGAGCGCGACCTTGCCCTCCAATGTCGATTTCGATGTCCCGACGATCGGATTCATCGCGCATTTCGATACGGCGGATTTCAACTCGGAAAACATACAACCGCAGATTCATGTCGACTATGACGGCAACGATATTTTTCTCAATTCCGAAGAAAACATCGTTTTGTCGGTCGATCTGTTTCCCAATGTCGCGTTGTTGAAAGGGCATACCCTGATCACGACCGACGGTACGACGTTACTGGGAGCTGATGACAAGGCCGGTGTCGCCGAAATCATCGAAGCGATGGTTCACTTGATGGAACATCCTGAAATCAAGCACGGGAAAATCCGGATCGCTTTTGGACCGGACGAAGAGATCGGCCTCGGCGCGGATCATTTCGATGCGCAAGGATTCGCGGCGGATTTCGCTTACACGATGGACGGAGGAAGCGTCGGGGAGTTGGAATTCGAAAGTTTCAACGCGGCTCAGGCGAAAGTGTTTATCACAGGTGTATCCGTTCATCCGGGTTCGGCCAAAGGAAAGATGATCAACGCCGCGAAATTGGCGCTGGAATATGACGCGTTACTTCCGCAGGACGAAGTGCCCGAGAAGACCGAAGGGTACGAAGGGTTTTATATGTTGCAGGATCTAAGAGGGGATGTCGAGAACGCATCGATGACCTATATCCTGCGCGATCATGATCGGAATCGGTTCGAAGAACGTAAAGCCATCATGCTTGAAAATGCCGAAACAATCAACACGCGTTATGCCAACGAATGCGTACGCGTTGTGTTGACTGACCAATATTATAATATGGGCGAGGTCATCGCCAAGGACATGCGTCCGGTCGAACTTGCCAAGCAAGCGATGGAAAATCTCAACATCCAGCCGAACATAAAACCCATCCGCGGCGGAACCGACGGTTCGAAGATCTCCTTCATGGGCATCCCGACCCCCAATCTTTTTACCGGTGGCGAGAACTATCACGGCCGCTATGAATGCGTCAGCGCGGAAGTTATGTTGATGGCACGTGATACGATCGTCGAGATCGTCAAGATCAATGCACAACCTGTTTCGAAGCCGAACCAAGCATAAGGGAAACCCCTTGCGCTTTTTATTGGAATCCGCCTACATTCGCTTAAAATCAGGTTGACCTTTGACGAAGGATAAGGTAAAATAACACTTGCAAACGCCCGAGTGGTGAAATCGGTAGACGCAGTGGACTCAAAATCCACCGGTAGTGATACCATGACGGTTCGAGTCCGTCCTCGGGCACCAAGCAAGCAACAGAACCCTTTGAGAGAAGGGTTTTTTTGTGCGTATGCATCGAATGAGATGTAACACTGTTCAGGCAACTAACCTTCAGTCGAAATAGTTGCATTTTGTGTTTTAGAGAGTGATATAATGTTAAACATAGCGATTATCAGCGTTAGGGGAAAACCGATGAAATCCATGACAGAAATCGAGAATGTCGAAACAAATCGCAACGCAACCATACAAAACAAGATAAGTAAAACGGAATCAAGACTTCTATGTTTTACCATCGATTCTGATTGGAAAATTCAAGGGATCACTCCGATGTTTCAACGGATCGTATATGAACGGTTTGGGTTGGAAGTTAAAAACGGAATGACGATCGAAGAGATTCCGGCCGAAGCGGTATTTAAATCAAAGTTGAAGCAGTTCATTGAAACTGCTTCAAAAGGGGAAGCACAGTCCGGCGTTTTATATGGACCGATCGATGACGGGATGCTGGAGATCTTCTGTTTGCCCATCGTATTGGATAACAATATCGTCGGTGTTTCCGTAGTGTGGCAAGACATCACTGAACGAACGCTGAATGAAAGGACTTTAAAAATCAACGCGGAAAGACTTCGCCATCTCTTTGAACGAGCTCCCTTGGGATATCAGTCGCTAAATGACAAGGGGTTTTTACTTGATGTGAATGAGGCTTGGTTAAAGACGTTGGGCTACCAACATGACGAAGTTGTCGGAAAATGGCTCGGCGATTTTATGGATCCGGACCAAATTCCGACATTGAAATCAAACTTCAAAAAATTTCGGGAACAAGGCAAACTTCATGCGGAATATAAAATGAAACATAAAGATGGTCACAAAATCGACGTTTCCATCGATGGCAGAATCGGCTATGACAAGGAAGGACAATTCGAACGTACGCATTGCATCGTGAACGATATAACCGAACAAAAGATCGCGCAGCAACGTTTGATCGAAAGCGAGGAGCGGTATCGCTTACTTTTTAGTGAAATGAATCAAGGAATCGCACTATATAAGATTATTTTGGATGAAAACGGAAAGCCGACGGATTATTCCTTCACGGATGTCAACGATTTCTTCCTTGAAATGTTCGAAATGAAACGCGAAGACGTGATTGGTAAACGAGCCAAAGAAGTCATGCCGAAGGTCGAGGAATATTGGATCGAAGAGTTCGGCAGAGTCGCGCTGACCGGTCAATCCAGTAATTTCGTAAACTATTTCGAGACGACCGGAAGATACTACGATACCCACAACTATGCCACCGAGCCAGGGTATTTCGCTGTCATTTGTCGGGACATTACGGAAAGCCGTCAAGCGCAGGAAAATATTCTCTTTTTGAGTTATCACGACCAATTGACCGGACTCTATAATCGCAGATTCTATGAAGAAGAGTTAAAGCGACTCGATGTCGAGCGAAATATGCCGATGACTTTGGTCATGGGGGATATCAACGGATTGAAACTGGTTAACGATTCATTTGGACATGCGCAAGGGGATGAATTGATTATTAAAGTCGCCGATGCCATCCGCAAAGCCTGCCGTGTCGATGACATCGTCGCGCGTTTTGGAGGGGATGAGTTTGTGATCATTCTACCGCGTACGGAAACAGCGGAAGCGAACAAAGTTGTCGATCGGATCAAGTCAAGACTTATCGAGATTAACTCCGGCTCGATCGATATTTCGGTTTCGTTCGGTGTCCAAACCAAACAATCGATCGACGAAGAGACGAAAGAATGGATCAAGAAAACCGAAGACGATATGTACCAACACAAAGTCTATGAAAGCCTAAGTATGCGTAGCAGAACCATCGACTTGATCATGAAAACTTTGTTTGAAAAGAATAGTCGTGAAATGCTGCATTCCAAACGTGTCAGTGAAATCTGCGTATCAATCGCCACGCAGCTCGGACTTGGTAATGATGAGATCAATAAGATCCGTTTAACCGGATTGATGCATGATATCGGGAAAATTGGGATCGATGAGAAAATACTTAATAGCGATCAGAAATTGACGCCGGAAGAATGGATCGAAATCAAGAAACACCCGGAAATCGGGAGCCGAATCCTTAGTGCATCATTGGAATTCGCCGAAATCGCGGAAGTCGTCTTGCAACATCATGAACGTTGGGACGGTAAAGGTTATCCGCGTGGACTCAAAGGAGAAGCGATTTCGTTGAATGCGCGCATCATATCGATCGCGGATGCCTTTGACGCCATGTGTTCCGATCGTGCGTATCGAAAAGCGTATGACGAACAATTTGCCTTAAGCGAGATATTGCGCGGGGCAGGGAGCCAATTCGATCCGCAGCTCGTCACCGCGTTCGCAAATCTGATAATGTCGAACCCAATATCGTAATGACTTGCTTGTATGAAGAATAAAAGGTTGTACGAAGTCCCTTGCGAAAGGGATTTTTCGTTGTGTATTATATCGATAAAATATGAAATAATAGAACTTGCAAAATAATCAGAAAAATAATATACTGAAGAGGAAGGAAGGTGAAACCATGTTCGAATGGATTCCCGGGAATGCCGTACAACTGTTATTGACGTTTAATGCCGGCAATTTAACCCTGAATGCTTCGGCAGCCCGCTATCTCGAAGATGTCCGATATGTTACAATCGGCTTGGATAAACCGAACCAACGGATCGCGATCAAGCCGATAACCAAGCGTGAAATCGATTTGCAACTTGTTCCTTACGAACACTTGCATAAGGTTTCCATCGGGAACGGATATGCCCGTATTACCTCGAAGGCGGTTTGTGACTCGATTTCTTCGATGTTACAGGCAAAAGCCGAGGGACGCAAGTATCAAATTGTGTATAATGAAGTAGAAAAGATGTTGATTGTCGACTTCCGTCGACCGTCGATGTGAGGTGAACCGCATGCTTGACTGGTTATGGATGATCGTCATCCTTGTTGCGATCTTGGTTGAGGTTGTCACCTTAGGCAACCTGGTTTCGATTTGGTTTGCTGTCGGCGCCGCGGGAGCGTTGATTGTCCAACTCGCCGGGGGTGATTTGGTATTTCAAGTGGCTACGTTTCTCGGGGTTTCGGTCGTGGCGATGCTCGCCATTCGGCCGTTGGCTGCGGCGTACTTACGAGGCAACGTCGTATCGACCAATGCCGATCGATTGATCGGCCAACAAGTTTACTTAGCGAAGGGAATTGATGAAGGCGTGTGGGGCGAAATCAAATCCAACGGATTGATTTATGCCGCCGTTAGCGTCGACAACCGTGCGATCGAGGCCGGACAACGGGTCGAGATCGTGGCGATCGAAGGCGCAAAACTTATCGTTCGTAAAATCGAAGCGATAGAAAGGTAGAAAATCAATGGAATATATCGTACCTCTGTTTATTACCCTGTTTGTCATCTTTCTTGTCATCATCATCTTGATTTACACCGTGCGGATCATCCCGCAATCCAATGCCTACGTCGTTGAACGTTTAGGGGCATATGATCGCACACTACAACGGGGTTTGCATGTCATCATCCCGATTATCGACCGTGTCTCCAGCCGTGTCAGTTTGAAAGAATTGGTGAAGGATTTCGCGCCGCAACCGGTTATCACGAAAGACAACGTCACGATGATGATCGATACGGTCGTCTACTTCGCGATCTTGGATCCCAAGCTTTACACCTACGGTGTCGTCAATCCGATCAATGCGATCGAAAACCTGACGGCGACGACCTTACGTAATATCATCGGGGATCTTGAGTTGGATGAAACGTTGACATCGCGTGAGATCATCAATACGAAGATGCGGGTCATTTTGGACGAAGCGACCGATCCTTGGGGAATCAAGGTCAACCGCGTCGAAGTCAAGAATATCATCCCGCCACGGGATATCCAGGAAGCCATGGAGAAACAGATGCGTGCCGAACGTGAACGTCGATCCACCATCCTAAATGCGGAAGGTGAAAAACGTGCCGCGATCTTGGTTGCGGAAGGTGAAAAGGAATCCGTGGTCTTACGTTCCGAGGCGAAGAAGAAAGCGTTGATCGCCGAAGCCGAAGGTCAGGCGGAAGCGTTGGAACGTGTTTACGAAGCGCAAGCACGCGGGATCAAATTGATCAATGACGCTGCTCCGAACGAAGCCTATATAACACTGCGTGGTTATGAGACGTTCGAGCGGGTCGCCAATGGCCAAGCGACCAAGATCATCATTCCTTCCGAACTGCAGAACATGGCCGGCTTATTGGCAGGTGCGAAGGCATTGTTGGAGAAGGATGAACCGGTCAAGATCGAACCGGTGAAAGAAGTCAAACCGGCTGAAAAGCCGATCGAATAACATAAGCGCACTCTGAAATGAGTGCGTTTTTCTATGCGACAGGTTTTACATATCATTTCGCATGCAAATTGGCTTTCTTGCGTTATAATGGATGACGTACTTCCGGAAAGCGAGATCCTCCTTGAACGATTTGAAATACATCTACGGACCTATCCCATCGCGTCGCTTGGGAAGATCGTTGGGCATCAGCCCGATCCCTAAAAAAACATGTAACTACGGTTGCGTTTATTGTATGCTTGGCACTACCAACCATATGACCAACACGCGGGAGATGTTCTTTCCCGTGCAAGCCCTCTTGGATGAATTCGATATCGTATTGCGCGATCAAATCGACTTCGATGTCGTTTCGATCGTCGGAGATGGCGAACCGACGCTTTATCTAGGGTTAGGTGAGTTAATCCGTGGATTACGTAAGCGGACTTTCAAACCGATCGCGGTCATCACCAACGGGGCATTGCTTTATGATCCCGATGTTCGTAACGAACTGTGTTTAGCGGATATCGTCCTGCCGACGATGGATGCATATGACGAAGCTTCGTTTAAGAAAATCTACCGTCCGCATAAGGATCTGACATTTACGAAAATCATATCAGGACTGCAGGAATTCTCGAAGCAGTTTCATGGTCAATTATGGCTTGAAATTCTTCTGATGAGTGGCATTAACGATGATGATGCAAGTATCGATGCGTATGCGAAATGGATCGCTTCGATTCGTCATGACAAGATCTATTTAAATACGACGCTACGGCCTCCGACCGTCGCGAGCGTGAAGCCGGTGAGTCATTTCAGAATGCTTGAAATCGCAGATCGTCTAGGCGCGATCGCGATCGACCTCCACTCAAACAATCGTTATCTAAGCGACATCACGGATGATTACCAAGCGTTAAAAAGCATCATCCGCAGACATCCCATGAACCAACATGAAATCACGGATTTCCTACGTTTCCGTAAGAATCCGGACGTTACCGCGATCCTACGCCGATTGTCCGATGATCCGGCGATCGATGTTGTTGCCTATAAGGGGTATCATACCTATCGCATGAAATAAGGACGCCGCTTGGCGCCCTTTACTGTTTATTGAGCTATGTTTTAATAGCCTTCGATCTCAATCCCGCAATGTTCGCTGACCGAGGACCAAATAATACGATTCATGCGTTTAAGCGTTACTCTGATCGTACCTCCCAAGCCTTCTTTGATCGTTTGCGTCATATTTCCGTCTTTCGGAGACTTTAGGGATGCACGCTGATCAAACTTCGCTTCGACGATCAACGTGTGAAAAGCTTGTCGGATCGACAGGATGAACCCATTGTCGATCTTCGAGAGGGATTGCTTGTAAGCACCGTAATAGGTCGCAAAACGATAAGATTTATGTCCTAAATCCAAGTGTGCGATGACACCTTCGAAATTCAGTTTATGGAAAGGAATATCCGCTACGCTTAACATAAAGTTGGCCGAGGTTTCCGGAAAATGATTCCCTTGTAGCCAAACATAGCGTTTCGGGAAGGATCTTCCCCAATCTTTTTCGATATAACCGACATCGTCGACAAACTCCCAAACTTCGCCATCGATGGTCAACGTACCGTCGATCCGATGCCGCATATTGACGACGCCATGGTTACATTCCATGTTCGGAATATAAGTGAACGGTCCCATAATGGAAGGGGCATATAGGGAATGATTTTGGAGAGGGATGATTTTCGAGAAGTTTAATTTACCGATACACTTGAATTCAGGCTCATCGATCCTGATATCAATCTCGGTCTGAGAAAAGAAAGATTCCTTGATTATGTAGCCCTCGTTCTGTAAGCGAAAGTCCGAAAGCGGATAGGTAAACGCATAGGAAACCAAAGGATTTGTCTTGATAACTTGGATGAAACTCTGTGGTCTTTCGACGTTGAGACTGATACCGAAGATAAAACTGATCGATTGATTACGCTGTCGATTGACTTGTTTAAAGTACCAACCCTCGAAGTAATTCGGGTCGGTCAATTTCCCTTGGAAATGAAACGGAGATCGAGCATAAGATTTAGTGGATGGGTTCATACTTCGATTATACACGAGCTACCATATTTCATCCCGAGAAACGCGCAACAATCAACAAATCAATTCCCACATCATCGATTTGATTGGCTTTTACGCGGTTTCTTCGTAAAATAAAGAAAAGGGGAACGCATGGAAAAACATCCAAAAACGACACAGTTGACATCCATACCCAAAACACCCATCCTGATGGCGATTTTCGCCGCGCTTTTGTATGGGGTCAGTGCACCGTTCTCCAAACTTTTATTGGAGGAAATCCCACCGGCCTTGATGGCTTCTCTGTTGTATCTGGGGGCGGGCGGGGGAATGTTGATCTTGTCCATCCTAACGAAGCGATTGGTTCCGATGCGAAAAGAAGCAAAACTTACGCGCAACGAACTACCGTATACCCTGGCGATGATCGTTCTGGATATCTTGGCACCGATTTTTCTAATGATCGGGTTGACGATGACCAGTTCCGAAAACGCTTCATTGTTGAATAATTTCGAAATCGTCGCAACCGCATTGATTGCCTCAATGGCGTTTAAGGAAGCCATCGGTAAGCGTATGTGGATCGCGATTTTCCTGATTACGCTCTCAAGTATCGTACTGACCGTCCAAAGCTTTGAAAGCTTCACTTTTTCCATCGGTTCGGTTTTCGTGTTGGCAGCCTGTATCTGTTGGGGGTTGGAAAATAACTGTACGCGCATGTTGTCATTGAAAGATCCGCTGCAGATCGTCGTGTTTAAGGGCTTTGGGGCAGGGGCGGGAAGTCTGCTGGTCGCACTTCTGCTAAAGCAGTCTACGGATGCTTTCCTTTATGTCATCTTCGCGTTGTTGTTGGGCTTTGTGGCTTATGGTTTAAGCATCTTCTTCTATGTGGCCGCGCAACGCGACTTAGGGGCTGGACGCACCAGCGCATACTATGCGGCGGCGCCGTTTATCGGAGTGTTGATTTCATGGCTTGTCTTCCATGAAGCGATCACTACCAACTTTATCGTCGCTCTTATCGTAATGATCCTAGGGACATGGTTTGCGGTTACCGAGAAGCATGGACATCTTCATCGTCATCTGGCGGAAGTCCATGAACACAAACATCGCCACGATGACGGACATCATGATCATCATCACGATGAAACGATCCTCGGCGAACACAGTCATCCGCATGTCCACCAACCCATTCAACACCGCCATTCCCATACGCCCGATATCCATCACCGTCATACGCACTAATTACCGGTTGATTATGGCTTTTTTTTGGAGTAAATAGATTAATATTAAATAAAGTATGAATATTGACATAAATAAAGTTAAAGGTTAAACTTAATAATATTAAAGGAGTGAACCCTATGCCCATCACGATCTTACCTGAATGGATGAGCGGATTGGAGGACGAAGACTTGTCCTTCCTGCGCCGATTCGTATTGACTTCCGGATCGCTGAAAGATTTGGCGAGTTATTACGGAGTGACCTATCCGACCGTGCGACTCCGCCTAGACCGATTGATCCAAAAGATCCAAATCAACGAAGAGACAATCAACGAACCCTATATCGCCCTTATCAAACGATTGGCGGTCAATGAGAAGTTGGATTTGGATACCGCAAAGCTTTTAGTTTCGGAATACAAAAAAACAAAAAAAGGAGAAAATGATCATGACCGTTAATCTAGGATGGATCTTCATGAATTTGTTTTGGGTCGTGGCTATCTTATTATTTCCACTCATTTTACTTTGTTTGTTACAGTATTATTTGGCGAAACAGAAAAACGCTTCGTATAGTTTGATTCTTCCCGGAATCAGTGTTGCGGTTTCATTGGTCGCCTCTCTCGGATATCTTTTTTTCTCGATTTCCACCAACGTTCTTGCGACCTTATTGACAACCGTCGTCATCTTTGGTTTCTATAACATCCCGACGTTGATTTTCATGTCGATTCGCAGTTCCGTCCGTGCGAAATTACGGAGGATCGAGGATTTAGAACGGATGTCGATTCAAGACATCGAATAGTTCGCAATAGCGTGTGTTACTCTGATTTCGAAGTGGATATTCATCAACCGATGGATATCCGTTTTTTTTATCGGAACACAAATTGTTGGCTAAACTTGTCACGTATATTGACATTGCTCTCTCATTGAATTAATATATCTATAAGATATATAGGAGGAATGAAATGGCCAAGAAAACCCCATATGTTATTCTTGGATTGTTGAGTGAAGAGCCATTGGATGGTTATGACATAAAAAAGCGGATCGATATTCGATTTCGCTTTTTCTGGAATGAATCCTATGGTCAAATCTATCCCGAATTGCGGAATATGGTGAAACTCGGATGGATCATGTCCAAATCCCGTGAAGGGAAAAAAGGGAAGACCGTGTATGCGATTACCGATCAAGGAAGAAATGAACTGAAGAGCTGGCTTCATTTACCGGTCGAGACGGAAAGTTTGCGATTGGAGATACTATTGAAGATGTACTTCGCTTCAATAGGGGATCCAGCAATGATGCGCGGTCATGTGGAAACGTTTCTTGCGGCACATCAAAAAGATTTGATGATCCTGAATATGTTTAAGAAGGAGTTGGAAACAATAGAAGATCCGTATCAAAACCATCAATATATCCTTTCCGTTATCGACTTCGGGATCAAAACCAACGAAGCATATCTAAGTTGGAGTCAGCAAGCGTTGCATATGCTGCAAGCCAAGGAGAACCGCGATGAAGCGAAATAAGTTACGCATACTGAGCGCTTGGATTGCCTTTCTGTTCTTTCCGATCACCCTGAACTTCTTTTCACCCTATGTCAGTATCGACGGGGCTATGAATGGAATCATCGCAGGCAGTGTGATCGTATTTGGTTTGATGGCGTTGACCGCCTTGTTTTTCAGAAGAGCTTGGTGTTCGTATCTTTGTCCGTTGGCGGCGCCATTTGAATCGATTGAGAAAATCAACGAATGTAATGTCAATCGAAATCGACTTCGTAAAATACGTTATCTAGTTTTTGCGATCTGGTTTACGATTTTGGTCGTCAGCTTCATTTTCGCTGGAGGTATCAAATCGATCCAGCCGCTCTATCTAACGGAAAGCGGTATTTCAGTGGATCTACCGATTAAGTTTGTGACGTATTACATGGTCGTGTTTGCGTTCTTTGGAATTACCGCTCTCGTCGGGAAACGCGGCGCCTGCCATTCGATCTGTTGGATGTCGCCGTTTCTTACTTTCGGTTCTTGGTTGGGCAACAAACTTCATTTCAAACAGTATCAAGTGGTCACCCAAGCCGACCGATGCATTTCATGTTCGCGGTGCGATAAGGAATGTCCGATGAGTATCGATGTGATGCATCAAGTGAAGCAAGGGAAGATCGGCTCATTGGATTGCATCAATTGCGGTCGTTGTGTCGATGTTTGTCCGAAAAAAGTACTGGAATTAAAGTTCAAGTAATCGAAAAAAAGGATGGGTCAGCCCATCCTTTGGTTTACTCTTTGGCGACTTTCGTAACTTTACGAATCTTGCCTTTAATCGGTGTGTTCTGTAATAAGTTGAATACCTGATTCCCTTTGAAGTTAAGGATCTCAACTTCACTCTTTAGTTCCCCGATCGCGATGACGCCGATGTCATTGGCATCGATGCCGGGTAGGGCGCACAGCGCGCCGACCACGTCGACCGGACGGATTTTGGATTGTTTGCCGCCGTTGATTTGGAGTTTCAAGATCTCACGATCGAATGCCGCACCTTTTTGTTTCTTCGGCGTCGGGATTTCGCTCTTCGTCTTGGTAAATATCGGACGTGCTGCCAAAACGGCGTCTGCCGTCGGGCGTAGGTAAGGCGTCAACTCTTTTTGAATAAAGGCTTCGATTCGATGAAGGTATTTGCCTTGGTTGGTCGTCACAAACGTGATCGCTTTTCCACTCTTATCAAAACGACCGGTACGACCGATCCGATGGACATAGGCTTCGCCTTCCAACGGACAATCGTAATTGAAGATCAATCCGACATTGTCGATATCCAATCCGCGTGCCGCCACATCGGTGGCGACAAGATAACGGAAGACCCCATGCTTGAAGTCGTTGATGATCTGCGTACGATCTTTCTGTTCGAGTCCGCCGTGCAGTTTCCGCACTGGATAATTCAAACTGAGAAGTTCTTTCGTGATTTCGTCGACCGTCGCCTTTTGATTGGCAAACAAAATACAACTTTCAGGATTTTCGACCGTTAAAACTTCTTTCAATGATTTCAGTTTCGCGGTGGCGATGACGTCGTACTTGTATTGAAGGATCCGGTCGGAAACGCGGTTGTCTTCTTCGATAACCACGACTTGCGGATCGACACAGTAATTCTCAATCAGACTTTGAATCTGATCAGGGATGGTTGCGGATAATAACACGGTTTGACGATCGCGGCGTAAGGTCTTTAAGATCTCATCCATTTGCGGGATGAACCCCAAATCCAACATTTCATCGGCTTCATCGATCACCAAATACTTCAGTTCGCTTAAATCAAGCGTGTTCTTGCTTAAATGATCCATCACACGTCCCGGCGTTCCGACGACGATGTGTGTTTTCTGTTTTAACTCACGTTCCTGTTGAGCGAAAGGGGTTTGTCCGATCAAGACGGAGACTTTGATCCGTTTAAATCTACCGATGTGAAAAACATCCTGTTTCACTTGCAGGGCGAGTTCGCGGGTCGGAGTCAAAATCAAGGCTTGAGGTTTGTTTTCATTCCAATCCAATTCGTTACAGATAGGGATGGCGAACGCGGCGGTTTTACCGCTTCCGGTCTGCGATTGCACGACGACATCGCGATGTTCCAACATCGCTTCGATCAACATCGACTGGACCTTGGTGGGTTGTTTATAATCAAGCAGGGAGATGGCTTTAAGGATCTCTTTCTGTAAGCCGAAGCGGCTAAAGTTTGTTTCTGGGTTCATGGTGTACTGTCCTAACGGCTCTGAAAGCCATTGTATTATACCATAATCTGTCAATTCTTAAATATTTGTGAATTCTTTGCTAAATCATCTGTAACTTCTTGTAAACTAAAAAAGGAAAGACTAAACTAAACATTGTATGGACACGGAGGAAATATGATACTGGAAATCAAAGGCATCAATAAGAGTTTCGGTGACAAACAGGTCTTGCATGATGTGTCGTTTACCGTGACGTCGGGCAAAGCGATGGGCTTTCTCGGACGCAACGGCGCCGGAAAAACGACGACACTAAGGGCGCTGATGGATGTGTTTCGGGCGGATAGCGGTGAGTTTTTAGTCGATGGCATCCCATTTCAACCCAACGACTATAAAGTCGGTTATTTGCCGGAAGAACGCGGACTGTATGGAAAAGAAAAGATTTTAACGCAACTGATCTACTTCGCGCGCTTACGCGGCGCGACATTGACGCAGGCGAAAACCAGCGCCGAATATTGGATCGAACGATTCGGATTGAGCGAGTCGAAAAACAAGAAGCTGGAAACATTGTCCAAAGGAAACCAGCAGAAGATCCAAATCGCTCAAGCGTTACTCAATGATCCGGATATTATCATTTTGGATGAACCCTTCAGCGGACTGGACCCGGTCAACTCCCAAGTTCTGGAAGAAGTGATCATCGAATCGATCCAAAAAGGGAAGTTGGTCATTTTCTCAAGTCATCAGATGAACTATGTCGAGACTTTCTGCGATGAGATCGCACTGATCGACCAAGGTCGGATCGTATTGAGCGGCAACTTGAAGGAAATCAAACGTGACTTGGGGCAACAACGCTTACGGATTTCCCATTCGGATCTGAAACATCTCGAATCCGCGATCCAATCGATCGCCGACATCAAGATCGAGCCGGATACCGATGGATTGATCATACAACTTAAAAATGGGTTAACTTCGGAACGTTTCTTACGCGCTTGTTTGGATTTGGGTGTCGTGCCCGAAACCTTCGGACCCTATGAACCCAGTCTGCACGAAATCTTCGTTAAGACAGTCGGAGGCGAACATGCATAACACGGGAAAAGTACTGTTTTTTGAATTACAGACGATTTTGATGAAGAAGTCGGTACGCGTGACGACCTTGATTTTGGCGGTCGTGATGTTTATCGGAACTTCGATCCCTTCGATCATGACGTTGTTTAACGACGAACCGTCCGAACCCGGAGATACGATCGTGGATCTCGGAAATGCGGGCATCGTACTGTCGACCGATAGCTATACCCAAGATGAGCTGAAGTTCTATGTCGGCGATAAGGTCGAGTTCTTTACGGATGAAGCATCGCTCAGAGAAGCTGTCATGGAAGGGGATCGAAGTATCGGATTTGTGATCACGTCCGATACGACATTCACTTCAATTTTGAAAAACAAGGATCTTTACAGTTTCAGTAGTCAAATTTTGAAAGGTTTGTTGGTGTCGATCCAAACCGATCGCAATCTGATTTTGGCCGGCATCGACCCGATAAAAGTCAAAGAAGCGTCCAATGTTCAGGTGACGATCAACGAAGTGGTCTTAGGCAAAGATGCGAATAACAGCTTCCTCATCAGTTACATCTTGATGTTGGCGGTCTATATGTTGGTCATCCTGTACGGATCCTTCGTGTCGACGTCGGTCGCGCGTGAGAAGGATAGCCGTACGATGGAAATCCTGATCACGTCGACCAAACCGGATGCACTCATCATCGGGAAAGTCTTCGCCAACGGAATCGCGGGATTGATTCAGTTTTCGTTCTTGTTGGCTGTCGCCTTGATCGGATTCTTCCTCAACCAAGCGAATTATCCGGCCGAAGTAACACAGATGTTGTTTGGATCCTTATCTTGGGATGCGGCGTTTGTCTTCTTCGTATTCACTTCATTGGGATACCTGCTTTACCTATTCCTCTATGCTTCCCTTGGATCGTTGGTATCCAAGGTCGAAGATGTCGGATCTTCCGTCTCGATCATCACGATGTTGTTTATGGTCGCTTACATGATCGCGACGATTGGCATGAATATGCCGGATAGTTTGATGATTAAGATCGCATCTTATGTTCCTTTTACCGCGATCTTATCGATGCCGATCCGTTATTTCATGACCGCCGTTCCTGTCTTCGAGCTATTGATCTCGCTTGGTTTGATGGCGCTCACCACCTGGTTGTTGGCGGTAATGTCGATCCGGATCTACCGACTCGGTTCGTTGTCGTACGGGAACCGGATGAGTTTTGTGAAAGCCGTGAAAGCAATCGTTTCCAAGCAGTAATCCAACCGACGCAAGTCGGTTTTTTTGTGATTTGAAGCGAATATCCTCATTCTCGATCAAAACGGGCAGATGAATTGAAGTCCCGCTTCTTTATTGTTACCTTTAAGGACAGAGGGATCCAACTTAATAAAAACGATGGATCGGGGAGATACTATGACAAAAAGCACTATTAACGAAGCATTGGAAGAAGTTTCTAAGGGAAGACTCTTGGTGATCATGGATGAAGAAAGCGATGACGCCAAAGCACATCTCTATTTGGCTGCGGAAAAGATCACGCCGGAGTTGCTTGAAATCTTCAACAACGTGGGACACTTTACCTTACACGCCAGTTTGGAGGCGTCGCGAATGATCGACCTTGGGTTTAAGGCGAGCTATGAAGACAATCGATATCAAGTCGTCAATACCGTATCGATTTCCGCCAACGAAGTCGCGCTCGATTTTACCGACGCGGCGAAAATCGTTACGATCGAAAAACTACTTGACCTACATACGACGATTTCCGATTTTACCCAACCGGGACATCTGTTTATCACGCAGTCTTCATTCGGCGGTGTGTTAAAACGCGCCGGACACATCGAAGCCTCGATCGACTTGGCGCGTTTAGCCGGACTTAAACCGATCGGTTTGGTGAGCGAAATCGCCGATCCGAAAGGCAAACTGCTCATCGGAAAAGATCTCGATGCGTTCTGCGAAATCTATGGAATCAAGAAGATCATGATGGAAGATCTGATCGCGTTTCGACGCAAGAGCGAATCGATGGTCAAACGTGCCAGTTTTGCGAAGATGCCGACCCGCTACGGGGAGTTTACGATTATCGGATATGAGAACACGTTGACGAAAGAACATCACGTGGCGCTAACGATGGGCGATGTCTCCGACGGGGAACCGGTATTGATTCGTGTACATAGCGAATGTCTGACCGGGGATGCGTTTGGGTCCTTGCGTTGCGATTGCGGACAACAGTTCGATGCGGCGATGAAGAAGATCGCCAAGGAAGGCCGCGGCGTGTTGATCTATATGCGACAAGAAGGTCGCGGTATCGGCCTAATCAACAAAATCCGAGCTTATAACCTCCAAGACCAAGGCTTGGATACGGTCGAAGCCAACCTCGCTTTGGGCTTTAGCGCCGATCTACGCGACTATGGGATCGGTGCACAGATCCTGAATGATTTAAACATCACCAAGTTACGTCTCATGACCAACAATCCGCGGAAACTCGTCGGTTTGTCAGGCTATGGGATCGAAATCACCGAACGGGTGCCGATCCAGTTGAACCATAACGAAAAGAATGAACATTATCTAAAAACCAAACAAGATAAGTTAAGTCATTTATTGAAGTTCGAAGAATAAAAAATGCGGAAACGCATTTTTTTTGGGTTTGAATTATTTTCTTTCCTTGATCCATCGAACAAACACGCTGTTTTTCGTATCCGACCGCGATGCATCAAAGCGATATCCATAACGATCAAAAGTACGCAACTCCTCGATCGTTTCGACTTTCGTTTCAACCATGAAACTTAGAAGTTGACCCCGCATCCGCTTGACTTCGTAACTCGGCGGTTTTAAGACAGCGTTTCCTTTTTGGACGAGAAATAGGATCGTGTGGATGTTTTCGACGTGTCGATCCAAGAGTGATGAATACTCGCTCGATGCCAAATCGAAAATCAGATCTTCCGATCGAAACTCTTTTTGAATCGTAGCTTTCCAAAGTTGAGTCAAGCTCAAATCAAAGTTACGGATCGTAAAGTCGAGTCGGTACGGCAATACCTCGGTTAAGGGAGTCAAGATCCCATAATAGGCGCAAAGTATGCGCAAATGGTTTTCCAGATAGTCGAGTTCCGCTGATGTAAACGTCGAAAGAGAAAGTTGTTCATACGCTACCCCGCGAAAAAGTTCGATCGCGTGGCAAGTCGGTTGATGGGTATGAATCAACGTATACGTTTCATCTAACAACTTACCTTGAATTCGCATTGAGAAAGACAACTCTTCCTTGGTCATTTGACGCAGTTGCGAAGCGATCTTCCGTGTGATCTTGGGGTATCTTAGCGGTGTAACATCCCTTATCTTTAAACACGGTAGGTGGATTATAGATTGGGTTTTACTTGGGGAAAAGATTATTTTCATAACGATTACCTTTAACTTTACTATTAAACCATGCTTTGAAATCAAAATCAAATCGCAAAGGGACTTGTACTTAAAACGTAACATGGTAAACTAAATGAAAATTACGAGGTGATATCGCATGATTGAAATACGTCCAGCCTATGATCAACTCGAAACGGTCAAAGAACTTTTTCGGGAGTACGCCGTTCAAATTCACGTTAACTTATGCTTCCAAAATTTCGAAGAAGAACTCGCTTCTCTGCCTGGAAAGTATGCCTTACCGAAGGGTCGGATCGTTGTTGCCTATGTTGACGACATCGCGGCGGGATGTGTCGCGCTTCGACCTTTTGACAACCATACGTGCGAAATGAAGCGACTCTACGTGAAAGAATCGTTTCGCAACATGAAACTCGGAAAAGCGTTGGCTCGACGTATCATCGCGGAAGCCAAAACGATCGGTTACGATACCATGGTCTTGGATACGTTACGAACCATGGAGAGCGCGTTGGGTCTCTATAAAAGCTTGGGGTTTGTTGAAATACAAGCGTATTACGAGAACCCGCTCGACGAGGTCGTGTATATGAGTTTGAATCTGAATGAGGTTAAATGCGATTCAATCGAGTGCTAAATTAACTCACGACATCATTAAAACAAAAGATTCACAAGAACTGAAACTTCTCATTGACGAACACGCTTTTGCTTGGTAAAGTATTCCCATATTACGTAGCAAGAAATACCATTATGCGCAATACGCGGGAGGAAAGAACGATGACACGAGTCTATAATTTCAGCGCAGGTCCTTCAACCTTACCTTTGCCTGTACTCCAACAGGCGGCGGAAGAAATGCTGGATACGCAAGGTTCCGGCATGTCCGTCATGGAGATGAGTCATCGATCGCCCAGCTATGAAAAAATCCATAATCAAGCGATTGCGGACTTACGGGACCTATTGAATATTCCCGAGAATTATAAGATTCTCTTTCTTCAAGGCGGCGGGACCCTGCAATTTTCGATGGTACCGTTAAATTTACTTCGAAACTCGAAAAAAGCGGATTATATCGATACCGGAGAGTGGTCAAAGAAGGCGATCGCGGAAGCCAAGAAATTCGGAGATATCCATGTCGTCGCCAGTTCGGCGGACGCGGGATATGCCCGATTGCCTGATTTTGACGTCTCCATGATTCGCAATGATGCGGATTATGTCTATTGCGTCAGCAACAATACGATTTACGGGACACGTTTTGCGACATTCCCGGATTTTGGTACGGGAGATGTCGTTTGCGACATGAGCTCCGATATCCTATCGCGTCCGATCGACGTAAGTCGTTTCGGGGTGATCTTCGCCGGCGCGCAGAAGAACATGGGGATCGCAGGTCTGACGGTCGTCATCATTCGGGAAGATTTGATCGGTCATGCGGATTCGAAACTACCGGTGATGTTGGATTACGCCGCAATGGCGAAAGATAATTCGCTCTATAACACACCGCCGACGTTTGCGATCTATATGGCGGGTTTGGTTTTCACGTGGATCAAGAAACTGGGCGGGATCGATGCGATGCATGCGCTCAACCAAGCGAAAGCACAACTGTTGTATCAAGCGATCGACCAAAGCGAATTATTTTATGGAACCGCTCGGAAAGAGGATCGATCTCTGATGAATGTAACCTTTAAGACCGACGATCCGGAAATCGATAGTGCCTTTATCGCATTCGCGAAAACCAAAGGCATCGTCAATATCAAAGGATATCGCACGGTCGGCGGGATGCGTGCCAGTATCTACAACGCGATGCCGCTCGAAGGGGTGCAAGCCTTGGTTGATGCGATGACTGAGTTTGAAACACAACACAAGAAAGTGTGATCCGATGTACAAAATAAAAACGTTGAATGAAATCGCCGCGGAAGGATTACAACTTTTAACTCCGCGCTACAGTATCGATACCGGTGATACGGTCGATGGGATTTTGGTACGCAGCGCGAACATGTTGACGATGGAATTCGATCCCCGGTTAAAAGCGATCGCACGTGCCGGGGTCGGCGTCAATAACATTCCCTTGGAAGCGTGTGCCGAAAAAGGAATCGTCGTCTTCAATACGCCGGGTGCGAATGCGAACGGGGTCAAAGAAGCTGTGATCGCCGGATTGATGTTGGCATCGCGCGATATCGTCGGTGCGATCGATTGGGCGAAAACGCTCATTGAGGAAGAAGATGTCGCCAAGAAAGTGGAAGCCGGAAAAGCGCAGTTCACCGGTCCTGAAATCAAAGGGAAAACCTTGGGTGTCATCGGCTTAGGCGCGGTCGGTGTCTTGGTTGCGAATGCGGCCAATGCCTTAGGGATGACCGTTCTCGGCTATGATCCCTACATTTCCGTCGCTTCGGCCTGGGGCTTGTCGCGCAATGTAAAGCGCGCTTCCTCCTATGACGAACTCTATACGCAATGCGACTATCTGACCCTACACATCCCGCTGTTGGATGTGACGCGCGGGTTGATCAATGCGGACAGCATCGCGAAAATGAAAGATGATATTCGCATCTTGAACTTCGCACGGGCTGAACTTGTGGATGATTTCGCGATGTCTCATGCCTTGAAAGACGGAAGAGTCGCGAAGTATGTCACCGACTTTCCTAACGCCATGACCCTTCAGATGAAAAACTGTATCTCGATTCCGCATCTAGGCGCATCGACGCCCGAATCCGAAATCAACTGTGCGATCATGGCCGTCCATCAAATGATGGATTATCTGGAAAACGGAAATATCAAAAACGCCGTCAATTATCCGGATTGCGAGGTCGGCCTCTGTCGAAGCGATGCGCGCATCACCATCAACCATAAGAATATCCCCAACATGGTCAGTCAGATCACATCGGTCATGGGCCAAAACCATATCAATATCGATACGATGCAGAATATGTCGAAAAAGGCGTGGGCGTATACGGTGTTGGATGTCGAAGGTGAAATCACGCCGGAAATCATCGCGTCACTCGAAGCCATCGAAGGCGTCGTACGCGTCCGTATCCTCTAAATAAAATCCCGCGCAAGCGGGATTTAGTTTGTCTTTGGTTTAAGTATCCACATCAAGAGAAACATCAGCATGGATAGAATGAATCCCGCCATCGCGATATCGAAATACCAATCAAGATAGACGGAGGAAGAACCGGCGATTTCGATGACTCCGCGCAGTGCCATTCCGACGACTAACACCGCGACGCTGGTGTTGAGCGTATTGACAAATACGCGATAGAGTCGGCGGCGGCGTACGCCGGGTATTTGGAAAAGCAGGAAGTAGAATACGGCTCCGATCAACAAGACCAAGTACATGTTCGCCATAAAGTCGGATGTGACCCCATGGGAGAACAGGGAATAAACGAAGTTGAAAATCCAAGCCAATAAACTTAATAATAGATAGGTATACGTGGTTCGAGTCGGTTTTCTCATCTTAGTTCCCCACGATATAGACGATATCGCTCACCCCGCGTTCACCGAAGGAACTGCCGTCGGTTGTCGGACGATTGATGATTTTCCCATTGTAGAACATCGTCGAAGAACCGCCACCGTCCAAGTTGTACGCGCTGATTGCGCCATGGTCGGCCATCACTTGCGCAAGTTCGGGAAGAGTCATTCCTTCGCTGGATCCCGTGCGTCCGTCAACGACCACGAAGATGTAATGAAGCGGTCCGACTTGACCGATCGCGACGCGCGGATTGGCCTTCGCGGCCACCCAGTATTGGGTATTGGTATCGTTGGAAATCTCACCGTTTGAAACCAAGATCGGCCCAAACGAGAAACTCTGTGAAATGCCTTGTTCAATCAACGTCGTTCCGGCGGTTTCGCCTTCCACGACATAGTTGAAGTCGCCGTTCTTATCGATCATCAAGGTCGTATTATAGTAAGGGTCGCTGCGTGGTTTATCGCGGTAGAGGACACCGTTACGGATGATCAAACCTTTGTCACGGAATCCGTAGAAATCACCGTTGATCGCCAAGATCGCATTGTTGTTTTTAGCGATCGTGGAGGTATATTGAACGATATTGCGCCCGAAGGTATTTTTCGCGAATGCGGTCTTTAAATAGGCCGGATTGCTGAGCTGGATATCCGCCACATAATAGGTCGCCCCGTATTTCTCATGCGTACTGATTTTGATGGCTTTATAGATGACGGTTTGCGACTCGGTATAGGAATCCGCATTCACATCGATCGTTTTGTCGATCTCGCTTCCGTCCGGAGTCGTCTCGCAAACCGGATTTTTTATCGGGTCAACTTCGACCAAGGCCTGTGGAATCAAAAAGGCGTCCAAGAGGACGTAGGCCGAGGTTGCCACAAGTATCAATGCCACAAGTTTCGCCCAGAGATAGGGGAATCGTTTCGGTTTCATTTTAATCCTCCTGTTTGAAAATCAAACGGCGTTGGATCTGGTAACTGAGTAAGAATAACATCAGGTCCACCCCGATTTTAACGGCCGGCGCATTGAAAGTAAAGGTTAGGGCGAAGAATTTCACCAGATAAGCGCTTGCCAACATCTGAAAACCGGCGAGAAGGTAATATTTGACGACCTGTGATCTCCAACCGGACTTGCTTCGAAACACGAGTTTTTTGTTCATGGCGAAGTTGAAGTTCATCGAGATCAATCGTGCGACGACCGTCGCGACCAAGATCGGTTCGGAGAGCTTCGAAAAGAAGTAAAGTCCGATCGTGAATAAACTCCAATCAAGCAGCGCCGAGGCGATCGACGAAAACGCGAACGCGAAAATCTGTTTGTAGATTCGGATCGAGTCAAAGAGCGGGTTGAAATGCGAAGAAGCGTTATTGTCGAGATAGACGGTTTCGATCGTCACTTCTTGGATCGTGATTTTATATCGCTTACAGTAAAGTAACATGTTCATTTCATATTCATAACGCTCGCCGGGCACATCGATGAACTTTTCCATCGAATTTGCAGAGAATGCCCGCAAACCGGTTTGGGTATCCGTGAGTTTTTGTCCGATCAACAAGGAAGTGATGAATCGAGTGATTTTATTTCCAAGCATGCTTTTCAGCGGAACATGTCCCAAATCAAAATCTCTTGAACCAAGGATTAAATAATCGGGTTTGGTTTGTAGGACATCGATGATTCTCAGAATATCATGAGGAGTGTGTTGACCATCCGCGTCGACCGTGATACACCCATCGATATCGGGATGGGATAGACAATACTGCATCCCGGTTTTTAGAGCACGTCCTTTACCACGATTGATGTCATGGTTTAAAACGGTTACCCGATCCATTGTTGAAAGTATGTCAAAAATCGAATGGCAGGATTCATCGCTTCCGTCATTAATCACGAGGATCGGATAAGCGCATCGCAAAAGTAAAGTCTCCACGACGGAGATCAATTTTTGATCGGGTTGGTAGGCGGGGATAAGGATTGCGATGTTCATAGAGGGTTACCTTAGTATCAATTATAACGCGAAAGCCTCCGATATTTTAACGAATTCCTGACAATTCGATTCGAATGGTTGGAATCAACTTTAATATCCTAACTTAATTGTGTTAAAATTACACAAGGAAGTGTTCAAATGAAAATCAATTTTGGTAAGATCCCCGTTAAACACCGTCTCGTTCTCCTACTGATCACGATCGTGATCGCTTTTGCGTTGATCGTCGGAACCTTGGCCGAAAAAAGCATCGCGTTGAATCCGGATGAAGGTGAGTTGGGGGAAGGACCGGTAAGCGTAAACGGACTTGTGATCAATGAAATCATGATCGATAACGAAAGCGCCTTCGCATCACCGAAAGGCGGACTTTTCGACTGGGTCGAACTCTATAACG
The DNA here is from genome assembly GCA_964526155.1 of uncultured Erysipelotrichaceae bacterium. Classification (GTDB taxonomy): domain Bacteria; phylum Bacillota_I; class Bacilli_A; order Erysipelotrichales; family Erysipelotrichaceae; genus GWE2-51-13. Next base: position 1,418,720 of record CAZGLV010000001.1, on the reverse strand, counting down.
GCAGTAACCATTCGATCAATCTTCGTAACTTCGGACTTAGTGATACGTTGGATGAGACCAAATGGATTTTTCCGGATGTCAAAATCGAATCCAAATCGTATTTGGTGGTTTATTTGACCGGAAAGAATCAATCCGGACTCTATGCCAACTTCAGTTTGACTGCCGAAGGTGGGGAAACCTTGGTTCTACGTAATCCAAGTGGGAATGTCATCGAATCCTATGTGTTACCTGAAAGCATGGAGAACCGCTCAATTGGACGGGATGCATCCAATAACTGGGTAACTTATCGCCAAATCACTCCCGGCTATGAGAATAGTACGTCGGGATATCAAGCTTTTTTGACCGATCGGATTAAGACGGGAAGTCCCTTGCGGATTACGGAGTTTTTGGCACGCAATGCGGGGAACGTCCTTCTCGCACCGCAAGGATTAAGCGGTTATATAGAGATTACCAATGATTCAAACCAATCGATTGATTTAAAGGACTATGCCTTAGGCGACTCCTTGGAAACGCCCTATCGTTGGCATTTCCCGGACATCTCGCTAAAAGCGGGAGGATCGATCGTTGTCTATACGACGGGGAAAGAAGAAGTAGAAGGGTATCTTGCGACGAATTTCAGGTTAAACGAAGGCGAAGGAACCGTATTGTTAAGCGATAAGGAAGGGAAGATCTTGTCGCAAGTCGATTATCGAAACCTCGTGAACGGATTTGCGGTTTCGATGCGGGACGGTAAAACGATGTATGATCCGTTTTTAAGTCCGGGATATACGAATGATCCGGACGGCATAACCAAATACAACGAATCGCTTGATGTTCCGAAAGGATTGATCATTAGCGAAGCGATGAACGAGAATACGAAGTTTCTAGCCCAAAACGGTGCCCAACATTACGATTGGATCGAACTTCAAAACCGCAGCAACAAACCGATTCTTTTAAGCGAATATACATTGACGACCAGCACCAATACGCCGGATCGTTATGTTTTACCGAATGTCACGTTACAACCGGGCGATTTCTACGTCGTGATGGCTTCGGGGGATGTCAACTTAAGCAATACCTCCTACAAACATACGGATTTCAAACTTTCGGAAGTGGAGTCCCTCTATCTCTATCATCAAGGAAATTTGGTCGATAGCGCATTCCTTGCGAAGATCCCGATCAACTATAGTTATGCCCGCAATGAAAACGGTGGATTTACCTATAGCGCGTCGCCTACGCCGCGAGCCGCGAATGTCAACGGTTTGACGATGGTCAGCGCGTTACCGGAAAGCAATGTGACGGCCGGCGTATACAATCAGACAGAAACTCTATCGGTCACGTTGACGACTTCGGGAACGACGTATTATACCTTGGACGGCAGTGAACCGAACCGACAATCCAAGATTTATAATGGTCCGATATCGATCTATAAAACATCGGTAATCCGGGCGAAGACGATCGAAGACAAGAAGATTCCGAGCCGCGTTGCGACCTTCAGTTACATCGTCAACGAGAACCATACGTTACCGGTCGTTTCGGTTGCGATGGATCAAGATGATTTCGGTAAATTGAACCGAAATCCATGGCAGGTCGGGTTGGAGTATCCATCGAACGTAGAATTATTCGAGGAAGGGAAAGGGTTTTCACTTGAGTGTGGATTTCAACTGTTCGGCGGATCGACCCGCGGTTTGGATAAGAAATCATTCGAACTCAATTTTCGCAGCGAATATGGAACCGGCTTATTGCACTACCAAGTCTTTGAGAAACGGGATTTTTCCGTTTTTAACAAATTGGTACTACGATCGGGATCGCAGGACTACAATACGGCATATCTTAGGGATATCTTCGCTTCGGAGGTGATGGAGGATTCCGAAACCGTCGAAGTACAAGCCTACAAGTCGATCATCCTTTACATCAACGGGAAGTATTGGGGTGTCTACGATATCCGCGAAAAAGTCGATGAATACTTCGTTTCGACCCATTACAATGTTCCCAAAGAGACCGCCAACATCGTACGGGCCGATTCCGTCGCATCCGCCGGATCCGGCGCCGGGATTTCACGGATCATAAACTATGCGAACAGTCATGATATGAGTTTGGATTCGAATTACCGTTACGTGACCGATCGGTTGGATATCGAGAGTTATGTCGATTTCTGGGTTGCGGAGACCTACTCCACAAACAATGACATCATCAACACACGCTATATGAATTCGACGGTATATGATGACGGGAAGTGGCACATGATCTTCTATGATCTGGATTATGGATTCTATTTCGTCAACCGTGACTACTTCAAATTCATGGTCAATCCGGAAGGGATGTCCGATTTCAAAGTCAGTACCGTACTGATGCGAAACCTAATGAAGAATGCGGATTTCCGTGATACGTTCTTGAAACGATTGAGCCTCGGATTAAATAGTACCTGGAAAGAAGAAAACGTATTAAGCAAACTAAACTTGGTCTACGAGAAAATCAAACCTGAAATGGAACGTGACACACGACGTTGGGGATTTACGATGAGTGAATGGAACAGCGAAGTGGAACGTCTGCGAACCTTTGTCCGGAATCGTCAAGACGCGTTGTTGCGCCAAGCGCGCTCGTTCTTTGCCTTGGATAACGAAACCTTCAACGCATATTTCGGTACGCTGACATGAACGGATTGCGCCATGAATTAAAATTTACCTTGCATAAGGATGCCGCAACAGTTCTGAAACAACGGCTTTCGATGCTTCTTCCATTTGACAATAATGCCAGTCCGAACGGGGAATATTATGTCACAAGTCTCTATTTCGATACGATCGACGCGGATGCCTATTTTGAGAAGATGGACGGGGTTCAGACACGACGTAAATATCGGATCCGCTTCTATAATCAAAATCTGGATTTCATCCGACTTGAGTGTAAAGAGAAGTTCGATTCCATGACGCAAAAGCGGCAAGCACGGATTTCACTGCCTTATGCGCAGAAGATCATTGCGAATCAAGTCGAAACTCTGGAAATCGAAGGCGACAAAGTTCTTCAAGAATTCTTGATCGATCTCAAGACCCGACATCTTGTTCCTTCGGTCATCGTCGATTACCGTCGCACCGCGTTTGTCCATGAAAGTCTGGATGTCCGCATCACCTTCGATGAGCACATCCATTCCCGACGCTTCGATACTGACCTCTTCGAACCAACCTTTTCAGGAATCAAGGTTCATGAGGACGCAGAATCGGTCATCGAGATCAAATTCGACGAGATTCTACCGTATTCGGTGTGGGCGATCCTGAATTCCGTCCCGCTCTCACGTCAAGCCATTTCCAAGTTCGCGCTTTGCCGCGGTATGCAATAAAGGAGAATCACCATGAGTTTCTTGGACCTGATTAAAAACGGTATCGTCGAAGAGTTTACGGGGACGCTTTCCGTCACAGGCGTCTTACTTTCCCTGTTTACAGCTTTTTTGATCGCTACGTTTATCGTTTATGTGTATCGCTCGACCTATTCGGGAGTCATCTATTCGAAGTCGTTCGGTTTATTATTGGTACTGTTGTCGATGGTCACGACCTTGATCGTCCGTACGATCGCTTCCAATCTCGCTTTGTCCTTAGGGATGGTCGGAGCCTTGTCGATCGTCCGTTTCCGAACCGCGATCAAAGATCCGATGGATACCGGATTTATCTTCTGGGCGATCATGGGAGGTATCATGGCCGGGGTCGGTTTATATCTGGTCGCTTTGGTCAGTTCGCTTGGCGTCGGGTTGTTATTCATGTTGAGCCATGCGTTTGAATCCAAATCGGTCACACGGTTCTTGTTGATCATCAAGTTCGACTACGCAGTGCATGAGTCCGTCTATGCCGCAATCAAAACTTTACCTAAGCATAAATTGCGTAGTAAAACCTTGGTGGCAAATCGCGTGGAATTAACGTTTGATATCGAAATAAAAGACAAAGCGGATCATAAGATCGATGTCTTGAAACAGATGGTCGGCGTCGATTCGGTTTCATTGATCAGTTATCAAAACGACATCGGCGCTTGACTTTAGAATAGGGTTTTGTGTTGAAATGCGTTATACTAACAAAGTAACTTATAAAGGAGAACTACGATGCGAATCGGAATTATCGGAATCGGCAGTATTGCCAAGAAAGCTTACTTACCTGTGTTAAGCGCTCGGGCGGGAATCGATTTGATTCCTTGTACGCGCAATCCGGAGAACTTGAAGGAAGTCATGGCCAAGTATCATTTAAATGAAGGCTATACGGAAATCGAAGATTTAATCGCTTCCAAGTTAGATGCGGTCTATGTCACCTCTGCCACGGAAGCGCATCATGCGATGGTGAAACGATTCCTAGAAGCGGGCATTCCGGTCCATGTGGACAAACCGATCACGATGGATTTCGAAAAATCCTTCGAATTACTCTTGTTGAGCGAGAAGTTAAATGTTCCGTTGATGGTCGGATTCAATCGTCGCTTTGTCCCGTTAATTAAGAAAGTCCGCGAGCTTGGCGTACCGAATCATGTCATCTACCAAAAGAACCGCAATCTTCGTCCGGATCCAACTCGTCGCTTTATCGTCGAGGATTTTATCCATGTCATCGACACGACCCGTTTCTTGCTTCAGGCGGATATCGAAAACTTAGGGGTCTTCCCGCGTTTCAATGAAGGGCTGTTATCCGCCGTGACCGTTCTGTTGATAACCAACGTGAACCATGGAATCTGTATCATGGATTATGAGAACGGCGTGTCCGAAGAATCCATCGAAGTCTTCAACTCCTATGAAAAGACAATTATTCGTGATCTCTCGTTTATGGAAAGCTATAAAGAAGGCGTATTTGCGCTTGAACCGCAGAGAGATTGGGATCCGACCCTATTGAAACGTGGTTTCGAGGACATGACGACAGCTTATCTTGAAGCCATCGAAAACAAACTACCGATGCCGATCGATCTCCGTGACGCATTACGGACCCATGAAATCTGTGAGAAAATCGTTGAAACGATCGATTCGATGACCCGTTAAGGGTCATTTTTTTTCGTCAGTGGAAGCGATCGAAAATTAGGTGTATAATGCAACAAACAAAGGAGAGACATCATGCGAACATCGATTCCTCAAAGCCGTCGGATCGTCATCAAAGTCGGCACGTCGACCTTGACGTACGATACCGGGAAAATCAACTTCACGCGGATGGAAAAACTCGCGCAGGTGATCTGTGACCTCATGAACCAAGGTAAAGAAGTAGTCTTGGTCTCTTCCGGTGCAATCGGCGTGGGTGTCGGGAAGTTGAAACTTGAACGTCGACCCAATACCGTGCGCGAAAAACAAGCCGTTGCCGCCGTCGGGCAATGCGAACTGATGCATCTATACAGTAAGTTTTTTGCTGAATACGGACATATCGTCGGACAGATTCTTTTGACGCGGGATGTGGTTGAAGAAAACCGTACCCGGACCAATGTCATCAATACCTTTGAAAGCTTACTGGAGAAAGGGATTCTGCCGATCGTCAATGAAAACGATTCGGTCGCTACGGATGAAATCGAATCCGGTGAAAATCGGATTTTCGGGGATAACGATACATTGTCCGCGATTGTGGCAAAGCTGATCGAAGCCGATCTCTTGGTGATCCTTTCCGATATCGATGGTTTCTACGATCAAGACCCCCACAAAAATCCTGAAGCGCGGCTGATCGATGTCGTTGAAGAAGTAACGCCGGATATCGAAGCCTTGGCAGGCGGAGCGGGTTCCAACCGCGGAACCGGCGGGATGATCACTAAACTTCATGCTGCGAAGATTGCCAACCATGCCAGGGTCGATATGGTCTTAGCGACCGGGAAAGACCCGCGGATTCTGCTCGATATTTTGGAAGGGAAGAATGTGGGTACGTTATTCAGGAGGCAAGATCATGAGTGAAATCACCCTCAAAGGATCGTTGGCGAAAACAGCGGCGATTCAACTCGCACTTGTTTCCCCCCAACAAAAAAACGAAGCCTTACGCAGCATCGCCAACGCGCTTGTCGATAATTTCGAGAAGATTCTTTCCGCAAACCAACTCGACATAAACGACGCGAAAGTCAACGGAATCAGCGGTACGCTTATAGATCGTTTGCGTTTAGATATCGGCCGGATCGAAGATATGGCGCAAGGATTGATTCAAATCTCCGAACTCCCCGACCCGATCGGCGAACTGGTCCAAACGATTGACCGTCCCAACGGTCTGCATATCCGTCAAATCCGTGTTCCGCTTGGCGTAATCGGGATCATCTATGAAGCCCGTCCCAATGTTACCGTTGATGCGGCGGGATTATGTTTAAAGGCCGGCAACGCGGTGATTCTTCGGGGGGGTAAAGAAGCCTTGAATACAAATAAAACACTCATCGAAATCATAAAACAAGCGTTGTTGGATATCGACTTTGTCCCCAACGCGATCCAACTCATCGAAAACCCGAATCGTCAAATCGCCAATGAAATGATGAAAGCCAATGAATATCTCGATGTCTTGATCCCTCGCGGTGGGGCAGGTTTGATTCAAGCGGTCGTTGAGAACGCAACCGTTCCCGTTATCGAAACCGGCGTCGGAAACTGTCATGTCTACGTCGAGAAAAGCGCCGATCAAGACATGGCGCTTGCGATTCTGGTGAATGCGAAAGTCAGCCGTCCGTCCGTATGTAATGCGGCCGAGAGTTTATTGGTGGATCGCGAAATCGCGCGTGAATTCTTACCGAAAGCTTATGAAGCATTGAGTTTGTTAAAGGTTGAGTTGCGTGGTTGTGATGAAACCATCAAAATCTTGCCTGCCATCCAATATGCAGAATTGGAAGATTGGGGCAGAGAATACCTCGATTTGATTCTAAGTGTCAAAGTGGTTTCCGGGATCGATGAAGCAATCCAACATATCCGCACTTACGGCACAAAGCATTCTGAAGCGATCGTCACCAAGGATGAAACTTTTGCCCAGCGTTTCTTAAATGAAATCGACGCTGCCGCCGTCTACGTCAACGCGTCGACGCGTTTTACGGATGGCTTCGAATTCGGCTTTGGCGCAGAGATCGGCATCAGCACGCAAAAACTTCATGCGAGAGGTCCGATGGGCTTAAAAGAATTGACTTCCACCAAATACATCATCCGAGGGAATGGGCAAATTCGATAAGGATGAAAGTTGACTCGAAGTATCAGATCGACCCATTTTGAAAATGTTTAGGGATTATTATATTTCGAAGTCTTTTTACTTTGTATCGTAGAGGAAACTTTGGCTTAAATCGCATATTATGCATACTAAGTGGGGATTGCCTCGTGTTTTTTTTTTATATAATTTCATTAACATGTTGATTCTCGGAGAACTCACTTTGAGTCATTCTTCGCAATGAACTGAATCAACCAAAAGTTTCGTTTATTTTCGTATTGCGAAGGGGGTAAACACATGAACGCAATCCGTATAAAGAAGACGCTTATTGGTTTAGTATCTATTTCCTTAATCTTCATTCTCGTAATCGGACTGGTAAATCTATCCGAATCTCTTTCCTCAAAGGACAAAGTTCCGGATGAAATGAACCTCAAACTTAATCAAACCCGAGATCAATTCAATCTCGGATTCAAAGCTTATACCGCCAACCGTGTCTTTCAAGAAGAATCGCGAAGTGTTATCGATGTGGATGGCGATAAGGTGATCCGACAAGTCCTAAACAACACCTATACTAAAATAACGTTCCTTTATACCATCGACGGAGATCCAATCCGAATCGACTTCGAGAAACTAAAAATCAATGGGAACTTCGCATTTACGCTTACGACCATTTACTATGGGAAACTAAACTCTTGGCCATTTCCTAACGAAGAAGTACGAAGTGCTGAGGTAGCATATGAAACGGATAACCCAACATGGACATCCGGTAAAGAAGTCGTCGTGAAATGCGTCAAACGGGATTGGCATTATACGATGGAATGGAAAACGAATCTCCAATAGTTGAAAAAGCCGCTTCCAATCTGGAAACGGCTTTTGATTTTAGATATCTTCACTCACGATAAGAGTAAATGAATGTGTTTTTAAGTTTCTGAAAGGATGAACTAATGGCTTTGTTTTTCAATCGCATTTCGAATAACTACTCCTAAGCGATGAATTGCTTCTTCGATCTCCGCTTCATTGGAGTTAGTGTAATTGATACGCATCGTATTGGCATCCGTACGATCCACATAGAACGGATCTCCCGGGACAAAGATCACATTCGAAGCGATGGCGGTTTCGACCAACTTCATCGTCGAGATGCCCTCCGGCAACGTCACCCACATGAACATGCCGCCGTACGGTTTGGTGACGGTGACCGATTTCGGGAAATGACGTTCGATGCTTGCGACCATGGTATCACGTTGGCTCCGATACATAGCTTTGATTTTCGCGATATGTTCATCCAGATCGTTGTCGACTAAGAATTGATGGACGACGCGTTGTGCGAAAATATTGGTATGAAGGTCCGTGGCTTGTTTGGCGGTGATCAGTTTGTCCATGATTTCGGGACAGGCGACCACCCAACCCAAGCGCATCCCGGGCGAAACGATTTTCGAGAACGATCCCAAGAGAATTCCTCGGTCGCCAAGATAGGACTTGATGGGTAATTCTTCCTCACCGTAGAATCGTAATTCGCTATATGGATCGTCTTCAACCAACAGCGAGTCGTATTTTTCGATCAATCGGGCAACTTCGACGCGATTCTCTTTCGTATAGGTCAATCCGGTCGGATTCTGGAAATTCGGTACCGTATAAAACAACTTTACCGGATGATTCTTTAATAGCTCTTCCAACATCGTCACGTCCACACCGTCTTCATTGAGCTGAACTTCATGGAACTTTGGCTGGTAAAAAGTCAAACTTTGTAGGGCGCCGAGATACGAAGGACATTCGACCAGCACATCGTCGCCTTCATCGATCAAGATTTTTCCGATCAAATCCAGGGCTTGTTGGGATCCGTTGGTGATCAATATCTGTTCGATCGGGACATCCAATCCGAACCGTTTCTTATATCGTTCGCTGATAGAGCGACGTAAGGGGACAAAACCTTCGGTTCCCGCATATTGCAGGGCACGGGTACCATCGTTGCGCAGAACTTTGATCGCGGCGGCCTCGATCGCTTCGGTCGGAAAAGAGAGCGGATTGGGAAAACCGCCGGCCAACGAAATCATGTCGGGTTGGTCAAGAACTTTAAATATCTCACGGATGAAGGACTTCTTAACTTTGGCGACGCGTTTCGAGAATTTGATATCCATGGCGGACTCCGTTTCTATATTGTCTTATTTTAAGCGATATGTGATGGATTGAACAGGTAAAAACGGTGAAAACTTATCGAAACGTACTATTTTTTGATGAAGGGTTCGATCAAGATCGAAGCGCTACGCTGCATCTCACGCCAGAAATCGGAGGCGAACTTACGTTTGTAGATCGCGCTCAACGTGGATTTGTAATCCAAGAAGGGTAAGCCCGCATCATCGGCTTGCGTTTTAAACATCGCTTGTAGCTGCGCCGCGTCGGTCTTATGATAGTGGTTCTCATGGACGATGAACTCTCTCCGCAGGCGGGTCGGTTTCTTTCGCTCGAACTGTTGCTGGACGGGATATCCGAACACCAACATCCCGATAGGGACGACGGTATCGGGAAGATGTAACAATTCACGGTGGATCTCGACGTTTTCGATGATGTCGCCGATATAACAAGAACCGATCCCAAGTGACCAAGCCGCGACGACCGCGTTCTGAGAGGCGATCAAGGCATCGCTGAGTGACAATAGCAGATCACCGGCTCCGACGCTAACGTCGGTCGAACCGATCAATTTGAACCCTTCGAAAAGACGATCGGTATCGGCGCAGAAAATGAGAATCATCGGTGCTTTTGCGATAAACGCCTGATGATCGCAGGTTTCGGACAATCGATCCTTGATGTTTTGATCGGTAATATCCAAAATCGAATACAACATCAAGTTTCCCGCCGTCGGTGCTTGGAGTGCCGCATCAAGAATCAGCGCTTTGTTTTCTTGTGATATGGGTTTTTCCGTAAAGATCCGTACGGATTTACGGTCAAACAACTCTTGGATCGTAGCGTTCATGAGGTTACCTCGCTTATTATCTTAAGAATAACATGAATCAGTAACGACGAAAACAGCGTAAATTAATATGGAATTAACACCGACTATGATATAAAACAAGTAGAAGAAGTCTACCTTTCATGTCTCACTTGAAAGCGAGGTACAACCATGAAAAAACTCATCGCCTTACTCTCTATCTTGACACTCATGATTAGCGGGTGTTCGACGTGGTTTCAAGAACCCCAATCCGACAGTTTGGCCCTGATCGTCGACCGCAATGCGATCAAGGAAATGATCACATCACGCTTCAGTAACTTACCCAACCAGATGGAAGGTGCCAAGGACGCGTTTTCTCCGACGTCCGGTTATTCGAGCACCAACACACAGGTAAAAGGGATCGACGAGGGTGATTTGGTGAAGACCGACGGGAAGAGGATCATCCATGTCAATGGACAAACGATCCGCATTCTCGATGTCGCAACGTCCAAAGCCGTCGGGAAGATCGAGTACATTTATACCGACAAAGATACCAAATTCTATTATCCCAGCGAGGTCTTCCTTTATAAAGACACGTTAGTTGTCATGGGGTCGATTTCGCAATACAACGGCGGATTCTATCCGATGATGGAGAAGGAAGGCGTCGCCCGCGATATGATCTGGCGCGGGTATCAGGATTCGTTTGTCAGCCTTTATGACTTACGTGATCCGAGTGCGCCGAAATTATTAAAGAATTACGAACTGTCCGGAAGTTATTATTCCGCCCGTTTGAACGATGGCGAACTGATGGTCGTATCCAATCAATACAATCTGATGATTTATGCGAAAGACGGCTCGACCAGCGTCAATGCCCCGGAAGTACGGGAAACGACGTCCAACGTCACGATTTCTTCCTTGGATACCAAGAGTGCCTACGTACTCCCCGGGAAACAGGGCGATAGTTTCGTCAATATCTTAAAAATGGATCTGGGTACAAGTTCGGAACCGAAATTGACTTCGTTCCTCGGTTCGATCCAAACGCTTTACGTCGACAATGACAATCTATTGATGGCACAGTACCGCTACGTCGTAAGCAACGCGGCGACCGGTGAAGGAAAGACCCTCACCGACATCTTGCGTTTCGACATCGACACCTTAGAACTGAAAGCCGATGCGTCGATCGACGGATACTTGTTGAACCAATTCTCGCTAGACATCCACGATGGTTATGTCCGTGTCGCATCGACCAAATGGTCCAACGACGGGAAAGTCGCCAATGCGGTCCATATCTTCAATTTGGCCTTGGATGTCCAAAGTTCGATCGTCAACCTTGCGGAAGGCGAAACCATCCGTGCGGTCCGTTTTATCGGAGATAAGGGATATGTGGTTACGTTTGAAAATGTCGACCCCTTGTTTGTGATCGATTTCAGTAATCCGAGTTCCATCAAAGTAACCGGCGAACTGAAAGTTCCGGGATTTAGCACCTACTTGCATCCGGTTTCCGATAGCGTGCTCTTCGGGATCGCGGAAGACTTGGAAGTCATACCGATGAAAGATACCTTTGGGAATACTTGGAATAGCGTCAATCGCTTCGGAATCAAGATCAGCTTGTTCAATGTGAATGATCCGACCAAACCGATTGAGATCGATTCCAAACGTGTTTTAGGACAAAACGGCTACACCGAAGCTTCCTACAATCATCGTGCCGTCGTATTCGATGCGGACAACGGATTACTCTATCTCCCGTACTCCGATGCGGATTACAACACGCAAGTTTGTCAGACGACCGATGGGAAAGAGGGCGAAGGGAAGTATACTTATTGTGCATATAAGATCGAAAGCGGGTTGAAGGTCATATCGATCGAAGAAAACTCGGTCGAACTCGTGAAATCGATCGTCGTCGCCGCGAATAACGACTACACCAACTTGGTGACGCGTGTCCTCTATGTCGGCGATAAGCTCTATGCGATGACCGGTGCCGGCGTATTGGTTTACGATCGCAACGACTTTAGTCTACTGACAAGCATCAAATACTAGAAGAAGGAAGTTACCTTCCGAAAAAAAGAGACCGAAGGGTCTCTTTTCTTAGTTAGTCGATGGCTGTGAAGTCGGCTTTGGTGACACCGCACATCGGGCAATACCAATCGTCGGGGAGATCTTCAAACGAAGTTCCCGGGGCGATTCCGGAATCGGGATCTCCGACGGCCGGGTCGTAGATGTAGTCACAAGCGTTGCATGCGTAACGTTTCATTTCTTCCTCCTGTGTGCCTTAGCTTTAATTCATTATACCAAACCCAACAGTGGATGGAAAGGAGAATTCGAAAACCTATGGTATACTTAATCCGAAAATAGGAGGTATTTATGGAATTCATCGAACTTGCGAAAGCCCGTTACTCCGTCCGAAACTTTGCGAAAATACCGGTTGAAGAAATGAAACTTGATTTGATCCTCGAGGCCGCCAAGGTCGCCCCGACGGCGGCCAATCGTCAACCGCAACGAATCTACCTATTGAAATCCGAAGAAGCGAAGGAAAAAATCAAGAGTTGTACGCGTTATGCCTTTGATGCGCCGATCGTCATCCTGATCGCCTATGACAAAGAAGTTTCATGGAAACGACGTTATGACGGACATGATGGCGGGGATGTCGATTGCGCCATCATCGCAACGCATATGATGCTTCAAGCCACCGAACTCGGATTGGGGACCTGCTTTGTGGGGTCATTTGATCCGGAAGCGTTGCGCAACGCGTTTGATCTTCCCTTAAACATTGTGCCATCGGTCATCTTACCTTTGGGGTATCCCGAAGAAAACACGACCTTTCATCCGCTTCATCTAACACGCAACCCTTGGGTCGAAGGCGTCAATCTCTATACGAAAAAATAACCGCGATCGCGGTTATTTTTATGGGATGACATGGATGTTTTCAATATGCTTCACCGTATAGACCTTATGTTTGATTAAAGTTTCCGCCAACAGCTCGCTCATATCACGATTGACTTCAAGGACCGTCGGAAGATCCGGTACCATCGTGAAATCGCCGCCACCGACCGCACGGTAATTATTCATGACAAGAGTAAACGACTGATTCTCACGAACTTCTTCGCCTTGATAGAAAAGCGAAACGATGCGTTGTCCAAGCGGATTGGATACTTGAATCGTATATTCGATCCCATCGACCATATCGTAATTGAAATGTTGGGGTTTGGGTTCGTCGTAGGACGGATCGACAATCACAACTCCCTCGCTGATCGCAAAGTAAGCCGCACACTTCTCCAAGAATTCCTTAAGCGTCTTCCCATCGATCTGCTTGACGACCAACGTGTTGGGATAGATGTACGTCGAGACGATGTCGCGCATCGTAATCTCCGGGTTGAACCCCGTTACACCATTGAAGAGCGCACATGCGCTCAAATCGGCCTGCGTGAGTTCGCGTTGGACTTGATTGATGAAACTGACGAGCGGATGTTTATGCAATCGAGCCATAAAACCATCCGTAACTTTCATCGAGGGTCCGTCGATTCTTCCCAATGGCTGATCCAACCAACGCTGCGTTTCTCGTTCGGTTTCTTCCGCGATCGAGTCGATTACGGGATCGATTTCGAAATCCTCCATCTTGACGATTTTTGGTTCGATTCGTAGTTTCTCCCCGAAGGTCAAGGTGATTTCCGCAAACTCTTTCGCATTCAATGTCGTCTGTGTAACAACCGTCGAACCGATCGTCGCGATTAATGAACGATGTTGGTGGCCGGTGATCAAGACGTCGATGCCTGGTAATTGCGCTAAGCGATAACCGACGTTTTCGCCCGTAAACCGCTCGGTCGCAGCTCCGGTAATCGGGTCGTTCTCCAATCCGCCGTGATACATCACGACGACCGCATCCGCCAACGAACGTAGACGTTTGAGTTCGGTCTTGACCGTCTCGATCGGATCGAGAAACGCCATGGCGGGTATATTGTCGGCTTTTTCCCAATGCGGGATATAATCCGTACAAACCGCGATGAGCGCGACGGTGCGGTTTTGGATTGAAACCAGAGCACTCTTTCCGTAAGGGACGCCTTGATGCGTGATGTTTGCGGTTAGACAAGGCATGGTCAACGTATTCAGATATCGCTGAAGGACCCTCGGTCCATAGTTGAAGTCATGGTTTCCCAGATTGATGAAGTCGTAACCGATCTGATTCATGATTTTGCCCAATAAATGGGAACCGGATTGTTGATTGGCAATCGTCAATAAAGGTGAACCTTGAAGAATGTCACCGTTATCCAACACCAAGGTGGCGCCGTTCTGTTTGGCGTGGCGTACGGCCGTCGAAAAACGTGTCAATCCAGAAGGACTGATCGAGTTATCCGCATCGTTTTTCGCCAATACGCTGCCATGAACGTCGGTGGTCGCAAGGATCGTTAGTTTTTCCATGTCCCCATTATACCCAACATTTCCGCTCACAATCAACCAAGCCGTCTGTCTTTTTAAAAAGGCTCTGCTATAATTGACGCAAAGGGGAAAAACGATGGATGAAATGACGCTGCGATGCCGAATCCGACCATTTACCTTGGCCGATGCCACGGATCTTTTCGCGTTTGCGTCTCTTCCCGAGGTCGCATTGAATGCGAATTATCTCCCGCATCGCTCCCTCCAGCATACTCGCAAAATCGTAAAAGGATGGATTTTGGCGGATGAGATCTTTGCGATCGAACATCTTGACGATCGAAGGGTCTTCGGCGCGATATCGGTGCGTCCTGATTCCGATTTGCCGGATGGATGGTTCAAAGTCGGATACAGTTGCCATACTTCGTATCAAGGAAAAGGGTACATGACGGAAGCGCTTCGTAAAGTGTGCGATTCGTTGGTTTATGATCGAAGCGCGGCCGGGATCGCGGTACATATTTTTCCCGAAAACGGCCCCTCGCTTGCGTTGGCGCGATGGGTCGGTTTTGCATCCTCCGGGATGACTTTGGGGAAGAGACGATATGACGGAAACGAAGGCAGGGAGGAAATCCATTTATTCTCCGCAACCTCCTATCGCCAACGTTATCAAGGAAAATGGTTGGGTGAGTTGCGGACCCAGACAAGATTTGGAAAAGATCTACCGATCCTTTATCGTCATGCGGTCCGTGCCATCGTGTTGAATGGATCAAAAATCCTGATGATTAAGTCGAAAGATGGCGACCTGAAGTTCCCAGGTGGTGGTATCGAACGAAACGAATCACCCATCGATGCCTTGAAACGGGAAATAGAAGAAGAAACTGGATATTCGATACAGAAGATAAATGAACATTTCGGTTACATCGAAGAACTTTACGACGCTTTCGATGATGATGTATCGTTGTTTCGGATGCGCTCGGATTACTACTTCGTCGAAATCAATGAGACACAATCCTCGTTGAATTTGGATGATTATGAAGCGAAGCTCGGATTTCATCCGACGTGGGTCGATTTGGATCAAGCCATCAAAATAAACACCGAAACACGATTTGCGAAACGTTGGACGCAGCGTGATTTGCATGTATTGATACAGTTGAAGTTTCATCAGGAGAAAAACAATGGATAAGCAAAAACTAAAGCGGAACATACCGCTGACCTACCTTTTCGAGTTCGGGAAAAACATGGGATTTACCCAAGCCATTTGGGTGACGTATTTGGCGACGAAAGGATTAAGTTTGGTCGAAATCGGTCTTTGCGAAAGTGTATTCCATATCACATCGATGTTGATGGAACTGCCGACCGGAATGATCGCCGATCTTTATGGACGAAAGATCAGCCGATTGATCGGTGTGATCGCGAACATGATTTATTTAACCCTGTTGTTTTTTGTGGATGGACTACCCATGGCCTTGCTTGCCTTTGTCTTCTGCGCCTTGTCGTATAATCTTGAGTCCGGTGCCGATACCGCCTTGGTTTACGATAGTCTGTTGGCACTCGACCAACAAGATACTTTCACCCGAATCTCCGGTAAACGTGAAATCATCCTTCAAAGCGCGTCGCTGATCGGGGTGGCGGTCGGGGGAGTGCTGGCGGATCAAGATTATCGCTACGCGATCTTGGGATCGATCTTGTTAGGCGTGGCGGTCTTTCTGGTCGGGTTGCGGTTTTTCGAAGCGCCGTATCCGAGAGAGAAAGCGGAAATGCGCACGATGTTTGCGAACCAATTCATGAAACCTTGGAAAATGGTCAAAAAACAGCCGGATCTGGTCTTTCATATGGTGTTGGTGGCGGTCGTACTGTCTTCGGTGACGACGACCCATTACTATTTGACGGTTCATCTGAAGAACATCGGATATTCCTTAAGCATGATCGGATTGCTTTTGTTACTTCAAGCGGTCGGGGCGATCTTGGGCGGTTATTTTGCGGATCGGTTAAAGCGCCGGTTTGACGAAGCTTTGTTGTTTCGTTTGTTTCCGTGGGGGATCGTATTTGCGATCGCGTTGGCTCCGACACCGTTCTTTCCGATTTCCTTAATGATGTTGGGCTTTAGCGATTCGGTCCTCTATGTCGTGTTAACCAACCGTGTCAACCGCAACATCCAAAGCGATGAGAGGGCGACGATCCTATCGTTGAACAGTATGTTTTTCAGTATCGTGATGATCGCCCTTTTCCCGATTTTCGGTGTGTTTGCGGATCAAAACGGACTTCCGATGGCGTTTTTCGGGTTGGCGATCTTGACGGGCTTGGTTGCGTTGGCCAACGGGTTGAAAATCCGTTATCGACGTTAAACGCGGTTTGACACTCGATAGACTCCGTGTCATAATCAACTATAAAGTAAGGGGAGAGACGATGAAAGAACGCATTAACCGGCAAGTCGCGAAAATCCAATTTAGCGGAATCCGTTCGTTTTCGCAAGAGGTCGCCAGCGTCGAAGGCATCATATTGATGACGATCGGAGAACCCGAGTTTTCCACCGATCAAAGCATCAAAGATGCGGCGATCGAAGCATTGACCAATGACTTCACCCACTATCCGCCATCCGTCGGATTCGCGGATTTACGTACGAAGATTTTATCATTTGAAAAAGAGAAACATGGATTGGACTATCGAATCGACGAGGTGTTGATCACCAACGGTGCGACGTCCGGCTTAGCGGCCGTTTTTATGGCGCTTCTAAACCCGGGAGATGAAGTGGTCATCCCGGAACCGATGTATGTCGCCTATGCCCCGATGATCGCCTATTGCCAAGCGGTGTTGGTACCTTTGGATACGACGGCGGATTTGTATCAGATCGATGAGGCTAAATTACGAGCTTGCGTCAGCGAAAAGACGAAGATCTTGGTGTTGACGTCTCCCAATAATCCGACCGGATGCGTCTATGACCAAAAAAGCATCGATATCATTGCGACCGTCGCGAAAGAATTCGGATTCTTCGTGGTAAGTGACGATGTCTATAATCAATTGGTCTATATCGATCCGTTACCGATGATCACGGATGTCAAGGAACTACGTGACCAAATCGTTATTTGTCAGAGTTTATCGAAACCCTATGCGATGACCGGTTGGCGCATCGGTTATGTGCTGGCGGAGGCGAGCGTTTTGAAAGAAATCGCGAAGATCCACCAATATTTGGTCACCGGAATCTCTTCCATCAGTCAGAAAGCGGCGATCGTCGCCTTGGATACCGATGCATCGAAAGTACGTGAAATCTACCGACATCGACGTGATATCGCGATGGAGGCGTTTGGGGAAATGGGATTGCCCTGCGTCAAACCGGAAGGAGCGTTTTACCTATTCCCGGATATCTCGGAGTTTCAGATGGATTCGTTGACGTTCTGTCGTAAAGCCGCCTATGAATATAAGGTCGCCTTGGTACCGGGGATTTATTTCGGTCCGTCGGCGGATCGGAATGTCCGGATTTCCTATGCATGTAAAGAAGAAGACCTGATCGAAGGATTGCGTCGGCTTCACCGCATGATCGATGATTTAAGGAATGCATCATGAAGTCACTGAAGGATACGCTTGCGGGAATGATCTTGTTGGTATATGGGCATATGATTTTGATAGGTCTGACGATCCTTTGGTCGATGTTCAACACGATCCTTTGGAACAAAGCGCTTTGGGTCCATGTCTTGATCGCGAGTGTCGCCGGATTTTTGTTTTATGGGACGATCGGATTCTTGATCGGACGGCTGGATCGTAAGCGAACGTCAATTCGTAGTTCCACTCGGATTTTCTGGGGACTCTTGACTTTCGCATACATACTTGTGTTGATCCTTGTGGAACGTAATCTTGTCGATTGGACCGGTTATTACAACCTAACTGTTTATCCGCTTGCGCTCTTCTTTAAAAACGCGCCGATGGATTTATGGATACGTATCGCATTTTTCATTGTTCTGTATATTTCGTATCGCGGCGTATTGACCGGTTTTTCATTCCAGCGCAGACTCATGCGCTTAAAAGGGAGTAAACGATGAGCTCGAAAACATTTAACGCATTGGTACCGTTGGCCGTCATCATCCTTGGCGGATGGTTTGTCCGTTTTACGGATCTATTCTTGAAGGGATCTTTCTTCGACACGGTCGCGATCTTGTTGGTGATTGCGACATTGTTTTACTTTGGCATGCGCTTGAATCCCAATAAAAAACGAAACGACGCTTGGTTTAAGAAAATGGTCATTTCGTTGGTCTTGGTATTGATCGCGTCGATTCGTCTCGGATATGTCCTTCACCCGAATTTGCCGGATCTGTTGTATTGGTTCGCGTTGGACGGTTTCGCACAGAATGCCTTGATCGTTTATCTCGGCTGGCAGTTCTTCGCCTAACGGGAACCGAAGATCAACGTACCGATACGAAGCATCGTCGCGCCTTCTTGACAGGCGATTTGATAGTCCGTACTCATCCCCATCGAACATTCCTCAAAAGCAGGGATGTTTTTTTGGATATCCGTCTGAAGTTTCTTCGCTTGTTTAAATATATCTCGAATCTCTTCCTCATTTCCTTCGGTCGGACCGATGACCATGATTCCTTTTAACAAGGCATATTCGCAGTTCTTTGCGCATTCTAGAAACGCATCGATCTCGGCGATACTTAGTCCGCTCTTCGATGATTCATGGGTTAAATTGACCTGCATCAGGATATTGATTTTTTTATTGAACTTACGCGCTTGTTTTTCGATCTCTTGTAGGAGTTTGATCGAATCGACCGAATGGATCCAGTCCGCATAACGTACCGCATCCTTGACTTTGTTGGTCTGTAAATGTCCGATCATATGCCACGTTACGCCCTCGATGGCTTGTGCCTTCAGGAAGAGTTCTTGCACCTTGTTCTCGCCGAAATCACGAAAACCTTCGTGTTTCACGGACTCGATCTTCTCGATCGGATGTGTCTTACTGACCGCGATCACGGTTTTCAATGACGGGTAGGTTGATTTCAATTGCGATACGTTCATGGGCAACCCTTCTTTCTCTATCATGATAGCCGATTTGGGGGAAAAGTTGCACTACGAAAAACATTCCATGGTAAAATGACAGTAAATTCAGCGTTTTTTGTACGAAATCAAAGGGAAAGGGATAAGCATGCGCAAACCACAATTACGATCGGTTATCTATCAGATTTGGCCACGCTCATTTCAAGACAGCGACGGCGACGGAATCGGGGATATCAACGGAATCCGGAGTCGCTTAAACCATTTGGCTTACTTAGGCGTGGACATGATCTGGCTCTCGCCGGTCTATGCATCTCCGGACGTGGATTTCGGCTACGATATCAGTGATTACCGAAAGATCAACCCGGTTTTGGGATCGATGGAAGACTTCGATCAATTGATTCATGAAGCCAATGACTTGGGGATCGGAATCATGATGGATTTGGTCGCCAACCACACGTCGATCGAACATGAATGGTTCAAGTCGGCCGTTCAAGACCCAAGTTCGCCTTATCGCGATTACTATATTTTCCGCGATGGGAAAGACGGAAAAGAGCCCAACAATTGGTTGGGGATCTTCGGCGGCAGCGCATGGACCAAGATCGATACGCAATACGCGTTAACGCTCTTTACCCCCCAACAACCCGATTTGAATTGGCGAAATCCGGCCGTAAGGCAGGAAATCTATGCCATCATGCGTTTTTGGCTGGACAAGGGAATCAAAGGATTCCGTATGGATGTCATCAACGCGATCGGAAAACATCCCGAGTTGCCGGATAAAAACCCTCATAAAAAAGGCTATCAGTTTGCGGCGGAGTTGATTACTCGTCAACCGATCGTCGATGAATATATCAAGGAAATGCATCAGGAAGTCCTCAAAGAGTATGATGGACTTTATCTTGGGGAAGGGATTCTGCTTGACCGTGATATGGCATCTCGATTATGCGGGGAAAAAACCGACGAATTGGATCTGATGTTTCAATTCGACTTGGCTTTGATCGATTGCGGACCCTTGGGGAAATTCGACTTCCGACGATTGTATCGATGGTCGATCCCACGTTTCAAGAAAATTTTCTTTGCTTGGCAGACCGACAGCCAGAAGCGTAAGTACTGGCTCGCCAATTATCTCAGTAACCATGACCAACAACGTGCGGTGTCACATTATGGAAACGACACGAAGTATCGGGTCGCCAGCGCGAAAGCCTTGTTGGTATCGGTAATGTTTGCGCGCGGAACGCCTTTTCTCTATCAAGGCGAGGAAATCGGTATGACCGATCTGAAACTTGAGATGGACGAATGGAAGGACTTTGAAGCGCTTAATATCTATAAGCAACTTCAATCGATGTTTCATTTGCCGGCCGGGTTGGCGAAACGGATCGTACAACGTAAAACGCGGGACAACGCACGGACGCCGATGCAATGGTCGACGGATCAATATGCGGGTTTCAGTACCGAAACCCCGTGGATCAAGTTGAATCCTAATTATGTGCAGATCAATGTGGAAGACCAGATGAAGGATCCGAATTCGATTCTCAATTTCACGCGGGACGCGATTTTGTTATGGAAGTCCGACGAAGTCTTTACATTCGGGGACATCGAACCGATATTGACCGACCACAAGCAAGTATTAGCTTTCCTTCGGAAGGGACAATCAGGTAAATATCTGATCTTGATCAACCTCGACGATAAACCTGCGTTATTGACCTTACAACCGGAATGGTTGGGGGAAACACTTTTGAACTCCGTCTCAAACCCCCAAGTTTTAGTGAAGAAAATGGTACTGGCACCCTACGAAGCGCGTGTTGCCAAGTGCGAAAGTCATATGCCTTGAATCGAGGATTCATTGGTGGCTAAAATAGAACGAGAAACGAGGAAATAACATGATTGAAATCGGAAAAGAAGCTGTTGAATTTGAACTACCTGACCAAAACGGGAAAATCCATAAATTATCGGACTATCGTGGTCAATATGTCGTTCTTTACTTCTACCCCAAAGACAATACGCCGGGATGTACGACCCAAGCCTGCAACTATCGTGATACGATGCCTGAGTTTGAAAAACGCAACGTGAAAGTATTCGGGATCAGTAAAGACGATGGGAAAAGCCATCGCAAATTTGAAGAAGACTTCACGTTGAACTTCGATCTCTTAAGCGATGTCGACCACAACGTCATCGAAACGTATGGGGTTTGGGGAGAGAAGATGAATTATGGGAAAGCCTACATGGGCGTCATACGGACGACATTCGTGATCGATCCGCAAGGCAAGATCGCCGCGATTTTTCCGAAAACCGATCCCAAATTGGATCCGACGCAAGTCCTCGCGTTTATCGATCAAGCAAACGAAAACGGCGTTTAAGTTCGCCGTTTTTTAATTAACTAAATTTCTTGATAAGATCGATCACCGTATCCAGATCTTCATCCCTGATATCGTTGTGGGTCACAAAGCGATACACATCGTCGCTGGAATTGATTTTGACCCCGTTTTCCAGTAAGTATCGTGCGAATCGGACATGATCGAACGTAGGTTGTTTGAAACGGAAGAAGACCATGTTGATGTGGATCGAAGATTCATCCAGTTCAACCAATCCCGTTGCGAGAAGTTTGCTTCCGAGTAATTTTGCGCGGGCATGATCTTCGTGGAGTCGTTTGGTCATTACCTCGAGGGACAACAGACCGCAAGCAGCCAATACGCCGGCTTGACGCAAGCCTCCGCCCAAAAGTTTACGGTTTTTACGGGCACGGTCGATGAATTCTTGTGTTCCTACCAACATCGAACCGATTGGCGAGCAGAGTCCTTTGGATAGACAGAACATGACGGAATCCGCGCAATTTGCGAGATCTTTGGCGTCGCATCCCAAGCTGACACTCGCATTAAACAATCGTGCACCATCCAAATGTACATCGATGCCGAGCTTCTTGGCCGTGGCATAGTTTTGACGCATCAGCTCCAACGGCATCACGGTGCCGTTGGAAAGGGCGTTCTCAAGACTTAACAAGGTTGTTGGAGGTTCATGGATATCGTTGGGACGGACATGGGAACGGATATCTTCGGGATAGATGAAATCATTGTCGTGAGAAATCGTCCGCACGATGACTTGCGAAAGTACCGCCATGGCACCGACTTCATGGACGACGATGTGGTTATGCGCACCGGTCAAGACTTCGTCGCCCCGTTTCGTGTGGGTCATGATCGCAAGTTGGTTCCCCATGGTCCCGCTGGGGACAAACAACGCGGCTTGCTTACCGGTCATATCGGCTGCCAACGCTTCAAGCTTCGCTACGGTCGGATCATCGCCGTAAACATCATCCCCGACTTCGGCGACGGCCATCGCGGCGCGCATTTCGTCGGTCGGTTGGGTCACCGTGTCGCTGCGTAAATCGATATATCGCATGGTTTTGTCCTCGTTTCTTTGGTTATTAGTATAGCATATCTCCACGTATCACGCTTTTTCTTTTCAAGGTCGATTCGATAGAGTAAAATAGGGAAGATATAAAGGAGAACTCCCCATGGATTGGATGGCCATACTCACAAATAAAACGTTGATTTATTCGATTACCGTTGTTCTTACGCTTGGATTGACGGTGTTTTTAGTTAAGAAATACAAGTTAAGCAAGTACCAGGTACTGATTTTCGTATTACTGGTACTGTTCTGGAGCGCCATCAGTATCGTACGTGCGTATCGGAAAGCCTATGCGGTCGGCGATCTCGCCAGCGGCGGATTGGCCATGGACGGTGTCCTGGCTGCCAATCTAGCGGCTGCCTACGGGTTGATTTCGATCTTCGTACGATTACCGTTTTTTGCGTTAAGCGATTTCTTCAAGTCACGTAAGTTTTTTATCGCCTTGGCGCTCGTATTTATCTTGATTTCATCGCTTTGGGTCGTCTATGATCCGGGATACACAAGCTTGTTGCTGAGCAGTTATGCCTTAGGGGTCGGCGCATCGACCTTATCGATGTTCAATGTCTTCTTCGCGGAAACCTTTAGCGCCAATCAAGCGTTGATGTCGGTCTCGATCTTATCCGTCGCCCCGTTGTTGGCGGAGTTTATCGTTTCACCCTTTCAGTTTGCGGCGACCGCAAGCAAACCCAACGACTATGCATCGATGTGGATCATCAGCGCGATTCTGGCAGCCGGAGCGTTGGTGTTTCTGTTCTTCGTTAAAGACAACAAACAACCGGTTCGTAACTTCACCTTGGCCAAGTTTAAAAAAGCTCTTTTTGATCCACGCTTCATCGTTTTGTGTTTGATGGGTGTGATCATTTCGTTTGTCCGTTTCGCTTCCAGCGGTTCCAATATCGTGGCTTATGTGAAAACGGATTACGTGGCCATGCATCCCTTGATGGTCGCCTACATCGATGCCCTCTACTCGATTTTACAGTTGGTTGCGGGGGTGTTGGTCGGGTTGTGGTTGAAGAAAAAGATCGGTGTCCGAAATACGCTTGTTTTAGGCTTACTCTTCAGCCTTTCATTTACCTTGGTCGCTTCCTATGTAACTGATCCGACGATCTTGTTTTTAACTTTCGGTCTCAACGGGTTTGGTTACGGATTAACGTACAACGTGCTCTTGGGTATGGCGATGCAACCGTTTCAAAAAGACATGCGCGAGATTACCATGGGGATCTATCAGACCTTCTTTGCGGTCGGCATTTTCTATGGCGATAAGATCTATGCTTCCGTCATCGGCTTCCTCAAAACAACCTATAGCGATCTGCAACTCTACCAAACGGTATATTTGTTGATCAGCGGTGTGATCGTCGTGACGATTTTTATCTCATTTGTCGTCTTTAATCGTCGTAACCGATCTTTCATGGAGTCGTAACGATGCGCCTTGTCAGTAGTTTACGATCCATCGACACACTTCACGTCTTGAAACACGCCGGTGCGACCGGTGTGTTGATCGGAATCGAGGGCTTGTCCTATCGTTCAAGCAATTTTTCTATTGAACAAATTCAATCCATCATCGACGAAGCATCACGGATCGGATTGGAAGTTTATCTTCAATGTAACCGGATGATCGAAGAGGAGGATCTACCTTTTCTGAACCAGTCACTAACTACAATTTCGTCCCTTCAAGTCGCGGGAATCTATTTCCAAGACCTTGCGTATGTGACGATCCTTAAAAAACTCGGCTCTTCCATCCCTCGCATCTATGCGCCGGAAGCCATGATCACCAACACATCGGAAGTCGGTTCGCTCTTGCATTGTGGAATCGATCGTGTGGTGTTGGCGAAAGAATTGACCTTGGAAGAGATCCTCCATATCGCAAAAGCATTTCCGGACAAGGTCGAACTTTTCGGTTTCGGTCACCGACCGATGTCGTTTAGCCGTCGACCCATGGTAAAAAACTATCTTGATGAGATTGGAAAAGATCCAATGTTGGCGCAAGGTTACGATCTACGGATTCAAGAAGCACAACGACAAGGACTGTATCCGATCCTTGAAGAAGACAAAGTCACGACGATCTTCGATGCATCCGTGTTTTGCGCCTTGCGCGAAACCTTGACGTTACAAAAAGCAGGTGTCCATACCTTGATCGCGGAGGATCTGTTTCTACCGCAAGAATCCATCGTCGAATATTTGAGACTCACGACGGAAGTTCAAAACGGACTTGATCCACTAGAAGCCTTTAAACAACTCAATCAAGTTGTGGAGATCGACGAAGGTTTCTTCCACCAAAAAACCAACGCTACGAAAGTCGAGGTGCCGCGATGAAACCCGAACTTTTGGCACCGGCCGGGGATCTGGAGCGGGCGAAAACCGCGATCCGATTCGGAGCCGATGCGGTCTATCTGGGCGGAAAACGCTTCTCGCTGCGTTCGCGGGCATCCAACTTTGAACTGAGCGACATCAAAGAAGCGGTATTGTTCGCATCTACGTATGGCGCCAAGATTTATGTCACTGTCAATATGATTCCCCATGATGAGGATTTGGAAGGGTTGGAAGAATATCTTCTTGAACTTGAGAAGATCGGCGTCAGCGCGGTCATCGTCGCTTCCGTCCATGTCGCACTTCTCTCAAAACGCATCGCACCGAAGATGGAAGTCCATCTCTCCACCCAACAATCCGTCTTCAATTCGCAGGCTCTGGAATTCTATCGACAACTTGGCGTCGATCGCGTCGTGTTGGCGCGTGAAGTGAACCTGGACGCGATCCATTCCATTTCCAGCCAAAGCAAAGTCGACCTTGAAGTCTTCATTCATGGCGGGATGTGCGTCAATGTCTCGGGACGTTGTACCTTAAGCAACCAATGGACCCTGCGTGATGCCAATCGCGGGGGATGTGCCCAATCCTGTCGTTGGAAATACGCACTTTACAAAAATGATATCTTGATCTCCGATCCCGAAATTCCGTTTTCGATGAGTTCGAAGGATTTGATCGCAGTTAGGGAAATTCCGCAACTGATCGAAGCGAAGATTGCGAGTCTCAAAATCGAAGGTCGGATGAAATCGGCCTATTATATCGCCATCGTGGTCGATGCGTACCGCAAATTGATCGACGCGATCGAACACGGGGAGGATGTTGAAAAAGCGATCTCACAGGCGGAAGAACGATTACATAAAGCGGAAAACCGGGCGACCGCATCCGGATTCTTCCATCATATCCCGAATGCGAAAGACCATATCTATCAACCGGATGGGGCTTTGATCCCTCAAGACTTCGTCGCGGTGATCCATCACGTCAAGGACAACGGGGAAGTGGCGATCCTTATCCGAAATAAGCTTGAAGTCGGATCGACTTTGGAAATCATCAGCCCGAAATATCCCGAACGAAGTTTCGTGCTGACACGCTTACATAACGGAGAAAACGATATCGAAGTCGCAAAAACCCCGATGGAAGTGTTGTGGACGACCTTCGATTTTCCGGTATACGAGGGGGACATCCTCCGCAAGAAAGGAAGTGGACTATGAATGAACTTTGTTTCGAAGGCGCGCTGTCGGTAAAATCCGTCATCAATCATCGGGCGCGGACCGTCAAGGAAGTCTGGATCGACAAGAGTAAAGATACCAAAGATATCGATTATATTCTCAATCGATGCAAGTCGCGGCATATCGCCGTAAAACGGATCGATGCGGAAAGTATCGCAAAAAAAGCCAAAGGGAAGACCCATGGCGGGATTCTATGCTTCGCATCGCCGCGCACCTATGAAAACCTAGAGGATTTACACTTGCCCCAATATCCGTTTCTGGCCTTGATCGAAGGGGTTGAAGATCCGTTCAACTTAGGCTATTGCATTCGTACTCTAAAAGCGGCGGGATGTGACGGAATCATCTTGTCGAAACGCGATTGGACGTCGGCTGAAGAAACCTTGATGAAATCCAGCGCGGGGACGTTCGATTCGTTACCGATCTTGCAACCGGAGAACATCAACGAAACCTTACATTCTTTAAAACAACAAGGAGTCAAAATCATCAGTGCGACCCGGACACCTTTTAGTGAACCGATGACGCACGTCGATCTGACGCAAGGATTGCTTCTATGCATCGGCGGTGAACTACGCGGTTTATCGCGGGCGGTTTTGGATGCGACCGACGTGTCGATCGTGATTCCCTATCCCGGCACGACCAAAGTCGCGCTCAATGCGGTCAGCGCGACGGCTGTCTTAGCGTTTGAGGTGGTTCGTCAACGGAGTCCGCAAGAGTAAATTCCCATTCGGTTCTTGTGAAAATAAGGTCAAATCGTCTCTGTACAATCCAAGCAACTAGTGATAGAATAACACAAAGCTTTACGAAGTATAGGTCCGCTATTGATGGCGCGGACGTATCTACCCGCCGGCCAAACGCGCGGACTACCTCGGAAGTGTTTTTTCAAAAACACTCCGGGACGTGAAGCTTTTTTGTTAGAAAGGCGGATCTTCATGGAAACCAACCTAAAACGGTTGCGAAACGTGCTCAATGGAAACGAAGAAGCCGATCTTGTCTTACTCAATGTGATGGCGCTGGATCCATTTAATGTGACATTTCGCATGTGTGATCTGACGATCCATGACGGAGTCATCGTCGCTTTAAAAGCATTTCCAGCCAAACATGTCATCGATGCGCAGGGAGCCTATGCCAGTCCGCTGTTGGTCGATGCGCATATGCATATCGAATCGACGACCGTCCTGCCGCACGAATTGGATCGACTTTTGATTCCGCGCGGGGTCGGCAGATTGATCGCGGATCCGCATGAGATCGCCAACGTCGCAGGAAGCGAAGGCATCAAATTCATTTTGGATGCCAGCGAAGGATTGAACTTGGATGTTCGTGTCATGCTTCCATCCTCGGTTCCCGCAACCGCAAGCGAACATGCCGGAGCGATTCTCAAAGCGGAGGATCTTCGTCCCTTTCTCAGTCATCCGCGAGTGTGCGGGCTGGCGGAAGTGATGGATAAAGACGCGGTGTATTTCGATGACGATATGCTTGCGAAAATCACGGATACCCATCAGTCCCATAAACGGATCGACGGGCATGGATCCAACCTGGATACCGATGATTTGGACCTCTACAGTATGCTTGGCATTTTAACCGATCACGAATGCGTCGATGCGCAGGAAGCGCTGGATCGTGTTCAGCGCGGGTTTTATGTCCATATCCGGGAAGGTTCGGTGACCAAGAATCTTCAGGCGTTACTCTCGGCGGTCACGTCCTTGAATTTCCGACAATTCTGCTTCTGTACGGATGACAAACATCCCGATGATCTTTATCAACATGGCGGCGTGGACGCGGTAGTCCGGGCAGCCATTTCTCAAGGATTGGATCCGGCGATGGCATTGACGATGGCGACCTTACATCCCAACCGATGTTATCGGATCGAAGATGAAGGTGCGATCGCTCCCGGATACAAGGCGAATTTCTTCTTGTTTGAGGATCCTTATCACATCACAGCGAAAACCGTCTATCACCATGGGAAACGGATCGTTAATGAGGGCAATTATATCGATGCCCCGAAACGTATCGATGGTATTCCAGAGCGGCTTCTTCATTCGGTCCATTTCGCTCCGTTGAAAAACCGTTCTTTCGAAATCAACCTTATCGGCCATCGTCGCGTCCATGTGATGGACGTGTTGCCGGGCAATGTCTTGACGCGTCTCTCAAGCGAAATCGCCACCGTCGATCGACTCGGCAATTACCAATGTGATCCCGATCGTGACTTGGCGAAACTCGCCGTCATCGAACGTCATCATGCCACCGGAAATATCGGTGTATGTCCGGTACGCGGATTCAACCTTAGACGCGGCGCGATCGGATCCACGGTTGCCCACGATAGCCATAATCTGGTGATCGCCGGAACCAATGATCAAGATATGTTGGCGGCAGCTGAAGAATTACATCGAATCGATGGCGGATATACTGTCGTATGTGAGGGTCACGTCCTCGCTTCGGTCCCGCTTGAGATCGGGGGATTGCTTACGCAGCGCAACCTTGAAACGACGTTATCGGAGTGGGATGCGTTACATGCCGCATATGCGTCGATTTGCGATCGTGTCGACTTTAATCCGTTTTTGATGTTATCGTTTCTCGCCTTGCCGGTCATACCGGAAGTCAAACTTACCGACATCGGATTGATCGATGTCGCAACGCAGAAAATCGTGGAAATACGTGTCACCCAGGAGGAAAAAGAATGGATACCATGAACGGTAAAGTGATGAAAGAAGGCTATACCTTCGATGACTTGATGTTGGTGCCGGCGTACTCGACCGTCGTACCGGCGAATGTGATTTTGCATACCCGTCTTACTCCCAAAATCGAATTGAAAATCCCGGTCGTTTCGGCCGCAATGGATACGGTCACCGAGGAAACGATGGCGATCGCCTTGGCGCAAGCCGGAGGCTTAGGGTTTATCCATAAGAACCTACGCATCGACGTTCAAGCCGCGATGGTAAAACGTGTCAAAGAAACCGCCGTCATCAATCCGGACGAAGCGGCAGTGGATGCGCAGGGTCGGTTACTTGTGGGAGCTGCGGTCGGCGTATCGGATCGTAACTTACAACGTGTCAAAGCGTTGATCGAAGCCGGTGTCGATATCATCGCGGTCGATAGCGCTCATGGTCATTCCGAAGGGATCATCGAAACGGTTCGGGTCATTCACCGTCATTTTCCGGACTTGGATTTGGTCGGCGGTAACATCGTCACCGCGGAAGCGGCGATCGCGTTGGCGGATGCCGGGGCGAACGTCGTCAAAGTCGGTGTCGGTCCGGGATCCATTTGTACGACCCGTGTCGTTTCTGGGGTCGGCGTTCCGCAATTGACCGCCGTCAACGATGTGTACGAAGCGATGAAAGGTCGCGGCGTGGGCGTGATCGCGGATGGCGGAATCAAATTCTCCGGCGATATCGTCAAAGCGTTGGGTTCAGGTGGTGATGTGGTCATGTTGGGTGGTTTGTTGGCAGGTTGCACGGAAACGCCGGGTGAAGTCATCGAAGTTTATGGAAAGAAAGTCAAGACCTATGTCGGGATGGGAAGCTTAAGCGCGATGCAACGCGGTTCCAGCGACCGTTACTTCCAAGGCGGACAAACGGAGCTCAAGAAACTGGTTCCGGAAGGCATCGAAGCGACCGTACCGTACAAAGGTCCGATGCACGATGTCATCTATCAAATGATGGGCGGTCTTCGTTCTGGTATGGGATATTGCGGATGCAAGACCATTACCGAACTCAAGGAAAACGCCCGTTTCGTCAAGATCACCAATGCGGGATTGATGGAAAGTCATCCGCATGGGGTCGATAACGTGAAGGAGGCACCGAACTACCGTGGCCGATAAAATCGTCGTTCTTGACTTCGGAAGTCAATACAATCAATTGATCGCCCGTCGAATTCGTGAGATGGGTGTGTTTAGCGAGTTGAAGCCGCATACGTTGTCATTGGATGAAATCAGAAACGATCCTGAAATCAAAGGTATCGTTTTCTCTGGCGGTCCGAACTCCGTTTATGACAAAGATGGTTTGTTGGTCGATCCGGAAATCTATAACTTGGGTTTACCGATCCTCGGGATTTGTTACGGGATGCAATTGATGGCTTACCAACTGGGCGGCAAGGTCGAGCCGGGGCATACACGGGAATATGGTAAAAACACGATCCATCTGACCGCCGAATCCGAACTTTTCAAAAATCTTCCCGACCACCAACAAGTTTGGATGAGCCATGGCGACCATGTCGCCGCCTTACCCGAAGGGTTTATCGTCAACGCGAAAAGCGAAAGCGGGATTTACGCGATCGTATCCGATGTTTCCCGTAAACTTTATGCGATGCAATTTCATCCGGAAGTTCGTCATACCGTTTTTGGAAACGATATGTTACATCGCTTTGTCTTCGATATTTGCCATGCGCAAAATAACTGGCAATTAGGCACTTTCATCGACCAACAGGTCGATTCGATCCGTCAAACGGTCGGCGATGACGAAGTGTTATGTGCACTCTCCGGGGGTGTGGACTCCGCTGTCGTTGCGGCATTGCTTTACCGTGCGATCGGCAAGAAACTGACATGTATGTTTGTGGATCACGGGTTGTTGCGTCATGAAGAAGCCGATAAAGTCGTCGATACCTTTGAGAAACAGTTCGGTGTCAAATTGATCAAAATCGACGCCCGCGAACGTTTCTTAAGCCGATTGGCCGGGGTGATCGATCCGGAAACCAAACGTAAAATCATCGGCGAAGAATTCATTCGTGTCTTTGAATCGGAGTCCCGCAAATTGACCCACGTCAAATGGTTGGCGCAGGGGACCCTCTATACGGACATCATCGAGTCGGGAACCGCGACCGCGCAGACAATCAAGTCGCATCATAATGTCGGTGGCTTACCGAAAAACATGCAATTCCAATTAATCGAACCGTTGAATTTATTATTCAAAGATGAAGTGCGCGCCTTAGGTTTACTGTTGGGTCTTTCCGAGGATCTCGTCCATCGTCAACCGTTCCCGGGTCCAGGATTGGCGATCCGTATCATCGGGGATGTCACGGAAGAAAAACTGGATCTGGTACGTAAAAGCGACCATATTTTGCATCAGGAAATCAAAAATGCCGGGTTGAATCGGGAAATTTGGCAGTACTTCACCGTCCTCACCAACATCCGTTCGGTCGGTGTCATGGGGGATCAACGTACCTACGACTATGCGTTAGGCATACGCGCAGTAACGTCGATCGACGGGATGACAGCGGATTATGCCCGCATTCCCTATGAAGTGCTGGATATCATTTCGCGTCGGATTGTCAATGAGATCAAAGGCATCAACCGGATCGTCTACGATATCACCTCGAAGCCACCCGGAACCATAGAGTGGGAATGATCTCAGGGTCGAAAAGCCAGTAATCTTGAGGTTTCCGGCCTTTCAAACGACATTATGGCGGCCCTTAGTAAAACGGATTACATTATCGATATGATAGAGCTAATTTTTCTATTTAAATCAGTTAGCTCTTTAATCATGTTAGTAAAAGATCAATTTCAAGCGCAATTGAACCGCCCATGTGTAAGC
The DNA here is from genome assembly GCA_964526155.1 of uncultured Erysipelotrichaceae bacterium. Taxonomy (GTDB): domain Bacteria; phylum Bacillota_I; class Bacilli_A; order Erysipelotrichales; family Erysipelotrichaceae; genus GWE2-51-13. The sequence continues at coordinate 1,386,925 of CAZGLV010000001.1, read as the reverse complement.
ATCCTTATGAGAACTCATTGTAAAATCCATATTTCCATACTATAATCTTATCAAGAATTTTAGGGGGTTAGTCGTGAAATACAATTCAAAAAAGAAGCATTCATTTTTTGAGAAAAGGTCGATTATCTCAACGATCCTATTAATATTGTTTCTTATTGTATTTTTGTTTTTGGATAATTATCCCTCCTTGCAACCAATGCGGGATAGCTGGATTTATATATTAATCAGTAAGGCTATGTATTCAAGTGTCATACTATACTTTGCATGGCTGTCAAATAAAAAGCCTCCTTTATTCGAAAGAAGCATGATATCCGCTTTTGCACTGTTGCCATGGATCCCGTTTTTGATCAAGTCAGATCGAATTATTTTGCTTCTTAAAATGGCAATTTTCCTTGTTTTACTTTTCTTGTATGCAAAACACTTTTTGACTAATAAAAAATACTATATAGTTACCAATACGGTAACCCTTTTTTTGGCTTTGATTTTTATCAAGGCGGTGAACGACTATACTTATTTATATGATTCCGGAGGAATCCACTTCTGGCAAATTTCGTTGATCGTGGCTGTTGTCATAGCATCGATCTTTATAGTACTTCTTTTAGAGAATAAAATTCAGTTGGAAGATGATCGAACACTGGAAATGGTTATGGCATCTATTCTTGTTATGGGAATGTCTTTCGTTTTAGTTGCTTATACGATCAGCAATCTGAATTATGCGTTAGATCTTTCCAAACCTGTTTATTACGGTACTATAATCCTCGAAAAAAGAATTGATGCGGGATCCAGAGGACCGACGGATTACGTTTTCACAGCAATTGTCAATGGTGAAGAAAAGGAGTTTATTGTAGATCAATCGGAATATTTCCATAAAAAAGTCGGCGATTCTTTTAAGGTTTTGCTTTATTCTGGTGCATTTGGACACGAGTATTACATTTACGATTACAACAGATAAGAGGTTAATATTAGTATTTAAACACATGTCAGGGTTGCACAATTGGTATACACTCATTTGAGTTATTTCGTCAATATGTTAGGGTACGGTTGAAATCATGCTCATTGACTCTAAAAGAAACACACTGTACAAAACAAGTAAACAATTAAAACCTGATCAAATTGCTTCGGAATATTTAGACTTACGAAACGGCAACTCAAAACGTTTATTGTTGACATACAATTGATCTGCGATAATATTTTACTTGATAGCAAATTAGGATTAGCTATTTGATAGAAGAAGTCTAAATACCTTGTAGAATAACGTTTGTTTATATTAATTCATGTCAAATTAAGACAAAACTTTAAAAAAATCGTTTAGTATCGGTTTTGTACTGAGGAGTGGGAATGAAAATTAAAAATTATCTTTGGGATTTCGATGGTACGTTGTTCGATACCTATCCTGTCATGGCAATGGCATTTCAAGAAACCTTACATGATTTCGGACATGACGCGGAAATTGAGGGCATCTATGCCAAAATGAAAGTATCGATGGATATCGTCGTCGACTATTATGTTGAATCCTTTCAACTTGAAAAGGCCTTTATGGAACGCTATCTTACGATTCTTAGTGAAAAGTTAAGTGAGATTCGTGCCTTTCCCGATGTTGAGGAAACGTTGGCCGCAATCGTGAAGAATGGTGGCAAAAACTTCATCGTCACGCATCGTGGCCGTTCAACAAACGATGTCATCGATCATCTTCACCTCAGCCAATACTTTGTTGAGTATGTCACAAGCGAAAATGGGTTTACGCGCAAACCGAGTCCGGATGCGATCAACTATCTTTTGGAAAAATATTCGATGAAACCGGAAGAAACGATCATGGTCGGAGATCGTGCTCTTGATATCTTGGCAGGGAAGAACGCCGGATGTATGACGGCTTACTTCCGTGGAAATTCGTATGTGGAAGATGTCGAGGCGGATATCGATGTTTCAAGTTTTAAGGATTTTATGTCGATTATGGGATTACTGGTGTAATAAGATATCAAATCTACAATTAATCAAAAATAGAGCCCTTAAATGGGCTCTATCGCATTCTGGAATGAACTTCTCCGACTTTTTTACCGTTCTCATAATAGACTTTCGGGATTCGATCGCTGACTTGTGTCAGAATCTCGTAAGGAATCGTATCCATCCGTTTTGCCATCTTGACGACATCCGCATGATCGCCGATCAATTCCACGATCGTGTCGACCGGATGATAGTTTTGTAACTTCAACATCGTTTGATCCATACAGATGCGACCGACGTATTCGCAAGGTTCTTCGCCGATATAAGCAACATCACCTTGGTGCTTACGGTTCCATCCATCCGCATACCCGATGGGAATCGTCGCGATCCATTCCGTTTCGCTCGGAGAATAGGTTGCGCCGTAACTGATTGTTTCACCGGCCGGTACTTGTTTGATATGGACGATCTTCGAATACAATCGCATGACTGGACGGAGATCGTTATGATAGGTGGAGTAGCCGTATATAGCTAAACCCAAGCGTGTCGCATTACATCGGTTCTCTTTGAAATGGAGTGCGGCGTCCGTATTGGCGCAGTGGATCCACTTGAAATCACGTTTCAAATCATCCAACAAGCGTTCGAACTTCTCGAATTGTTTATTGGTAAGTCGGTTGTCTTCCTCGTCACTGGAAGCAAAATGGGTGAAAATCCCTTCGACGATCATCTTATGTGTATCGCAAAGCCTCAAGATTTCGTGGACTTCATCGGCTTCCTTCGCACCAAGACGATTCATCCCTGTATCGAACTTGACATGAACGATCAATCCTTCGACCGGACTCTTCACGATTTGCTTCAGCCAATCCAACGAAGTGACGGTCAACCGGATGTTGTTTTTCTTGGCTAAGCGTACATCTTTCGGATGGACGAATCCTAAAATCAAGATATCGCCGTCGATCTTCTTATTGCGAAGCGACATCGCTTCATCCATGGACGAAACCATCAACATCGCCGCGCCGGCTTGGAGGGCTTTACGGGCGATGAATTCATCCCCATGTCCATATCCGTTGGCTTTGATGACCGCGAAAACCGCCTTGTTTGTTACGTCGGCGCATTTACGGATGTTCTCTTGAAGCGCATCCAGGTCGATTTCGGCCCAAGTATCACGATAGTACATTTCTTTACCTCGATTGTTTTATACGATACGGGATTCGGTGTAGGCGAAATAGACACCTAAAGCACGAAAGGCTAACCCAATCAATCCATTGAGGCCGGTTCCGATCAATAGGCTGACATCGAACTTGATGACTTCAAACAACCAAACCGGATTCAATAAGATACTCCAATCGGTTAAAACAACCGCGTCACCGATCAAAAAGCAGAGAATAGCCAAAACAGCGGCCAATATTTGGAAACGCGGTTGTACGCCGCGGCCGTAGGTTTTGATGACATAGCCGATCGCATATCCGAATCCAATATAGAGTAGGGAGGATTCGAAGGGCAGGGCGTTGGCGATGACGACATAGACGACGATGCATACGATTGTCGCAGCGATCCCGTAGAGCAACGCCTTGGCAAAGCGTTGGTTGCGCGTAAGCGCATGTTTGTTGTATACTTTCATGGTTTCGTCCTCGTTTTTCCGTTCAATTATATCACGATTGAAAAGGGATGAAAACACTCATAAAAGCCTGTGAAAAAGAAGAATATTGTTGACGGTCAAACCCTATCATGGTATATTAATAGAGCGCAAAACGCGATGGAGGTTTAGCTCAGTTGGGAGAGCGTCTGCCTTACAAGCAGAGGGTCGGGGGTTCGAGCCCCTCAACCTCCACCATTTAAACTGTCAGTGCTGCCGGCTTAGCTCAACTGGCAGAGCAACTGATTTGTAATCAGTAGGTTGTAGGTTCGAGTCCTATAGCCGGCACCAATTCCTCAGGTGCGTTATCGTACATGGGGGGGTAGCGAAGTGGCTAAACGCGGTTGACTGTAAATCAATTCTCTCCGAGTTCGGCGGTTCGAATCCGTCCCCCCCCACCATTACCTTTTGGGGTATAGCCAAGCGGTAAGGCACCAGACTTTGACTCTGGCATCTCCCTGGTTCGAATCCAGGTACCCCAGCCAATGAATGACCCGCTAGCTCAGGTGGTAGAGCAACTGACTTTTAATCAGTGGGTCTGGGGTTCGAGTCCCCAGCGGGTCACCATTCTTTGCGGATGTAGTTCAGTGGTAGAACTTCAGCCTTCCAAGCTGACTATGTGGGTTCGATTCCCATCATCCGCTCCAGTGGTGAACAAAGCCCTATTTCAAGGGCTTTTTTGATGTTTTCATATGCCTCTGACTATACATTGACTATACAAACATATTTGACGATCAGATATCCGCAAGTATTTGGAGCACTTTTGACTCTGATTCCTTCAATAGGTGAGTATAAACTTTCAAAGTCATATTTACATCTGAATGACCAAGTCGTCTGGAAACTGCCACAACATTGGCACCTTGTCCAATCAAATAAGAAGCATGGCTATGACGAAGATCATGGATCCGGATCACCGGTATTTCCTCTTTACCTTCAGCACGAAGTTGATCATTACATTTCTCAATTCCTTTGGTAAATGATCTCTGGATTGTACTGATCCCTAGAGGCTCATTGTTTCCAAACAGGAACTCACCAGGCAGCTCCAGAAGGGGATTCAGGAACTCAAGAGTAAATGGGTCCAGAGCGATTTTTCGTCGGCTAGAGAGCGTCTTTAGCGGCTGAATTCCCTGAGAGAAATGCTTGATACTTTTGTCTATATTGACGATACCATTTTTGATGTCTGACTTCAAAAGAGCTTTACCTTCACTGCGTCGCATTCCGGTTCGAAAGAGAAGAAGAAAATATGCTTTAGCAACGTATTCATCGACACAGTTAAGAAACAAACTAAATTGTCCTGGTGTCCAAATCTGCATTTCTTTAAAGTCCAAACTAGATTCTTTTATCTTTGTAACTGTCTTGGCGTGGTCTGGGTAGTCGTAATAAATGTTCGCAAAACGAGAAATGGACTTAAGCAATTGAAGTCCAGTGTTCTTATATCTCTTTGAATAGTCTGTCGCGGCTATTTTCGACTTGATTTCAACCATATCCCGAGGTTTGATTCTGGACATACGCTTTTTCAGTAGATCTCCAAAGAAGAGTCGAGCGACTCGATCATATTCATGAAGTGACTCATCGTTAGCGTTACCACGTCGGCTATCAAGAAAATACTTCAACATATCTTCAAACGTATCATATGTTTCTGTTTGAATCTCGGGTTTCTTCTTCAGATCATCCTCATAATTTTGAGCTTCTCGTTTGAGGGTGAATCCACGTTTTGTTTTAACTTTGACTTTTCCTGAGTCGTCGCGATAGGGAAAACTGACATACCATGTCTTGTTTTTGACATCTTGATAAACTGCCATATTTGCATTCCTCCATGTTTTTGTTACAATGAAGGTACAACAAAAGCCCAGCAAGGTTTCGTTGTACCGTACTCCAGCTGCAACTGGAGTATATTTATTTGGTTAAATCTCTTGAATCTCTATAAACACACTTTCAGTTAAGGGGATGTTTCTAAATTTTCCAATTGTATGAACTGTGTATTGCGTCTTGTTCTTTGCTAAGGTCAATCTTATATCAAGTTCAACTTGATGCTTATATCGTTTTATTTGGAGAGCATCGCTATAAGCAAATTCTAGTACTAGATTGATTACCTCGGTCTGAAAATTGTCGGGAATAGAGCTTTTATCAAGCACCATTTTGATTTTTTCATGACCGCTTCTTGTTAGGGGATGTGAATCATAATTCTTCTTTCCTGAAATGAATGAACGAAGTGGCATAGAAAAGAGGTTTTTCGAATACAAAGTATTATTGCACTTAACAGATACCAGTTCAAAATTTCTAATAGGCATATTTGTGACTGATTCTAGATAGAGCTCGAGTGAATCAAAAGATGTTTCTCCGGTCGTTTCAAATTCAAGAATTGGTAAGTAAATGCTTGCCTTTTTTTCTTTGTCCCGCAAATCTTCATTTTTCTTTTGTTCTTTCCTCTTATTTCCTTCAAAACGGATTGTGAAAACTACTGCAAACATCGTCATAGAACCACCAAGTATCGAGCCTGCAAATCCAATCCAGGATTGTGAATTACCAACTTGAACTATGTTAAAAAGGTCTTCTGGTAGCCAATGGCCAATAACATAGACTATGATATAAACAAGTACGGTTGAACAGACAACATAAATAAAAGTAATCCTAAGAATGTTTTTTAGATATGTACTTTCAAAATCATTGTCTATTTTTGCATTCGGTTCGTTCCTCGACACCTAATACCCCCTAGCTGCGCAAGACCACAGCATTTTTCCGATGACGTTTATCTCTGGACCGTCACGTCCGATCATTAATGGTCTGTGATCCGGATTGAAGCTCAGTGGCTCCAGGACCACATAGTCGGTTAACTTGTAGAACTTCTTTAGTGTAGCATCCTGACCGTCAATGAGGAATGCTCCAATGTCGCCGTTGTTCAAGCTGTCCGTTTTTTGTAACACCGCAACATATCCGTCCGGAATCACACGGTTCATACTATCCCCAACCACAATCAATCCAAACAGATCTTCCTTGTCGGATAACCAACTTGGAACCTCAACTTCTCCCAAATCATTCTGGATCGCCTCGAATGGGACACCGGCGGGGATGTGCCCATAGAGGGGGACGTTCCGGATCTTGGGAAGATTGCGCTCCACCGGTTTGAACTCCGCGGTATCAATTCGCCCCAGTAGATAATTCAAGTCCACATTGAAATACTCGGCCAGTTTCTCCAGAATTTCGAAATCTGGTTCACGCTTGCCTTGTTCATACATACTGACGGTACTCTCACCTAATCCATTTGCGTGGGCCAATTCACGCTGGGTCATCTTCGAAACGCGTCGCAGATGCCGAAGACGGTCGCCAAAAGTTGCCATAGGATCACCTCGATTGCAGTATAACACACGTTTCGTGAACACGCAACGAGAAATTTGCAATATGCGTTGACAAGCGAGGTGAAGTCTTCTAGAATTGGTTTTGCGCTCCCCACGGAGTTGCAGGAACCCTCAAGCGGGGAAAGAAAGTGAGGATGAAGATGGATCGAAGGAAGATTGGCGAGAAGCTAACGAAGTTGCGTGGATCTCGAACGCGGGAGGAAGTGGCCGTTGGTGCCCAGGTAACGTTCCGGCAATTGGAATCGTATGAAGCTGGAATTCGCTTACCACGAGATGATGTGAAGATGCGATTGGCGAAATTTTATGACGTAAGCATTGAAGATCTTTTCTACGAAGGTTGACAACACATATTGTGAAGTCTTTTCGGTGTGAGGAAGGAGAATAAGTATGAAAATCTTGTTTAAACTGTATGCGACGAAGTCAGACATCCGTGAATTGATGGGAGGAAGCGAATGGGGAGCCGTAACGAAGGTGTTTAAAGCCTGTAAAGCGTTGGAAGAAGACCCATTGAATATCCGTCCCACGAAAGTCCCCAGTCAGTTGGTGTTCAAAGTCTTGGGAATCAATTATAACTTTGCCCTCAAGCAATATAAAGAGAGTCTCGGTCTGGAGGAAGATTCAAAAGGCGAAGGGGTAAAAACTTGGACACCCGTCTCTTGAAAGATGAAATCAAGCGACAAACCCTTGTCAACACCTCAGACTATCTCCAAGAGCGAATCGTCCGGTCAGTCTTGAGTCAGCTACGCAAAGAGGGCATCCTCTTCATTCCCTCCGACCAGGGCAAAGGAATCTATATCCGAATCGATCATGCCAACCGGAGTGAGATCGAGAGCTATGCGAAAGCCCAGGCGCGACATTTCAAGACGCAGTACTTCAATACCATGCTGCCGATGAAACGCTACGTGGAAGACTTGAAACTGTTGCGGATGCTGGGACGACTTGAAGGGATCCTGGATGAAGAAGGCTGAGTATCAGAATTGCATACCCCTATTCGCCCGTGAGTTGCGGTTATCAGAGAAAAGTCAACGGACCATTACAAAGTATGTCTGTGATGTCCAGAAATTCGTCGACTTCATCCCTGATAACGAGGAAATCACAAAAGAGCATGTGCTAGCCTATAAGGAAAAGCTCTGTTCGGGGGAATACAAATCAAATAGCATTAACACTTATCTCGTCATTCTCAATCGCTTTCACCGCTGGGCACAAGTCCCTGGACTATCCGTGAAGGAAATCAAGACGCAACAGAAGTCCAGTATTTCGGACGTTGTCAGCAGTTCGGATGCCAAACGGTTACTCCGGTACGCCAAGAAACGAAAACGAGAAGACATCTATTTGATTATGAAGATCATTAGCACCACCGGGATACGCATCAGCGAGTTGGAATATTTCACCGTTGAGAATATCCAGAAACACCACTTCAAAGCTTTCAACAAAGGCAAAGAACGCGAGATCATCCTGACCCAGGAGCTCGCACGTGAATTACGAAAATACTGTAGAGATCAAAATATAACTGAAGGAAAGATCTTTACCTTAAGCATCCCGACGATTTGGCGTCAGATGAAGAATACCGCCAGTGAAGCAAAGGTGGCACTGGAGAAAGTCCATCCCCATAGCTTCCGTCATCTGTTCGCCAAAGAGTTTATGGAGCAATACAACAACGTCCTGGACCTGGCCGACATCTTAGGTCATAGCTCGCTCGAGACAACCCGGATTTATACTCGATCCTCCTTGGATGAAAAGAGAAAAAAACTCGAAAATATGAAACCCCGCCATAAGTAGCGGGAAGAGGGAACCACCACATGAAAGACATCTTCTGGATTAAACTCGACTCCGGCTTTTACCAAAATCGTAAAATTAGAAAAATCGTACAAACGGAAAATGGTTATGTCAAAGTAGCGGTATGGATTAACTTGTTGTGCATCGCTGGAAATACGAATGACAATGGACTTCTCTTCTTTTCCTCCAAGGAACCGTATACTACTGAATTACTTGCGGAAGAGATGCGCTTACCTGAAGACTTCATCCTAGATACGATCGCTCTTTTTGAAAAAAGAGAAATGATCGTGATTGAGGATAATGTCTGGGCAATTAAGAACTGGGAGAAGTATCAGAACATTGGTAAGATGGCGGATGTTCGCGAATATAACAAGTTGAAAAAACGCGAACAACGTGCTCGTCAAAAGGAAAGCTTAGCTCTTCGTAACCTGTCAAAGACGAGTCCAAAAAGTCAAGCTACAGAGTAGAGTAGCTTTAGAAGTAGATTTAGAAGTAGAAAAGAAAAGAAGAAAGATAATACAAAGATAAAACAAAGAAGTTTACTGTATATTCGCGCGCGAGAATAGTCGAGGTGATACTCACGAAGCAATTGGCTGACGCACTAGACACTTATTCACCCAATCACTCACATCAATTCTTACAAACGAAAGTCCAACAATATAACGATGAGGTCGGAACTCTTCAAGGAAACGATTGTCCCCTCTGTAAAAACAAGGGTTATGTCATGATCCTGGATGGGGAGTACACTGCCCTCAAGAAATGCAAGTGTCTCGAGACTCGTAAAAATAAGAAACTCATTGAGAAAAGTGGACTCAAGCACCTCATCCAGGATTACACCTTTGAGAAGTTCATCGCCAACGAAACATGGCAGCGCGTCATCAAAGAGAAAGCCTTAGCCTTTGTCCAAGATGCCGATTCCCACTGGTTCTTCATTGGAGGCCAAGTCGGAGCTGGGAAAACCCACATCTGTACTGCGATCGTCGATGAACTCATGCATCAAGGCCATGAAGCGCTGTACATGTTGTGGCGCGATGAGATCATGAAACTCAAAGCCAACGTTATGGAAGGGAATGAATACTTCCAAACCATCCAAGCCTTCAAGACGAAGAAGGTATTGTACATCGATGACCTATTCAAATCGGAACGAGGGAAACAACCCACGACTTCCGACATCAACATCGCCTTCGAAATCTTGAATGCACGCTACAATAATCCGGAGTTGATTACCATCCTGAGTTCTGAAAAGATCCTGAAGGAAATCATGGGAATCGATGAAGCAATCGGTTCCCGGATATTTCAGAGGGCAGGAAGTTACATCCTAGAACTCAATAAGAATCCCAAAATGAATATGCGACTGCGTGAAAGGAAACAGCAGCATGAATAAATACCGAGAGAATATCGAAGTCTATCTCTATGACCGAAGAGAACTCCAAGCCAGTAAAGATCCGATTGAACAACAATGGTCTGCCATCGTCGAAAAGACCTTTGCCAAGTACGAAGGCACTGAAATGGGGAAGTTAATACACTTAAAGTATGAAATGCGGCTCCCAGAGCAGCAAATCTTCGAAAGACTCAATGTTGAAAAGACGACCTACTATGTCTGGCGCAATCGTTTGGTTAATGAGATTACCTTGCAGGCGGCATACCAACGGTTAATCAAGCCGTTCTAGAAAGAGGGACAATGCAATTTGAAACCTTGAAGTTAAGTGAATTAAAGTATGCCCACTACAATCCCCGGAAGGAGCTAAAAGTCGGGGATGCGGAATATGAGAAGATCAAGAGAAGTATTCAAGAGTTCGGGTATGTGGATCCAATCATTATCAACTCCGATCGGACAATCATCGGTGGACATCAACGTGCAACCGTCCTAAAGGATCTTGGATATGATGAAGTGAATGTGGTTCTTGTAGAAATCGACAAGACCAAAGAGAAAGCGTTGAACATCGCCCTCAACAAGATTAGTGGTGAATGGCAGATGGACAAGCTGAAGGATCTCTTGCTTGAACTCGAGCACCAGATTGACCTGGGTGTTACCGGATTCGAGGATGAAGAGTTCAAGGAACTCCTGGCCAAGATGGATACGACCTCGGCGGAAGAGGACGACTTCGATGTTGAGGCAGCATTAGAAGCGATTGGACAACCGAGAGCCAAGCGGGGGGATATCTACCAGCTCGGCCGACATCGGCTCATGTGCGGCGATTCTACGGACGCCAATGACGTGTTCTTCCTGATGCATGGGAAACAAGCGGACCTGATCGTCACGGATCCACCTTACAACGTTAACTACGAGAACAAGATTGACTACCATAAGAGTTTCAAGAATGAGCATCGGAAAAACAACGAGATCCTAAACGACCACATGGACAGCGACAAGTTCTACGATTTCCTTCTTGCGATGTATACTCTAGCCTACGAACATCTGAAACCCGGTGGTGTGATTTATGTCTTCCACAGTGACGTCGAGCGGATCAGCTTCCAATCAGCATTCCGGAATGCTGGATTCAAGTTCTCCGAAAACCTCATCTGGGTCAAGAACTCATTCAACCTCAGCCGACATGACTATCATTGGCGTCATGAACCGATCCTGTACGGATGGAAAGAGGGGACCGGACACTTCTTTGTGGATGACCGAACACAGTCAACTATCTTCGATGAAACACAAAACATCGAGAAGTTAAAGAAGGAAGAACTTGTCGAGATCCTCTCCAAATTTCTTGAACAAACCCAGACAACCATCCTCTACGAAAACAAACCATTGAAGAGCGATATTCACCCCACAATGAAGCCTGTACCGCTCATTGGACGCTTAATTAAGAACAGTAGCTTACGAGATCAACTCATCTACGAACCTTTCGGAGGGAGCGGTTCTACGCTGATTGCGGCTGATCAACTGGACCGGACTTGTTATTGCATGGAACTTGATCCAAGATATGTGGATGTGATAATTAAGCGCTGGGAGGACTTGACTGGTAAAGAATCTGTACAGCTGAATGGAGAGTAGATAATCTTCTTTCCAACGAACTTAAAAGCGATATAATGTTCCTGAGGACATGCGACACTTCCCCCCCATTTAGTTAGCATGTCCTCTTTATATTTTTGAAATGAAGAAGAAATGCTATGATACTATTATGTGGGGTACCATCATGAATTTTTCATACATTGTAAGAACTTCCAGTGGTGATTCATGTTTTGGACTTTCTAATGAAGAAGTCCAGAATTTTTGGAGTTCACGTGTTCATTTTGCCGACCTTTCGATTCTACTGCCAAATGGTGAGGTTTTTGATATTAAGAAAGTCCAAATAGGAACCAATAATCCAACAGTATATTATAGAAATGATATAGATGATAGATTACATAAAATAGTCAATGGTGGTGTTTATTTTGATTTCGATTTTCGTGAATTATTCATCGTGTGTTTCGATGAAATATTTCAAGATTATACTGTTGACATGATAGATAACAGTAATAAGTATTTTCTTAATCGAATAAGAATTTATAGGAATGATACGCTGATTTTCGATCATGTGCATAACGGGCGGATCAGTATAAAAATTTTAGAATATGGGTACGTAATTAACTTCGAAAGCTATAATACATCAAAATGCTTCTATATCAACTCGAGCAATCCAGAAACAATGATTGAGTATAACCGAGAAGATCTTTTTGGTAATAATGGCTATGAAACAACAATCGATGATTTACTATATAAAAATAAGACAATTGAAAAACAATTTGTCAATTTCTATTTCACTATAGAGAATGACCAAAATAGCAAATTAGTCATTGATTATGCTATTTCGAAAAAGCTACCAATTTTCAAAATTGAAAATGAGTTTTACTTTGATCAAACCAGAAATATACTTATAAAAGTACCGCTATATGATTCGAAGATTATATTCTTCCTTTATTATGTAAAAGTCAAATCAAAACTAAAAGGTATAAGTGTGTTTGGTAGAGATTTATCTGAGTTATATTCCGATTATGAATTTGACTTTATGGACACAAACAAGAGTAATATCAGACAATTGTTGGCAGATAAATATGGTGTAAGTATATTTAAATCAAGAGAATTGATGGCAGCCAAGTACGGTAATGAGAATATCTATAAAATATATGATTGTGAAAAGGACGAGTTTAAAAATGTGAGCGGCGGTTACTCACCTTGGAATTCAATCTACTTTTTACTATTGACTTATCGATATGGGTGCAAAGAAAGAGATAGCTTTCATTCATCAACAAGTTATAAGAATCTTGTTGATTATTATAAATCAGAAAAAAGTAAACTTCTTGAAAACATTGAAAAAAGCAATAATTCAGAAAAAGAACTATATAGATTAATAAAGCTAGTATTCCCCAATGCAATTTATCAATACAGAGATATTTGGCTTTCAAAACAATCGATTGATATATATGTTCCTGATATTAAAATAGGTATTGAATTTCAGGGCAAACAACATTACGAAAGGTCAACCTATCTTGATATTTATCTAGATAGGTTTGAATACCGGGTAAATCGTGATAAAAATAAGAAATCATTATGTGAAGCACAAGGAGGTTTATTACTTTATTGGTATAGTGATCAAGATATCAATGCTTTGGAACTAATAAAAGTTTTGAAGCAAAATGGAATTTGCGAGTTCGAAATTGAACCAACAGAGGTAAGTCTTGAAATGAGATATGCAAATGTACCATTATCTAACGGGTATTCATTGATTTTTGACATTTAAATTTAGGAAGTATGGTGCATAAAACAATACAAATTTATAGAATTTATGTTATCGATTTTCTTGGAAACTATCTACCATAAATTACATCTCTGAAACCCTTTATTTATAGGCTATGACTCTTTTTTCCGGCACGTAATATTACCTTAGGCTTATATTGCATATACAGTTATGCCATTCTATAATAGATAATAGGAAATTTCTACTTTATTGTAGATAGAAGGGATTGCATGAAAGAAGAACATTTTTGGTTTGATGAACTTTCGCAGGAAGTTCAAGTTATTGCAATAAACAATATGAATAAATATGTTGCAGAGTTGATTGAAGATCTAGTAAGTAAGCCAGGGAAAGAACGGCAACTTGGTTATTTTAAGAGAATTCTTGGTGACGTCGATAGGCTAAAAGAGAAAATGGTTTTTGATTCAAAGGGAAATATCATAAAAGACATGTGTGCTTTTAGATTTATGGCTTACGATTATGATAATTTCAACTAGAAATAATTTAATTCTTTGTTTATCTGAGTTATAGAGTTCAGAACATGAGATCCGGATCATTCCATAAGTGTATAATGCTACTAGAAGGGGGGAAACAAAATTGGAAAATATCGATATATTGGTAATTGGTAATGGTTTTGATTTGTGGTGTAAGTTGGATTCCAGATATACTGATTTCGCTAGATCAAGAAGAAATAATAATCAGCAGTTTTACACATCTCTGAACTCATTTCTGGAAAAAATCAAACCGGGAAGTCACATCCAACTTACCCATCGCTTTTTACTTCAAAACGTTCCTCAGGTTCTAAATAACTACAACAGCCAACTAAATTTTTGGGAAATATATTTTGAGATCTCAAATTTTAGAAAAAATGGAGATATACTTTGGCAAAATATTGAAAAGGATATGCTTGAATTCTTTAAACCAAATATAAGTACCAATGTGTCATTTAGAGAGTTGTTTCGAATAATTGTGTCAAATACTGATCTCGAAAGTATGCTAAGTACAGTGATTAGTCGAGAGACAATCCTAAACTATTTTTTATATTTCGTCATGATCAAACAGAAAGAGCTGCAATATCCATCCCAAACAGATGATGTGAAAGATAGTTTGAACTTTTTTGGCAGCTGTGGTAACAAACAAGGTCTTGATAATTTCGGTCGTTATTTATTGAATGAACTAAATAGATTCGAAAAACTCTTCGGTCTATTTCTTAGAGAACAAATGAAACTAAACCAAAAATATAATGAAAGTGCATCTAATCTAGTTGCTTTGATTACAAAGGATCTAGGTAATGCATCACTAGGAAATGAAAATAACAAAGTGTACTATTTGAATTTCAATTATACTTTGCCAATCGTTAAGCAACTCTCGAGAAACGGAACTAATGTACACGGTTATACTGGAGATGACGCAGATAATAATTGTGGAGAAATTATAATTGGTATTGATCAAGAAGAAATTGATGTTAATGGCTCTGAGTATGTATTTACTAAAACTTATAGAAAACTGTTTCTTAAACAAGATTTAATCAGCCAACCTCTACCTTCAAAAAAATTAGTAAAGAGAATTATATTTTTTGGTCATTCATATGGGAAGGCAGATTACTCATATTTTAGAAGTGTTTTTGATTATTATGATATTGAGTCAAGTGATGTACAGCTTATTTTTTATTACTCTGTGTACAACGAGAATTTAAGGGATGAAATTTCTCATAATCAATATAAATCAGTTTCAAGTTTATTAGTGGATTATAGTAAAAATGCAAATACACATGCAGGCAAAAACCTTCTTCATCGACTATTACTAGAACATAGGTTGACAATCCAAGAAGTTTAGTACTCGCAAAACTAAAACGCACTTATTGACTGGTTCTTTGAGTTAGAATCTAACTTCGGTACATACCGAAGTTTTTTTGTATGTTACCGTTTCAATGTAACGAGGTGATACTTTGGCGAAAAGCAAATGGGAATCAGTTCAAGCCAAATTGCACCTGATCGAGAAGTGGGCTCGGGATGGACTTCGCGAGGACCAAATCGCAAAGAATCTCGGAATTTCAGTTTCAACACTTGAAACTTATAAAAACAATCATCTGGAAATATTGAAAGCCCTAAAAAAGGGAAAAGAATCGCTGATCACTGAACTCGAAAATGCTCTGATCAAGAAAGCACTCGGTTATGACTATGAAGAAAAGAAAGTCTACACCAAAACTGAGAGCGGCCAATCCGTCACTTATACCGAGATCACCAAGAAACATCAACCTCCAGATACCGGTGCCTTGTTCGGACTTCTGAAGAATAAAGACCCGGAACACTACTCAGACAATCCGCAGATGCTGCAACTCAAGAAACAAGAGCTAGAACTACGAGAACGCCTGGCGAAACAAGGGGACTGGTAATGGCAAAGTACCAAGTTCTGTCCGATTTTTATAAGAGCCCGGAATGGATCTCTTTAAGGAAGCAGCTAATGTTGCAGCGAAGTAGTCCAAAGAAAGGGCTAGTATGTGAGATCTGTCATGAGCCGATTCTACGAGACATCGAATGTATCGGGCACCATATCCAGGAACTCACACCTCAGAATGTCAATGATGTAAACATCAGTCTTAATCCAAAGAACATACTGTTGGTACATCACCGCTGTCATAACGCGATCCATGAACGTTTCGGACAAACCACACTACAACGGGTCTATATCGTCTATGGACCACCGTTGTCTGGTAAAACCAGCTTTGTCCGTAGCAATAAGGGACGTAGAGATTTGGTCTTGGATCTTGATGAACTCTACCAAGCGATCACACTGTTGCCAGTCTATGACAAACCTACAGAGCTAAGGATGAATGTGTTTCGAATCCGAGATGAACTCCTCGATCAAATGAAAATACGCATGGGTAAGTGGCAGAATGCCTGGATCATCGGTGGCTACCCACTGCAAACCGAACGACAACGCCTTGCAATAAGCTTGGGAGCTGAGTTGATCTATGTCGAAGCAACTGAAGAAGAATGTCTTCGTCGATTATTTGAAGATCGGGATAAACTGCCGTTTCAAACAGAATGGCAGAAATATATCCACGATTGGTTCCAAGCATTTCGGCCGGACTCCCCCCCGGTCGAAATGTAGGACAATCGTTCGGGAACTGGACAAGGGACAACGGATGTACGCAAACTGAAAATTTGAGATTTCGCCCCCAGTTTTCAAAAAAGTCGTGAAACTGAATCAACATCAAGAAACTCCGGAAAGAAGGTGAGAGAATGAGCGAAAAATTAGCGCCACAGTCGGAACTTGAAAAGCTGAAGGAAGTCTTCAAGAAAGTCGATCCTGACAAGCAAAAATTGGTTGAGAAGCTCATTCATGAAGCTGCCTTCTTGGCCGATCAAAATGACCATTTACGGTCACTGATTACGCAAACCGGGATGATTAAAACGCATCCCACACAGCCTAACCTGCAGAAACCAACGGAAGCCGGCAAGCAATACCTTCGAAACCTTCAAGCCTATTCGGTGGTCATTAAGACGCTGGGAGCGGTTTTGACCAAGAACGCCATCGAAGAAGAAGACGCATTTGATTCCTTCCTGGATGAAGATGAATGACCTTTCTTGAGGAATACATTCAAGCGATTGACACCGGAGAGATCCTTGTCGGTCAAGAACTTGAATTCGTCCTTCATCAACTCCAGAAAGAAACCCAGGATCCACGATACCGCTATGAACCCAAGCGTGCGAAGAAACGAATTCAATTCATCGAACGCTTCTGCAAGCATACCAAATCACCGTTTCATGGGAAGCCGTTCAAGTTGGAACTCTGGGAAAAAGCCTTCATCGAAGTCATCTACTCCTTCATCCGAGCATCCACCAATAAGCGTCGCTTCAAACGTGTCATCTTACTTATCAGCCGCAAGAACGGGAAATCCACCCTGACTGCGGCTTTGGCATTCACGGAACTCATGATGGGGAGTGGTGGATCCGATATTGTTTGCTCCTCTAATGACGACGCCCAAGCCTCGATTATCTTCCTAGAGATCGGTGCGATGCGGGAAATGTTTGACCCATATAACAAGCGAACGCATAAAAATTTGCGCTGGATCCTTAACAAGAAGAACAAAAGTAAGGTCTTCAAGCTCTCGGAGAAAACCCACAACAAAGAGGGCTACAACATCGAGTTTGGAATTCTGGATGAAAGTCATGAAATGAAAGACAACTCGATTGCCAAACCGATCGAACAATCCCAATCCACCAAAGACGAACCACTCTTCATCAACATCACGACTGAGGGATTCATCAATGATGGCTATCTCGATAAAGAACTTCAATACGCCCGACGCATCATGGCTGGGGAGCACGAAGATGACACCTTGTTGTCTTGGCTCTATACCCAGGATAGTGAAGCAGAGATTTGGCAGGATGAGCGCACCTGGGTGAAGTCCAATCCATCCTTGGGACTCATCAAGAAAGTCGATTATCTCCGGGATCAGATCAACAAAGCCAAGATGGACAAAGGTGATCGGATGTATGTGTTGGCCAAAGACTTCAACATCAAGCAAAACAACGCGGAAGCCTGGCTGATGGAGCAAGATTATGTCAACACCAGCACCTTCCAGCTCGAAGACTTCATTGGATGCATTGCATTAGGCGCTGTCGACTTGGCCGAAACGACCGACCTGACTTGTGCCAAGATCCTCCTGATGAAAAGAGGGGATCCAACAAAATACATCCATACCCGGTACTTCATTCCGGAGAGTAAAGTCGCCAAGGGTGCCATCGAAGATAAAAAAGACTATCTCGAGTGGGCACGACAGGGGCTTATTGAAATCACGGAAGGGAATGAAGTGGATCTCTCCCGGGTTGCGAAATGGTTTGTGGATCTGTACAAGAACTACAAAATCCGGACATATAAGACCGGGTATGACAATCGCTTTGCGAAAACTTGGTTGACCTCGATGGATAACTACGGACTCGATACGGAACGTGTGGATCAAAATCGCTTCACACTCTCCAATCCGATGAAGTTACTCGAAGCCGATTTGAAATCGAAGCTTGTCAACTACAACAACAATCCGATCGATCGATGGTGTCTGAGTAATACTGCGATCAAGATTGATAATTTGGGATTGGTCATGCCGGTGAAAGTCAACGATGTTCGAAACCGCCGCATTGACGGCGCCGCAACGAAGATCATTCTGTATTCGATGTGGCAACGGTATCGCACTGAATTTCTAGAAAGTACACGATAAGGGAGGGTGAAAAGATGGGATGGTTTGATTCCCTTGTCCAACGATTTAATAAACCGCCCAGTGGCTCCAGTCAACTTGCGATGGTCAATGGGAATGTCCCAATTTACGCGCAGTTTGGCCAGAGTGTCTTTGCGAGTGATGTGGTCCAACAAGCCATCGCTTGCATCGCTCAAGAGATTAGTAAACTCACCCCAAAGCACATTCGCTTTGATAAGAACAACCTGCAGGTCCCGGTCATCGATTCGATTTCGGACCTCCTCGAATATGGACCTAATGAATGGAGTACGACAAAGGATTTCCTCGAGAAAATCACCTGGCAACTCTTCCTCAACTACAACGTCTTCATTCTCCCCGTTTTCGACGAAACGATGACTAGTGAAGGGAAAGCACGAAAATACCGAGCGCTCTATCCCTTGGATCCGACGGAAGTCTCCTTCATCGTCGATGGAAGAAACGAGCTCTATGTTGATTTCCGCTTCAATGCGGGAGAGAAGCTTGTGGTTAAGTATTCTGACTTGATCCATTGGCGCTATCGCTATTCGGTCAATCCATTCATGGGTGGGAACGCGAATGGCCAACCGGATAACCAAGCCCTCCTTCAAACGGTTGATATCAATCACAAGTTGCTTCAATCCATCGAGAAATCAGTGAATTCCTCGATGCAGATCTATGGAGTCATGAAGTACAACACGATCCTGGATGAAGACAACATGAAAGCAGAGATCGCGCGCTTCGAAAAGATGCTTTCGGAGAACAAGAACGGGATCATCGGAGCGGACCTCAAGTCGGAATACATCCAGATCAAACCGGACCCGAAACTTGTGGATCAAGAGACCTTAGCCTTCATTGATTCCAAGATCCTGCGTCATTATGGGGTTCCGCTACCGATCCTAACTGGAGATTTCACTCCGGAGCAGTATCAAAGCTTCTATGAGAAAACGCTAGAACCCTTAGTTAACTCCTTGAACCAAGTCTTCACGAAAAGTCTCTTTACCCAACGAGAGTTACAGTTTGGAAACAAGATTGTCTTCTATGCCAACAATCTCCTCTACATGGCTTTGGATAAACGCGTTGAAGTCGGTGACCTATTAGGAAATCGTGGTGCCCTCACCAACAATGATCTGCTTGCCCTGTTCGGCTATCCACCCTATGAAGGCGGCAATGTCCGCTTGATGTCACTCAACTATGTTGATGTCAATATCGCCAGCCAATACCAACTCAAGAACGCCCAAAAGAAAGAAGAGGAACCCTCGAATGAACCCCAAGAGTGATTTGATCTATCGTGCGTACACCTCGGATTTCACCTTGGAGGGAAATAAGCTAAGCGGACTAGCAGCCGTCTATGAAAGCCGGACCAGAATCGGAAACCTCTTTCATGAAGTGATTGAACGCGGTGCGTTTGATGAATCCGATCTCACGGACGTCTTATTCTTCGTCAATCACGACATGAGTAAGATTCCCTTAGCCCGGAGTCGTCGTAACAATGGCAATAGCACGATGACCTTAAAGGTGGATGAGCAAGGATTGCATGTGGAACCGCAATTGGATGTCGAGAATAACGCAGATGCCCGTGCCTTGTACTCCGCCGTGAAGCGCGGAGACATCACTGGAATGTCCTTCCTGTTTACAGTGAAGGAAGATGCCTGGGAAGACCTCGAAAAGAATATCCCAACGCGGCGAATCAAGAAAATCGCGCGCGTTCGTGAAGTATCGGCCGTGAATTTCCCTGCTTATGATGCCACTGAAATCTCAGCACGCGATGAACGATCTCTAGACAGCGACGTTCTAGCATTGGAGAATGCGCGTGCCGCTTTGGAGAAAGCGAAATCGAATTCAGAGATATGGAAGTTGAAGAATCGTATGTTGCAAATGAAAGCCCGAGGATAAAGAAAACATGAACAAAGAAAAGATCCTGAAATTGATTCAGGACAAACAAACCAAAATGGATGCGCTTCTGAAGCGCTCCGAAGCCTCCGAAAAAGTGGAGGAACTCCGTGCCTTGAATACCGAAATGGAAGAGCTCAAAAACGAGCTCGACAACCTGCGCGCCTTAGTCAAAGATCTGGACGAAGATGAACAGCGCAGCACCCAGAAGAAAACGATCTTGGCGACCTATGGGGTTAAAGCCAAGACCGATAAACCGGACGAAAGCCGCTCGGATGAACCCGATGAATTTGAACAACGTGCTGAAGCCTTCAAAGCGTCCAACAAAGTCGAATTCAGCGTCGAAGAAGTCCGTGCCGTCACCATTGGATCCGGAAACTTGATTTCTCCGAAGCCCGTCCAAAACACCATCAACGAGAAGTTCAATGAAGTCTCTTCGGTGGTTGAATTGGTCAATGTGGTATCGGCGGAGGGGATGACCGAATACGAAGTGCCTTATGTTGTCAGCTACGCTGAAGGTGGCATCACCGGTGAAGGTCAAGATTACTCCGATGGCGAACCGGTCTTCGATTATGTCTCGATCAAACCGATCAAGATCACGATCTACACCGAAGTCACCGAAGAAGTCTCCAAGTTGACGCCGGTACAATACCTGACCAAGATTCGCCAGGCAGCCTTGATTGCTTTGCGTAAGAAAGTCGCGCGTTTGATTCCCCTTGGAAACCCGGCAGCGACGCCGGCCGAGTTTACCGGGATCCTCAATGCCCCGGCGATCACCGATGCGGCCTTGGAATTCAGCGCGATCGATGAAAAGACCTTGCGCAAGATTGCGATGTCGTATGGTGGGGATGAAAACATCCTTGGAAATGCAGTCCTCTTGGTCAACAAGAACGACTTGATTGCCTTTGGGGATGTACGTGGAGCCGATAAGAAATCTGTCTATGAAATCACCCCGGATGCCTCCAACCCCAATGCCGGGATCCTCAAAGATGGCGGTCTCTCGGTTCGCTATGTCATCAACAGTGCCCTCAAAGCCCTCAGTGATGCGGCGACCGTAGCGACGACTCCGTGCATGATCTATGGCAATCCAGGCGCCTACGAACTCGCGTTGTTTAGTCCCTACGAGATCAAAGTCTCGGAAGATGCAGCATTTAAGAAGGGCATGTTGGCGATCAAAGGAAGCGTATTTGTGGGCGGGAACGTCGTCGCTTCCAATGGCTTCCTGATCATCAAGAAGAAAGCCGCTTAATTCGGGGAACCCCCTAGAGAGGAGAATCCATGACGGAAGCTGAACTGCTCATTGAAGTGAAAAAGGGATTGGGCGTTACCGGACCAACTCAAGACGGAACGATCCTTCGTCATCTGAAGGATGTCAAAGCCTTTATGGCAAGCGCCGGTGTCCGAACCAACATTCTTGAGAGTGAAGCTTCCGTCGGCGTGATTCTTCGTGGGGTAGCCGATCTTTGGAATCTGGAGAGTGGCACTGTTCGATTTAGTCCATACTTCATGCAACGACTGATCCAACTCAAGACACTCCCCGACCCGGTGGGTTCGAGTGTTTAAGCCCGCTGGAGTCGGTGCGTTTACGACCGCCGTAAAACTGCAAAAACGCATCGCAACAAAAGTCAGTGGCGCCTTGGAATTTACATATGAAGATGCGTCCGATCCGATCCTCAACTGCAACTTCAAAACGTATGGTGGAACCGAAACCGTCGCCAATGGAAGTCTGGTGATTCTTAATACCGCAACCCTCGTCACTTGGTATCGTCAAGACATTCAAGCAGCGGACCGGATTCTCTTGCTACAAGATAACAGCCTTTGGGAAGTGTTGGGTGAACCAGAAAACATTGACATGCGGAACCAATATCTGATCCTCAAAGTACGAAAGATTTCGGGAGGTGCATGATGGCCAAGAACACGATGAAACTTGATTTGAAGGGGCTCAGCGACCTCCTAGAGCGCATTCAAAAAGTCGGTGGCAACATCGATGCGGCGGCCGAAAAAGCGCTGGTGGAAAGCGCCAAACTGTTTGTTGAAGATCTCAAATCCGGGATCAAGAAACATCGTCGAACCGGCCTCACGGAAGCCTCATTGAACGATCCAACCCAACTTCAACGGGAAGGAAACCAGCTCACGTTGAACGTGGGCTTTGATTTAGGGAAGGGTGGACTACCCGCTCTCTTCCTCGAATACGGGACTCCAAGTATAAAACCTGAACCCTTCATTCGACCCGCCATCCAACATAACCAACCCAAAGCACGCAAAGTTCAACAAGAAATCCTCTCCCAGATTTTGGAGGATTTGAAACCATGAATGTTCGCGATCGCTTGATAACAGCTCTTCAACCACTAGGATTAGATGTACGTCTTCAGGGCTCCATCGCGGAGAATGAGCCGTTACCAGAGTCATTCTTGACTTACTTCATCGTTGATAGCCCGGACGGAAACAGTTATGAGGATGGACCACTTGTATCCTACATACGCATTCAAATCGTACTCTATTCGACCAAGATGAGTCTGCTGAATGGTCTCCCTCAACAAATCTTTCTCGCGTGTCGCAATGCTGGATTTATCCGGGATAGCCGCGGACGTGATCTAGGCTTTGAAGGGGATCATTATGGATGGAGTATGAACTTCATCACCACAGAAAGGAATTTCTAAACCATGTCTCAACCCTATGTTTATGAAGAATATCAAGGTTTCGACAATCTGTACTTCGCGGAAATCACGAAAGACGATGCGACTGCCTATACCGCTGGAACCCCAGAAGTACTGGCACCCGCCGGAGAGATTTCAGTGAAGACCGAGAGAGCGACGGACCCAAAGTATTATGACAACCAACCGTTTCTGATCGTCACCGCCGAAGGCTTTGATGAAGCGACGTTGACAGTTCCGGTTCTTCCGATTGCCCTTGTGGCACGACTCCTTGGAAAAGTCGTGGATACCGTGACTGGAGCACTCCTAGATACTGGTGAAACGCAGACGAAATACTTTGCGATCGGATATCGGTTACGCTTCACCGATGGAACCTATCGCTACGTTTGGCGTCATAAAGGAACCTTTCGGTTGGATGAAGAAAGTGCGAAAGCACAAGACAGCTCCACCGATACCAACAATCACAAACTGATCTTCACCGGGATCACCACGAAGTTCCGATTCGAACTCCCGGATGCTAGTAAAAAACCCGGGAAGCAACTGGTAGTCGATGCCCGGGATGGAAAAGCGAATGTCACCAGTTGGTTTACCCAGGTCGTAACACCGGAGAATTTAACGGTCATTACACCGACTCCTTAATTAGGTGAGTGCATGAAATCAAGCATCTCGTTAACAATTTTCGACGAAACGGATGAAATCTTGGCGGAGTTTTGTGAGACACGTATCCGCTGGGGAATCATCGAAGATGTAGTCGATCTCTCCGAAAAACTATCAGGAAAGTCAGAACGTGAAGCCATCCAAGCAATGGGTACCTTCATCCAATTGGTTTTTCCCAAATTGACAAAAGAACTTTTGCGTCAAGCGGATGTGAACGACATCAAACGATGCTTCCAACAGATCGTGAGTGTCGTCAATAACATAGAGGGAACTTCCGAAAAAAACGTGGAAACGGTGAAGACTCCTTAGTGACAAGCGAGGAAGCTTCACCACTTTCCGAAATCCTCTTTGAACTCGTGTTGAACCTCTGTAAAGCGTTTCCTGCACTGGATCCTTTCCGTCTACGTCGAAAGAAAGCAGATGAAGTCATTCTCCTCATCAACAAACTATCGCGCCAGGGACGCAAGAAACCAAGTTCACCCGAGAGAATGAAACAACGAAAGAAAGTCAATGCAGATCAAGTGAACTGGTTCTAGAAAGGGTGGTGATTGAAGATGGCGGATGAAATCTTAGGTGGAAAATGGACGTTGGATACTACCGATCTTAAAGCCGGACTCACCGAAGCCAATCGTTTAATTCGGATTGCGGACTCCGAGTTCAAAGCCGCTGCTGCGAGTATGGGCACCTGGGGTGAAAACGCCGACGGACTCAGTGCTCGAATCAAAAGCCTCTCAACCATCGTCGACATCCAAGAGCAGAAGGTTCGAGCTCTTAAGGAGCAACACCAACAAGTCTCCGAAGTCTATGGAAACAATTCCAAAGCCGCCCAGGATCTTGAGGTATCGATCAATCGCGAATCCACTTCCCTGAATCGCAACAAGCTCGAACTTGATGAAACGCAAACCGCTCTCATGAAACTGAAAGATGGTTCGGAGGATCTCGCGAAACAAAAAGAAGCCTTGAAGAAGAAAACCGATGAGCTCACCTCCTCGATGAATGAACTTGGCAAGAAAGCTCTCGTCGCTGTGACGGCGGCCGCAGCGGCTGCAGGTGCAGCGATCCTGAAGTTGATGAGTGATGCCGGACACTTTGCGGATGATCTCATCACACTTTCCAATAAAACCGGAATCTCCGTCCAACAACTGCAAGAGTTGGACTATGCGGCACGATTTGTGGATGTGTCCGTTGAAACCATGACCGGATCTCTGAATAAAATGACTCGGTCAATGGATGATGCTCGCGATGCACTTGCAACTGGTAAACTCAATGACCAAGCCGCTGCATACAAAGAGCTCAACGTTCAGATTACCAATGCAGATGGATCGCTTCGCAACAACAAAGCCGTCTTCTACGAGGTGATCGATGCCTTAGGTAAAGTCACCAATGAAACCGAACGCGATGCCTTAGCCATGCAGATCTTTGGGAAGAGTGCGACGGAACTAAATCCACTGATTAAAGCTGGATCTTCAGAACTCAGTCGTCTCGCCCAAGAAGCACACCAGGTTGGGGCAGTTGTCAGCAATGAAGGCGTGAGTGCACTTGGGACCTTTGACGATAACATGGAGACTCTGAAAGCCTCCACGCAAGGCTTAATGAACGAAGCCTTGGCACAACTCACTCCAGTAATTAATGACCTCGTCACTCAACTAAAGGAAAATATGCCGGCGATTATCGAAGCCATTCAAGGGTTCATCTCGTTTACGATCGAGAACGGACCGACGATTGTTGCGGTCATTGGAGGCATTGCGGCAGGTCTGGCTGCCTGGAATGTGGTGACCATGATTCAAGGCTTGATCACGATGGTCAAAGGCTGGCAAGCTGCGACTGAAGGAATGAGTGCCGCGCAAGCGATACTTAACATCGTGATGGCTGCCAATCCGATTGGAATCATTATTACCCTTGTCGCTGCCCTGGTTGCAGGGATTCTCATTCTCTGGAACACGAACGAAGACTTTCGAAACGCGGTGAAGAAGATCTTTGATGGAATCTTAACGACCATCAGTGATGTCGTTGGGAAGATCGTGACCTTCTTTACCAAAACCATCCCCGAATCGCTCTCCAAAGTTGGCGACTGGTTCAAGGACATTGGTTCCAACATCGTGGAAGGGGTATGGAATGGAATCCAAGGGATGACGTCGTGGATCGGTGATAAAGTCGGAGGTTTCTTCTCCGGGATCATCGATGGGGCGAAGGATCTTTTGGGGATTCATTCGCCTTCGAAAGTCTTTGCAGGAATTGGAGAAAACATGGCGTTGGGACTGGGTTCTGGCTTTAGCAATGAAATGAAGTCGATCAATGCGGAAATTCAAAAAGCAATTCCGACCTCGATCAATGCAAGTCTTCAGCCCACAGGGATTTCCTCAGCTGCTACCGGCTTAAGCGGACCTTCGATCCAACTAACACAAAACATCGTGTCTCCCAAAGCGCTCTCTGCCTATGAAGTCTATCGACAAACGAAAAACGCCAGTCAAGTCCTCGCAGTTGCATTGAGTAAGGGAGGATAAGGCATGATTCAACTTGAATACATCAATGCGAAGCAACAAAGCCTCAACCTTGGGGAAGATAGTGACTTTGCCTTGATTGACCTCACCGGGATCGCACCACCTAAAGCCAACATCCAAATTCAATCCATTGCTGGATTTGATGGGGCGACCTTCGTCAATGCTTCAGTGAATCCACGCAATCTGGTCCTCACGCTTCAGCTGCAAGGAGACGTCGAAGTCAATCGGCAGAAACTCTACGAGTCCTTCAAAATCAAGAAGAAGGGGACGTTGATCTATACATCCGAGCGCATCCAAGCACAGATCGAAGCTTACGTCGAAGCACTCGAGATTCCACCCATGAGTTGGCCAGTGAAAGCGCTGATTTCCTTACTGTGCCCACAACCTTACTTTGAAGCGTTGGAGGATATTCTAACGGATATTTCCTTCATCGAATCCACCTTTGCATTTCCACTTCAACTCTCCGATGTTGGCATTGAGATGGGGATAGTGGTCCCATCCGAGGCGGTTAATCTGTTCAATCCCGGCCAACTTTCTGTTGGAATGAAGATACGCTATACCGCCAATGGGGAAGTGGTGAATCCGAAACTCATCAATACGCAGACGTTGGAATTCATCGAACTGCAAACGACGATGTTGGCTGGTGACGTATTAACAATCACGACCGCGGTTGGCAAGAAACGCATTGAACGGTTCCGCAATGGGGAGACCGCCAATCTCTTCAATACACTCGTTCTAGGGTCCACTTTCCTGCAGTTGGAAGAAGGGGACAATGTCCTTTATGCCACCAGTAGTAGCGGCTCTTCGTCCTTGTTTACAGAGATTACCTTTCGTCCTAAATACAGTGGAGTGTAAGCAATGGAACTTCGAATCTATGATACACAGCTCGACCTGATCGGGATCCTCGATACCGCAACGGATATCCTGTGGCACCGTGTCTTTCATACCGCTGGGGATTTCGAAATCCATATTCCTGCGACTCCTGAAGCACTAACATTACTCAAGCTGAACCACTTAGTAACCAAGAAAGATTCGGTGGAGTTTGGGATCATCGAAACCCTGACCTTGGAACAGAATGAAGCCGGGGAAAATCTGAAAATCACCGGTCGCTTTGGATCCAGTCTCCTCGATCGTCGGATTCTGTTTGAAACCCATACCTTCAACACAACCGTTGAAGAAGCCATGCGAAGTTTGGTTAACGCTTGTTGTATAAACTCCTCGTACCCGGACCGGATCATACCTGAAATGGAACTCGGTTCCCTCATGGGCTATCCCGAGATGATCCAGTTTCAAGCGACCTACCAAAACCTGCTATCAACATTACGAAACATGTCGAAAACCAGTGGACTGGGATTCCGCGTTCGTTTCATTCCAGACTTGAAGAAGTTTCGATTTGAAGTGGTGAAATCCTTGGACCGATCGTTCCTTCAGAGCGCAAATCCGCGGGTCCTCTTCAGTCAAGAAGTCGACAACCTCCTCACCTCCACTTATCAAGAAAACGTTCAAGAAAGTCTCAATCTGGCTTTGGTAGGCGGGGAAGGCGTAGGGGAAGATCGAACCCTGATTCTCGTCGGAAGTGAAACCGGACTGGATCGTCGCGAAGTCTTTGTCAATGCGAAAGACATTCGCAAAGAAGAGGGTATGTCGCTCGAAGATTATGCAGCGCTCCTTGCACAAAAAGGGAATGAAGCCCTCATTCCGATGATTGCTACTTTCGAAGGAACCGTCCTACCCAATGGCAATGGCATCTACAAAGTGGATTACGACTTAGGAGACATCGTCACGATTGAGAATAGTCGCTGGGGCAAACGGATCCACGTCCGAATCACGGAAGTGATGGAAGTTGAGGATGCCAATGGAACCTCAATCATCCCAATCTTTGGACCGGCAAATCGTACACATTCCTTCAATGATCCAGATACTTCTGAATCCGGATCAAGCAGGAGTTCTTCCTTGACTCCCAATTGCTCGGTTGTTTCTGATGGATCTGGGAATTTGGTTGCCGGAACCCCGACCGCTGTGGAAGTGGGCTATTTGGCCGGAGTCACATCCGCCATCCAAACCCAGTTTAACAACCTTTGGAATCTGATCTATCCGATCGGCGCTTTGTACTTGAGTGTCCTTGCGACCAGTCCCGAAATCCTGTTTGGCGGGACGTGGTTGCAGATTTCCGACAAATTTCTGCTCGCGGGTGGACCGACATACACTCCAGGAACGTCGGGAGGATCGGCAAACCATACCCATTCGTCTCCTTCCCACACGCACGCCGTTGCTTCGCATAGTCATAGTTCCGCTGCCCATAGTCATGGCGTTGCAGCCCATAGTCATAGTTCAGCCGCGCATACCCATGTTGTCCCCGCTCACAACCATACCTTAGCGGCAGGGTTTGCGATGATTCGTGGAAATACCGGGTACATCTACAATCGGCAGAAAGCCATCTCACCCGCCTGGACCGAATCTCATCGGAATGCCGGGGCTTGGAGTTCTTCGTCCTCTTCCAACAGCGCAGCAACCGAACTGGGAGGAACAACGGACAACACCGGACTTACAACAGACTCAACAACTCCTGGAAATACGGGGTCAACCGTTTTGACGACCGATACCACGACTCCAGGAAACACAGGATCCATTGCATTGACGACGGATGCGACTACACCCGGCTCGACTGGGAGCACCTCGAACTTACCGCCCTATCTTTCAGTATATGTTTGGAAACGGACTGCCTAAGGAAGGAGAGTTGAAACATGGCTCTACGTAGTGGATTCTTCAATAGTGTCGCTGGGGATCGACTATACTCTGCAGCAGAGTTCGCGGAATACTTCGCAGCCTTTATTGGGAGCGGGGTTTTCCCAGAACCCAGTTCAAGTCTAAAGATCGAAGCCACGACTGGTCTGACGCTTAAAATCAAGGCTGGTAAAGCTTGGATCAATGGTTACTTCCTCATCAATGACGCGGACACTACCGAGATCATTCCCGTCGATGCGGTATTAAATCGCATTGATCGGTATGTCGTTCGATTGCATTTTGCATCGCGGATCATGACGATTATCCGCAAAGAAGGCATCGCAGCTTCCAGTCCCGTAGCACCCAGTGTTACGCGGGATGCGGAAAGCATTGAACTCTCTTTAGCCTTGATTCAAGTCAATGCCGGGGTAAGCACGATCTCAGCTGGAAACATCACGGATACGCGTGCCGATGTCAATGTATGCGGCTTTGTATCGTCAACGATTACCAACTTGCCGTACATGATCCCCAATCGTACTTTGATTTCAGATGCGTCTGGGGAGCTCGACGTCAGTCCGGTGACGAATGTGGAGTTGGGGATGCTAAGCGGCGTCACTTCCGCAATCCAAACGCAGCTCAACGCTAAACAAGCGACGGTGGGCGGCGCCGCCTCGACCATCGTCTCTAACAATCTCTCCTTCAACAAAGCCCTCATCTCCGATGGAAGTGGGAAAGTCATCGCCGCCGCTGTTACTGCAACAGAACTTGGAACTCTGGCTGGAGTAACGTCAGCGATTCAAACGCAGCTCAATGCGAAGCAAGCCACCATCAATGGAGCAGCGTCCACCATTACATCCGGGGGCTTAACCGCCAACCGAGTCTTACTTTCTGATGGAAATGGCAAAGTCGCTAATAGCGACATCACCAATGTGGAATTGGGTACGTTGGCTGGAGTGACCTCTGGGATTCAAACGCAGTTGAATGCCAAATTAGGATCCTCGGCGCAAGCGGCTGACGCGTTGAAAGTCGGAGGGAGGAAGATCACAGTCGGGGTCTCGACTCCGGTGTCTCCAGCCATTGGCGATGTTTGGATTGATACCAACTAGGCGAAAGGGGCAGTGACATGGCAAATCAAACCTTTGGGTACCTGTCTGCTCCAAACTACGGACGGTGGGGTGGATCCTCGACCTATGCTTGTGTTGGACTTCGATCCACCATGCCCGAAGACGGGATCATCCTTCAACTTTCGGTGTATCTCGGTCGCTATGCGGATGCAACCGTTCCGATTGTTTGGGGTGAGATTTGGAATCGCAGCACCGGAGCAATCCTTGCTCAGTCTCTGAACTCTATCTCTCCAACCAATACGACGGATTCGTACTCCGAGCTCGTTAAAGTGACCTTTCCAATGCAGAACGTCAAGATCACAGCTGGGACACCGTTATGGATCGGGTTTGCACGGAACTCAGCGGATGCCAATCGTGCCTTGTGGTTTGGTTCCAGGACCAGCGCATCCGGCCAAAACACCGACTATCTGAACGCTTCACGATCGACACCTGGTTCCTTCGCAGTGACCAATACCTGGGCTAATGAAGCGCTGTACGTCGAGGTGATCTATAAAACAGGTGGCCAAGTCAAAGTATGGAATGGATCCACGTTTGACTCGAAACCAGCTAAAGTCTTCAATGGATCATCCTGGTTGGAGAAACCGGTAAAAATCTGGGATGGATCCCAATGGAAAGAAAGTAATTCATAAGAGGAAACAATAATGAATACCACACTCTTGCTTCAACAAATCACCGTCGCGATCCTTGTCTCGGCTGTTGTGATTCCAACTGTCCAGCGTGTCAAAGGATGGTTCCCTAACAGTACTTGGGTCGAAGCCTTCAGCGCTCTTCTCGCGGTTGCCTTAGGGATCCTGATGTCCCGTTATTACGCCAATTATGATTGGGTTGCCTGCGCCTGGGTTGGATTTTACTCCCTCATTGGTGCAGAAGCGATTTATCGTTTATTGGGAGAAAAAATGGCAACGTTTGCTGATAAAAAAGACATCTGGAACCTTCAAGAAACCGATCCCGATGAACTGGAGTTCTTGACGATTGATGAAAATGAGGAGTTACCCGATGGCGAAAACCAATGAAGGATTAGTCGCTTACTGTAAAGCTAAACTCGATCTCCCGACGATTTATATGTTGGGAGGATTTGGTCGTAAACTCACCCAAGCCAACATTGATCGCCGAGTGAATCAATTACGCTGTCCGCATACGATCCAGAATCTAAAAACGATCCAAGCTGGACTCGGCAAATATTGTTTCGATTGCGTGGGTTTGATCAAAGGGTTTGTCTGGGAAGAAAAGCCCGGGATCGTCCCTTACAACATCCCCAAAGGATCCGATCAGAATGTCAAAATGATGTACTCCGCCTGCCCGCAAAAAGGGCTCCTATCAAGCATGCCAGACCTTCCAGGGCTTTTGGTCTTTACGGAGAACCTTGGACACGTCGGCGTCTATATCGGCAAGGATGCGGCTGGTAAGCGCCATTACATTGAAGCTACTCCCGCCTGGAACAAATGGGGAGTGACACAATCGAATGATGAGATTCGCAAGTGGGCATTCTGGGGAAAGTACAGCTACATCACGTACATTGAACCGAAGAAAGAACCGATCCAATCCGAAATCAAAGTTGGGGATCTTGTCTTGGTGTCCGGGATCGGAAGGGGCACCAGTCTCGGTAACGGAGGTTCAACAGCAAATCTCAAGAGTCGTCGCATGAAAGTCATTAAGATCCTTTCCAGAGTTCCTTATTCGGTTGGCTGCTCAATCAATCTGAATGCTTCGACCGGTGAAAACGGATCAAAGTATATCACCGCCTACTTCAAACCAACTTCAATTCGAAAGGGGTAAACTATGTCGCCGGATACCACATTCAGCTTATCAGTACTTATTGCGATTGCGGGTTGTTTTGTGGGGTTGGCCGGTTGGATCCACGCCCGGGATTCCAAAATCAGTAATGATGCGGAATGGAAGGGAAACGTCAATGCGAAGCTCGACATGGCCATCGGTCTTCGCAAAGATCATGATGAACTGGAAGAAAAGCACAACAGCAATACCGAGCGCATTGGTCGTGTCGAAGAATCAACAAAAGCAGCGCATCGCCGCATTGATACACTCGAGCAAAAAGTAAAATAAAATTAGGAAGATAGTCACTTTCTGCGAAGAAGAGTAGAAGGAGGTGATAACATGGTCTTATCGTTCTGGGTACATTGTTTATGTGAGTTCGAGAGGGAAATCGCGAAAAGTGAAATCCTAAAGCTCTACCAGGAGCAAATTGAGATTCTGTATATTATCTAACAGTTGCGAAAGCAGCTGTTCTCTTTTGTCCACTTAATTGTACGACTTCATATTCCGGCATTGATTTCATACAATTCTGGATAAATAACGAAAAATCGTGAATAATCTGTATGAACTTGAATGATATAATAAACTCATATAAATACAAAGGGTGCGGGTTTTCTTATGCATCTCAGAGAAAAGAGGGGAAATATGTCAGTAAAACTAGAATTCGAAGATCAATTGTGGGAAATGGCAGATAAGTTAAGAGGGAACATCTCTGCAAATGATTATAAAGATGTTGTTTTAGGTTTGATTTTCCTGAAATATATTGCAGATAGTTTTGAGGAAAAATTCAATGAACTAATGCTTGAAGGAGAAGGGTTTGAAGAAGATGAAGATGCCTATTTGGCTGAGAATGTGTTCTTTGTACCAAAACTTGCAAGATGGGAATATATCAAAGCAAATGCAAAGCAACCAACCATTGGTCAAATAATTGATAATGCAATGATTGCTATTGAGCGCGAGAATAAGACTCTTAAAGGTGTACTCCCAAAGAATTATGCAAGACAAGAACTTGACAAAACAAAGCTAGGAGAGTTGGTTGATCTTTTTTCGTTTAATTTAGGAAGCAAAGAGTCAAAAGCTCAGGATGTTCTTGGAAGAGTTTATGAATATTTCCTAGGCAAATTTGGATCAAGTGAAGGGGAGTTTTATACTCCACCTTCAATTGTAAAATTACTTGTTGGAATGATCGAGCCATACCAGGGAAGAGTATATGATCCATGTTGTGGATCGGGCGGAATGTTTGTTCAGTCCGCACGATTTGTTGAGGAACATCAAGGCCGAAAAGATGACATTCATATCTTTGGCCAAGAGTTTAATGCTAGTACATGGAAATTGGCGAAAATGAATCTAGCAATTCGAGGAATTGATGGTAATCTTGGTGAAAGAGATGCAGACACTTTTGGAAATGACCTTCATAAAACACTTCGAGCTGACTTTATCTTGGCAAATCCACCTTTCAACATTAGTGACTACACACTTTTTCAAGATGATGCTCGTTGGAAGTATGGTGTTCCACCTGCTGGAAATGCCAATTATGCTTGGATATCCCATATGATAAGTAAGCTCTCACCTAAAGGGATAGCAGGTTTTGTAATGGCAAATGGCTCTATGGCAACATCTTCGAAAACAGAAGCAGAAATTCGAAAAAATATAATTGAAGCTGGGCTCATTGATTGCATTATTTCGATGCCATCCAATCTCTTTTACAATGTGACAATTCCAGTTTGCTTATGGTTTATCTCAAAAAACAAAGAGAATCGGAAAGACAAGATTCTGTTCATTGATGCTAGAAAAATGGGTTATATGGAAAACAGAAAGCATCGTGATTTGAAGGATGATGAAATCAATCAGATTTTCGAGATATATCATAGATGGAGGGATAATAGTGAGTATCAAAATATACAAGGATTTTGTAAGTCTGCTCTACTAGAAGAAGTAAAGAGTAATGACTATATTTTAACTCCAGGGCGATATGTTGGAATTAAAGATTCAGAAGGTGATGAAGTACCTTTTGATGTCAAAATGATAGAATTAACAAGTGAGCTGAAAGATATGTTTATTAGGTCACACGAACTCGAATTAATGATAAAGAAAAAACTCGGAGACATTGGTTATGACTTCTAAGCGCTGGGAAAGCATTAAACTTAAAGATTTTGTTGAATTTAACCCAAGTGAAAGAATTGAAAAAACATTGCTGACTAAAAAGATTGCTATGGAGAATATTTATCCATTTTCAAAGTTTGTTCATCAATATGAATATGCAAATTTCTCAGGTGGTACTAAGTTCAGAAACGGGGATACACTGTTTGCTCGAATTACGCCATGTCTTGAGAATGGTAAGACTTGTCAAGTTACCATTCTTGACGAAAATGAAGTAGGATTTGGATCAACTGAATATATTGTTTTGAGAGCGAGGGAAGGAATATCAGACAAGGACTATATTTTCTACCTTTTTATTAGTCCAGAATTGAGAAGATTGGCGATTAGTTCAATGATTGGAACTTCAGGCAGGCAAAGAGTTCAAGAAAAAGTTTTAAAAGATTATGAGGTATTTGTGCCTGAATTAGTGGAGCAAAAAGCAATTGCCGATACCCTATCTTGTCTAGATAATAAGGTAGAACTCAACAACCGAATAATTAATACTCTTGAGCAAATGGCACAAGCGATCTTTAAGAGTTGGTTCATTGATTTTGAACCATTTAAGAATGGGGAGTTTGTTGAAAGTGATATAGGCCAAATACCAAATGGTTGGGAAGTTATTGAATTAGGGTCAATTTTAAAGTTTCTAAAAGGTAAAAAGCCGAATGATTTGAGAGTTAATAAAGAATCTATTTCATATCTTCAATATCTAACTATTGATGTACTTAATGGTGGCATTCCTTTATATGCTTCAGTTGAAAAAATGGTATTAGCAACAAAGTTAGATGTTTTAATGGTAATGGATGGTGCAAGTTCAGGTACAGTATATTTTGGATATGAAGGGATTGTTGCATCAACAATAGGAAAAATCGATGTAAAAAACGAGAATCTTAGAGAAATAGTTCTTCAATTTCTTAAGTATATGGAATCTCAAATAAGTAATCATAATACTGGATCTGCAATTCCTCATGCAGATAAAGGATTCATTTCTCGATGCAAAATTGCAGTACCTAAGGAAATAGAATTTGGTGAAATATCGAGAACCTTCTTAGAAATTAGAGAATCAATAATCAATTACAAGCAACAGATCCAAGTTTTGAAAAATACTCGCGATACTCTGCTTCCTAAGTTAATGTCAGGTGAAATCAGAGTTCCCTATGAGGAGGCGTAGTCAATGCCTAATTATTTCTGTGAGTCATACCTCGAAGAAGCAACCATTGAATGGCTTGAAGAACTTGGTTATCAATTTATTTTTGGACCCGATATTGCTCATGGTGGAAATAATGTTGAGAGAAAAGATTTTGGTGACGTTTTTTTACGAGATCGACTAGAAGGAGCCTTGACTCGTATAAATCCAACAATCCCTACAGAGCCGATTGAAGAAGCCTTAAAGAAAATTCTTGTTCCAGTTAGTCCGAGTTTACTGATCAACAATAAATCATTTCAAAAATTAATAACTGATGGCATTGATGTTCGAGTGAAGCAAAAGGATGCATCCTATCGAACTGAGAAGGTTTATCTATTCGATTTTGAACACCCATTAAATAATGAGTTTATTGTTGTAAATCAGTTTACGATCATCGAGAATAACGTAAATAAACGGCCTGATTTAGTCATTTTCGTAAATGGAATTCCTTTGGTTGTGTTTGAACTTAAAAGCGCGGCAGAAGAAAATGTTGATATAACTGATGCCTTTAATCAAATTCAGACTTACAAGCGCTACATTCCTACTTTATTTAACTCAAACTCATTTGTAGTCATCAGTGATGGGATTAATGCGAAAGCGGGAACTATTACTTCGAATGAAGATCGTTTTATGATGTGGCGCACCATAGATGGTGAGAATCTTGCTTCAAATTCTATACCACAACTTGAAGTTCTCATTAAAGGAATGTTTCAAAAAGACAGACTTCTCGATATCGTCCGAAACTTTGTGTTATTTCAAGTTGAGAACTCCGATTTCGTTAAAATCCTTGCTGGATATCATCAATATCACGCCGTCAATAAAGCCCTTGAAAACACCCTCCGAGCCACGAAAGAAAGTGGAGATCGGCGAATTGGGGTCATTTGGCATACTCAAGGAAGTGGAAAGAGTCTTTCAATGGTTTTTTATGCCGGGAAATTGGTTACAAATGTTCATCTTGTAAATCCAACCATCGTTGTTATTACCGATCGAAACGACCTGGATGATCAACTTTTCGGAACATTTATGAAGTGTAGAGATATCCTTCGTAATACACCAGTTCAAGCGAATAGTCGCGGTCATTTACGAGAACTACTTAATCAAAGAACAAGTGGAGGGATCATTTTCACTACGATTCAAAAGTTTATGCCAGAAGATAAGGGGAATGATGCTCCTGTTTTGACCGATCGCAAAAATGTGGTAGTACTTGCTGACGAAGCACACCGCAGCCAATATGGATTTGGAGCAGAAGTAGTCAAACATACTGACGAAGCTGATGTGAAATACGGCTATGCTAAGTATCTTCGAGACAGCCTACCCAATGCTTCCTATATTGGTTTTACAGGTACTCCTATTGAAAATACAGACAAGAGCACCAGGGCTGTCTTTGGCGATTATATTGATGTTTATGATATGACTCGCGCTGTGGATGATGGAACGACTGTGAAGATTTTCTATGAAAGCCGCATCGCGAAACTCAATTTGCCGGATGATTTGAAACCGAAGATTGATGATGAGTATGATGAAATCACCGAATACCAAGAAGACAGTCAAAAAGAACAACTGAAGAGTAAGTGGGCACGTTTGGAAGCTGTGGTTGGCGCAAATGATCGAGTTAAGACGATTGCAAAAGATGTCGTGGATCACTTTGAAAGTCGCGAAAAATCCCAAGAGTACTTAG
The DNA here is from genome assembly GCA_964526155.1 of uncultured Erysipelotrichaceae bacterium. Classification (GTDB taxonomy): domain Bacteria; phylum Bacillota_I; class Bacilli_A; order Erysipelotrichales; family Erysipelotrichaceae; genus GWE2-51-13. The sequence continues at coordinate 1,349,957 of CAZGLV010000001.1, read as the reverse complement.
GTGGTAAAGGGATGATTGTGGCGATGAGTCGTAGAATTGCTGTGGATCTCTACAACGCGATCATTGAGTTACGTCCAGAATGGCATAGCAATGAGTTAACGTCTGGGAAGCTAAAAGTGGTCATGACTGGAAGTTCAGCGGATCCTCTGGATTGGCAACCTTTTTTTGGTACGAAATCGTCGCGAGAGACGTTAGCAAAGCGTTTCAAAGACAACAGAGATGAACTCAAATTAGTGATTGTGCGAGATATGTGGCTCACGGGTTTTGATGTACCGAGTTTACATACGATGTACATTGACAAACCGATGAGTGGTCATAATCTGATGCAAGCAATTGCTCGCGTTAACCGTGTTTTCAAAGAAAAACAAGGTGGGCTTGTTGTTGACTATATCGGAATTGCTGAGAATCTCAAAAATGCACTTGCTGACTATACAGAAACAGATCAAAACAATACCGGTGTTGATACCGATGTTGCAGCGCAAGTCCTACTTGAAAAACACGACTTGATCAAGGAACTTTTGCATGGTCACGACTATTCGAAGTTCTTTACCGGGAAGTCCAGTGAAAAAATGCAAGCGATTGTTGAGACGATGGACTTTATTATTGGTCTTGGGATCGATCGAAAAAATGACTACATCAAGTTAGTGATTGAGTTATCCAAGGCATATTCATTATGCTCAACTACAGAGATTGCTGAAGGATTAAATGTCGAGGTTGGATTTCATAAAGCTGTGAAAGCTGCATTAGTAAAGTTGATGACAGATGAAGGAAAGAAGAAGACAATTGCACAATTGGACGCTGAGTTAAATCAACTCATTTCAAAGTCAATTTCATCCGGAGAAGTCATTGATGTATTAAGTTCGGTAGGTTTATCAAAACCGAATATTGCGATCTTATCTGACGAATTTCTTGAAGAAGTAAAAGGAATGAACAAGAAGAATCTTGCGGTTGAGTTGTTGACGAAACTACTCATGGGAAATATCAAACTCTTCTCACGCAGAAACCTTGTTCAATCTAAAAAATTTAGTGAAATGCTTTCAGCAACTCTTCTAAAGTATCAAAACCGAGCCATCGAAACGACAATGGTAATTCTCGAGTTGATCGAGCTTGCCAAAAAGATTTCTGAAGCTGAGAAACGTGGAGAAAACTCGGGTCTTTCTCAAGATGAGTTAGCTTTCTATGATGCTTTAGCAGAAAATGAATCTGCCAAAGAGGTTATGAGTGACGAGATATTGAAGCAAATTGCAAAAGAGATAACTAAGGCTATCAAACAAGATATCAGCGTAGATTGGACGATTCGTGAGAGTGTCCAAGCAAAAATGAGAATGACAATTAAGAAACTTCTTAAGAAGTATGGCTATCCACCGGATAAATCAGTTAAGGCTGTAGAAGTTATCATGGAACAAACAAGAATGTTCAGCCAGGAGATTTCTTAGAAGCGAACAAAGAGGAGGCACGACATATGGGGTATATTTTGTTATCAAAAGAAATTAGCGATGAAGAACTAAGTAAATTTAATGATAATCATATAATTCATTTGTCTCAATTAAACATTAATAGTGTTGATACTCTTCAACTAGAACGAGTTATTCCATTAACATCTATTGAAAATCTGATAGGATTTCCATTTATTAGAGATCAAGATAATCCTTTGACAACTAGTGAACGTTCCGAATATAACAGATTATATAGAGAGAAATATGATTATCTTGAAAAAATGATCATTGCTGCATATGATGCAATAAAATCCCAAATCAAGAAATTCATTAAGCTTGGAATAATTACTGATGTGTATATTTATGTGCCGTTTGTAAGATACTTAATTTCAAAAAATCATCCAAGCTTTTCATTTTTCTTTGTAACGAAATTTGATGACAGTTCTATCTTTTTTAATGTTATAGAAAGCATGTTTGTTATAGAAGATAATGATTTCAGTACTGATGCGTTCTTGAAAATGGTTACTAAACTATTTCTTGAAAGAAGGACCTCAACCTTTGTTTTAAGCAAGGATTTATATAAGTACGGTGAGGATGTAAAAGACGAAAGAGGAGTTGTATTTAACAAGAATTATATTCTTAGAGACTTTATACAGCAAAACTATATGATTGATATTATGGTTGACGATCAACCAGAGTATTTAACTTTAGGTATGTTGGGTAAACTTAGTGATCTTGAATCAGAAGAGAAAACACAAATCAACTATTTGTCTTCAATGACTGTGATATTGAGGAACCCAAAATTTGATTGGAATTCAGATGAAGTATATATGAAGAAACTATGCTCATTAATAATAAATGAATTTATACTTCGAATATGCACTAAGAAATACTTCGAAAGACTAGAATCAAAAGACCCAAACACTTTAACACTTCTTAGTTTAGAAGAATATTGCTTTATTCTTAAGAAATATCTATTTTGCTCATATAGAAGGGGAATATCTATACATGCAAAGACGCAAATTCAACGTCATTATCAAAATATAAAATTACAAAGTCGCATAAAATGGTTTTACTTAATTGGTGGTTTAATGAATGGATATATTAGTTCAAATAATTAGTTAGCGAACAACGCACATGGCAACTAAAATGCAATTTGCGATCTGAAAAATAGTTTGGAATTTACAGTGCGGATATTCCAAAAAGGGGAGGCTAGTTTATGCAAGCTGGAGATAAGAGATTAGTAAAATTCCTAGAAGGAAACGATATTGATTTTGTCATTCCAGTTTATCAAAGGAGTTATGATTGGCAAATTGAGCAATGCAAAAGATTGTGGAATGATATAAAAGAAATCATCAAGTATAAACGATCACATTTTTTTGGATCAATTGTGTCAGTAGTTACCCCTTCGCCACAAATCACAGAGTATATGATAATTGATGGGCAACAAAGACTTACCACAGTATCTTTGCTTATGGCGTCAGTCTGTAATCTTGTAGCTAATAAAGATTTAGAGGATCCAACAGATGTTGTAACAAAAATGAAGAATGAATACCTAATAAATAAGTACAGACCCTATGAAAACAAACTGCGCTTAAAACTTATTAAGAAGGATAGGGATGTATATGACAGAATAATCGAAAATGATGCAAACTTTGAGTTTTCTCAATCAATGAACCTTTACCGAAATTATAAGTATTTCTGTGATACTTTGCTTGCACATAAAAGTATCTACGATCTTGATCAATATATGTTTGCGATACGTCAATTATTCATCGTCGATATTCAACTTAAAGCCGGTGAAGATGATCCACAACTTATATTTGAAAGTTTAAATTCAACTGGCTTAGCTCTTTCTGAAGCTGATAAAATTAGGAATTTTGTACTAATGAATCTTACTTCTGAATTGCAAACAAATTACTATCTAAAATACTGGATCAATATTGAGAATAATTCTGTGTCTGCTAGGAATGGAGTAAGTGATTTCATTAGGGATTACTTAACGATACAATTGCGAAGAATTCCTCGATCTGATCGTGTATATTTCGAATTCAAGGAATTCGTTAATCAAGCAAATCAAAACATAGAAGAGATACTAAAAGATTTACTTAAGTTCTCCAATTTTTATAGAAGTTTGCTTACTGGAAAACATTCGAATCCTGAAATATCAGAACTAATTGAGGTATTGAATCGTCTTGATAATCGCGTTATTTTGCCATATCTTTTGGAACTATTTGGAAACAGAAGTGATGAGACAATAAATGATAATGATGTTAAGTCCATTCTAAGATCACTTGAAGTGTTCTTGTTTAGAAGAGCAATATGTAATGTACCTACAAATGCTTTGAATAAACTTTTCGCAATCCTTGAGAAAGACATTCGAAAATATCCTGAATACAAACAAAACTATGCCAATGTTTTTAAATATGTATTGCTTGAAAAACAAAGCAGTTCTAGATTTCCCAATGATGAAGAATTCATTTCTGCTCTATCAACTCGTGATGTATATAACATGCAATCAAAAAGTAAAATTTACTTACTTGAGAGGTTGGAAGATTTTAATAACAAGGAGTTAATTGATCTGACAAAACTTCTTGATAAAGGAGAATTAACGATTGAGCATGTAATGCCGCAAACTCTTACTCCAATCTGGATAGAACAACTTGGAGATAATGCACAAGAAGTTCATCAGAGATGGCTACATACCCTTGGAAATCTAACTCTGACAGCATACAACAGTTCATATAAGAACTTTCCATTTGCGAGAAAAAGAGATATGGAGCATGGTTTCAAGGAAAGTAAGCTACGACTGAATGACTATATTTCAAAATGTGAAAAATGGACTGAAAAAGAGATAATTGAAAGAACCAAGCAACTTACTCATCTTGCTTTACAGTGTTGGCCAACAATTGAATCAGATTTTAAGCCACAAAAAAACCATGATTTGACATATAGTATTGATGATGAACAATCGTTTAAATCTAGTAAGATAGAGTCTTTTGATTATAAAGGTCAGGAATACTTTGTGCAAACGTGGACTGACTTCTATAAACAAGTTATACGTTCATTATATGAAGAGAATAGTTCGATATTTGCTTCAATAGTAAACGAACCCAGCTTTGCACTTGAACTAAAAACATTCTTTACGAAAGAACCTAAAGGGTTGAGAGATTCGTTCAAAATAGCTGAGGGACTTTATATTGAACTAAATGTAAATACTGATTCAAAACTTAAAGTTATACGTAATCTTTTATCTTATTTTGATCCTGAAGAGATAAATCTGAGATTCACTATAAAACAGGAAAATATCGATGAGTTTATTGAGAACTCAAATGACTTATCATTAGTTAATCAATCTCGTGGAATAAGTAAAGAATCGTGGATTAATATGCTAGTAGACCCAACCGTAATTAGTAAAGAAAACATGGATGTATTTTCAGCAATCTATTTCTCACCAAATCATGGAATTAATCCAAGTTACCTTGCTGAACTAATAGGAATTAATCATGCAGCATTGAACTTAAGGATAGTAAATCTAGGCAAAAGAATTGTTGATAAATTGGAATTGACTGAACAGATCCGCCCGGATGGCAGCAAATTATATTGGAATATCGCTTTTACAGGTGCATATGATGCTGATGATCATATGATATGGACATTAAGAAAAGAACTTGTTGAAGCAATTTGTGAACTTGGAGAAGATCAATTAGCTGCATTAACAGCTAAAAATCTTAAGGAAAAAGTTAGCAATGTCGATCATAATGAATGGATTTACAGAAGTTCTGAAGTCTCAATGAAAATCGTGGAAAAGTTTCTTAATATTGTAAATTCAGTCTTCACAGGATATGAACTGAGGTTTACAAGTGCATATATTGGATTAATGAAGAATGAGAAAGTCAATAATTTCATGGTCTTTTTCCCACGTAAAAAGTCATATGTTATGATGCAAATTACGCTAGATAGATCGAATCTAATTGATACAATATTAAATGATATTGGAGTGAAGCAACTTGAGTATATTGACAAAGATGGTGTATATAGATTTCGAGTTGATGAAGGTATAGTTGAGAAGAGCACACCAAAGTTCATGGAACTCATCAAACAGGTAAAAGGCTAACACAATTTCCAATAGTTCTAAGAAATTGAGGCAATTGAGCATGCAATATAAATTATGCGATGTAACTCTTCCAACCGTAAATATAAAAATCACTGTTGACCTTGATTATTCCTATTTTGAGATTACGGGAATTGATACAGGTGATGCACCGAAAGATGCATTTGGGCAAGATGAGTATTGCTATATGTACACAATTGATAATCAAACTGATTTAAATCATTTTTATGAGTCATTAGGAACTGAAAAGAATCTTGAGAAAATCGGTGAGAAGGTCATGATATTGTTTGGCGGGATAGATGGATGCAAATGCTTCCGTAATTTTTGCGAAGATAACAAAATACCCTATTTGTTTAAGTGTTTTTAAGAATGACTATACAAATGACTATACAACACCATAAAGACCTGTATAGTTAGGAAGGATTATCGCAGAAAACGGGGGATTTGGAGGGAATATTAAGCCAAAATAAGGTAAAAAAACAATCCCATCATCCGCTCCAGTGGTGCACAAAGCCCTTATGATAGGGCTTTTTTGTTGCATATTTAAGTTACCGTTTTTAATTATATTTCTTCCAAATGAAAGTGATGCTACAATGGAATCAACATTGATATGCTTTTCAATAATACTGAGTACCCGACAACAAAAACTCTGGAATGATTAAAGGTACATATATGTGATTTTTACATTTTTGGTATATTGATCAAATCGATCAAACATAAAAGGAGGTTCCATATGGGCCACAAAGTCGTTGTAATCGGAGTTAAACATCGTAGAGAAGAAGCGGATAAGCTCCAGAAGGTTCTAACCGAACATGGTTGCGAGGTAAAAGCACGTCTCGGTCTGCATGAAGCCGGAGATCTGTGCTCAGATGAAGGGTTGATCATTCTTCAACTGGTGCCGGATGAACCGAAAGCTGATTCCTTGGTTGATGAGTTAAACAGACTGGATGGCATCAAAGCCAAGTTGGTCGAAGTTTAGGCTAACAAAATTTGATTTGGGGGATAGTACTTCTTATTTCAATTAATCGCACTTCAAAAGTCACTAAGATTTCAATAAGCCATTGGTCGATTTTTTCGTGTTCACATGACAACTGATGAAGCTGGAATGTTGAGATTATTTATGATCAAGAGTTCCGAGTTGTTTCCAAATAAAAGACATTTGATTGATTTCGAATATCGAGAAGAATGTTGAAAGCAATGATCCGAGAGAGCGAAGATTCAAAGGGGGAAAACATGGACAGTCAATCAATTGATGAAGTTAAATCCAAGATCAACAAAAAGGCATATCATAAGAGAAAATTCTGGTTGGTTCTCATAGGTCTTGTATTCGTAATAGGGATGAGTGCTAAACCGTGCTTGCGTTGGTACCAAGATCGAGCGTCGCAGAGTTTATATACCACGATTCTTGAAACTTCGGAGAACGAAGATTGGTATCATGTTATCAGCCAAACGACAGATTATTTAGAGAAATATTATGGTTCAAGCCACTATAATAAAATGAAAGTCTTACAAATGGAAGCTTCAGAGAAGTTCGCGTGTCAAAACTTAAGTCAGCTTATGAAAAACTCGAACTTAACACAGGGAGAAATCACAACGCTTTTCACTTTACTTAAGATACTTGGATTCGATTATTTTGGTTCCGTGGCTTATGTCTTCGGAGAAGTTGTCACTGAGGGCACCCTCCATATCGGGTACTTGTCAAAAAATCTCGGACCTCTAGTCGTTGACTATAAAAACAGGAGGATCGAACGAATCTATATTGCGGCACCCATCATGAATGGGGATGTACCTGAAACCGATTTTATACTCTTCACGGATCAAGATGGGATTCTTATGTCATATAACGATGTCGATAGAGAAATTAAAGAAATCCTAGATAGATTCAATTACCAATAATATCAATCCATATTTAATATTGCTCTAATAGAAATGTTTAGTACGAGATGCTTAAAGCGTCCGAATCGGGTTTTAGATGCTAGTGTCATGGACAACTCATTTCAATGGAATGTACATCACCATCGTGATACAGTGTACATAAAGAAGAAGTTGAATCGATCAAAGCGATCGACGAAAGGAAAATCCATGAAAAAGAAAACCATCCTCAAGACCGCAGGGTTCCTTGGAGCCGTAGCGGCAGCCGGTGCCATCGCTTATAAGGCACACCAGATCGACGAGAAGATGAAGGGATATGCCAAACGCTATAAATTCGCAGGGAAAGAAATCAAGTTCACCGAAGAATTCGATTCCGATTCGATTGCGGTCAACTTCGCGGGATTGGAGTTAGACTTCACCGGCGCTACGTTGAAAGACGGGAAGGGGACATTGGAACTCTTCGCCGAATTCTCCGGTGTCGAAGTGATCGTTCCGGAAGAATGGGCGGTCGTGGCGACGGGAATCAATAATAAATCCGGCGTCAGTAACGCATTTGCGAAAGATGAAATAGTCGAGATGAAACCGACCTTGACGATTCACTATGATGTCAACTTCTCCGGTCTTGATATCCGTAAACCGGGCGAAGACGAAGAAGAAGCTTGTTGCGACGAAACTTGATAGATACCAAATGAACGATCCGTCGTTCATTTTCTTATTACGAAAACCAAATGACGTAAAGAAGAATTGCCTTACATTTTTTCTTTTTCACTATCATCATTTACATCCCCCGCATCGATTGACAGCGCTTACATTCATCGGTAAAGTAAAGGTGGACAAAAGGAGATAATCCATGAAAAACTATCCTGCGGAGCCATTTCGCATAAAAGTCGTAGAGATGATGAAGACGATGAGCCGGGAAGAACGCGAAGCCGCGATGATCGAAGCGGGATACAATACGTTCTTGATCAAGAGCGAAGATGTCTACATCGACCTGTTGACCGACTCGGGAACGACGGCGATGAGCGATCGCCAATGGGCAGGAATGATGATCGGGGATGAAGCGTATGCGGGAAGTCGCAACTTCCTACATTTGGATGCGGTCGTTAAAGAATACTACGGATTCAAGCACATGATCCCGACGCATCAAGGCAGAGGTGCGGAAAACCTATTGTCACGATTGAAAATCAAAACAGGGGATATCATCCCCGGAAATATGTATTTCACTACCACACGATACCACCAAGAAGCCAATGGCGGGATTTTTAAGGACGTCATCATCGATGAAGCACATGACTCCCAATCCGAACATCCGTTTAAAGGAAACATCGATCTAGCGAAACTACAGGCGTTAATCGACGAATTCGGAGCAGAGAGAATTCCCTATGTATGTCTGGCCGTCACGGTAAACTTGGCCGGCGGACAACCGGTCTCCATGGCCAATATGCGTGAAGTCAGCGCGTTATGCAAGAAACATGGAATCGACGTTTTCTTCGATGCGACCCGTTGCGTTGAGAATGCTTACTTCATCAAGAAACGCGAAGCGGGATATCGTGATACATCCATCAAAGATATCTTGCATGAAATGATGAGTTATGGCGATGGCTGTACGATGTCAGGCAAGAAAGATTGCATGGTCAATATCGGTGGTTTCTTGGCAATGAACGATGACGAGTTGTTCGCACGATCGAAGGAACTGGTCGTCGTCTTCGAAGGCATGCCTTCGTATGGCGGTATGGCCGGACGAGATATGGAAGCAATGGCGATCGGGATCACGGAATCCGTGGATTACGCCTACATCGCGCACCGGGTCGAGCAGGTCGCATACCTGGGCGACCGGTTACATGAAGCCGGCGTACCCATCGTTTTGCCGGTCGGTGGACATGCGGTATTCTTGGATGCGAAACTGTTCTTGCCGCATTTGACGCAAGACCAATTACCGGCGCAAACCTTGGCGGCGCATCTCTATATCGAATCCGGAGTCCGTTCGATGGAACGGGGAATCGTATCCGCTGGGCGCGATAAGAAAACCGGGGATCACCATCGTCCGAAACTTGAATTGGTACGTTTGACGATTCCGCGTCGTGTCTATACCTATGCGCATATGGATATCGTGGCCGATGCGGTCATCGATCTCTATAAGAATCGCGACAAGATCACAGGCTTGAAATTCGTTTATGAACCGCCGATGTTACGATTCTTCAATGCGCGGTTTGAACCGATCGAAGGATAATTTAGTTCTGTTTTCGAGATTACAATGCATACCACAAGGAGTACCATTTTATGACAACACCGAATTTCACCAACAACCCATGTCTCCACGCTGTAAAGCGCATGTTTTTAGGTTACCCGCACCATCTCCGGAATTTTCCGGGGATTTTTTAAGGAGGATGTCATGAGTCAAAGCATCGATCAAATGCGCTACGCGACCTACTTTGCACCGCGAGGTAGCCAACGCATGCAGAATCTGGGAAATCAAATCAGCCAGAAATATCTTATGCCCAATGATCGACTCGTTGGAATCATCGGGGATGCGGGAAGCGGAAAATCCCTGTTGATCAAAGGCATGTTTCCGGGATTGGAACTCACCAACGACGATGACGGGATCAACACACGTCCCGCGCCGTTGATGCGCGATTATGCACGCAATCGATACGGCGCGCATACCTACCATATCGATGTCCGATTCGAGTTGGCATTTACGCAAGTCTTTGAGTTGGTAGAAGCGATCAAAGGCGCGTTGGCGGATAAGAAACGCGTGATCGTCGAGCATTTCGATGCGATCTATACCCAACTCGGAATCAACGGCGATTTGTTGATCGGAATCGGTGAAGAAATCATCGTCGTGCGTCCGAATTTGTTCGGCCCAGAACCGGAGGACCTCCGATCGACCGTCTATCGCTCGTTGAAATATCGTCGCATGGCGCATACCGCGGAAGACTTGTTGGTGCATATCCTGGAAAGCGATTATGGGTTAATCTGCGATGGTCACGGTGACGTAAAACATGGATTTATCTTGTCCTTCACAAAGAAACCAAGAGTATCGCTAAGTGTGTTGGAAAAGAAAGTCAAAGCGCTCATTCGCCAAGACCTGACCATCACATATCTCGATCCGACCCACATCAAAATTGGAAATGACATCGTTCAGTATTGTACGGGACCTCGGACCCACGTCACCCATACCAATCAAATCGAAAACTTCAAACTTTTGGATGACTATGTCTTCGATCAAACCAAACAAACCTATGAGCTTGTCGGGATGGTCAGCGAAGAGATGATCCGCGATATCCATAAAATCAACCACTTTACGGACTAAGGAGAACCATGGAAAAAACTACGATTGTCATCGGTGTCATCGGCGCCGACGTACATGCTGTCGGAAACCGCATCATCGACTATGCCTTAACCCAGGCTGGCTTTCACGTCGTCAATTTAGGTGTCATGGTTAGTCAAAAAGAGTTCATCGACGCCGCCATCGAAACCAACGCGAAAGCGATCTTCGTTTCCAGTCTCTACGGCCACGGCGAACTGGATTGCCGAGGCATGGGAGATCAATGCAAAGAAGCCGGATTAGATGACATCTTCCTTTATGTCGGAGGGAACTTAGTGGTCGGTAAGACGGATTTCGAAGCCGTCGAAGCAAAGTTCAAAGCCATGGGTTTTGATCGTGTCTACCCGCCGGGAAGCGATATCGAGCAAGGTATCCGGGATATCAAAACGGATTTGGGGATTCTCGATTAACATGCCGACCTATCTTCTTTTCGATGTCGGATCGACCTACACCAAAGGTTGTATCGTCGATACGGATTGCGAGGAAATCCTAGCGATCGCTCAGAGTGAAACCACCGCAACGACGGATATCTCTGAAGGAATCGAAAGCGTAAAATCCAAAATGAGAACCGTATTGGCTACGCTGAAAATCCATCAAACCTTGGTTTGTAGCTCCGCCAAAGGCGGATTGAAAATGGTCGCGGTCGGATTGGTACCAGATTTAACGTTAAAAGCCGCGACGTTGGCGTGTTACAGCGCCGGTGCCAAAGTCGTCGGATCGTATTCGTTTCAACTTAACACATCCGAAATCGAAGCGATCGATGCCTCCGGTTGCGACATTCTTCTCCTCTGCGGAGGAACCGACGGTGGCAATACCGAAGTGGTACTTCATAACGCAGCCAAACTTACATCACTTCAGAAACGTTTTCCGATCCTCTACGCCGGAAACAAATCGTGTCGCGACGAAGTCATGTCGATTTTATCGAATGCCGGATTTGATGTCATGACTTGCGACAATGTGATGCCCAGTTACGGACAGCTGGAAGTTGATTCCGCCCGTCAAAAAATCCGCGAACAATTCCTCGCCACCATCACGAAAGCGAAAGGACTGACCTCACTTCGTTCGGTGCTTGACGATATCGTTCTGCCCACTCCATATAGCGTCATGGAAGCTTTGAAACTACTATCTAAAGGAACCGTCAATGAACCTGGAATCGGCGACTTAATGGCGGTCGATATCGGAGGCGCCACGACGGATGTCTATTCGATCAACGAAACCTTTGTCCTACGGGACAATGTCGGATATAAGGGATTACGCGAACCGTTAGACAAACGTAGCGTGGAAGGGGACTTGGGGGTTCGTTTCAACGCTTCCAGCGTGCTAACGCTCAAGGAACAAGTAGCGGACGAAAATCTCAAACATTACGTCGAAAAAATCAGTAACGATATACATTATACGTCCAATCAAATGTATGACACCGTCTTGGCATCCTGGTGTTGCGGCATCGCAACCGGGCGGCATGCAGGGCGATTGGAATCGGCCTACACGCCGCTTGGTGTGAGTTATTACCAGACCGGAAAAGACCTCCGTGACGTCTCTAAACTCATCGGAATCGGCGGACCGATCCTCCATTCCGACGCCCCGATCGAAATCCTATCCCAAGCATTGGCTCGTTCGGAATCCCCTGAGATTCTGTGCCCCCAACAACTCGATTACTATCTCGATCGAAACTATGTGGTAAGTTGCTTAGGACTTCTCGTCCCGAAGCATCCGGATGCCGTACTTAGAATCCTTAAGAAAAACGTGGAGAAAATCAACGATGATCAATGAGAAAATGCCCTTGGCGATGTTTATGGAATTACGCAAAGAAGTGCTCAGCCAGTGGCCGACCGGCAAGGAAGTGGATTTGGACGAAGCCATTTCGTATCAGAAAAACATTCATCCTAAGAAACGGTTCAGTGATCGGTTGCTTCAAGCGAAGAACGAACAAGAAACCTTGGTTCAACCGCGGGCAGGCGTCGCGTTGCCTAACCAACATCTCGAACTTTTACGTTACCTTCAAAACGAGGGCGGTGCCGATTTGTTGCCGACCACCATCGATAGTTACACGCGCCATAACCGATACAAAGAAGCGCAAGCCGGTATCGACGAGAGTGTTCGTACCGGAAAATCGCTACTGAACGGATTTCCCGCCGTCAATCACGGTGTCAGGATTTGCCGGGATATCATCGAAAAACTGAATGTTCCCTTGCAAGTACGTCATGGGACGCCGGATGCTCGACTTCTGGCTGAAATCACTTTGGCAGGCGGCTTTACGTCCTTTGAAGGCGGAGGCATCTCCTACAATATTCCGTACGGAAAAAACAACAGTTTGGAAAAGACCATCACGGATTGGCAATATGTCGATCGATTGATCGGCTATTACGAAGAACAGGGCGTGCGCATCAATCGCGAACCCTTCGGACCCTTGACAGGAACCTTGGTTCCGCCGTGCATTTCGCACAGCGTCGCGATTTTGGAAAGTCTCTTGGCAGCCCAACAAGGATGCAAATGCATCACGGTCGGGTATGGACAATGCGGTAACCAAACCCAAGACATCGCCGCGATTAAAACTTTAAGCAATTTGACGCAACGATACTTACGTCGATTCGGTTATGACGGTGTGTTGGTGACGACCGTCTTCCATCAATGGATGGGCGGATTTCCGCAAGATGAGGCAAAAGCCTATGGCGTCATCGCCTGGGGAGCCGCAACCGCGGTACTGGCCGGAGCGACCAAAGTCATCGTCAAGTCTCCGCACGAAGCCTTCGGTGTTCCGACGGCCGAAGCCAATGCGAACGGACTTAAAACCACGAAGCAATTGACCGTGATGTTAAAGGATCAAATCGCGATCGAAAGTCCCGCGATCCGAAATGAAATGGAAATCATCGAACGAGAAACCGTTAGTATCTTGGAAGCTGTTTTAACTTTAGGAGAGAACGACTTCGGTAAAAGCGCGGTACGCGGCTTTGAAGCCGGCTTGATCGACGTACCGTTCGCCCCGGCGCAATGTAACGCCAATAAAGCCCTACCGGCCCGCGATAATAACGGCGCGGTACGGTTTCTGGATTTCGGTAATCTACCCTTTGACGAGGAATTGAAGAAGTTCCATCAGGAAAAACTACGGGAACGGGCCGCATTCGAACGGAGGGACGTCAGTTTTCAGATGGTGATCGACGACATTTACGCCGTCAGTAAAGGTCACTTGGTCGGAAGACCTAGATAACGAGGAAATATGAAAATCATCGATGTTGTCACGAGCATTGGCCGTACGGGATTCTACTTCGACGACCAGAAAGCCATCAAACAAGGCGCTAAATGCGATGGAAACTTCTACATCGGCGAAACCGTCACACCGGGATTCAAACGGATTCGTCAAGCCGGCGAATCGTTAACGATCATGCTCGTCCTTGAAGACGGACAAATCGGAATGGGAGATTGTTGCGCGGTTCAATACAGCGGATGCGGAGGACGCGATCCGCTCTTTGTGGCGAAAGAATTCGAAGAAGTCGTAAAACGAGATATCAAACCGTTATTGGTCGGACGAACCTTGACGAGTTTCCGGGAAATGGCCAACGAGTTTGATTCGTTGGTACTTGACGGAAAGCGGATCCATACCGCGTTACGCTATGGATTGACTCAGGCGATCTTGGATGCGGTCGCCAAAGCCAAACATATGCAGATGGCCAATATCGTCGCACAAGAATACTCAACGCAGGTCAGCGAAACCTGTATTCCGATCTTTAGCCAAAGCGGAGATAACCGATATGATAACGTCGATAAGATGATCATCAAAGGCAGCGCGGTCTTACCGCATGCCCTGATCAACCATGTCGATACGAAACTCGGGAAGCATGGCGAAATTTTGTTAGATTATGTCAAATGGTTGCGTAACCGTGTCGATGAACACAAAGCCAACGATAATTATCATCCGGTATTCCATCTAGATCTCTACGGGACCTTAGGAATCATCTTCAAAACCGATTACCAAGCGATGGCGGACTATTTGTTAACGCTGCGCGAAGCGTGCGGCGATTATCATTTACGCATCGAAGGTCCGGTCGATTTCGACGATCGTGAATCCACGATGCTCGGTCTGCAAGCCATCACAAAAGTTCTGGATGATCGCAAGATCGATGTGGAAATCGTGGCGGACGAATGGTGCAACACCCTTGAAGACATCCGATATTTCGCCGATCACAAAGCCGGACATATGGTCCAAATCAAAACACCGGATCTCGGTGGCATTCAAAATACGGTCGAAGCCGTCCTTTACTGTAAAGCCAAAGGCATCGGTGCGTATCAAGGCGGCACATGCAACGAAACGGACATCAGCGCCAAAACCTGCGTCCATCTCGCCATGGCGACCCAACCGGTCCAAATCCTAGCGAAACCCGGCATGGGCGTGGATGAAGGATATATGATCTGTTTTAACGAAATGCAGCGCATCTTGGCGCTAAACCATGCATTGAAAGGCAGGGAGTAACATGGAAAGTATCAAGATCCTTTCCGCGACAGCCATCCTCGGCTATGGATTCCCGATGGAAAGCTTCGCGAAAGGCATGGAAATGCATCCCGACTGTATCGCCGTGGATGCCGGTTCCACCGATCCCGGACCGTATTATCTCGGTGCCGGAGTTTCCTTTACCGATCGTTTCGCGGTCAAACGCGATCTAGCCATCATGATTGAAGCAGGTGTTAAAAACAATATCCCCGTCTTAGTCGGCAGTGCCGGCGGGAGCGGTGCGAAACCGCATTTGGACTGGTGTCTGGACATCGTCCGTGAAATCGCGGAAGAAGGGGATCTCCATTTTAAAATGGCGGTCATCGAAGCGGATTTCGACCGTGATTTCCTACTTGAAGAATTTAATAAAGGAAAAATCAGGCCTTTGCATCCTGCACCCGAATGTACGCGTGAAGACATTCTTGATTCGACCCACATCGTCGGTCAAATGGGCGTCGAACCTTTTCTTGAGGCATTGAAGGAAGGAGCGCAAGTCATCATCGCCGGTCGAGCCTATGATCCGACCGTATTTGCGGCGTTACCGATTCTACGCGGCTTCGATCCCGGACTAGCGTTACATTGCGGAAAGATCCTTGAATGTGCCGCCATCGCGTCCACCCCGGGCAGCGGAAGCGACTGTATGTTCGCGACGATCTACCCGGAACGTTTCGTCTTACAAACCCTCAATCCCGTCCGTCGCTGTACGACCTTAAGCGTCAGCGCACATACTTTATACGAAAAAACCAATCCTTACATTTTGCCAGGTCCTGGGGGAACCATCGATTTGCACGAATCGGTCTTTACCCAATTGGATGATCAACGCGTCGAAGTGAAGGGAAGCAAATTCATCCCTTCAAATCCATACAACATCAAACTTGAAGGTGTGAAATGTGTCGGATATCGCACCGTGAGTATCGCAGGCGTTCGCGATTCGATCTTCATTCGGGAAATCGACACGATCCTTGAAGGTGTCAAGCAGCGTGTGACGGATAACTTTAAGAACTTGAACGACTTCCATCTCAATTTCAAAATCTACGGGAAAAACGGGGTCATGGGTGATCTTGAACCTGTCACCCAAATCAACTCGCATGAGTTATGCATCGTCATCGACGCGGTCGCATCGACGCAGGAAGTCGCCAATACGGTTTGCAGTTTCGCCCGTAGCACCATGTTGCACTATGGATATCCGGGGCGTATCGCAACCGCCGGGAATTTGGCGTTCCCATATTCGCCCAGCGACTTTAAAGTCGGGGCTGTGTATAATTTCAGTCTCTACCATTTGATCGAAGTGAGCGACCCAGTCGCTTGTTTTAAAACGACGTATGTCGATGTGCGGGGTGGAAAATGAAAACGAAACTGATCGATCTGGCGAAGGTCATCCGCTCGAAGAACTCGGGTCCGTATGAGCTAACGTTCGACATCATTCTCAAGGATAAAGAAACGTTCGAGTTGTTGGTACAGAAACAATGCATCAATGCGAAGCTGATTGCGGAATTGTATAAAATCAGCGAATCCGACGTCATCAATATCATCGCCTTCGCCCCGTCCAACGCCATCAAAGCCACCATCATCCGTCCGATGGCGAGCGGTGACATCCGTGAGACCGATGTCTACGGTGCCCAACAACATGCGCCTTTGCTAAGTCTCGAGTTCGACCTTGATTGAGAGTGAATATTTTCAAACGATGATCGCGAATCGATGTGCTGAATGAGAAATAATTTCAAGAATACATGAACCGACTTGTTTTCTCCTCGTCAAAACGACCGTCATTGTGTATGATAATGGGGTAAGAGGGCACATCATGAAAACACCGTTTCTTATCAACGTCATCACCCGAATGAATTTCGGCGCGTTTATCGACACATGGAAAAAAGTGAAGAAAGTATCCGGTAAAAACGGAATCGTTCTTTTCTTGGATATGATTTATTGCGGATTGGTCTATCAAAGCGGATATATCGAGTACGACATCTTCCATTTCTACGACCTTAACGCGAAACAACGCGATTCTTACATCACACGCGGACGATTGAACACGATGATCCATCGGCTGAATGAACCGGAGAATTGGGAAATGCTTGCGAATAAAGCGGAATTCGACCGCGTCTTCAAAGATTATATTCACCGCGAAAGTTTGGATATCCGTAGCGCGACGATCGAGGATTTAGAAAAGTTCGTAGCAGGTAAGGAATTTGTCATCGGAAAAGTCCTGCGCGGAAGTTGCGGAAAAGGCATCTATAAACTGAAAGTATCCGATTATCCAACCCTGAAGGATATGTGGGATTTGATCCACCGCGATGAGATCGGCTTGATCGAGGATTTGGTCGTCCAACATCCCGTCTTGGCGACGATCCATCCTTATTCCGTCAACACGCTTCGCGTCATGACGATCTTGGTCGACGGTGTCGCGCATATACCTTGCGTCTATTTACGCATCGGTAATGGGAAACATGTCGATAACTTAAATTCCGGCGGATTTGGCGCCGAAGTGAACATCAAGTCTGGAATCATCGATACGGTAGCCGTCGATAAATTCGGGAAACAAGCCACGGTACATCCGCTGACCAACGCACCGATCACCGGTGTTCGGCTACCGATGTTTGATGAAGTCAAAGAGTTCTGTCGAAAAGCCGCAACGGTTGTTCCGGGCATCCGGATGGTCGGTTGGGATGTCTGCATAACCGAGAACGGCCCCTTACTCATCGAAGGAAACCCATTTCCAGGCAACGATTTGACACAGCTTCCGGAACACATGAAAGGCGGCTTTGGTCGCTATCATCAATTCATGGATATCATCGAAGGGAAATACAAAACGCCTTACGACCTGCAATAACCTCTTGAAAAAGAGGTTCTTTTCATTTTGACGCATAGTAAGGAAGGGTGATGAAATGAAAACCGTACGCATCTTACTGTATCCGGATACGACGCAAGAAGAAATGTTGATCGAACTGACAATGAAATATATTGAAGCATTGAGCGAAGGAGTAAGGCTCGGACAAGTTGAAACTCACGACTTACCGGATTGTTTTTGCCAATCCACAAAACGCAAATTGCTGGGCGAAATCCGACGTAAACAAAATCAGGACAAAGCGTTGAAAATTGCACGACCGTATTGTCGATTCGGGGAAGACTATGTCTTGGAGGATACGCTTTTACACTTACCGGTGAAAGGGAATGAACTTCTTTCGATCGTATGCATATTGCGCCCTTTTCAAACGATCCTACTTGACGGGAAGCATCCGAAAAGTGTCGTTGTTAAACGTATGAAAAAGCATTGGTTTGCGTATCTATGGATCGAAAAGACTGAAAATAGCGATTTACTTTCAAAGTGAGACAGGGTGGGTTAAAATAAACCAAGAGGTATCACTATGAAAAAACAACAAATCGGAATCGTCGGCATGGCGGTTATGGGTAAGAATCTTGCGCTCAACATCAGCGATCATGGCTTCTCCATCGCGATTTTCAACCGTACCGTATCGACGGCGGAGGAAGTCGCCAAAGAGAATCCTAAAAAAGACATTGTGGTCGGGAAGTCCGCACAGGACTTCGTCGAAGCGCTGGAAAAACCACGTAAAATCATCCTGATGGTCAAAGCAGGCAAAGCGGTGGATGATACGATCGCCAATCTATTGCCCTATTTGGATGAAGGGGATTTACTGATCGATGCGGGAAATTCGCATTATCTCGATACGATCCGACGCCAAAAGGAACTGGAAGCCAAGCAATTCCGTTTCATGGGAATGGGCGTATCCGGGGGTGAAGAAGGGGCGCGTCGCGGACCGGCCATCATGCCAGGCGGGAAATACGAGTCCTACTTACTGATTCAAGACGTACTTAAGGCCATCGCCGCCAAAGCGGAAGGGGAGCCTTGTACCAGTTATATCGGAAATGACGGAGCAGGTCACTATGTGAAAATGGTCCACAACGGAATCGAATACGGAGATATGGAACTGATTTCGGAAGCCTACAGTATTTTAAAGAAACTCGGCGGCTTTACGAATCAAGAACTTTCGGAAATCTTTTCGAATTGGAATCAAGGCGTATTGGAGAGTTATCTGATTGAAATCACCGCGTTGATTTTAAAGGAAAAGGATGACTTCAGCGATAACGACTTGATCGATGTCATCAAAGACACCGCCGGACAAAAGGGTACCGGTATTTGGACAAGCAAGGAAGCGATGGACCTTGGGATCGATGTGTCGGTCATCTCGTCCGCCGTCAACTCACGGTTTATTTCCAGTATCGATGTCCAACGTGCGCAAGCGGCGAAACGTCTGACAGGTCCAAAGATTCAACCGACAACCGATCGCGATCGATTGGTGGATCAGGTGATGGCGGCCTTATATGCGTCGAAAATCGTTTCGTATGCGCAAGGCTTCGCCCTACTGAAAACAGCCGCCAAGCAGAACAACTGGGAGTTGGATTACCAGGCGATTGCCAAGTTATTTCGCGGCGGATGCATCATCCGGGCGAAATTCCTGAATCGCATCGCCGAAGCCTTCACAAATCAACCGCAGTTGGAAAATTTATTATTGGATGATCACTTCACGCAGATCGTTTCGCAGGCGCAACAGGATTGGCGCGAAGTCGTGGGATTGGCGATCGCCAACGGAATTCCGGCCGGTGCGTTTGCGGCGGCGATTACGTACTACGATGCGTATCGCAGCGAACATTACCATACCAATCTCATTCAGGCGCAGCGTGACTTCTTCGGCGCCCATACCTATCAACGACGCGATCGGGACGGATTCTTCCACCATGAATTCCCGGCGACCGAAAATGACTGACATCGCGAAAAGAACGATCTTTACGATCTTCGGCTCGACTGGGGATCTAACCTATCGGAAACTCTTGCCCGCCTTCTATAATCTTTCTTACCGCAAGAAGTTAGCCGATGATTTTGTCGTGCTTTGCGTCGGTCGCAAAGCCTATACCACCGAACAATATCTGGAAATCGCGAGACCTTGGCTTGAAAAAGGGGTTCGCTTCAAATTCAACGATGTTGAGCTCGCATCGTTTGCGAAGCATGTCCGTTATGTTCATATGGACATGACACAGGCAAATGATTATCAAGTGTTGGAAACCATCTATGAAGACCTTGGCGCGGTCACCCATATTTATTACCTCGCGGTCGCTCCGGATTTTTTCCAGCCGGTCGCCCAGCATTTGAAGGATGCGGGAATCCTAAAAGCATCGCGGACGCATCGCGTCATCGTCGAGAAACCTTTCGGAAAAGACCTTGCCAGCGCCCAAGCGATCAACATGAATCTAACTGAAATCTTCGGATCGCAGAATGTGTTCCGCATCGATCATTATCTCGGAAAAGAAATGATCCAGAACATCATGACGCTGCGGTTTGCGAACGGGATGTTCGAGTCGGTTTGGGACAAAGATCATATCGATTTCATCCAAATCAGCGCGACGGAAACCGTCGGTGTCGAAAATCGCGGTCCGTATTACGATCAAGCCGGTGCGTTACAAGACATGGTCCAAAACCACTTGTTTCAAATCCTTTCGTTGATCGCGATGGATGTACCCAAAAGTTTGACCGCGAAGGATATCCAAGCGAAACAGATCGAAGTACTTCAGAACATCGAAGGCTTGGATGCGCAAGATGTTGCGAAAAACTTAGTGTTAGGTCAATATGCGCAAAGTCAAGATGGAAAACACGTCGCTTATCGTAACGAAGATAAAGTGGCGCCAACCTCGACCACCGAAACGTTTGCGGCGATGCAAGTCCGGCTAAAAGATCCGAAGTGGGAAGGGGTGCCGTTCTACATTCGCAGCGGGAAACGGATGCGTCAGCGCGCAACGTATGTGGTGATCGGATTTAAGCGTCCGTTGAACGAACTGTTTGTTCAACAGAATCCTTCGCAGGATCTGCTTCTCATTAAAATCCAACCGGAAGAAGGTATATATTTTCGGTTTAACGCAAAAAAACCCGGATATGGAAGCGATATATCCAGGGTATCCATGGATTTCTGTCAGTCCTGCAACTTCGACAACCGAATCAATACGCCGGAAGCGTATGAACGACTTTTGGATGAAGCGATCCTTGGGGACGATACCTTGTTTACCTCTTGGGAACAAGTCGAAACGACGTGGCGATTCGCGCAAACAATCCGCAATGCGCGTGATGCGGGAAAGATCAAACTTCATCTCTATCCGGCAGGTACGGATGGTCCGCAAGCCGCCCATAAACTGTTGGAATCGCAAAACAAACAACATCGTTGGATCGACTACGAGTTATCCGAAGGCAACGACGCGCTCAATCATTATCCGGAAGACTAAAGAAGAAGCATTGCTTCTTTTTTTTAATCGGATACAATAAAATCGAGGTGGTAAGATGAAACAAAAACAAGGGATCGCATTGGCCGGAGGAGGAATCAAAGCCTTCGTACAAATCGGAGCCCTCCGTTTCCTTGAAGAAAAAGGCGTCAAGTTCGATTGCGTCGCAGGAACCAGCATGGGGTCGGTCATCGCATCGTTGGTTGCGATCGGCGCCAACAGCGAGCAATTGACGAAGTCCATGTTTGCCTTGGAGAAGCACTTCATCGATAAGAAAATATTATTGCGTCCGGATCTGCGTATCTTACCGTTTGCGAAAGATAAGCTGGACGGTTTTATCGATGCGGACATCGTCGTGAAGCTGTTGGAGGACGAATTCCTAAAGTACGGCATCGCATCGATCCAAGATATCAAGACCCCCTTAGCGATCACGGCGGTCGATTTGATCAGCGGAAAGTTAGTTGTTTTCACCAATGTCCCACGCTACTTTATCAAGGATGACGATTTGATCGTGATATCCGACATCCCCTTGGCGCAAGCCATCCGCAGTTCTTGTTCGTTTCCGATGGTGTTCAACACGAAGCGAATCGAGGGGATGCAACTGGTCGACGGAGGCGTCAAAATGAATTTACCGGTCTCGCTTTTACGCATGATGAAATGTAAGATTGCGGTATCGATTTCGATGGACTCGAGTCAACCTTTCGAAGGGACGACACGCATCAGCGAAGTCGCCATGCGTATTTTGGATTTGACCGCTTCCGAACAACAATCACGCGCCAAACGCAACTCCAACTACAACCTCAACATCGACGCTTCGGACATTCAAATCTTTGATGTCGGAAAGGGAGACCAGTTGGTTGCGCGCGGTTACACGCAAGCCTTGGAATTGTGGCCGGAGATCGAAGCGGCGATGCGTCCTAAAAAAGTTCTCGAAAGTCTAAAGAAAGAAATCAC
Organism: uncultured Erysipelotrichaceae bacterium; assembly: GCA_964526155.1. Taxonomy (GTDB): domain Bacteria; phylum Bacillota_I; class Bacilli_A; order Erysipelotrichales; family Erysipelotrichaceae; genus GWE2-51-13. The sequence continues at coordinate 1,327,485 of CAZGLV010000001.1, read as the reverse complement.
CAAATACATTTAGGACCGGTCATTGGATCGGTCCTTGTTTTTGATAGAATTTGCGATGGGCACTGATCATCGGAAGCTCGTTTAGCTCCGATTCGTTCACCCACAGAATGGAATCATCTTGGAAATCGGCTCTTCCGACATAATACTCTGTCATCCAGATCTTATGACTGAAGACATGTTTCTGGGCACCGATTTTCCGAACATCCGATATCATCGTTAGTTCGAGTTGATTCTTGACCGGGAAACGGTAGTATCCATTCATCAAGTTGTCATCGTTCTGTTGGGTCAAAGCAATCTTGCCTTCGCTGTTTTTTAGAATAAAACAATCATAGGATTCGATCGGAACCGGAGCTTTGGTTTTTTTGATCGGATAATCCGTCGTTGTCCGCTCTCGAAACGCGACGCACGAGTCTTTCAGCGGACAATGCGCGCAATCCGGCGATTGCGGCGTACATACAAGCGCGCCAAGTTCCATCATCGCTTGCGTGAAGAGATGCGGAGTCGATTCCAAAATCCATGTTTTCATTCGAGTTTCGATATGTTTCTGCGCAATAGAACTGGAAACCTCTTCCGCTAGGGCATCCAGTCGCGCCACTACCCGACAGACGTTCCCGTCGATCGCCGGTACTTTTTCATCGTAAACGATCGATGCGATCGCCGCCGCCGTGTACGGTCCGATCCCCGGCAAAGTGAGGATTTCTTCATAATTGTCATAAAAAACACCTTCATTATTTTCGTTCAAGTAGATCGCCGCTTTATGTAGATTCCGGGCACGATTGTAATAGCCGAGACCTTCCCACATTTTCAAAACATCTTGCGGATCCGCAAGCGCCAAGGCAGCAATCGTCGGCCATTTTGCCATCCAACGTTCAAAATAGGGCAACATGGTTTCGATTCGAGTTTGTTGCGCCATGATCTCCGACACCCAGACGGAATAGGGATCACGGTTTTTTCGAAAGGGGAGATCCCGCTTGTTTTTCAGATACCACTCTTCAAGTTGAATGACGATTTTTTCCATGCGATCATTATACCATGATAAGAAAAAGCGAGTTACCTCGCTTGTGAGTTCTATCAATTTTTACTGAAATATTCACTCGCGCTTCCGTCATAGACAAGGGATCCTTCGCTTAACTCGATTACCCGTTGACACATCGCTTTGGCGAAAGGCAGATCATGGGTGATCAAGATCAAGGTCAAACCACGTTGGTGAAGATCCTTGAGAAGTTCTTCGACTTTCTTGGTGTTTTCCTTATCCAATGCGGAGGTCGGTTCATCGATCAACAAGATCTTCGGATCAAGTACCAAGGCACGTGCGATCGCGATACGTTGTTGCTGGCCGCCGGAACATTGATGCGGGAATTTGGTGAGTTGATCGCCTAAGCCTAAAACTTCAAGTAAACGCGAAGCGATCTGAATACACTCGGATTTCGGTTTTCCGCTCCGCAGTTTCAACGGCATGACCAGATTATCCAAGACGGTTAGATGCGGGAAGAGATTGAATTGTTGGAAAACGACGCCGAGTTCCTTCGTACCGACCGAGGTTTTCTTCGATTTGCCAAACGCCGGTTTTCCTTCGATGCGGTATTCACCGGCATCCGGCACCAACAAGCCGCTTAGAATCTTCAATAGCGTGGTTTTCCCACTCCCGCTCAAACCTAAGATTCCGATGATTTCACCCTCATGAACGTCGAATCCGATGTCTTTGAGGATCGGTTGGCGATCATAAGCGTAACGTATGTTTCTGAGTTCTAACATGTTTCACCTACAGTTGTTTCAAGTAGGTCTTTTCCAGTCGCTTACCGACCAGAACGACCGCAAAGCTAAACATCAAATAAAACAAACCCGCGATTACCAACGCATCGACCCGCAGATCTTGCGCCACGATTTCTTTTGCGTTACGCAACATTTCGCCGATCGCGATGGCGGCCAAGAGGGAAGTGTCCTTGACCAAGGTGATCGCTTCGTTGATCAACGGTAGTAGTGTGTTGCGGAACATTTGAGGAAGAATGATACGTATGATGATGTCGGTTTTCGTTAAGCCCAATACCTGCCCGGCATCCCACTGTCCTTTCGGGATGATCGCCAATCCGCTACGGAAGATCTCGGCGAAATAGGCCGCGTAATTGATGACGAAGGTGGCGACGCCGGCCACCAATCGGTCCATCCGCATCGGTATCAACATCGGGATCCCGTACATCGTCACATAAAGTTGAAGCAAGAGCGGCGTACCCCGGATGATCCAGGTGAAGACACCGATGATCGGACGTGCCGGCTTAACCATATCCGCCACCAAACCGATCGCCAAACCCAAGGGCAAGGCCAGCGCCATCGTCAGGAAGTAGACGAGTAACGATGTCTTAAACCCATTCGCGATGACCGGGAGGATTTCTAACCAGTATGCCATATCAGCGCAACAACAAGTCTTCGCCGAACCACTTCAACGAAATCGTCGAACCTGTGCCGTCCGATGCGATGTCATCGATGATTTCATCGATCTTGTCACGCAACGCGACGTCTTCCAAACGGAAACCGATGCCATAGTTTTCTGAATTGAAGACTTCTTGTGCGATCCGATAGTTGGAGGCATCTTTTGAAACCGCATAACGTGCAAAGATCTCATCCGCGACGATCGCGTCGATCGCACCGGATTTAAGTGCCAACGTCGCTTCGGTAACGCTGGTGAATTTCACCATTTCATTCAATTGAGAAAAGACAGCGTTTTTCTCCAAGGCATCTTGCCCGGAACTCTTCAATTCGACCCCGACCTTTAATCCTGAAAGGGCGGCGATCGTATCGACATTCGAGTCTGTCAAGGTTAAGATAACGATCCGATTGTCGAAGTAAGGTTTCGAGAAAAGGATCTCTTCTTTGCGTTCTTCGGTAATCGTCAACCCGTTCCAAATCACGTCGATGTTCTTGTTGTTGAGTTCGAGAACTTTGGAATCCCAGTCGATATATTGAAATTCGACGTCGATGTCCATCCGTTTGGCGACTTCTTTGGCGATATCGATGTCAAACCCCGTGGTCACGCCATTCTCGGTGAATCCGAGCGGGGGATATTCGGTATAACCGACGATCAACTTTCCTTTGTCCATCACATCGGTCAAACTTGTGTCTTTGTCGGAAGCGGCTGAACAGCCGGCGAGAATCATGACGAGGATGAGAATCAGTGCGAAATATCTTTTCATAAGGGTACCTGCTTTCTTAGTATGCGGTCATTATACTTTAACACTTTAATAAAGTAAAGAGATAAAGCAAAAAAAAGAACGATTATTTTTTCGTTCTTTCAAGCATCATCCGATAACCACCTTCGCCGTGTTGTAAGCATCGGTTCACCCGCGAAATCGTCGCACTGCTCATCTTTGTCTTATGTTCGATCGTTTCGTACGTTTCACCGTGCAGTAAAAGCTCGGCGACTTCCAAGCGATCGCGCATGTCGGTGATTTCGCCGATCGTACATAGATCATCGAAGAAGGTATAACACTCTTCGATCGTTTCCAGTTGAAGGATCGTTTCGAATAAACGATCGAAATTTTTATCAGGACGTATTGCCATATCATTACCTCTGACTTTAGTATATCAAAGTAATGTCGGAAATCCAAGACATTCGGGAAGTTGTAAGCGCGTATGAAAACGGCTAAAATAGACGGGGAGGTGAGATCATGCTACGCGAACGCATCAAATCGGTTTCGGTTGTCTTATATGGGCTGATTATCCTCTTGCTTGGGACAATCCTGCTTTTCGAAACGCAAAGCGTTTTAGACCTCTTTTACACCTTGAATCTTGTCTTGATATCCGGTTTAAGCATGGTCCGCATCTTGACCGGATTCCTCGAGAAGGATCCGCATAAACGTAAGGACGGGATTCTCAATGGCACGTTCATTCTTCTGATATGGTTGATATTGTTTAACTTTCCCGTCGTATTCGAAGCGGCCATTCCGTTTATCTACGGCCTCTGGGCGCTGTTAAACGCCGTCGTTAAATTCATCACATGGTATAACTTCAAAGTCGACCGGGTCGGAAATCGCGTCTGGGCGTTTTTGGATGCTTCGATCACATTCGTGTTTGCGATGGTCCTAATACTGGATCCTTTACCGGGATTGTTGCGCTTAACGTATGTGGCGGCCGCCTATTTGATTTTCTACGGGCTTCTGCAAACATTTTCGGGAATCAACCTTTTATTGAACGATACCATCCGGGATCGATTTAAAGTCTATCTTCACTTTCCGTTACCGATGTTTATCGCCATGATCTTACCCTCACGCGCTTATCGCAACCTCCATAAACCTTCGGCGAAAGATATCCTATTTCAGGACCAAGTGACGTCGAAACAAGCGCATGACGAGTTGGAGATATTCATTCATCTCAAAGAGGACCGGCGCGAATCGTTCGGACATGTGGATATCAGCTTTCGCGACTTCATCTTCTCCTACGGTCTCCATGATCCGCTACGTCGACGTATCAAAGGGACGTATGGGGATGGGGTATTGATCCAAGCCGATCGTAAAAAATTCATCGAGTATTCGATCGATGGAGAGAAGAAAACGATCGTCGCGTTTACCTTAAAACTTACGGAGGATCAAATCGTCCTCATGGAAAAACGCGTTCTTGATCTCTTGTCACGGACAACGCCGTGGTATCCGCGTGGCGTAACCGATCCAGAGTGTAATGACTATGCATCCCGGATTTGGCGGAATACCGGTGCCCAATTCTACAAATTCAGCGAAGGATTGTTTAAAACCTATTTCTTCGTGAGCACGAACTGCGTCCTTTTAGTCGATTATTTCGTCCATTTCAAGGGGTTGGAACTGATCCGTTTGAACGGATTGATCACGCCGGGAAGCTATTTCAACTTTCTAAATGAGGCATATCAGCGTAAAGCGCCGATCGTCACACGAAGGATTGTGTACGAAAAAGTGAAAAAGAACGCAATGAATAGGCCATAACTGTAACTTTTTATCTTGTAGCCCTTGATTTTGACGCTTATAATGAAATCACGAGATGGTTAGGTGAACGTATGACATGGATCTTATTAGGTTTTCTGGCATTTATCCTGTTAACCGTATTCGATCTAAACAAACTAAAACCGACCCACCCGTTTTTTAACGTATTCTTCGCAGTCGGCTGTCTTATCTTGGCTTATGCGTCCGCACAGATCGCATTGCGTACACCGCAATGGTTCTCTTTCAAGGCGACCCCGGTTTTCTGGGTCCTGGCGATCGCGGGACTGATCGAGATGTTCTACGCTTTGTTTTTCGCTCTACCGTTTCATACTACCTATGTAGAAGGCACGCGCCCTGACAATGTCGTCGATACCGGTTTGTACGCATTATGTCGTCATCCCGGTGTGTGGGGGTTCTTTGCATTCTATCTTTTTGCGTCATTGGCGCTTGGCAGCGGGGATCTGCTGGTCGCCGGGTTGGTTTGGACCCTCTGCGATGTCGCGCATGTCGCGATGCAGGATTACTGGTTTTTCGAGAAGACGCTTCCTGGATATGCATCGTATCGTAAACGGGTACCGTTTCTACTTTTCGGTCCGTCACAGATTCGACAATGCATCCAAACGTTTACAAAGGGGAAAAAAGCATGAATTTCGACTCGATGCTGAAAAACAAGCAATATGACGAAATCTGGCAAAAATATTGCAGTTTTTTAGATTTGTCGATTTCTCAATATATGACGATTCAAAAGAGCCTTCTGATGGAACAGATCGAGTTATTCTCCAATTGCGAACTCGGACTGAAAATCATGAAAGGCCAACGTCCGCACAGCGTGGATGAATTCCGTCGCATCGTTCCGCTGACGAAGTATGAGGATTATGCCGACCTGCTGCTTTCGAAAAATAATGATGTTCTTCCTTCAAACGCGGTCGTCTGGATCGAAACGACATGGGAAGGCGGAAGGGCACCTGTGAAAGTTGCTCCGTATACCGAAACGATGATCAAGTACCATCGTGACATCTGCATCACGATTTTTATCTTGGCATCAAGTACCGAACGCGGAAAATTCGATCTGAAACCTGGGATGAACTTCCTGAATGGGATGGCTCCGTTGCCTTATCTGACCGGATTGTTGCCATATTCGATTCAAGGCGAATATACGGTCAATTTTTTCCCGCCGATCGACGAAGGCAATAAGATGGGCTTCGGGCAACGTAACAAAGAGGGCTTCCGTATGGGCATGGAGCAGGGGATCGACCTGTTCTATGGTTTAAGCAGCGTAATCGTTCGTATGAGCGAACAGTTCGCGGAGGGCGGCAAGAAGACCAACACGAATCTATTGCACTTCAAACCTTCGATGTTATATCGTTTCGCAAAAGCGAAATTCAATAGTATCGTCCATAAAACGCCAATGTTGCCGAAAGATGTTTTCCGTTTGAAAGGATTCGTTTGTGCCGGTACGGATACGACTCATTTCAAGAAAAAGATCGAAGAATACTGGGATATCAAACCCTTGGAAATCTTCGGCGGAACCGAAGCGACCTGCATCGGATGCGAATCTTGGAAAAAGAACGGGATGATCATGTTCCCGAACGTCTGTTTCTACGAGTTCATACCGATGGGAGAGTTCTATAAGAACCTTGAAGATCCGACGTATGAATGCCGGACCTACCTTATGGACGAAATCAAGGAAGACGAATATTACGAGATCGTCATCACGACGCTGAAAGGCGGAGCGTTTGCGCGTTACCGCATCGGCGATATCTTTAAATGCGAAGTATTGAGCCGCCCCGAAGACGGAATCATGTTGCCGCATTTCCGTTATGTCGACCGGATCGATCCGATCATCGACTTGGCCGGATTCACACGCATTACCGAAGCGACGATCACCGAAGTTCTCAATCTATCCCATTTACACATCGACCAATGGTTCGCGCGTAAACTTTATGACAGCGAGAAGCGTCCTTACATCAATCTGTGTGTCGAAGTCAACCATCCCGAAGGGGAACCGGGAATCGATGATGTCGATCTGATCAAGGAACAACTCGAAATCTATTTCAAATACATCGATAAAGACTATAAAGATTTAAAGAAGATGTTAGGCATCGAACCGTTGAAAGTGACGATCCTTCCCTCCGGTAGTATCCAAAAATACCAACGCACGATCAAACATACGATCAACAAGGTCAATCCGTCGCATTACGATGTGATGGAAATCTTGAAAGTCGCTTTCCAAAAAACGGGAGGTGACCTATCATGATGGATCAACTGCTCGTTTTCCTGTATTGGGGTTTGCCGTCGTTGTCTTTGGTTTCCGCGATGGTGTTGTTCATCATCCTCGGACTGTCGAAAAAAGATAACCTGATCAAGTCGTTTATGCTGATGGTTACCTGTATGGGCATTTGGTCCGCGTCCTCATTGTTGATGAAGCTCAACATCTCGCCGGGCACCTTGTTCTGGAACCGCTCGATGGTCGCCGCTTTGACCATGATGCCGTTCTCCGCGTATATCTTCTTCATCAACTATATCCGATCGAAACGGCGCGTCTCGTTGTTCTTCTGGACCCTTGCCATCGGGGTAATCGAGTTCATGAACTTGATGGGTATGACGACACAATCCGCCGAAATGGTTAAAATTCCCAAGGCTCCCTTTATCGAGCTACGCTACACTCTCGGTTTGGCATCCTATGCCAGCTACATCGGGATTTTTGCGCTATTGGTGGCATGTCTCTTGTTGGCACGTAAAGAGTATCGCAGTGCGAAACCGTATACCAACGGTCTGAAGAATATCATCATCGGACTTTTCGTGCTTTTCCTCGGATTCGGCGCCAACCTCGTTCCGGTCATCGGGAAGTATCCGATCGACTTCGCCGCGGGGGTCATCGCTTCGTTCTATTTCATGACCGCGCTTTACAAGAACAGGGTCTTGGAACTGAAGTTCGTCATCACCAAGGCGGTCATTTTCACCGCATTGCTGACGGCGATCACGATCGGAAGCATTTATGCGGTCAACAGTTTGATCTCGGTTTTCAACGCGTTGGATACGGGGATCGACCAAAACATCTTCATTTTGATGGTAACTTTTGTATCGCTGGTCATTTTCCAACCGTTATTCAAAATGATCTACAACCTGGTTAATAATTTCTTCTACAAAGATGAAAACCATCGCAACAACTTGATCCGTAACTTCACGATGCGGATTTCCAATAACTTGGACTTAGGATTGATCATCGACGATTTGATGCGTGTCGTGACGGATATCAGCGGAAACGACCGTAACTATATTTTCCTGCGTAACCTTGAAGACGATCATTTCAATTTCTACACATCCGGTAAGAAACTCGATCGTATCGCGCTGAGTTTCGCCAATACGCATCCGATCGTACGTTGGTTCGAACAAACCGATGACATCATCCAAAGTAAAAACATGGATACCCATCCGTTCTTTAAGACGATGTGGGACAATGACCGCGCCCAGCTCAACAATATCTTGATGGAAGTCGCGATTCCGTTGAAATACAACAGTAAGCTCATCGGAATTTTGCTTATGTGCAACAAGGACATCCGTTCGATCAAGGATATCGAGAACGTTGAACAATTGTCGATGGTTTGCGTGACCGCGTCGATCGCGATCTCCAATGCTCGGCTTTACGAAAAGGCGAAAACGGAAGCGCAAATGGATTCCGTCACATCGGTTTACAATTACCGTTACTTCATGGACAAACTGATTTCCGTTTCCAGCGAGCGCAAGAAAGGCTCGACGGCGGTCTGTTTGATCGGGCTGGATATGTTCACTGTCTACAATGACATTTACGGGCATTACGCCGGCGATGCGGTTTTAATCAAAGTCGCCGCGATCATCAAACAAGTCTGCGGGAATTACGGAACGATCAGCCGGTATGCCGGGGATACGTTCTCAGTGATCTTACCGTACATGGATACAAAACAGGCGTATGAAATGATGGAAAAGATCCGCAGTCAAATCGAAGACGCTTCCATGTCGCCGGAAGACGAACCGGTACGGCATGTCACCGTCAGTATCGGGATCAGTATCTTTCCGACCCAATCCAAAGATGACAAGGAACTTCTGAAGCATTCGACCCATGCGTTGACGTCCGCCAAAAAGACGGGGCGCAATAAGACCGTCATCTATAACTCCGAAATGGAAGATCTTGATCACGGGAATATGGATACGGATGAAAACAATATGGCGACCATTTATGCCTTGACCGCCGCGATCGATGCGAAAGACCACTTTACGTTCGGCCATTCGCAACGTGTCGCCAAATATTCGACCGCGATCGCCGAAGCCATGAACGCGAGTATCGAAGAAATCGAAATCATCCGTCAAGCATCGTTGCTTCATGACATCGGCAAAATCGGGATTTCGGAAAATGTATTGACGAAGATGACACGTTTGACCACCGATGAATACGAAGCGATGAAAAAGCATGTTGATTTGTCGATCACCATCATCAAATACCTCCCGACATTCAATCGGGTTATTCCGAGCGTTATCGGTCATCACGAGCGCTGGGACGGCAAAGGTTATCCACGCCGCATCAAAGGGGAGAATATCGCCTTCGGTGCCCGTTGCATCGCGATCGCCGATGCCTTTGACGCCATCACGTCGGACCGCCATTACAAATCGTTCATGAGCGTCGAATACGCGTTGGAAGAAATTTTACGCAATGCGGGATCGCAATTTGACCCGAAGATGGCCGAGGTCTTCGTACGATTGGTCAAAGACGGAAAGCTGATCATCGAACCGACCCGCAATAACCAATATTCCAAAGCTTCCCCCTTCGAATCAACCATTTCCTAAGGCCCGCAAGGGCCTTTGGTCGTTTTCACGGTAATAAATCGAAAATCCTCTTATGCTTACATCAGGAGGTAGTTATGCCAACAAATAAAATCTCGATCATCGGCGCCGGCTTTGTCGGCTCGACGACCGCTTTCTCCATCATGGAAGCAGGATTGGCCAGTGATATCGTTCTTGTTGATGTAAATCGCGAAAAAGCCGATGCGGAAGCGATGGATTTGCGTCAAGGCGCGGCTTTCGTGAAAGCGGTAGAAATCATCAGCGGAACTTTGGAAGATACCAAGGATTCGACCTTGATCATCATCACGGCCGGCATCGGACCGAAACCCGGGGAAACACGACTGGACATCCTCAATAAAAACATTCCGATTTTTCGATCGATCGTTCCTGAATTGGTAAAACAGAGTCCGGATGCGTTGATTTTGGTCGTATCCAATCCGGTCGACGTATTGACGTACATGACCTATCGCTTTGCGGGTTCACCGAAAAACAAAGTCTTCGGTTCTGGGACGGTCTTGGACACATCGCGTCTTAAGTCGATCCTGTCGCAGTCCTTCGGCGTCGATGCCCGCAATATTCATGCCTACATTATCGGCGAACATGGGGATTCGGAGATCGCGGCGTGGAGCGCGACGAAAATCGCAGGAATGAGCGTGGAACAGTACCAAGATATGTTAGGAATGTATGAAAAAGACTTCAAAGAACGCATCCACCATGATGTCAAAAATGCGGCCTATGAGATCATCAATCGGAAAGGGTATACCAATTACGCGGTCGCCTTGGCGATTCGACGGATCGTCGAAGCCGTGTTACGTGATGAAAAGTCTATCCTAACGGTCAGTGGTCTATTCGAAGGGGAGTTTGGTATTTCCGATGTGTTTATGGCGATGCCATGCATCGTCGGCCGCAACGGGATCGAACGTATCCTTCCGATTCCATTGGATGATAATGAACATAAAAAACTTAAAGAATCCGCCGATATTCTTAAATCCATGATCAAAGCAGCGAATATCGACTGAAATTCGCAACAATCTTTCATAATGTTTGAACCTCGTAAAAAAGGTGCTATAATAAAGTGTCTTTTGAAAGAAGGGTTCCAATGAGTCATATCAAGATGATTAATATCGCCGTCATCGCGCACGTCGATGCCGGAAAGAGCACGCTGGTCGATGCGTTTCTCTCCCAAAGCAATGTATTTCGTAAAAACGAAGAGGTCGTGGAGCAGGTCATGGACAGCAATGCCCTTGAACGCGAACGCGGCATTACCATTTATTCCAAGAACTGTTCCGTCTACCACAATGACGTGAAAATCAACATCGTCGACACGCCGGGGCATGCCGACTTTTCAAGCGAAGTCGAACGCATCATCAAAACCGTCGACACTGTAATTCTACTGGTCGATGCCAGCGAAGGGCCGATGCCGCAGACCCGTTTCGTACTTCAGAAATCCCTCGAACTTGGGCTCCGTCCGATTCTTTTGATCAATAAGATCGACAAGAACGACCAACGCGCCGAAGAAGTCGTCGATCTGGTTTACGATTTGTTTTTAGCGCTTGATGCAACCGATGAACAACTTGACTTTCCGATCCTTTACGGAATCGCCCGTCAAGGGATCGTTAAGTATCATCCCGACGATGAGTCCGATTCGATCGAACCCTTATTCGAAACCATCGTCAAACATGTCGGATCTTATCCGGATTTGGACGATCAACCGGTCCAAATGCAAGTCAGTTCGTTGGCGTATGATGAATATATCGGCCGCTTAGGCATCGGCCGTCTCTATCAAGGCGTATTGAAAGTCGGTCAGAGTGTCGTCGTGGCCAACGGAAAATCGCAAGTCCGCCAAACCGTATCCCAATTATTCATCTACGAAGGGATGAAACGCGTCCCGGTCAAAGAAGCGCAAAGCGGGGAAATCGTCATCATCGGCGGAATTCCCGACATATCGATCGGCGATACGCTTTGCGATCCCAACAACGTGAATCCGTTACCGATGATTTCGATCGAAGAACCGACGTTATCGATGAACTTCTTGGTCAACACCTCGCCGTTTGCGGGGAAAAGCGGAAAATACGTTACTTCACGTAATCTTCGCGAAAGGCTGACGAAAGAACTGGAAGTCAATGTCGGCTTACGCGTCGAAGAACTCGAATCGACCGACAAATTCAAAGTGTCCGGTCGCGGCGAACTGCATTTGACGATCTTGGTCGAAAACATGCGTCGCGAAGGATATGAACTTGCGGTCAGTAAACCCGAAGTCATTTACCGTTACATCAACGGTGTCAAAAACGAACCGATGGAACAAATCATCATCACCGTACCGCAAGCGTATTCGGGAACGGTCATCAGTAAACTCAACCTTCGAAAAGCTTCGATGGTCGACATCGACGAGAAGAACGGATATGTCATCACCGAATGGCGTGCCGCAACCCGCGCTTTGATCGGCTACCGCGGCGAGTTCATCAACGATACTCGCGGTGAAGGTACGATGGTTCGTCAATTCTCCGGTTATGGCGAATATGTCGGGGAAGTCCCGCAACGCACCTTAGGCGCGATGATTTCGACCGAAACCGGATCATCCATGACCTACTCGATCTTCAACTTGCAAGAACGCGGCCAATTCTTCATCGGTGCCGCCGAACCGGTCTACGAAGGTCAGATCATCGGCGTGAGTGCCCGTGATATCGACATGGAAGTCAATCCGACCAAAAACAAGAAACTGACCGCGATCCGCTCCGCCGGAAACGACGAAGCGATGCGTTTGACGCCTCCGCGTCAGATCACCTTGGAATACGCGGTCGAATTTATCCGCGATGACGAGTTGGTCGAAGTGACGCCGGATGCCATTCGTTTGCGTAAGAAATACCTTACCACGATCGAACGGAAATCTGCGTTCCGTACGGCTCGCGATTCGGTCGAAACCGAAGAATAACCCTGACGCATCCCAAACGGATGCGTTTTTTTTCGGGCATAATGCATGTCATCGAAATCAAAGTAAGGTACTTTTACCTAAAGGAGGCACATATGCCAAAACAACTTTTCGTAAATGTCTGCGTTTCCGATCTGAAGAAAACGGTCGACTTCTTTACCGGATTGGGATTTACGTTTAACCCGAAGTTCACGGACGAAAACGCGACCTGTATGATCGTCAGTGAAAGTAACTATTTCATGTTCCTTGTCCCGAAATTCTTCCAAGAGTTCACAAAAAAACCGATTGCGGACGCAAAAACGGTCACCGAGGGACTCTTCGCGATCTCGCTTGACTCCAACGATGAAGTGAATCGACTCGTCGATGCGGCGATTGCGTTAGGGGCTCGCGAATATTTAGAACCAAGAGACCTCGGGTTTATGTACTCAAGATCCTTTGAGGATCTGGATGGTCATCAATGGGAGTTCTTCTATATGGACCCTCGATTTGACCCGGACAATCCGACCAACTCGTAATGAACCCTACCCGTACTTCAAAATCCATCGGAAGTACGGGTATGTTTTTGATACGAAATAACGCATTCGAGTTCGTGCAAAAGTTCAAAAACAATGATATTTCACATATATTAAAACATTCACAAATCTCGGTTATATGTGTGTCACTTTTATTGGCGGTTATGCTATCATAAACACATAAAGGCAGAAGAGTAACGTCTTTGGAGGAAATATGAAATCATTACAATTAAACGAAAAGCTCTGGTGGATCGGAGCGCTCGATCCCGATCTCAAAACATTCGATATCATCATGACGACCGAATTCGGTACGACATATAATTCCTATGTGGTCAAAGGATCTGAGAAGACGGCGATCATCGAAACCGCCAAACTGAAGACTTACGACCAGTACATCGAAAAGCTGACCGAAGTCGTCGCCATCGAAGACATCGACTATATCATCGTCAACCACACCGAACCGGACCATGTCGGATCCGTCGCCAAGATTTTGACGACCAACCCGAACATTACGATCTACGGAACGCAAACCGCGATCAGTTTCCTAAAAGAAATCACCAACATGGAATTCAAGTACGTGGCGGTCAAGGAAAACGATACGTTAAGTCTTGGCGATAAGACCTTACGTTTCATGGTTTTACCCAACTTACATTGGCCGGATACGATGTATACCTATGTCGAAGAAGACGGTGTCCTTTTCACATGCGACTCGTTTGGCTCGCATTATTGCGACGAGAACGTCCTGTTAAGCAAAGTCACCGACAAAGAAGGATACCAACGCGCATTGAAGTACTATTACGACATGATTTTGGGTCCGTTCCCGAAATTCATGTTGAAGGCGCTCGATCGCATCAAAGATATCGATATCAAGTTGATCGCGACCGGTCATGGTCCGGTCTTGGATGTCGATATTCCTGAAATCCAAGCCCAATATCGTAAATGGGCGACGATCATCAACCCGAATCCCCGTAAAACGGTCATCATTCCTTACGTAAGCGCATATGGCTATACGGAAGAAATGGCGAAGATCATCGCCAAAGGTGTCGAAGACACCGGTGAATTGGATGTCCGTTTGTATAACATGGAAGTTGCCGATATGAAGAAAGTCTTGGACGAGGTCTACTTCGCGGATGGAATCCTGTTGGGTACGCCGACCATTCTGGCCGAAGCGCTCAAACCGCTCTGGGACCTGACTTCCGAACTCTTTCCGCCGATCCACGGTGGTAAATACGCATCCGCTTTTGGAGCTTACGGTTGGAGCGGAGAGGGCGTACCGCACTTATTGGAACGTTTGAAACAACTGAGAATGCGGACGTCCGAAGGGTTAAGTTTACGATTTAAACCCAATGAAGAGAAATCCAAGAAAGCGTATGACTGGGGTTATGCGTTCGGAATGAAGGTTTTAGGCAAAGACAAGGCTGAAAACGGTGAATCCCGCAAAATGCGTGCTTGGCGATGCATCGTATGCGGCGAAATCATCATCTCGCCCGATCGTCCTGCGATTTGCCCGGTCTGCGGCGCCCCGGCGGAACAGTTCGTCGAGATACCTTATACCGAAGTGACGTATTATACCGAAAAGAATGACAACATCCTGATTCTAGGAAACGGCGGCGCGGCGGTCAACGCGGCGGAAGCGATCCGTCAACGTAACAAAGTCGCACGTCTCGAAATCATCGGCGAAGAAAAAGGATTGGCATACAACCGTCCGTTGTTAACCAAGAACCTGTTCGCGGATTTTACCAAGGATGAGTTTATTCTAAAAAACTCTTCATGGTACCAAGAAAACAACATCACTTTAACGTTAGGCGTTAAAGCAATTAAGATCGATCCGCAAGCCAAGGAAGTTACCTTGGACAACGGTGAAGTACGCAACTACGACCGTTTGATTCTGGCGCTCGGATCGGATTGCTTCGTGCCTCCGATCGAAGGTGTCAAGCGCGATAACGTCATGAAACTGCGGAATCTCAAGGATGTGGATCAAGCCAAACAATTGATCGGAAACTCCAAGAAAGCCTTGGTGATCGGCGGCGGAATCCTCGGATTGGAAGCCGCATGGCAACTGAAACTGGCAGGACTTGAGGTAGTCGTGTTTGAAATGTTACCGGCGTTGATGCTGCGACAACTCGACGAAGGCACCTCGCAAAAACTCCGCATGCTTGCGGAAGCGAAGGGACTTGAAATCCATACCGGTGTTTCAATCGCCAGCATTACCGGCGAAGGCGACCGTGCGGACGGGATTCTCTTGGGCGATGGACGCAAGTTCGAAGGCGATATGATCATCGTATCCGCCGGGATCCGCGCCAACACCGAACTGGCGAAAGCGGCAGGCATAACCGTCAACCGTGCGATCGTCGTCAACCAACGGATGGAAACCAACATCGAGGGGATCTATGCTGCCGGGGATTGCGCCGAATTCGAAGGCGTCAACTGGGCGATCTGGCCGCAGGCGGTCGACATGGGAAAAGTCGCCGGTGCCAATGCGACCGGGGATGATGCCGTGTATGATCCGATTTTACCGGCCGTCAGCGTACATGCTTTGGATACCGATCTGTTTGCGATCGGTGATTGCGGGAAGGACCCTGCCAAAAACTATGTCACGGTCGAGACCAATGATTCCGCCAAACCGTTTTACGGTAAGTACTTCTTCAGCGAAGGGAAATTCGTGGGCGGCGTGCTGATGCATAGTATCAGTAAAGGAATCTTTATCACCGAAGCTTTGATGAACAAATACACGTATGCGAAGTTTTTAGAAGAAGAATCAAAGCATTGATCCATTGGCTGCGTCACGCAGCCTTTTCTTTTGGTAACTTGCAAATACGAACTCTTTCTGTCAAAATAGTCTAGAATTAAAGATAGGTAACGCAATGGAAAAATTCAGACTCGAAATTACGCACGAATGTAAACAATCCGGTGCCCGCACCGGGATCCTCCATACGCCGCACGGAGACGTACTGACTCCGATGTTCATGCCGGTCGGCACCTTGGCCACCGTCAAATTCCTCTCGCCCGAAGAAATCGAAGCGATCCAAGCCGGTGTCATTTTATCCAACACGTATCACTTATGGCTGCGTCCGGGCGACGATATCGTTCGGGATGCCGGCGGTCTGCATGGTTTTATGAATGTCAAGAACCCGATCCTAACCGATTCGGGCGGTTTTCAGGTGTTTTCGTTAAGTGATTCCCGTAAAATCACCGAAGAAGGGGTTACGTTTAAAAACCACCTCAACGGGGATACGATGCATTTGACTCCCGAGAAGTCGATTCAGATCCAAAACAACCTCGGCGCCGATATCATCATGAGTTTTGATGAATGTCCGCCCTATCCCGCGACTCACGACTATATGAAGAAAAGCGTCGAACGTACCTTACGATGGGCGAAACGCGGAAAAGAAGCGCATCAACGCCCGGAAGACCAAGCGTTGTTTGGTATCGTCCAAGGCGGCGAATACGAAGATCTTCGCGAATTATCCGCCAAAGCGTTGGTTGAAATGGATTTTCCGGGCTACTCCATCGGCGGAACTTCCGTCGGGGAAACCAAGGAAGTCCTTTACAAAATGGTTGACTATAGCGTCAAATGGCTTCCATACGATAAGCCGCGCTACCTGATGGGTGTCGGAAGCACTGATGCGATTCTCGAAGGGGTGTTACGCGGAATCGACATGTTCGACTGCGTCTTGCCGACCCGGATCGCACGTCACGGTACCCTCATGAGCAATCAAGGGCGCATCAACATCCGCAACGCCAAATACGAACGCGATTTTACGCCCTTGGATCCGGAATGCGATTGTTACACATGCAAGAACTACACCCGTGCATATCTACGTCATCTGATCCGCTGCGATGAAGGGTTGGGCCAACGTTTATTGTCGATCCATAACCTCCGTTTTTTGATCAAGTTAACCGAAGATATCCGTCAAGCGATCAACGAAGATCGATTCTTGGACTTTAAGAATGAATATTTTAAGAAACACAAACTCAACAGTATCGATTCGAGGGGGTTCTAATGCGTACCGATGACTTCGATTTCCATTTACCTAAACGTTTGATCGCCCAAACTCCGCTTAAAGACCGCAGTTCATCGCGGCTTTTGGTCGTCGATCGCAAGGATCATACCCTGACGCATAAACGGTTTCACCAGATCGGCGAATATCTCAGACCGGGGGATGTCTTGGTGCTCAACGAAACCAAAGTCATCCCGGCACGACTTTTCGGTATCAAAGAAGAAACCGGGGCGCATGTGGAACTCTTGATCCTGAAACATGATCACGACGAAGCGGAATGCTTGGTCGGTAATGCGAAAGTCGTCAAAGTCGGCACGATGATCTCGTTTGGAGAAGGACAACTCAAAGCGCTTTGTCTTAGTGTCGAACCGCAAGGAATCCGTAAATTCAAGCTCATCTACGACGGTATTTTCTATGAAATCCTCGACCAACTCGGCACCATGCCTTTACCTCCGTATATCAAGGAAAAACTAGACGATCCCGATCGCTATAATACCGTCTATGCCCGTGCGCAAGGCAGCGCCGCCGCACCGACCGCAGGGTTGCATTTCACCCCAGAACTCTTGAATCAACTTGAAAACCAAGGGATCGAAATCGTAAAGATTACGTTACACGTCGGATTAGGGACCTTCCGTCCGGTCGATGTGGAAGATGTGCTGTTGCATAAAATGCACGAAGAAAGTTACGAAGTCAGCGCGTTTGCGGCAGAACGACTCAATCTCGCCAAAGCAGAGGGAAGACGGATCGTCAGCGTCGGAACGACCTCGACACGTACCTTGGAAACACAAATGATGAAACACGGTAAGTTTGTCGAAGAATGCTCCAGCACCGCGATTTTCATCTATCCGGGCTATGTTTTTAAAGCCGTCGATGTCCAAATCACCAACTTCCATTTACCGAAATCGACCTTGATGATGTTGGTGAGCGCTTTTGCGACCAAAGAATTCATTTTCGAAGCCTATGAAGAAGCCATCAAAGAGGAGTATCGGTTCTTCTCTTTCGGAGACAGTATGCTTATCTTATGAAAAAGTTCGATGCGTTTGCTTGGGAAAAACAAGAACTTGCGATGATTCGGGCCAAAGGTGTTCGTCCGACCCTTTTATTGCATTCGTGTTGCGCCGTATGCAACTCGTATCCCTTGGAATATTTAGCCCCAACTTTCGATATCACCTTACTCTACAATAACCATAATCTCTATCCGCAGATCGAATATGACATCCGTCTGGATGAGTTGAAGAAGTATGTCGATCGCTTCAATCGAAAACATCAACAAAACGTTACGATCGTCAAGTACGATGTGGATTTGCAGGGATATCAAGATACCTATCTTAGTAAACGGGCGGAGGATAAGGAAGGCTATGGACGCTGCCGCATGTGTTACGCGTTACGCATGAATGAAGCGATGCGTTATGCCAGCGAACATGGTTTCGACTATGTCAGTACGGTCATGACGATCTCCAGGCAAAAAAACAGCGCGTTCATCAACGATATCGCGCAACGATTGATGCCGGCGTATCCGAACGTGAAATACTTCTATTCCAACTTCAAAAAAGCCAAAGGAATCGACCGCAGCGTCGAAATCGCGACGAGTGAGAACATGTATAAGCAGCAGTATTGCGGATGCATATATTCCTATTTGGATGCAAAAGCGAAGGGGAAAGATGTCGATACCCGAAAGTACCCCTTTGACAAAGAATAAAACCATGTCTATAATATCCTAAAGGCATTGAAGGGAAGAAGTAGTTTTGTCGGGGAACATAGAAAGCATCGGGTCGATGGAACGGTGCCAAAGACAAAACGAAAGTCGTCCGGGAGCCGAATCTCCGAAAACAGTAAGTGATTCCGTCCGCCGACGTTAACGGCTTGAGCACAGCAATGTGAAATTTAGGTGGTACCACGCAAAAGCGTCCTTGTCAGGGCGCTTTTTTCGTAGGAGGGGAAAAAATGTTAAAGCTGAATGTACCGACAATCGAAACAAAACGTCTGATTCTGCGTCCGATCCAACTTGAAGACGCCTCTGACCTCTTCGAATATGCCAGCGACGAAGAAGTCGTGCGCTATTTGAGTTGGCCGCGTCACACCGAACTTCAGACCAGCGAAACATCCATCCGAGATCGGTTTCTAACCCGCCCCGATCATGGGATACCGGAAGCGTATGCGATCGTGTGGAAAGAAGAAATGAAAATGATCGGCACGGTCGATGTACATACCGTCCATCATAACGATGTCGGTGAAATCGGGTATGTTTTAAACCGACATTACCAGAACCGTCAAATCACCACGGAAGCGCTTCAAGCAGCCCTCAAGGTGTGGTTTGCGGATACTGGATTTCGACGTTTGGAAATCATGCATAACGTCACCAACATTGCGAGTCAACGCGTGATCGAGAAATGCGGTTTCAAAAAAGAAGGCGAATATCGCCAACTGACCCACGAAAAGGACGGAAAATATTACGATTTCGCGTTTTATGCTTTATTGAAGACAGATCTTGAAAGCGAGTAAACCTATGAAAAAAACTCTGGATACCAAATACAACCACCAAACCGTCGAAAGCGGCGTTTACGATACTTGGGTCAAAGCCGGTTATTTTACCGCAGGCGATATGACGAAGCCGCCGTTTACCATCGTGATTCCACCGCCGAATGTTACCGGCAAGTTACATCTCGGCCATGCATGGGATACGTCCCTGCAAGATATCATCGCGCGTTTCAAACGGATGCAAGGCTATGACATGCTTTGGTTGGCAGGGATGGACCATGCGGGTATCGCGACCCAAGCGAAAGTCGACGCGCGACTTAAAGAACAAGGAACCTCGCGCTATGATCTGGGCCGTGAGAAATTCTTAGAAAAAGCCTGGGAATGGAAAGAGGAATATGCCGGACATATCCGCCAACAATGGGCGAAACTCGGGTTATCACTTGATTATTCGCGCGAACGTTTTACGTTGGACAGCGGGTTAAACGAAGCGGTCAAGAAAGTATTCGTTTCCTTGTACGAAGAAGGATTGATCTATCAAGGATGGCGTATCATCAACTGGGATCCGCAAGCGCAGACAGCCCTCTCCAACATCGAAGTCATCCATAAGGAAATTGAAGGCAGTTTCTACACCTTCCGCTATAAAGTCATCGAGACCGGTGAGTACATCAACGTTTCGACGACGCGTCCGGAAACGATGTTCGGCGATGTTTGCGTCGTCGTACATCCCGAGGACGAGAAATACAAACACATACACGGAATGCACGTCGAAAATCCGGCCAATCACGAAATCATTCCGATCATCATCGATGATTACATCGACATGGAATTCGGTACCGGTGCCATGAAATGCACGCCGGCACATGATCCCAACGATTATAACATCGCCCTGAAACACAGTTTGGAGAAGGTCGTATGCATGAATCCGGACGGGACGATGAATGCGAAAGCCGGCGAATTCGAAGGCATGGATCGTTTCGCGTGTCGGGCGGCGCTTACGCAACGTATCACCAACGAAGGCAATACCGTCAAGATCGAAAAGCACATCCATCAAGTCGGACATAGCGAACGGACCGATGTCATCGTCGAACCGTATCTATCCAAACAATGGTTCGTCAAGATGAAACCGTTGGCGGAAGCCGTATTGGAAGCGCAGAAAGGCGAAGATCGGATCGAATTCATTCCACAACGCTTCGAAAACGTTTTTGAACGCTGGATGGAAAACATCGATGACTGGTGTATTTCACGCCAATTATGGTGGGGACATCGCATTCCGGTTTGGTATCACAATACCGAAGACAAAATCCACGTCGCGATCGATGCTCCGGCTGATATCGAAAACTGGCATCAAGACGAAGATGTCCTGGATACCTGGTTCTCCAGCGCATTGTGGCCGTTTAGCACCTTGGGATGGCCGGAAATGACCGAGGATTTCAAACGTTACTACCCGACATCCGTCTTGGTCACAGGCTATGACATCATCTTCTTCTGGGCAGCCCGTATGGCGTTCCAGGGGCGCCATTTCACCGGTCGCCGGCCGTTTAACGATTTGGTCATCCATGGCCTGATCCGCGATAGCGAAGGACGTAAAATGAGTAAATCGTTGGGCAACGGCGTGGACCCGATGGATGTGATCGATACCTATGGCGCGGATGCGCTGCGGTTCTTTCTTTGCACAAGTTCGGCGCCCGGCCAAGATTTACGCTTTAGCGTCGAGAAAGTCGAGGCGAGCTGGAACTTCATCAACAAGGTTTACAACGCGTCACGCTTTGTGACGATGAACTTACCGGAAGATTTCGTCGCGGCCGACCTACAGACCTTAGCTTTATCTCCGATCGATCTCTGGATCATCCAGCGCTTCGATGCGACGCTGACGGATGTTGAAGGGTTGATGGAGAAGTATGATTTCGCCCAAGCCGGAAATCGTCTTTACTCCTTTGTCTGGGATGATTTCTGTTCCTGGTACATCGAATTGGCAAAATCCGGACTCAATAGCGAGGATGAGACGATTCTGCTTGCGACGCGTTCGACACTAAAAACGATCTTGATCGGAATCTTGAAGATGTTGCATCCGTTTATGCCCTTTGTTACCGAAGAAATCTATGGTGCGTTAGAAAATGGCGCATTGTGCGTCAGCGTATGGCCGACACCGCTGCATCGGGAAGATCTCGAAAGCTTGCGCGAAGTCGAACTCTTGATTTCATTGATCACCGAAATCCGTACGTTGAAAACCGAGTACAATCTGAAACCCGGTTCTCCGCTTTCCATCTGTCTGCAACGTGACGATCAAAAGTCGCTACTTGCGGTTCATCAAGCGGTACTTGAAAAAATGGTTAAAACGTATCTGGTATCCGAAATCGAAGGGGATACGGTCTTACGTCCGGTTACCGGAGGGAGCTTCACGGCGAAAATGAGCGAGCTGGTCGACATCGAACAAGAGGTCGAACGACTCGACAAAGAACTTGCCAAGCTGGAAGGGGAAATCGCGCGATGCGAAGGTATGCTAGCCAACGAACGATTCGTCAGCAAAGCGCCGGCCGCGAAGATCGAGGAAGAACGCGCCAAACTGGCGGAGTACATGCGTCAGCGCGACCTGACGCTAACCAAGCGTCAAGCGCTGAAATAGCAACTTCCGTAAGAATGCGACAAGTTCCGACAATCCGTCGTAACTATAGCAATTCCCACTGATTTTCGATATAATGTAAACGCTAATATGGCTTTTTGCCGAAGGAGGAAACATGAGCGTTAAATATGTATACACGTTCTCCGAAGGTAATGGTGGCATGCGCGAACTCTTGGGAGGCAAAGGCGCGAACTTGGCCGAGATGACCAATCTCGGGATGCCGGTTCCGTTTGGCTTTACCATTACGACCGAAGCGTGTACCCGTTACTATGACGATAAGGAAACGATCGCACCTGAAATCAAAGATGAGATTTTCGATTATCTGACCCGTCTGGAAACGACCACGGGAAAACAATTCGGTAATCCGGAAAACCCGTTGTTGGTCTCCGTACGTTCCGGATCCCGTGCTTCGATGCCTGGGATGATGGACACCATTTTGAACCTTGGCATGAACGACTTGGTTGTCGAAGGCGTTGCGAAACTCACCAACAACCCGCGTTTCGCTTATGATTCATACCGTCGTTTCATCCAGATGTTCTCCGATGTCGTCATGGAACTTCCGAAACATAACTTCGAAGTCATCATCGACGAAATGAAGGAACATCGCGGAATCAAACAGGATACCGATTTCACGGCGGACGATTTGAAAGAAATGGTCGCTAAGTTTAAACAATACTACCGCGAAAACAAGCATTCGGAATTCCCGTCGGATCCGCGCGACCAATTGATCGAAGCGGTCAAAGCGGTCTTCCGTTCGTGGGACAACCCGCGCGCGATCTACTATCGCCGCATGAACGATATTCCTTCGACCTGGGGTACGGCGGTCAACGTCCAATCCATGGTTTTCGGGAATACCGGCGATGATTCCGGGACCGGCGTCGCGTTTACCCGCAACCCTGCCACCGGCGAGAAGAAGCTCTATGGCGAATTCTTGATGAACGCGCAAGGCGAAGACGTCGTCGCGGGTATCCGTACGCCGCAGACGATCGATCAGCTGAAAGATGTCATGCCGCACGCTTACGACCAATTCGTCGAAATCTGCGGTAAACTCGAAGCGCATTACAAAGACATGCAGGATATGGAATTCACCATCGAACACGGAAACTTGTTCATGTTGCAGACCCGTAACGGAAAACGTACGGCAGCCGCAGCGTTGAAGATCGCCGTCGATTTGGTCGAAGAAGGCATGATCACCAAAGAAAAAGCGGTTTTGCAGGTCGATCCGAAACAGTTGGACGCTCTGCTTCACCCGCAATTCGACGTTGTTAAAATGAAAGACGCGAAACCGATCGGACGCGCGTTGCCGGCTTCGCCGGGTGCCGCTGCCGGACGGGTCGTCTTTACGGCCGCCGATGCGGTCGAATGGAAGAACCGTGGCGAAAAAGTCATTCTTGTACGTTTGGAAACTTCCCCCGAAGACATCGAAGGGATGCATGTTTCGCAGGGGATCCTGACCGCTCGCGGCGGGATGACCTCGCATGCCGCCGTCGTTGCCCGCGGTATGGGTACTTGCTGTGTCTCCGGTTGCGGCGACATCAAGTTCAGCGGCAAATCGTTCACCTTGGGCGGACGTGTCATTAACGAAGGCGATTGGATCTCCCTCGATGGTACCACCGGCAACATTTATGGCGAAGCCATCCCGACCGTTCCCGCTTCCATCACCGGCGACTTCCGCAAACTGATGGGTTGGGCCGATGAAATCCGTACGTTGAAAGTCCGTACCAATGCGGATACCCCGAAAGATGCCAAACAAGCGTATGAATTCGGCGCCGAAGGGATCGGTTTGGTCCGTACCGAACATATGTTCTTCGAAGGCGAACGTATCAAAGCGATGCGCGAAATGATCGTTTCCAAGACGGTCGAACAACGTTCGAAAGCCTTGGCGAAATTGTTGCCGATGCAACGTAGCGACTTCGAAGGGATTTACGAAGCGATGCAGGGCTTCCCTGTGACGATCCGTTACTTGGATCCCCCGTTGCACGAATTCCTGCCGACCGAAGAAGCCGACATCAAAGCGATCGCCGACGAAATGGGCCTCACTTTCGATGAGTTAAAGAGCGTCGTCGTCAGCTTGCACGAATCCAACCCGATGATGGGCCATCGCGGATGCCGTTTGGCCGTTTCCTATCCGGAAATCGCCGAAATGCAGACCCGCGCCGTCATCGAAGCCGCGTTGAATGTGAAACGTAACCACCCGGATTGGGATTTCGTCCCCGAAATCATGATTCCGTTGGTCGGCGAGTTGAAAGAATTGAAATACGTTAAAGATATCGTCGTACGTGTCGCCGATGAACTCATCGCCGCGTCCGGTGTCAATCTGAAATACATGGTCGGTACCATGATCGAAATCCCGCGTGCCGCGTTGTTGGCCGATGAAATCGCGACCGAAGCCGAGTTCTTCTCCTTCGGTACCAATGACTTGACGCAAATGACGTACGGCTTCAGCCGTGACGATGCCGGAGCGTTCTTGGGTGCTTACTATGACAAGAAAATCTTCGAACAGGATCCCTTTGCCCGTTTGGACCAAAACGGCGTCGGGAAACTCGTTGCGATGGCAGCCAAACTCGGGAAACAAACCCGTCCGGATCTCAAACTCGGGATCTGTGGCGAACATGGTGGGGACCCCAGTTCGATCGAATTCTGCCACAATGCCGGCTTGACCTATGTGTCTTGCTCTCCGTTTAGAGTTCCGATCGCCCGTTTAGCCGCGGCGCATGCCGTTCTGAAGGCGAAGAAGTAATTCGAAAAGCACTTGCCTCGGCAAGTGCTTTTTTACACTTTACATCAGAAAGAGGGTACATATGAACATCGTGATTCTCGATGCCTATACGCTAAATCCCGGCGATCTCAGCTGGGAAAAACTCGAATCTTTGGGTAATCTCACCATTTATGATCGAACACCGATCGATCAAATCGTGATTCGTGCGCAAGAAGCGGATATCCTGCTCACCAATAAAACGCCGCTCAACGCCGAAACGTTACGCCAATTGACACGTACGAAGTATATCGGCGTCTTGGCGACGGGATACAATGTGGTTGACGTCCAAGAGGCGACACGCTTGAACATCACCGTTACCAACGTTCCGGATTATGGCACCAATGCGGTGGCGCAACATGTTTTCGCGTTGTTGCTGGAACTGACGAGTCATGTCGGTCATCATAACCAACAAATTCAACAAGGAAGATGGTCGCAAAGCTCCGATTTTTGCTTTTGGGACTACCCGCTTTTGGAGCTTTCCGGTAAAACGTTCGGAGTCTATGGTTACGGACGGATCGGAAAAGCCGCCGCAAAAATCGCCGTTGCTTTCGGTATGAACGTTCTGGCATATGATCATGATCGCGTCGGACAGGATGGCGACATCGAAAAAGTCGATCTTGAAACATTCCTGAAGCGATGCGATATCATTTCCTTGCATGTCCCGCTTACATCGCAAACGCATCACATCATCAACGAATCAAGCATCGCGAAGATGAAACACGGAGTCATGTTGATCAACACGTCACGTGGTCCGCTCATCGATGAGATCGCACTACGTGAGGCACTTTTATCTCAAAAAGTAAAGGCTGCCGGTTTGGATGTGGCAAGCGTCGAACCAATCCGCAACGATTATCCTTTACTTGGACTGGACAACTGTATTCTGACACCGCATATCGCATGGGCGCCGATCGAAGCACGTCAACGTTTACTTGACATCGTAGTTAAGAACCTCGAAGCATATCAGCTAGGTGAGCCAATCAACAAAGTGAATCCATAGTAAAAAACCATCCGTACGTCCTGTGACGAAATACGGATGGTTTTTTTATCTAAATCATCGTGGAAATCACCGAAGCCTTGGTGACGATCCCACGCAACACACCGTTCTCGACGACTGCCAAAGGGTAGGCCGAAGATACCGCCAACGGTAAGATCTGGGTGATGATCGCATCGACTTCCACTTTCGGGATTTCCCGAATCAAGAAGTCATACACCGATTTTTTCTGTTCTATCGCATCAAGCGCACCTTGCGCCGTGATCAAACCTTTCAATTGCATCCCGGCAGCCACGACATAAGCGCTGGAAACTCCATTGAGACGCATTTCCTGCAATGCCCGGGCCCCGCCGTCGGACTCACGAACGACACAGGTCGGGGTTTGCATGATCTGCGAAACTCCGATGACTTTGGTTTTGTCGGCACTTGCGATAAAGGACTCGACATATTCGTCCGCCGGATTGGAGACCATTTCTTGTGGTGTCGCGACTTGGACTAAACGTCCGTCACGCAAGATTGCCACTCGATCGCCCAACTTAAACGCTTCATCCATATCATGCGTAATGAAGATAATCGTCTTTTTTAATCGTCGTTGAATCTGCAACAACTCAAATTGCATTTCCTTACGTACCAGTGGATCCAAGGCTGAAAAGGGTTCATCCATCAACAGGATTTCCGTATCGCAGGCTAACGCACGTGCTAGACCGATCCGTTGTTTCATTCCGCCGGAACAGCTATCGATCGATTGATTTTCGATTCCTTCCAATCCGACCATCTTCAGCATCTCTCTGGATTTCGCATACCGCGTCGCCTTATCGACACCTCGGACTTCCAAACCATAGGCAACATTATCTAGCACGCTACGATGACTCATCAGCCCGAAGTGTTGAAACACCATGGACACCGTATTGCGTCGAAATTCGATCAACTCTTTGCTTTTTAGGTCCAATATATTTTTGCCTTTGTATTCGATGACGCCTTCACCGGGCTGATGAAGAAGATTGAAAAAACGAACCAAGGTCGATTTTCCCGATCCTGACAAGCCGATGATGACGAATACCTCACCTTGATTGATATCCAGGTTAATGTCATAAAGGGCGACCGTCGCTTTTGTTTTTAGTTTGATTGCGTCTTTGGTTAACCCTGAAGCGGCAAGCTGTGCCGCATCTTTTCGGTTTTTCCCGTAGATTTTTGTGATGTCTTTAACTCGTAATAAAAGGGTGGAGGATTCGCTCATTCCGGTTTCTCCTTTCCTTTTGCCAAACCTTGGCTCAAACGATCCAGCAAGATCGCCACGATGACGACCGCCAGTCCCGATACCAAGCCGCGCCCCATCTCGATTCGATTGACGCTGATCAATACTTCCATGCCAAGTCCCCCCGCGCCGATCATCGAACTGGTAACGACCATCGCCATCGCCATCATCAAGGTTTGGTTCAAACCGGTCAAAATGGTTTCTTTGGCTTGCGGAATCTGGACTTTGATCAATGTTTGGATCGAAGTCGAACCGAAAGCTTTCGCGGCTTCGACCACTTCTTCTTCGACTTGCCGAATGCCAAGATTGGTAAGACGGATGATCGGAACAATCGCATAAATCGTCGTCGCTAAGACCGCCGGGGCTTTTCCGAGACCGAAAAACATGACGGCCGGAATCAAGTAAACGAATACCGGCATCGTCTGCATCGTATCCAGAATCGGTCGAAGGATACTATGGATTCGATTTGAGAAAGCCATGAGGATACCGATCGGAAAACCGAAGACGACGGAAAGAAAAACGGATGTTAAGACAATCGATAACGTAATCAACATCAAATCCCATACCCCGAAATATCCGATCAAAAAGAGCGCGGCGGAGAACATCAAACCGGTCTTCCAACTGCGTTTGATCGAATAGCCGAGAATGAAAACCAGAATCAGATAGACCCACCACGGAAACAAAGCCAAAATCATGTATAGAAAGTTGATCATCGCGGTCAGTCCGCTTTTGATTCCATCAAAGAAAACTTTGTTTTGGATGGAGAAATCACGGATCACGCGATCGATGCTTTCCAGATCCAGTTTTGAGGTAAACGGGAATTTAAACAACCAATCCATGTTTATTCACTCTCCAAGGCGGTCTTAACACGCTGAGCTTGCGTTTCCGTTAACCAATTGTCCAAAAGATCTGTATGCTGTTTCAAAAACCAAATCGAAGTCTCAATCGCATCGTCGCCGGTATCCTGCATGTGTAGCAACATCTCGGAGTTCAAAGCGCTATCCGTTTTGTATTTCTTCAAGAATGTCGCGGCATCCGGATAATCTTCGTCAAAGTCGCTTCGAGCGGCAATCGTGACACGAACGGCCGGAAACTCGGTCTCGCCATTTTGGAAGGTGTCTTCATCATACGGCTCATCCTCCAACAACACGAAATCGTACTTCGCCAACAACCATGTGGGTTCCCAATAATAGCCGACGATCGGTTCGCCCTTTTCGTAAGCGGAAGTCAAGACACCCGCTAAAGCGGCTTCGGATCCCGGTCTAAAATAGATGAAGTTTTCGTCTAATCCATAATGGTTGTACTTTTTGAATAGGATATTATCGATCTTCCATCCCGGTATCGCACCGTAGATACGACCTTTACCTGCGTTTTCGTCATCCTTAAATACATGCGGGTATTTTTTCAGGTCCGCGACCGTTTTTAAATTCGGTGCCAAGGCTTGAATGCCACGCGCCGGATCTCCTTCGATCACATATCGAGGAACATAGTATCCTTGCGCATTATCATCATAGTTCACGCCATATTCTTCAAACGCTCCACTCGCAACATCATCATCATACGGTGCTAAGTTATCGGTCCAAACTTCCATGTAAACATCGATTTCACCATCGATCAACGCTTGGTACGTGATTGCCGTCGAACCGGTGACCTGTGACCACGTAAAGTCAAAGCCTTTTTCAAGGATGTATCCCGCGATCGCGTTATGGATTTGGATGCTATCCCATCCCGCATCTGCGAATACGACGGTTTTATCACTCTTGTTTTCGGTCGAACAACCCGTGAATAGAAGTGCGCAACTCAAGAAAAGAGCTACAAAAAAAGATTTTTTATGCATATTCTTACCTCCTGTGTGCCAATACTGACATATTATTATAAGCATATAAGTTGTCAGATTACAACCTTTCACGGGAAATACATCAAGTTTTATCTGTTTAACACAAAGTAAAAACCAAACTTTCAAACAGTTTTTTACTCAACGGATCCTTCAAGTTTTCGAATCATTGGCTGTCTCAAAGAACGAACTTGGAAGAAGAAACCGAAATCCATGAGGTGACATTCCGTTATTGTGATACAATAAAATTACCACAGAGGAGAAAAAATATGATCGTCGGATGTGTCAAAGAAATCAAGAAACATGAATATCGGGTCGGATTGACCCCCCAGCATGCATTTAACTATATCGAACACGGTCACCGTGTGTTGATCGAAACGAAAGCCGGGGAAGGTTCCGGTTTTTCCGATGAAGAATACGCCAAATACGGAGCGGAGATCGTTGCGGATGTCCGCGACGTTTGGGCGACCTGCGAAATGATCATCAAGGTAAAAGAGCCGCTACCTGCGGAATATCCTTTGATGCGTGAAGGGCAGATCCTTTTTACCTACTTACATTTGGCGGCCGATAAAAATCTGACCTTTGCGATGTTGGATCGTAAAGTGACAGGCATCGCTTATGAAACGATCGTCGATCGTCATGGCGGATTACCATTATTGAAACCGATGAGTGAGATCGCCGGTCGTCTCAGCGTCCAAGAAGGGGCGAAATACCTTGAAAAACCCTTCGGTGGCGCAGGTGTTCTTTTAGCCGGTGTTCCGGGTGTTCGCAAAGGCCATGTCATGGTCATCGGCGGCGGTACCGTCGGTACCAACGCGATCAGCATCGCGATCGGTATGGGTGCGGATGTCAGCGTCTTCGATAAAAACATCGATCGTCTAGGCGAATTGGATCATCAGTTCGGAAGCCGGATCCAAACCATTTACAGTACACCGGCAAGCATCCGCGAATACCTCAAGAAAGCCGACGTGGTGATCGGCGCCGTATTGATCCCCGGAGCCAGCGCACCGAAAGTCATTTCAAGAGAGATGTTAAGTTTAATGCGCAAAGGCAGCGTGTTGGTTGACGTGGCGGTCGACCAAGGGGGATGTTTCGAAACCACTCATCCGACCTACCATGACGATCCGACCTTCGAAGTCGACGGGATCGTCCATTATTGCGTCGCCAATATGCCGGGCGCCGTACCGCGCACTTCCACCCAAGCATTGACAAACGCTACACTGCGTTACGGACTCTTGATCGCGGATAACGGCGTAAGTAAAGCTCTATTGAAAGATGCCGGTTTGATCGCGGGTATCAATACCTATCAAGGGAAACTGACCTATGAAGCGGTTGCGACCGCCTTGGATTTGCCCTTCACACCCTACACGGAACTTTGTTAGACGGGAGTACCTATGTACCATCACTCAGATCTAAAGCGGTTTTACTATTGCCCCCGATTGTTTTGGAGCGTAAACCGCGAACCGCGCGAGGCGTTTCGACGTTACGTTCGGATGGATCGTCCGATCAGCGATTGCTTGATCGAGAAACTCAAGATTGAGAATGCGTTTACCGCCGTGCAAGGCATCGATTGCGCGGTTGTTTTGCGTGCGATGGAATCGCATGATTGGATCTTGAAAGGTCGTTATGAAGCGGACGGACTGCGCGTTAAGATCCCGGCTTTGCATAAGACAAGCGAGGGATGGGACGTCTACTTCGCGTACATGGGGACTTTGCCGAAAGCCGACGACGTTCGTTTCTATGCCAATCATTGTTGGGTACTAACGCGTAATAACATCACGATCGCCAACATCTACATCGTCCACTTCGACGGCGCATATGTCCGTCGCGGGGAGTTGGATGTCAACGCTTGCCTGCGCGTCTCGGATTGCTTCTACAAGGCGTCGGGCAAGCCGCACATCAATATCACCGATAAGGTCAAAGACAAGATACGTGACCTGAAACCGGCCTTGGACGCGATGTTTTCGGTGGACTCGTGGGAAGACTATCCGATCACATTGGAAGAATGTCCTTATTCGGTCAAATGCGACCACTATGAAAAATGTTTCCATAACGAAAAACCGTTGGAAGACCATTCGGTCGTCTTCTTAAGTCAATCTTCGCATCGTCAAGAAATGATCGAACTGGGAATCAACCGTTTATCCGACATCCCCCTCGACATGATCGAAGGAACACGCGTCCAATTCGCCCAAATCATGGCGGATCGCATGGGCGGGTTGTTTGCGGATCGTTTCGCGCTGACCGATTGGCTGAAACGGACCCTAACGGGACCGGTCTCGTTTCTGGATTTCGAATGGGATACCTATGCCTTACCGCCGTTTGAAGGCATGCATCCTTTCGACGTTTTACCTTTTCAATATTCGCTACATGTCTTGGAAAACGGCGTGCTACGTCATATGGAGTTCCTCGGCACGCAGGATTGCCGGTTGGGATTTATTGAGAACCTACTGCGCGAGTTACCGCATGAAGGAACGATCTATGCCTACAACGCGATGGGCGCCGAGGCGATCCGGTTGCGTGAGTTGGCGGAAATGTTTCCGGAGTATCAGGTTGAAATCCAAGACATCATCGCACGGATGCGCGATTTGGCCGAACCGTTTATCGGCGGGTTGGTCTATGATCTTAAAATGCGTGGCAATTATTCATTGAAGAAAATCATCTCCGCCGTCAATCCGGATTTATCGTATTCCCAACTCTCGATCCAACACGGGATGGAGGCGGTCTATCAGTACCGCGAAATGGAAGACTCCGAAGACGAAGATGACGGAAGAAGCAAGAAAGAACTCTTGGAATACTGTTCGATGGATACGTTCGCGATGGTGGAAATCTTCCGCTGGCTTACGGAATTAGTCGGGCAAAATCACCTATCGAAACGAAATATTGATTAAAATGATGCTATAGAAAAGCGAGGTGGCAACATGCCCAATATCGCAACCCATGGATTGCTTGCGCAGGAAGTACTGGACAAAGCGCCTTTCGACGTATTGGCGGACGTGATCCGTCGTTATCCGAAAGCGTATTTCTTGGGATCCAACGGTCCGGATTTCCTCTTCTACTACAACGCCTTGCCATGGCAAAACGCGCAAGGCGCGAAACGTTTCAACCGATATGGGAATCGCGTCCATAGCGAAAAGATCGATGCTTTCTACCATAAAGCGGTGGAAGTGATCCGGCGATTTGAAGATCGAACTCTTCAAGAAGCGGCGATCTCTTTCTTAGCCGGACATTTGACCCATTGGAGTTTGGACACGGTCGCCCACCCCTATGTCTTCCACAAGACGGGACCGATCGCCGGGGAAACCCGCTATTGGCACTACCGTTTGGAAAGCAACATCGACATTCTGATGGTCAAACAAATCAAAGGGTACTCCTTAAAGGACTTCGACGCACCGCAGTTGGTCAACGCCGACGCGGCGACCCGTAAAGCGGTCGCGATGCTATATCAGCCGATACTCAAAGAAGTTTATGACGAAGATGTTACCGTCGAGGAACTGATCGAATGCATGACATCCTTTCATAAGGTCGCACGCTTGTTGAATGACCCGCTGACATTGAAGTTTCCGCTGGTCGCGGCCATCGAACGACATTTCAAGATCGAATGGAAGTTTTCCGGACACATGGTGATCGGACGCATGGACACGACGCGCGATATCTTAAATTTAAAGCACACGTCATGGACCCATCCTTGCGATGCGAGCATGGTTTTCAACGACTCCTTCATCGACCTATACCAACAGGCGAAAGAACGTGCCACGGGAGTCTTATGCGCCTTAAACGACGTTCTATATAAACATAGCATGCCCGGGCAATTGATCTCGCTGATCGGGGATCGGACGTATGATACCGGACTGAAAAATCCGCCTGAAATGCTGCACTTCAATCCGATCTATTAGGAGGTCACCATGCGTATTTGCGATTTGCACGCCGACATCGGAATGGATGTCTTGGCGAAAATAAAAAACGGCGAAACGGATGTGTTGCGAAACCATCATATCCCCAAGCTTACCGCAGGAGAGATCGGTTGTGTCGGTATGGCCTGTTTTTTCGAAGGCTTTGAGACGATGGACGACCTAACGTCGATGGTATCAAGTTTGCGTCAAGAAATCCTTTCCAATCCCGATACTTTAAATTTCTATACCGGCAAAGAGTTATCACCCCATAAAATCAACGCGATGATGACGATCGAAGGCATGTGCATGATCCAAAGGGATGTCCAACAAACCTTGACTTGGTGCTACGACCAAGGCGTACGGATCGGATCGCTCAGCTGGAACGACCAAAACGCCTTGTCGACCGGCGTCAAAGGGGATCCGTCACGCGGATTGACGCCGCTGGGGATCGAAGCGATCCAAACGATGAACCGACTCAAAATGATCGTGGATGTCTCCCATGCTTCACAGAAAAGCTTTTGGGATATCCTGGCGGTCAGCGAAGCGCCGGTCATCGCGACCCATAGCAATTCCCGTTCGCTTTGTGATTCCGCCCGCAATCTGACCGATGAGCAGATCCTTGCGATCGCGCGAAAGGGAGGTTTGATCGGATTGGTGGCGGCTCGGCATTTCATATCCTCCGATGCTTCCAACCAAACCAGTGATACGCTCGCCAAACACGCCCGCCACATCGCGGACCTGGCGGGGATCGACGTCTTGTCCATCGGTTTCGATTTCATGGATTTCCTGAATCCTCCGTTTGGGAAATCCGCCATGGCGCTCGACCTTCAAGACGCATCGCAATCACAGAACTTAGTCCGTGCGTTACGCGACAACGGATTTTCATCGGATCAGATCGAACAGATCGTATGGAAAAACGCGCAACGCTTCTTTTCGGAAAACCTATAGTCGAAACAAATCATCGAAATTCTCGATCTTTTCCTTAAATCGTTAGACTCCCATAAATCGCCAGAAACAGGTATAATACCTGTAAGGAGGAGTTGCTTATGAAACTCAATATTCACGGAAAGAATGTCACGATTACCGAAGCGATGGAAGCCCGTACCGCGAAGAAACTCTCATTTTTGGAAAAGTACTTCATGATCGACGAAGATACGGACGCCAATGTCGCCGTCAAGGTGAATCCGACCAATCTGAAGGTCGAAGTGACGATCGTCACGAAAATCGGACTGCTTCGCGCCGAAGTCGTCCATGAAGATTATTATGCCGCCGTGGATTTGGCCATCGACAAACTGGAAGATCAGATCCGACGCCAGAAGACGCGCCTGTCGCGCCGTCACCGCGAGAAGCTTTCGATCAATTTCGCCCAGTCCGTGAGCGAGGAAAACGCGAAGACGAAGGAAGAACCGGTTCGTACGAAAACGATTCTCGCCAAGAAGATGCCATTGGATGAAGCCATCATGCAGATGGAAATGCTGGGACACTCGTTCTTCATCTATACCGATGAGGAAACCGAGGAAATCGCCGTCGTCTACAAACGGCTTGCCGGGGGTTACGGCTTGCTGGAGACGACACGGGAATAATCACTACCAAGGACGGCAAATCGCCGTCCTTTTCTATTGAACAAAATGGAATTGTGCTATAATGAAAAAAAGCGGGAGGATCCTATGTCAATTCGAAAAAAACTCAAAGATTTCATCGCCCCCATCGAGGAAGATGAAGTATTGGAACTGGATGAAGAAGAATCGAAGAAATTAAGCGACTACGAACAACCTCAGAACAAATCCCTGTCCAAAACGGCGCTTGATACAAAAATGGTTCTGTTTGAACCGCGTTCGTTCGACGAAGCGGAAGAAGTGGCGCGTCACCTCAAAGAACGCCGTGCCGCCGTCGTCAACTTACATCGTCTGCCACGCGATTTCGCCCAACGTACGATCGATTTTCTGACCGGCGTGGTCTTCGCGTTGGATGGTTCGATTCAAAAGGTCGGTCACAACGTGATTCTTTGTACTCCGAAATCGATCGGCGTCCATGGCAAGATCGATCTGGAAGGCGAAGACGCCGACTAAGCGATTCTTGAACTTTTCGCGGGCTTATGGCATAATGTCAATGCCTGCCGCACGGGGGGTATAACATGGAAGTCCCAAAACCGAAATTCCGTCTTATGAAGAACGGATACGATCGTTTCGCGGTGGATGATACCGTGGACCGCTTGCTGTTCGAGAACGAGACAATGCGCCAACAATTGGATTCGTACCGTAATCAAGTGGATCATGCGGCGACCCAGTTCAACCAAATCAAAAGCCGATATCAAGCCTTGGTTTCCGAATTGACGATCCGCGAGAAAGCCGCGGACGACATCGCGCGTTTAGCGTTGAAGGAAGCCAATACGATCATCGATACGGCGCAGAACAACGCCGACACGATCGTTCGCGAGGCGCTTTCGACCGCACGGATGTTGTTGACGGAAATCGCCCGTATCGGGCAGGATGCCAAAGATGTCAAGGTCGAGATGCAGATGAAGTTACAGGCGTTACAGAAAGCGTTGGAAGAATTCGAAATTCCGGCCATTCCGAGCGCCGAACATTTATACAACGACGAAGAACAAGACAAGCCCGTTTGAGATGTTTCAGAGACTTTCCGGTCGGTGCGAGGAAAGACAGGATCAAACCGGGATATCACTTGCGAGTCGCTTTTCCGATAGGTAGGGAAAGCCGGTCACTCCGTTATCGTGTCGAGGGCGGCCAATTTGGCCGAACTAAGGTGGTACCGCGTAATAACGTCCTTAGCAGGACGTTTTTTTATGAAAGAGGAGCGAAACAACATGGATTATAAAGTTACCTTATGGATGCCGGATACGGCATTCGAGATGCGGGGCAATCTCACAAAAAAAGAGCCTGCTTACCAAGAACGATGGAAAGAGATGGATCTCTATGTTCGGATGCTTGAAAAGCGCGACGGGGCGCCTACCTTCGTCTTGCACGATGGCCCTCCGTATGCCAACGGAAACATCCACATCGGACATGCCCTGAATAAGATCTTGAAAGACACGGTCGTACGGAGTCGTTTCAGAATGGGCTATCAAACGCCCTTTGTCCCGGGATGGGATACGCACGGACTGCCGATCGAAAGCGCGATGCAGAAACTGGGATACAATCGCAAACAAATGAGTACGGCCGAATTCCGTAAGCTTTGTCACGAATACGCGGTCGAGCAAGTCGCGAAACAAATGAAGGATATGAAAGCCTTGGGGACGGTCGCCGACTACGACCATCCGTACATCACCCTACAAAAGGAATTCGAAGCCAATCAGATCGAAGTCTTCGCGAAGATGGCGTTGGACGGCATGATCTACAAAGGGTTGAAGCCGGTCTATTGGAGCCCTTCCAGCGAAAGCGCGTTGGCGGAAGCCGAAATCGAATATCATGATAAGAAAGATCCGACCGTTTTTGTCGCGTTCGACGTCGTCGACGGAAAAGGTGTCCTAACCGACAACGAACGTTTTGTCATTTGGACCACCACACCTTGGACCTTGCCCGCAAACTTGGCGATCTGTTTAAACCCGGATTTGGAGTATGCGGTCGTACAGAGCGAGAAGGGAAGGTTTGTCTATTTGAACTCTTCCGCCCAAAAGTTAAGCGAACAATTCAACTTCGAAAACTGGGAAGTCGTTAAAACATTCAAAGGATCCGACTTGGAAGGGATCCTCACGCAACATCCGTTCTATGATCGCACGTCGTTAGTCATCTTGGGCGACCATGTTGAAGATGACGGTACGGGATGCGTCCATACGGCGCCCGGACACGGGGTCGATGACTTCATCGTCGGTCAAAAATACGGTTTGGAAGCATTCTGTCCGGTCGATGGGCACGGGAAAATGACGATCGAAGCCGGCGAATGGTTGGTCGGACAATTCGTCGACGATGCCAATAAGACGATCATCGCCAAACTCGAAGAAATCGGCGCGTTGTTGGCGCTGGAATGGATCACCCACAGTTACCCGCATGACTGGCGGACCAAAAAACCGGTCATTTTCCGTGCGACCACCCAATGGTTCGCTTCGATCGCGATGATCCGCAAGCAATTGCTTGAACAGATCGACGCGGTGAACTGGATCCCGGAATGGGGTCAGCTGCGCATGAACAATATGATCAAAGATCGCGGTGACTGGTGCATTTCCAGACAACGTGTCTGGGGTGTGCCGATTCCGATCTTTTATACCGAAGACGGGAATCCGATCATGGATAAAGACGTCTTCCAACATGTCGCCGATCTTTTCAGGGAACATGGTTCCAACGTTTGGTTTCAACGCGACGCCAAAGATTTGTTGCCTGAAAACTATACCCATGAAGCATCACCCAACGGTAAATTCACAAAAGAAACCGACATCATGGACGTTTGGTTCGATTCGGGATCTTCGCATACCGGTGTCATCAAAGAGCGCGGCGGTGTCTTGCCGGTCGACCTCTATCTTGAAGGATCCGACCAATACCGCGGTTGGTTCAACAGTTCGCTGATCGTTTCGACCGCCATCAATGGGTTTGCGCCGTACAAAGGCGTTTTATCGCACGGTTTCGTCCTTGACGGAAAAGGCGAGAAGATGAGCAAGTCCTTGGGAAATACGGTCGAACCCAATAAAGTCGTCCAAACCTCGGGTGCCGATGTCTTACGTTTATGGACCGCATCGATCGCCTATCAATCCGATGTCCGCATCAGCGATGATTTACTCAAGCAAGTCATGGAAAACTATCGCAAGATCCGCAATACTTTCCGCTTTATGTTAGGGAACGTGAATCCTGTGGATTTCGATGGTTCCAAGGTAGTTGCGACGGATCGCTTGACGACGGTCGACCGCCATGTCCTCGCGCTTCTTAACGATGTCATCCGGACATCTCTGGATGCCTATCAGCGCTACGACTTCATGACGGCTGTTTCTTCCGTCTCCAATTTCTTGACCAACACGATGTCCGCCTATTATCTGGACTTTACCAAAGACATCCTTTACATCGAGAAGAAAGACGGGTTACGCCGTCGCCAAGTCCAGACCGTCCTCTACCATACGATCGATGCGCTCACAAGCTTGTTGGCGCCGGTTTTGGTCCATACGACCGAAGAGATCTGGGATCATTTCAAACCGGGATCGGAGTCCGTGCATTTGGGCGAATTCCCGCAAGTTCTAACGATCGAAGACGAAGACAGTCTGAAGGAAGACTTCGAACAGCTCTTCCAACTTCGGTCCGTCATCTTCAAAGCCTTGGAAGATGCGCGTAACGCGAAAACGATCGGGAAATCCTTGGAAGCCGCGATCCATGTCACCATCAGCCCCGCTCTTGGGAAACTGATCCAAAAGCACCTTGGCGATCATTTCGCCCAATGGTGCATCGTTTCATCGGCCCACGTCGAAACCGACGGGGAAGGCGCAAGCCGCGTCGATGTGTCGGTTGCGAAAGGCGTCACATGCCCACGGTGCTGGAATGTCACCGAACATGGACAGGAAGACGGACTCTGTCCGCGCTGCCACGCCGTCCTCCATCACTAAAAACGGAAACACATCCTCGGGATGTGTTTTCTTTATGTCGATTGACTGATATAATGACGATGATGAAAACCTATGAAATCACCTCGTTGACCAACGAAAAAATCAAATATTGGGCGAAGTTAAGCCAAAGCAAACATCGTCGCGCGACCGGATTGTTTCTTGCGGAAGGATATCACCTTGTCCAAGAAGCGGCCATCGCCGGATTGATCGATACCTTGATCCTTGTGAGAGGGAAACCGATCGACATCGAAGTGCCAACGATCGTGGAAGTGACGGAAGAGATCATGAAGAAACTCTGCGGAACCGAGTCGCAAAGCGACGTGGTGGCCGTTTGTCGGCTATGGAAACAAGAAGGGGAGTTGGGGGAGCGCGTACTTCTTTTGGATCAGTTACAAGATCCGGGGAATGTCGGTACGATCATCCGTACGGCACGTTCGTTCGGATTCGACAGCGTCGTGCTTTCCGAAAACACCGTGGACCTCACCAACGATAAAGTGATTCGTTCCAGCCAAGGCGCGATCTTCCATATTCCGGTATATCAACGCAATCTATACAAAACGATTGACGAGCTGAAGCAAAACGATATTTACATCCTGGGTACCGGACTGCAGGATGCGCTTCCGATGTCGCACATACCTTGTTTGGACGCGATCGCCATCGTCGTCGGAAACGAGGGGCAAGGCGTTCGTGAAAGCGTGTTAAAACGCTGCGATGCGGTCACGAAAATTGAGATCGACGGATTTGAAAGTCTGAACGTCGCCGTCGCGGCCGGAATTCTATGCTATCATTTCCGGAAAGGTTGAAAATCCGCCAAAATCGGCATATAATAATCCTATCTCATCGACGGGACACAGTAGCGGCATCCAGAGAGAACGGTCTTGGCTGAAAACCGTTTGCCCAACCGCGAATTTCACCCCCGAGTGGAGCCAATCCCTCCCGGCCCAAACCGTTATCCAAAATCAAGGTGCGTCTACGGACGAATCAGGATGGTACCGCGTATTCTTTACGTTCCTGTGATCGGAACGTTTTTTTATTGAAAGGAACAAACCATGATCGATGTAAACAAACTTCAAGAAGAAGGCAAGGCTGCCATCGAAGCGGCCAACGATTTGACCGAATTAGCGAATGTCCGCAATGCGTACCTATCCAAGAAAGGATATGTCGCGGGCTTGATGACGGAGATGAAGAATCTACCCAACGAGGAGAAACCCGCGTTTGGGGCGTTGGTCAACCAGATCAAACAAGAATTGGAAACCGCGTTAAGCCAACAAACGCAAAAACTCGAAGCGCTGGCCTTATCGAAACGACTTGCGGAAGAAAAAATCGACATCACCCTGAGTGCCAGCGCGCCTTTGGTCGGCACCCTTCATCCGTTGACGATCGTCCGTCAGGAAATCGAAGATCTTTTCATTTCGATGGGGTATACCGTCAAGGAAGGACCGGAAGTCGAATTGGATTTCTACAATTTCGAACGTGCCAACATCCCGCAAGACCATCCGGCACGCGACATGCAGGATACCTTCTATATCGACCTTCAAACGTTGCTTCGTACCCATACGACCGCCATTCAGACACGGGCTCTGGAAGAATTTGCGGGGAAAACACCGGTCAAACTCATCTGTCCGGGAAAAGTGTATCGGAAAGATGATGACGATGCCACACACAGTCATCAATTCGTCCAAATGGAAGGATTGGTCGTCGGCGAAGGCATTTCGATGGCCGATTTGAAAGGCACGTTGGAGCTCTTGGCGAAACGCATGTTCGGAAAAGAACGTGTCATCCGTTTCAGACCTTCATACTTCCAATTCACGGAACCGAGCGTCGAAGTCGACGTTTCCTGCCACATCTGTAAAGGCAAGGGTTGTCCGACATGCAAAGGGACCGGTTGGATCGAAATTCTAGGCGCCGGGATGGTTCATCCCAACGTCTTGACGATGGCGGGATTTGACGCGACGAAAGTCAGCGGCTTCGCCTTCGGACTTGGCGTCGAACGCGTCGCACTTCTTAAATATGGCATTGACGATATCCGGCATCTTTATACCAACGACATTCGCTTCTTGAGCGGATTCCGTCGGTTCGAATAGGAGAAGCAACCATGAACGTAAGCATGAAATGGCTGGGGCGATATGTCGACCTCGGCGTAATCAAACCTTCAGATTTAGCGGATAAATTAACCTTGGCGGGATTGGAAGTCGAAGGCATCCAAACTTTGGCGCAAGGAACGAATCTGGTCATCGGGAAAGTATTGACCTGCGTCGATCACCCGCAATCCGATCACTTGCATGTCTGTCAGGTCGATTTGGGCGCCGAAACCACGCAGATCGTCTGCGGCGCGCCGAATGTCGCGGCCGGACAACATGTCATCGTCGCCAAAACCGGCGCCGTCTTACCGCAACTCACAATCAAGTCCACGACTGTCCGCGGAATTGAAAGCAACGGGATGATCTGTTCCTTAAGCGAGTTGGGTGTTAATCCGAAGCACTTAAGCGAAGATCAGAAAAACGGTATCGAAGTCTTGGGCGAGGACGCGATCGTCGGGCAAGATCCCTTGGCGTATCTAGGCCTTGATGATGTGATCCTGGATATCAAGCCGACACCCAACCGTTCGGATTTCAACGCCATGTGGTCGATCGCCATGGAAGTCGGCGCACTTTTAAACCGCGACGTCCATTTACCGGATGGTCGAAGCGCAGCCAATAACGGAAGCGAAACGAAGTTGGTCGTCGGATCGACGTCCGATGCCTGCCCGACGTTTTTCGGGAAAATCATCAATCACGTCACGGTCAAGGAATCTCCGAAATGGATGAAAGAATCCTTGATGGCTGTCGGGATCAAATCCATCAATAACGTGGTGGATATCTCCAACTACGTCATGGTCGAAACCGGCCAACCTTTGCATTTCTATGACTTGGCGAAAGTTCCATATCAAGAACTGATCGTCAAAGATCAACTTGACGAAGAAATGAAAACCTTGGACTTAGGCGTCATTCATCTTCAACCCAACGATTTGGTCATTACGACCCATGATGTCCCCATCGGATTGGCCGGGATCATGGGCGGGGATGATTCGAAGATCGACGAGCATACGCAAGGCATCATCATCGAAGCGGCGACCTTCTCGCCGGTTCGGATCCGCAACACGTCGCGGCGTGTCAATCTGATGACGGAAGCGAGCTTGCGTTTCCAAAAAGGACTCGAACCGCAAATGGCCGATAAGGCGATGCATCGCGCGGTCGAATTGTTGATTGAATACGCGGATGCGACCGGATTGGAAGCGACGGTCGAATTTGGTAAGAAAGAAGTCATATTGCCCACGGTCAGCGTAACGCATACGCATATCGAAGCGCTTTTAGGCGCCAAGATCGATCCGGAAGAATGTTTTGATATTCTAAAACGTCTCAACTTACAACCGCGACGCGACGGCGACCTCTTCACGTGCACGATACCTTCCTACCGACAAGACCTAACCATCGCGCAGGATTTGATCGAAGAGATCGGCCGCATGGTCGGGTATGATCGGATCGAAGGGAAACTCCCGAAAATGGAAACGGTCAGCGGCGAACTCGACGCGAAACAAAAACAACGTCGGAAGATCCGTGCGTTGTGCGTCGGTTTCGGGATGACCGAAGCGATTACGTATACCTTGGTTTCCCAATCAAAAATCGACGCCACCGTCGATCCATACGGGAAAGCCTATGAGATCTTATCGCCGCTCAGCGATGAACGCCGATATTTGCGTGTCGGGATCATCCCGAGTTTATTGGAAAGCGCGGCATATAATTCCGCCCGCAAAGCGAAAGATTACCAACTCTTCGAAATCAGCGAAGTCTATGCGGAAGGAAAATATCAGGAGCGTTTGGCTTTTGTCTTAAGCGGAAACCTGACACGTTCGTTGTGGCAGAAACAATCCTATCCGGTGGATTTCTATACCGGAAAGGGATACCTGGAATCCATACTCAAAGAAATCGGCTTCGATGCGTCGCGTTTACGCTATGTTCAACCGAACCAAACCTACGCGAGTTTCCATCCGTATCGCAGCGCGCAGGTTTATGTCGGTAAAGAGTATTTAGGAATCGTCGGCGAAATCCATCCGAAACTGGCATCCGATCTCGGTCTGTCGCCCGTCATCCTCTGCGAAATCAACCTTGACGTGTTGCTTGACCAAAAACCTTCGAAAATCAAGTTTGTCCCCGTCAACAAGTACCCGGTGGTCCAACGTGACATCGCCTTGGTCGTGGATGAAAGCATCGAAGCCGGTGCGATCGAAGCTCTCATCAAAAAAGAAGGCAAAATCGTGAAGGAAATCCGCTTCTTCGACGTCTATACCGGACAACATGTCCAACAAGGCTTTAAATCGGTCGCGATCAGTCTCTTCTATCAAGCCGCCGATCATACGCTGGAAGAGAGCGAAATCGGTGAAGTTCACAATAAAATCGTCACCGCGCTCGAGAAAGAACTCGGCGCGAAACTACGCGCTTAGAAAATCCGTGAAAATTCGACCGGGGTTTGGTATAATATTCAAGTAAAAAAAGGTGGTAACTCAATGGGACGCGCATTTGAAGTAAGAAAGAACGCGATGGCGAAAACCAACGCCGCAAAAACCAAGATCTATTCAAGATTCGGTCGTGAAATCTACGTAGCGGCCAAAGCCGGGGTACCGGATATCGATATGAATGTCGGACTACGCCGCATGGTCGAACGCGCACGGGCGAATCAAGTACCGGCCGATGTCATCAAACGGGCGATCGAAAAAGCCAAAGGCGGTTCGGACGAATCCTATTCGGAAGCTCGTTATGAAGGATTCGGACCGGCGAACTCGACCATCATCGTCGACTGCTTGACCGACAATGTCAACCGTACGGTCAGCGAAGTCCGCAACTGCTTCACCAAATCACGCTCGAAGATGGGTGTCGCGGGAAGCGTTTCGCATCTTTTCGACAGTGTCGGACTGCTGGTTTTCAGTTATGATGATGAAGAGAAAATGTTGGATGCCCTGATCGAGAACGACTGCGACGTGCAGGAGTTGGAAGTCGAAGAGGGGACGATGAGCATTTATGTCAATCCGGTCGACTTATACAAAGCCAAAACGGCGGTCGAATCGATCCTTCCCGACGTCAGTTTCGAAGTCATGGAGAACACCATGTTGCCGCATGATTACGTAACGCTTGAAAGCGATGAAGACAAAGAGATGTGGCAACGGCTCAGCAGTATGTTGGACGAGCTTGACGACGTACAGAACGTCTATCATAACATTAAGGAATAACACGAAAAAGAGCTGAAGTCTTCAGCTCTTTTCTATTGGATTTCCGGTCCTGCGATTTCACGTTCCAATAAGGTTCTCCGCAATTCGTTCGATAAGGGAGTCACATAGGCCAAGGTAGCGCGATACTCAAGTTCACGGATATACTTTGGGATTTGATTGAAACGGGATGCGATCCGAATATCTTTATCTTTCAACTCTTTTAACAATTTTCGTCCCATATCGTTAAAGCCTAGCACACGCAGCGTGGTCGGCGCCTGCATTCTTGCCATTTCGCTTTTCTTGGTATGGACAAGCAGATGCGTACAAACGCGTTGAATCCTTGCTCGGGTATAACGGCGTGTCACGCATTTCGAAATGAAGTCATCCCAGGTATCGCAGATTTCGGCTTGATTGACCAGGTGGTTTTCGATGCCTTCATCCATTAAAAATAGGTCGCACAGGGAATCGTGGTTCTGCGACAACAATTTCCAACGTAAAAACGGATAGTAAAGGTTCCAATCGATAAACGGGAGGTCACGAAGCTGATCTTCCAATGGTGTTTGATTGTTGATCGGCAATTGGTTCTTCAACGCATTACGGATCGCCGTCGCACTCGCAAAACCTTCACCGGCTTGCGTATCGTGGTAATGATTCGTCCGCTGAATCGTATGCGGAGTGATGCCTTTCGGCGTCATGGCACGTATGTAGGCGATCCCAAGAATGTCATTGGGGAAATAAGCGCCGGCCGAAAGTCCGTATGCCTTGGGATATCCGATCCCGCTTTTGAGTTTTTCGCGAATCGCATCGACGTTGATGGGCAACGCGGCGATTTCTTTGAGTTCCTCCAAATTATTGGTCTCGCTACCGAAAACGATCTCGGTCACACCGGCTTGGCTTAAAAGCTCAACCGCCGCTTCGGCGAAACGGTTGGCGCTTTGGACTGCATAGGCAAAAGGGAGTTCGATGACCAAATCGACACCGCTGCGTAAAGCCGCTTTCGTGCGGTTCCATTTGTCGATGATCGCCGGTTCGCCGCGTTGGACGAACTGT
This sequence comes from uncultured Erysipelotrichaceae bacterium, assembly GCA_964526155.1. Lineage (GTDB taxonomy): Bacteria > Bacillota_I > Bacilli_A > Erysipelotrichales > Erysipelotrichaceae > GWE2-51-13. Next base: position 1,282,625 of record CAZGLV010000001.1, on the reverse strand, counting down.
CCCGACATCACCGCCACCAAGACATCGCACCCTGTCATGGCGCGTGCTTGCGTAATGTGATGACGATGTCCTTCGTGAAAGGGATTGTATTCCGTAATAATTCCTGCGATTTTCATAGTTTTCACCGCCAATACTATACCATACCCCCTTGCATGCTTACAGAGGGAAGTTTATGATATAACTATTACAGGGGGAAAATCTGTGAAAAAAGCGATACAGTTTATCTCGGTATCCGACGGACAGAAATTATCCGGCACATTGGTTTTGCCTGAACGTCCGCTTGCCATGGTCTGCATCTTCCATGGCATGGTCGAACATCGCGGCCGGTACCAAATGTTTGCGGATGAATTGGCGAACGAGAGTCTCGCCGTGATGTTGATCGATCAACGGGGGCATGGGGAAAGCCTCTTTGACGGTCATATCAAAGGTCATTTTTCGGATAGCGACGGATGGAATCGAAACCTTCGGGATTTGCATGACTTTATCCAACAAACCAACGAGCCGTATAATTTACCGATATTCATTTTCGCGCATTCGATGGGAACGCTGTTTGCGCGCAGTTACTTGAAACGCTACGAAAGCGCGGTCGACGGGATTTACATGACGGGGTGCGTCGCACTCAACCCCAATATGAATTTTGCGCTGCTTGTGGCACGAATCTGCGTCATTATCTTTGGAAAACGTCGCCCCAATCGGTTTCTTTTGAATCAGACGTTCGCGACATTTAATCGACATATCGATCATCCGGTAACGGCGTTTGATTGGCTAAGTTACGATACACGCAACGTAAACGCGTACATCCAGGATGATCTTTGTGGCTTCCCGTTAAGTAATCAAGGATTTGCGGATCTTTTCGAGTTAACTGAAGACGCGTACAGCTCCGAGGGTTGGCGCGTGATGCGTCCGAACTTACCGATCCGTTTTGTAAGCGGAACCGATGATCCCGTGTTTCTTCCCGGTGGGTTAAGCGAATCGGTACGGCATTTGACCGATGTCGGTTATCGATGGGTCGAAACCCGATTGATCGACGGATGTCGACATGAAGTGCTGAACGAAGCCAAACGTGACGAAGTCGTCGCCGATTTCCTTCGCTGGATCAATTATCACTTGAAGAACTTGAACGATATCGGCTAATCAACAAAGGAGTCTGAGTATGAACGTTGCGATGATCATCGCGATTACGGTTCTGGCTTTATTTCTATTCGTTTCGGTTTTCAATGCGTCGTCAAGTCTGTTTAAGCCACGCAACGGGCGTACGGTTTCGGTGTTTCTGCTAAACCTCTGCCTGTTTTTTATTGCTTTCGCTTATTTACTGGAATTATTGGCGACGCAAACCGATTTGATCTTAAACGGTTATATCATCAAGCAGGTCGCTATGATCTTGTTCCCGGCGATCCAACTCTATTGCGCGATGGATTTTCTAGCGCCTCGCAGATGGAAAATCGCCGTAAGCCTAACGTTGTTTCTTGTTGCAGTCACTTTTTCTTCGCTCTTTGTTATGCGTCCGCAAAACGGATTTCTTTTCGGTGAACTCTTGCTTAAAAACGGAATGTTTTTTATCTTCGTCGATGCAAATAGAAAATTTGGTTACGATATTTTCCGATCGATCATCGCACTCAGCTCGATCCTTAGTATCTTCATGTACAGTGAAGGAGCGATCCGTCATAAATCCGCGTATGGAAAATCGTTCACACGGATGGCTATCTTGTCGATCCTACCGATTCTCGGAGTGTTGGTCGATTTGACCGAATCAAACCGATTGGGAATTCATGTTCTATCGCTAAGTATCATGACGTACATCGCTTTGTATTCTTTTGAGTTATTGAAGAGCCGTTTTGGTGCTTTGGCCAACGAACTTCAATCGCAGGTTTTCCAACTTGATCGTGATCCGATGATCTTAGTCGATCGTGACGGACGCTTGGTCGATTACAATCTTGCCGCCGAAAGGTTGTTCGATGAACTCGATGATTCGACCAAAGGGTTACCCTTATCCGCTGTTCTGAAACGTTCGAAAACCCTGTTGGATCGGATCAACCATCCGATGAAGCCTGATTTCGAACTTTCAGTGGGTGAATTAACACGGATATTCGAGATCCACTCGAAAACGATTCAGGATCGCAACGATAAAAGAATCGGTACGCTGACACGCCTTATCGATGTCGGTGAACGACGTCGTCAAAGCGAGGATCTCGTACACTTGGCGACACGGGATTCGTTGACCGGACTGCTAAACCGCCGGCAATTCTTGTCTTTGGCGGCACTTGCGGCGCAACGCGATGCGATCGACGAGAGCGGTTATTCGATTCTGTTCTTCGACTTGGATCGCTTCTTGACGGTCAATGCCAACTTCGGACCTCTAGCTGGAGACGAAGTGCTAAAATCGATCGGACGGAACTTAATGGAACACTTTCGGAAATCGGATTTGATCGGCCGGTATTCCGGCGAAGCGTTTTGCGTTCTCTTGTCTTCGATAACGGCTGAAGAAGCGTTGAAACTTGCGGAACGTTTCTGCGAAAAGATCCGTTCATCCGCCATACGCTTCCAAGAAAACGAAATTCGTGTTACAATCAGCGCTGGCGTCGCATCGACGGATGCAACTGCGTTCAGTCTGGATGATGTGTTGCGCAATGCGGAAAACGCGCTGCGTCAATCGAAGGAGAACGGGCGCGATCGGGCAACGCTTTATCGATAAACGAATGATTTAAGGTCGGAAAAGCCAATAAACCGTATCGTGGAAGAATCATTTGACTTTATGCTGCTTTTTCCCTATAATTAATCCGTTAACGAAAAAAGGTGATTCTGTGAAGTGGTCGAAAACCGATATTCTGCGTAGCGCCGGCGAAGCGATGACGCAAAACGAAGAAATCGAATTTGCGCCCTCCGCTTTCGAAGGGAACGATCGGCTGCGTCGCCTTCAAAAGGTCCAAGTAGCCGCAACGGGTTTATGGGACGGCAATCAGAACGTATTTCGGGTCCATTTGGATATCCGGGGCGTCATGATCGTTCCGTGCGCCATCACAGATGAAGACGTTAGCTTCGATTTCGCGACCGAGGATGACGTGGTATTCTCGTTTGTGAAGAGCGATGACGAGGATGCGATCGAAGTCAAAGGAGATATGGTCGAGCTGATGCCGGTCGTCTATCCGTTGATTATGATGGAGGTGCCTTTGAAAGTCGTTAAGCCGGGACTGAAAGAATACCCGAAAGGGGAAGGCTGGGAAGTCCTAAGCGAAGAAGAGTATGAACGCGAAAGAAAATCGCATATCGATCCCCGGTTAGCAAAACTGCGGGATTACAAACCGAAAGACGAGTAGGAGGTGTTGACCCATGGCAGTACAACAGAGACGCAATTCGAAAACCCGTAAAGCGAAACGCAGAACACATTACAAATTGGCGGCCCCGGCATTGGTAAAATGCCCGAGCTGCGGCGAATACAAACAGCCGCACCACGTTTGCGAATGTGGCCATTACGAAGGCAACAAATAAGGAAAGCGGCTTCCGCTTTTCTTAGCCATGAAAACTTCGTCTTGGAGACGTTCCCCATCCAATCCGACGTATTGGACCGTGATTTTGAGATCACGGTCTTTTCTTGCGTTTCCATCAAACGATGATCCGTTATATGTGAGTTGAGTCGGTTGAATGCTTTTCGATGACATAAAGGGGATAATCGACGAGTCCACAAAAAGGTGGGCAGATGATAAAAACCGACATTGGATATCCAGAAAACAGATTTCATCCAAGAGATATTCGAAAATTGCGAATATCTCTTTTCTTTTTATTCGGTTGGCGTATAATGGTGGTAGAAAGTGGTGTTTCGTGGTAGAAAGTGGGAGGAAATTCCTATGTTCATGGGTGAGTACAGACACAATCTCGATGCGAAGGGCCGGATCATCATTCCTGCCCGTTTTCGCGAGGAATTGGGTCCGGTCATCATCTTGACACGTGGTTTGGATGGTTGTGTGACGGTTTATACCCAGAAACAATGGGAGAGCGTTTTGGAGCAGTTATCGAAATTACCCGCCACCAAACGCGAAGCACGCATGTATGTTCACTTTTTGACGGCGAAGGCGGCGGAATGCGAGATCGATGCGCAGGGGAGAGTCTTGATTCCGACAAGTTTGGCCGAGGAAGCGAAGATCGATAAAGAATGTGTCGTGTTGGGTGTCAACGAACATGTGGAGATTTGGTCGAAACCGCGTTGGGACGAATACTATGCCCACGCCAGTTCCTCCATTGAGGACGTGGCCGAATCCTTGACCGAATTCTTACGCTGATGGAACATATCTCCGTACTCCTGCATGAAGCCATCACAGGGCTTGACATCAAGCCGGACGGCATCTATGTCGACGCCACCTTGGGAAGAGGCGGGCATAGTTTGCAAATCGCATCGAAGTTAACGACCGGAAAGCTCTTCTGCTTCGATCGGGATGTGTCGGCGATCGCGGAATCAAAAGAAACCTTGCGTTCCGTTTTGGATAAAATCACCTTTATCCAAGCGAATTTCGCACAGATGGAAGAACAACTAAATCAGATCGGTATCCATGGGGTCGATGGGATCTTGGTCGATCTCGGTGTATCTTCACCTCAATTCGATGATCCCGCACGCGGCTTCAGTTATCGTTTCGATGCCCGGCTCGACATGCGAATGGATCAAAGCCAATCGCTGAGCGCTTGGGAAGTAGTGAATCAATATCCGTTTTCCGATTTGATGCGGATCTTACATCGTTACGGCGAAGAGCCGTTTGCGAAGCAGATCGCGCGTAAAATCGAAGTGCAGCGCCAAATCAAGCCGATCGACACGACCTTACAGTTGGTGGATGTCATCAAATCGGCATTACCTTCGAAGGTATTGTCCAAGAAAGGCCATCCGGCCAAGCAAACGTTCCAAGCGCTCAGAATCGAAGTCAACGGGGAATTGGATGCGTTACAGGAGATGTTGGAGCAGGGAATCCGTTTACTCAACGAAAACGGACGCTTCTGCATCATTACGTTTCAATCCTTGGAAGACCGCATCGTCAAAGATCGATTCAACGAAGTATCGACGATCCATATTCCGCGTAAATTGCCGTTGGCGGACTTGCCGATGGCCGATTACGAATTCATCACACGCAAAGCCATCGTCGCCTCGGAGGCGGAACTGGCGATCAATAATCGTTCGCATTCAGCGAAACTTAGAATCTTGAGAAAAAGGGGAAAGTAACATCATGGCGAAAAAAGTAAAAGTCATCCGACGTAAAAAATTCAGTCTCTCGCGTACCATCCAAACGCTGTTCGTCTTGTCCGTCATGCTGTTTATTTTCTCGGCCATCTTTCTGCGTACCTACAACGTATCTTTGAGCGTACAAACGCAGAAGGCGCAAAAGAAAATCGTTGAAATCCGCAAAGAAAACCAAACGCTGGCATCGGACATCCAAGAACTGAGCGCCTACACCCGCGTCGCCGCGATCGCGCAGGCCGACGGGATGACGTTGATCCAAAACAACATCGTTACGGTCAAATCGGGTGAATAGATGAAACGAAGAAGCAATCGCATGCTTCTTTTTGTCATGGCGCTGTTTTTGATTTTGGCTTCGATAACGGCAGCGAACGTCTATGTCGTCGCGATCGGCGGATTACACCTCCGAAGTCAGACCGATATCATCGATTATAGCGAAAACGTCCATATCAAAAAAGAAGTTCTCCTCGCAAATCGCGGTAAAATCCTGGATCGAAGCGGCGTGATCATCGCGGAAGACATCGATGCCTTCGATGTCTATGCGGTATTGGATGATCGATTCGATGAAAGCTACGTTTCGGACATCGAAGCAACGGCGACGAAGCTGGCGGTCTTTTTCGACGCTTCGGTCGATTACTTCCGCCAACGTTTATCGATCGACGCTTATCAGAGCTATTTCGGGATCTATGGTCGAGGATTGACGAAAGAGCGTCGCGATGCCTTGGCCGCGTTAGGACTGGATGGAATCAAGTTCAAGAAAACGATCCGACGCAACTATCCGTTCGGTGTTTTCGCATCGCATTTGATCGGATTTTCCCAATCCAACGATCCCGACAATGACGGGAATGTCTATAATATCGGAAAAATGGGAATCGAACTTGCCTATAACGATGCGTTGATGGGGACCAACGGACTCAAAGAGTCCACCGTCGACCGCTACGATTATGTGCTGCCGGGTTCCAAAGTCATCGAAACGCCGGCTGTCGACGGATATGACGTCACTTTGACGTTGGATAAAGGAATTCAGGAAGCGTTGGAAGCGGCGATGGTTTCGACCAGCGAAACCTTCGTGACCGGGAAAATCTGGGGGGCGGTCATGGAAGTCGATACCGGAAAGGTATTGGCGTGGGGTCAAAACCCGGGATTTGATCCGAATCTCTTGAATATCGAGGATTACATGAACATCGGCTCGCAATACGCGTTTGAACCGGGATCGACGATGAAGACGTTCGTCTACGCGGCGGCGATCGATACCGGTGTCTACAATGGCAACGCACTGTTCGATAGCGCGCCCTTCCGCATGGGAATCGTCAACGGGCAACCGGTACGGGTCGCCAAAAACAAAGCCGCTTCGGCCGTCATCAATAACGCCAACCATAAGAACTGGGGCATCATTCCTCTAGATTACGGGTATATCTTTTCATCCAACGTCGCCATCGCGGAACTTTTAACGAAAGTCACCACGACGCAAACGTATCGTGATTATCTGGATCGCTTCGGTTTCTTTCAAGAAGTCGATACGGACAAGATCAGCGAAGTGACCGGTTCCATCAACTACAAATGGCCGGTCGAGAAACTGACGGCCGGATATGGTCAAGGGGTCACCGTCACCATGTTGCAGATGATGCAAGCGTATTCCGCGGTTTTGACCGATGGGACGATGGTGAAACCTTATTTCGTTGAATCGATCAAGAATCCTTACGACGGATCGGTAATCTACCAAGGTCAACGGACGGTCGTCGGAAAACCGATTAAAGAAGATACCGCGAAAGCCTTGCAAAATTTGATGTATCGCGTCGTTTATGATGAAAAGGGAACCGGTCGGTTCTACCAGATCCCCGAGGTCAACTCGATTGCCAAGACCGGTACGGCGCAGTACGCGGTCAATGGCGTTTATACGCCGGACGGGAATCTTTTTTCGGTCGCATTGGGATTACCGGCCGAAGATCCGAAAATTTTCGTTTACTATGCGTTTGAAACGAAATACACTCGTAGCGTCCATGTGACGACCGAGCCGATCCAACAATTGATGCGGAAAATCACGCTCGCCTACGGATTCTCGAAACCGGATGGAAATGGGGGCACGCCGCAACTTCCCGATGTCTTCACGACCAATGTTCCCGCATTGATCAACCATAGTTTGTCCTATGCAGCCGCCAAATGTGAAACCGCCGGATTGGAAGCCTTGGTGATCGGTAATGGAAACAGCGTGATCGATCAGTATCCGGTTTCCGAAAGCGCGGTGCTTTCCAATCAACGTGTGTTCGTATTGACATCGCAATCCGACCTAACGATTCCGGATATGACCGGGTGGAGCCGAAAAGATGTCTTGGCGTTTTTCGCCCTTACCCATACCCCGGTAACCATCCAAGGTGAAGGGAATGTCGCGTCGCAGTCGATCGCGCCGAATTCTCCGATCGATGCATCCGTAATGGTTGAAATCGTACTGAAATGAGTTCATTACGATTTGAAGCGTGATATAATAATCCAAGCATAAGGGAGGTTAACGCATGACACCGTTTATCGTGTTTCTTTTGGGTCTTGTGGCGGTTCTTGCCGTCATGCCAGCCTATATCAATCTACTTCGACGAAATGATACCCATCAATCCGTCAGCGAATATTCATTACAAGAGTTCAAGGAAAAACAGAAGACTCCGACCATGGGAGGAGTCCTTTTTGTACTTTTCCCGATCCTTGCGATGTCTATCGTTTATCCGACTTCATGGGCTCAGCCGAGGATCGCTTTACTCTATTTGGCCTATTTGGCCTATGGGTTGATCGGCTTTTGGGATGATATAAAAATCATTATCGAGAAAAAGAACGACGGACTCAGTCCGCGGTTGAAATTTCTGCTTCAATTGATCTTGGCCATCGCGTTTTATCTGGTCTACCGCAGTTCCGCATCCTCCGAAATCCTCATTCCGTTCACGTCGATCCAGATCGATTTGGGCTGGCTCTATGTCCTCTTGGTTTTCTTTATGTTCACCGGCGCAAGCAACGCCGTAAACTTGACCGACGGCATGGATGGTTTAGCCGGAGGGACCTCGGTCTTCGCACTGATCCCATTCGCCTACATCGCGTATTTACGCGGCGAGGAAATCATTTTCGCGTTTGTTTTGGCGATCATCGGTTCTTTGATCGCCTATCTGAGATTTAATTGGTCGCCCGCGAAAATCTTCATGGGCGATACCGGATCGCTTGCCTTAGGCGGTGTGATGGCGGCGTTGGCTTTCGTGATGAAACTTGAAATCGCCTTCGTGGTGATCGGCGGTGTGTTCGTTTTCGAAACGATTTGCGTCATCCTTCAGATCGGTTCGGTTAAACTGCGTCATAAACGCATCTTCATCTATACGCCGATCCATTACGCGTTTACCATGAGCGGGTGGAAAGAACGGAATGTCGTCTTGATGTTTTGGGGAATCGGCGCGGTATGCGCCGTATTGGGTATTTTGATCGGGGTGGCATCATGAACAAAGTCCTCGTCATCGGAGCGGCCCGTAGCGGGCTTGCGGCGACGCATTTATTGGTGAAACATGGGTATCAGGTCGTGTTGACAGACGCGCGTTCGATCGCCGACAAGACCGCATTGGAAGCCATCGGCGTCAAAGTTTACGAGAACGGACATCCGTTGGAAATCTTGGCCGAAACGTATGCGTTTGCGGTCAAGAACCCAGGGATTCCGTATACCAACGAGTTTGTCACGAAAGTGGCGCGCGAAGGGATCGAAATCATCAACGAAATCGAGTTGGCGCTACGATATGCGCCCTCGTATGCCGTCGCTGCCATCACCGGTACCAACGGGAAGACGACGACCACCAGTTTATTGTGGGAAATGTTACGGCTGAAGGACGAAGACGCACTTGCTGCGGGCAACATCGGAAACGCTTTATGCGAAGCGGTCTTGAAGACCGGTGATGTCAAACGCGATGTGGCGCTTGAAATCGCCGCATTCCAGCTTCTCGGATGCCCGACATTTCGGCCTCGCGTCAGCGCGATCATGAATTTAACACCCGATCATCTGGATGTTTTCGGGGAGAAGGATGCCTATTACAAGGCGAAGACCTTGGTATATCGGAACCAACGGGAAAGCGATTGGTTTCTGCGCAACATCGACGATGTCAACGTCGTTACCTATACGCAAGACGTAAAATGCAAAGTCATCGAGTTTTCGTTGGAGAAACCGGCGGATTTACGCGTCGAAAACAAGCATGTCATGCTTTTTGATACCGTCCTTTTCGCAATTTCGGACCTTAAGATCGTCGGTCGCCACAACATTCAAAACGCGATGGTCGCCGCGGCCATGGCGTATAAGATGGGGGTCGGCGTGGAGTTGATCCGACAAGCGATCCGATCCTTTCAAGGGGTCGAACATCGGATCGAATATGTTCGCGTATACAATGGAGCGACCTACTATAACGATTCGAAGGGCACCAATTGCGATGCGACCATCGTCGCACTCAAGGCTTTCGATCAACCCGTCATCCTAATCGCGGGCGGATATGATAAGAAGACCGGATTTTCCGAATTGATCCCGTATTTGGACCGTGTGAAAACGATGATCGTCTTCGGAGCGACGAAGTTCCAGTTAAAACAGATCTATCCTGCGGCGATCGTCGTCGACGATCTGAAACAAGCGGTGCAGACCGCAATGATCATCGCGAAACAAGACGATGTCGTTCTCTTTTCGCCGGCATGCGCAAGTTATGACCAGTTTGACAATTACGAACAAAGAGGCGTTCTATTTAAAGCGTTGGTGAACGGACGTTAACGCAAATTGTCCTTTTCATCAAACGCGATTTGCTTTATAATAAAAAGGCAATCGCAGAAGGGGGTAGGTTTGTGGAATCGTATAACAATAACCAGCAGCTACGCCTGACGATGGCGCTGAAGCTCGGTCAATTGCAACGCGAAGGCTTGTCGCAGCTGTCGCTGAAGCAAGTGGAAGAGACCCTTCTGAAATGGAAGTGGAGAAAACGTCAGCCTTCTTCGCTCAGCGAAGCAGTCAATGACGTATTGTCGTTGTCCGGGGAAGAAATCGTCGCCTTTTTATCGAAACAGGCGATCATCGAAGGACAGAAGTGCTCAATATCCGAATTCGAGGATATTATCGGAGGATGAGGGAATGAAAAAGAACTCGCGAATTTATGTATTTATCGCAACGGTGGTCGCGCTTGCGGCCTTGTTGCTGACCTATGCCGGGGATATCAAGAAAAATATGACGTTGGGTCTTGACCTGCAGGGTGGTTTCGAAATCGTCTACGAAGTTTCTCCGTTGGAAGACGGAGGCACTTTGCCCGCCTTATCCGCCGTCGCACGCAGCGTTTCGAAGCGTGTCGATATCTTGGGTGTCAACGAACCTGAGATCATCATCGAGGGCAATAACCGTATCCGTGTCCAATTGGCCGGCGTCGACGATCAAGAAGTGGCGCGTCGGATCATTTCGGCGACCGCGAATCTCGAATTCCGGGACACCGACGACAAATTGTTGGCGGATGCGTCGATCCTGACGGAAGGCGGCGCTTCGCTGGCTTACGAAAACGGATTTGTCGTCGTCAGTTTGAAAATCGCCGACCAAGACAAGTTTTACGAAATTACCAAAGATATGGCCGGGAAAAGCGGTACGGGTAAGAATATCATCGTAACTTGGTTGGATTTCGATGCGAAAACCGATAGCTACAAGGCCGAACTTGAAAAATATAACAAAGGGGAACCGACGAAATATGTTTCGGCGGCATCCGTTACCGAGGGGATCAAAGGGGATGCGATCATCAAAGGGTCGTTTACCGAAGATGAAGCCCGTGAGATGGCTGATTTGATCAACTCCGGTTCATTGCCTGTTAAGATGACCGAACTCTATTCCAACGTCGTCAGCGCCCAATACGGGGCTTCCGCGTTTAACCAGACACTGTTCGCAGGAATTATCGGGGTCATCGGTGTCATGTTGTTCATGATTCTGATTTACCGTTTACCGGGGTTTGTCTCATCCATCATGTTGCTTCTCTACGTGTTCTTCGTCATGTTGGTCTACAACACCATGGGCGGAGTCCTTACGTTGCCTGGCATCGCCGCCTTGGTCTTGGGGGTCGGGATGACCGTCGACGCCAACGTCATTACGTTTGAGCGTATCAAGGATGAATTATATCTTGGTCGTTCGGTCAAAAAAGCTTATACGGAAGGTCATAAACTGGCCTGGATCACGATTTTCGATTCCCAGTTCACGATCTTTATTTCCGCCGTCATCATGTATATGTTCGGTACAGGTTCGGTCAAAGGCTTCGCCACGATGTTGATGATCACCATCTTCGCGACGTTGTTGATCAACGTGTTCTTCGTTAAGTTCCTTTTGGGACTATTGGTTTGGGGCGGTCATTTCGATCGGAAACCGGAATGGTTCGGCGTCCGTAAGCATGAGATCCCCGATGTTTCAAAAGGCGAAGAAATGAAGCACAAAACGATTTTCGACAAGATCGATTTCGTCGGTGTCTCCAAATGGTTTATCGGCGTCTCGGTGATTGTGTTGGCAGCCGGATTGTTGATCGGCATCTTCAACTTCGCCAAGGGCGACGGCTTGATGAACCTTGGCATCGACTTCTCTTCAGGTACGAAAATCACCGTCATATCGGATGAACCGTTGGACGAAGCGACACTGAAGGCGGATTTCGCCGAACTCGGTGTCGAAAACCTACAAATCATCTTCTCCGGCAACAAGCTTGCGAACTTGACGACCAAAGAAGCGTTGTCGCGTACGCAACTGGATGAAATCAGCCACGCCATGGAGACGAAATATGGATACGAATCCAACGACTCGGTCGTAACGCCGATCGTCGGTAAAGAATTGGTTCGAACCGCTGTTCTGCTCTCGTTGTTGGCTTGGTTGCTGATGCTGGCATATATCGCATTTCGATTTGAACTTGACTACGCGGTCGGTCTGGTTGTCGCGCTGGTCCATGACGTCTTAATGGTTTTGGCGATCTTCTCGATCTTCCGTTTGGAAGTCAATACCGATTTGATTTCCGTACTCTTGGCGATCATCGGTTATTCAGCCGACGATACCATCGTTATCTTCGACCGTATCCGCGAAAACGTCAAAGGTTGGACGAAACCCACCATTACACACAAGGATTATCGCAATATCGTCAACGATTCGCTCCGCATGGTCGCGCAACGTTCTCTATACAACACCGCGACGACCTTGATTCCGATCATCTGCCTCTTGGCTTGGGGATCCTCCGCGATCTTCACGTTCAACTTCGCGATGTTTGTCGGGTTGATTTCCGGAGCCTATTCTTCGATATTCATTGCTGCCCAGTTGTGGTACTTCATCCGAATTCATGAAAAATCGAAAGTGAAAACGAAGAAAATGAAAACGCGTCGCCGCGAGGAAATCGACGAGATGACGATTTTCGGAATCAACGATTAAATCGAAGGCAAACAGTTCTCTGTTTGCCTTTTCTTTCGCTTGATATGCTAAAATATACCCAGAATCGAGGAATACTATGACCAAAATCATCGAATTGTCGACGCTTGGCGCCGATCGCTACACAAAAGAGTTCAATGCTTCACCCTTGGTCGCAAAAGTGCTTGCTGCCAACGAAGTCTCCATACAGAACGCGAAACAGCTGTTTTTTCCGACACCTCGTCAACGTTGCGATGATGCCCGCTTTTTTGAAGCGACCCGGATCATCCGTGAATCGATCACACAAGGCAATAAAATCATGGTCTGCGGAGATTACGATGCCGACGGTCTATGCGCTACATCGATCTTGGTGCTGACTCTACGTAAACTCGGGGCGGATGTCGGTTTCTATATTCCCGACCGCTTTAACGAAGGTTACGGTTTACATGTCGAAACCGTGCGAAAAGCGATTGCGAAAGGATATAAGCTTTTCATCACGGTGGACAACGGGGTTAGCGCGTTTGAAGCGCTCGAATGTATCCATGAGAATAACGCGACCGTACTCGTGGTGGATCACCATGAAATGACACAAGAGGTCCCTTGTGACATCTTAATTCATCCAAGTCTACTCGAAGATAAATATGCGAACATGTGCGGAAGCGGACTGGCGCTTCAGTTGGCGGAGCATTTGACCGGTGTCGACGATTACATCACGACTCTCGCCGGAATCGCGACGGTCGGCGATATGGTAGACCTATGGGGCGAAAATCGACGGATCGTGATCGATGCCTTGGTAAAACTGAATGAGCATCGATATCCGACGATCGAAGCGTTGATGGAAAAACCGGTCGAACGCTATGATGAAGAAACATTGGCGTTTCAAATCGTTCCCAAGTTAAACGTCGCTGGCAGGTTGGCGGATGTCGCCAACGCGAACCGCATCGTCGATTATCTGTGTAGCATCACGGAACTTGATATCCAAGCCAGTTCGAAACAAATCATCGCTCTCAATCAGAAGCGCAAACAACTCAGTCAATCCATGTATGATACGGCGCGAAGCTTGAATGCGGTCGGCAACGTGGTCGTATTGACCCACCACAGCTTTCATGAAGGAATCGTGGGAATTACGGCCGGACGTTTGGCTCGCGAGATCGGCCGACCGGTGTTCGTGTTCGCCGAAAAGGGCGAATCGCTGAAAGGGAGCGCACGGAGCGTCACCGATGTCGATTTGCGGGAACTGACATCCGATGTCCAATCCCTCTGCATCCGTTACGGCGGACATGCCATGGCGGCCGGACTTGAGATCCGCAAAGAGGATCTCGGTTTATTCATCGATGGGTTGAAAGGGAAGGCGGATTTGATCGATTGGACCAATGCCATGGAAACATTGGCCATCTTACGATTGGAAAAAGAGAACCTAAACAAAGAAGATTTCTTCGAACTTTTAAAGCTCGGACCTTTCGGTAGCGGATTTCCGATGCCTTTGATACGGTTTGATCAATGTGAAGTAGTAAGCTTTAAAGAATTTTCCGCGAACTTTCGCAAGTGGCAATTGCGTTGGGGATCGATCGAGTTGGAAGCAGTCGACTTCGGTGAAGCCAAAAGCGATTTCGACGCTCGAACTATCTTGTTGGATGTGATCGGGAAAGTCAAAATCGAACGTTTCCGTAATCGTGAAAAACTGTCGATTCTCGTCGAACTCGTCGGGCAATCCTTGTAATTTAAATCGGACTTGCTATAATAACTATGTTGCAAGGAGGCAGTTATGGACTTTAAAAATTACATCGCCGATATTCAAGATTTCCCGATCCCAGGTATTCTATTTCGTGACATCACACCGTTGATGGCCGATGGGGAAGCGTTCCGCCAGGCCTCGGAAGAAATCATCGCTTTCGCGAAAAAAGTGAATGCCGAAGTGGTCGTCGGACCGGAATCCCGTGGTTTCATCTTTGGTTGTCCGGTTTCTTACGCGCTGAATATCGGATTCGTCCCGGTACGGAAACCCGGAAAACTGCCGCGCGAAACGATCAGTTATAGCTATCAGTTGGAATACGGCACCAATGAGTTGCATGTCCACAAAGACAGCATCAAGCCGGGACAACGCGTGCTGATCGTCGACGATTTGTTGGCGACCGGCGGAACCGTCGAAGCCAGTATCAAGTTGGTCGAACAAATGGGCGGGATCGTCGCCGGTTGCGCGTTCCTCATCGAGTTGACTTCGTTGAATGGTCGTAAGGTGTTGGAAGGCTACGAAGTATTGACATTGATCCAATACGAATAAATCGAAGAGTGATCTTCGATTTTTAGACGAAAGGAGGTGAAGTTATGGATGCGAAAAAAAGAGTGACCATGGAAGATGTTCGAGCCGAAGTGCGAACCTATATTCAGAATGAAGAAAATTTGTCCATCGTCGATAAAGCGTACGCGTATGCCGAACTTCACCACCGTGAGCAGTTCCGCAAAAGCGGCGAACCGTATATCATCCATCTCGTCAACGTCGCCTATATTTTGGCGACGCTACGGGTCGGACCGCGTACCGTCGCGGCGGGTTTTTTGCATGACGTAATCGAAGATTGCGGCGTCACCAAAGAACAGCTGACAAAAGACTTCGGGGACGAAGTCGCGACCTTGGTCGAAAGCGTAACCAAGATCGGGCATATCGAATTCAAAGACGAAAAAGAATATCTGGCGGTCAATCATCGCAAGATTTTCATCGCGATGGCCAAAGATGTCCGGGTCATTTTGATCAAGTTGGTCGACCGCTTGCATAACATGCGTACGCTTCAATATATGTCGGAAGAGAAGCAGCAGAAAATCGCCAGCGAGACGTTGGAAGTCTATGCGCCGATCGCCCATCGTTTGGGGATCAGCGAAATCAAGAACGAACTCGAAGATTTGAGTTTCTATTACTTGCATCGCGAAAAGTACTATGAGATCGCCCATTTGGTCGAAATGCGTAAGGCCGAACGCGATGCGCAGGTCAATAAGATGATCACGGAAATTTCGGAGATGCTCGCCCAACAACATATCCCGTTCCGTATTTTCGGGCGTTCGAAACATCTTTATAGTATCTATAAGAAAATGACGACGAAAAACAAGCGTTTCGACGAGATTCTCGATTTGTTGGCGATCCGCATCGTCACGTTGACCGATGTCAACTGCTACGAAATCTTGGGTTATATTCATCAGAAATACCGGCCGATCCCGGGACGTTTGAAAGATTATATCGCGATGCCGAAGATGAACATGTACCAGTCGTTACATACGACCATCATGGGCGAACAAGGCTCCATATTCGAAGTCCAAATCCGGACGGAAAGCATGGATGATATCGCCGAACAAGGCGTCGCCGCGCATTGGCGCTATAAAGAAGGCAGTAAGTATAATCCGGAAAAAGAAATGCGTGAAATCGAAGAGAAACTGTCATGGTTTAAAGACTTCACTTCGATGAGCGATGACTTGGCGGCCGGCGAATATATGGATCTTCTGACTCATGACGTATTTGAAGCCAATGTCTATGTCATGTCCCCGAAGGGCAGGGTCATCGATCTTCCGCAAGGATCGACGCCGATCGATTTCGCGTATCGGATCCATACCGATGTCGGTCATGCGACGGTCGGTGCGATCGTCAACGGCGTTTTGGTTCCGATCAATACCGAACTGAAGACCGGGGACGTCGTCCAAATCAAGACATCCAAACAGTCCAACGGCCCGTCCGAGGATTGGTTGAAGATCGTCAAGACTTCGCATGCCCGCAATAAGATCCGTAACTTCCTATTAAAGAAAGAAATGGAAAGCCGGAGCGAGAACATCGCGAAAGGCGAAGCCATGTTTAAAGAAGAGTTGAAGAAGCGAGGGTTGGATGAGAAGGAGTTCATGAATCCGAAAAAACTGGAGACCGTTTTCCAATATTTCACGATACAGAACTATAACGATTTCATGAATGCGATCGCCGTTAAGTCGTTGACCATGCCGGCGATTTTCGAGAAGTTACAAGTTCGTAAACCGACGTTGATGGAAAACTTCGACCGCTTCTTCAAACCACAACGTTCCGATCGACGCAATGTCTCCAAGTTCGGCGTCACCGTAGCGGGTGTCGATTCGATCATGATCTCGCTCGCGGGGTGTTGTTCGCCGGTGTATGGCGATGATATCGTCGGCTACATCACCAAAGGGCAAGGCGTCAAGGTTCATCGCAAAGACTGTCCCAACGTCATCCACGAAACCCGACGTTTGATCCACTGCGAGTGGGACGAAGAGTACACGACCGGTAAATACGAAGTCAACCTGTTCATCATGTCGACCGATCGCAGCTTTTTGATCACCGACATCGTCACGACGGTCAGCCAATGTAAGGCGGGTCTGAGCGCTGTCAATTCGACGGTCAACGAAGACAAAATCACCGCGACGACGACCTTACGGGTCGTGGTCGACAATGCGGAGCATCTTCGTACGGTCATCGCGAACCTTAAGAAGGTTCCGTCCGTCCTAACAGTCGACCGAATCACGCAATAAGCGATTCACACTCATGATTACGTCCGACTTCTATGCCTTGACATTCACAAAGTCATGCGATAGACTAATTCCATAGATCCTATGAAAGGGAAACCCGCACAGGGAAAGCTTTAGAGAGGGAAGGTTACGGTGAAACTTCCCGCCGGAAATGTGCGACAGACACCTTGGAGGAGACATCCTGAATCAGTAGGGATGGACGTAGCCGGCGTTAACGGATTGAGGGCGCATTTTTGCGCCAACAAAGGTGGTACCACGCAAGAGCGTCCTTTATGGGCGCTCTTTATCGTTACAAGGAGGAAACCATGGCGAATTACCAAGTCCCTCGCGGGACACAAGACGTATTTGGCAAAGAAATGACGAAATGGCATGCGTTGGAGGAATTGATCCGGCAACTCTGCTACATCTACGGGTATGACGAAATCAGAACGCCGGCATTCGAACACACGGAGGTTTTTCATCGTGAAAACGATAGTTCCGACGTCGTAAACAAGGAAATGTATACCTTTATTGATCGCGGTGAAAGGTCGTTGACGCTGCGCCCCGAAGGGACGGCCGGCTTGATCCGCAGTTACGTCGAAAACAAAATGTACGCGAATCCGGATCTCCCGCAAAAATTCTACTATATCGGACCGTGCTTTCGCTATGAACGTCCCCAGAAAGGTCGGATGCGGATCCACCATCAATTCGGAACGGAGGTCATCGGGGAGAAGTCTCCCCTGATCGATGCGGAAGTCATCCTGTTGGGGATCGACTTGTTGAACAGGATCGGACTCAACGACACGAAAGTCTTGATCAACACGCTTGGCGATAAAGAATCTCGCAACGCATATCGTGACGCGCTTAAGATCCATTTCGAACCGAGTTTACCTGAACTTTGCCCGGATTGCCAACGACGTTATGCGCAAAATCCACTGCGTATCCTTGACTGTAAAGTCGATGCCGAGCATCCCTCGATCCAACACGCCCCCAATATCCATGATTATCTCAATCAAGATAGCAAAGATTACTTCGCTTCCGTATTACGTATTCTGAAGGATTCCGGAACCGAAGTCGAAATCAGCGATCGGTTGGTACGTGGGTTGGACTACTACTCGCACACGGTCTTCGAAGTCGTTTCCGTCAATAAAGACATGGGTTCGCAAGCGACGATCTTCGGCGGCGGACGCTATGACGAATTGGTCGAATATTTCGGCGGACCCTCGCACTCGGGAATCGGATTCGGGATGGGCATCGAACGTTTACTCGTCGCATTGGATGCGGAAAACATCGACATCGCTCAGGAAGAAAACGCGGATGTCTATGTGGTAAGTTTAGGCAAAGAAATGTTAGAGAGTTCGTTCCAACTTTCGCAGATGATACGATCGGCGGGATACCGGACGGAACTCGATTATACCGGTCGTTCGTTTAAGGCGCAGTTCAAGTCCGTCCAACGCAAAGGCGCCAAAGTCGTCCTGATGGTCGGCGAAAGCGAACTCTCCGAAGGGAAAGTCGTCGTGAAGAATGTCGAAACGCAAGAACAACTGACGCTTAAAATCGACCAACTGATCCATCAATTGGATCATTGGCTGGATGTGAACCATATCTGCGAACATGAACACTAAAGGAGAAAAACAATGAATCGTACCCATACCAACGGCGAACTCCGCCGTAACCATGCGGGACAATCCGTCACATTGACCGGTTGGGTCGCCCGTCGCCGTAACCTCGGATCGCTGGTCTTCATCGACCTGCGTGACCGGACCGGCATCACGCAATTGGTTTTCGATGAAACCAAAGAAAACCTTGTACGCGAAGTACGTAACGAATATATTTTAGAGATTGAAGGGATCGTCGCTCTTCGCAAGGATCCCAACGCGAAAATGCCGACCGGTGAAATCGAAATCATGGTTGAAACCGTCAAGGTCATCAATACGGCCGAAGTTCCGCCGATCATGGTTCAAGACGACACGGACGCGCTGGAAGACACCCGATTAAAGTATCGTTATCTTGACCTTCGCCGTCCGGTCATGCAGAAACGCTTGATGGATCGCGCGAAAATCGTCAAGACGATGCGTAATTTCTTGGATGACAATGGTTTTATCGAAGTCGAAACCCCGATGTTGACCAAATCCACACCGGAAGGTTCGCGTGAATATTTGGTTCCGTCCCGTGTTCATCCGGGTGAATTCTACGCGCTTGCCCAATCCCCCCAGATCTTTAAACAATTATTGATGGTCGCCGGACTAGAACGTTATTATCAGATCGCGCGTTGCTTCCGTGACGAAGACTTGCGTGCGGACCGCCAGTTGGACTTTACCCAAGTCGACATCGAATCCTCGTTCTTGAATGAAGCCGAATTTCAACTGATCATCGAAGAGATGATCGTCAAAGTGATGAAAGATGTTTTGGGGAAAGAAATCACGACCGGTTTCTTGAAACTGCCGTTTGCGGACGCATTAAACCGTTTCGGATCCGACAAACCGGACATCCGGTTCGCTATGGAACTACAAGAAGTCACCGAAGTTTTCGCAAACAGCACGTTCCCGGTCTTTGCGCAAGCGCTCGCGCTTAAACAAGGAGCGATCAAAGCCTTGGTTGTTGAAAACGGCGCAGCCTTTACCCGTAAAGAAACCGATGCCTTGACCGAAGTCGCCAAAAAGAACGGCGCCAAAGGACTTGTCGTTTTGAAGGTTGTATCGGGAACTGTAGAGGGAAGCGCGGCCAAATTCTTCACACCTGAAGAAATCAGTAATTTGATCCATACGGTTTCCGCGCCGGACAACAGTCTGATTTTGATGACCGCTGACGCTTGGGAAAAAGCATGCGTCGCCTTAGGGGCGGTACGGCTTGCGCTTCGCGACAAGTTGAATCTCGCCAAAAAAGACGAATTCGCTTACTTGTGGGTGGTCGATTTCCCCTTGTTGGAATATGTCGAAGACGAACAACGCTATGTCGCGCGTCATCATCCGTTTACCCGCCCGAAAGAAGACCAGTTGCATCTGCTTGACACCGATCCGTCCAAAGTCTTGGCATGCGCCTATGACATCGTCTTAAACGGATTTGAGATCGGCGGCGGTTCTCTTCGTATCTATGACCAGAAAGTCCAGGAAAAGATGTTCTCCTTGATCGGGTTTACCGATGAACAGATTCGCCAACGTTTCGGATTCTTCGTCGATGCGTTCAAATATGGTACGCCTCCGCATGGCGGTATCGCATTCGGTTTGGACCGTTATGCCATGGTGTTGACGCAATCCGATTCGATCCGCGATGTCATCGCGTTCCCGAAAATCGCATCGGCACGCTGCCCTCTAACGGAAGCCCCTTCGCCGGTCGAACCGAAGCAGCTGGAAGAGTTGCATATCCGCATCGAAAAATAGTCTTAGGCAAGACACCTTCGGGTGTCTTGCTTTTCGTTGAAAAGTGAAAATCGTCATCCGCAGAAGTCAAGTAGTGTAAAAATAAAATATGGTGCTATAATAAAAGTACCCAAAGGATATTTATTTCCGACACGTAGATATAAGGGAAACCGGACGTTGTTCCTTGGCGTCGAATGCCCGGTCTTACCGGGGATCCCAAGAGGAGCACAGGTTACCCACCTGACAACAGGGAATATATCGCAGCCTTTGGGTCACTTTTAAAGACTTCGGGTCACCGAAGTTTTTTTTGAGAAGAGGAGGCATTATGATCAAGAAATTCATTCGCTACTACAAACCTTACCGACTACTGTTTTTCATCGATATCGTCGCGGCAATTTTAATTGCGACACTTGATCTGGTCACTCCGCGTTTCTCCAATTATCTGATCAGTTCGATCTTGGTCAATGGAACGATGCAACTTCTTTTATTTTGGGGCGCCATCTTGGCCGTCGTCTTCATACTCCGCGTTATACTTCAATACGTGGTCGAATACTGGGGCCATGTATTAGGCGTCCATATGGAATATGATATGCGCAAGGAAATGTTCGGACATATCCAAACCTTACCGATCGCATATTTCGATAATATGAAAGTCGGAAAGCTGATGTCGCGCTTGGTCAACGATCTCAATGAGATTTCCGAAGTCGCCCATCACGGACCGGAAGACCTTTTGATTTCGGCCGTCTTGCTTGTGGGCAGTTTCATCATGATGTTTATGACCAGTATACCTTTAGCGTTGGCGATGGTGTTCTTGGTACCCTTGATGATTTTCGTCGGTGTGAAACAGAATCTCAAATTCCGTCGCGCGTTTCGCGTCATGCGTGAACGATTGGCTGAGATCAACGCGCAAGCCGAAGATAATTTCTCCGGGATCCGTGTCGTCAAAGCATTCAACGCCGAGGAAAAAGAAGGCGAGTTGTTCGCGGTCGGTAACGAGAATTTCGCGATTTCACGACGTGGCGCTTTGAAAATCATGGCGGAGTTCGGGATGACCGTCAAAGGATTCATCAATTTGATCCAATTGACCGTATTCATGCTTGGAGGATACCTTGTATTTCAAGGTTCGCTATCGATCGGCGGTTTGGTCGAGTTTCTGCTTTATGTCCAACTTTTCCAACAACCGATCAACCGGATTTCCGGATTCATCATGCAATATAACGCGGCCATGGCCGGATTCGAACGTTTTCAAGGGATTTTGGCCGAACAGCCCCAATCCGATCGCCCCGGTGCGATCACGCTTGACGCTCCCCGCGGTGAAATCACTTTCGACGATGTTTCGTTCGAGTATGGCGACCGCAATGGCAGTCATGTGTTAAGTCATGTTTCGTTTAACGTGAAACCGGGAAGCAAGATCGCGTTTGTCGGTCCTTCGGGATCGGGTAAGACGACGTTATGTAGTTTGTTGCCGCGCTTTTACGAGATCGAAAAGGGTTCGATTTTGTTGGATGGCACCGACATCCGTGATATTCAACTCAAGAATCTACGCGATCATGTCGGTATCGTTCAACAAGATGTCTTCATTTTCGCCGGTACCATCGCGCAAAACATCGAATATGGAAAACCGGGTGCGACGCGAGATGAAATCATCGCGGCCGCCAAAATGGCGAAAGCTTGGGAATTTATCCAACAGATTCCGGACGGACTCGACACCTATATCGGAGAGCGCGGCGTGAAACTTTCGGGCGGTCAGAAACAACGTATTTCGCTGGCGCGGATCTTCTTGAAGAACCCGAAGATATTGCTGCTGGATGAAGCGACCAGCGCTTTGGATAACGAAACCGAAAAGCAGATTCAAGAAACCTTGGATATTTTGGCGAAAGAACGAACGACTTTTGTGATCGCGCATCGTTTAAGCACGATTACGGATGCGGACGAGATTTTCGTACTCACGAAAGACGGGATCATCGAACGCGGAAGCCATGTTTCGCTTTTGAATAAAAAAGGATTCTATTACCGTCTGTATCATACGCAGGACAACGAATAACATACGACGATGCTTTACCACGAAAATTTACGCAAGGTCGGCATTTTGATCCGCTTTCATCGTAGGAAGAAGCTAAAAATGCATAAGATCGGTTTCACGCAGGAAGATTTTATCGTAACGACGAAAAATCATCCTTTTTTCGAAGTCGACTGCGGACAGCCGGTCTGTTCGCGCAAGACATTTTGCCAATTGGAAAATGGCAAATACATCCAAGAGGAAACCCTTTATCGCTTCTTCCTGGGCAAACTTGGATTGAATTACACATTTTCAAGCCATCAGGATCGAATGTTCGCGCAGTTGTTTCAGCGCTTCGACGAAGTCCTGTGTTTCGGCGAAATCATGGAACTTGTAAATGTGAATCCGACCCCGAGTGATTCTCGTAATGTGATCTATGATTTCTATCGGGAGCTCTATCATGGCATACAAAGCTTTTACGTGGATGCCACAATCCCTTCGCAGGACTTCTTGATCGAAGTCCTTACGTTATGGTCGATTGTACCGACAATCTTAAAACCGCATCTTCGATTGATTCTGATCGTCTCGCACATCTTGCGACGCGATGTATGTCGAAAGGATATAAAAACGATCCTGGACTTCACATCGAAGCATCCGATCGATTTATGGATCGATGCGGTTTGCGGGATATTGACGGGACGCGTCATTTTTTGCGAATCGATATTGAAGCGCATTAAGTCACTTCATCCGACAAGCCAATGGTTAACCTACCTGACGCATCAACTTCGAACATTCGTAATCGTTTCCCAACAAGGACGATCGTTGAAGGATGTGGCCTCCATTCCGCAAACAATTCCGATATTCAAACTCGGCAATCGGATACTTCTAAGCCGTCTTGGGAATGACGCGGTCAAGCGACAAGCCTTCATTCACGCCAAAACTTATCTATCGTCGATCACCGATCCGCCGGATATGCTTAGGTTACACGCGGCACTATACTTACGTGAACCGGTGAACATCGTCGAAGTGAGCGAAATGTCCCGAAACCATAAAATTTTGGTGAAGTATCTTTCCATGGACATCGAAACGCAAGCGCATGCGAAACTCGATTATCTTATGTCGCACCTATTACCGATCGTCGATCCACAGGACCGCTACACGAAAATATGTTTGTTTCGCGATTTACAATATTTGGTGACACATACCCGGAAATACAAATGCCTACATGAGTGCGCCGAATTCCTGCAACTTACCCATGAACCCGAAAAGGAAGGAATAAAGGCTTAAATCAAGCGTTTGGGTAACTTTGCGTCAATATAGCGAAGTTGTGGTAAAGTAGTCATGGGGAAACGCAGTGAGCGTCAAACAACCCATGCCAGGTTGGACGCGCGGTTTGCGGTTTCAGATTTGAAAGAAATCTTGGTCGGTTTCTTTCTTCTTTTATTTTGATTGAAAAGAAGATTAAACATGATAGAATAGAGAAGTAAAAAAGGAAGGTGAATCCATGAATGATTTTTGGTTATCCCTTATCAACCTCATCATCGGGGCTGCGATCGGGGGCGGGTTGGGTTTCTATTTCACCCGCAAAACGTTTATGAAACAGTTGAAAGAGAATCCGCCGATCAACGAGAAGATGATCCGCGCCATGTTCTTACAGATGGGAAGAAAACCTTCCGAAGCCCAGATCAAACAGATCATCAAGTCGATGGAGCAGTACAAGTAAAAACACAGTCAACCTGTGTTTTCTTTATAAGGAGGTTATTGTATGTTACGATTCGGAATTATCGGATGCGGGAACATCGCCTTGCGATTTCTCAAAGGTTGTACATACGTAAGCGATGTCGAGGTAACGGCTGGGGCGTCGCGTGATTTATCGAAGGCAAAAGGGTTTTGTATGACGCATGGGATCCCATACGCTTACGGAAGTTATGAGGATCTTCTAAAGGCGGATACGACCGATGCGGTCTATATCGCGACTCCGCCGTTTACGCACTACCAACTCGTCAAAGAAGCGCTTCAGCATAACAAACACGTACTGTGCGAGAAACCCTTCGTCGCTACGTCCGATCAAGTCGAAGAACTTTTCGCGATGGCGAAGTCGCGGGGATTGATGTTGATGGAAGCGATGAAAGCCGTTTTCACTCCCACGACGCAAAAAGTCAAGGATTGGGTAACCGATGGTAGGATCGGCGAACTCAAGTATGCGGAAGCATCGTACAGCTATCGTTCCCCCTTTGGTTACGATCATTGGGTCTTCGATCCAAACGCGATGGGCGGCGGCATGTTGGATGTCGGGGTCTATGCGATCGCATACCTGAACCATGTCATCGATTCGCCAATCGAGAAGCATGTCTCGCTTCAAATCGAAGGCGACACCGGATGCGATGAGATCCGTCAGATCGTGGTGAAATATCGAAACGGAGTCATGGGATCGATGCGCGGGGGAATCGGTGTCAAAACCAAAAACATCGCGTACTTTTATGGAACGAAGGGTTATATCGAAGTCGAAGACTTCTGGAAATCCAAGGTTGCCAACCTTATCGTCCAAGACACCAAGGAAGTTTATACAGCGGATTTCGAGAGCGAGTTCACGTTTCAAATCGAGCATTTCGCAAATTGCATAAAAAACGGGACCTCTCAAAGTCCCGTCATGAATGAAGCTGCCAGTAAATCGATGATCGATCTGATCAACGGAACTTTATAACCACTTTACCTTGGATTCTTTCCCGTCGGCCAAGCGTTTGATGTTGGCACGATGCCGATAGATGACCAACAGGTCGATCGCCAACACGGTAAAACAAATCAACAGGTTTTTTTGTAGGATGAACATGATGACCGTTGCCAAGGTGACGGAGACCATCGATGAGAAGGATACGAATTTCGTTAACTTCAAGATCAGGAAAAATGTCGCTAATGGGAGAGCGAATACCCACAAGATCCCCCAAGGGAACATAAAGAACACCGCGATCCCCAATAGATAGCCATAGGCTGTCGATACGGCTTTCCCGCCGCGGAAATTCGCGAAGAGCGGATAACAATGTCCGATCGCGGCCGCGAAACCGGCCAAGACCGCCGCGTTCACGTCGCCTGGAATGAAAAAATGGGCAAGCATGATCGCCACGAAACCTTTGAGCGCATCGAGTACGGAAACCGTGACACCGGCCGGCGCGCCTAAGACGCGTCCCGCGTTGGTGCCGCCTAAGTTGCCGCTGCCGAAATTACGAATATCTTTTTTGTAAAACACTTTACCGATAATCAGGGCGAAGGGAATCGACCCGAAGAGATAACCGACGAACATTGCGAGATAGATCATTGCGTACCTTCTTTCCGCATTTCATTATACCAAAACCGAGGTACCTGTCATTTGTTTTTAATCTTTTCTTGTGTATAATTGATAATGGAAGGGGATTTTCATGGCAGCACAAAAAAAATACGATGAAACAAGTATCCAAATCCTTGAGGGTCTGGAAGCCGTGCGTAAACGCCCCGGAATGTATATCGGATCGACCGATGCGCGAGGCTTGCACCATTTGATCTGGGAAATCGTCGATAACGCGATCGACGAAGCGCTCAACGGTTATGGAAAAACGATTCGGATCACGATCGAGAAAAACAACGTCGTCCAAGTCGAAGATGAAGGACGGGGGATGCCGGTCGGCATGCATGCGTCGGGCGTCCCCGCCTTGCAGGTCATCTTTAGCGTCTTACATGCCGGCGGTAAGTTCGGCGGCGACGGATATAAGACTTCCGGCGGTTTGCATGGGGTCGGCGCTTCGGTGGTCAATGCGCTCAGCGAATGGCTGGAAGCGACGGTCGCTTATGAAGGCAACCTTTATCAAATGCGGTTCGAGCAGGGCGGCAAACGGGTTTCGCCCTTGGTATCTCTCGGGAAAACTACGAAAACCGGGAGTACCGTACGATTTTTAGCGGACAAGTCGATTTTTTCGACGCTCGACTATAATATCGCCCTGGTCAACGAACGGGCTCGCGAGAGCGCCTTCTTACTCAAAGGGATCACGATGATCGTCAAGGACGAACGCGCCAACAAGACCGAGACGTACCGTTATGACAAAGGGTTGGACGCTTTTTTGGATTATCTGAACGAAGACCGGACGGTCTTACATAAATGTTTGTCGTTTTCGGGATCTGTCAACGATATCGGAATCGACGCGGCGTTTCAATACACCGACGATTATCAAGAAAACACCTACTCGTTTGTCAACCTAGTGCGGACCGCCGATGGCGGGACCCACGAGATCGGGTATAAGTCCGCGTTGACGAAAACGATGAATGATTTTGCGCGCAAAATCGGGGTTTTAAAGGACAAAGACAAAAATTTCGACGGAAACGATATCCGCGAAGGATTGACCTCGGTTATTTCCGTCACCGTTCCCGAAAAGATCCTTCAATTCGAAGGTCAGACCAAAGGAAAACTCGGGACACCGGATGCCAAAGCGGCCGTCGAGAACTTCATCGGCGAAAAACTCGCGTATTACTTGGAAGAAAACCGTGATTTCGCGTTGATGATCCTAAAGAAGATCCAAAAAGCCTCGCAAGCCCGCGAAGCTGCCCGCAGAGCCCGTGAAGATGCCCGTAAAGGCAAGAAGAGCGGACGTAGCGAACGAATCCTATCAGGCAAACTTTCACCCGCCCAGTCGAAAGATTCGCGTAAGAACGAACTCTTTTTGGTCGAAGGGGACTCCGCCGGCGGAAGTGCCAAGCAAGGGCGTGACAGTAAGTATCAAGCGATCTTGCCGCTACGCGGAAAAGTCCTGAATACCGAAAAAGCAAGTTTAGGCGAAATCGAAAAAAACGAAGAACTCAACACCATCATCCACGCCTTAGGCGCCGGTGCCGGCAGCGAATTCGAAATCGGCGACATCAACTACGGGAAAGTCATCATCATGACCGACGCCGATACCGACGGCGCGCATATCCAATGTCTCCTACTCACGTTCTTTTATCGTTATATGCGTTCATTGATCGAATCCGGCCATGTGTTTATCGCGCAACCGCCGTTGTTTAAGCTGACCAAGGGGAAAACGATGGAATACGCTTTCGATGAAGAAGAGTTAAAAGAGAAACAAAAGAAAATCGGGAAATGCGAGATCCAGCGATACAAAGGGTTGGGCGAAATGAACGCCGAACAACTTTGGGAAACGACCATGGATCCCGCCCATCGGTCCTTGGTGCAAGTCACCCTCGACGATGCGATCTCGGCCCAACGTACGGTCAGCGTCCTGATGGGCGATAAGGCCAATCTTCGTCGCGAATGGATCGAAGACAATGTCGCCTTTACCTTGGAAGACCGGTTCGAAACGGAGGTCAAACGATGAAAACCAACGATGCGCCGCTCAACAAGGATCATCTTTTACCGCTTCAGGAATTGATGCAAGATCGGTTTGGGCGTTATTCGAAATACATCATCCAAGAAAGAGCGTTGCCGGATGTGCGAGACGGTCTGAAACCCGTTCAACGCCGTATCCTCTACGCCATGTACGACGATGGGAATACCTTCGACAAAGGTTATCGTAAATCGGCCAAGACGGTCGGTTTGGTCATCGGTAACTATCATCCCCACGGTGATAGTTCGGTGTATGAAGCGATGGTTCGGATGTCGCAATATTGGAAGATGAATCTCATGCTTGTCGATATGCAGGGCAACAACGGTTCGATCGACGATGATCCCGCCGCCGCCATGCGGTATACCGAAGCAAGGCTAAGTCGTTTCGGGGAATCGCTTTTGGAAGACATTCGCGAAGATACCGTCAACTTTGCGCCGAATTTCGATGATACTTCAAAAGAACCGACCGTACTACCGTCACGGATTCCTGAACTCTTGATCAACGGTGCGACCGGGATCGCCGCCGGATATGCCACCAACATTCCGCCGCATAATATCAGCGAAGTCATCGACGCGGCGATTTACCGCGTCCATTATCCGACATGTTCATTGGAAGAACTGGAAGATATCGTACAAGGTCCGGACTTTCCGACCGGCGGGATCGTTCAAGGGCGGGATGGGATCCATGAAGCTTTCGTATCAGGCAAAGGTCGCATCGTCATTCGGGCGCGGACCGAGATCAAGGAAACCCGCACGATCAATCAGATTGTGATCACCGAAATTCCCTATGAAGTCATCAAATCGACGATGGTGAAGAAAATCGACGACATCCGACTCAATAAAAGCCTGGACGGCCTTTTGGACGTGCGTGACGAATCGGATCGCAACGGACTCAAGATCGTTTTGGACATCAAAAAGGATGCCGACGCGCAACTGATCCTGAACTATCTCTATAAGAACACCGACCTGCAAGTCTATTACAATTACAACATGATCGCGATCGTCAACCAACGTCCAGTCCAATTGGGATTACGGGAAATGTTGGATGCGTTTATCGCCCATCGCAAAGAAGTCGTGCTACGTCGCAGTCGGTTCCGCTATGACGATTTGGAAAGACGTTGCCATATTTTGGAAGGTTTGATGCGTGCCATCAGCGTTTTGGATGAGGTCATCACGATCATCCGTTCTTCCAAGGACAAGACCGACGCGAAAAACAATCTGATCAAACGTTTCGATTTCAGCGAGGCGCAAGCCGAGGCGATCGTCACCTTGCGACTCTACCGCTTGACCTCGACCGATATCGTCGAGTTACGCAACGAATTCGCGCTTCTGGTCAACGAAATGGAATATCTCCAGTCGATCTTGGGCAGCGAGGAAATGTTGAAGAGCGTGATCGTCAAGGAGCTCAAAGAAGCCCGCGAAACCTTTGACCGTAAACGCCGGACGGACATCGAGGGACAGGTTCAGGAAATCGTCATCGATAAGATGTCCATGATCCAAAACGAGCGTACGGTGGTCACGTTGAGCCGTGATGCGTATATCAAGCGCGTTTCCTTACGTTCATATCAAGCCAGCGAGAACACGGAGACCGGATTGAAGGAAAACGATCGTCTCATCGGTACGATCGAGTGCGATACGTACGATACTTTATTGATTCTAACCGAAAAAGGCAATTATGCGTATTTGCCAGTCTACAGTATCGAAGATGCGAAGTGGAAGGAAATCGGCAACCATATCAGCCACTATCTCAAGTTCAACGGGGACAAGGTGGTTTCCGCGTTGTTGGTGAAGAATTTCAATACATATGCGTGGATCGTCACGGTCAGTTCGCAAGGATTGATGAAGAAAACGGCCATCTCCCAATTCGAAGTCACCCGCAATAATAAAACCTTCGACGCCATGGTCTTGCAGCCCAAGGACAAAGTCGTCAGTGCTTTCGTGCTTTATGAAAACGAGGATATTTTAATCAGTTCCGAACAAGGATTCTTGGTTCGATATGATGGAAATTCGATCGGTGAAATCGGAACCCGCGCCAAAGGCGTCAAAGCCATGAATCTAGGCGCCGGGGATTCTGTCGCGTTTGCCTGCGCTGTCAAGGATCGTTCCAACGCCATCCTGGCCTATACGCAAAGCGGGTCTTACAAACGGATCAAACTCACCGATGTCGACGTAAGTAACCGTCCGGCCAAAGGCGAACTTTTGGCGAAACGAATCAAAAGCAATCCCCAAAAGATCGCATATCTGGCCAGCGTCGGTTCCTACGATGTCTTGAAACTGACACAAGACAAGGAACGTTGGGTCGCCATGAAGGATATTTCGATCATGGCGAAAGACGCCACCTTCGCCACCGGTCCGAAGAATGATGATCTCTATGTGCTCTATGGCATCGAAGAAGTGCGGATTCTCGACATTCCCGCCGCGGTCGAACCGATTGAATCGGAGAATGAAGCGAAACCGCATCCGGATATCGAACTGATTACTTTCGACCTTTAAAACCAAAACAAAGGGCTTGCGTCGCAAGCCCTTTTGTTATGATAGGATCAGTTCCAATTGTGGAACCGCGCAACTTGTCCGAGGTTCGATCTGAAGCATGAGTTGGTTCAGATCTTCAAACTCTTGGAAACTATAGTATGCCTCATCTTCGTTGCGTGTCGTGACGGATTCGATAAAGACGACCGTCGTACGAGCCAGAAAGGCGGAAGCTACACCCAACGTGCTATTCTCCACGACCAACACCTGGTTCGGATGGATATTCGCTTTGCGACAAGCCTTTAGATATAGATCTGGCTCCGGTTTACCTTCAAGCACTTCCGATTGTGTCAAATGAATGACCGGGGTCATAAAGGGGAATTTCTTCAGGATTCGATCCATGTGGTGGTTTGACATCGAAGAGACAAAACCGTAAGGAATTCTATTTTCGTTAAGGTATCTAAGAAACGTTTCGGCTTTATCGGATAGGATTCGATCCTTGAGGATTTTCTCTGTGATCGCTTCTTCGATCAAAGCATCCGCTTCATCACGAAGCGACGCAAGGCGGTAGAATTCGCGGTCCAAGCGTTCACGCGAAGATCCGCGGGCATCGACGATCCGATCCAGAAACGAAGCGGGTAGGGCAAGTCCGTCGCGTTTCGCCAAGTTGCGATAGACTTCATGAATGGTGGAAACGACATCGAAAAGTGTCGCGTCGACGTTAATCAATAAAAGTTCAAATTGCATAGAATCACCGATATTTACTATACACGTAATTTAACAGTCGGGCATCATTGATGCCCGCTCTTCGTATCAATTCGAACGGAATTTTGGTATAATTAACCATCGGAGGAATCCTATGCCCATTTTTGATACGGTTACGTATGTCGAAGATGCCACAAGCATCGATCCGACGTTTCTACGATCGCATAACATTGAGACGCTTTTGATCGACGCGGACAACACCTTGCTTGCGCCGAAAGAATCGTTGAGTTCTCCGCGATTGAAGAAATGGGCCGTGTATCTGAAGGAAGAGGGATTCGATCTCTACTTGATTTCCAATAACACATCGCGTCGTATCGACGCGGTTTGCGAAGATTTGGGTATCGAAGGGTTAAGTTTCGCCCACAAGCCGTTGATTTATAAAATCCGTGGATTTCTTGAAACGCGGGGCATCGATCCCGCGAAATGCGCGTTTCTGGGAGATCAACTTTTTACGGACATGATCGCCGCGCGACGCTTGAAAATGTTTGCGATCATGGTCGCGCCGATCAGTGAGAACGATTATTTTTATACACGCTGGATCCGCCGTTTCGAACGGTTCGTCCTGCGTCAAGGAGGAAAGAAATGAGTCAACGATCCGAAAAATGCGTCGGTTGCGGCGCTCCCTTACAAATCAAGGATCCCGCCGCCGCGGGATATATCGTCAAAGAAGGGCAAACCTTATGTCGACGTTGTTATCGGTTAAAACATTACGGGGATACGGATGTTTTGAAGGTATCCACCGCCGATAGCGACGAGGTCCTTTCCTGGGTCGCCAAGATGGATGTTTTGGTGGTTTATGTGCTGGATCTTTGCGATGTCGAAAACGGTTTACTACCGGGCCTGCATCGCCATTTAAACAACAAAGATGTGTTATTGGTCGCAACCAAACGCGACCTCTTACCTGAAACGTTGGGGAATGATAAATTGCTTCAGTTTCTACGCTCGCGGTTGCGTGAAGAGGGCATCGAAGTCAAAGGTGTCGTCGTAACCGGAAACCATGCGTTAGGAAGTCGCAAGATGGTCGGTGACGCGATCCATGCGGTACGTAACGGAAAAGACGTCGCCGTCGTCGGGATGGCCAACGCCGGGAAAAGCACCTTACTGAATGCGCTGGTCGATACGGCGAATCTCACGGTTTCTCCGTATCCGCATACGACGCTTGATGTTTCGCCGATCTCATGGCAGGGGATCACGCTCTACGATACGCCGGGCATTAAGGTCGAGGATAGCCTTTGGGAACAATTGGCGGCGGAAGACATCAAACTTCTGGGACTGAAAAACGCTTATAAGCCGAGAACCTTTCAATTGACGTCGTCGCAAAGTTTCGTGCTTGGCGGTTTGGCGACCGTGACGATCGTCGGCGCCGAGAATGCCACCGCGACTTTCTATGTCAGCGAGGGTCTGAACGTCCATCGTACCAAGGCCGACAATCTCGAGGACTACCTTCTTAAGCACTTCGATACTCTGACGCCGCAAGTAAAATCCAATCCCGCATTGACCCGTCATTTCACCCATCGTTATACGCCGGAGAAGACGGATGTCGTCTTCGGTCAAATCGGGTGGGTTTGCATACAAGGCAAGTATACGCGTATCGATGCGACCGTATCCGAGTCCGTCGACATCCACTTCAGAAAGGCGATGATCTAATGTTAACCTCAAAACAAAAAAGTTTCCTGCGCAGTATGGGTCAGACCCAGCGCGCCATCTTCCAAGTCGGTAAAGACGGGATGAGCGTCAACCTCGTCAACACCGTATCCGATTCGCTGGAAGCCCACGAACTCGTCAAAATCAGCGTCTTGAAATCATGCCCGGTCCCGGCGCTTGAAATCGCGTTGGATCTGTCTTCGGCGACGCACAGCGAAGTCGTTCAGATCATCGGGAAAACCCTTCTTCTTTATCGACAAAGCGAAAAGAAGAAAATCGATTTGCCGCGATGAAACGCATCGGTCTTTTCGGCGGAAGTTTCGATCCGATCCACTTCGGACACTTGCGGATCGCACTGGATGCCAAGCGATCCTTGGGTTTAGCCGAAGTATGGTACTTGCCGACGGTCTTGACACCGCTTAAGAGCGGTCAAGCCGCATCTTTCGATCATCGCTGTAAGATGATCGAACTCATGATCAAACCTTACCGTAAACTCAAACTCAGCACCCTGGAAGCCTCCTTGCCTCAACCCAATTACACGATCACGACCGTGCGGGAACTGGTATCCTTTTACCCTACTGTCGAATTCGTCTGGATCATGGGAAGCGATCAGGCGGACCAGTTTTCGCTGTGGAAAGAGCCCGAGGAATTATTGCGACTGATCCGTTTTGGCGTCTATCCCCGCAATCCCGAAGATAGCATACCCAACGGAATGATCCGACTCCCATATCGCAATTACCTGGCATACTCTTCGACCGAAATCCGCCAAGGGAAGGTCGAATTGACCAAACCGTCCATTGTGGCATATATGATGGAAAACGGGCTCTATCTTGAAGAAATCGCGAAATCGATGGTCAGTCCGAAACGTTGGATCCATGTCGCTTCGATGTGCGATTTGGCGCTCCGGATCGCGAAAGCGCATCAGATCGATGAAAACAAAGTACGTACCGCCGCATTGTTGCATGACTGTATGAAAAACCAACCCCGACAGCGTTTGGCTACGATCCTGACAATTCATGAACCGAAATACCTGGCCAAACCGCAGGCATTATGGCACCAACGAGCCGGGATGTATTTCGCGCAACAGACGCTCAAAATTCGCGATCGAAGCATTTTGGCGGCGATCGGCCACCATGTGGAAGGGGATCATCACGACCCGATCGTACGCGTTATCTACCTTGCGGACAAATTGGACGAAAGCCGGGGATATGATGGGAAAGATACCATCGACTTGGCATTACGGGATTTGGATGCCGCATATAAAATCGTTCGCAACCAACAAGCCGAATACCTATTGAAGGAGGGCATCGATGTCTGAACTACTCACCGCGGTCATCAACGCGATCGAAGATAAGAAAGCCGGGAATGTCACGATTCTCGATATGCAGTCGGTCAATCCTTGGGTCGATTATTTCGTCATCTGTGACGCGCAAAGCTTACGACAGATCCATGCCATCGCGGACAACGCGGTCGAAAAAGTCGAAGAAGCCGGATTTTACGTCGATCATACCGAAGGCGGCGAAGAAAGCGATTGGTTGTTGATCGATTGCGGGAATGTCGTTTTACATGTGTTTCAGACCGAGACGCGTGCGATTTATCAATTGGAACGTCTATGGGCGGATCGGGTCGTGCGATGAGTTACGATATACTGGCGGATTATTACGATCGACTTGTCAAAGACGAGGACGCCACCCGACAATGGTGCGAATATACGTTTCGCAACGCACAGGGAACAAACGTCTTGGAATTGGCTTGCGGGAGCGGTGAAATCACCTTAGCTCTGAGTCAAGCGGGATATCAGGTCGATGCGTTGGATCTATCGAAACAGATGATCGAGAAAGCGAAAGCCAAAGATACTTTGAATCAGATCGGTTTCTTTGTGGGAGATATGCGGAATCTCGATCCGTTCGGAGTTTACGAAACGATCCTGTGTTATTGCGACAGTATCAATTATCTGGATGATTTGGATGATTTCAAACGATTCGTTCACGAAGTAAGCCGCCATCTCTCCATCAACGGGAGATTCTTGTTCGATATGCATACCGAAGAACGACTGGCTGAATTTCAAGATCCGTTCATCGAAGAAGGATGGATCGATTCAACGGCGTATCAGTGGGTCATCGAATCCGAAGGGAATCAGATCATCCATCATTTCCATTTTTACTTTGACGACAAACAAGAAGCTATGGAGACGCATGTCCAACATGTTTTTCCGTTAAATGATGTCATGGATATCCTTCATGAAGCAGGATTTGTGACCGAAATCAGCAGCGATTTTAATGAAGGAATCGATCCAATCGCTGAAAAATACTTTATTACCGCAACGAAGGAGAAAGAACTATGATCGCAATCATCGGCGCCATGCCGCAAGAAGTCAACGAAATCGTCATGTTGATGCAAGAAGTGAAGGAAATTAACCACGACGGACGTACCTTCCGTCAAGGAAAACTGAATGGCACCGAGGTTGTCGTGACATTGAGCGGAATCGGGAAAGTCGAAGCGGCGATGAGTACGCTGAATGTTATCTTACGGTTTCCGATCGATGGCATCGTCAATATCGGAACCGCGGGCGGACTAAATGCGAATCAAGAAGTCTTGGATGTCGTGGTGTCGACCCAAGCGGCTTATCATGATTTCGATTTGACCGCGTTCGGCGAACCGAAAGGATTGACAAGCTCCCGTTATGTGTTCGATGCGGACGAGAAATATATCTCGGCGTTTAAAGAAGTGATCGGTGATCAACGACATTGGATCGGTCCGATCGTGTCTGGCGATCAATTCGTTTCCGATCCGCAAACGATCGAAGCTATCAAAGCGAGCTTTCCGGAAGCAATCTGCGTCGAGATGGAAGGGGCCGCGATCGCGCACGTCGCCGCGAAACAGGGCATCCCGTTTGTCATCTTACGTTCGCTCTCCGATATCGTGTTGCATCACGATAACGCGATGACCTTCGAAGAATATTTGGTCAAAGCCAGCAAGCGTAGCGCACAATGGTGTTATGAAGTCATGCCTAAGATCGGACGATAAAAAAAAGAAGATCGCTCTTCTTTTCTAGTTCGTATATTCAGGATGCCAGATTCCGGCGCCGACCATCCATGCCTTGATGTCTTCCACCAAAAACGGTTTGTCGCTGCTCCATTCCAACGCCGTAACAAGTTTTATGGTTCCATCCGTGGAATCATACTTGACGAAGGCCGGGAAATGGGAGAATCCCCATGCGTTACGTAACGCATTGGATGAGATCTCATCCGAGAGCGTCGACATATCGACGGATTCGATATCCTCGAAAACCTCGACGTTGGCTTCGTCCGCGAGTTTGACCATCAAGTCGTTCTTCACAAATTCACAATCGGAATTCTTCGCTTCGCAAAAATACATATGATGTATGCCCGGATGTTCGAGCAAGTAAGTTTCCAAATCACTGAATGTTAGAGTCGAGGCTTTCAGGCTTGTCTGCTTTAATACATTGGCGTTCGCCGGTTTAAACAAAAGATAGAGACCGGTACCCGTAACACTAAGGATAAGGGTGAAAACCACGACGAGTTTCAAAATCCTTCGCATGAAACACCTCCTGACTTTTGCATTTTAGCATGAGCGTTAAAAATATGCAAATCATCCCATCGGCTATGATACACTGACTGAAAGGAGAAAACATGGGCATCAACGTTAAATCACTCTTGTTTACGATAAGTTTAAGCATGATCTTTGTTTTATTGATCCTGATGAATCTCTTTGTCTTCGTGAGCGGTCCGATGGAAAAAATCCGACGGCATGAAGCGAGAATCGTGAACCGGCTTGAAGAGGATTTTCGGTTGAACGATGCTTCGATCCTTCGCGAAAGTAATATGGGAACACCGGTTTGGGTCGGAAGAGCGACCCTTAATTCCGAAAAAATCTACTTTGCCTGCGATACGTATGGAAATCTATTAAAATGGATCCAAGAAGACCAAATCGACCTGCCCAAAGCCGTCGAATATGTATCGGAAACCTTTGATTTCGAAGCGAACGTGACGATCGGATACTATGATGCGCAGATGGTGATCGCGGTGATCGGTTCGAAACAAGAGTTATTACTGTCGCCGAAAGATTACACGGTTCTATTTAAAATGGAGATCGAACAATGAAAAACAAATTCTACAATGAACCTTACTTTAATCGGATCGCTTGGATTCTAGAGAATATCCAGCATAGCCAGTTGACATCGATCGAAGCGTTGACGGCGATCCAGTTGGAACACATGCGGATCAACCATATACCGATCGATCTCGATAATTTGGCGCGGCGATGTAAAGTCGAACCGGAGCTGATCGATTTGATCTTGGAGTCCTTGTCCGCCAAAGGATATCTATCCATCGAAGTCAATCCGACCGAAATCGGCTATGATCTCGATGCGCTATATGAAACGCCGCTGATTACCGCATCGGATTCGGATACCGTGTTCAAGCTTTTCGAAAAAGAGTTCGGTCGTCCCCTAAGTTCGAGTGAGATCGATAAACTTGTCGATTGGACGAACCGTACTTCACCGGAATTTTGCATCCACGCATTGCGGGAAGCCGTCATGTATCGGAAATTGAGTTTCGGATACATCGATAAAATCCTAAGCCAATGGGTGAAGTCCGGTGTGACGTTACAGCAACTCAACGAAGGAAGACGCAATGACGAAGGAAACGATTAAGATCCTCGACGTCATCGAAGAGATGTTTCCAAACGCACATTGCGAGTTGGATTTCACGACTACGTTTCAACTGGCAGTCAGTGTGATTCTTAGTGCCCAGACCACGGATAAAGCCGTCAACGAAGTGACTCCCGGACTGTTTGCGGCCTTCGGTGACGCGTATCGCATGGCACACGCGACACAGGCACAAATCGAACAACATATCAAACGCATCGGACTCTACCATAACAAAGCGAAACATATCTTGGCGTTTTCTCAAGCATTGGTCGAAACATATGCCGGGGAAGTACCGAGTGAATATGAAAAACTTGTCGCCTTGCCCGGGATCGGCAGTAAAACCGCCAATGTCATCCAAGCGGTCGGATTCGGAATACCGGCGCTTGCGGTGGATACCCACGTCGATCGTGTCAGCCATCGATTGGGATTGGTTCGCAAAAATGCGAACGTGTCCGAAACGGAACGAACGCTAAAACGCAAGATTCCCAAAGACCGCTGGATCGTCGCTCATCACGCGATCTTGTTTTTTGGCCGCTATCATTGCAAGGCATTGAATCCCGTATGCGATTCTTGTCCGTTGACCCAACGTTGTCATTACTTCAAAGACAAAGAAAAAGCAATTACGAAGAATTTATAGTTTCGACGTTTGTGTCGATCGACGCTTGAATTACGTCGCATTCGAATCATCCAAACACCTAAACCTGTCTTAACCGGCAGGTTTTTATAACGTTAACCGATGAGTCCTATACAAAGCAAAATATGAAACGTATAATGAAATCAAACAACCGCTTACTGACTATTTTTAATGTATACGAGACGTAATTTCGTTTCAATGACACAGGATCACCATAATAAACTTGTCATCAACGTTTCAAAAAAGATAATGTCGTGAGCTTTGGCGAGAGCAGTCAGAAGTTGGTTTTGTTACGGAAATCATCAGAATCCATAAATTGTCACAGATTAGGTAAAAGTTCTGTCATCAATAACGTTTGATCCAAAAGGGGGCGCAAGCATGAAACGGTTATTTTCGACACTGATGGTATTCTTTCTTCTTTTGACTTTTCTACCCATAGAAACGCAAGCAATCCATAAAACGGAATCCGCGACACCAAACCTTTCCACCCAAGAATATAAGAATATGGAATTCCGAAATCTTCCATCAGTTAGAGACTTTGACTTCGATTTCCTTCCCGTAAGCGGAAAGTGGGCGACAATGACCGCCGGGATCGCACCCGCCACGTTCAAGCAAGTGACCTATCAGTTGGCGCCGAACGTCGTTGAACTGAAAAACACCACGATTTCAGATAAGATCGCCACCGCGGGGCAATTGATCGCGGGCAGCACGATACAAGAGATGCGGCCGGAAAGAATCATTCAAGAAGGCGGTTTTATCAATCGGGATGTGTTGGATCAAGTTTTGGCTCAGATGAATCGTGAAGCCAAGCCAGGTCTGATCGTGGTGGATCCACAAGCGGGCACATCATTCAAGGTGGGATCAAGGAGTGTTTTTTCCAATGCTTACGGAGATACGAAACTTGATCAGAAAGCCAAAGCGTTGGAAAACACCTACATGATCGAGCAACCGCGCTTCAACGAAGTCTTTAAAGATTTCTCGCTCGGCGGGGCAAATGGCGAGATCGTCGACTTGACACGCTCCAACATCCAAGGATTCGCAGCGAACGTGGAAGATTGCGTGGTCCTCGACGCCGCGCTTCAACCCATGGCGTTTGGGGATTCAATCAAGGATTTCGAATACTTGACCGGGGAGAATCTAATCAATCTACAGTTCAACAATACCACGCTGACTTACGAGGGAAGCGGCGGGAAGAAACTCACGATCCGGCTAAGTGGCGGACTGGGTGTAAGTAAAATCAACGTAAACGCGAAATACTCGGCGTTTGGCGGATACCACCTCATCCTAAACGCAGCCGAGGAGTTCTATCTGGTAGCGGAAGTCCAGAGCGATCTCAAAGAAGAAGTTCGCATTCCCTTGTTCGGGATCGATATCCCGTTTGGGATCGGACGCGTCAGCGGCGGCTTATTTCTTATTATCGGGGTCGATGGGAATATCCGTATCGAAGCCGAAGCACGTGAGTATACCTCGGCGACGATGGGAGTCAAAGGCAAAACGGCTTTCGGAGTTCCGGTATCCGTCAAAGGTGTTTTCAGTAAAGAGTTCATCAAAGACGGCGATGTCGATATCGCCGGTAAAATCAACGGCTACGTAAAGGTCGGACCCTTACTCGATATTTCGCTTCTTGGGATGGATCTTGTCGGCGCCGGTGCTTTCGTCGGAGTGGGACTTGGAGTCACTTCAAACGAGAAGATCTTGGACATCAATCTTTACGCATTACTTCAAATCTACTTCAAAATCATCGGAAAGACCGTCAATTTAATCAACTGGACACCGACATTATTACGAAAGCGACAAATGGACACCGGCGGTTATCGTGTTCACGTGGAAGAAGCGTACATCAAGATCGGCCGTGTCGGCGGATATCTCGAAGATACACGATCGATTGAGGGAAGCCGTGTTCCACCGGGAATAAAATATCGGGTACTTGTGTTTCCAATCGGAACCGATCCGATGAACGCAACGCCTTCAAAATATCGAATCTATCCGAGCGTAGGTTGGCAAGAAACCAGCGTCGAAGGGGAGTTTTTCATCGAAGAAGGGGAAACCATGCTTAACGGCGGCGATAAGGTCGTCATTGAGTTTGTGATTGAAAACGAAACGTATCGTTCCGATCCGATGGAGGTCGTATTTCCTTATGATACGGTAACCATCGAAGAGGTTGATTACTTCAATGATGTTGTTACCGGGAATGTGGCGCCGGTGAAAGTCATTAATTATGACGCCCAACAAGTCGCCAAACCGGGCGATCCCGCCGACAAGCCGGAAGTCCAATTCTCATATCGGGCCTATGACGGCAGTCCGCTTCATCTGCAGGGCATGAGCGGCATCATGCTATCCACGCTTGCAGGTGTCGGTTTACCGAATGGGAACGTCTATATGCCTTATCAGAAGGGTGGCGAAGTTCTTCTGATTACTGACGAGCACGGAAATTTCGACAGCCGTAATCCGCAGATGCTGCCTGAAAACGAATATGATCCCGTGTACAACGGAGTACTACAGATTCTCCCGGGTGCCAAGATTCTTGGCGATGGAAAATTCGACACCAGTAAAACGAAAGGCATCACTTCCGTCAAAGTAAGTTTCGACGTGTTGGGGCATACCAGTTCCCACACGATTATGGTAAATCCGACTTTACCGATTTCGATGTCCCGAACGGTCGTATTTATCGAGAACTCATATCAACGTCGTAACGAAGGAAACAAGATCATCGATCAAATGCAATTCGACGAAACGGTCACGATCGTAAACGAGGGGGGAGATCGTGCCCTCACGCAAGCGGAACTGGTCGCGTTCTTCGATGAAGGTTGGACGACCCAAGACATCATCGGCTTCAAAGGCGGAAAGTTCTTAGGGGATGATGACGGAACGGCGATTCTCAGTCATCATGTCAGCGATGATGCATTCACGATCACACCGATTCTCGACGAGCAGGGAAATCCGACATCATCGGTGTCGGTAAGCAACCGCGTTATCGTAGAATGGGTGTGGCAGGAACATCCGCTCATGACGAAAATAACAAGTGTCGATCACGCGACGGTTAGCGCCGGCGAGAGTTTCCAAGCGATCGGTAGCGGGATCCGTCCGTTGCGTTGGAGCTTGAAAGATGCGCCGGAGGGAATTACCGTGGATCCGACCACGGGGAAGATCAGCGTGGCAGCCAGCGTTCCTGTAAAAGACCATTCGTTTACGGTGCGACTTGAACAGGATCCGGCCTATTTTCAACCTGAAAAACTTCAGACTTCTCCCATGTCGAACGCTTCGTTCGGATTTGGTTTTACGAAATCGAGTTTAGATACCATCATGGATTTCATCACGAAAAACCTAAACAATCCCGCCATGAACGGGGAACCACCGATCAATTTTATCGGACACTATCCATCGCCCGCGTTCGAACAGAAAATGACGTTGACCGTCACGAAATCGACACGTCCCGAACCTCTTTTGACCGCTCCGATCATCGTATCGGAGCGTCATGGATATCGCTTCACGATGACATCCGGCGCTAGCGACTTGAATGTCGGGATAACGGCTACCGGAAGTACACCGATGACGTGGTCTTTGATTTCGAAAGATAACCGCAGGATCCCGTCGGAAATCACGATTCAAGCGACCTCGGGGGTGTTGTTGGTGAAGAAAAGCATCGCGGCGGGGACCTATACTTTTACAGTCAAAGCGCAGAACAGTGTCGGGAATGATACGCAAGATTGCATTGTCGTAGTCGCACCTGCACGGACACCTCCGGTAATCAATGAAGAAACACATGGTTATATCATCACGAAGTTGATCAATGCCGGTGATCTTTTCGTTCCGATTGCGGCTTCGGGAAGCACGCCGATCACATGGTCCTTACAACGGAAAAGCGATCGTTATATCATTCCGACGCAAATCACGATCGATCCGGTAACCGGTGTGCTTACCGTGAAAGAGGCAATCGAAGCCGGAAAATATACATTCATCATCCGTGCGGAGAATGATAAAGGATTCGATACGCAGGAATGCGTGATCAACGTCGTCTCCATCATACGGCCACCGCGCATTACCTCACTTACGGATTACACCGAGAATGGAACCCTGGATAATAAACGTGGTACAAACACCCGAGGGGATACGGGTTTGATTGTCCAGACGCCATCGAACCGAACAACGATCCGTGTCGACCACGCGAAAGATCGATATACGTATGACCGAACGCATGTCAATGGGGCGGAATTCATACGCTGGAACTCTGTTATCAAACTGAACATCGAAGGATCCAACGAAGAACTGACCTTTGCCCCGACATCGCAGATGTGCGACAGTTATCATATCTATATCGATATGTCCGATCCGAATCTTAAGAATCTGGTAACGACGTTAGGCAAGAGAATTCAAGATATCAAAGACGCGAGAGGCTTTTTAGGCGCGTATCTTCAGAAACAAGTCGACCAATATGTGACGAACCCTTGGAAAGAAAGCATCAACGAAATATCCGGGCTACAAATCCAATCCTCACCGTTTGAGTTTTTGTCACTCAAAACGATAACGCAGAGTACATTGCTGAACTATGGAGCGACGGTAGACGCCATCATGTCAGATAAAGGTGGCACGCACAATGTCGAGTTGGGTGGAGAATTCGGTACAAGCGTCACCGGGAAGTTCTTCGTGGCGCTTGCCCAAAATCCGACCGCAAGCCTATCTTTCTTACAAGAGGGTGCCTCGATCACGTTCAAAGGGAAAGATATTCGAAATGCTCAAGCGGATGGGATGTTCGATTTTGGATTTGCAGCCGAAGCGGAGCATGGTGAACAAATAAAAACCATGATTAACACGGGTGAAAGTTCGTTTGTCTATAGTTTTCTTGGACATGGGGAATTACCCGGTACCGCGACATTTGCGATTACCACCGATATCGCTGAAGGCACAAAAGTATATGTATACAAGTTTGATTCGATTACCAAACGTTTCACTCAAATTGCAGGAAATGTATCTGTTGGCGCCGGCGGTGTCGTGACGTATAAAAACAAATCGATGTCGGAATACGTAATCACGACCGAAAAAATCAAGGGTACACAGACATCGTCGTCTATACTTTGGTTCGGTATAGTGGCAGCGGCTATCGGTATAGCACTATGGTTTATACTAAGAAGACGAGTGAAAAAGGTCGGCTAATCAAACTAAAAACCTCCTTGGTTATCTTGCATTTGCCGTTGTGCAACTGCTTGATCCAAGGAGGTTTCTTTATATTTCTCTTTTTTACTAATTATTCTTCAATTGGAAAGTCGATTAACCAACAATGTCGACATCATCGATGATCGAACTCAGCAGGTACGTGTCTTCAATGGTAACGGCTTTATCGCTGACATTCACTTGTGTAATCGTTCCGTTTCCGGTCGACTTGCATCGAATCAAATTATAAATCGGATTTGCCTTCGCTTGTTCGATCGTCTTTCC
Source organism: uncultured Erysipelotrichaceae bacterium (assembly GCA_964526155.1). Lineage (GTDB taxonomy): Bacteria > Bacillota_I > Bacilli_A > Erysipelotrichales > Erysipelotrichaceae > GWE2-51-13. The sequence continues at coordinate 1,239,204 of CAZGLV010000001.1, read as the reverse complement.
AACAAACTCCGTGAATAGATTCACTCTCTTATCAATAACATTCACGTTGATATCGGTGTCTTCAAGCTGTTTCAACTTCATGGTTTGACCTTCGATCGCAGGACTGATCGAACCGATGGTTCCCAACTGTCCGGTGGTAGTTCCGGCAGGCAAGATATAAGAGACATTTTGATCATTGATTCCATATGAATTTAGCCAGTTATCAAACGTCGTATAGTTCCCGCCAGTAAATGTCGTCGGAACCGTGACATTGACGTCTTCGACCGTCAGTTCCTTACAAATCTCGTTACTGGTGATACTTGTTAATGAATAACCATAGTAACCGCAAGCCGAAACAACATCACCTCTTTTGAGTGAAAGGTCGAGATTGAACGTATTTGTTGATTGGGCATAATCCCCAATCACGTTTCCATTCACGCTGACACGTACTTTGTATTGTACGGCACCGAAGATCCAAGAAGGATCATAGAGACGTTTACCGGTCGCCGAAACGGTTTTCCCGCCGACCGTCAGAGACATATTTAGTGTCGGTGGAGCAATCGACAGCAATTCAGGTTGGGGATAGGGGCTAATAGTAAATGTAAAACGTTCTATTGAGTTATTCTTGACGCTGGTTGCGGTAAAACTCGTCGGATTGCTGAGTGAGGGAGCGACCAAGGTGCCAAGGGACGCGAAGTCTTTCTTGATCAGCGCATTGACGACTAAGGAAGGATTCATGTTCGCAACCGGGGAAACATAGGGGTATACTCCCAAGACATGGGTAATCCCGACAACGCCCGAAGGACGTTTAACGGCTGCCGGTTTGCTTCGGGTCTTGTAAAGGGCATTCAACATTAGACTATTGACGTTACCGGGTAAATTCATTCGGCTTACCGCCGTCGTGAAGTAACTTGTCTCACCCTTGACCGCTTTGTCGAAACCGATCCAAACAGCGGTGGTGAACTCGCTGGTCGAGGCGACCATCCAACGGTCTTTTGCGGCTCCTTTCGGAATGCCATATTCGACTCCGTTGGTGCCCCAATCCGTCGTGCCTGTTTTCGCATAGACGGGGTAGCTGCGTTTTAATATCTGCATGTAGTTGGCATATGGTCCCGTGACGTCGTATTCCATCATCGATGTCGAGAGGTAAGCCGCTTCCTGCGAAATGACTTTGGTCGAAGCATAGGTCGGAACTAACGGTTCGCTCCCGTCTTTGAATTCGATGCGCGTCACGGTATGCGGCTTAATGTAATTGCCGCCGTTGATGATCGCCGCATGCGCGCCGGCTTCTTGGACCGGAGTGATTTCGAAACTCGATCCGCCGATGGCGTAACCGATATCGAAGTTACCGGAGTTGACTTGATCAAAACCGATACTGTTGAGGTATTGAATAACTTTCTTGCTGCCGATCTGATCGACGACGGCTTGTAATGTCTTCAACGCCGGAATATTCAAGGATCGGGCGATCGCCGTATCGACGGTGACTTCGCCGTTATACTTATCATCGAAGTTGGCGACGATGAAATTGGTGCCGCGATAATTGTAAGGTTCGTCCAAGATAACATGCTTGGTCGAATAACCAAGGTATTCAAACGCCAATGCATAAGAGAGAACCGGTTTCAATGAAGATCCGGGTTGCTTATACATGGACGTCGCGCGATTGAACATCCGCTCGCCCTCATAGAAACGACCCCCACCCAAAGCGACGATTTCACCGGTTTTGTTATTTAGGGAAACAATCGCCGTCTGTAAATTCTCGAGCGGCCATTTTAACGAAGTCTCACCATTCTGGATCTTCTCGACATATTCCTGGATCTCACGATCCATGCTGGTGTAAATCATCATCGGAGTCGCATATGGATCCAATCCGGTCAATTTTTCGACTTCATCGATGACCGCATCGATATATGCTTGATACGGACTGCCGACTTCCTTGGTATTTCCACCCGCAAACAGATTTTCCAGATGGATCGCTTTGGCAGCATCACATTCTTCTTTACTGATATATCCATGGCGAACCATCAAGTCCAAAACTTCATTACGACGGGTTGTCGCGACTTCGATATCTCCGTATAAGAAGGGGCTGATCATCCCGGGCGCGTTGATGACACCCGCAAGATAAGCGGCTTCGCTAAGGTTCAACGCATTGACATCTTTGCCGAAGTAATATTTCGCCGCATTGGCGATTCCGCGCGTCGTTCCCGCGCCGAAATTGATCATATTCAGATAAAGTTCCAAAACACGCTTCTTACTGATTTGCGTGTCCAACTGAAGGGCGAGATAGATTTCCTTTAACTTACGCGGAATGCTTTTCTCGGCACTCAAATATGTGTTTTTGACAAGCTGCATCGTAAAGGTCGATCCGCCTTGGTCAAAGGAGATATCCCCGGTCTTCAAACTGGTTATCAAATTGGTCATCGCCGCCTTGGTAAAACGGGGCAGGTCAAACCCGTTATGAACGAAATAACGCGAATCCTCGATGGAAATGAACGCGTCGATGACGACTTGCGGTAAATCGGCATACGTGATGTTCTCACGCAATTCGGCGCCGATGTCGGCGATCAAAACACCTTTCGAATCGAAAATCTGACTCGATTCGGGACTTTCGAAATCTTCGATGTTTAACGTCGGGGCGGTTTCCAATACCGAATAGACGTAATAACCGAAAACGCTGGTACCGACGATCGCCAATGCGACGCCGACCGATACGATCGTGGCTAAAACTCTGAGAATCCGGCCTTTTTTACGTGTTTTTGTTTTCTTTTTTTCAGTCATTCAACGGTTCTCCTTTAAAATAATAGGCGTCGACGCACTTTAGGTAATCGATCGGAGGGGTGAGTTTCCAAGGGATCTTCAAACATTCTTGGTGAAACCAAGCAATCGGAACCGATCGCCGGTCTGTAGTTTCGATGAAGTTCAGCAGTTTCTGTCCGGGAACGAAATACGTTTCGTCCAAGGTCGAAAAACGGATGATCAGGAAAATCAAGGCTCCATGGCGTTGTACGCTGCGCAGATGCGCGATTTGGTGTTCATGCAGGTAGGTGAGGGCGAAGGCGGTTTTGGATTGTGTTTCCTTCGCTTCGAAGTCGATTGCTTTTTGACGGTAAACCCCATTGTAATCCGTGGTGCTGGGCGTCTTGAAGTAAGCTTCGGTGATTTTGGCCTTATTGCGCGAAGGATAGGAAACCGTCACGATCATGATCGGCGTCGGTTTCTTGTGGACGTTGGCCAAATCGAGTTCGAGATAGTACGAATTCGTTTTGTTCAACTCTTCCTCAAGACTCATACCGCGACGTGCCGTCGATGTTTCGGACGTTATGCCCATCGGTTTTCGCTTCGTTGGATATCCGACCATTTCATCACCTATGACATTATATACGATTCAAGAATAGATTTCCATCTTTTACCGACCTGGGGGTGTTTGCTTACCCTTGCAAAAAGCCTTGGGATTTGCTTTAATAAAGACGCGGGAGGAAACCCAAATGGACAAAATCGGAAAACTGGATGCGCAATCCATCTATCAAAAGGAATTCAATATCGAATTCAAAGGGTACTCCGCAGCCGAAGTCGACGCTTTTCTCGACATCGTGATCAAGGATTATCAGGCATTCGATCAAGCGCTCGTCGGTTTACGCGAGCAGATCGACCAGATGCAGCGAATCAACCTGCAGCTTCAAAATAAGCTGACGGAAGCGCAAGGCAGACTGGAAGCCGGCGAAACCGGGGAACCGGCGGGCAATCCCGTCGACCTCTTGAAACGTTTGGCGAAGCTTGAACAAGAAGTCTACAAAAAATGACATCACACTAGGACAATCGCTGGGTAACCAGAGGAAAGTCCATGCTCGCACCGCCTGTGACGGCGGTAGTGATTATGCTGGATGAAACCATAAATCCAGGCGGGAAACCGACGGCGGAACAAACTCCTAAAACGCAAGTCATGGAGGGAGTCTATAAAAGTGCCACAGTGACGTAGTCCTTGGGGAAACCCAAGGAGTGGAACGAGGTAAACCCCATAAGCGAGAAACCCAAATTTGGTAGGGGAACTTGGAATCGCGAATTCGAAGCGAAACCGGGGCGTGCAAGCGCAGATAAATGATTGTCGCCCGCAAGGGAACAGAACATGGCTTACATAGTGCGATGTGAAACGGGATGAAAATCCCGTTTCTTTTACATTTTACTTTAATACGCCAAATTGATATAATCAATAAAGATAACGGAGGAAACGCATGACGGACATCGGAAATTCAATACGCCAGCGACGTGAGGAACTCGGTTATTCGGTTGAAGAGATCAGCGAGAAAACCAAAATCAGCGTCGTTCATCTGAATGCCATCGAGCGGGGCGATATGGATCATTTTAGGAATGACCTTGTTTTTCTTCGTTTTTATCTAAAAAATCTTAGCAGTGTCCTCGATATGGACCTTAACGAAGTGCTGACACAATTCAATCTGACGAAAGACGAGTTCACCAACACGCTTTCATTGAAAAAGATTCAGGAAAAAGAAACCAGCGAAGCGAATATCGCAAAGAATAAATCATTATCACAAAGCGAGTATGTGTATCGAAACTTCAAGAAAAAACGCTTCGAAGTATCGTTTGCGACATTGATGGTCGTCATCGTGCTGATCGTAATCAGTCTGATCATCGTGTTTTTCACCAACGTTCTTCCATTATTGACGAAAGCGCCGGAAAACATCATCTTGAATCCGGTCGATAACGTTCCCGGGGAAGTAAAACCGGATCCCGATCCCGATCCCGAACCTGAACCGCAACCCGAGCCGACTGTCATCATCGTCACCAAGACCGGGTTGACGGACTATGCGATTACCGATTGGGTAAAAGGCAGACAAGTTAAATTCGTGGTGAAATACAATTCAAGTTCGATGATGAAAGTCTTGATCGACGGAGTTTTGACCAACAACCCCACGTCGCGCATTTACAACTATGGGGAGACGATGGAAGTCATCGTGGACGCGGCACAAAACAAAACCGTCACGCTCAGTTTCGGATACATCAAATACAATACGATCACCGTCAATGACATCGCCGTACCGATCGATCCTACGATCGCCGCGGCGCCGCGATCGTTTCGTATCGTATTTACATTCACAGGAGGCGCTTCATGAATTTACCTAACCGCTTGACGATGGTCCGGATCATCCTCATTCCGCTGATCGTTTTGATTTTCATGTTTCCGTATGCCCAGTTCAACATCAACGTGGGTCAAATGACGTTTGGGGCGGTAACGCTTACTTATCGCAACATCGTCGTATTGGCGCTTTTCGCGTTTGCGAGTTTCACCGATTTCTTGGACGGATACATCGCACGCAAACATAATTTGGTAACCAGTTTCGGAAAGTTCGCCGATCCGATCGCGGACAAACTCTTAGTCAACACCATGTTCATCCTCTTCGCATGGCAGGGTATCGTCCCCGTCGTCGCGGTATTGTTGATGTTGTGGCGCGATACGGCTGTGGATGGGATCCGCATGATCGCCAACGGTAAAGGCCGCGTCATGGCGGCCGGTTACCTCGGCAAGATCAAGACGGTTTCCCAGATGTTCACGATCATCTTCATCTTGTTGAACAATTTGCCGTTCGAACTCTACAACCTGCCGGTCACAAGTTTGATGGTTTGGTTCTCTACCTTTATCTCGGTGATCAGCGGAATCAGCTATTTCCTGCAGGCGAAAGACCTGCTTCTAGAAACGAAATAATGGAAGAACTGTTCTTGTTTCTTGCTTCGCGTAAACTGACGATCAGTTCTTGCGAGAGTTACACAGGCGGACTGTTTGCCGCTTTGTTTACGGAAATACCGGGCAGTTCGCAGGTGTTCAAGGGCGCGATCGTCGCGTATGCCAACGAAGTGAAAACCGAAGTGGTCGGCGTTTCAAGCGACACGATCGACAACTACGGCGCATTGAGCGAAGAAACGGTCGTCGAGATGGCGCGTAAGACAATGGATAAAATGCATACCGACGTTTGTGTGGCTTTTAGCGGTAACGCCGGTCCCGGCGTATCGGAACATAAGAAACAAGGCGAAGTCTACATGTGCATCGTTTACGGAAACACGACCCGAGTCTTTCATGAACGGATCGCGGGCGATCGAATGGAAGTCCGCAAACAAAGCGTGCTTCATGCGGCACGCAGAATCGAATCGTTGATCAGGGAAGTGGATGTACCTTGCGAAAAAGGGGACGGAGGATAAACCTATGGAAAATAAAAAAGATGCGTTGTTGGAAGAAGCATTAAAGCAAATCGAGAAACAATACGGCAAGGGTTCGATCATGCGGTTGGGCGATCGTGCCAACGTCGATATCGACGCGATCAGCAGCGGTTCGATTTCGATCGACCTTGCGTTAGGAATCGGAGGATATCCCAAAGGTCGTATCATCGAAATTTACGGTCCTGAGTCCAGCGGGAAAACAACCTTGGCGTTGCATGCCATCGCCGAAGTCCAAAAACGAGGCGGGAAAGCCGCTTTCATCGATGCCGAAAACGCGATCGATCCGCGTTATGCCAGAAATCTAGGCGTAAACATCGACGATTTGATCTTAAGCCAACCCGATAGCGGGGAACAGGCGCTTGAAATCACCGAGTTGTTGATTAAGAGCGGCGCGATCGATTTGGTTGTCGTCGACTCCGTCGCCGCATTGGTTCCGCAGGTCGAATTAGACGGTGAAATGTCGGATTCGCAAGTCGGATTGCAGGCACGTCTGATGTCCAAGGCGATGCGTAAGTTGTCCGGCGTCATGAATCGCAGCGAATGCACCGTCATCTTCATTAACCAATTACGCGAGAAAGTCGGCATCATGTTCGGTAATCCCGAAACGACATCCGGCGGACGAGCGTTGAAGTTCTATGCTTCGATCCGGATCGATGTCCGTAAAGGGGAAGCGATCAAAAACGGATCCGATATCGTCGGAAACAAAGTGACGGTCAAAGTCGTTAAAAACAAAGTCGCGCCTCCGTTCAAAGTGGCGATCGTCGAGATCATGTATGGTGAAGGCGTATCGCGCATCGGCGAACTGATCGACTTGGCGGTCGAACGCGAAGTCATCCAAAAAAGCGGTGCCTGGTTCTCGTATAAAAGCGAAAAGATCGGGCAGGGAAAAGAAGCCGTACGCGCTTTCTTGAAATCCAATCCTGTCTTGGAAGCCGAAATCAGCGAAGAAGTGAAACGAATTGTCTTCCAGAAGCCGGAAATCATCTAAAAACGCGGAAATAACGCGTTTTTCTTTTCATAGCGAATAATGTTATTGTGGAAAGCGTCTAAATTCGTTATTATTAAAAAGAGTAATTTTTTACTTTCACAATAGGTACAGGAGGAAAAGCATGCCTAGAGACATTCTCTTTTCCGTCTTGGCCGGTATCAGCGGTTTTGCTTTGGGACTGATCGTGATGGTTTTGGTCTCAAAGTTAGGGTTAAATCGAAATCAACAAAAAGCAAGTTTACTCATCGATGAAGCGAACAACAAAGCGGATAACCTAGTGCGCCAGGCTGTCTTAGAAGGCAAAACACAGGCGTACGAATTGAAGCTTGCCGCGGAAAAGGAAGTCAAGGAACGTCGACAGGAAATCCAGGAATTGGAAAACAAAATGTCGCGCCGTGAAGATAATCTTCATTTCCGTGAAGAAACGTTGAGCAACAAAGAAAAGCAGATTGATGATAAAAATAAGCAATTAACCGAAAAATTGAACGTACTGGATAAGATGGAACGTGATTTGCAGTTGAAGATCGACAATCAGGTCAACGAACTCGAACGTTACGCGAACCTGACGGCTGCGGAAGCCAAACGTGAGTTAATGTCCGCCGTCGAGAAGAAGATTCAAAACGAAGTGACTGCGTACATTCGGGAAGCGGAAGACGACGCGAAAGCGGTTGCGGCCGACAAGGCACGCAACATCATCGGAATGGCCATCCAGCGATATGCCCAAGAGGAAACGTTGGAACGGACCGTTTCGGTCGTCGCTTTACCGAGTGAAGAAATGAAAGGCCGGATCATCGGCCGCGAAGGTAGAAATATCCGCGCGATCGAGCAAGCCACGGGAGTCGATCTCATCATCGACGATACACCCGAAACCATCACATTGTCTTGTTTCGATCCAATTCGACGGGAAATCGCCCGTCTTGCGCTAGAGACATTGATTAAAGACGGACGCATCCAACCGGGTCGTATCGAGGAAGTCGTCAATAAAGTGACGAAAGAACTCAACGAAACGATCCAAAAGATCGGCGAAGAAGCCGTGTTCAAGTTGAACATCGGAAAGATCGACCGTGAAATCGTCGGCTTGATCGGACGTTTACGTTACCGTTATTCTTATGGTCAAAACGCATTGCAGCACAGCATGGAAGTCGCCTATCTTACCGGCATGATGGCCGCCGAACTGGGTCTTAACCAGACCTTGGCGAAACGTGCCGCCATCTTACATGACATCGGAAAAGCCATGGACTTCGAAGTCGAAGGAAGCCATATCGAAATCGGCGTTAAGATCGCCAAGAAACACGGTGAGCATCCGGTCGTCATCAACTCGATCGAATCCCATCACGGTGAAGTCGAACCGACCAGCGTTTATGCGATTTTGGTCGCCGCGGCCGACACCTTGAGCGCTGCCCGTCCGGGTGCGCGTTTCGAATCCTTTGAGAACTACATTCAACGCCTAGAACAGCTCGAGAAAATCGCGACGTCGTTTGACGGCGTCGAAAAAACGTATGCGATCCAAGCCGGACGTGAAATCCGCGTTATGGTCATCCCGGAAAAACTGGATGACTTGGCATGTCATCGCATCGCGCGTGAAATCCGTGAGAAGATCGAAGCCGAATTGACCTATCCGGGTCAAATCAAAGTGACGGTCATCCGCGAGACCCGCGCATCGGATGTCGCCAAATAATGAAAATATTGTTTATCGGCGATATCGTCGGTAGCAAGGGACGGGCAGCAGTGAAACAACTGCTGCCTTCACTTCGACAGACCTATGGTGCGGATGTCGTGATCGCCAACGGGGAAAACGCCGCCCACGGAAAAGGCATCACGAAAAAAATCTACGATGAACTCTTAAGTTATGGGATCGACGCGATCACTTTGGGCAATCATGCGTTCTCGAAATCCGATCTCTACGATTTTATCGCCCAGGCGGATCGACTTGTCCGTCCGCTCAACCTTCTTCCTCTGGATTACGGTCAGTCGCACTTACAGCTTGACGTCAACGGTACGCCGCTTGTCGTCGCGAACCTCTGCGGCAGCGTATTCATGGAGAACATCAGCGAGTCGCCCTTTGTGGTCATGCGCCGTTGGGCGAAGCAATTTGCGGGCAAAATCGTATTGGTCGACATGCATGGCGAGGCGACCAGCGAGAAAATCGCGTTTGCGTATCGTTTCCAAGATCACCTGGCCGCGGTCATCGGTACCCATACCCATGTCCAAACCGCCGATGAAAAAATCATGAACGGTTGCGCTTTCATCAGCGATGTCGGTATGACCGGACCTTATGACAGCGTCATCGGCCGTGATGTCCGTGAAGTTTTGGATCGTTTCGATGGGATACGCGCGACCCGGTATACGGTCGCGGAAGGGGATCCGCAACTTTGCGGGCTCTTCATCGAAGTCGATAATTCGACGCGCCGTGCGATCCGCGTCGAGCGGATTCAAATCCGTCCGCAAAATGATCTCATAACTCGCCCTTGAACATCCCCTCAATCGTGATATAATTGACACGACGAAGGAGGGTCTATAAATGCCGGTTGTAGTAGCAAAAGACATTTGTATCGGGTGTGGCGCGTGCGTAGGTGTTTGTCCGGTCGGAGCGTTGTCGTTGGACGCCGACGGCAAAGCCGAATGCGACGAATCGCTGTGCATCGATTGCGGCGCATGCATCGGAGTTTGCCCGACGCAAGCGATTTCGCAGAAATAAAGAACCAAGCATCGCTTGGTTTTTTTAACCGGAGAAAGAAACATGAAAGAAATCTTCACATTACCGAATCTAAAGGAAGCCCAGAAGCGGACACACACCGATGCCAAAATCGAACGTTCGCTCTTTCATATCAGCGAAGAAGCAAAGCGACTTGGAATCGGTCGCAAGTATTTTCTGCGTACCTACGGATGCCAAGCCAACGAGCGTGACGGTCAGACGATCCGCGGAATCCTGGAAGAAATGGGATATCTGCCCGTCATGGAAGCCGATACGGCCGATCTGATCATTTTGAATACGTGCGCCGTCCGCAAGAATGCGGAAGACAAGGTCTTCGGCGAAATCGGACAACTGAAACGATTTAAACTCAAAAACCCGGATCTGATGTTTGTGGTGTGCGGATGTATGACGCAAGAAGAAGAAGTCGTACAAACCATCTTAACCAAGCATCCGCATATCGATTTGATCTTCGGTACCCACAACATCCATCGTTTACCGGATTTGTTATATCAAGCGACCCTCACGCGCGAACGTGTCATCGAAGTCTACTCGCAAGAAGGGGATGTCATCGAAAACCTACCGGTCCGTCGCGACAACTCCGCCAAAGCCTGGGTCAATATCATGTATGGCTGCGATAAGTTCTGCACCTATTGTATCGTTCCTTATACCCGCGGAAAAGAGCGTTCACGGACACGTGAAGACATCCTTGAGGAAATTTCGACGTTGATCCAGGACGGATGCCAAGAAGTGACGCTCTTAGGTCAAAACGTCAATGCGTATGGGAAAGATCTTTATGGTGAGAACTGTTTCGCGGATCTATTACGGTCCGTTTCCGAAACGGGGATCGCACGCATCCGTTTTACCACCAGCCATCCATGGGACTTCACCGACGAACTGATCGACGTGATCGCCCAGTATCCCAACGTCATGCCTTACGTACATTTACCGGTCCAATCCGGAAACGCGGAGATCCTAAAAATCATGGGTCGGCGCTACACTCCGGAAGATTACATGACACTCTTCAACAAGTTGCGTTCACGCATCCCCGGCGCGGCATTTTCGACGGACATCATCGTCGGTTTCCCCAACGAAAACGAAGTTCAGTTCGAAGACACCTTACGTCTTTTCCAAGAGTGCAAGTTCGATGGTGCATTTACCTTTGTTTACTCGCCGCGCGAAGGTACGCCTGCCGCGAATATGGTCGATAACGTTCCGTTGGAAGAGAAACGGAGTCGTCTGCAAATCCTAAATAAGAAGGTCGCGCAATACGCATTGGAAAACAATTTGCGCATGGTCGACAAAATCGTCAACGTCTTGGTCGACGGTCCGTCAAAGAAAAACAGCGATGTTTACTCCGGTTATACCGAAAACAACAAGCTCGTCAATTTCAAACCGATCCGCGAATGTATCAATGAAATCGTCCAAGTGAGGATCACCAAAGCCAAAACATGGACCTTGGATGGCGAACAGGTCGAATAATTGTAAAAAAGTCAGAGCTAAGGTATAATAAAAAAAGCAGAAAGCAGGAGGAACATATCATGGATAAAGTACGCATTTTTGCGTTGGGCGGTCAAGACGAGGACGGCAAGAACCTTTATGTCGTGGAAATCAACGACAATATCTTCGTCATCGAACTTGGCATCAAATATCCGGACATCGAGCAATTGGGAATCGAAATGATCATTCCCGATATGAAATATCTCGTTGAAAATAAAGATCGCGTCCGCGGCGTTTTCATCACGCATGCGCATGACGATATGATGGCAGCCTTGCCATATCTCTTAAAACAGGCCAACATCCCCATCTATACCACGCCGTTAAGCGCGGTGATGGTCGAAGAGATGTTGAAGAAGGCGGGAATCAAGGAGTTCAAAATCCATCGCATCAAACGCAACGGAAAACTTGCGATCAACGGCGTCAATTTACGCACGTTCGGTTTGACACATAGCGCGGCGGATTCGTTTGGGATTTCTTTCGATACCGACCAAGGTGCCGTCGTCTATGCCGGAGAGTACATCATCGATCTAAATGCACGCAACGCGGCGTTCGCATGCGACATCACCGAGTTCGCGGAAATCGGCAAGAAGGGCGTTTTGGCATTGATGACCGAATCCGTCTATGCGGATAAACCGGGTTTCACGGCACCCAGCCATCGGATTACCGATACCGTCGAAGGCGCGATTGAAGACGCCCGCGGTCGGATTTTCATCACCCTATACGAACAGAATCTATACCGTTTGATCGAAGTGATCGAACTCGCCAACAAATACAAGAAGAAAATCTTCTTCGCCAACGAGAACCAGCGGAACTTACTGCGCCAAGTCGAAAAGCTTGGTTATTACCATGTTCCGGCCGGATTGGAACTCAGCACGGAGAAATTCACCAACGAATTCACCAACGTGATCGTCATCGTCAGCGCCAGCGGACCCAATGTCTTCCGCGCGATGCATCGTATCGCGATTTCCGAAGACACGAGGATCGAACTACGCAAGGACGATACCGTCATCATCGCGTCTCCGGTCGTACCCGGCACCGAGCTGGAAGCCAGCCAGATGGAAAACGAACTCTATAAGGAAGACGTAAAAGTCGTCACTTTAGATCGCAAAAAGGTTCTTTCGATGCATGCTTCGGCCGAAGACGTAAAGATGTTGCTGTTCTTGTTGAAGCCGAAATACTTCATTCCGGTCCACGGGGAATACCGCAACTTGGTCGATAATGCCAACATCGCCTTGGATGTGGGCTATTTCGCCGATCGGATCGTCGTACTTGATAATGGTCAAGTCGCTTTGTTCGAAGATAAAGTGTTGAAGAACACATCGACGATCATCCCGCTTGAGGATCTGATGATCGACGGAAATGAATCGTTGGATGTCAGCGGTATGGTCCTGCGCGATCGCGAGAATCTTTCCACGGACGGAGCGATCGTCGTCGGCGTCGTCGTCAATTTCGCCACCAAAGAAGTCATCGGAGGACCCGATGTCCAATCGCGCGGCGTTATCTATCTCAAAGAGGCCGACTATATCGTCAAGGAAATCGGAAACATCGTTGAACGTACCATCGTGACCGCCGTTTCCGAAGGTCGCTACGAGAATATGCAAGTCAGAATGGAAGCGAAAGATAAAATTACGCGATATGTCCTGAAGGAAACCGGGAAACGTCCGATGATTTTACCGGTCATCGTCGAAATCAACGTGACGGAATAGAAACGGAGGGACTATGGCAAAAAGAAAAACGTTACGCAAAGAGGAACGCAAACTTCTCTACATCATCAATGCGTTGATTTTAATCACGCTTTCTTTGATCGCCTCGCAGAAACTCGGGGTAGTGGGTGTTTATCTCAACCGTTTGGTGAATTTCTTCGTTGGCGAAACTCTTTGGTTTTTCTATGTACTGATGATCCTTTATGCGCTCTTTCTCTTGTTTTGGCATAAGAATCCCAACTTGCGCCTTAAAACAAGCATCGCGTTAGGACTCATGCTGACGGCGATCATCTTAACGTTCTCCTATCGCGCATATACGGCCAACGAGGTGGGATTTGCGGTATTCGAAAAATGGATGAGCAATGTCCCCGAAATCTTTACCGAAGGTCTTGCGCCCAATGGCGGGATGATCGGAGTGTTTCTTTATTCCCTGACATCGCTGATGTTTGAACGTACGGGTACGTTATTGGTGATCGTATTGTTCTATATCGTCGCGATCCTGCTTTTCGTCGACTGGAAATATGTCAAACGCATGATCGTTAAGATGCGTAGAACCAAGAACCGGGTCATGGATCAAATCGGCGCCGAGATGGCCTATGAACCCGAACCAATCGAAGAAGAGCCCAAAAAGAAACGTCGTTTGAAGTTCTTGACGCCCGATAAGCCGGAATCCAAGGAACCAGTCGAAGATCCGTTTTTCCAGAAAGAAAGCAAACCGCAAGTCGTCGGAAAGCCGAGTTTGTTCGACGAGCGGGAAGTGACGACAAAATCGGCCGCCACGGTCCATTCGATCGGAAACTATGTCTTGCCCGAAACCAAAATTCTGGACGAAATCCCATTAAAATCAAAATCCAGCGCCAACGCGAACGCGGCCGCCTACAAAGGCAAGAAGCTGCTTGAAATATTAAGCAACTTCGATATCGGAGCGACCTTGGTCGGTACCCATATCGGACCGGCGGTCACGAAATTCGAAGTACGTCCGGACTCGAATGTCAAAGTCTCGAAGATTGCCTCCATCCAAGACAACATCAAAATGGAACTGGCCGCCAAGGATATCCGGATCGAAGCGCCGATTCCGGGACGAAACGCCGTCGGCGTCGAAATCCCGAACGTCGAGATGATACCGGTACGGATGGCCGAACTGTTAAAGGAAATACCGCCGGAAAAAGCCGGAAAGAAACTCTTGTTTGCGTTAGGACGCGACTTGATGGGTAAGGCGGTCTTCGCCGAGCTGGATAAAATGCCTCACTTGTTGATCGCCGGAGCGACCGGCAGCGGGAAATCCGTTTGCGTCAACTCGATCATTTCGACCTTTCTATTGCGTACGACCCCCGATGAGTTGAAGATGGTGCTGATCGATCCGAAAAAGGTCGAGTTCACCTTATATCAAAAAATCCCTCATTTGATCTGCCCGGTCATCTCGGATGCTTCCGAAGCCGCCCGTGCGCTCAAAATCATCGTTAAAATGATGGAAAACCGATACGAAGTGTTTTCCAAATGTAATGTCCGCAATATCACCGGTTACAACGAACTTTTGGTGCGTAATCCGCAGGAACATCTGGAACCGATGCCGTGGATCGTCGTCATCATCGACGAGCTCGCCGATTTGATGATTGTCGCGGGAAAAGAAGTCGAATCCAGCATTCAACGTATTACCCAATTGGCACGTGCCGCCGGGATCCACTTGATCGTCGCGACCCAACGTCCGTCGGTCGATGTCATCACCGGGATCATCAAATCCAACATTCCTTCGCGCATCGCGTTTGCGGTTTCAAGCGGTGTGGATTCACGCACGATCCTCGATCATGTCGGCGCCGAACGACTTTTGGGTTACGGGGATATGTTATTCATTCCGGTCGGAGAGCCCGCTTCGGTTCGTCTGCAAGGCGTGTTTGTTTCGGACGATGAAGTGCGACGTTTGGCTGAAACGACCTCCCAACAGCGTAAACCGACCTATGACGAGGCATTCATCAATCCGGAAGACGGTGAAGGACTTAGCGAGGGTATCGCCAGCGCGCTGGATGATCCGCTCTATGAAGAAGTGCGTGAGTTCGTCATCGAAACCCAACGTGCCTCGACCTCCAGCATCCAACGAAGATTCGGTCTCGGTTACAATCGCGCAGCACGAATGATGGATGTATTGGAACAGAAAGGGATCATCGGTCCGTCGCAGGGAAGCAAACCCCGCGATGTCCGTGTCCGTAAATCGATCGAAGAAGAGTAAGCGGTTTCAAAACCGCTTTTCCTTTGGCCTTCGACAGTTGACTTTAACCCGCAAAGAATATAAACTGATAACGAGCAGTCACACTGCGAAAAACTATGGAGGAAGAATTAATGAAGAAGCTGCTGATTCTTTTGACCGTTTTCTTGATGGTCTTCGGCTTAGCTGCATGTTCGACGCCGAAAGACGACACGTTCGAACTTGCACTCATCACCGACAAAGGCGAAATCGACGACAAGTCGTTTAACCAAGGCGCATGGGAAGGCTTGAAGGAATATGCCGATGAGTTCGACAAGACCTATGCCTACTACAAACCTCTCGAAGTTACCACCGATGCTTACTTAGCCGCGATCGAACTTGCTGTCGAAGGTGGCGCAAAAGTCATCGTTACCCCGGGCTTCTTGTTCGAACCGGCCGTATTCATCGCGCAAGACGAGTATCCTGAAGTTAAGTTCGTATTACTCGATGGTTTCCCGAACAATCAAATCTATACCGATGCGTACCAACAGAAGATCAATGACAACGTTTATTCGATTTTCTACGCTGAAGAGCAATCCGGTTTCTTAGCCGGTTACGCGGCCGTCAAAGACGGTTTCACTAACCTAGGCTTCATGGGCGGCATGGCTGTTCCGGCCGTCGTCCGTTTCGGTTACGGTTTCGCTCAAGGCGCCGAATATGCCGCCAACGAATTGGGCATCGCCGAAATCAACTTGAAATATCATTATACCGGCGACTTCGCCGATACCCCGGAAAACAAGGCGAAAGCCGCTTCCTGGTATCAAGCGGGCGTTGAAGTCATCTTCGGTTGCGGTGGTAAAGTCGGTAACTCCGTCATGTCCGCTGCGCAGGATGCCGGCAAGAAAGTGATCGGCGTCGACGTCGACCAATCCGCCGAATCCACGACCGTCATCACCTCCGCGATGAAGGAACTCGGAAACTCCGTTTACCAAGCTCTCGAAGCGTACTACGCCGACGAATTCCCGGGTGGCGAATCCGTTCACCTCGGCGCCGATGTCGACGGTATCGGTTTACCGCAGGACTTCAGCCGTTTCACGACGTTCAAGCAAGCTGACTACGACGCGATCTTCGCGAAACTCGTCAACAACGCGATCACGTTGAAGAAAGACACGGATGCTGAAGATGCGACCAAATTGGGCTTAAGCATCGTCAAAGTCACCATCGAATAATCGATACACCAAAAAAACAGATTCAACGAAGAGCGAGCAAATTTGTTCGCTCTTTCATTTCTTGTTCTGCGGATACCATTCGAACGAAAAATATTATATAATCGTGCTATAGGAGAACTGCGATGGAATATGTAATCGAGATGTTGAACATCACAAAAGTGTTTCCGGGAATCATTGCCAACGACGATATCACGCTGCAGATCCGCAAAGGCGAGATCCATGCGCTTCTTGGTGAGAACGGAGCTGGGAAGTCGACGCTGATGAGCGTCCTTTTCGGATTGTATAAGGCAGAAAAAGGATCAATCCGCGTTAACGGGAAGGAAGTCAAAATCCATAACCCCAATGACGCCCGCGATCATGGAATCGGCATGGTCCACCAACATTTCAAGTTGGTACAGAATTTTACGGTTTTGGAGAATGTGGTTTTGGGCGTCGAAACCGTCAACAAGGGTGTCCTTCAAATGAAGGAAGCCCGCGATAAGGTGATGGCGTTATCCAAACGCTATAACCTTTTGATCAATCCGGATGATTTGATTTCGGACATCACGGTCGGAATGCAGCAGCGCGTTGAAATTTTGAAAATGCTTTATCGTGAGAACGAGATCCTGATTTTCGATGAGCCGACCGCCGTTTTGACTCCGCAAGAAATCGACGAGCTGATGAAAATCATGAAAGATCTGGCTTCCGAAGGGAAGTCGATCATCTTCATCACGCATAAACTCAATGAAATCAAGCAAGTCGCGGATCGCGTCACCGTTTTGCGCAAAGGAAAGTTCATTGCGACGGTCGATGTCGCGACGACGTCGAAGGAAGAAATGTCCGAGATGATGGTCGGTCGAAAAGTCATTTTCGAAATCGAAAAGCAAGAAGAGAAATTAGGCGAAGTCATCTTGGAAGTCAGAAACCTCGTCATGAAGTCGAAACATCACAAGAATTTATTGAATAACGTAAGTTTCAACGTGCGGCGCGGGGAAATCCTTTGCATCGCGGGAATCGAAGGGAACGGACAAACCGATCTTGTTTACGCGTTATCGGGTTTGGTTAAAGTCGATTCCGGATCGATCCTATACAAAGGGAAAGATATTACCCATAGTTCGATCCGTGCGCGTTCGATCGATGGGATCTCACACATTCCCGAAGATCGTCATAAACACGGTTTGGTGTTGGATTATAATCTGGCTGAAAACCTTGTGTTACAGACGTATTTCAAACCGGAATATCAGAACCACGGTTTCATGAAGTTCAAGAACATTTACTCGCATGCCGATGCGCTGATCAAGCAATTCGACATTCGAAGCGGTGAAGGCGCCGATTCCCCGACGCGCAGCATGTCCGGGGGAAACCAACAAAAAGCGATCGTCGCACGTGAGATCGAGAAAGATCCCGATCTGCTGATCGCGGTTCAACCGACGCGCGGATTGGATGTCGGAGCGATCGAGTACATTCATAAAAAGATCGTCGAGCAACGTGACTCGGGGAAAGCGGTCTTACTTGTTTCTTTGGAGTTGTCGGAGGTCATGAACGTCAGCGATCGGATCCTTGTCATTTACGAAGGTGAAATCGTCGGTCAAGCCGATCCGAAAGTCGTAACGCAACAAGAACTCGGATTGTTTATGTCCGGTTCGAAGCGGGAGGTCGTAGCATGAAGAATCTAACGAAAAACAAGACCTTCCTCAGTATCGCACCCTCCGTAATATCGATTCTGATCGGATTTGCGATCGGGTTTCTGGTTTTGCTTGTCAGTAATCCCGCCTATGCCGGGCGTGGTTTTCTGACCCTGCTTTCCGGCGGATTTACCGGCGGAGTGAAAGGGATCGGAAATGTACTCTATACCGCTACCCCGATCATTTTGACCGGGTTATCGGTCGGCTTCGCGTTCCGTACAGGTCTGTTTAACATCGGGGCATCCGGACAATTTATCATCGGTGCCTTCACCGCGGTCTTCATCGGGGTGAAATGGACGTTCTTGCCGCCCGAGATCCATTGGATCGTCGCATTGATGGGCGCCGCGATTGCCGGGGGTATTTGGGCGATGGTTCCAGGTTTATTGAAAGCGTATCGCAATGTCAACGAGGTTATCGCTTCGATCATGATGAATTACATCGGGATGTACCTTGTCAACTTCATGGTTGTCCAGTTCATCTACGATTCGATGAAGAATCAGTCGTTAACGCCTTCGGCGGCGATCATTCCGAAGTTTGGCTTGGATATCCTTTTTCCGGGGTCCAGCATCAATTTCGGTTTCGTGATCGCGATATTGGCTGCGATATTAATCTACTTCATCCTCATGCGTACGACGTTCGGATTCGAACTGAAGGCTTGCGGGTTTAACCGTCATGCCTCGGAATACGCCGGGATGAACTCGAAGCGAAACATCTGGATGTCGATGATGATCGCCGGCATGCTTTCGGGATTAGGCGGCGGTTTGCTTTACCTGACCGGTTCCGGTAAACATATCATCGTCGTCGACGTGTTGGCGGCGGAAGGATTCAACGGGATCTCGGTCGCGTTACTTGGTTTAAGCAATCCGTTGGGAATCATTCTTTCCGCATTGTTTATCGCGTATATCACGGTCGGCGGCTTCTACATGCAACCGCAGTTCGTTCCCGAAGCCGTCAGCATCATGATCGGCGTCATCATTTATCTCAGCGCATTCTCGCTTTTCTTCAAAGATTGGATCATCAAAACCATCAAAAGGATCGGGGTGAAAGGGTAATATGGATATCGTCTATTTCATCTTTCAGAATTCATTATTGTTCATCGTTCCCTTGATCGTCGTCGCGTTGGGCGGGATGTTCTCCGAACGGAGCGGCGTCGTCAACATCGCCCTCGAAGGAATCATGGCGATGGGGGCTTTCTGCAGTATCTTCTTCATCAATACTTTCCAAAAACAAATCGGCGGACAGACATTGTATCTGATCGCGTTGTTGATCGCGTGCCTCAGCGGCATCCTGTTCTCGTTGTTTCATGCGTTTGCGGCCATCAATATGAAAGCGAATCAAACGATCTCCGGTACCGCGTTGAACTTATTCGCCGCGGCGTTTACGGTCTATACCGCGCGGATGGTGCTTGGATATTCGCAGATCGACTTCATCAACCAGTTTCGGATTGCGAAAGTTCCCGTCTTGGGTGATATTCCGGTTTTAGGACAGTTGTTGTTTCAGAACGTATATATCACCACGTATATCGGGATCGCGATCTTGCTTATTTCTTCTTTCGTTCTTTATAAGACCAGTTTCGGTCTACGTCTGCGCGCCTGTGGCGAACATCCCCAAGCCGCGGATTCCGCCGGAATCAACGTCGTCAAGATGCGCTATGCGGGTGTCATCATCTCCGGGGCTTTAGCTGGGATCGGCGGTTTGATTTATGTCGTTCCAATCAGTACCAACTTCAGCGGAAATGTCGCCGGGTATGGGTTCTTGGCGATCGCGGTATTGATTTTCGGTCAATGGAAGCCAAGTCGTATCTTAATGGCCGCGACTTTCTTCGGGCTCATGAAAACCATTTCGGCGGTTTCGACGATCATTCCGTTCTTGGCCGATCTGAGTTTACCTACGGTTATATATAAAATTACGCCTTACTTGGCGACCTTGATCGTCCTTGCGTTCACTTCGAAGAATTCCGCCGCGCCGAAAGCCGCCGGGGAACCGTACGACGCAGGCAAACGATAACGCAAAACGCAGAAAAGCGGCCCTAGCCGCTTTTTTTCATGAGATCGTTCTGAGAATTTACTTCGAGTCGACTACTTACGGTTTTCTTCGATCAAACGGTTCTTAAGCGTCCATAGGGGTAGCGATAAGTCGACGTAATAGTTGTGCGGATTGCGCAGACGCTTGACTTCATCCCAAATGGTGTCCATCTGTTGCTTACAGAAATCGCGTGTCTCCATCGTACTGCGGGTCGTATAAACCAACTCGCCGTTGACGAAGACCGGAATCTGAAGTTGCTTGTAATGGTAATTCGTGATCGTCTTTTTCTTCCATGGCGTGATCGGATCAAAGAGTGTGTATTCATCCATCGGAATGATTTCGTCGGCCAAACAGATCAGATCACCCAGAGCTTTGTTGGTGGTGTTATCGTAGAACCGAATCAGACGTTTGAATCCAGGATTTGTGATCTTCTCGATGTTTTCGCTGATCTTGATTTTCGGAATAATCTCCGAATCCTTCTCATACGCCACAACTTTATAGACGCCGCCCAAGACCGGTGATGATTTCGAAGTGATCAGATTCTCACCGACACCGAAAGAGTCGATCTTCGCATCCTGCAGAATCAAATCATCGATGATGCTTTCATCCAACGAGTTGGATGCGATGATCTTACAGTCGGTCAATCCCGCTTCATCCAACATGATCCGTGCCCGTTTGGACAAGTAAGCCAAGTCGCCGCTGTCCATGCGGATTCCTTTCAGACGATGTCCGTTGGGAATCAAGAAGTCCTTGGCGACTTTGATCGCGTTGGGAACGCCGCTCTTCAACGTATCATAGGTATCGACCAAGAAAACCGCATTCTCCGGTTGAATCTTCGAAAAGGTCAAGAACGCCTCATATTCGGAATCATGCAACTGAATATAGCTGTGAGCGATCGTGCCTGAAATCGGAATCCCGAACTTCATACCGGCTAAGGTGCAGGAAGTACCGACGCAACCGGCGATGACCGCGGCCCGTGCCCCTTCCAGAGAAGCATCGATGCCTTGCGCACGGCGCGCTCCGAACTCCATGACCGCCCGACCCCGCGCCGCATTGACGATCCGACTTGCTTTGGTGGTGATCAACGTAGGGTAGTTGACGCATAAAAGCAACAAAGTTTCGACCAACTGCGCTTGGATGTATGTTCCGCGAACGGTAACCAACGGTTCGTTTTCGAAAACGGGCATACCTTCTTCGACCGACCAGATATCGAGATTCAACTTCAAGTGGCGTAGATAATCGATAAACGCTTCATCGAACTTTTCGGTCTGACGAAGGAAGGTCAATTGTTCCTCGGTGAATTTGAAACTTTGGATCGCTTCGATCAAACGATTCAACCCATTGAAAATCAAATATCCGCCTTCATCGGGAATGCGGCGTATAAACATGTCGAAATAGGCGATTTCTTCGTGGCGTTGTTCCTTGAAGTAGGTATAAGCCATCGTAAATTCATAGAAATCAGTCATGAAGGCGATATCATTCGTGTACATATTTTGCTCTCTTTCCAGTCGGTCGTTTTTTTTCAATACCGGCATCACAAACCTGTGACGAATCATATATGATAAACACATCCATAAAGAAACGTCTTGGCATTGGCCACGTCGTTGCCATCATCGGTATAATCCTTGATTAAATCGATGAATTCAAAGATAATAGTGCTAATCGTACATACTACGTACGAACGTCGACAACGATTCCATCCCGAGATATTCGAGGGAAATCCGTACCGAAGCGAACGTTTCATTCGGTTCGCTTGGTCGAGTCAATTATATCATATTCGATAACAACGATTAAGGAGCACATGCATGGAAACCTTTCAGCATTTCGGTCGCTTTCACTTATTGGAGAGCGAAAAATTCAAAGACATCACCGTATCCTTGCGGATCTTAGGCGAAAACAAGGAACCGTATGTCAGTATGCGTAATCTGTTGGCGCAGATTCTGATCGACCGTGGCGCGCATTACCCTCACAAACGCGATTTAAGCGTGATGTGCGATGTATGCTACGGATTAACGATCGATTCCAAAACGACCGCCTACGGGAAAGCGCACAGCCTAGAATTCAAATTCAAAACGATCAGCGACCGCTACGCAACCGACAAGCCCTTCGAAAAGGCGGTATCGTTCGTCGCGGATCTTTTGCGCTATCCTCTGATCAACGAAGCGACTCTCAATGAAGCCAAAGTCAACGTCAACGCATCGTTGTTGCGCTATCAAGACAATCCTTCCCAATATGCGATGATCCAAGCCTGCGCCTTGGCGGGTAAAGGCAGTAGTCTTGCGGTCTTTAGCCAAGGGAAGAAGGAAATCGTCGACTCGATCACGGTAGACCAGCTAGAGGAATACTATCGACGGATGCTGAAGACGGATCGCTTCGATCTCTTCGCGATCGGCGATTTCAAGAGTCAAGAGCTGCTACCACGTTTAAAATCGGAATTCGCGTTCTTGTCCGAAGCCAATCAAACGCAAAGCGCATATTCGAATCTGGGCTTGACGTATCAGACCGGACATAGCGAACGCGACGTCGATCAAGCAAATCTGATCCAAATGTATAGTTTGAACGCCGAAATCTTCGATTCCGAATACATCGCGCATCGCCTCGCATGCGTCATGCTTGGTCAACTTCCGAACTCGCTGCTTTTCGCCGAAGTACGCGAAGCGCGGAGTCTTTGTTATTCGATCTATTCTTCGATGATCCAATTCGACGGCTTATTGACGATTTCGACCGGAATCGACATCGAAAAGCAGGCCGAAGTCGAAGCCTTGATCGAAGTCCAAATCGATCGACTGAAAACCGGCAGCGTTGATCCGAAATTATTACGGACCGCCCAAGATATGTTGATTTCATCCTTGAAATCCGCGACCGACGATGTTTCCTCACTCACCAACTTCTATCATCAGCGCGCCTTGACGATCCAAGATGAAACGTTGGATTCGTTTGCGCAACGTCTTTCAGAAGTCAAAATCGAAGACATTATGCAAGCCGTGTCGAAATGGCGCAAGCTTGTCGCATATACGGTCGGAAAGAAGGTGTCCGCATGATCCAAAAAGAATATCCTCGTTTCAATGAAAAACTTATCGAAACAACCTTAACCAACGGGATGCGTGTCTTTTTCATTCCGAAACCCGGATTTATCTCGTCGACCGTGGTATACATGGTCCCGTTCGGATCCTTGGATGTCATCCAAAAGGACGCGCAAGGGAAGTTGATCGAAAGCAATGCGGGCGTCGCCCACTTTTTGGAACACAAACTTTTCGAAAGCAATACGGGAACGGATATCATGGAAGCGTTCAGCGCTTTGTCCGCCAACGTCAATGCCTTCACTTCGTTCAATGAAACATGCTATTACTTCTCGACCGGCGAAGCGGATATCGACGCGCCTTTGAACTTATTACTGGATTTCGTCCAGAACCTTTCGATCACCGAAGCATCGGTTGAAAAAGAGAAGGGCATCATCACCCAAGAATTACGCATGTATATGAACATGCCGGAAGCACGATTGATGTACGAGACCTATCGTGCCGTCTTTAAATCACATCCGATCCGGATCGACATCGGCGGAACCGAAAAGAGCGTCAGAGCCATCACAAAGGAAGAACTGGAAGATATCTATCAAGCTAACTATCATCCTTCAAACAGCGTCTTGGTCATCGTTTCGGGTCAAGATCCGCAACACTTGATCGATCTTGTCTCAAAGAACCAAGCCGAAAAGGAATTCCCGCCGTTTACGGCACGCAAACGCTGGATCGAGAAAGAAGAACTTAAGGTCCATAAGAAACACCATACGTTCGCCATGGACATCCAGGCGAAAAAGATCACCTATAGTTTCAAGTTCCAACCCGTCGAAGGAACACCGATGGACCATTTGGTACAGGAATGGACGGTCCGGATATTTTTGGAACTGATGTTCTCGTCATACAATCCCTCATATCAAACATGGTTGGATGCCAATCGCATCAACGATTATTTCGGATACGAAGTCGATGTGACCGAAGAATACGGATTCGCGATGTTCTATGGCGAAAAGGAGTCCGAACAGGACTTGGTCGATCTCGTGAACGAAGGTTTGAATACCGATTTCGAAACGGTCGCACCCTACTTCGAAAACCTGAAGAAACGGTATTACGGCCAATCGATCCGCAGTTTAAACAACCCGGATGACCTTGCGGTGTCCTATGCCCGCAGTATTCTTCAAAATTTGGATTACTTCGAGACCTTGGATGCGGTCAACCGCATCACGTTGGACGATCTTCGGTCGGTACGTCAATTGTTCGACCGCGAAAAGGCGAGTATCGTCAGCGTCACAGGTAAGACGAAATGATCATCGGAGTCGGATGCGATATCGTCGCGATTTCGCGTTTCGAAGAGAAGCGCGACGCATTCGCGCGTAAAATCCTTACAACACCGGAAAAAGATCTTTATGAAACGATCCATCCATCCTTGCGCTTACAATGGCTTGCCGGCCGTTTCGCCGCGAAAGAAGCGATCGTGAAGGCCTTGGATTACGAAACAACGATCAGCCAGATCGGCGTACTCAGCACTCCGCAAGGCAAACCAATCTGTGTGTTGGAGGGATATACCGTGCATATTTCGATCTCGCACGAACGTGAATACGCGATTGCGTATGCGATGATCGAAAAACCCTAAACTTGTATGAAACGGCAAGTTTGCCTTAGGCAAACTTGCTCTTTTTAGTTGATTTAAGCAAATTCGCCCATTTGCGAAAGCACACCGACTTATGCATAATATCCCTACCTAAAGGAGGAAATTATGCTGAATCAAGTCGTATTGGTAGGAAGAGTCGCCGAATTGCCGGAAATCAAGGAAACAGCCAGCGGAATCAAACTCGCGCAAATGTTGATCGAAGTCGATCGCAGTTTCCGTAACAGTCAAGGCGAGTATGAAAAAGATTTGTTTATGTGTACG
The DNA here is from genome assembly GCA_964526155.1 of uncultured Erysipelotrichaceae bacterium. Taxonomy (GTDB): domain Bacteria; phylum Bacillota_I; class Bacilli_A; order Erysipelotrichales; family Erysipelotrichaceae; genus GWE2-51-13. The sequence goes on along the minus strand of CAZGLV010000001.1, from coordinate 1,214,094 downwards.
TTATGGCGAGGCATCGCCGAAACCGCGATCGCGCAATGTGAAATCGGATCGATCATCGGCGTGAAAGGTCGCTTACAAGCAGGAAATTTCGATACGAAGGAACATTCGAAATTCTACTATTGCGAAGTCGTCGCGGAAAAAGTATCGTTCTTAAGCGCGAATACCTAAGTTATTTACGGAAATCGTACGATTGAACCGCGATTTCCTTTTATAGATCATTCATGATGCATTGTCCAATATCGATGCAAGTCAACTGAAAACAAATCTCAAACGGTTCATTACGATGATGATCAAGGTCGAGGAAACAGGGGATAAATCGACGAAAACGGTTCAAACCGTTTTTTCTTTTGCCTGCATACTGTATAATAAAACCGAGAGGTGCCTATGAAACAATACCTTGACTTATTGGAAACGATCTTAAAAAACGGAACCGATCGTCCCGATCGCACGTCGACCGGAACAAGGTCGATTTTCGGCTATCAGATGCGCTTTGACCTAGGTGAGGGGTTCCCGCTTTTGACAACCAAGAAGGTGCATTTCAAATCGCTGGCGGTCGAACTGCTATGGTTTATCCAAGGAAGCACCAACATCCGACCGTTGGTTTTGGAAAATGTGCGGATCTGGAACGAATGGCCGTATACGAAATATACCAAAAGTGCTGACTACCAAGGCGAAACACTGGAAGAGTACGTGGCTAAAATCAAAGAGGATGAAGATTTTGCATCCAAATACGGGAATCTGGGACCGGTCTATGGGAAACAATGGCGTAATTTCAACGGCGTGGATCAATTGGAAGTATTGATCGATGGATTGAAGAACAATCCGTTTTCACGTCGCCACATCATCAGCGCTTGGAATCCGGCTGAGTTGGAAGACATGGCCTTGCCGCCGTGCCACATGATGATGCAATTCTATGTTTCCTCGGATCGGAAAAAACTTTCCTGTCAACTCTACCAACGCAGCGCGGATGTTTTTCTCGGCGTTCCCTTCAATATCGCTTCGTATGCGCTGTTTACCATGATGATCGCGCACGTATGCGGTTATGAAGCCGGCGAGTTCGTCCATACTTTCGGGGATGTGCACATCTACAACGATCATTTCCAACAAGTCTCGCTTCAACTTACACGCCAACCGAAAGCATTGCCGACTTTGCGGTTTGCCCGAAACGTCACATCGATCGAAGATTTCCGATATGAAGACTTCATTTTGGAAAACTACGATCCGCATCCCTTAATCAAAGCGCAGGTGAGTGTCTGATGTTTACGCTCATCGTCGCCAAGGACCAACAAGGCAATATCGGGAAAAAAGGTTGGATGCCGTGGCATTTGCCCGAAGACTTGAAATTATTCAAAGCGCGTACCCTCAACCACACGATCGTGATGGGAAAGACGACGTTTCTCGGAATCGGGAAACCCTTACCGCAACGTCGGATGCTGGTTGTCACTCATGACGAAACGCTAAGTAAACGGTATGAAGGAATCGAAACGATCCATGATTTCGTCACTTTCTTGGAAACGTACCGTCACAGCGAAGAAGAAATCTTCATTTGCGGTGGAGCCGAAATCTATCGTCAGGCATTGCCATATTGTTCGAAGATGGTCATTACCGAAGTGGAAGGCGTCCATGACGCCGACATTTCGTTTCCGCCCTATGATGAAAAAGAATTCATGTTAACGTCCGAAACGGCGTATAAAGGATTCACCGTCAAAATCTACGATCGAAAGGACCAATATGTTTAAACAGTGGAAGAAATTCAAGTTATGGCTGAAAATGAGCTTTTTCTTACCGGCCGCCTATATTTCGGCGGTACGGGTCGCGAAAAAGGATTTCGGTCTGCGTTATGAAGTCGCCCGTATTTGGGCGAAAATGATCTTGCGCTTTACACGGACTCGATTGGAAATCAAAGGGAAAGAAAATTTCCCATCCGAGCCGGGTAATCTCATCGTCGTCAACCATCAAGGAAGCATGGATGCGTTCGTCTTATTTTCCGCGATCGAAACTCCGTTTTCAGCGGTCGGAAAAGTCGAAGGTGCGAAAATCCCTTTTCTAGGCAAATGGTATAAAACGATGGAAATGGTATTATTTGACCGCGACAGCGCGAAGGATTCGCTGCGAATGGTCAAGGAAGCCGCGAAGCAGTTGACCGAGGGTCGCAACGTCCTCATTTTTCCGGAAGGCACGCGATCTAAAAGCGCGACATTGGGCGACTTTAAAGCCGGGGCCCTGAAGCCGGCGTTCATCGCGAAAAAACCGATCGTTCCGATCGCGTTGGTCGACAGTTACAAGGTGCTTGACGAACCGGGCGGAAGTCGGTTTGTGGTCGGCGTCGTGATCGGTAAACCGATCTTATATCAAGAATATGAAGGTAAGTCCACGCAAGAGGTGACCGATCAAGTCAAACAGATCATTCAAACCATGATGGATAAGAAAGAAGGATAACTATGCGTTTTGTTGAACTAATTGAAAAAAAGCGCGATAAACAAGAATTAAGCGCGGAAGAGATCCGTTTTTGGGTCGAACAATATGTCGCCGGAGAGATTCCCGATTACCAAGTCTCGGCGCTTTTGATGGCGATCGTCCTCAATGGGATGACCGCAAACGAGACCACGTCGTTGACGATGGCGATGATGAATAGCGGCGATGTATACGATTTAAGCGCGATCGCCGGCATTAAAGTCGATAAACATAGTACCGGAGGTGTCGGAGATAAGACCAGCTTGGTCTTAGGCCCGATGGTCGCCGCAGCCGGCGCGAAAGTCGCCAAGATGTCGGGCCGAGGGCTCGGACATACCGGCGGTACGATCGACAAACTCGAATCGATCCCGGGATTCAACGTCGAGTTAACGCAAGCGGACTTTATCCGACAAGTCAATGAAATCGGCTTGGCGATCATCGGTCAAACCGCCGATCTAGTGCCGGCAGATAAGAAATTATATGCGTTACGCGATGTGACCGGGACCGTTCCCGCGATTCCCTTGATCGCTTCGTCGATCATGTCGAAGAAACTGGCGGCCGGATCGGATGCGATCCTGTTGGATGTCAAATATGGCGACGGCGCGTTCATGCATACGCCGCAGCGCGCGATCGAGTTGGCCGAGGCCATGATTGCGATCGGAAACGGGATGGGGCGCAACACCCACGCGATCATTTCCGATATGAACGAACCTTTGGGCAACGCGATCGGCAATGCTTTGGAAGTCAAGGAAGCCATCGATACGCTTCACGGACAGGGACCGGAAGACTTCACGGAGTTGGTATTGGAAGCCGGCGCGATCTTATTAATGCAGGCGAAATGCGCCAGTTCCATCGAGGAAGCGAAAGAAAAACTAAAGGAAACGATCGTTTCGGGCAGCGCTTTTGAGAAATTCATCGCGTTTGTCCAAGCGCAGGGCGGAGATGTCGATTTCGTACGCCATCCCGAAAAACTACCCCAAGCTACCTATGTTACCGAGTTACAGGCAACGCACAACGGTTGGATCGCCGGTGTCAAGGCGATGAAACTCGGAACCTTGGCCATGGAACTCGGGGCCGGCCGGGCGACGAAAGAAGATAAAATCGATCCTTCGGTCGGATTGATCATCAATAAAAAAGTCGGTCAATCTGTCAACCAGGGTGAATCGCTCGTGACCATCCATCATGCGCGTCCGTTGGATCCAACATGGTTGGACGAGCTGAAATCGGCCTTTGAGATCGTTTCGACGCCGACGACGCGCCAAGCGTTGATTTACGCAAAACTCTAAAAACGGAGGAACTCCTCCGTTTTTAATGTCGGGATATTGCCTGAAGACAGCTTGCTCTTTTTAATATGACGGGATTTTGGTATAATATCCCAAGGTGAGAAAATGACCTTTACCGTAAACAGCAGCGTCTTCGAGGGACCTCTCGATTTGATGTTGCATCTGATTAAAGAAAAGAAGTTGGATCTCTTCGCGTTGGACGTGGACGTTTTGATCGACCAATACATCGCATTCATCCACCAGATGGAACAAACCCATCTTGAAGTCGCCAGCGAATTCATCGTGGAATTGGCGACCTTGACCGAATATAAGTCACGTAAATGCCTACCGAGGGATGAATCGACGTTGGAAGCGGAAGAGTATCAGAAAGAAACGCGCGATCAATTGGTGAACCGTTTGATCGAGTATCAAAAGTTCAAAGAAGTCAGCGAAGCGCTATCGGCGCGGTTTGAGGAGCGGGCGATGCAGATCGCCAAGCCGATCGACAAAGAAGTCTTGAAACTGGCGGAGGAAGAAAACCTCAATTTCCTACAGGCGGACTCGTATGATCTGATCAAAGCGATGAAACGTTGCCTACAACGCTTCCATACCGTCAGTAACACCGAAGTCAAGATAACGCAACGCGAATTATCGATCGACCAGCGCACCAACCAGTTGCGTCTGATCATCGAACGTCTGCCGGAACCGTTCTCGTTTAGCGATTTGACGGCGGATTGTCTCGAAGTCCATATGGTGATCGTTACGTTCTTGGCGATCTTGGATATGTTGCGATTACAAGAACTGATATTTACGATCGAAGACGACGAAATCTGGTTTCGAAGGAGCGGCTATGACGGATATGACGATTGAAGCGATTTTGGAAGGAATCCTTTTTGTTTTCGGGGATGAAGGCGCTACTTTGGCGCAATTATCGGACGCGGTATCTTTACCGTCTGAGACGGTACGCGACATCCTGAATGACATGAAGGCAGTCTATCAAGATGAAAAGCGAGGTTTTGAACTCGCCGTTTTCAACGATACGTATAAGTTCATTTCAAAACCCTTCGTACGTGACTATATCCAACGGATACTGACCCTATCGAAGACCCGTACGCTTTCGCAATCCGCCCTTGAAACCTTGGCGATCATCGCGTATAAACAACCGGTTACCCGGATCGAAATCGAAGAGATCCGCGGCGTCGGCTGCGACATGATGTTGAAGAAGCTGATGGCGCAAGATCTCATACGCGAAGCGGGACGCGCCGAAACGGCAGGGCGACCCATCCTTTACGAAATCACAGACGAGTTTTTGGATTTGTTTAAACTGATCAGTCTGGATGAACTGCCGCATTTACCGCAATACGAAGAAACGCGCTTAAGCGATCAACTCTTCGAGTAAGGAGCCTGCATGGAACGATTACAAAAAGTCATCGCTAGAGCCGGGATTGCTTCCCGACGCAAAGCGGAAGAATTAATCCTCGCAGGACGTGTAACGGTCGACGGCGAAGTCGTCGACACGCTGGGATTCAAAGTAAAAAAAGGCGCCGTCGTCAACGTTGACGGTAAGAAAGTCGATGGCGAAGACAAAGTCTATTTCGTCATGTACAAGCCGAAGAAAGTCGTATGCACACTCAATGACGAGCACCAACGTAAAACCGTCGTAAGCTTGATGCCGGACGTTACGCAACGCGTCTTTCCGGTCGGCAGGCTCGATTACGATACCACCGGAGTCCTTTTGCTTACCAATGACGGGGAGTTCGCCAATGCGATGACCCACCCGCGCTATCACATGGCCAAGATCTATGAAGTCACGATCGACGGCGTGTTGACCACCCCGCAAATCAAACAACTCGAAGCCGGTATCCAATTGGATGACGGAACGGTCACGTTGCCCGCGAAAGTTTGGATCACCCGTAAGGACCCGTCGAAGAAAACGACCGAGTTCGAACTGACGATCAAGGAAGGGAAGAACCGCCAAATCAAACGGATGCTTGAAGCGTTGGGGTATGAAGTGACCCGCTTACACCGTAAACAATTCGCCTTCATCAAGGTCAATGATCTACGCCCGGGCGAATATCGCCGATTGAAACCCTTTGAAGTCAAACAATTGCGCAAACTTGCGGAAGAGGGAGCTGCCGACTGATGCAGCAATACTTTTACGACCGCCCCCTGTCCATTGACGCGCAAATCGAACTGGATGCCGAAATTACGCACCATCAAATGACGGTACTCCGACACAAAGAAGGGGAACTGTTTCGAATGGCGGACAGTGATGGAAAGATTTTTCTAGCGAAATTGATCCTACAAAAGAATCAAGCGTTCGCGCACATACTCTCACCATTGGACGAATCCAATGAAATGCGAGTCCGCGTCACCGTGATCCAAGCCTTGATCAAAGGCGATCGATGGGATTACTTCCTCCAAAAAGCGACCGAGTGCGGTGTCGATACGATCGTTCCCTACCTCAGCGAACGAAACGTCGTCAAATATGACCCCAAAGACGCCGGTAAGAAGTTGGAACGCTGGCGCAAAATCGTGAAAGAAGCGGCCGAGCAATGTCGTCGCAATAAAGTTCCCATCATCACCGAACCCATCGACCAACAAGGACTGAAAACCTACAAAAGTCAAACCAACTTCGTCGCCTATGAAGATGAAAGCCATGGCGTCCAATTGAAAGAGATCGATCTTTCGACCGATTCGGTTTCGATCGTCATCGGGAGCGAAGGTGGTTTCTCCAAGCATGAAATCCAAACCTTAACCGATCTAGGCTTTTCATCGGTCGGATTGGGGAAACGTATTTTACGTGCTGAAACGGCGGCGATCGTCGCCTTGACCTTGATTGAAAGTAAAACCTAACCTATGAAAAAACTGATTGCGATCCTTCGCAAAGCGAATTCGCTGACATGCAAGTCGACGAAAGAAGACCAGCTGTTCGCGAAAACGATGAAAACCAAATTCGAAGAATATCGTCTACCGTTTCAAGTCGGCGATGATTTCGCGTACTTCCGCAGCCGCATCTTTTACCGTGGAATTTTAACCAAGGAACGTTTCGAACAACGCTTCGAAGACACGCGTAACCAACTCATCGAAATGTGGGAGACGATGACCTATCAAGAACGGAATCTCCTATTACAACTGGATCTCGATCCGGTGAAATCCGAACAACCGTTTTTGGACACACCCAACGGAAAAATCTGGATTCCTTTCTTCGATGATTTACTCAATTCGCTTTATGATCATCAAATCGCCATTTTCGAACTGCCCCAGTATTTCAAACTCTACCGCCAATTCGCGGATAAAGTGTTACCTTTGGAAGAGAGGGGACTGGCATTATGGTCGGCCGGATTTGTCGATTGGATCGATCTCTGCGCCGATGACCAACGTTGCGTTTTCTATTACAAGCCGACGCATAGTCTGTATACCTTGGACGCCACGTTCCAACTTACCGCTTATCCGCTCTCCAAAAAACCGATCGTCGAAGAATCCTATGTACGTCTGATCGGGATGGGTTCGGCGTTGCTTGTCAACGATGAAATCAAGTTCATCCGCGAACTCTTGGATTCCAAACTTGTCGACACCAAAACCAAGGTACGAATCGGACGATATTTGAAGAAAGAACATTCCGATGCGGGGGTGAAAGCATGACGACCTTTGCGATCGCCACCCTCGGGTGTAAAGTGAACTCATTCGAGTCCGAGAGTTACGCCGAAAGTCTGATCGCGATCGGATATCGCGAAGTCGACTTCAAAGAACGGGCGGACGTTTATATCATCAACACATGTTCGGTCACCAATACCGCCGCCTCCAAAAGCCGTCAGAAAATCAGCCAAGCACAACGAGCCAATCCCGAAGCGTTGATTTGCGTGGTCGGTTGTTATGCGCAAACCCATGCGGAAGATTTGAAATCACAGCTTGGGATCGATATTCTGATCGGAGCCGGGGGAAAGACATCCTTGGCGAAAAGGGTTCAAAACGCCTTGCATCAGAAAGGAATTTTGTATCAAACCGAACTATCGGAGATCTCGGGTTTTGAAGATCTGCGAGTCAGCAAATATTCGAAGCAGACCCGCGCTTTCTTGAAAGTCCAAGACGGATGCAACCAATTTTGCGCCTACTGTATCATTCCGTATGCGAGAGGTCGGGAACGTTCGTTGGACCCGCAAAGCGTCGTCGATCAAGCGATCGAATTAAGCCGTAACCATCCGGAAATCGTATTGGCCGGAATTCATACCGGACGATATGGGAAAGAACATGATTTCGACTTGACGGCATTGATCGAAAGAATACTTCATCAAGCGCCAAACCTAAAGCGGATTCGGATCTCCAGCATCGAAGTGACGGAAATCACCGATGCGTTTATCGCGCTGATGAAAAGCGAACGTCGGATCGCGCGGCACTTGCATATTCCGCTTCAATCCGGTTGCGACGCTACGCTCAAGCGAATGGGAAGACCCTATACGACGACGGAGTTTCTTGAACGGATCGCGAAAATCCGATCGGAAATTCCCGACATCTCGATTTCGACAGACGTGATCGTCGGCTTTCCGGGTGAAGACGAGGACGAGTTTTACACGACGCTTACCACGTTAAAGAAAGCCGCATTCTCGTTTATGCATGTGTTTCCTTATTCAAAGCGGGAAAATACAAGAGCCGCCGAAATGGATGGCCAAAATAGTCCGCAATGTAAGAAACAACGCGTCGCGGCGGTCCAAAATTTGGCTTCGACATTGACGGAATCGTATCTAAACTCTTTTATCGGTAAGACCTTGGACGTCATCGTCGAACAAACCGACGGATCAAACGGATTTGGTCATAGCAGCGAATATATTCCGGTCAAATACACAAATCATCGCAATCATCAGGCACACGATGTCATACGACGGAAAGGCATCGGAGTCATCGACGGAAACATCGTCACAGAGGAAAACTAACATGGTATCATTAGCGAGCTTATTCGAAGGTGCGAAAGACCTTCCAATCGAACGTCTTATGATGGATTCACGCGTCGCGGCGCCGAATTCCATTTTCTTCTGCATGAAAGGGCTCAAAAACGACGGACATCATTTCATCGACATGGCGATTTCCAACGGTGCGATCTGCATCGTCCATAGCGATCCTGTCGAAACCTTTCGGGAAGGCATCGTCTACATCAAAGTCGAAAACGTCGTGGATGTGTTGAATCGGGTTGCGGACGCGTTTTACGGTCGACCCAGCGGAAAACTCAACGTCATCGGGGTAACCGGGACCAACGGAAAATCGACGATCGCGCTAACCATCAAGAACATCTTGAATGAATACATGCCGACTGGTTATATCGGAACCATTTCGATCGAATATGGCGATGTGAAGACCCTACCATTATTGACCACCCCCGAAATCACGCAATTGCACGAAATCTTGGCGGATATGGTCGACAAAGGGATGAAAGCCGTGTCGTTGGAAGTTTCCAGCCAAGGCTTGGAACAAGCGCGTGTCAACGCGGTCGAGTTCGACACGGCCATCTTTACCAACCTGACCCACGATCATTTGGATTATCACGGGACGATGGAGAATTATTTCCAAGCGAAATCGAAACTGTTCAATCTGATCGGTCCGGACAAAACGGCCATCATCAACATCGACGATCCCTATGGCAGACGCTTGGAACAAGCTTGTTCGGCACGCGTGGTGACTTATGCGATCAACACGCCGGCGACCTATATGGCCAAGAACATCTCAATCCTGTTTGATCGGACGACCTTCGATTTACATCTGTACAACGAGGTCTACCCGGTACAGACCAACATGGTCGCGATGTTCAACGTCTATAACCTCTTGGCAGTCATCGCGGCTTGTCACGAGAACGGTATGCCGATGGAAGTGATCTTGGAACGATGCAAGAAAATCGAGCACGTGGACGGCCGGATGGAACGGATCGAAGAAGGCCAGAACTTCCAAGTCATCGTCGATTACGCGCATACGCCGGACGGGTTTGAAAAAATCTTCAAGTTCGCCGATGATATTACCCCCAAAGGGAAGCGGATCCTGGCGGTCTTCGGAGCGGCAGGGAAGCGGGATACGAAAAAACGTCCGATCTTAGGGGAAATCGCCGACCGGTTCTGTGATATGATTATCTTGACGGAAGAAGATCCGCGCAACGAACTACCGCACGCCATCGCCGAACAAATCGCCAAGGGGATCACTAAATCCAACTACAGTATCGTCGAAGATCGTTACGATGCCATTCGCCAGGCGTTGGAAATGGCCAATGAAGGCGATACCGTACTGATTTTGGCCAAAGGCGATGAATCGTATATGTATCGTGAATTCGGAAGAGAAGATTGGATCGGCGACGACAATGCCGTGCGGGAAATCCTGCGCGATGTCGTCTTGATCAAGGAGGAAAACCAATGAACTTACGTCCCTACATCGACCATACCTTACTCAAACAAAACAGCACGCAGGCACAGATCGAAAAACTCTGCGAAGAAGCCAAAACCTACGGTTTCGCCAGCGTGTGCGTCAATCCAGGCTGGGTCAAGACCTGCGCCGAGATTTTGAGAGATTCATCTGTTAAAGTCTGCACCGTCATCGGATTTCCGTTAGGTGCGACCAGCACCGCTTCGAAAGCTTTTGAAACGTCGGTCGCTTTGAGCGAGGGGGCCCAGGAATTCGATATGGTCATCAATATCGGTTATTTGTTGGATCGCAAACTGGATTTGGTGCGCGATGACATCGCCGCCGTCGTCGAGGCCGCAAAAGGGAGTACGGTTAAGGTCATCATCGAGACTTGTCTGTTAAGCGACGAAGAAAAAGTGTTGGCTTGTCAAGCTGCCGTTTCAGCCGGAGCCCACTTCGTAAAGACTTCCACCGGCTTTTCTACCGCCGGCGCGACGGTCGCGGATGTGCGTTTGATGAAAGCGACGGTCGGGGATAAAGCCTTGGTCAAAGCGGCCGGAGGCGTACGTAGTTTGGAAGACATGCAAGCCATGATCGAAGCGGGTGCCGATCGTATCGGAACCTCCAGCGGGGTCCAATTGGTCGCCGGAGCGAAAATCGAGGGCGGATATTAGTTATTTGCGAATAAAAGCGCGTAAGTTCTTGCATTTTCAAGCAGGTTTGCTATAATAACTGTGCTTGCTATCAGGAGGGAGGTTTAGAATGCCTAGAATCGTACTCAAAGAAAATGAAGTTTTGGACGAGGCACTGCGTCGTTTCAAACGTCAGGTTTCTCGCAACGGAACCCTTGCTGAGGCTCGCAAAAGAGAGTTTTACGTTAAACCCGGCGTCCGTCGCAAATTGAAGTCGGAAGCCGCTCGAAAAGCACGCCGTTCGAAATAGAAGCAATCGCTTCTATTTTTTTTGTTTTTCCGTCCGTTTCGGTTAAAATAGAAGAGAAACAGGAGGATCTTCCTTGGACAAACAACGCAGCTTCCCCATGCCTGAAATGACCTTCGACGAATCGGTCGAATTATTGGGTCAACAAGATAAGAACATCGCCATGTTGCAACAGGTTTTCGATGTGGAGTTGGTCTTGCGTATGGATACTTTAATAATCATCGGGAGCGAGGATGAAGTCAAATGCAAACAAGTCATGGATACGATCTTGGCTTTGTTGGCGATGATTCGCAACGCACAGAAAATCGACGAACGAGACGTCATCTATCTTGCCAAAATGGTCAAAAGCGACAAGACGCCTAAACCTGGGGAGTTGACCGCCAAGGCGTTGGGACGTACCGCAAGCGGAAAACTGATCTTTCCCAAAACCTTAGGTCAAAAAAGGTTCGTGGATGCGATGCATACGCATGATGTCGTTTTCGCGATCGGTCCGGCCGGTACCGGGAAGACCTATCTCTCCGTCGTCTATGCCGTACAACTTCTGAAAGCCGGCGATATCAAGAAAATCATTTTGACCCGCCCGGCCGTCGAAGCCGGTGAGAATCTCGGATTCTTGCCCGGGGACCTCAAAGAAAAAGTCGATCCTTATCTACGCCCGCTCTATGACTCGTTACATGACCTGTTAGGCGTCGAACAAGTCGAGAAGTATATGGAGAAGGGAATCATCGAAATCGCGCCGTTAGCTTATATGCGGGGCCGTACGCTCGAGGATGCGTTCATCATCTTGGATGAAGCGCAGAACACGACCAACGTCCAGATGAAGATGTTTCTGACCCGCATGGGCTTCCATTCCAAAATGGTCATCACGGGCGATGTCACGCAAGTCGATCTCAAGACCGGTAACTCTGGATTGATCGTCGCCAACGGGATCCTTAAGGAAATCAAGGAATTGAGTTTCGTCGAACTGACCAGCCTGGATGTCGTCAGACATCCGCTTGTCCAGAAAATCATCGACCGCTACAAGGAGTGTGAATGATGGGCAAAATTTTATACGTCGACGACGAAAACAACCTTCGTCGATTGGTCGGTTATGATTTGAAAACCGCAGGTCATGACTATACCTTATGCGAAGACGGTATCCAAGCGTATGCCGCCGCCAGTAAGGCCGCCTTTGACGTCATCGTCATCGATTGGATGATGCCGGGAATGTCTGGGATCGAATTGGTCGAACGGTTGCGGCGTGACGGAAACCAAGCCGTATTGATCATGCTGACGGCGAAAGACGAAGAAGAAAGCCTATTGGAAGCCTTCGAAGCCGGTGTCGACGATTATCTGACGAAACCCTTTTCCTCGCGTGAACTGATGGCCCGCATCACAGCCCATTTGCGCCGTTTCAACCAGAAACAAGCCAATGTCATCAAGTTCGGTGAACTTACGATGGATCTGACACGTCGCGAAGTGAAGATCAACGATCAAGCGACCGAGTTGACGAAAAAAGAATTCGATCTTTTGGAATATTTCCTCAAGAACCCCGGTGTCGTTCTCTCGCGCGACCAAATCCTCAATGAAATCTGGAATTTCGATTACGACGGGGACACGCGGATCGTCGATGTCCATATCTTCAAGCTCCGCTCGAAACTCGCCTCCAGTTCGCTGAACATTCGATCCTCGCGTGGCATCGGCTATATCTTCGAGGAAAGTCCATGAATACCCGACGTTACTATCTGGCATTGGCGATCTTGGCGGGATTGTTTATCGTTACCACATTCTTCGACTTTCCGATCTGGATCGCGTTTCTGATTCTGGTGATCCTTACTTCGTTTTTGATTTTCAACGTCCGTCGCGACTATGATCAAAACGTAAAAAACATCCAGTCCAAATATCATCGCGACCTAAGCGTCAGCGATAACGAACGCCTATTGAAAACAAGACAACTTGAGATCGTGTTCGAGAATATCCCGGCGCCGTTGGCGTTGGTCAATCTGAAAGGCGAGATCGTCATGCATAACACGTCGTTCGGACACTTTTTCACCAAGCCGAAGACCGGGATCGTCGATTATCTCAACGATGCGCTCCAAATGGAAATCCGCATGTTTATCAAGGATAGTTACTTGAAGAAAAGTTCGGACATCAAAAACATCCACATCTTGGATCGTGACTACATGGCCATTTCGATTCCGTTTTTGGAGAATAACCGTTACTCAGGATGTATGTTGACGTTTCAGGACATCACCGTTTACCTCGAAGGCGACCGGATGCAGAAACGCTTCATCGCCGATGCGTCGCATGAATTGCGCACGCCGTTGGCCGCGATCAAAGGCATGGTCGAAATCCTGAATCGTCCCGAATTCAACGACGATGCGACACGACATGAGTTCATGCAACAGATCGAAGTGGAGAGTCAGCGGATGGAATCGATCATCCAAGACCTGTTGACCTTATCGCGCATCTCCTCCAACAAAATCATCCTTCACACCCAAGCCGTCACCTTGTACGACGTCATCGAAAACAGTTACTCATCGTTGAAACCCGAGTTCGCCAACAAAGGCATTAAGTTCATCAATGCGACGCAAATGGATGCCAAAGTCGAACTGGATCCGCAGAAAATGCATAACGTGTTCACCAATCTGCTCACCAATGCAATCAATCAAACTGATTTTGGCTTTGTGAGAGTCGATTGTCAGCAAGATGGAAAAGATCTGTTGATTCATGTCCAAGATAGCGGGGCGGGGATTCCACAGGCGGATCTCGACCACATCTTCAATCGTTTCTACCGGGTCGAAAAGCATCGGTCCCGTGGATCGGGCGGCAGCGGACTCGGTCTGGCGATCGTCAAAGGCATCGTCGAAGCGCATGGCGGAAGTATATCCGTCAAGTCGGTTGAAGGCGAGGGAACCACGTTTACGATCCGTTTGCCTCAAAGTTAACCGAATCTTAACAAATATATCATGATGAATTGATGTTGCATTGGTAAAATAGTAACGGCAGGCAAGCCCTATCTGTTCTTGCCGGGAGGATCCATGGAAGCAGTATTCCAAATCAATAAACTGAACTTATTTTATGGAGAAGCGCAGGCGCTCTTCAACATTAACCTGGAAATCAAGAAAAACCACGTCACGGCCTTTATCGGACCGAGCGGATGCGGGAAGTCGACTTTGTTACGATGCTTGAACCGAATGAACGACCTGATCGAACATTGTCGGGTTGAAGGATCGATCAAACTCAACGATGTCGATATCTACGAGAAAACGCAAGATGTCGTCAGTCTTCGCACCACGGTCGGAATGGTATTCCAAAAACCGAACCCGTTTCCGAAAAGCATCTATGAGAATGTCGCTTTCGGCTTACGTTGCCAAGGTGTCAACGATAAAAAACATCTCGACGAAGTCGTCGAGCGTTCGCTAAGGAAAGCGGCCTTGTGGGATGAAGTCAAGGATCGTCTCAATCAGAACGCGTTACGTTTAAGCGGCGGTCAGCAACAACGCCTTTGCATCGCACGTGCGATCGCGATGGAACCGGAAGTCATCCTCATGGATGAACCGACCTCCGCGCTTGATCCCATCGCTACGGCAAAAGTCGAAGAACTGATCCAAGATCTAAAAACGGAATACACGATCGTCATCGTTACCCACAGCATGCAGCAAGCGGCGCGTATCAGCGACGAAACCGCGTTCTTCCTATTGGGCGAACTGATCGAAGTAAACACGACGAAAAAACTGTTCCAATTTCCGCACGACAAACGAACGGAAGATTATATTACCGGAAGATTCGGATAATTCATTAAATTCGATCCAAAAATTGAGTATACTTTTGAAAGGAGAATGATATCGAACTCGATATCATAAAAAGGACCATGGTAAAAATCGATACGGAATTAGCGTTATTTCAAGAAGCGATCCTACAAATGTCGGACAAAGTCCGTCGCATGTATTTAATGGCGCTTGAAGTTTTAGAAACCGGCAACAAGGAACGCAGCTTGGCGATCATCGAATTGGATGAGTTCGTCAACAACGCCGAAGAAGAAATCAATGACCGCGGATTAGAAGTCCTGTCGTTATTGGCGCCGGTCGCCAGCGACTTGCGCGTCATCATCGCAGGCATCAAAATCGCTTCCGACTTGGAGCGTATCGGCGATTATGCCAAAGCCTTGGCGCGCTATGTCATCAAGAATGAAAAACTGGATTCACAAATCATCCATCATGCCAAACAGATCGGCGGCAAGTTCATCTTGTTGTTCGACAAGGCGATCGAATGTTACAAAAACAAAGATGCCAAAACCGCGATCGAGGTTCCGCAATTGGATGACGAAATCGACATGGCGTTCTCGGATTTGATCCGATATATCGAAGACCGCATGGCCAAAGGGGACGACATTCCGCACTTGGTCGCGACCGTCGGCATGCTGCGCAATATCGAACGCGCCGGTGACCATACCAAGAATATCTGCGAACACTTGATTTACCAAGTCCGCGGTCAACATTACGATTTCGGATAAGCAAAGGTCCACACATAGTAAGAGAAGCGAAGGCTTCTCTTTGCTTTCTTACAAACATAATCATCGTCGAAGAGCGTTCGAATCGATTTGATCCATATCCGATTTTTCCGTCTCTTTCTGCGAAAAACAAGACGTGGTATAATACGTTCGGAGGTTTGCCATGGAAATACGATTCATCAACCAAAGTCAGGAAAAACGCTGGAACAACTATCGGAAATACCTGAAACCGATCCTCTTCAAAACCGTCGAGCGGTTGTCCGTTGAAAAAGAAATCGCGTTATCCGTGATCTTGACGGAAGATGCGGAAATCCATGCGATCAATCAAACCTATCGCAACATCGATCGTCCGACCGATGTCATCAGCTTTGCGATGGAAGAAGGGGAGTCGAGCGGCATCGATTTCGATGTCCGTGAGTTGGGTGACATTTTCATCAACGTAAACGCGGTGGTACGTCAATCCGCCGAATACGGACATTCATTGAAACGCGAGTTCTGTTTCTTATTCACCCATGGCTTATTGCATCTCTTAGGCTATGACCATCTCGAAGTTGCCGAGGAAGAGAAGATGTTTGCGCTTCAGGAGGAAATCTTGCTTGAAATCGCAAAACGCTAAAATCTGGATGAAATTCTTATTGAAGTTCAAGTTCGGTTTCGAAGGATTGATCGACGGAGTCTTGCATGATTTCAGTATCCAACTCCAGTTTCTGATGGGGTTTATCGCGATTCTTATCGCGGCATCCTTCGGTTTCTCGGACATCGAGTGGAGCATCTGGCTCATGTGTATCGCCTTGGTCATCAGTATGGAATATATCAACAGCTCGATCGAATCGATCATCGACCGCTTCGATCCGAGTTGGCATATCTTAACCAAACAGGCGAAGGATCTCGGATCCGGCGCCGTCTTGTTCAGCGCGATCCTTGCGGCAATCATCGGAATGATCCTCGTGGCGCGTCATCTATTTTAAGGAGGTAACATGAACAAAGAAGAGCTCTTGAAACATGCATTCGAGGCGATGAAAAACGCCTATGCGCCGTATTCGGATTATCATGTCGGATCGTGCGTGCTTACAAAAGACAACCATACCTTTTTAGGCGCCAATATCGAAAACGCCTCTTTCGGCGCGACCAACTGCGGCGAACGCAGCGCGGTGTTTGCGGCCTATTCCAACGGATATCGTAAAGCGGATATCGCCGCGATCGCCATCGTCAGCGACGGTCATCGCATCGCCGCACCCTGTGGAATCTGCCGTCAAGTGTTGAGCGAACTCCTCGAAGCCGACTGCCCGATCATTCTGTCCAACGGGGAGGAAACTGTCGAAACCACAATCGACCAACTACTACCGATGCGGTTTACGAAAGAGGATGTCCTATGACCTTTAAATCCGGCTTCATCGCCATCATCGGCCGGCCGAATGCCGGAAAAAGCACGTTGATCAATCAAATTATGCGCTCGAAAGTCGCGATCGTTTCCGATCGTGCCCAAACCACGCGTAACAGTATCCGGGCAATCATGACGGATGAAAACTCACAGTTGATTTTCATCGACACGCCCGGGATCCATAAACCTAAAAACGAACTCGGCCGGCAGATGAATCGTTTGGCATATTCTTCCTTGGCCGGCGTCGACGTGATCTATTATCTCTTCGACGGGCGGGAAACCTTAGGGTCCGGAGACGAGTATGTCATGGAATATCTAAAGAACCAACAAGCCCCGGTCTTTTGTGTCGTAAACAAGATCGATGCGATGCCGAAAGCGAAACTTTTGGAACTTCTGATGAAATTGAATGAGACGGGGATCTTCAAAGAAATCATCCCGATCAGCGCGAAAACCGGAGACAATGTCGATCGGTTGTTCGAGTTGACGAGAACGTATATCCCGGAAGGCGTCAAATACTATCCCGACGATATGAAAGTCGATTATCCGGAGCAGTTTATTTTCGGAGAAATCATTCGTGAGAAGTTACTTTCGAAGACCAAAGAAGAAATCCCGCATTCCATCGCGGTCGTCTTCGATCAGTTTCAGGAAAAGAAAGAAAGCATACTGATCATCGCGACGATCTTGGTCGAGCGCGATTCGCAGAAGGGGATCGTCATCGGAAAAGGCGGGAACTTACTGAAAGAAGTCGGTCAAGAAGCCCGTATCGAGTTGGAAGGAATCTTGGGAAAACGGATCTTCCTCGAACTGTTCGTACGGGTCGAAAAGGATTGGCGCAATCGCAAAGCCAAACTCAATCAACTCGGTTATTTAGATACGGAGATCAAGGATGAATGATTCGTTGTCCGTCATCGTGTTGGATCAGCAGGAATACAAAGAAAACGATGCCTTGGTTTATGTCCTGAGCCAAGAAAAAGGATTGCGTACGTTCTTGGCCAAAGGATTACGAAAACTGGAAAGTAAGAATTCCTTCGCTTGCCAACCCTACTCTTTTTCCACTTTCGGCTACGACGAAAAGGAAGGCAGTGATTTCCAGCTCCTCCATGAAGCGGTGTTGATCGAATCGAATCGCGGATTGCGTGAAGACTTGATCAAGTCGACCGTCTCCGCGGTATTGTGTGAAATGGCGCGACAACTGGGCAAGGAAGGTATCGATTCGGATAGCGCGAAAGAACTATACAGATTAATTCGTTTACTTCTTGAAGCGACGCGGGATCTAAATCAACCTTATCTTGTGTTGGCATTCTTTTATGCCCGGATCGCGGATCTATTGGGTTTTTCCCCGATGGTCGACGGTTGTTCGATCTGTTCAAACGAAAAGGTCAACGGGATCTCGATCACGGAAGGCGGCTTCGTCTGTCCGGAATGCCGCATCGAAACCAATAGTCCGCAATATCCGCCTGAAATATTGAAGCAGTTCAGGTATTTGACCAAAGCGAACATCGACCAATTCGAAGCGCTGAGAAACGCTGTAAAGATCGATAAGGAAGTGATGGAAATCTATCGCGATTTCTTGATCGAGCATGCGCAAATCCGCTTGAAAAGTTGGGCTTTTCTGCAAAAAGTGCTATAATAAATCGATAACAATAAAGGAGACCGACTATGTCAGATGTAAGTTTCGAAACAATCGTCAATCACGCTAAAAATTCCGGTTTTGTGTTTCAAGGTTCCGAAATCTACGGCGGATTGGCCAATACTTGGGACTTCGGCCCGCTCGGCATCGAATTAAAAGACAATATCAAAAAAGCATGGTGGAAAAAGTTTATCCAAGCCAACCCGTACAACGTCGGGATCCAGTCCGCGATTCTGATGAACCCGCAGGTTTGGGGCGCCTCCGGCCACATCCAGACCTTCGCGGATCCGTTGATGGACTGCCGTCAATGCAAGACCCGTCATCGCGCGGATAAATTGATCGACGAGTTCGGTAAAGGGGAAGTCAACTCGGCAGGATGGTCCAACGAGACGATGATGAAGTTCATCGTCGACAACAAGATCGCATGTCCGAACTGCGGCGCCCATGATTTCACCGACATCCGTCAATTCAACTTGATGTTTAAGACCTTTCAAGGTGTCACCGAAGATAGCAAATCGACGATTTACCTACGTCCTGAAACGGCGCAAGGCATGTTCGTCAACTTCCGCAACGTGCAACGTACGATGCGCAGGAAGATTCCGTTCGGCGTCGGACAGATCGGTAAGTCGTTCCGTAACGAAATCACCCCGGGGAACTTCATCTTCCGGACCCGTGAGTTCGAACAGATGGAACTCGAATTCTTCTGCCAACCAGGCACGGATTTGGAATGGTACGCCTATTGGAAGAAGTTCTGCATGGATTGGTTGAAATCCTTAGGATTAAAAGATGAGAACGTGCGTTTGCGCGAGCATGAGAAGAAAGAACTTTCCCATTACTCCAAAGGCACCAGCGATATCGAATACCGTTATCCGTGGGGCTTCGATGAACTTTGGGGCATCGCCGACCGGACGGATTTCGACTTGAAAGCGCATATGAATACGTCGAAGACTTCGATGGAATACCTCGATCCCGCGACCAACGAAAAATACGTCCCGTATTGCGTCGAACCGGCGGTCGGCGTCGAACGCTTGATGTTGGCGTTTCTGTGCGATAGCTATGAAGAAGAAAAAATCGGCGAAGATGATATGCGGGTGGTCTTACACCTTCATCCGGCCTTGGCTCCGTTTAAAGCCTGCATCTTGCCGTTAAGTAAGCAGTTATCTACGGCGGCCACCGAGATTTACGCGAAACTGGCGGAAGATTTCATGATCGAATACGATGAAGCGGGTTCGATCGGTAAACGTTATCGTCGTCAAGACGCGATCGGAACACCTTTCTGTATCACCGTCGATTTCGATACCCAGAACGATCATTGCGTCACCGTCCGTCATCGTGACTCGATGAGCCAAGAACGCGTCAACGTCGACGATCTCCATGCTTATCTTGAAGAACGCTGCAGATTTTAGACCGTGAGGTGGCAGTTTGCACGAACTCCGTGAAGAAGAATTAAACAGTCTACGTAGCCAAGCGGATATCGCGGACGTTGTCGGCCATTATCTGTCCTTGGTCAAGAAGGGCAAAGCCTTAAGCGCCGTTTGCCCTTTTCATGATGATCACGATCCCTCGCTCAATATCAACACCGAGCGGCAGATCTACAAATGTTTCGTGTGCGGCGCAGGTGGCAACGTGTTCACCTTTGTACGCGACTATGAGAAGATTTCTTTTCGCGAAGCGGTCGCCAAAGTCGCCGACTTGGTCGGGTTCAAACTGAGCGTCGATTACTCGGCTCCTGCCATCGCCATCGATCCGGCGATCCAACGTCTCTATAACGTATTAAAAGACAGTATCCAGTATACCAATTACACGCTCAACTCTGTTCAGGCCAGCGAAGCCAAAGGTTACCTGAAGAATCGCGGGATCGGTGATGCGACGATCGAGAAGTTCGCCATCGGATATAATCCCGAAAACGACGAATTGACGCGATTTCTGAAAGCAAAAGGACATCTCGTCGAAGACCTGGTAAAAGCCAATGTCACCCGCATCAACGAATATGGCGAACGGGATGTTTTCGCCGGCAGAATCACTTTTCCGATCCATGACCCGCAAGGTCGTCCGGTCGGGTTTAGCGCGCGAACCCTTCAAAAGGATCTCGCGAAATACGTCAATACCGCCGAAACACCGATCTACACCAAGGGAAAACTGCTTTTCAACTATCATCGTGCGAAAACGTTCGCCCGCCAAGCCGGTGAAATGTTGATTGTGGAAGGGGTAACCGATGTGCTTGCATTCGATCGGGCAGGCGTCTATAATGTATTGGCTACGTTGGGTACGGCTTGTACGAGGGATCAGATCCGGTTACTACGCCAACTTGGCGAGAAAGCCGTCCTCTGTTACGATGGCGACAATGCCGGCCAAAACGCGACGTATAAAATCGGTTCGCTCTTATTGGAAGCCGGTTTCAAACTGGAAATCATTCCCAATACCATGGGTCTGGACCCCGACGAACTCTGTCAAAAACACGGTGCCGAAGCCTTGGCCGCGTTTTCCCGCCGCCGTATCTCTTGGTTGGATTTTCTAATCGAATACCGTCTAAAATCCGTCGACCTTGACAATTATTCGCAAAAGAAAGAATTCGTCAAAGTGATGATGGCCGAAATCGATAAGGTGAACGATCGATTTGATCGCGAAATGTTGATCCAGAAGATTTCAACCTTAACCAAGTTGACCGGCGAACAAATGAGTTTGCTAAATCCGCGAAAAAGTAATCAAAACGCAACGCCGATCCAACGAAAGTACGGTTCTACACCCTCGCGGTTAAGCAAACTGGATTGGGCGGAAAAAGAAATATTGGGTCAGATGTTAAGCGGTCGGTCAGCGGCGTTGCTATTTCGGGATGAGCTTGGGTTCTTGCCCCAACCGCTCAATAACGCCTGTGCGATGACGATCTTGGACTACTACCGGAATCACAACGAGATCGTATTGGCGGACTTCATCAATACGATCGCCGAATCGGAGGTCGTCCATTTGATCACCGATATCAGTAATTCGGAAATCTATTATAAAGAATACAATGAAGCCGCCTTGCGTGATGCGTTGACACTTTGTAAGACATCGATGTTGGATCAACAAATCGAACGGTTGAAACTTGAATCGAAACAAACCGACGACATCGCATTACGGCAGAATATGGCAAAGAAGCTTGAAGAATTACGAAATGAGAAACTACGTTTGAAACAAAAAACGAAGGAGGATTTACATGGCTCAACTTAAAACGATCGAAGAATTGCGCAATGATTTCAAAACCGAATATGCGACGAAGGGGAAACTGCTTCAAAGCGGGATTTTGAAGGCGCTTGACCAATATGATCTCAGCGATGACGAAATGACGGATCTTTACGATTGGTTCACGTCGGAAGGAATCCATCTTTCCGAAGACGAAGACATCGAAGCCGAGCTTGAAATTCCTTTGACGGATGCGGCCGCATTGATGGATGATGATCTGGAGTTTTTAACGGATGATGCATCTGCGGAACTGATCGAAGACGAGGACACACCGGATACGGATCATTATGATGCCAATTACGCGACTTCTTCGTATTCACGCATCAACGATCCGGTCAAAATGTATTTGAAGGAAATCGGTCGTGTCAGCCTACTGAATCCGGAAGATGAACCGACGATCGCACAAAAAATCAAAGAAGGGGATGAGGAAGCCAAACGCATCCTTATTTCAGCCAACCTTCGTTTGGTCGTTTCGATCGCCAAAAAATACGTCGGAAGAGGGATGTTGTTTCTGGATCTGATCCAAGAAGGCAACATGGGCTTAGTCAAAGCCGTTGAAAAATTCGACTACACCAAAGGATTTAAATTCTCCACCTATGCGACATGGTGGATCCGTCAAGCCATCACACGTGCCATCGCCGACCAAGCCCGGACAATTCGTATTCCGGTCCATATGGTTGAAACCATCAATAAATTGACCCGAGTTCAACGTCAACTCGTTCAGGACTTGGGCAGAGATCCTACCGCCGACGAAATCGCGGCCAAGATGGAGAACATCACGCCGGAGAAAGTCCGTGAAATTCAGAAGATCGCCTTAGAACCGGTATCGCTTGAAACACCGATCGGTGAAGAAGATGATTCACATCTCGGAGATTTCATCGAAGATAAAGACGCGATGAGCCCGGACGAATATGCCAACAACCAACTTTTGAAGGATGAGATCAACAATGTCCTTCAAGGTTTGACCGACCGTGAAGAAAAAGTGCTCCGTTTGCGTTTCGGACTCTATGACGGACGCACACGTACGTTGGAAGAAGTCGGTAAAGAATTCAACGTCACGCGCGAACGGATCCGCCAAATCGAAGCCAAAGCGCTCCGTAAATTGAAACATCCGACACGCTCGAAACGTCTGAAGGATTTCGTGGATAAAATGTAATGTTGGATCCACGTCTATCCACCGTTTTGGAATTGATCGAGCCTTGCGGGGTTCTCGCCGATATCGGAACCGATCACGGGTATTTACCTTTGGAAGCCCTGACGGTAGGGAAATGCAAGTTCGCGATCGCGGCCGATATAAATGTCGGACCGCTCAATCGCGCAAAGGAAACGTTCGCCGGTTCGCCGTATTTATCCAATGTCGAATTTCTGTTATGCGATGGGGTCAAGGAAATTCCAGATCCGATCGATGCCTTGGTCATCGCGGGAATGGGTGCCGAAACGGCCGAAATGATCCTTCGCAATGACTTGGATCGCATCAAAAGGATTCCGCAGATCGTCCTTCAGGTCAACAAAGATGTCGATGCTTTACGCCGTACGATGACGGATTGGGGTTTCTCGATCGTGGATGAACGGATACTGTTTCATAAGCATTACTATGTCGTCATCAAGTTCGCCTATTTACAGACCAAACCAACGGTTAGCGAATTTGAGATCAAGTACGGACCCGTACTTCTTAAGCGACGTGATCCGATTTTCCTCACTTATTTGCGTTCACGCATGCATCATCTTGAAAAATTGGCATTACAGATCAGCAATCAAGCGAAACGACAAGCCTTCGAAAACGAAGCCTTGGCGATTCGCGCAACTTTGGACAAGGAGATTTGATCTTCTTGTCTTTCCATTTGGAGGTAAAACCATGGCTATGATCGAATTCATCGGAGTTACGAAGTCCTACCACGTCGGAGAAGTCGAAATCCAAGCGCTGAAAGGCGTCGATTTTACCATCGAGGAAGGGGAGTTCGTCGTCATTCTCGGCGCATCCGGTGCGGGCAAGTCGACGATCCTCAACCTTTTGGGAGGCATGGATAACGTAAGCACCGGAAAAATCATGGTCAACGGTGAAAACATCGCAACGTATAATGATCGTCGTATGACAAGTTATCGCCGCGAAAATATCGGTTTCGTTTTCCAGTTTTACAATTTGATTTCCAATTTAACCGCACTTGAAAACGTCGAGTTCGCCTCGGCGGTATGTAAGAATCCGATGAACGCGCAGGAAGTCTTGACGCGGGTCGGTCTACAACATCGAGCCGGCAATTTTCCGACCCAGTTATCAGGCGGCGAACAACAACGCGTCGCCATCGCACGTGCCATCGCGAAAAACCCCTTGCTTTTGTTATGCGATGAACCGACGGGGGCGTTGGATGATGTCACCGGGAAATCCGTGTTGAACTTATTGGATGATTTGAACCGTGATCTCAATAAAACGATCGTTTTGATCACACATAACGCCCAAATCGCCGAAATGGCCAACAAAGTCATCCATGTGCGTAACGGGGGCATCGATCATGTCTATACCAACCCAGTTCGTAAATTAGTGTCGGAGATCGATTTATAATGAAGTATTTGATCAAACGATCGCTGCGCGACATCCGCAACAACCTGACGCAATTCATCTCCATCGTCATCATCATCGCCGTCGGGAGCATGGTGTTTTCAGGACTTTTCGCGACCACACGCATTCTTCGTACTTGGTTAGATGATTATTATCATGACTATAAACTTGCGGACCAGTGGATCTACGTGAAAGGATTGAGTGAAAGCGAGATTCGGGATGCGCAATCGAATCTCGAAGATACAAGACTCGAAGGACGCTATCGATTCCAAGTCGATTATACGATCAACGGAAAAAACACGACGATCCGTTTTCATAACCCTACCGCGATCAATCAATTGAAAATCATGGAAGGTTCAGACGAACTCGCCAACGGAAAAATCTTGGTCGATCAATCCTACGCGGACACAAACGGACTTAAAGTCGGTTCGAAGATTTCATTTACATTGGATGAGGAAACCTTCGATTTTGAGATCAGCGGCTTGTTTGAAAGTCCGGAATACGCATACAAATCAAAAGATTTCGCGGACGCGGCCAGCGCGAAACAACAATTCGGGATCATTTACGCATCCACATCGACCTTGATTCGATTGAACCGTCATAGCGAAATCTACAAGGAAGCGATGACAGAAGCGCTCGAAGAGTTCCAAACTGCTGAAACGGAGTTAAGTGACGCAAAAAAACTACTGAATGATAAACAAACGGAGTTGGACCAACAACGAACGAAAGCGACAAAAGAATTTGCACGTCAACAGCAGATCATTGACGACAACCGTAATACGTTGCGATCAGCGTCTGTATCGTTGGAACAATCCAAAACATCGGTCGCAAATCAATTGAGTCAACTCCTCCAACAATACGATCAAATCAACCTCACCTTAGCAACCTTACAACAGCGCTATGATACGGAATACGAAGCCTATATCCTGATTCGATCGACCTTGACCGAGCAGCAACAAATCGAACAGGATGCATATTTCACAGCTCTTTCCGGTCAAATTCAGAGTCTGACCCAACAAGCCACGTCGCTTTTCGAACAGTATAACACCACCAAAACCACCACGGATGCGCAGTTCGCCGCGTCGCAACAGAAAATCAATCAAAGTTTAGCTCAATTGGAAGCAGGTCAAAGCCGACTTACCAATGAGAAGAAAACTGCTTTCCGTAAACTTTCGGAAGGGCAAGATCAAATCGATGAAGCATTGATTGAACTTCAGACGAATACCTTGCGATTTGAGGAAGAAAAAGCGGAAGCCTTAAACGATATCGAGGAGATACCCTTACTCTATTTCGAAGTCTTGGTAGACGGTAAGGATACGCAAACGTGGATCGATACCTTAAAAACCGACGACACGTTTGTCCGCTCGTTTGATCAAGCATCCTTCCCGGGTGTGACCATGATCAGTAATGTCCTATCGCCCATCCGGGTCGTCTCCGATATCTTTCCGTTGTTATTTTTTATCGCCGCCGCTGTGATTATCTTGATCTCCATGTCTAAAAACGTGGAGAACGATCGAACGCAAATCGCGGTCATGATGGCTTTGGGTTATCCCCGACGTCGTATTATGTTGGTTTATTTGTTCTATGGCTGGTGGGCGGCGTTACTGGGTTCCCTTGGCTTTGCGTTGTTAGGGAATCGCTTTATCCCGGCAGCGCTGTTGTCGATTTTCACCATCCGTTTCTCAATCCCGCAGATTCCGATCGTCTATTATCCGGAATTCGTATTGATTTCGGCGGTATTGTCACTGTTTTTCGCCAGTATCGCGATCTTGATGGCACTGCGGCACGTTTTGCGTGAGATCCCTGCGGCCGCGATGCGTCCCAAAGCACCGAAAAACGCGCGCAATTCGTTTTTGGAACGTTTTCCGAAACTTTGGGGAAGATTCCATTACGACACGAAATTGATCATCCGAAATCTGCTGATGGGTCAAACGAAGCTCTTGTTAAGTTCGATCGGCGTCGTCGGAGCGCTAACGTTGTTGATCATGGGCTTATCGTTACGTTACTCCGCCACCAACATGATCGATCAATCGATCCAAAGTTTCAAGTTCGAGTACGCATTGCGTTTGAAAGAACCGGTCGCAGAGATCGATACGTTGAAATTGCCGATTGAGACGAGTGATCTTGAAAAGACAAAGACGATCAACGCGACGTTGGCAACAAGCGAAGATACGATCCAACTGAATCTGATAGAAAAGCACTCCGATCTTCTCGTCTTACATACCTCGGATCGCAAACCGATCACCATGCTCGACAACACGGTCATCATTCCGAAAAGCATGCAGATCGTTTACGGTTTACATGTCAACGATTCTTTAGTTCTTGAAATCGACGATCAACTTGTGACATTAAAGATCACTCATGTAAACAGCCAATATTTGGGGAAGAACGTCTATATCTCCTTTGGTCAAGCGGAAAAACTCGGACTGGACACCGAAACGGATCGGATCTTCGTGTCCAATTCAAGCAAACAAGTTTCAGAAAGTGAGATCCAACAAATGCTTGCTGATAAGCAAGTGTTGTCGGTCGATACCAAGCAAAACATGATCGATCGCAGCCGCGAAATCCTTACGATGTTGAATCGGATCATTCTGATCATCATCGTATCCGCCGCCATCTTGTCGATCACCGTCTTGTTTAATCTAGCCTCGATCAATATTTTCGAACGGCAACGTGAACTGGCGACCTTGCGTGTTCTGGGTTATACGCGTCGCGAAGTCCAGCGATTGATCGATACGGAAAATCGCGTCTTGGCGTTGTTAGGAACAGTCGGAGGGGTACCGTTGGGTATCTTCCTCTTCGGATGGATCGCCGATTTGGTATCGACTCCCGATTTCATCATGAGTAAAGAACCCAATCTATTGGTCATCTTGATCTCGATCGTGATGTTGTTTGGATTTATGGAGTTCACCAATCTCTTATTGAGGGGAAAAGTAACGAAAATCAAGCTCGTCGAATCATTAAAAGGGGTAGAATGATTTCTACCCCAGTAAGTCGTTCGATTGATTTGGATTGGACAGCGGATCTTCGCCATTCTTAAACTTTTCAAGCGCGTCCAGGACCTGTCGAATCAAGAAGTAAGGCGTCGACGCACCGGCCGTCACGGCGATTCTGGAAACATCCCGAAGCTGTCCGAATGGTAGTTCCTGGGCACTTTCGATCCGAGCGACAAGACCGATTCCGCGCGATTGTCCGATCTTGGCGAGCATCGCCGTGTTGTTGGATCGGACATCTCCGACGACGATCAACGCGTCGACGTTCTCCAATTTCATGATCGCTTCCTGACGCGTCCGTGTCGCGCTGCAGATTTCATCGCTGATGATCGCGTCGGGATAGAGTCCTGCGATCCGATCGAGGATCGATTTGATTTCATATTGACTCATGGTCGTCTGGTTGGTCACGAAGAGTTTGCGATCTTCCAATCCCGCACTTTCAAGATCTTCGAAGTGTTGGATCAAATGAATCCGTTTTGGATTGATGCTGATCGCGGCTTGCGATTCGGGATGACCTTGCTGGCCGATATAGAGTACGTCGAAGCCTTGATATAAGTAGTTTTTGATCAGTTCCTGCGTATGTACGACATCGTCGCAGGCCGCGTTGACGGTGATCAATCCCTTGTCTTTCGCGGCTTGGATGACATCGTCGCCGATGCCGTGCGCCGAGAAGATGACGACGCCGGATTCGACTTTCGATAATAGTTCCATTCGCGTCAAGGATCTATCTTCGACCGTATCGATGCCTTCGGCTTTCAACGATTCGACGACGAACCGATTGTGTACCAGTTCGCCAAGAATCGTGATTTTTTGATCGGGATATTGCTTCGCGGTCAGTTTGGCGATTTCGATGGCCCGAACGACACCTTTACAGAATCCGCGCGGAATGACGTTGATGATTTCCATTTCGTACCTCGTTTTCCGTATCAATATAACATAAATTTTGCATTAACAAAAGAAAACCACTATAATGTGAGTCGAGGTAAAAATATGTCTAACTTTCCGAATCAAATGAATGAAAACGCGCGTCGTTTCATTGAAATTAACAAGTTTTCCCAACTTTCCGGGATCCAATCGGAAGTATTTCCGTATGCGATCAAAGGCCGTGACGTCATCGGCGTTTCGAAGACAGGAACGGGGAAAACGCATGCCTATCTGATTCCGTTGATGCAGATGCTCGATGCCGGCCGAAACGAAGTCCAAGCGTTGATCATCGCTCCGACCCGCGAGTTGGCGCAACAGATCTTCGATTTCGCCCGACCGATGATGGAAGTCAATCCCGAATTAAGGGTCAAACTGATTACTGGCGGTACCGACAAGAAAAAATCCGAGAAGCTTTCGAAACAACCGCATTTGGTCATCGGGACGGTCGGAAAAATCCGCGATCTTTTCGTTGAAGACTCACTTCTTCGCATTGATCAAGCCGATATTTTGGTCGTCGACGAAGCCGATATGATTTTGGAAATCGGTTATCTAGAAGATCTCGATATCATCGCCGCCAAGATGAAAGAACGACTTCAGATGTTGCTATTCAGCGCGACGATTCCGGACAATCTGCGTCCGTTTATGAAGAAGTACATGCACAATCCGCATATCGTACAAGTGGCGGAAGACATCAAATTCAACCCGCGGATTACGCACGTATTGGTACCGACAAAACATCGTACCTATCTGGAAGCGGCGGTTCTACTGGCGAAATCGATTAATCCGCTGATTTGTCTGATTGTCTGCAATACGAAAACCGACGCGATCAAACTGACGGAAATGTTCCGTGAAACCGAGTTACGCTTTATCGAATTGCGTGGCGACATGAGCGCTCGATCCCGCAAGCAATCGATGAGTCTTATCGGTAATGACGCGGCGCGTTTTATCATCGCGACCGACGTTGCGGCCCGTGGGATCGACATTCCGGAAATATCGCATGTCATTTCTGTCGGCTTCCCGAAAGATTTGGATTTCTACATCCACCGTGCCGGGCGAACCGGACGGACGGGCAGGGAAGGAACCTGTTATGTTTTGTATGGTGAAAAGGACGATCCTTCGATCCGTCTTTTGATGAAACGGCATATCGAGTTCTTGCATATGTCAAATACCGAAGCCGGACTTCGACCATTAAAACCATACGGGGAAACCTTTGTGCGTCGTTCCAAGCCGCAGGATATCGAGATTTCGAAACTCGTCAATAAACGGGTCGAACAGGTTAAGCCCGGTTACAAGAAAAGACGGGCGGCCGAAGTGGAAGAAATCAAGCGCAAGAAACGTCGCAACATGATCCAATCCAGCATTAAGGAACAACGAAAAGCACGCGCCAAGCTGAAACAAATCGAAATCAACAGTACGAAAACGGGGGGTCAATGACCTCCCGTTTTTATGAATGCTTCGACTTCTTTTTTCAGTTCGCTGACGATATCTTTTTGCGGTACGGAGCGGATGTATTCGCCTTTGCGAAACAACATGGCTTCCTTCACGCCTCCGGCGACACCGATATCGGCACGACGGGCTTCTTGCGGACCATTGACGGCGCAACCCATGACCGCTACCGTGACATCGGTATTCAAGGTGTTGAGGTATTCCTCCACCTCTTTTACGATCGGTAACATGTCATATTGGATTCTGCCGCAGGTCGGACAGGCGATTAGATTCGCTGTCTTATCAAACAAACCGAAGCATTTCAATAAAGCTTTGGCGATTTTCAATTCTTCGACCGGATCATCGCTGACGGAGATCCGAACCGTATCCCCGATTCCATCCATCAACAAAGCCCCAAGGGCTGCCGAGGACTTGATCGCGCTACCAAACATCGTACCCGCTTCCGTCACTCCAAGATGTAAGGGATAAGGGAAAGTTTCGGAGGCAAGCCGATAGGCTTCGATGGTCAACGGAACATCGGATGATTTGAACGACAGGACGATATCGTGGAAATCGAACTTCGTCAGTAAATCGACGTGTTTCTGCGCGCTTTCAACCATCGCTTCGGCCGTCGGTTTGCCATATTTCGCCAACATCTCTTTTTCCAGCGAACCGGCGTTGATTCCGATACGGATCGGTATGTTTTTCGCTTTGCATGCTTCCGCAACCGCTTTTACGTTCTCTTCGCTGCCGATGTTGCCCGGATTCAGACGGATCTTATGGATCCCTCCCTCGATGGCGATCAATGCCAAACGATGATTGAAATGGATGTCGGCGACCAAGGGGACATTGGTTTGCGCGACGATCTCGGAAATGGCGCAGGCATCTTCTTCATCGAAAACCGCCAAGCGGACAATCTCGCAACCGGCGCTGGCCAGCGCGTTGATTTGTCGGATCGTCGCCTCGACATCTTTGGTTTTCGTGTTGGTCATCGACTGGATCGAAACGGCGTTCTGTCCGCCGATCTGGATATTTTTGACCTTGACAGGTCGGGTTAATGTACGGTTTAACATAAGTTCACCTCGGCGCTATTATACCATGGATACCCAAAATCGATGAAATGCATTATAATAAACCCATGCGAAAACGACTCGACCTCAAACAACCGAAAATGAAATGGCAAGGCTCCAGCGATGTCATGCGCCAAAGCATCGATCTATCCAAATCGGTGAACACGCGGCTACAGATCTTCATGATCGTGATCTGCCTGCTTTTTGGTGTCGTCTGGATTCGACTCTACCAGGTACAGATTCTGCAACAAAAAGAATACGCTGAAAAATTGGAAGCATATACCAAATCCTACCAAACGTTCACGACCCCGCGCGGTGAGATTCTCGATCGAAAGGGGAATGTCCTGGTCGCCAATCGCGAACGACTGGCGATCACTTACCTGCGTCCCGACGGATTCTCCAGCGACGAAGAATGGGAACTGGCGTATGCGTTTGCGGATAAATTCGAAATCGACGCCAGCGGACTGAAAACACGCGATTTAAAGGATTTGTATATTTTGCTTTATCCGAAAGAAGCAAAAGCCAAAATCACGGAAGCGGATTGGGATGCTTATTATAATGGCGATCTGAGCGACAATGACATCTATTTTTTGAAATTGGAACGGATTACGGATGCGGATCTCTCCGTGCTGGATCTTCGCACCCAACAAGCGTACGTCGTCAAGTCGGCGATGGATACCCCGCCGCGTGGAAACGTGAAGATCATTAAAAACGATGTCACGACCGAAGAAGCCGGATATCTGGTCGAACATGGCGACGATTATCCCGGTTTTGACGTAGCGATCAACTGGGGACGCGCCTATCCGTATGGAAATATGCTGTCGACCTTGTTAGGTACGATTTCGACACCCAAACAAGGGTTACCGCTTGAGAAACTCTACTACTATTTAGCGATGGATTATGCCCGTAACGATGTCATCGGTCGTAGCGGGATAGAGTTACAGTATGAGGATCTCTTAAAGGGTAAACGTTCCGTGTATGATATCGCCTATGATCCAAATTCGGGATTTGGTACGTTGATCGAAATCGAAGCCGGATCCAAAGGACAGGATCTCGTGACTTCGATCGACGTCGATCTTCAACAGTCCACGGAAAACATCATTTCTGAAGTGATGAACCGCGAAGCGAAGAACCCGTATCGATCCTATATGGATTCGGTTTACTTCGTCGTCATGAAACCCGATACGGGAGACTTGTTGGCGATGGTCGGGATGAAACGATATTCGGGAGGTCTCTATAACGATCCGGTTTCGGTATATACAGATGCTTCGATTCCGGGATCGGTCGTCAAAGGCGCCACGCTTTACATGGGATTAAGCGAGAACGTGGTTCGCAAAGGGGAAGTCATCTTTGATTCGCCGATCAAAATCCGCGACACACCGGTAAAAAGCTCGTGGCGGAATTTAGGCAATGTGAATGACCTGCAAGCATTGTCCATGTCCTCCAACATCTATATGTTTAACATCGCCATGCGTTTGGGCGGCGCGACCTACGAATACAATATGCCGCTTAATATCGATGTGAATGCATTTTCGACGATGCGTTACTATTACAATCAATTCGGATTGGGCTTATTGACCGGCATCGATGCCGCCAATGAAGCGGTCGGATACATCGGGACCTCGCAAAACGGAGGACTCTTGCTCGATTTCGCCATCGGTCAGTACGACACCTATACGACTCTTCAATTGGCGCAATACATTTCGACGATCGCCAATGACGGGGTCAGAGTTCAACCGCGTTTGGTCACACGTGCGATGCTTGCCAATACGGATACGGTTACATACCAAAACAATGTGACCGTACTCAATGTTTTGGAGAATAAAAACGCATTGTTGCGGGTCCAACAAGGATTCCGACTTTGCGTCACCGACGGACTCTGTCGTGCCCATCTCGGAAACGTTGGTGTTAGTGTCGCGGCGAAAACGGGAACCGCACAAAACCTATACAATGATAACGGAAA
The DNA here is from genome assembly GCA_964526155.1 of uncultured Erysipelotrichaceae bacterium. GTDB lineage: Bacteria > Bacillota_I > Bacilli_A > Erysipelotrichales > Erysipelotrichaceae > GWE2-51-13. The sequence continues at coordinate 1,181,407 of CAZGLV010000001.1, read as the reverse complement.
ATTCGTCGAATCCCCCAACTCCAACCTCATCGCTTATGCTCCTTACGAGAATCCGCAGATCGCCGTCGCTTGTAGCGTACCCAACGCTTGGAACGATAAAAGCCAGTCGAACATTTGCCAAGAAATCGCCGGAAAGGTTTTGGCTTCCTATTTCAAATAAGTGTGGTATAATACCAATCGATATGTTATACTTTTTACGCACGACGAGGAGGTATCAAAATGAGAGAAAACATTACGCTAAAATGTTCCGAATGTGGCGAAGAGAACTACATCAACTCACGCAACAAGAAAAAACATCCCGACCGTATGCAAGTCAACAAGTATTGCCCGCGTTGTAATAAAAAGACTGCACACAAGGAAAAGAAATAAAAAGGCCGATTCGGCTTTTTTGTTAGGTGGACACCATGGAAATCAAACGCATTGCCGTCGGTATGCATCAAGCTAACTGTTATGTCGTCAGTACGGATGACGATGTTTTCATCATCGACCCCGGAGCTCGCGGAGACCGCATTAAAACCTATCTTGATCCGCAACGAAGCGTTACGGCGATTCTCTTGACGCATGGCCATTTCGACCATATCGGCGCCGTGGACTTTCTGGCATACGAGTTGAAATGTCCCGTCTACATTCACGAAGAAGATATAGATATGGTAACGCATCCCGACAGTATGTTTCCGGCCGCCAAAAACATCCGCGTCGACTCTGAATTGACTCTATTTAAGGAAGGCCATCAACGCATCGGATCGACCGACTTCAATGTACTATTCACACCCGGCCATACCAAAGGTTCGGTTCTGCTGATATTTGGAGAGAACTTATTTTCAGGAGATGTCCTTTTCTTGGGAAGCATCGGCCGTACCGATCTGGATGGCGGTAGCGACCGCGAGATGAAATCTAGCCTGCGACTTATCAAAACGCTCGATAAAAAACTGATCGTCCATCCCGGACATGGTCTTCCGACAACGTTGGAGAACGAATTGAAAACCAATCCCTATTTAAAGTTTTAGCCCTTAGGGGCTTTTTTCTTAGGAAATCACGCTTGCTACTCGTACTATGGAGCGAGGTGGCATGATGGAAGAAGAATTCGAAAAGATATTTCGGTTTGCGATCCGGCAACAAGCCAGTGACATCCATATTTCAAGAAATGAGAAGGGTGTGAATTGTGAAGTTCGAACTGCGATATCGATGCTCAAGTTTCGCGGTGTCATCGATCCGACGATACTACGATATCTTAAATTCAAAGCCGACTTGGATCTTATGGATAGCCATCGTCCGCAAACCGGTCACTTCGAATACCAATTCATGAAGAAAAAGTACGAATTACGTGTCGCGCATGTCAAAACCGGAAATGTTGAGAACATCGTCATACGGATTTTAAATCCATATCGAACCCTTACGTTCACCAACTTATTTGAAGACGAAACACAGAAACAAACGATGGTTCGACTTTTAGGAATGGATTGTGGACTGATTTTGATATCGGGGACGACGGGGAGCGGTAAAACCACGACGCTCTATCATAGTCTGGGAATATTGCGACCACGAAAAATCGTTACGATCGAAGATCCGATCGAAACACGGATCGAAGACGTCGTCCAAATGCAAATCAATCCCACACAGAAATTCGGTTTCGACGATGCGATCAAACAAGTATTGCGACACGATCCCAACGTAATCGTCATCGGCGAAATACGGGATGAAGTCGAAGCAAAGGCTGCCGTAAGGTGTGCGTTCAGCGGACATCTTGTCATTTCCACGATTCATGCGATCAATGCGACAAAAACGATCGACCGTATGTGTAATTTCGGGATTTCAAAAAGCGAATTGATGGAAGTTTTGATCGGTGTCATTCATCAGAGAATGGAGGTGGACCCGACTGGAAAAAGGAAAGTTCGCTTCGATATTCAAACACATCACGCGATTGGATAGTTTGACCGAATCCGGGTACTTGTTGGACTTACTTGAAGCGAACTGTTCACGATCGGAAATCGAAAGCGCGATGTCGATACGCTTGGATGATGATGACCAGTTAAGATACATCGTGACGAATCGTTGGATTCCGCTATACAAACGATTTGAGACGATTTGCGGTCGAGGAAAGGCGCTTACAGTTGCACTCCATGTTCGGATCCGACAGGCGAACGAGAGATCGTTCACTCTACAGAAGCTGACTTATCCATGCATGCTTTTACTGTCCGGATTTTCCGTCATATGGCTATTCCTTTTCGTCATTCGCCCCAGCATCGATCCCAGTCGACAAGCCTTCCATCTGCAAACAGGAATCGAAACAGCCACGTTGCAAAGTATGTTCATCGTGTTTGCATTCTTTATATCTAGTGGTTTTCTGACGATACTTTTCTTTTATCATTCACATAAAAATGAGCTATTTCTCTCTATGGCACATTGGTTTCCAAACAATCCATGGCGATTGAAAATGAGCCGTCGATTCGCCTTCTTGATATTTCAGTTGCACAATCTTGGCTTGTCGACGCGTGAGATCTACACTACGATCCAAACCCTAGATCACGAACCAATCCTCTCCTTGATCAGCAGCGATGTACTCCAACAGATCCATGCTTCGGGAAAAATCGACAATGCATTCGATCAAATCGACCCGGCACTCAGAAAAATATTATTGTTTGAGAACCATCCCGACTTTCCGTCGCGACTCGAACGTTATGATTTGATCGCTAAAAAGCGTTTTGAACGTCAAGTTACGCGTTGCGCCTATTTTTCAACGTTATTGGCATACCTCTTCATATCGATCTTGATCCTAACGCTCTATCAAGAAATGCTATTTCCGTTAAAAGTCCTACAAAATCTTCATTAGGGGGAAATCATGAAAAAAGGATTTACGTTATTGGAAATGATCATCGTTATCGCCGTTATCAGTACTCTGTTGGTATTGACGGTTCCGAATATCCAAAAAGTAATGGGCATTGTCGAAAGCAAAGGATGTGAAGCGCAACTCAAAATCGTCGATACGGCTATCTTGGAATACACGCTTACGAAAGGATCAAGACCGGGTTCGTTCGCGGATTTGGTCGAGGAGGAACTGTTGGTTGAGGAACAACGTTACTGTCAGAATAACCGCGAAATCTATATTAGCCAAGGCCAAGCGAAGCTTCGATAATGGATTTACAATCATTGAAATGTTGATCGTATTATCGATCTTGTCCGCGTTTTCCTTTTCGGGAATCCTTATATACCGCAACTACATCATCGAAATGACCCAGAGCCGCCTTGTCCATGACCAACAAATCGCCTTGTCAATGAGACAACGGCAAAACGTCGGACTAGATCCTACGATCGAACGATTTTCCGAAGTTTGGTTTAATGCGAAAGGTAACGTCAATACCGCGCAAACGATCCGATTTGGGGCCACATCGAAGCTTGTGATACAACTCGGTCCGGGTCGCATGCATGAATAAAGGTTTCGCGTTACTGGAAGTTCTACTCTCCTTAATCATAATCGGCACTACTATTTCGTTTCTTCTTACGAGTTTATCCAGCAACACCAAACGTAATGCGAATCCCCCGGAAAGTCTTTGGATGAAACTTGGGAAAGGGTGTGATTATCAATGCGTACTGAACGCGGATTTACCTTGATCGAGCTATTGATCGCAATCAACGCATCCATGTTGGTGATGAACCTGATTTTGGGTATCCTGTGGACCTTACGTCCGATCGATGTTCAATTTTATCTACGTCAAAATCGCAGTGGAATTCTTCAATTGCGCCAACAGTTCGCCCTGTGCCATATAAAACATATCGAAAGCAAGCGTGTTTTGTGTAGTTTTAACCAATCCGAATATACGTTCTTTTTCTCAAAAGATAAGCTGATAAAGCAACCGGGCTATGTCGTTTATCTTGAACGAATCAACGACGGTTCCTTTGAAACCAAAAACAACACTCTGAGTCTCTCGTTTTCGGTGGAAGGGGAGAAAGTCCATGCGATTTTGGCATACATCGACTAAAGGTTTCATACTTGTGCGGACACTATTGTTTTTCATGTTTATTATCCAATATACTTATACTCGCTCGTTGGTGTCGCTTCATATCGCATCCGAGAACACACTCGATTTAGGAATGGAGAACTTTTCGTTTTTCGAAGCGACGATTTTGGATAAAATCGCTGATGACATCAAATCGATGAATTACAGCGATTTCGAGATAAAGTTTAAAGAATTTGTCGTCCTGGTTACATATAATGGCCAAACGGCGATTTTGGACTTTGATGGATCGGTAGATACATCGATGATTCTGGAGTTTGATGATTTGGTGCCATGTTTTACATCATACGAGGTCGTAAAACAAGAATAGACGAGAAGAACACAATGTTTCAAACAAACTTCTTATAACAAATTACTGTTGCTTCGGAGGATTCCGTACCCGGTGGTAGATTCGATTGACAAAATCCGTTAAAGAATTAAAATAGATGGGTAGGAGGAAGCAACTATGATTATCGTTAATGATTTAAGACCCGGGCTGACGTTTGAATATGAAGGAAATATCTTTGTTGTCATCGATACGCAGCACAATAAAACCGCGATGCGTCAGATGATCGTTAAGTCAAAAGTACGCAATTTACGTACCGGCGCCATCGTCGAATTGGCGTTTACAGGCGGAGACAAAGTCGAACCTGCGCATATCGACAAAAAAGAAATGCAGTATCTTTATGATACGGGCGATGCGCTGGCCTTCATGGATACGTCGACGTACGATCAGATCGAAATCCAGAAGTCGAACCTGACTTGGGAAATGAATTTTCTGAAACCGAATGACAATGTCAACATCACGATGTACGAAGGTGAGATCCTCGGTGTGATTCTGCCGGACAAAGTCGCATTGACAATCGTTGAGACTGAACCTGCCGTCAAAGGCGATACCGCAAACAACGCGCAGAAGATGGCGAAACTTGAGACCGGTTTAGAAGTCAAAGTCCCTTTGTTTATCAATGAAGGCGAACTTATTCTGATCAGCACATCCGACGGAAAATACTCCGGAAGAGCCTAAACATCCGCTTGGATGTTTTTCTTTACATTCAGATTCTACATGTTATAATAATAACGACTTCAGGGCAGGGTGCAATTCCCGACCGGCGGTAAACCCCGCGAGCCGATATGGCATGAACCGGTGTGATTCCGGTGGCGACAGTACAGTCTGGATGGAAGAGGTTGAATTTTTGACCTTATTTTCGCCCGGAGTTTCCGGTTTTTTTGTGAGAAAGGACAAAAAACATGAAAACAAACTCCACAAAGCTTATTTCCCTAATCGGTGTCATGACCGCACTTTCCTTCGTACTTTATTTCTTCGAATTGCCAGTCGGATTTATCTTACCTCAAGCCGCATTCCTCAAGATCGACTTCAGCGACATCCCCGCGATTTTACTTAGCCTCTCGGCCGGTCCGGTCGCCGGAATTCTTGTTGAACTTCTCAAAAATATACTTCACTTCCTATTCATCAATAAGGACGGTTCGTTTGTCGGAGAACTTGCGAACTTCAGTGCCGGGGTCGGTTTCTTGATTCCCGTCGCTCTGATCGCGCGCAAGAACTTCAACTTTAAAACTTATGTCCCCGCTCTGTTGCTTGGGACGGCTGTGATGGCCTTAGCGATGATTCTCATCAACTACTTCGTCACGATCCCGATGTATTTCCCTGATATGGACAGCGCGGCGCGTTGGGGAATAATCAACTCCGCGATTACGCCGTTCAACATTCTTAAAGGAATCTTGATGTCGGTCGTCATCGTACTCCTCTATCCGCGTTTACAGAGTGTTTTAAAGAAAATCGGTTAAGCTTCAAGCCGCGTAATGCGGCTTTTATTTCCAAGTGTCGTCAGATACAAGGTTTACATTCTCACAAGGAGTAAATTTTGGTATAATGGACGCGATAGGGAGGGACTACCATGACTGAGTTCTCACGAATGAAGAAATTCCAGGATTTACGCGAAAGTATCCAAAACGACCGCGAAGGCGAAATCCATTCCGATGCGTTAAGCCCGTTCGCGCAACGGTTGAGCCGAATCGATACGACTTTCAACCCGGGTATTCAACCGGCGGTTTCGTCCTCCCATCTGACACAGCATGGAAAGAAAGATGTTCGCTTCGATGATAAGATAAGTGAAACAAACGGAGTCGATTCGTTTCGCAACGAATATATCGACGAGTTTCTTGAAGAAGTAAAGAACTACAACATCAAGAAAGGGTATCGGAGTTACGAAGATACCGAAAGCAATATTTTCACCCAAGCGCAAAAAGAGCTTAAGTTCATACCGACACCGCGTACCGCGCCGTTTGCGACGCAACGCACACCGGAACCAGTGGTTACAAAAGATTTGAGCGATGAAGAACTGAATTTGACGCAGGAAATCCTGCAGGTTATTCATGGCGACGAAGAGAAAGTTGCGGTTGAAACGGTCGAAGAAGCGCCATTGCCTGTTGTGAATGTTGTCCCGAATGAGAAACTGAACGATGTCCTTGAAGAAACGCAAAAGTTGCGGATCCAATTGGATGAATATGAAAAAGGACTGAATGATGTGACGTTGAATGTTTCGAAGTCCAACCGGCTGCTTAACTTTATCGTAGCCATGTTGGTTATCGTACTTCTGACGATGTTGGGAGTTGCGATCTATTGGATATTAACGACGAGAGGATTGATTTAATGAAAATAAACATCGCGATCGACGGACCGAGCGCGTCAGGGAAAAGCACGATCGCGAAGCGATTGGCGAAACGCCTTGGGTACGTCCATCTAGATACCGGAGCCATGTATCGCGGTTGCGCCTACAAAGCTCGAGCTTTAGGTTATACGATCGATGACGAGGATAAAATCGCCGAAATGTTGAAGACTACCGAGTTTGCCTTTGATCCGACGGGCAGATTGATTCTCGACAACGTCGATGTGACCGAAGAAATACGCAAGAAAGACATGGATATTTTGACTTCTTCCATTTCTGCCCTTTCGAAAGTCCGTACCGAACTGGTCCGCCGCCAGCAGGAAATGGCGAAAACCAAAGGGTTTATCCTCGACGGCCGCGATATCGGGACCGTCGTGTTGCGTGATGCGGAAGTTAAGATATTTCAGACCGCAAGCAGCGAATCGAGGGCGATGCGTCGTTTTGAAGAAAACGTAGTTAAGCAACGCAGCGGGACGTATGAAGAGATCTTGGATGAATTGAAAATTCGCGATCACCAGGATACAAGTCGGAGTAACTCGCCGCTGAGAAAAGCCACGGATGCGATCGAAGTCGATACGTCGCACATGACGATCGAAGAAGTCGTCGCGAAGATCGAAGGAATCGTTTTGAATAAAATCAATGAAATGGAAGGTGATTGAATATGATCGATGGCATCGTAGCGATCGTCGGACGACCCAATGTCGGGAAGTCGACGATTTTCAATCGGATAATCGGCGAACGTTTATCGATCGTTGAGGATACGCCGGGTGTAACCCGCGACCGTATTTACGCTAAAGGGAATTGGCTGACGAAAGACTTCCGTTTGATCGACACCGGAGGAATCCAATTGGTCGATCAACCGTTCCAAACCGAAATCAAAGCGCAGGTCGATATCGCGGTCGAAGAAGCCGACGTCATCATTTTCGTGGTGAGCGGACGGGAAGGGTTGACCGACGATGACCAGTTCATCGCTAAAATGTTGCGGCGTTCAAAAAAACCGATCATCCTCGCGGTTAATAAAATCGACGACATTTCCATGGCGGCGGATGCTTATGAATTTTATGCGTTGGGATTCGATTCCGTCATCGCGGTCTCCGGAGCCCATGGCATTGGTATCGGGGATATCCTCGACGAATGCATCGCCCACTTCCCGGTTAAGAAAATGGATGAATACGAAGGTCGGATCAAGTTTGCGATCATCGGACGTCCGAATGTCGGAAAATCATCGTTGGTCAATGCTATCTTGAATCAGGAACGCGTCATCGTCTCGGATATCGAGGGAACCACGCGTGATGCGATCGACAGTCCGTTTACGCGTGATGGTAAAGACTATGTGGTCATCGATACCGCCGGGATCCGTAAACGTGGTAAAGTCTACGAAAACGTCGAGAAATATTCCGTTCTACGCGCATTGAGCGCCATTGAACGGGCGGATGTCATCTTGTTCTTGCTTGACGGTATCTCAGGTATCCGCGACCAAGACAAACACGTCGCCGGATATGCCCATGAAGCCGGGAAACCGATCATCATCGTCTACAATAAATGGGATGCGGTAGAGAAAGACGAAAGTACGATCAATCGCGTGACCGAAGAAATCCGTAAGCAGTTTATCTATCTCTCGTATGCGCCGATCCTATTCATATCCGCGCTGACCAAGCAACGGGTTCATCAGATCATTCCGATGATCGAGCGTTTGTATGATTTCAGTCATTTACGTATCCAAACCAGCATCCTCAACGAAGTCATACTCGATGCGCAGCTATTCACGCCGCCGCCGATGCATAACGGCCAACGTTTGAAAATCTATTACGCTTCGCAAGTCGCGGTCGCACCCCCGACATTCATATTGTTTGTCAATGAGCCGACGTTGATGCATTTCTCGTATCGCCGGTATATTGAAAACCGTCTACGCGAGGCCTTCGTTTTCGAAGGGACGCCGATCCATATCATCGCACGAGCCAAGGATTAGCCTTGAAAAGGATGTGTTGCCTAAACAACACCGAGTAATAACGTGTTTATCGCTTGGTAATTAGTAAAACAACACTTATCCATTCGGTACTTTGCATTGTATTTGTAAAAACAGAGTGCTATGATAAACTCAACAATGGAGGTAACATTATGAGCGAAACGAAGAATAAAAAAGCTTTAGCCGAAACCTTGGCGACCAGTCTGGACATCACCAAAAAATCCGCATTGGAAATCATCGAACTCGTTTTTGACGACATCAAAGATACCTTAGGCAAAGGCGGGGAAGTCGATATCGCCGGATTCGGAAAATTCGAAGTCAAAGTCCGGAAAGAACGCGAAGGAATCAATCCTTCGACAAAAGAAAAGATTACGATCGCAGCTAGCAAGTCTCCGACATTCAAGGCATCGAAAGCCTTAAAGGAACTTGTCAAATAACAAGAATCGAGGCATAGAAAAATGGATTATACTTCACTACTTCTCTACTTAGCCGCGATTGGCGTCATGATTTGGGCGCAAACCAAGGTTCAGGGAGCCTACTCCCACTATCGTACCGTACCGACCGAGAACCATGTGACCGGCGCGCAAGTCGCACGGCGCATCCTTGATCATAACGGATTGACACATGTGGAAGTTCAAATGAGCGAGAACGGTGTTTTAAGCGATCATTTCGATCCAAAGAACAACGTGGTAAATTTATCGCCGATGGTTTACAACGAAGATTCGATCGCTTCGGTCGCCATCGCCGCCCATGAGGTCGGCCATGCGATCCAATATGCTGAAAAATACAGTTTTATCGGGCTGCGCAACACATTGTTGCCGGCTGCGATCGTTTCCAGTAATATCGGTTGGTACGTAATCATCGCAGGATTTATTTTTCAGATCAATGCGATCATTTATTTCGGGATCGCGATGCTCTGCGTCGTCGCGCTCTTTCAACTTGTGACGTTACCGGTCGAGTTTGACGCCTCGGGTCGAGCGTTGAAGATTTTGGCTTCCGATGGGTATATCTCGGAAGATGAAAGCGCGGATGCCAAAGCGATGTTGCGGGCGGCCGCGTTTACGTACGTCGCAGCTTTACTTGCCACATTAATGCAGATAGTACGACTTGTCTTGCTAAACAATCGAAGAAGTCGTCGATAAGAATCCAGCTCCGTCAAGGAGCTTTTTTTCGGAGTATCACCGAAATCCGCATACTAGGGGAGGGGTGATACAATGGCTTATCTACATAAAGGCGATTACATCGCGACGATGGAATTTTCAGCGTATCCATGCAAACAAGACGAGGTCTATGTTGCCGGGCTTAATGACGGGGACTTACTGGTTTCATCTAGACCCGAGTTTCTTCAAAATGGTAACGGCTACGTAGCGATCGATGACCGCTATGGTGAACTACAATGGATTCGTAACGGAACGATTGCGAAAGAATTTCATCTCGTATGGAAAAATGATTGCGCAATCATCGCTCAAGAAGCACAAAACGTCAACGTAATGCCAGAAAATCAACCGCAACCGCTTGAACTTTCCGCAATCGCGGTGATTGCTTTCGGTTGCTCTGCCATTATGGCGGCGAAAAGGGTATTCGATGCGAAAAAGTAACTTTCTATGCATCGTGGTGTTGCTCTTTTGGATGAAAATTCCTGTTACCGCCGCGACCAGCTATCCGATCGTTTCGAAAAGCGCCTTGCCCTATGAAATATCAAGTATCACTTCGACCACCACCGCGATCCGAATCACAGGATGGGGGCTGCTCAATGAAACCCAACATTTCATCGGTACCACCGACCATAGTTACGAACTTGAATTTGTTTCGCTCACTCATTCCTTTACCGTCCCAACAACCATCCAAGCAGCGACGATGACGGACGTGTTTCGTTATGGCGGCGTCCCGATCTGTGCGACGACCGCTTATTTCAAAACCGACGCGACGTGTTATTACCGCTTTGAAAACGTGGGTTTTACGGTGGATGTTCCGTTTTCGTCGTTTCAGATCGGACAAAGCTATACCTGTTATCTCATCGTACACGCGAAAAGCGCGAACTCACACAAGAAAATCGCGATTTTCTTTCCGATGGAAAGCGATTTGGTCATTATGAAAGGTCAAACGGAATATCGCTTAGTCTCGAAGTTGGATGATACGAAGTTAACGATCAAATACGAGACGGTCGTTGCCCGCACTGGTCCGGACAAATCCTATCCGGGATGGCAATACGGCGCCAGTTGTTCGACGACCTATGGGAATACGTTGTTTTTTAAAGCCAACACGGTATATAGCCGCATTGTAAGCCGATATTTGAACCAAACAAACAAGACCACATATTATGGCCTCTCCGGACAACCGACGCTCTGCGAGAATTCTAGGCGCCGTGTCGCGGAAGGGAACATCGTGTCGCCGATGTGGATCCCCAGTGGGTTTGTGGACTATTCAGGAACTCCGCTGACGATCAAAACTACGATCATAAATCAAGCGCCGACGATCCTCACGACACCTGCGATCCTTAAAGCAGGGGAGAGTCTTGATTGGCGACAGTATGTGAGCGCTACGGATCCGGAAGAAGGATCAATCAACGAGAAAATCATCATAACAAGTGATAATTATCACAATCAACCCGGAAACTATGTCATGACATTCTCTGTGACGGATTCGTATGGTGCCCAAGGTATCGGAACCTTGAATATTACCGTCCTGCAACCGGACAATACGGCACCGAAATTGTTCGCGGACGATTTCAGCGTGTTGTTGAACACATCGATTAACTATAAAGAATACGCAAGAGCATTTGATATTGAAGACGGTGATCTCAGCAACGACATCAAAGTTTCCACAAGCGCCAATCTAAATGTTGTCGGTGTTTATCCCGTGTGTTACAGCATACGTGATTCCAGATTGGCGGAAACGAAGAAATGCGTCCGTATGACAGTGTTTGACATAGATACGATGATGAACCGATTTCGCTTCGTGGATAAGAACCGTTTATTCTATAATGAAAGCATTCCAACCAATTGGATTGGGAACATACAATTGCTCAATCAATTGCTCAATTCAAGCCAGATCCAAGAGTCAAAGACAATAGTTCATTAACTACGCATAATGTATATTATGTAAAGTAAAGATGGATTTTTGTTCTTTTGGGCCAAAAATACGGTATACTACTCCCCCTTTAAAAGAAAAAGCATGGAGATTATCCATGCCATGTTTATTCAAGATAAGACAACAGCGATGATCCGACAACGGGTAATTTAACGCCGAAGTTTTCGGCGATGGTCGCGCCCAAGGCGGCGAAGGAATCGGTTAGCGGCAACAATCCGCTTCCCTTAAAGGATTTACTGTAAAAAATCAAGGGAACCATTTCCCGTGTGTGATCCGTACCGCTATGAACCGGATCATTCCCGTGATCGGCTGTCAGGATCAATAAGTCATCGTCACGTAAAGTCGATATCAGCGTTTCAAGTTGACCATCGAATTGCTGGAGATCCTGGGCATACCCTTGCGGATTGCGGCGATGTCCCCATAAGGCGTCGAAATCGACCAAATTTACGAAACAGAGACCGTTGAAGTCCGATTTCGCGATTTCGATCGTCTTCAGCATCCCATCTTCATTGCTTTTCGTCTTATGAGCGGCCGTAATGCCCTCGCCATCGAAGATATCGTTGATTTTACCGACGGAAATCACGGCGAGTCCCTTATCCTTCAGTCGATTGAGGACTGTGGGAGCGAAGGGTTTCAAGGCATAGTCATGACGGTTTGAAGTGCGTTTGAACTCCCCTGCTTTGTTTCCCAAAAACGGTCGTGCGATGACGCGCCCGACGCGCCATTCCGGTTTCATGGTTAGTTCGCGGGCAATTTCGCAGCACCGATAGAGTTCCTGAAGGCCGAAAGTCTCTTCATGCGCGGCGATCTGTAAGACCGAATCACCGGATGTGTAGACGATCATGTCGCCGGTTTTGAGATGATGTTCGCCCAACTCGTCAAGAATCTCGGTACCGCTGGCGGCTTTGTTTCCGACGATGCCATGTCCGGTTCGACGTTTCAGTTCATCGATCAGTTCGTCCGGAAAGCCGGTATCGGTAAAGGTGATGAAGGGTTCGTCGACTTTGAGGCCCATGATTTCCCAATGCCCGGTCATCGTGTCTTTTCCGACGCTGATTTCGCGCATTTTCCCATAATAACCAAGCGGCGATTGAATGGGTGCGACGCCTTCGATGGAATGTAGATTCCCTAATCCGAGGCGTTGTAGGGTTGGTAGTTTTAATCCGCCGACGGCTTTCCCGATATGGCCTAAGGTATCGGCTCCGGTGTCTCCGTAATTTGCGGCATCGGGCATGGCACCGGCTCCGACCGAATCCATGACGATGGTAAATATGCGTTGGTAGTTCATTATTTGGCTCCTTTGTTTCTGTTTGCGGGATGAAAGGCATCATAGGCTTGGTGAAGTCGGTTGCTTTCGACATGCGTGTAGATTTGCGTGGTCGAGATATCCGCATGTCCCAACAACTCTTGAACGACGCGTAAATCCGCTCCGCCCGCCAATAGTTCGGTGGCGAAGCTGTGACGTAGCTTATGCGGTGAGATCTTTCCTTCGATCCCGACTTGAATGCATCTCGATTTTACCACGGCATAGACGTATTGACGACTTACGTGCTTTCCGCGCGGTGAGATAAAGACACGGTTACTTTTGGACTTAGTGAAAAGCGGACGGACTTTATCCAGATACTTTTGAAGGTTAACAAGGGTCGCAGGGGCGATCGGAACGATCCGCTCTTTGTTGCCTTTACCGATGATACGGATAAATCCCTCATTTAAGTAGATTTGGTTGAACGTCAGTTCACTCGCTTCACTGACGCGAAGTCCGGTCGCAAACAACAGATCGATCAGTGCGGTATGCAAGATCTCTTTCGGATCCTCGCTTTCGATCAGAAGCTTTTGGGTGTCATCGCCGGATAGAAACACCGGTAATTTCATCTGCTTCTTCGGACTGACCAAACGATCGGTCGGATCCGCATATTTCGTGACGGTTTCGCTAAGATACGCATGGAAACCGCGCAACGAAGAATGGAGGCGAAGGATACTGGAGTTCGCATGATTTCTCGCGAAAAGATCCAAATACGCGTCGATGTGCTCGATTTTCACGAGTGTGGGATCCGAAATGCCATTCTCAGTCATCCAAGCGGCGTAAGGATCCAGGTCGTTAAGGTAGGAAGATGCGGTTTTCTCGCTTAATCGACGCAAGAAACGCACGTGATGGGCATATTCGGCTAACGTTTGTTTCCATTCCATGACGATTCCCCTTCCTGAAACAGATTGATTTGACGAAGCTTGTCGCTTCGTTTTTTAAGTTGACCACAGGAGATCCCAAGAAGACGTATCCCCTGCTCGATTTCGATTTCATCAAACAGAAGCATCGCGACTTGAAACAAATCTTCCATCGAATGGATCGGTTGATTGGTTTTGCGGCTGCGCGAGAACGTCGTGAAGTCGGGATATCGGACCGTAATACCGATGTTGGAAGCGGATCGATCGGCTTCGTCCAATCGAAGTTGGCATTCTTTGGCCAAACGTAAGAAGACTTCCCTGACTTCCTCGTAACTCTGGATATCTTGATTCAGCGTTGTCGAAGTGCTGATCGATTTCATCTCTTCGCGTTGTTGTATCGGGCGATCGTCGATTCCTTTCGCCAAACCGATGTAATGTTCGGATAAGTTCCCCAGGACTTCGCGTAGTTTTTCAGGATCGGGGTAATTCGCCAAGTCACCGATCGAATGGATTCCCAGCGCATGGAGGCGAGGGGCGGTTTTCTTACCGATCCCATGCATTTCGTCGATGGCCAGCGGCCACAGTTTGACAGGGATTTCCTCGTCGCGAATGACGACGATCCCAAGCGGCTTGCGAAGCCCGCTCGCCATCTTGGCGAGGAATTTGCTCTGAGCGATACCGATACTGCATTTTAAATGAATCTCGTCCAGAAGCCTCTTTTGAAGCCGTAGAGCGATATCCAAGGGATATTCTTCCAGATTCACCGCTTCGGTCATATCCACATAGGCTTCGTCGATGGATGCCTGTTCGATCTGCTCGCTAAACGTCCGTAAGAAGGCGATGAATCGCTCGGAATATGCCTCGTAATCTTCGTAATGGCCCTCGACCACGATTAATTCCGGACAACGATTCTGCGCTTCCCCGACGGACATCGCGGAATGGACGCCAAAAGCCCGCGCTTCGTAAGAAGCCGTCGAAACCACGCTACGGCGACCATGGCCGCTCACGGCGACCGGCTTACCTTTGAGCGATGGATTCCGTAACACTTCGACCTCGGCGAAAAACGCATTCAGGTCGATATGAAAAATCCAACGGTTCATGGCGTTCGTATCAGCGTCTGGTGATGATCCAACAATTCCCGCGCCGCCAAACGCGCCGTATCGCTGAGTGTCCCGCTGGCGATCGACGCCAACGCGTCGATGCGTTCTTCCCGTTCTAGCCGAGTGATCAAAGTATGCGTACGCGTTGCGTCGCTGCTCTTCGAAACCAAGTAATGCGCATCGGCGCACGCGGCGACTTGGCCTAAGTGAGTAACGGAAAAAACCTGCGCGGTTTTCGATAGTGCATGCATTTTCATCCCGATCGCACTCGCGACCTTCCCGGAAACACCGCTGTCGATCTCATCGAAGATCACCGTCTCGATGCCCTGCAACTTGGAAAAGATGACCTTCAACCCAAGCATCAAACGCGAAAGTTCGCCGCCGCTGGCGACCTTGATCAACGGTTTCGGGTCTTCCCCGACGTTCATCGAAACCAGGAACTCGACCGCATCGATCCCGTTTGGCGATAAGCCGGATTCGGTCATCGCAATCGTGAACTTGGCATGGATCAACGAGAGGCTGTGGAGTTGTTCCTGCAAACGTTGGCATAAAACGATCGCGTCGGCTTTGCGTTTTTCACTGAGTTTTTGCGCTTCGACAAGATAAGCCGCTTTGGCTTGTTCGATCTGCTTCGATAAACGATCCAAGACTTCTTCCCGGTTTTCGATTTGTTCGATTTTCGCTTTGAACTCATCGCGCCGTTCAAGAATATCGGAAATGTGTTTTCCGTATTTGCGTTTTAATTTCGCAATCAAAAAGAGACGATCTTGAATGCGATTTAACTCGTCTTCGTCAAAGTACAGTCGGTTATGGATGTCTTTGATTTGTTCGGACTTATCCTGCAACGCGTAATAGATTTCGTCCAGCGCTTGACTGATCGTTACGACTTCATCCATCTCTTTCACGCCTTCGATTTGTTTCTGGACTTCGTAGAATTTCTCCATGACGCCGCCTTCGTCGTCCAAAAGCGAAATGGCCGCGCTTAAGCGGGTCGAGATTTTCTCGAATGCCATCATCGCCCGTTGCTGGGTTTCCAGTTCTTCATCTTCGCCGATTTTGAGGTCGGCGGTTTCGATTTCCTCGATCTGATAACGTAAAAAGCCTAAATCGTCCGGATTTAAGCGATGATTTGAGATTTCGTCGTATTCTTTGACAAGGCTCTCGTATCCTTTGTAGGAATCGGACACCTTTCTTAATAATTCGGGATGATTACCGAATTGATCAAGCAGAGTCCGATGATATTTTACGTTTAAGAGATACTGCGTGTCGTGTTGGGAATGGATATCGACGATTGCCGACCCGAGTTCGCGCAAAAAGGAGACAGGAACAATTCGTCCGTTACACCGATTAACGCTTTTTCCGTCGATCGTCAATTCCCGATTCAGCACGATCAGATCTTCATCACCGAAGCCGTTGTCGGTCAAAATCTGTTTACCGTATTGCGAAGTGACGTCAAACGCGCCTTCGACGATCATCTTGTCGCTGGAACGTCGGATGACGTCGGTCGTCATGCGATCGCCGCACAAAAGACCGATGGCATCGATCAGAATGGATTTACCGGCTCCGGTTTCACCCGTAAAGACGCTGAAACCGTTATCGAATTCCAAGTTCGCTTCATCGATCAAAACGAAATTCTTCAGGTACAATGAACGCAACATGACACAACCCCCTAGCGGCTCTCCGTTTTCTCAAATACGACGAAATACTCGGTATTCCCTTCTTTTCCTTTAAATCCGCATTCGAAGAGGTCAAGGATCGTAACCCCGTAGTCGCGTAGAAAGGATTTGTATTCTTCAAGCATGGTCGATACGATTCGAGGATTTTTGATCTGTCCGGTATCGGAAACATGTTGGGGACCGACCTCGAACTGCGGCTTGATCAACACGTACGCCGTTAACCGCGGCGTTAAGAGCGGCAAGACATGGGCGAGGATCTTCTTGCCCGAAATAAACGAGACGTCCATCAATAGGATATCGATCTGCGCATCGAGCTGCTCGCGGGTCAAATCACGCGCATCGGTATTCTCCAACGTTTTGACACGCGGGTCTCTGCGCAATTGGACATCCAGTTGGTTGGTTCCGACATCGACGCAAAGGACGGACGAAGCGTTATGTTGGAGGGCGACCTGCGTGAATCCACCGGCGGCCGCGCCAAGATCCAAGACATGCTTTTCCGTAAAATCGTAGGGTCGTTTCTCCAGCGCGAACGCCAGTTTGTTGCCGGAGCGCGAAACGTATTTGATGGTATCGGTCGAATGGATCGCCATCCCTTCCTCAACCTCAAACGAAGCCTTCACGACGGTTTTTCCATTCACCTGGATATATCCGCTCTTGATGGCTTCTTGCGCGCGGTTGCGGGTCGGATAGGTCTGATTAAATACCAGATATTGATCAAGACGCATGGTTTGAAAGGATCGTGACGATCGTAGTGAAGAGCGAGGTGATATCGATCTTGGTTTCTTTGCGTAATTGAGGAACGGAGCCATGGCTGACAAATTCGTCTTTGATACCGATTCGGTGAAGATTCAGATGGAGTCCGGCATCACATGCATATTCCAAGATCGCGGATGCCAAACCGCCTGCCAACATATCGGTTTCATAGACCAACACCGGCTTATTCAGTTTAGCGATTTCCCGCAACATCCCCTCGTCCAACGGTTTGATGAATCGCGCGTTGACGACGGATAGGTTGATTTGATTGACTTTGGCTTTGGTTTCGACTTTCTCGACATCCGGTCCATAAGTGATGACGATCAAATCCGCTTCATGCAAGGGTTTGGAGACCGTCCATGTTCCGATTTCAATCGGTTGAAACGTCTCGACCTCCCGAAACAGCGCGTTTCCGCGTGGATAACGTAAAGCAAAGGGATGCTTTTGATTGAATGCGGTGTAAAGCATATGTTGCGCTTCCTGCGCGTCTTTCGGCTGCGCCAGGATCAAATTCGGGATCGGACGCAAGATCCCGATATCGAACACGCCATGGTGCGTCGGTCCGTCCTCGCCGACCAAACCGGCCCGGTCGATTCCGATCACCACCGGTAAGTCCATCCGTGCGATATCATGGTTGATTTGATCGTAAGAACGCTGTAGGAAGGTCGAGTAAATCGACAAGAACGGACGATAACCGGCCAAGGCCAACCCCGCCGCAAATGTCGCCGCATGTTCCTCGGCGATCCCGGTGTCGATACTGCGTAACGGAAAGAGCGCGAAATACTTCTCAAGCTTGCTTCCCTGCATCATCGCGGGAGTGATGGCGATGATTTTATCGTTTTTCTTACTTAATCGGATCAAGGTTTCACTGATCACTTGCGACCACGAGAAATGGCCTGCCGGCAATTGTCCGATATCGGCGCCGGTGTCCGGGTCGAATTGGCTGACCCCGTGCCACGTTCCGTTGGTATCGTTTTCGGAATGCGGATAGCCTTTCCCCTTTTGCGTCATGACATGGACTAAAACGGGTCCGTCATGCGTTTTGGCGACTTTTAAAATCCGTATCAACGCTTTGATATCATGACCGTCGACCGGACCTAAATATTCGATGCCAAGTTCGCCGAAGATCGATGAATCGACCATACTGCGTTTTAGTGAATCTTTCACGCGTTCCATACCGCCTAATAAGGTAGTTCCGATCGTATTGGTTTTTAAAATTCCCTTGACGTCATGTTTAAGCGTATTATACGGTGCGCTGGTACGCAAACGGGCCAATGACTTCGTTAAAGCTCCCACGTTGCGCGAAATCGACATGGCGTTATCGTTTAAGATGATGACCATATTCCGTTTCTCGTCACCGATCTGATTCAACGCTTCGTAAACCATCCCGTTGGTCATCGATCCATCGCCGATCAAGGTGACGACCTGATGATCTTGTTTGCTTAAATCACGTGCGGTCGCATAAGCCAAGGCCGCGCTGAGCGAGGTGCCCGCATGTCCGGCTTCCCACACATCATGTTCGCTTTCGCTCATCTTCTGAAATCCGCAAAGCCCTTCCCATTGGCGCATCGTATCGAAACGATCGGCGCGTCCGGTCAGGATCTTATGGACATAACTCTGGTGTCCGACATCGAAGATCAGTTTGTCTTTGGGCGAATCGAAGACGACATGCATCGCGATCGTCAATTCAACGACACCGAGGTTGCTTGAAAGATGACCGCCTGTTTTCGA
Source organism: uncultured Erysipelotrichaceae bacterium (assembly GCA_964526155.1). Taxonomy (GTDB): domain Bacteria; phylum Bacillota_I; class Bacilli_A; order Erysipelotrichales; family Erysipelotrichaceae; genus GWE2-51-13. Next base: position 1,162,249 of record CAZGLV010000001.1, on the reverse strand, counting down.
GACGTTGTCGATTAAAAATCCGCGTATTTCACCGGAAAGTTGGTTGAGTTGTTTGACGGTCAGCTTCTTTAGAAATGCCGGACCATCGAGTTTTTCGATCATCGTACTGCCTCCTAATTCTGCCGGTTGATCAATAATTCAAGGAGTTTGCGAACTTCGTTACTCCGTAAGTTGAGACTTTCGTAGGTCGTAAACGCCAAATTATAATACGTCTCCATCGTACGATGCGCTTCGTGTAAGCTTAACATCGAAACGACGGTGCGTTTATTGTTCGCGATGTCGCTGTTTGCGGTTTTCCCGAGTTCTTCCGTCGATTTCGTGACATCGAGGATATCGTCCTGGATTTGAAACGCGATCCCGGCGTTTTCACCGATCATCGAGTACTTTTCCAACTCATTTTGCTTACCGGCAAGGATCGCGGCCATCTTCAGCGCGCACGCCAAGAGTTTCCCGGTTTTATTGCGATACATTTCGATCAACTCCTCGACGCTTTCGACGCTTTGCGTTTCAAATCCGATGTCTTTGATTTGACCGAAAACCATCCCGGCACTCCCGGAGGCAGATGCGAGTTCACGCATAAGGCAGACTTTTTCCATATTGGTGTAGTTGCTTTTCGCCAAGACTTCAAACGCCAGCGTCAATAAGCCGTCGCCGGCCAAAATCGCGGTCGCTTCATCAAACATTTTATGGCAGGTCGGATGTCCGCGACGCAAGTCGTCGTCGTCCATCGCGGGGAGATCGTCATGGATCAATGAATAGGTATGGACCATTTCCAATGCGGCGGCGGCATCCATGCCGATCAAGGGATCGAAATCAAGATCCTTCAGACATGAAAGCAATAATAACGGTCGGATTCGTTTCCCTCCGCCCAAAAGCGAGTATCCCATGGCTTCCTTCACTCTGGAATCAGGCAGATTGTCGATAAACTCCTGTAACGATTCTTCGATAAAGTGTTTCATCGTGGTTCTCCTTTCGCATTGTAATGTTCCATCAACTCGCCGACTTTTCCTTCGAAATTCTTCAGTAACGCATCACATTCTTTGACCAAGCCCAATCCTTCTTCGAAAAGAACCAATGATTGGTCCAAGGTGATATCGTTCTGTTCCAAACTGGCAATGATCGTGTTCAGACGGTTCATCGATTCTTCGAAACTGCGTTTTTCACTCATTGTTTTTCTCCTTCGCGACGATTTGCGCATGAATCGTTCCGTCATGTAGACGTACGGACATGGAATCTGCGATGTTCGCGTCGTCGACGGATTTCAAGATGCCGGATTCGATATACGGGATCGCGTATCCGCGCTCCAATATGGCTAAGGGGGACAAAGCGTTTAACAGGCTAAGCGTTTTCGCCATTTGAAAGCGTTCTTTCTCACCCATCCGCGATGCGTGCGTCAAGAGGATCTCACGGCTTTTCACATAGACTTCGCGTTTATCGCGTTGGATCTTGATTCCGTCGGATGTCAGTCGTGTGGCGATGGAAGATAGCCGTTCGCGTTGTTTTGCGACCAACGTCGAAGCGACGCTTAAGCGTTGGGTCGCCATCGTCAAATCGATGCCCGCATCCTGCCACAACAAGTCGGGATTCTGCCAAACCGGATATTCACGCAACGGTTGATAGCGAAGTTGATTCTTGCGTAGGATGTTTTTCATCGCGTTATATGCCCGGGTACTCAATTGGTTTACTTCCATCCGTACTTCCGTTTGGTCGCGTACGGCGGCTTGGGCCGCGCCGGTCGGCGTGGGTGCGCGCATATCGCTGACCAGATCGGCGATCGTGACATCGGTCTCATGTCCGATCCCGGCAATCAGCGGTGTCTTCAGCGTTACGATCTTGCGTGCGACGCTTTCTTCGTTGAAAGGCCAAAGATCCTCGATGGATCCGCCTCCGCGTGCCAAGATCAGCACGTCGTTATCATCTTGGTCTGCCTGTTGTAAGCGTTCGATGATTTGAACGGCGGCTTGCGCACCTTGAACCAAGGAATAGTAGAGTCTGACTTCGGCGATCGGCCAACGTTTCTTTAATGTCGAAAGGATATCCTGAAGCGCAGCGGTATCTTTTCCGCTGATGACGCCGATCCTTGAAGGATAGACCGGAATCGGCTTTTTGCGTGAAGCGTCAAACAAACCTTCGTCGAATAATTTCTTTTTCAATGCTTCGAATTTTTGGTAGAGGTCGCCCAGTCCCTCGTGTTGCATCGCGGTGACATAGAGCTGCATCTGTCCTTGCGCGGGATAGAGCGAAACCGTTGCCCGCAATAGAACTTTATCCCCTTCTTTCGGGATAAATCCGACTTTCCCGGCATGATTTGAGAACATGACGCACCCGATGTGCGCGTTCTCGTCTTTAATCGTAAAATACCAATGCCCGCTGCGATGCGCCGTGAAATTGGATAACTCCCCTTTCACCCACACATTGGTCAATACGGGATCGTTATCCAGTTTTAACTTGATGAATTGAAGTAAGGAGCCGACGCTCCATACCGCTTGGCTCATAGTTGATCCAAAACTCCGTTGATCAGCTTATACGCGTCGGCATCGCCGAATTCTTTACTCAAGTCGACCGCTTCGTTGATGACGACCGTATGTTCGACATCCCCCAACGCGTATTCGCCCAGCGCCAATAATAAAATCGATTGTTCGATAAAGCCCAAACGGACGAATTCCCAGTCTTTTAGCTGACGGTTGATCAGATCGATATGCTCGTCCTTATGCGTAACCGCAAGGGTACAAACCTCGCGCACGAATTTTTCCTCCGGCGTTAAACCGATGATCATGTTTTCAGCCAGAACGATCTGGATGTCTTTATTGAGCAGCAGGTGTTGGTAGATGCATTCCATCGCTTTCCTGCGCTGTAAGTGTCGTTTCATAAATTCCTCCGTTACCGTGTCTATTTTAACATGTTTCGTCGCTTCTAACCACTTCCCCGCAAAAAAAACGCCCTTAGCGGGCGTTGAAAGCGAATCCTGCGACTTTGATATCGATCAGGTTGCATTTCAGGTCGGTCATCTGCAACACCGACTGGAAAATCTTCGTTTGAAGTTCTTCGCAGACCTTGCTGACATTCTGTCCATATTTGATTTTGACTTCCACATGGACGTTGAGAAGGTTATCTTGGATCTTTGCCGTGACCGGATGTTTCATCGGTCCGGTTTCAAGTCCAGCAACGCCTTCCGTCTCCTCAGTCGCGATTTTCGCGATCATTTCGAAGACTTCCTTCGTCAATGCGATTTGTCCGAGATGCGCATGATCTTGGTGGATCATGACGTATTCTTGTGCCATAGTGTATCACCCGATGGCATTATACCATAACTTTAAGTCGGGTTACAACTTTACTCGGTGAACCACTTCGCGATCATCGCGTCCAGTTGACCGTCGGCTTTGAGGGCTGCGATCGCGGCGTTGACATCATCAAGCAATTCGCTATCCAGCGGTAACGCGACCGCGTTATAGGACATGTTGGTGAACTTTTCGTTCTGCAGTTCGAAGGTCGTCATTTGCGGATAACTGGCGATGTATTCTTCGGCGACGACTTTGTCGACCAAGATCCAATCGATGCGTCCGTTGATGATTTCCTGAACCATTTGACCGATGTCCTTACGGGCATCTTTGACGAGATTGAAGTCATCCGCGATCAAGTCGACCGCGCCGGCTTGTACCGTCCCGATTTGGATACCGACCGTTTTATCTTTCAGATCTTCCCCGTCCGACCAATTATTGGCGGCTAAGGTCAAGACCCAGTACGGGCTCTTGCCATCGTTGTAGTAGGCATCCGAGAACAAAACGCCACGGTCCGGAGCGGCGTTGAAGCCGGCCAACGACATATCGCCGGTACCGGTCGGCGAGTTCAAGTCGCCGATGATTCCGTCGAAGTCCATGTCGACCCATTTGACTTCGTCATAGCCCATTTGTTTGGCGATCGCTTCACCCAGTTCGATGTCAAATCCGATCAATTTGCCTTCGGTGTCCACCATTTCAAACGGCGGGTAGCCTGAAGATGTGAGAATCGTAAGCGTGTCGGCGGTTTTGGTTTGCGTGCATCCCGTAAACAAGACGGCAGCAAGCAAGATCGTAAGTAGTTTTTTCATGTTGCTTCTCTCTTTCTTGATTTAGATCATATTCGCCAAGAATTCTTTCGCACGCGCGCTCTGCGGCGTTTCGAAGAAGGTCTTGGTATCGGTCTGTTCGATAATTTCGCTCTTGTCCATATAGACGATTTCATCAGCGACTTCTTTCGCAAACTTGATTTCGTGAGTGACGATGATAATCGTCATGCCGGTATGATTGAGTCCTTTCATGACACGTAGTACTTCTTGCGTCATTTCCGGGTCCAACGCGGAGGTCGGTTCGTCAAACAACATTACCTGGGGGCCCATCGCCAAGGCGCGTGCGATGGCGACGCGTTGCTTTTCCCCGCCGGAGAGTTGATGCGGATAGTTCTGCAAGCGATGCGCAAGTCCGACTTTGGTCAATTGCTCGACGGCGATTGCCATGGCATCCGCATTGTTCATTTTTTTGACTTTTTTCAGTGCGAAGGCGACATTGTCGACGGCGCGCATATGGGCGAATAGATTGAAGGATTGGAAGACCATCCCGCATTTTTCACGAATCTGCGGTAATTTGTCTTGGTTCTGCGTAAGTTCGACATCGTCATGCCAAACTTTTCCTTGGGTCGGCCTTTCCAGATAGTTGATACATCTCAGTAAGGTGCTCTTACCGGCGCCGGAGGATCCGATGATCGCATAGGTTTTTCCGTTCTCAAAGGTGACATCGACGTTCTGTAGGACGGTCACGCCTTGAAATTCTTTTTTAACGTTTTCCAGTTTAATCATAACGGAGCTTCCTTTCGATGACTCTGCCAGCCAGACTCAATACTTTGACCAATACGTAATACGTGATACCGACGACCAATAAAGGTTCGAAGAAGTGGAAGGTCGTTCCGCTGATGATCGATTGGCGACGCATCAGGTCGGAAGCGCCGATCATCGAAACGACGGACGTTTCCTTGACCAAGGTGATGAATTCGTTCATGATCGCCGGCAAGACGTTCCGGATCGCCTGCGGGATGATGATGTGGATCGCGATGTCCAACTTACGAACGCCCAAGGCGATGGCCGCCTCGGATTGGCCTTTATCGATGGATTCGATACCGGCCCGCAATACTTCGGAGAGGTAACTGGCGGAGTTGAGCGTAAACACGATGCCGGCCGACGTCATGATTGTCGGGACCCAGCCTGTGATTTGCGGTAAACCCAAGTGGAAGAACATCAGCTGGAAGACCAGCGGTGTGCCGCGGAAGAAATCGACGATGGCGCGTACGACGATCCCGAAGAAATCTTTGCGACGGCTGCTAAATCCGAAAAGCAAACCTAGAACGGATCCTCCGATCGCGGCCATGCCGGCGATCTGAAGTGTGACGTACGTGCCTCGAAGAAGCCAAGGCAGATATGGGAGAATGACATTGAAATCGATTTTCATAAGGCCTCCTTAAATTAAAAAATCCTTTCAAATGAATGAAAGGACGTGATTGACGCGGTACCACCTAACTTCCGGGTTTCTCTCCCGGCAACTCGTTTCGTTAACGCCGACGACGGAACGCGCTCACAATTTTCGCACGTTCAGCTCCCGGACACGTTCGACGCTGCTTCAGACCGCTTTTCACCAAATCGCGGTTCTCTTTGCTGAAGCGTGACGTTTACTACTTCCGTTCACAGCTTATGCGATGATTATATCTTAGAATTTCGAGAATGCAAGTGAAATGTTCAATTATTTTCAGAAAACTTCTGTAAGGTCCGTAATCCCTTGGGGAATTTGTTTTTGATTTGTTGGCCATCCCCTTTGCCTAAGGCGAAGATCTTGCCTTTATAGCGTACCAATACATGGCCTTTAGCGGTGTCATTGAAGAGGGTTTCGCCTCGCAGGAAACGTTGCGTTTCGGATTCATTCAAATCAAGTACGTTTTTGAAATAACCGTATGCGATCTTGGAGGTCGCAAACGCATGATCGATTTCAACGCGTTGATTTATGACTTGTCCGATATAAGCGCCGATTTGAGTGACGTTGAGTCCGGTAAGCAAAGGTAAGGGGTTGGATGCGCCATAGATGCGATCTCCGATCATATAGGTAAGAATCGCTGGATCGAGATAAGTTTCGATGAAAGTTCTTACCAATGGTGTTTTACTTGGCGTCGCAACGGATATGCGAGGTTTTCCCGCAGGTCCCGTTTTCCGCATACGACAGATAAAGTGCCCTTCCCCGCCTTCCAATACCGTAACTCGTCGTGATTTACTAAGATCGGAGTTGTTTTCAAACAACCCTTTGCGACCGATCTCAAAGGGCAACGATTCGATGACCATGTCCGGATGACGAAGTAAAAAAGACTCGATCTGTCCTTCATTCTCCTCTTTGGAAAAGGTACAGGTGGAGTAGACCAAGATTCCATCCTGTTTCAAACATGGATAAATGTTTTCAAGAATCTCCTTTTGCATCCGTACGCAATGATCGATGTTGCTTTGCGAGAAGTAAGCGATGCCTTTGGGGTCTTTGCGGAACATGCCCATTCCGCTACACGGTGCGTCGATGAGGATTTTATCGAAATATCCGGTCAGATTCTTTCCGATCGTTTGCGTGTCGCTGTGCGTCACGATGACGTTGTCATCCCCATATCGTTGTATATTGAACCGTAAGGTCAAGTTACGCTTGGCATCGATTTCATTGGATACAAGCAAGCCGCTACCATCCAATCGACTCAATATTTGTGTACTTTTACCGCCCGGGGATGCGCAAGCATCCAGGATTTTATCCCCTTTGGATACGGTTAATGCTTCCACCGCCAAGCTGGCGGAAGGATCTTGCAGATAAAAGCAACCGGCATGATGAAACGGATGATTGCCCAGCGAGGTCATCGATTCATCGATCGTATAAAGTAAACCGGGATAGGATTCGATACGTTTGGAATTCGGAAATTCGTTCTGCCACGTCTGTTCGTCGATCTTGTTCGGATTTAAGCGGGCGCAGCGAAAAAGCGGCGTTTCTTGCGCCGCTCGCCATGCTTCATAATCCTCGCCCATGACATCCTTCATCAAGTCGAGATAAAGTTGCTGATATTTATCGGACGCCATGGAAATAGGCCCGACACGCGACTTCGTCTTCACGGATGGTCGCGATCAACTCCTCGACGCTGGAAAACTTGACTTCCGCCCGTAGGTATTGGTGAAATTCGTATTTTACCGGCATATCGTAGATCATGCGGTCGAAATCAAACAAATTCGCTTCGATGCTGACGGTTTGTTCGTCGGTGACCGTCGGATTGTTGCCGACCGAAATCATGGCTTCATGCCACGTCTCATCCACCAAGACCCGTCCCGCGTAGACACCCGTGCGAGGGATGCGATACTCGGAATCGACCGCGAGGTTGGCGGTCGGGAAGCCGATCTTACGACCGATCCGCCGCCCTCCCACGACGATGCCGGAGATCGTATACGGACGGCCTAAGAGCCGATTGGCGGTCGCGATTTTCCCTTCGTCGATGAGAAGTCCGATCCGGGTCGTGCTTATTTTCTGACCTTCGTCGGTGATCGGAAGGATTTCGATGACGTCGAAGCGACCTGCCGCTTCACTCTTAAGCGTTGCTACGGTTCCCTTCCCTTTGTCACCATAGGTAAAGTCAAATCCGCTGATTAAGGTACGCAGCGGCATGTCAGATAAGATTTTCGTGAATGCTTCATGAGGTTGATGCGCCAAGTATTCGTCAAAGGTAATCGCGATCCAATAGTCGATGCCTTTTTCTTGTGCGATGATCATGCGATCTTGCATGGTGGTTAAGTGTTTCGGGTTTGCCATTTTGCGCAGTACGACCCAGGGATCGGGATCAAAGGTGATGACCGCGCTTTTGACGTTCTTCTTTTGTGCGTTGGCTAAGGTCGCGTCGACCAAGCCCATATGTCCGATATGAAACCCGTCGAAATAACCGATGCATGCCACAAAAGGATCGGTTAACGGGAAAGGCTGCGTTATGTTGTAATGAATGATTTCCATCGTTTCCTCCTACCAAAGTCCGCGTACGCTACGGTAAAGACCTTGTTCTGTTTTTTGGTAAACCGCAAGCGCTTCGCCTTTATGCAAAATCAACAGTTGATCCTCAGATCGATCAAGTGATAAGGGTTTTCCGTGAAAGATAAATGTCGGATCCTCGATCTCCATGCTCGGTAAGTGCGACAAGACGCTCGTTAAACTACGTAAGTTAACGTTTTGCGGGGTGAGTCCTTCCAAATTCTGGCAGTCTTCAACCCGATAGTCTTGTACTTTTGTGCGCGTCAGGGCACTCATCGTGCCGACGGTTCCGAGCTTTTTGGCAATGTCTTCGCACAAGGTACGGATATAGGTTCCGCTCGAACAAACCACGCTGAACTCAATTTCTTCGTCCATCGATAACAGTCGGATCGATTCGATTTCGATCGGCCGTGCTTCGCGTTTCACTTCGATGTTTTGGCGCGCATATTCGTACAACCGTTTTCCGTCCACGCGGATGGCGCTGACCATGGGAGGTAGTTGCATGCTTTTACCGAGCATTGAATTTAAAGCGTTTTGGATCTCGGTCTCGCTTGGGAACGGAGCGTCACGTGTTTCGATCGTTTCGCCCCAAACATCACCGGTATCGGTTTTAACATTCAACTTGAGTTTCGCTCGGTATTCTTTGCGATGGCTCACTAAAAAAGGCATCGCCTTGGTCGCTTTGCCGAGCAACACGACCAATACGCCTTCCGCCTGCGGATCCAACGTGCCGGTATGGCCGATCCGTTTTTCGTTGAGTTGTCTTCTTAATTTATTCACCACATCGAAGGAAGTCCATCCCTTCGGTTTATTGATCAGAACCACGCCGTCCAAGGTATCACCGCTTTTCCATGCTATTATAACGCAACTATGGTAAAATTTGAAACAAAAGGCAGGAAACGGCATGAAGAAAATGGTCTCCAACATCGGCTTGGCCGATTATCACTATGATTTGATTCAGGAAAACGACAAGATCGCGGTCGGAGTCAGCGGCGGTAAGGACTCTTGCCTTTTGCTCTTGGCGCTGGACGAGTATCGCAAGAAGTCCTTTAAGAACTTCGAAGTGATCGGGATTCATCTCGAGATGGGATTTGAAGGAATGGATTTTAATCCGTTAAATGATTATTTCCAATCCAAGGGTATCCGACTTGTACATGTGCCGACGAAGATTTATGCGACGCTACAAAAAGAAGCCAAGGAAGACGGCACATTAAAATGTTCATTGTGTTCTAAATTCAAGAAGGCGTTGGTTATCAAAGAAGCGAAGCGATTGGGTTGTACCAAGGTCGCGTTCGCGCACCATGCGGAAGACGCGCTTGAGACCTTGATGATGAATGCGATCCATGGCGGAAAGTTGGCGACGTTTTTACCGAAGATGCACTTAAGCGATTCGGATATGACGTTTATTCGACCCTTGGTATATGTCCATGAAGATGAAATCAAACATGAAGTTTCGATTCAGAAAATTCCGTTTGTGCCTTCGACTTGTCCGATGGATGGATTTACGCAACGCAAGGAAAGCAAAGAATTATTGCTTGAAATTTACCGCAAATTCCCGAGTTCACGCAAAAATCTGATCACTTCCCTACACAATGAAAAACAAACGCAATTATGGTTTCATGAAAATAAAAATGAAAATGTTTCTAAAAATTAAACAAAAGTGTTGACATTCATCTCAATAATGAATAAACTAACACCAAACAAAAGAGTATAGAGGTAGCGGTGCAAATGAGTACCTTGGGGAGCCGGCAGGCGTCGATCCAAGCGAAAGGTAATCACCGCCGAACGATATGACATGGCAATGTCGATCGTGGGGTTGCGCGAGAAGATCCGCAGCACTCCTCCAGAGATGGAGTGGCGCTATTACCGATCAAGTCCTGGACAAGACCGTGTATAGCAACATGGTCTTTTGTTTTAATCCCCATACCCAGGAGGTACATGAAATGAGAAGAATGATGATTATCGCAGTCTTGGCTTTGTTGGTTCTGAGCGGATGCGCCGCTTCCAATAACGATCAAGATACCATTACGGTTGGATTGGAATGTAATTACGCACCGTTTAACTGGACGCAGATTGAAAGTGGTGCTCCAGCGGTCGAGATCGAAGGTGTTGCAGGCAGTTATTGCGACGGTTACGACATCGCAATCGCGCAAGCCATCGCGGAAGGTTTGGATAAGACCTTGGTCGTTAAGAAGATTACATGGGAAGGTCTTATTACCGCTCTGAAAGAAAGCGACATCGACATGATCGTCGCCGGTATGACCGATACCGCCGAACGTCGTTTGGAAGTTTCGTTCTCCGACCCCTACTACAACTCGGATCTCGTGTTGATCGTCCGGGCTGATTCCGAGTATACCGATGCGACGTCGTTGGCTGATTTCAACGGTGCGACGGTTATCGCGCAGAAGTCCACCTTCCATGACACGGTCGTCGATCAAATCGATGGTGTCGTTCATGGTACGCCGTTGGATTCCTTCCCGCTATTAGCCAATGCGGTTCAAATGGAAACAGCTGACGCGATGGTTTCCGAGTTCCCGGTTGCCAAGTCCATCGTCGCATCCAATCCGGATTTGAAGATCGTCCAATTCGCTGCCGGAAATGGTTTTGAAACCGATCCTTTGGATACAACCGTATCGGTTGCCGTCCGCAAAGCGGATACCGCCTTACTTGCCCAAATCAACGAAATCTTGTCCGGAATCGACACTGACACCCGTAATCAATGGATGGTCGATGCCGGGAATCGTCAACCGGAATAAATGTTTCAGAGTTTGATGTTATCGGCGCTCCCCTCGGGTCTATTCGGGGGAGCGTTGTATATTTTTCAAAAGTACGGCCCCCTATTTTGGGCAGGGGCCAAAACTACCTTACTGATCGCGCTGAGCGGGACCGTCATCGGTCTTTTGGTCGGTTTAGGGGTCGGCATTCTTCGATCCTTACCCGAAAGCCGACTGGATCGTCCGATGAAACGTTTCTCGATCAAACTGATCAAACTGGTCTCCGGAATCTACGTGGAAGTGTTCCGCGGTACGCCGATGATCGTCCAGGCGATGTTTCTCTTCTATGCGCTGCGGCCGATCTTCAATTGGACGGTGTTGGTCGCGGGGATCTTCATCGTCTCGATCAATACCGGGGCGTATATGGCCGAGATCATGCGTGCCGGGATCCAATCTCTGGATAAAGGTCAAAACGAAGCCGCACGTTCGATCGGCATGAACAACTTTCAAACCATGTTTTTTGTTATCCTGCCACAAGCCATCCGCAACGCATTTCCCGCGATTGGGAACGAATTCGTCGTCAACATCAAAGACACTTCCGTACTTAACGTCATCGGGGTCACCGAAATGTACTTCCAAACGACATCTGTCATGGGAATCACCTACAAAGCCAAAGAGACATTTTTTGTGACGGCGATCTTGTATCTCTTCCTCACCTATACCACGACCATGATTCTGAAATACATCGAACGTAAAATGAACATGCCGGTACATAGCGGACCGTCGAGTACGTCCACCCCGATGTTGGTGACGCAAAGCGTCCGTCAAGGAAAGGAGTAAACCATGGCGATCCTTGAAATCAATCATTTGTCAAAACGTTTCGGTTCCTTGGAAGTCTTGCGTGATATCTCCATGAACGTACAGGAAGGCGAAGTCGTTTCGATCATCGGGTCTTCCGGTAGCGGTAAGTCTACCCTGCTTCGATGCATCAATCTGTTGGAAGTCTACGATCAAGGTACGATCCTTTTCGAAGGTACGGATATCAAAGCCAACATCAAAGGGATCGATGCATACCGTACGCATGTCGGAATGATTTTCCAATCTTTCAACTTATTCGGGCACATGACCGTACTTAAAAACTGTACGATCGGACAGACCGAAGTCTTAAGACGTTCCAAGGATGATGCGCAAAGACTCGCGATGGAATACCTGACGAAAGTCGGTATGCAAGACTTTGCCAATCAGAAAGTCACTCTACTCTCCGGCGGACAGAAACAACGCGTCGCGATCGCCCGCGCCTTATGCATGGAACCACGGGTCTTGTTGTTTGACGAACCGACTTCCGCCTTGGATCCCGAAATGGTTGGAGAAGTTCTCCAAGTCATTAAGAATTTGGCCGAAGAAGGTCGGACGATGGTCATCGTCACCCACGAAATGGATTTCGCCCGTGATGTCTCCGATCGAGTTGTATTTATGGATCAAGGTGTCATCGCCGAAGAAGGCGATCCCGCGACTCTTTTCAGCCAACCGAAAGTTCAGCGTACTAAAGAATTCCTCTATCGCTATTTACGCTAAGCATCGACGATCAAGGTTTCCCCTTGGTTCACAGATGCTTTTTATTATGGTAAAATTGGACACGATGCGGAGGAAACCATGTTCAATCGAATCTATTTGGAAATCACCAATTACTGTAATCTGAGCTGTTCCTTTTGCCCGCCGCATCGTCGAAATTCGATGCATGTGGGATTGGATGAGTTGAAACATCGAATTCAGGAAGCTTCAAAACATACAAAGAACCTCTATTTCCATGTCAAAGGTGAACCACTTCTGAGTCCGCATTTCCAACCAGCTCTCGATCTGGCGCACGCTAATAACGTACGGGTTCATATCGTTACGAATGGCATTCTGTTGGATCGTTATAGCGAGGTCGTGTTGGAACATCCGGCGATCGAAACGCTCAGCATCAGTCTCCATAGCGCGTCTCAGATGGATGAATCATTGCGTGATCGGCATTTTGAAACGATTCGACATCACTTGCGCAACATAAAACCGCATCACCCGCATACGCGTTTGCGGATCTGGGATGGTTCGAGCGAGGATCATGTGCGATCGCAAGCGTATTTGAATCGATTGTTAGACACTGAAATCATTCTGCCCCAACAAGCCAATGTACGGCTCTCGATTCAACCTAACCTTCATATACAAAGCGATCTGCGTTTCGAATGGCCGAATCTTAAGGATGGACAACAATATCCTACAGGTCGATGTAGAGCAGGAATGATGATGTTGGCGATCTTGGCCGATGGGACCGTTACGCCCTGTTGCTTGGATGGTGAAGGACACATCGATCTAGGAAACATCAATGACATGGATTTGGATACGATCCTAACATCCCGACGTTATATCGATTTTCTGGATGGGATGCGTAAACACAGGCCGAGCGAAGCGTTGTGCCGGGCTTGTTCCTATAAGAATCGATTTGAGAAGAAATAAAACAAAAGCGCTTGAGGCGCTTTTGTTTAAGAATCTTTCTTTACTTCGTCCAGAATCGAATCGATCCGCTGTCCCCGATCAAACGAGGTGTCCAAGTGGAACGAGATTTCCGGTGTCTTACGGATACTCAACTTTTTACCCAATGCCGAACGGATGTATCCCTTCGTCTTATTCAAGGCTTCAAGTTGTTTTTCGGGATTCTTGGATTTGTCCAAGAACGTGACGTAAATCTTACAGTAGGAATTATCGTTGGTCAAATCGACATCCGTTACCGTGACAAATCCGATATTCGGATCCTTCACTTCGAACTGGATCATTTCGGAGACTTCCTTCAAAATGATGCCGGCAATCCGTTCTTGTCTGACGCCCATGGATATTCCCCCTTTCTTGCTAGACTTGTTTAACTTCTTGGTCTTCGTATGCTTCGATTATATCATTTTCTTTGATGTCGTTGAAGTTTTCGATCGTCAAACCGCATTCGTAACCGGCCGAAACATCTTTCGCGTCGTTTTGGAAACGCTTGAGGGAGTTCAATTGTCCTTCATAGACGACGATCCCGTCACGGATCAAGCGGACTTTACAGTTACGTACGATTTTACCGTCAGTAACCATACACCCGGCGATCGTACCGATTTTGGAGACTTTGAAGGTTTGACGTACGCTGGCTTGTCCAAGAACGACTTCCTTGTAGACCGGTGCCAACATCCCTTTCATCGCCATTTCCATTTCTTCGACAGCTTTGTAGATGATGTTATAGAGGCGGATTTCGACGCCTTCTTCTTCGGCTTTCTTACGTACGACCGCATCCGGACGAACGTTGAAACCGACGATAAGAGCTTTGGATGCGGATGCCAACATGACATCGGATTCGGAGATGGCACCGGCGGTCGCGCGGATGACATTGACTTTGATATTGTGGACGTCGATCTTTTCAAGGGATTGACGTACCGCTTCGGCGGAACCCGAAACGTCGGCTTTTAGTACGACGGGGATTTCTTGGACGACGCCGTCGGCGATTTGCTTGGAGAGATCATCCAAACTAAGCGCGGAGGATTGTTTACGTTCGGCTTCGATCTTGGTTTGCGAACGGCTTTCCGCGATTTCACGCGCTTTACGTTCATTATCGAAGACCTTGAAGATATCCCCTGCGACCGGGACATCGTTCAAGCCGATGATTTCGACCGGCATCGCCGGTTCGGCTTTTTTGATTTCACGTCCGCGATCATCCGTCATTTTACGGACTTTCCCGAAACAAGCCCCGACAACGATGATGTCACCGGTATTCAATGTACCGTTTTGAACCAACAAAGTCGTGACCGGACCGCGTCCTTTATCCAAACGCGCTTCGATGACGGTACCGGTGGCCATCCGCTTGGGATTGGCTTTGAAACCTTGAACTTCGGACAAAACCAAAATCGTTTCCAAAAGTTCGTGGACACCGAGTCCTGTTTTCGCGGAGCATTTGACGAAAATCGTTTCGCCGCCCCATTCTTCAGGAGTTAAGCCAAGGTCGGCCATGCCATTATAGATACGTTCGGTATTGGCGCCGGGTTTATCCATCTTGTTTACGGCGACGATGATCGGAACACCGGCCGCTTTGGCATGGTCGATCGCTTCTTTGGTTTGAGGCATGACACCGTCGTCGGCCGCGACCACGATGATCGCGATGTCGGTGACTTTGGCGCCACGGGCACGCATCGCGGTGAACGCTTCGTGGCCCGGGGTATCCAGGAAGGTGACTTTCTTGCCGTTGACAGAGACTTGATACGCTCCGATATGTTGCGTGATCCCGCCGAATTCGCCATCGACGACTTTGGTTTTGCGGATCATATCCAACAAGGTGGTTTTTCCATGGTCGACGTGTCCCATGATCGTGACGACCGGGGGACGTTCGCTTAAGTTCGCTTCGTCATCTTCGATTTCATCTTCTAAACTATCGGGATCGATCACGACTTCCTTGGTTGCTTCCACATTGTAATCCATGCATACGAGTTGGATCGTTTCTTCGTCCAAGCTTGTGTTGATCGTGACCATTTTGCCCAACAAAAACAACAGCTTGATGATATCGCTGGCGTTGCGGTTGAGTTTTTCGGCGAATTGACCGACCGTCATCCCTTCCGTATACGTGATCTTACTTACCGTGTCGACCCTCTGACGCGGCGTAAAACTTGGCGTGTTCGAGCCGTGTCCCTTGTGCTGTTGCTGCTGGGGACGTCGTGTGTTTCCTCTTTTAACCGGTTTTTTCATGCTTTTACCTCTTTTCGATGCTTGCTGCGGCGAGTTTCGCAAACCCATCGTCGGTGATTCCGACGGCGGCGATGTGCGAGAATCCGATCGCCAACGACAGCTCTGGCATACTCAGACTTTCATAACAGGGAATCTCATAATAACGGCATTTGTCGCTGACGACTTTCTTCGTACGATCGGAAGCGTCGTTGGCGAGCAATACCATCCTGATCTTACGAGCCCGGATTCCATCCATCATCTTGCTTCCGACCAAGATACAGCCGGCGCGTTTGGCGAGACCCAGCGTATTGGCGATGTTAACTGCCACCGACGAGACCTCGTAACTCTTCGTAAATTTCATCCGGGATGGCGCATTCAAGCGCACGCGCCAGCGCCCCTTTTTTCTTGCATAACTCGATCGCTTCCAAGGTTTTCGCCAGGTAAGCGCCGCGTCCGTTACTGCGTCCGGTCAAATCGACTTTGACTTGTCCTTCGGGTGTCCGGACGATCCGGACCAACTCTTTCTTCGGCAACTGCGCCATCGTCGCGACGCAGCGGCGCATCGGGATTTTCTTCATACCCGCACCTGCCTTTCGCTATTTCTCTTCGTAGAAATCCTCAAATTCATCGAAGTCGATCTCTTCTTCATACCAGGTATTTTTCGCTTCGATTTCCTGTTGCTTCGCAATCTCTTCCAACTCTTCCGGCGTATATTCCGGTTTGATATCGTAATCCTTATCCTTACGGATATCGGAAGCACGCAAACGGCGTTCTTCCGCATCCGCTTTCGGTTTACGACGAACGGGTTTCTCGTCTTTCTTCTCTAAGGTCTTCGGAGCGTCGATGACGGTTTCCAATCGGGAAATATACACCGGACGTTCTTTCGGTTCCTTCTTGACGGCTTTTTCCTTCG
The DNA here is from genome assembly GCA_964526155.1 of uncultured Erysipelotrichaceae bacterium. Classification (GTDB taxonomy): domain Bacteria; phylum Bacillota_I; class Bacilli_A; order Erysipelotrichales; family Erysipelotrichaceae; genus GWE2-51-13. The sequence continues at coordinate 1,145,852 of CAZGLV010000001.1, read as the reverse complement.
GTGCTTCGACCTTCGGCGCTTCGACCGGTTTGGCGACCGGACGATAGGCCGGACGCATCTTCTCTACGACCGGTTCCGGTTGTGTCGCTTCGACGACCGGGGCTTTCTCGATCGGTGCATTTTCAATCGGCGTTTCAACGATCGGTTCATCGGTGACGACTTCTTCGACGGCTTCGACCGCTTGGTTCGCACTCTCGAGTTTGGCTTTTTCTTCCGCCAGTTTCAACGCTTTCTTCTCAAGCAATTTCGCTTCCAGTTCAAGCGCGTAATCCTGTGCGAGTTTCTTCCATTGGATACCTTGTTCCTCGACCTCGGTCTTGGACTTGATGTCGATGCGTAAGCCGGTCAAACGGACCGCCAAGCGGGCGTTCTTCCCTTTTTTACCGATCGCTAAGGAGAGCTGGTTGTCGTCGACGACCACCAACAAGCCTTTTTTCTCACCCGAAGGCATGACGGCCAAAATCTGCGCCGGGCTCAAGCTGTTTTTGATCAGTTCGGTGATGTTTTCGCTCCACTCGAAAATATCGATCTTTTCGCCGCGAAGTTCTTCGATGACGACTTGGACGCGCGAACCGCGCGGACCGATACAGGCTCCGATCGGATCGACATCTTCCCGTTTACTGGCGACGGCCATCTTCGTACGTTCGCCCGCTTCACGCGCGATCGCTTTGATTTCGACGATCCCTTGGAAGATTTCCGGGACTTCTTTTTCGAAAAGACGTTTCACAAGTTTCGCATCGGCACGCGACACGAGCACTTGGGCGCCTTTGGTATCTTTGGAGACTTCGGTGATGACTAAGCGGACTTTTTGTCCCTCTTTGTAGGTTTCGTTGGGCATCTGGGCGGCTTTCGGCATCATCGCCAAGGTTTTGCCTAAGTTGACGACGACGAATTTTTCTTCGACCGACTCGATCATCCCGATGACCATTTCATCCAATTTATCGATGTATTCATCGTAAACGGCCTGTTTCTCGGCTTCGCGGATCTTTTGTTTCATGACGTTCTTGGCCAATAACGCGGCGGCACGGCCTAAATCGTCGATATTGACTTTGACGTTGTATAAACCGCCAAGTTCAAGGCTTTGGTCTTTTTCTTTGGCGTCGGACAAAGAAATCTCAAGTTCCTCGTCTTCCACTTCCTCAACGACCATATACTGTTGGTAAAGACTGACCTCCCCGGTCTTTTCGTCGATATTGACGTGGACCAGCGCATCGGGAATTTCGATATGTTTCCGATAAGCTTTCGCCAGCGCTTCCTGAAGCGCCGCCAGGACGATTTCTTTGGAGATGTTGCGGTCGCCTTCGATGGCTTGCATGGCCGCTAAAAAATCTTTGAAGTTCATTTTCCTCTTTCCTCCGGTTAAAGGCGAACCGCCAGTCGGATATAGTCGATATTGTCGTCGGTAAATTCCAAGGTCTTCGTCAAGGCTTTGTCGCGGTAGGACAAAGTGCCCTTGCCGTCGGCGTAGGTGACAAGTGTTCCCGTCACTTCAAGCTGTTTGTTGACCGGATGCTGAAATCGGATAAAAACGTCTTTACCGACCGCATACGCGATGTCTTCGGCCCCGTGAAGCTCACGCTCGGCGCCGGGTGAACAAACTTCCAGATAATACTCGGTCGCGGCGATTTCCTCGTGTTGATCCAAGACATCGGAAATCTGCTGCGAGACACTGGCGCAGGTGTCCAGATCCATCGAACCGTCCGGTCGCATGATGGCGACTTGCAGCACCAACATACCTGACTGATGAACCCATTTGCATTCCGCCAAACGCAGGTCGGACGCGTGCAAAATCGGTGTGATGAGTGATACGACGTTTTCCATTGGTTTCATGTGTTTCCCTCAAACAATAACGAAGGAGTGGCGAACCACTCCCTGTTTTCTATGCGTAGACATTATACGTCTTTTTGAATTTGTTTGCAAGTATTAGAACAAGCTCATCTGATTCTGATCCTGCATCCCTTTCAGGACTCCCAAGACCTCAAGTTTGCGCAATTGCGTCGAATTGATCAACGTACGCGTCAGTAAATCTTCCTTCGATAAGAAGGGGGCTTTTTGTCGTTCTTCCACGATCGACTTCCCGACGTTTCCACCCAATCCGTCCAACACCGTAAATGGCGGGATGATGCGGTTGGCATGGTCTGGATCTACGATAAACTCATTGGCGGCGGACCGATACAGATCGATGTTGGTGAATTCCAATCCGCGACATGCCATTTCATAGGCGACTTCCAGGGTCGTAATCAAATCGGCTTCTTTCGCGGTGACGGTTTTCTTAAGTTCGTTGTCGGAAAGACGTTGACTGATATCGCTCATCCGGGCACTGATGGATTGCGCGCCTTTCACCATCGTTTCGATCTCATACGAGGAACAACGGATGGAGAAGAATACCGCGTAGTAGACGGCCGGTTGATGGACTTTAAACCATGCGACCCGCACAGCCATGATGACATAGGCGACCGCATGGGCTTTGGGGAACATGTATTTGATTTTTTTACAGGAATCGATATACCAATCCGGAACCTTGTTTTCCTTCATCAAGGCGACCCATTCATCTTTGAGCCCTTTGCCTTTTCGGACGGATTCCATGATATCGAAGGCCTTTTTCGGAGGTAAATCCATGTGGATCAAATTGACCATGATATCGTCCCGACATCCGATGACATCTTGCAACGTCATCCCCTGCTCGACCAAACTTTTCGCATTGCCCATCCAAACATCGGTGCCGTGCGATAAGCCGGAAATACGTACCAGATCGGAGAATTTCTTCGGTTTGGTAAGTTCAAGCATGTTGCGGGTCAGATTGGTTCCGAATTCGGGCAATCCGACAGCCCCGGTTTTTTCGAAGTATTTTCGCGGATCAAGATGCAAAGGTTCGATCGAAGAGAACAATTTCATGACTTCGGGATCGTTCATCGGAACCGTTGTGGGATCGATGCCCGAAAACCGTTCGAGCATTTTCATAGCGGTCGGATCGACGTGTCCCAGGATATCGAGTTTTAAAACGTTATCGTGGATATCGGCGAATTCGAAGTGGGTCGTCAACCATTCGGAGTTGGCGTTGTTGGCGGGATATTGGATCGGCGTGAAGTCGTGGACATCCATGTCCTGCGGAATAACGATGATCCCGCCCGGATGTTGGCCGGTCGTACGTTTGACCCCTTCGCACCCGTTTGCGACATAGGTGTTGAAGGCTTGGCGATGCGGGGTTTCCAGTCCCATTTCTTCTTCGAAGCCCCGAAGATAACCGAAGGCCGTCTTTTGCGCGACCGTCCCGATCGTACCGGCACGGTAGACGTTTTTTTCACCGAACAGGACTTTGGTATAGGCATGCGCTTTATCTTGATAGTCCCCGGAGAAGTTCAAGTCGATATCCGGGACTTTGTCGCCCTCGAAACCTAAGAAAGTTTCAAACGGAATATCCTGTCCGTCGCCGGACATCAAGGTACCGCATTGCGGACAGCATTTATCCGGCAAATCATAACCGCTGCCGACTTGACCGTCTTCGAAGAATTCGCTGAATTGGCATTGCGGGCAGACATAGTGCGGTGCCAACGGATTGACTTCCGTGATATTGGCCATCGTCGCGACGAAGGATGAACCGACCGATCCGCGGGATCCGACCAGATACCCATCTTCCAAGGATTTTTTCACCAACAGATGGGCGATGTAATAGACGACTGAAAAGCCATGTCCGATGATTGAATTCAATTCTTTCTCCAAGCGCTTGGAGACGATTTCCGGTAACGGATTCCCGTACTTTTCCAAGGCGTTTTGGTGACAGAGTTCGGATAGCTTCACATCCGCGCCTTCGATGGTCGGAGTATAAAGCCGGTCTTTGACCGGGTAGACATTTTCGATTTTTTCCGCCAAATACTTAGGCGTATCGACGATCAGACGTTGGGCGGTGGCACGATCCACGAAGGAAAAACACTCGAACATCTCATCGGTCGTTCTAAAATGTTGGTCCGGCATGGTCGTCATGCGACGGCGCATCGTGTTATAGATATAAAGCGGATGGCGAACACCGCCGATCCCTTGGGATTGGATGTAGACATCGCGGAACTTCTTTTGCGCTTTGTCGACATAATGCGCGTCGCCGGTCGCGATGACCGGGATCCGTAGTTTATCCGCGGTTTCGATGATGTTGCGCAAAATCGCGATCAGTCGTTGTTGGCTCGGGAGACTATTCTGTTCGACAAGGATACGGTAGTTTTCGGGCGGTTGGACTTCGATGTAATCGTAAAACTTCATCGCTTCTTCCAGATCTTCCTGTGATTTGGTCATCGCGAGGTCGAAGATTTCGCCGTTCAGGCAAGCGCTACCCAACAGCAAATTCGTGCGTTTTAACGCTAAGTCTTCGCGGCAGATCCGTGGTTCGGCCGCCGATTCTTCATCGTCCTTCTTCGCTTTTCCGGTTGTCGCCAAACGGACGGTATGCGATAGGGTTACCAATTCGAATAGATCTTTGAGTCCTTGTTGGTTCTTCGCAAGCACGACGATGTGGTTCTTCATGACTTTTTTAAACGAATCTTCATCTTGAATGTTTTGCAGATCACCAATCGTCTTCACGTTTGCGACGATCGGTTCGCTCAACAGTTTCGCGAAAACCTGACTCAACAGTTCAGCATCATAATCCGCGCGGTGCGCGATTTCCTCGTCATATGCGATCTTATAGTTACGGGCGACATTTCCGAGCTTATAGGAGCGTCGATCTTTCAGAACCGCGCGTGCCAAATCCAAGGTATCGATGACCGTGTTGGTCAAAGGTTGTTTTCCATATCGTTTCAAAGTAGCGTTCATGAAGCCGATGTCAAACGATGCGTTGTGCGCGACTAAGACATCGTCTTTGAAAAAAGCCAGCCATTGGTCCAGCAACTGCTCTTCACGCAACGCATCCTTTACGTCTTGTTGGGTGATATTGGTTTTTTCGGTGATGAAGGCCGGGATTTCCATCCCCGGATTGACGAACATTTGAAGTCGTCCGCTGACGACGCCTTGCACAAAGCGTACGGCGCCGAATTCGATGATCCGATCATAGCGGTTGGATAAGCCGGTGGTTTCCAAGTCGAAGATGACATACGAAGAATCGCGCAAGCTACGCGGATCGGCTTTCGAGACGATATTGAGTACCGGATCGACCATGTTCATTTCGACCCCGTAGATCATTTTGAACTTCTTGTCCGGATGTTTCTTCAAGGCGGACTTAACATAGTTTTGCGCTTTGGGGAATGCCTGCACCCCGATATGATCGGTGATCGCGATCGCTTCATGGCCCCATTCCATTGCCTGTTCGATGTATTCTTCGATCAAACTGACCCCATCCATCTCGGACATTTTCGTATGGAGGTGAAACTCGATCCGTTTTTCCGGCGCATTGTCTTCCTTCTTCATCCAATTGGACGTCAGTTGGATATCACGCAAGGACATATTGACGTCGCGTGCGTACTTGTCATAACGGGCGCTACCGAAGACTTCGACGACGACACCCGGTTTCAAGTCATAATAGCGCTTCATTTCGTTCTCGTCATCGGTAAAGCGCAAACAAGAAATCGCATCGTCTTCGTCATGGATATAGATGATTTGACGTAACGTGGTGTTGTTTTTAATCATCTGGTTCTCGACCGAGAACACTTTGCCTTTGACTTTGATGTTATCCATCCCGTCGGTGATGTTCTTCAATAAGACCGGCGTATAATCCTCAAGTTTGTTTGAACGACGCCGATAAACAGGCGGAGGTGTCGGGATGTTTTCTTGTTTCGGTCGTTCGATTTCTTCAACCACCGCAACATGGTTGACCCGTTTCGTTTTGATCGGCAGATCGATTGCGCACGCCCGTAGAAGATCGGCGATCTCATCCGCCGCATCCTCCAAGAGTTCTTCTTGATTTTGATCCTCACACAAAAAGACGATCGCATCATCCTCAACGACGATGGATTTCTGGAACGGTAAATTCAGACTCGTTAAAACACAATCCAAATAACGTTGGATCTCGTTGGTATTCAAATCACATCGTTCGCTTTGAAGCACCAATTCGACGTCGCTGGATAACGATCGTTTCAAACCTTCGAGTAAACGTTGATAGACATCATACGGAATCGCTTTTCGCAAACGCATGCGCAAATGTAAAGTTTTACTGGGTACTTTGTAAAGCGGACGGTCATAAGCGCCGTCAAAAAAATACTGTCGGTCCGACACGTCTAAGCCGATGGATTCGATGAGTTGGACGATGTCGTAGTCAGCCAAAAGGACACTTCCTTTCTAATTCTTGTTGCTTAGTTGTTTCAATATGCTGGCGGCGGCGATCTTTCCTGTTTTTAAGGCATGGATCACCGTCAAGCTGCCGGTAACCGCATCTCCGCCCGCGTAGACGTTCTTGAGTGAAGTCGCTTGGTGTTCGTCGACCAGGATGCGTTGATACGCATCGGTATGTAAACCTTCTTCGTGCAGACTTTTTACGGAAGAACCGATAGCCATGACGACCATGTCGCAACCAAAGGATTCGGTCGCATCGGTGTTTTGGATGTTCCCGCGCGGATTGGTCGGATCCTCGACCAATTGGGTCACGGCACATTCGATTTCCGCTTTGTTTTCATGATTCAATGTTACGGAAAGCGGATCCCGTAAAGTATGAAAGACGACGCCTTCATGGTGCGCGTCAAGAATCTCTTCCTTGCGCGCCGGCATCATCGCTTCGGTACGACGGTAAATCAGATGGGCATCCAAACCGATCCGCCGTGCGCTACGCACGACATCCATGGCGACGTTCCCTCCGCCCACGCAGCAGATTTTTGCGACCTCGCTAAATAGGGGGTGTTTGCGGGGTTCTTCATAGAGATTGACGATCTCCAGGAATTTTTTCCAACTGATGACTTTCGGTAACCGGACGCCTTCGATTTTCGGATAATTGTCCGCGTTGGCGCCGATTCCGATAAAGACCGCGTCATACCCTTCCGCGAATAAGTCGTTCAATTTGAACGTCTTGGATAGGTTTTTATCATGATAAAAACCTACTCCGGCATTTTCCAGTTCTCGGATTTGCTTGAGTACGATTTCATTGGGTAATCGGAATTGCGGTATCCCGTAATGGAGTACGCCGCCGAATACGTTTTTCTTTTCATAGACATCGACTTTGACATTGGCGGATACCAAATCATGGGCGACCGCCAATCCGGCCGGACCGCTGCCGATGACGGCGACCTTACCCAAATAGGGTTCTACGATCGGTTGGATCGGGTTGGCATAGGTGTCACCGATAAACCGTTCGATCTTGCCGATTTTGACCGGTTGATTCACTTTATTGCGGACACATTTCAGTTCGCATTGGATTTCCTGATAACAGACGCGACCGCAAATTTCCGGGAAGCAATTGCCGGATTTTGCGACGGCACGCGCCGCATCCCCGTCGCCCTCCAAAAAGAGCCGGATCATTTCGGGGACGTTCATATGCGCGACGCATCCGTCGACGCAGGGTTTGTGTTTGCATTGTAAACAACGTTTCGCTTCGAGAACGGCTTCCTCAAAGGTCAAACTGCGTTCATCTTCGATATTTGTGTTGACCATAGCCCTCTCCTTGTCCTAATTTATACGATTTTATACCCGCCTTCGTCACGCAGTCTCATGACATGACAGGATCCTTTTCCGAATGCGTTCTCGATCATCGATCGGTAGCCGGGCAAGTCCTCGTTTTTGACGAACGCTTGGATCGTACCGGCCAACCCGCCGCCATGAACACGCCAAGCACCGCGTCCTTTCAGATAGGATTCGCTTAGCGCCAGCGCTAACGATAATCCCTGTGTCTGCGTATGAGATGCGACGAAAACGTTTTGGAGATACATCGCGGAGGACCGTCCGGATTCGACGACTAAATCCAAGAATGAATCGATATCGCCGCTGCTCAGCGCTTCGACTTCCGCGACGACCCGATCGGTTTCCTGGAAGAAATGCATCGCGCGTAAGATCGGCCGGTCGCCGACTTGATCCCGCAAAACGGAAATGCTTTCGAAGAATCGGTTGGGATCGACTTCGCTTAACACTTCTTTTCCGAAGTACGCCGCGACTTTCTTCATTTCCAATGGGAATAACCCGTACTCATTCGACAAGTCTTCATGGCTTCCGCCCGTATCGACGATACACAAGGTATAACCGCTATGGGAAAAATCAAACTTGATCTTTTCGACTTCGGGGTTTTCTTGGTGAAAGAAATCGATAAAAACAAATCCGCCGACCGAGCTCGCCATTTGATCCATCAAACCGCAGGGTTTATTGAAATAACGGTTCTCCGCTAATTGACCGACTTTCGCGATCGTCGGCGCATCGATCTTGCCTTCGTTATAGAGATGATTCAGAATCGTCCCGATCGCGACTTCAAAGGCTGCGCTGGAGGAGATTCCGGAACCTTTGAGAACGGTCGAGTGCATCACGCAATGAAATCCGCCCGTCTGATAACCGAGTTCGGCGAAACGGGCGCTCACGCCGCGGATCAACGCTTCGGAAGTAAAAGCCTCATCAGGAATAATTTCGGTGTTTCGGATATCGACCGGGGAAATTTGAAATCCCTCCGATCGGCAGTCCACGATCGACGTGTCGTTTCGACCGACCAAAACCAACACATCCATATGCACCGCCGCCGCCAAAACACGCCCGCGTTGATGATCGGTGTGGTTTCCGCCGATTTCCGTACGTCCCGGCGCGCTGACCAACATCACATCGCTTTCGCCAAAGGCTTCACGGTAGCGATCGCATAAATCGAGCACACGTTGTTTGGTTTTGGCTAATAACTCGGCGCCATAGAGTCGCGTGAACGTCGTGTCCAGATTTCCTTCCAGGATCCGGGTTTGAAGAGTATCGATCAACATTGCGTTTCCTCCTGTGAAACAAAGTTCCATCGCGTATGTAAGGTAAGCGTTTCGTCTGCGTTCAACCAGCCTTTTCGTTCTACCGGAACGTTGATATGGTTCGGGTAGAATTGCGTTTCGAAACAAATCGCGCTGCGTGCTCCATTCACAAATCCGTTTTTCCCGATTCGTCCATCCAGCCAATTGGCGGTATAGACATGGGCGCCGGGAGCGTCGGTGAAGACTTCCATCGTACGCCGATTACGTGTCAAGCGGATGAAAGCTACTTTACTATTCTCGCATACGTAATGATGATCCAACCCGCGTGCCAGTCTTAATGCTTCCAGCGGTTGATCGAGTCGTTCCGATAAGAGACCACCTTTGCGAAAATCCATCGCTCCGAAGACTTCGATCGGAGGATAGAGCGTTAAACCGTCAGAATCGACTTGTCCATACATCGAACTCTCGATTTGAAGTTCGTGTTGATGGATCGACGGTTCCCCGCTCAGGTTGAAATAACTGTGATGGGTCGGATTAAACACGGTATCTTGATCGCATTTACCTTGATATTCTAAGACGACGCTGCCGCCTTCAAGTCGCAACGCGAATTCGAACTGCAGATTTCCAGGATAGTTCTCTTCTCCGTCCGGACTGTCATAGCGCAGACGGATCGAGTTCGGCGTGAGTTGAATCACTTCGAATTTCTTCTTATTGAAACCCTCGATACCGCCATGTAGGTGGTTGGGTCCGTTATTGATGGCAAGTTGGATCGTACTTCCGTGATAGGTGAAAACGCCGTTAGCGATCCGGTTGGCATTGCGCCCGACGATGGCGCCGATGTATTTGTCGTCGGCGACATAATCTTCAAGATTTTCGAATCCCAACACGACATCCTCATGATACGCTTTGACGTAAAGACTGCGGATGATGCATCCGTAGTCGCTGATTTCCACGCGTAACGCTTCATTCTCCAAGGTATATAACCGAATCGGTTGATCCTTGATGATTCCCCATTCTCTTTCCATGTTCACCTCTATAACGCCAATTTAGCTAACGCGTCTTTCGCGGCGGCTTGTTCCGCCCGTTTCTTCGAATTTCCTTTACCTCTCCCTAAGATAATCCCATCGACACGTACGGCAATCTCGAATTCGGGCTTATTTGAAGGACCGGATACAGACAAAACCTCATAAACTACAGTCTTGCGATCATCCGATTGGGCGATTTCCTGTAAGCGTGTCTTATAATCCGTGACCACATTGAGCGCGGTCGAGAGCGATGTGATTTCCACCGCCGCGCGTAAGATCTTGTCGGCATATTCAAATCCGTACTCAAGGTAAACCGCGCCTAAAAAGGCTTCAAATACGTCCGCCAAAAGTGAGTCACGGTTTCTTCCACCGGTTTTCTCTTCGCCGACGCCTAATAAAAGAAAGTCGTCGATCTTGAGTTTTCGCGCATAGCTCGCCAACGATTTCTCGCACACCAATTGCGCACGCAACGTCGTCATCTCCCCCTCCGCAATCGGAGGTGAGATCGCAAACAAGACTTGGGCGGTCCACAATTGTAATACGGCATCGCCAATGAATTCCAAACGTTCGTTATCGCCCCCGACTTCGGGATGCTCATTACTGTAAGAGGTATGGACGAACGCTTGTTTGATCAATGGTGACTCCGAAAACGGAATCCCGTGTTGCTCGCACCAATGTTTCAAACTCATAACAATTCCTTCATTTTCGAGACCGCATCCAACTCGACCATCTTCTTAAGAAGTAGTACGGCATTGGTGAAAGCTTCGACGTTGCTGGAACCATGCGCCTTGACCACCGGTTTGTTGATGCCGGCCAAAATCGCACCGCCATAACGGCGATAATCGAAATAGCGCTTCATTTCACGTAACGGTTTTTTCATCAAGAAAGCGGAAAACTTCGTTAATAAACTCGACGTCAAAACCCCTTTCAAGAGTTCGGTATATGCGGCGACGGTCCCTTCGATCGTCTTTAGGGCGATATTTCCGCTAAAGCCGTCCGAAATTATGACATCGACATCCCCTGTCAGCAAATCCCGTCCTTCGATGTTTCCGATAAAGTTCAAATGTTCGTACGCCGCGATTTTTTCATAGGCTTCCTTATGGACCGGATCGCCCTTCTTGGCTTCCGAACCGATATTCAAGAGCGCGATGCGCGGGTTTTCGAGATTATGGACCGCTTTTGCGTACGCATGTCCCATCAGCGCGAATTGAACCAACTGTTCACTGGTATTTTCCGCGTTGCTTCCAACATCTAAAAAATCGCAGGTCGTGCGTTTCAGCGTCGGGAAAGTAATGGTCAGCGCCGGTCGTTGTAGGTTTTCGAAGGTACGCAAAATCAACAAAGACGCAGCCAACAGCGCTCCGGTCGAACCGCAGCTGACGACACCGTCGCATTGTCCCGCCTTTACCGCTTCGATCGCTTTGATCATCGAAGAATCCGCCTTGCGGCGTACAGCCAACGGACCTTCTTCCATTCCCATCACTTGCGTTGTCGCAACGATCTCGCAAAACGGTTTCAAGGAGGATAATTCTTCTTCATTTCCGAAAACGGTGAATCCGATTTCCGGATATTTCACATGTAATTCTTTTAGGGCTTCAACGACGACGGCGCTGCCGTTATCGCCGCCCATTGCGTCGATGGCTAAATTCATGGGTTTCACCTCGTTCTTTATTATACCTTAATCCAAGCTTAGCTGAGTTCCGTTTTGCGAAGATTTCTGGATTTCGATCCATTTCCGGATTTCCGGATCCTTACTTTCCATCATGGCGCGTGCATCGCTTTGGGCAGTTTTTAAGATCTTGATGTCTTTGATGACATTCCCAATCAGAAAACTTGGAACACCGCTTTGTTTCAATCCAAGCATTTCGCCCGGTCCGCGCATTTCCAGATCTTTGTTTGCGATTTCAAATCCGTCTTGCGTTTGCGTCAGGATTTCAAGGCGTTGTAAGGTCAGTGGATCTTCGCTATCGCTGAGAAGATAACAACGGCCTTCGATCTTTCCCCGCCCGACCCGCCCGCGCAGTTGATGGAGTTGCGACAAACCGAAACGATCGGCGTCATACACGATCATTAGGTTTGCGTTGGCGACGTTGACACCGACTTCGATTACGGTCGTGCAAACCAGTATGTCGGTTTTGCCTGACAGAAATCCAGCAAGCACTTTTTCTTTTTCTTCATTGGAGAGCTTCCCGTGCAGTTGGTCAATGTGGATGGTTTTGGGTAGGTGCTTCTTTAATCCTGCCGTGATCGAGTTGACGTTGCGTAGTTCGGAATCTTCTTCGATCGCCGGACAAACGACATAGATTTGGATCTTGTTTTCGACCGCTTTCATGATATCAGGTAAGATCGGAACGATGCTTCGCCCATGCAAGACCTCGGTGGTGATACGCGGTTTACCTTGGTGATAGAAGCGAATGGTCGAGACATCCAGATCACCGAAAAGAAACGCCGCCAACGTACGCGGAATCGGCGTTGCGCTCATGAGCAGGAAGTCGACTTTGTCTCCCTTGGTTGCCAGCGCTTGGCGTTGTTTGACCCCGAAGCGATGTTGTTCGTCCGCCACGACCAAACCGCAGTTCTTGAAAACGACATTCGGCGACATCAAGGCATGCGTACCGACGATGATATCGATCTCGCCCTTGGCCAACCGATCCAAGATATCTCGTTTCGCATTGGCGGAAAGCGCGTAATAAAGCGCTTCGATTCGAACATTGGAGGGTAAGTATTCCTTGAGTGTCGCCAAGTGCTGGGTGGCGAGGATTTCGGTCGGTACCAAGAGAGCGGCTTGATGGTTGGATAAGACGCATCCGTACATCGCCAAGGCGGCGACGACGGTTTTTCCGCTACCGACATCCCCCTGCAATAACCGATACATCCGTTTCGAAGATTGGAGGTCATCCAAGATCTCGTTGACGACTTCATGTTGGGACAAGGTAAGTTCAAACGGTAATTCATTGATCCAGGATGTGATCTTGCGTCGATCGAACACTTTGCTTTTCCCGAAATCATGTCCGATCCGTTGTTTGCGTATGCTTTCGAGTTTGATCATGAAGCGTAGGAATTCTTCGTATTTAAGGGTTCGAGCCGCCATGAACACATCTTCCATCGACCGGGGACGATGGATCATCGTAAAAGATTGTCGCATGGTCAAGAGTCGATAGGTTTGACGTAATGAACTCGGAATCTCAATGATTTCGATTTTTTCCCAATGGGCAAACAATTTTTCGATCAACGTATTGACATCGCGCTGCGTGACATCTTTTCGCAACGCATAGACCGGATGGATTCCGATTTGGTCCGCTAGCGGCGACGCGTTGTAATTAAGGCCGGTGATCTTAAGATCTCCGTCATATTTTCCAAAAATAGTGAAGGTACTCTTCATATTGGATATCCATTGTCGATTAAAGAAAGTGACTTGGAAAATATTCTCGTTGGTTTGAAAGAGGAACTTACTGATTTGAAGTGATGATTTGACACGTACCGTTTTGACAGGCGGAATGATTTCACCTTCGATAAACACGCGATCGCCGGGCTTCCATGAAGAAAACGGAAGCGGCGTCACTTCCTCATACCGTGTCGGGTAATGATAAAGCAGATCGATCGGATGTTCCCATCCCGCTTCCGTCAGGCGTTTGGTCAAAGCCGGACTACATTTGAGATCTTTGTACTCCATACGTTACGAAAAAGGGCAAAAACCCCTTATTCGACTCCGAAAATGAAGGAATAGACCGGCTGATGCCCTTGTACGATTTCCGCCTCGACGGCCGGGAATCGTTCTTCGATGTAGGTAACGATCGACGTTTGTTCCGTCTCCGAAACATCTTCGCCGACCAACACGGTGATGATTTCGTCATCTTCCGTGATTAACTGATCCAATAACGCTTTGGTAGCTTCAAGTTTATCTTGGGTCGAAACCACGATGTTTTTCTCCAAGATTCCCATATAGTCCCCGGCGCTGATTTCGACACCCTCGAATTGCGTGTCTTTGATCGCATAAGTGACTTGACCGGTCTTGACATGTTTGACCGCACGCATCATTTCATCCAAGTTTTCTTCGACTTCGACTTGGGGATTAAACATGATACAGGCACTCAGTCCTTGAGGCAGACTCTTGGTCGGAAGAACCCGGATGTCCAGTTCGTCCAGAATGCTTTCGGCTTGCTGGGCGGCCAGAATGATATTCGAGTTATTGGGAAGGATGAAGATATGATCGGCATTGACTTTCTGGCACGCGGCGACGAAATCTTCGGTCGACGGGTTCATGGTTTGTCCCCCGCTGATGACGATATCGACTCGGTATTCGGTGAACAGTTTCGCGACACCCTCGCCGGCGGCGACCGCGATCAACGCATATTTTTTATGCGGCAAGGTAACCGGTTCGGCATGGATCTGCGTTTCCACGATGTGGGCGTGTTGTTCCTGCATGTTTTCGATCTTCAGTTTCAAGAATTCCCCATAACGTTGTCCGAGGTTTAATGCATCTCCCGGAGTCAGGGTATGGACATGGACTTTGACGATGTCTTCGTCCTGAACGACGACGATCGATTCGCCAAGCCGCGCCAAGGCGCTGCGTAATTTCTCTTCTTCGAAGACGGTGATCGTATCTTCACTCAAACGGATGATGAACTCCGTGCAATACCCGAATTCCTTGTTTTCGTATTCGGTTTGTACACCTTGCGTCGATTCGATTTTCTCGATCAAGGCGACCGGATTTCCGCGTAAACCATGGCGGAACCCTTCCAAGATCGTGACATACCCGGCCCCGCCGCTGTCGACGACTCCGACTTCTTTGAGAATCGGCAAAAGTTCGGGTGTGTTCTGGAGGGATTCATGGGCGGATTGGACGATGAAATCGAAGAAATCGAGAATATCCTTGTCCGGATGGGTTTCGACATAATCGTGCGCCAATTTACCGCTTTCGCGCAAGACCGTCAAAATCGTCCCTTCGACCGGACGCATGACCGCTTTGTAGGCGACTTCCGTTCCGCGGACAAAAGCAGCCGCAAGATCACGGACCGTCAGTTCACGCTTCCCGTCGACCGACTGAAAAAAGCCACGGAAAATCTGCGAAAGGATGACACCGGAATTACCGCGTGCGCCCATCAGTAAGCCTTTGGATAATACTTTGGCGATATCGCCGACATGATCGTTTAAGACCGCGTTGGCTTCTTTCACCCCATTGGTGAAAGTCAGATTCATATTCGTACCGGTATCGCCATCGGGAACCGGAAATACGTTTAACGCGTCAATTTCATGATGGTGGTTGGTGAGATTGTTCGCACCGCTTTCCAGCATGACCTTGAACATTGAGCCGTTGATCGTTTTCATGTTTCCTCCGTTATGCGATGACACGTACGCCTTGAACGTAGACGTTGATCGCGATGAATTCCTGCTCCAAGGTCTTCTCAAGGATGTACTTCACTTTTTTCTGGACTTCGGTGACGACTTCGGAGATTCGCACGCCGAAGCTGATGATGATATATAGGTCGATTTCAAAGCCCGCCTCGGATTTCCGGACGACGACCCCTTTTGAATAGTTTTCTTTTTTCAGCAATTCCGCAATTCCGTCCTTCAGGGCTTTTTGCGATGCCATTCCGACAACACCGTAACATTCGGTAACGACGCCCCCCGCCAAGGTCGCGACGGCTTCCTGGCTGATGTTGATGTTCCCCAATTTGGTGATGCGTTCAATTGACATACATCTTCCTCCTTTGTTAGCAGTGCTATTATATCAGACTCTTTCGTGAAATACAAAGTTACTCGCCACAGGGTCGGCTAAACGCGGTTCGTGTCATCTCGTCGAAAAAGAGGCAGGCGTTCTTGGTCGTTAGCACATTGACGAGGGTCGGATAATCCGAAAGCATGTCAAGCGTCGCAAGTCCCGTAAAGACACGATTGCCGTCCTGCATGATGACCTTGACATACGTTTCGTCATACGATGTCGGGGATAGATGGATTTCCGAGACGTTACCTAAGGCTTCCGCCGGAATATCCCTAAGCGCATCGATCAACGGATCCAGGGCTTCACGCGACGCATATCCATAGATGCCCGGCGCTTGTAGCCACGCTTTGGCATAATCGAGATCGATGGTCAAGGTCGTACCATCCGATAGGATCAACATCGCCTGATCCATCCAAATCGCTTTGATGCTTTTTTCTTTGACGTGGATCGACACGGTGCGGTTCGCTCCGAAAACGACTTGCGCATCCTCGATCAACGGATCTGATTTTAGTTTGTCTTTGATTTCACCCGCGCTGCGTAATACCATGACGGTTTGATAATCCAGATTTGCGCGTTTTAGGATCGTTTCATCCGTCAACACGCGATTTCCGGAAATAAAATATGAAGCCGGGTGTGCCATCGCGGAATTGAAATAAGCATAGAATCCAAAACCAAGCAACAAACTTACGACACAAAAAATCACCGCGATTCCAAGTTGATGGAGTCGTGCGGATCGTTTCGCCTTCTTACGATCGGCGACCAATTGATCAAACGAAGGTACGTCCCTAGACATCATGGTTGTCCTCCCGCCAATTGAAAAATTCGATCTCCGTCTTCAATTCCACCCCAAACTTAACCTTAACCTCTTTTTGAATCAATTGAATCAACGCATAGACATCGCTCGCTTTCGCATGTCCGACATTGATGATGAAGTTGGCATGCTTGTTGGAAATCTGCGCCCCGCCGATCTGACGTCCTCGCAATTGACATGCTTCGATATATTCCCACGCGAAGTGATCGTCCGTGTTGCGGAAAACGCTGCCGGCATTGGGGAAATCCAAGGGTTGCGATTCGATGCGGCGCGTTTTACGTTCTTCGATGACGCTACGTATTTCTTCTTTGGGTTTATGGGTTAGTTTCAAGCGTACCGCCAAGATGATCCATTCGGGATGGTGCTGGAACACCGACTCTCGATAGCCCCAACCGCAGTCCTCGCTTCTCAACCAAACGATCGTATCGTCGATCAAAACTTCGATTTCTTCGACCAGATCGCCGATCCAACTCTTATACGCCCCGGCATTCATGTATACCGCCCCGGCGATCGTGCCGGGAATCCCGCATGCGAACTCCAAACCGGATAATCCTTTTTCCATCGCATGATACGATAACGCGATCAAACTGGCACCGGCTTGTGCCAAGACATGTTCGTCTTCAAAGTAGACTTCCGTTAGGGTTCGATCCAAACGGATTACCAACCCGTCGAAATCATCGTCACTTGCGAGTATATTCGAACCTTTTCCAATCACTTTGGTCGTAATGGCGTATTCGTTCGCTAAATGTAAAATACAACGTAGTGCGAAGTCGTTTTTTGGATATGCCACATAACGGGCAATCCCTCCGACCCGCATCGTCGTCATGTCAGTCAAAGATAGATGTTCGGCGACCTGCGCGTATTCGCGCAATCGATTTAAAAAAGCTTCCATTTACTTCCCTTTCACAATACTTTCCATCAAAGCGACCATCTGTTGCGCAGCCAAAGGCTTACCTAAACGCTTGGCATGCCCGCCCATGACACGTAGTCTTTCCGGATGTCCGACCAAATCCAAAATCCCTTTGGTTAAGGTTTTGACGTTCATATCCTTTTCTTCGATCATCATCGCCGCACCGTTATCCGCCAACGCTTTCGCATTAAGCACTTGATGGTTGTTGGGGACATAGGGGCTGGGGATGATGATGGAGGGCAACCCGACGGCCGTGATTTCGGCTGCCGTCGTGGCACCGCCGCGACACACGATCAAGTCAATGTTCTTCATCAATTTCAGCTGATCGACATACGGAACGATCTTAAGATTGACATCTTCATCGATTTTCGATATGAAAGTTTCGTAATGCTTTCGTCCGGTCACGTAGATGATCTGAAGGTCTTCCGTACGTAATGATTCAAGGACGTCGACCATGATCGCGTTGACGGACTCGCTGCCAAGAGATCCCATGACGATCAAAACGGTGGGTTTGTCTTTTTGGAGTCCGAATGATTCCAATAGTTCAGGATCATAAGTTAAGTTCTTTAATTCATAGGTCCGCGGGTTTCCAAGCAGATGTGTTTTCGCATAGGGAAACTGTCCGTTGTTTTCCTGATAACAGGTCACGATCGCATCGACGCCGGAAGCCAAAACCCGGTTTGCCTTGCCGGCATAGGAGTTCTGTTCATGCAAGATCGTCGGGATGTGCAATTTCGTCGCGGCCGTGATTACCGGAACGGTGACATAACCGCCAAATCCGACCACGCAATCCGGGTTGAATTCCTTTAAGATCGCCACGGCTTTTTTACGGCTCTTCAGCATCCTGACGATCGCATCCGCCTTCGCGAAGACCGATCCGCTGAATCCTTTGGCATCCAATCCGATAAAACGAAAACCCAGTGAAGGTATCTCACGGGCCTCCATGCGGTCGTTGTTTCCGATAAACAGGATCTCGGCGTTTACGTCCTGATCCATGATCGCTCTCGCGAAGGATACCGCGGGATAAATATGACCGCCGGTACCGCCGGTCGCAATGCATACGCGCATATACTCACTCCTTATCTTGGTTTATTATAGCATATCCTTTTGACGCATTTACCGGTTTTGGACAACCGATATGGTAAGCCATGGATAAGTTTGGTAAAATAAGTGAAAAGCGGAGGAACTATGCTACGTTATAAATGCTTATTGTTGGACCATGACGATACGATCGTCGAAAGTACGCGGTTGATCCATTATCCCGCCTTCTTGGAAACGCTTCGGACCTTGCGTCCCGAAGAAGAGCCGATCTCGTTGCATGATTTCGTCACGATCTGCCATCATCCCGGTTTTACGGGACTTTGCGACAAATATGAGTTTGACGAATCCGAATTGAATACCGAATATACGATCTGGAAAAAATACACGCAAAGTCATATCCCTTCCGCTTATCCGGGGATCAATGCGATTTTGCGTCGGTTTAAAGAGGAAGGCGGGAAGATCGTGGTCATTTCCCATTCCGAAAGTACGGCGATCCAACGGGATTACATGTCGAATTTCGGTTGGATCCCCGATTTGATTTTCGGTTGGGAATTGGGTGAACTTTATCGGAAACCTTACCCCTACCCGTTGGATGAAACCTTGCGTCATTTTCAGTTGCTTCCGCAGGATTGCGTCATGGTCGACGATTTGAAACTCGGGTTGACGATGGCACGATCACGCGGTATCGACTTCATCACGGCCGGCTGGTCGCATTTCATCGATGCGATCCGGGATGAGATGAAAGCATCGTCGGATCATTATTGCGGGAATGTTGAAGATTTGGTGCCGCTGCTATTTGAGTAAAAAAAATGACGCTTACGCGTCACTTTCGTGTTAGTCCGTACTGCCAGGTCGATACGCCGCCGATATTGTGGACATCCGTGTAACCGGCTTTCTTCATGAAAGAAACGGCATTGGCGGCACGACTGCCGCTTAAACAGATGACGAAGATTTTCGCTTCCTTATTCGGTAACATACCGGATAGGCGCTGCGGAAGCATATCTAGGGGTAGATTTACGCTGCCGGCGATGTGCCCGTCTTTGTATTCCTCGCGCGTCCGGACATCGAGCAGTTTGATAGTTTTGTTGGTTTGCATTTCAGCATACGCTTTCTCTTGAGAAAGCGTGGATGTTTTAAAGAAGTTGAACATGAGGGACCTCCTTGAAAGGACAGTTATGAAACAATTGGCCGCAAGCGCAAGCCTGCGAGATGAATTTCCGATCTTCGGTAATCTTGACGACGCTTCGCTGGGTCGATTGACGGCGACCGCGCTTTGGCGTCGCTATGACGCGCATGAAGCGGTAATGAATCAGGAAGAAGCCTGCGATGGATTGATGAAGGTGACGCAAGGTCGGTTACGCGTTTACATGCAGAACGAGAGCGGTAAGGAAATCACCTTATATCGACTCTATCCTGGGGATGCGTGTGTCATGACGGCGTCTTGCCTGCTTCATTCGATGCAGGTCGATTTTCTGATCGAAGCTGAAATCGAAACGATCGTCATTTTGATTCCAACGACGTATCTGGCCGATGTCTCGCAACGTTATCCTTCATTGAAAGACAGTCTGAATGAAATCGTACGATTGCGATTTAGTCAAGTGACGTGGGTCGTACGACAGATCGTGTTCTCGCCGATGCCGGTTCGGATCGCCGAGTTTCTGATCGAACAAAGTACCCTGCGTGAAACAAACGATCTTCTGATTTCCCATGAGGAAATCGCTTCCGATTTAGGGAGTGCCCGTGAGGTCATCAGCCGGATTTTGAAGTATTTCCAAGAGGAAGGCTTGATTACGCAGTCACGTCGAAGGATCTCGTTGATCGATAAGGAGAATTTGAAGAAGAAAATCGTTTAAATCAAGCCTAACAATACTTTTTCGTTCGCCAAGCCGATTTTTCGATTCACTTCGACGCCGTTCTTCATCGCGACAACCGTCGGAATGCTTCGTACGCCGAATTTCATCGCAAGTTCCTGGTTTTTGTCGACATCACATTTGACGACGGTGACTTCGGGATGTTCTTGCGCAAGTTTGACGAGTATCGGACTTAACATTTTACAAGGTCCGCACCAATCGGCATAGAAATCGATCAAGACCGGCTGTTTGGCATTTTGAATGAGCGCGTTATAGTTTTCTAGGGTTAAGTATTCCATTTCGTACCTCCGTCTGAATTATAGCAAACCCCGTTTCCAGTTTCGGTGACAAAATCACAAAAGGGAGAATTCTCCCTTTTTTAGTCAAATAAGTTTTCCTGCATCGCCACGCCGAGGTGTTGGTAACCCAGTGCGGTAACGACCCTTCCACGCGGTGTGCGGTTGATAAAGCCAAGTTGAAGTAAATAGGGTTCATAGACATCTTCCAAGGTCATCGGCTCTTCCTGGATGCTTGATGCCAAGGCTTCCAATCCGACCGGTCCGCCTTTAAAGCGTTCGATGATTCCGCGCAGATAACGTAAATCGACTTCGTCCAATCCGAGATGATCGACTTTAAGGCGATTAAGAGCCATGTCGGCGATCGCATATGAGATCGTGCCGTCGTTCATGACTTGGGCGAAATCCCGGACGCGGCGAAACAATCGGTTCGCGATACGCGGCGTACCGCGGCTGCGTTTGGCGATCTCATGGACCGCTTCCTCGTCGATGGCGGTTTCAAGGACTCGAGAAGTGCGGCGTAGAATCTGCGAGAGCTCGTCGATCGAATAATACTCGAGCTTTGAGACGATCCCGAAACGATCGCGCAACGGCGCCGTCAAATCCCCTGCCCGCGTGGTCGCGCCGACCAAGGTAAACGGGGGTAGATCTAAACGGATCGATCGTACGCTGGCTTCTTTTCCGACGACGATATCGATGCAATAGTCTTCCATGGCGGGATATAGGACTTCCTCGACAACTTTGGGAAGACGATGGATTTCATCGATGAACAGGACATCCCCGGCTTGAAGCGAACTTAACACCGCCGCCAAATCCCCGCTACGCTCGATGCTTGGCCCGCTGGTGATACGAATGTTGCCACCCATTTCATTGGCCAAGATATACGCCAACGTCGTCTTACCGAGTCCCGGAGGCCCGTAAAGCAAGACATGGTCCAACGCCTCATTGCGTTGGGTCGCCGCTTGAATGAATATTTTAAGATTCTCTTTGAGATGATCCTGCCCTACGTATTCGCTTAAATGCGTCGGACGTAAGGTCGCCTCTTCATCTCCGGCTTCCCGAAACGCCGATAACAATTGATCCATCTTACCCCACCTTCCGCTTCAGTAACAGCCGCAGCGCGATCTTGACATACGCGTCGCTGCTTTGCGCGCCGGATTCGGCCAACTCTTTTTGGATGGCGGAAATTTCCCCGGCTTTATACCCTAGCGCTTTGAGCGCTTCGATCGCATCCGTCAGATGCGGATTGCTTACTTGTTCCTTGGTATGCGATGAAATCAGTTTTCCCTTTAGATCCAAGATGATCTGCGAGGCGGTCTTGGCACCGACGCCCGGCATGGATTTCAAATAGGCCACATCAGACAACTCGATCGCTTGGATCAGCCGCTCATACGTCGAGCCGGCCAAGATCTGCGAGGCGGTCTTGCATCCCAGTCCCTTGACGCTGATCAGCTTCACGAAGAGATCATATTCATCCGTATTCAAAAATCCGTAAAGGCTTTGTTCGTCTTCGCGGACATAATGATAGGTATACAAGAATACCGTTTGATTGAGCGACAAGGTCTCCGGATGCGAAAAAAAGACACGGTAACCGATGCCTTGGTTTTCGACGATTACCCAGTCGGCTGTAAATCGATGCACTTTTCCGGAAATGAATGCGATCATGGTATCACCTTGTCCAATTATACCATTGTGAGCGGTATAAAAAAAGTGGATTCGCCGGAGCTAATCCACAAAGAGGAATTCGGTATCGACCAACTGGATGACATCGCCGTCAACGGCGCCTGCTTTGCGCAAGGCTTCGTCGACGCCCATGTGACGTACGGCGCGCGAGAAACGCGCGATCGTAGTGTCGGACTTTAAATCGGCCATCGTATAGAGACGTTCGATCCGTTTGCCGGACAAGCGCCAAGTATGTTCGCCGACCCGTGTGACCGTGAAGGGTTCTTCCTCGGGAATAAACTTGTAATGTACGCCATCTTCCTTGAGTTCTTCCAAGATGAATTCCGGGGTGTTCTCCAAGAGTTGCACGGCGCGGTAAAGCACTTCGTCCAAGCCTTCGCGGATCAACGTGATCGCTTCGAAAACTTCGATTTCCGGAAACGCTTCTATGAATCGTTTCAAGTTTTCCTGCGCGTCGGGGAGATCCATTTTATTGGCGACGACCACTTGGGGACGTTCCAACAGACGCATTTGATAGAGTCCGAGTTCGGTATTGATGACGCGGTAATCTTCGACGGGATCGCGATGATCTTCGGCACCCATGTCGATGATATGGATCAATACGCGACAACGTTCGATATGGCGCAAAAACTGCGTACCTAAGCCTTTGCCTTGGCTGGCGCCTTCGATCAGTCCGGGCAAGTCCGCCAAGACGAAAGAGCGACCGTCGCGCACTTGCACGACGCCGAGATTCGGAACGATGGTGGTGAAGGGATAGGCTGCGATTTCCGGACGCGCGGCGCTGACCACCGAAAGAAAGGTGGATTTCCCGACCGAAGGAAAACCGATCAGACCGACATCGGCCAACAGCTTCAGTTCGACCAAGATCTCGCGTTCTTCACCCGGCGAACCATGTTCAAAGAAGTCCGGGGCCGGATTACGGGGCGTGGCGAAGTGCCAGTTTCCTCTTCCGCCCTTACCGCCGGCTGCGACGACGGCTTGTTGGCCGGGTCGGATCAGATCGGCGATGATGGCATCGGTGGCAACATCGCGCACGATGGTACCTGCCGGAACTTTGACGATCAGACTTTCCCCGCGGGCGCCGCCCATTTTTTTATTTTTACCGTTGACGCCATCGGCAGCCAACAATAACTTATTGAATCGTAAATCTAAAAGCGTCGACTTGTTGGTATCGACTTCGAAGATGATGCTTCCTCCGTCGCCTCCGTCACCACCGTACGGACCGCCCAACGGGACATATTTCTCCCGTCGAAACGAAGCCATACCATTGCCGCCCTTACCGGCGCGGACTTTGATTTTAACCCGATCGATGAACATGAGTACTCCTTTCAAACAAAAATCCCCGTTGCGGGGATTTGTTGCTAAGCTTGCGGATAAACGGAAACTTTCGTCTTGTTTTTTCCTAAGCGTTCGAACTTGACGATGCCTCCGACTAACGCAAACAGCGTATCGTCGCCGCCACGCCCGACGTTGGTACCCGGATGAATTTTTGTGCCGCGTTGACGGTACAGAATGGATCCGGCGTTAGCAAATTGACCGTCCGCTTTCTTGGCGCCCAAACGTTTCGACTGGGAGTCACGGCCGTTCCGAGTAGAACCGACACCTTTTTTGGAAGCGAACAATTGAATGTCCAACACAAATTTCATGATTTACACCTCCTCTTTTGAGATATGTATATACTTCGAATATTGATTTTCGATGGTTTCCAACTGTATCAGAACAGTGTGGAGAATGATCTGCACATCGCGATTCTCCAAATCCAGCACGTTGATTTCGATCGATGCGTCATTTTCATTGCTTAATCGCAGTTCGCATGACTGCGACGCGATTTGATCCAATGCATTGAGCGCTCCCGTCGCGACGGAACTTACGCCGGCGCAGACGAGGTCTTCGCCATGCTTGGCAAATGCCGCATGCCCAAAGATCGAAAGCGAATGTATTTTTTGGAGGGACTGCGATACGGAAACCCGGATCATACTAAGCCTCGATGGCTTCGATGACGAGTTTCGTATACGGTTGACGATGGCCGATTTTTCTGCGGGTCGAGCCTTTTTTAGGTTTGTAACGGAAGATTACGATCTTCTTGTCCTTACCTTGTTTCTCAACTTTCGCGACTACCTTCACGCCTTTGACGTAAGGGGCTCCGAAGCGGGTCGTGCGGTTGGAATAAACCAACACTTTTTCGAAGACGACTTCAGCGCCTTCTTCGACATCCAATTTTTCTACGAAAATGGATTGTCCGACTTCGACGCGGAGTTGTTTTCCGCCGGTTTCGATGACTGCGTACATGGTGTTTGCACCTCCTTCATTTGGTTTGAGACTCGCCGAACGAGGTGGCCTTGTTGGCACTTGAAAACCCGTATCGAGCGGTTGCGTATTCAGATAGAAAGGCAACGTAGTACATTTTAGCATGCTTCGTCAATTTCGTCAAATACGACTCCAGAGCGGGAGCGTAGCGATGAAATCGAAGAGAGGATGAAAAACGATCGGTAGAAACATGGCGGGGATCAAATTGGCGACTTTGATGTCCGAAATCTTCATCATTTTCAGTCCCAATCCGATGATGATGACCGATCCGACGATGCCCATATCGAAGATGATAGGATCGCTTAATAGCGGCCGAGCAAAGGAACTAAGCAAGGTGATCGAACCTTGATAGATCAGTATGACAAACGCGGAAAACATGACGCCGATCCCCATCGTGGAAGCGAAGACGATCGAACCGATGAAGTCGAGCAGACTTTTGGTGATCAATGTGGTCGAGTCATGAAATAAACCGTCGTTAAGCGCACCTTGGATCGCCATCGCGCCAACCCCGAAGAGTAAGCTCGCCGTGACGAAACCGGTCGCAAAGGTCCCCTTCGCGTTTTTGGCGACACGGGATTCGACGTAGAGTCCGAACTTTTCCAATCGCGCTTCGATGTCGATCCATTCGCCCAGAAACGAACCCACGGCGATACATACGATCAACATGGTCCAGTTCGTCACTTGGATCGAGCCTTCGATCCCCAATAAAACAATGACGAGTCCCAATCCTTTCATCAAGGTCGACGTGATTTTCGAGCTGATTCCGCGATGCAGGAAGAGTCCGATCAATGATCCGATGAGGATCGCGAAGAAATTTACCCAAGTGCCAAACATAGTTTACTCTTCCTTTCGATAAAGAATCGGTGGCATGACGATGCTACCGTCGTTTGAATTCAGAACGGCTTCGATACAGACGCCGGTCGCGTTTTTCGTGATGTCATGATGGATGAAACGGATGCGTTTGACGATTAAGTTCTGTTGATCTAAAAGCCGCATCAGTTCCCCGAGTCGTTCAGCCCGGTGAACCAGTTGAAACCGGCCTTTGTTTTTTAAGAGTCGCTTGACGTTTTTGATCAACTCTTCCAGCGGCAAATAGGTTTCTTGACGAGCTGCGTGAATTAACGGATTTGCGTTAACTTTTCCGCTATCTTTGTAATAGGGCGGATTGCACAGAATGACGTCAAAGGGAGCGGACTTGAACTGATTTAACGCTACGATTTCAAACGTTACGTTTGAAATCAGGTTTTCTTTCGCGTTTTCTTTCGCCAATGCGATCGCTTCCTCAAACATATCGATTCCGACGCCTTCTTTTGCCCCTTTTTCCATGGCGGCAAGCAAGAGAACACCGTTGTTGGTGCCGATATCCAAGATCCGATCCTGTTTCTTGACGATCATGAAATCGATCAATGCTGTCGTATCGGAATTGAATCGGAACATATCGTCACGTTGACGTATTCGTAGCGATGAGTTTTGAATGGTATCGAATTTCGTCACGTTGTTCCCTCTTGCGTATTAGTATACCTTTTGTGAGTAAAAAAGACCATGTATTTCATGGTCATTCTTCGTTTTCGACGACTTTCACCAAAGGTAGTTCAAACCAGAAGGTACTCCCTTTGCCAAGTTCGCTGTTGACACCGAATTTCGCTTTGTGCTGCGTCAGTACCGCCGAGGCGATGGCCAAGCCCAAGCCGGTTCCGGCGGTTTGTCGTTGATAATGTTTATCGACTTTATAATAACGATCCCAAATGTAGGGAATATCCTCTTCGGAAATACCATCGCCATGGTCGATGACTTCGACGCGTACGATCCCTTCATCCACCAACAGTTGTAAGATGATCTTCTTATCTTCACCGATATGTTTGACTGCGTTATTGATGAAGTTGTAGAGGACTTGTCCGATCTTGACCTCGTCCCCTTTGACGATGACTTTCAAGTAGGACATGATTTCGACGTCGATGGCTTCTTGTTGGATCAAGCCTTGCATGACATTGACGGTCTGCTTCAACAAATCGACGATGTCGAACTCTTTGACGTTGAGTTCCAAGACTTTCGATTGGAATTGCGAAAGCTTGGTCATATCGTTCACCAAACGGTCGAGATGGTTGACTTCGGTCAGAATAACATCCAAGTGTTCTTCACGCTTTTTCGGGTTATCGCCGGATAAGTCGCGGATCATTTCGGTATAAGCTTTGATCATCGTCAAGGGTGTTTTGATGTCATGGGAGACATTGGCGATCAAATCTTTTCGCAGCTCATCCATTTTCGCCAGTTCCGTGGTCGCATAATTCAGCGTTTCGGCCAATTCGGTGATTTCGCCGAATTCGCTCTTCTCGAATTTGACTTTATAATTCCCTTCCGCCAGCTTCTGTGCGCTGCGGTTCATTTGGATGATGGGTTTGGCCATTCTCCCTGAAATCAATAACGCGATCAGCGTGGAAAGAAAGAAAACGATCATCGTGACATAGATGTATTGGTTCTTGAGGATATCGACGGTCGAATCTAAGGGTTCAAGCGTCGCGTTGAGAAAGATATAGAAGTTTCCGAAATCGATGGTAACCGCTCTTCCGTATACCAACATGCTTTGATTGAGTTGGCTGTTTTCCAAGGGTAAGACGAAATCTTTGGTTTTCGATTCTTCGGCACGTTGGATGTAATCCGAAACGTTGCGAGGGTTTTCGATGACACGTTGGGTCAGATAGCATCCCAAGCCGACCGAGTCGACTTGATAGAGCAGTTCGCCCTGCGAGTTATAGACCACGGCGCAAACATTGTTGCGGACGGCGGTCAGTTGGATCTTGATCCCGATGTTGTCTTCACGGATCCCCTCTTCGATGATATCGGCGACCATGCGTACGTTATCGGTACGTTCTTGTTGGTAATAGGAAGAAAGGAAAGCGATTTGGAAGATCCAAAGCGTCGCTAAAATACCTACGGTCAGTAGGATGAAATAAATCCAGGTTCGAACGCGGATGCGGCTACTGAACTTCAAACTTATACCCTGTACCGCGTACGGTCACGATATAGTCCCGATATTCGCCCAGATTATGCCGCAACATTTTGATGTGGGTGTCCACCGTACGGTCATCGCCGAAGTAGTTGTAGTTCCACACTTTATCCAAAAGCACGTCGCGCGAGAGCGCCGTGTTCTTGTTACGTACCAAGAAAAGCAACAAATCGAACTCTTTAGGCGTCAAGTTGACTTTTTCGCCGTTGATGAAGACATTGCGGGCATCCACGTCGATATTGAGACCGTTGAAAGTCATCGTCATGTTTTCTTTGCCCATATGGCGATCGACGACAACTTTGATGCGTGCCATCAGTTCTTTGGGGCTGAAGGGTTTGACGACATAATCATCGACACCCAGTTCGAAACCGAACAGCTTGTCGAATTCTTCTTGGCGTGCCGACAACATGATGACCGGTACGTTCTTGATTTTCTTGATCTGTCGGCAGGCGCTGAATCCATCCAGATAAGGCATCATGATGTCCAGCACGACCACGTCGAAATCTTCCTTTTCGACCATTTCAAGCGCTTCGCGCCCGTCTTTGGCTTCTTTGACTTCATAGCCCGAGACTTCCGCGTATTCACGGACGACTTCGCGGATTTTCACTTCATCGTCGACGATGAGGATTTTTGCCATAAGTACACCACCTTTCGTTTAGTTTAGCCGATTCCTGTGACGCTTCTGTGAAATTAACCTTCGTTGTCGAAGGCTTTGACGTTTTTGACGATGACGGAGTGCTCTTTCTCGATGCGTCCGTCAATCTCCAACAACTTCCCTTTGATCCAATCCGACTGTGTTTTATCGAAGAGATTGGGCATGACGACCACGTCGATCGAGGCGGTTTCGTCGCTGACCGATACAAAGGCCATCATCTGACCGTTCTTCGTACGATGCGGCTTCACACGTTCGACCATCGCCAAAAAGCGGATGTTACTATCCAATCGGTCTGATTTTACGATCGGATCACAACGGTAATTGTGACGTTGTTTATAAAGCAATACCGGATGGCTGGTGAAATAGAATCCGAATACCTCGCGTTCACGATCGTTGCGCTCCTGCGGCGGGTCGGCGACCGTGATCGGAACGGGACGCGATACCAACTCCAAATCGATCCGACTCTGGCCCAAGGTATCGATGCGTACAAGATCGGCATAGGTCAACGCTTCATCCAACGATGCCAGCATTGATTTGCGTGTCATCGCGAAATCATCCAAGGCGCCTGCGTCGATGAGCGTTTCCAATACTTTCCGGTTGAAGCGATGTGTCATGATACGGGCGATGAAATCATAGTAATCCAGAAATAAGCCGTTGGCACGTTCGGCCAGGATTTCGCGACACGCTGCCATACCGACTCCTTTAATGACGGTCAAGGGGAAACGGATCCAACCGTCTTCCAAGATGTAGGTCGCTTCGCTTCGGTTGATACTGGGTGCCAGGAGTCCGACATTGCGTGTCCGGCATTCGTTGACATATTCGGCGGTTTTGCTTTCGCTGCCGATGACGCTGGTC
This sequence comes from uncultured Erysipelotrichaceae bacterium, assembly GCA_964526155.1. GTDB lineage: Bacteria > Bacillota_I > Bacilli_A > Erysipelotrichales > Erysipelotrichaceae > GWE2-51-13. The sequence continues at coordinate 1,116,859 of CAZGLV010000001.1, read as the reverse complement.
AAGAGCGAAGCGAAGAACCGATCGGGATAATTGGCTTTGAGATAGGCCATCTGATATGAGATCATGGCATAGGCGACGCTGTGGGATTTATTGAAACCGTAATTGGCAAACTTGGCGATCAAGTTGAAGAGTTCGATGGCCAAGGGTTCGTCATACCCTTTTGACCGACACCCCGCGATGAATTCGTTCTGCATTTTCGTCAGTTCGACCGCATTCTTCTTACTCATCGCCTTGCGCAGCAGATCCGCCCGCGCCAAGCTGAATCCGGCCATCTTTTGCGCCGTCTGCATGATTTGTTCCTGGTAGATCATGATACCATATGTGTCAGCTAAGATTTCCTTGAGATCGTTGTGAGGATAAGTGATCAAACTTGGATCTTGACGTCGTTGGAGGTATTCGGGAATGTTCTCCATCGGACCCGGGCGAAAGAGCGCGATCGTCGCGACGATATCGTCGAACCGATACGGTTTCATTTTGCGGATCAGATTTTTCATCCCTTCCGACTCGAGTTGGAATACACCGACCGTATCGACCTCGCTGATCAAGCGATAGGTCGCAGGATCGTCAAGCGGTAATTTCAGCGGATCCAGATCGATGCCGTCCTGTTTGATGCGTTGCACGACATCGTCGATGATCGTCAGATTGCGTAAACCTAAGAAATCCATTTTGATCAATCCCATCGGTTCCAGGTGTTCCATCGTGAATTGCGTCGACAAAAGATCGGCTTCGATTTGGATTAGAGGGATGACTTCCGCCAGATCCGCATCGCTTAACACGATGCCGGCCGCATGGGTGGAAACATGCCTTGGTAAACCTTCGATTGCGGATGCATACGCGTAAAGTTCTTTGAACTTCTCGCTGGAATCGATCAATTGGCTAAAGGATTTGCTTTCTTCCTTTGCTTTTCGCAGCGTTATTTTCAGGGTGTTGGGTACGGTTTTGGCCACCATGTCCAAGTCACGTACGGAAATCCCTAAAACACGTCCGACATCGCGTAAGGCTTGTTTGGCAGCCAAGGTCCCGAAGGTACTGATGTGGGCGACATGGTTTTTCCCATATTTCTCGACGACATACTGAATGACTTCATCGCGACGGTTGTCCGGAAAGTCGATGTCGATATCGGGCATGGAGATCCGTTCCGGATTGAGGAAACGTTCGAAAAGCAGATCGTATTTGATCGGATCGACATGTGTGATTCCCAAGCAATACGCGACCAGGGTTCCGGCCGAACTTCCGCGTCCCGGACCGACATAGATGCCGAGTTTACGGGCATGGCGGATGAAATCCCAGACGATCAAAAAATAATCCTCGAAATGCATGTCGGTGATGACATCGAGTTCATATTTCAAACGGTTGCGATAGGCGGGATCCGGAATTTCGTTTTCGGTCCGTTTCTTCAGTCCTTGTAAGCAGAGTTGGGTCAGATACTGTTTCGCATCCACACCAAACGGAACTTCAAAGCGCGGTAAGCGCGCAGGCGATGCTTGAAACAAATAGTTACATGCATGAGCGATTTCATCGCTTAACTGGATCTCGTTTTGCGGATAGAGCGTTTCCATCTCCTGCGGCGACAACATCCAACGTCCTTCAAACATCGGAAGATTCTTGTCGGAAAGGGTTTGTGCCGTGCCGATCGCGGTCAATACGCGAAAGGTCTTCGCGTCGTCTCGATCGGCATAGTAGACTTTCGGTAACGCCAAGGTCCGTATATTCAAATTAACGCACACTTCACGCACGACATCGTTGCGTAAGCGCCAGAACGCGGATTCTTCGTAAGAACAACCGACGATCAGATTCGGAAACATTGATCTCATCGTTGTTAGCGTGGCATGGAGTTGGGATCGATCTTCTTTCATCATCGCCGCCTCCAGCAATCCGCCTTCCGTAAAAACGATGAAGAACAGGTCGTTATCGTAGGGTTGGATATCCGCGAGTTTTACGAGAAACGGATCACATGAAATCAGACTGCTGAGTCGCGCACAGGCTTGATATCCGTGATCGTTTTTCGCCAAAAGCAAGAACGGATAGGTTCCTTCATCTAAGGTCACGTCGATCTCGATGCCTAAGATCGGACGAACATCGAACTTCTTACATGCTTTTAAAAAATCGGGGACGCCGTGCAGACGGTTGCGATCCGTTAGAGCGATCGATGAAAACCCGCGCTCGCGCGCCGTCCGTACCAGAACTTCCGGTGTCATCGTACCGGAGAGCAGGCTATAACAACTTCGTGCCAGACAATGGACCGCCATGATGTACACCCCCTTCGTTTAGGTTTATTATACCGAAGAAACGGATAAAAAAGAACAGCGGTGCTGTTCTTAATACGGATAAACGAGATTATCGAAACTATTCAGGACAATCGTTTTCGAATCATCGTCCAAATACGTCACTTTAACGGTATCGCCGATCTTGGTGAGGGCGAGTTCCGAGGAGATGCGGATCGGTGCGATCAAGAGTTTATCCGACCCTTCCAACGTGATGTAATAGTTGGAATTCCCTTCCACGATCGCCACATCGACCGAGACGACCTTCGCTTCGACCATTTTGAGTTGACTGGAGGAACCGTCGATGATCCCCTTTTCGTTGAGGATGCGGATGTAGGCGACTTGCGCTTGCGCGACCGTATCGCCGATTCCGACGATCGAATAATCATTGACGGAAACGAAGGAGTATTTCTTGACCAGACCTTCCTGGTCTTTCAGCGAGATGAAGTAGGTGGCTTGCCCTTCGACGTTTAAGAGTACCGGGAACGTCGCGGAGTAGCCGAGATCCTGGACCTGACCTTGGGCGCTGCTCATGGCGCTATATTCGTTGGCGCCGCCGATCCGGTAGAAGTCGGCTTCCTTGGTATGCAGGTTGATCAGCGCGAAGCCGACGATCGATTGGTCCGCACCGACCGAAGTCAATCCGGAGAAGACATGGGTCTGTCCGTTGATGGAAACATAGTTGTAACCTTCGGAGGTTTCGATCATGTCTTTTTGACCGAAAATCGTATTCAAGAAGCCGTTGACGTAATAACCCCAGTTATCAATCTGATACCAAGCCAAGCTGGTCGGCTGGACCCGATCGACCCATTCCGGGACATCTTCGACGCTATACTTGTTCATGTCGCCGGTAATCGGATCGACGACGATCACACCGACCGCGTCTTTCCCGCCGAACAATCCGATTTCCGGTTGCACGACCGAGATGACATAAAACGGATTGCCCGCATCGTCGATCTCAAAGGAGAAGTCCTCCAAGATATCCGTCCGATATTTGAAGCGGACATGACGTAAGAGATCTTGGTCGAAATAGGCGCTGGGGACGTATTTCATTCCGGGATCCAACGATACAAGATTCACATCGGATGCATCGTTGACGTTGACGCGGATAAATCCGGGAACGCCGGTCGAACGGTTCTGGAACCATTTGATGAAACCTTGATATTCCAAGGGCGAAACACGTAGGATCTGGGTCGGCGTACTGACTAAGGTATAGTCGATGTTGATGCTATACTGCGAGCCCAAGCCCTGGACTTTCCCGATTTGCTTGTCACCGAGTTGTTGGGCGGTGTCTTTGTCGACAACCGGCATCTTGTCTAAGGTGATCGCTGAGAAATCGCTTGAGAAATCCGACGATTCGTTGATAACGATTTGATTGCGGTATTTCGACGCGTTGAAGGGTTCGCTGCCGAGGATCGACATCACCACCACAAACGCGACCAACAACCCCGCGATACGGAAGCAGTTTTTGACCAAGGTCGAGAAGCGTTGCGTCTGCATGAAATTCAACATCCCGAAGATGCCGATGTAGAAAGCAACGAGAATATAAGTTCCCGGGTTTCTTAGGTTATACGCCGGCAAGGTGATATAGTCGATGACCAAAGCAAGGATGATTACGGTGATCGAGGATCCGATCAAGGAACGTTTTTTCGTGCGGACTTTGGACGTGTTGAACGCCCATTGAAAATCCGCTGTGGTTCTTTTGCGAGTCATAATTCTCCTTTGATGCGCAGACGTAACTCAGCGAAGAGCTGTTCGATGCGCGATCGATCGACCGCTTTGACCGCGGCCGCATGTTGATGTCCGCCACCGCCGTAACGTGCGGCGATGTCGTTGACGATTTTATGGCGAGAGCGTAGGCTTCCGTTGAAAACCCCCGGGTTTTCAAGTGTTTCGATAAACAAACACCAGATTTCGAACTCACGGACGTTTCCCAACTCGGCGATCATTTCTTTCGCCTGATTTGGGGTAACATCCATCGACAACAAGATTTCCGATGTCAATAGGATGTAGACTAACCCGCTTGGTTCGATGGTCGCGTTGCGACGAAGGTAGTTGATGAAGTCGAATTCCTTCTTCGAGACCGCGAACAGATCTTCGTTGATCGTCGGCAGATCCAAATCGCTTTCCGCCAAATACGCCGCGACTTTTAAGGTATGCGGTGTCGTATTGGTGGTCGAGAACTTGATCGTGTCCGTCAAGATTCCCATGTAGAGGAATTGAGCCGCCGCTTTGGATAAGGGTTTGTCATGGCAAAACGTCTTCAACATCCCGGCGATGATTTCGCAGGTGCTGGCGGCTTTCGCGTTGACGATCTCCAAATGCGCGTAAGGATCCGGTTGGGGATGGTGATCGATCTTTACGATCCGTTTCGCTTTCGCAAAACGTTGATCATCGATCCGCGCGGCATTGGCGGTATCCAATACGATGGCCAAAGAGCCTTCGACGGTTTCATCGGATACATCATCCGGTATACCGAAGAGTTCGGGTTTGACACCGATGTGTTTGCCTAACGCGTAAACGTTTTTCTCGGGATAGGTTTCCTTCAACCATGTAACCAGACCCCATTGGCTGCCCAACGCGTCGGGATCCGGGTTTTGGTGGCGAAAAACGCAGATCGTCTCCGCTTCCTCGATCCAAAGACGCAAGGTCTTATGCATGTTAGAATCCTAATAAAGTCGACGTGTCTTGGGCGATGACCAGTTCTTCGTTGGTCGTGATCATCCAAACATCGACATTGGAACCTTCGGTCGAAAGTTTGATGTCTTGACCGCGGGATTTCTTGTTTAAGTCATAATCGAAATTGATTCCCAACGCTTTTTGGACGCGTTCCGTGATGTCGGCACGTACGCCGTAGTCGTTTTCGCCCAATCCGCCGGTGAAGACCAACGCGTCCAAGCTCCCCATCTGCATGACATAGCTTCCGATGGTTTGCGCGATGCGGTTGGCATAGATTTTGCGGGTCAATATGGCTTGTTGGTTGCCTTCTTCGACCGCTTTTTCGATGTCGCGTGCGTCGCTGGAGAGCATCGACACACCCAACATCCCGGATTTCTTATTCAGGATGTCGATGACTTGTTCGGCGGTCTTACCAAGTTTCTTCATCAAGAACGTGATGATGGCCGGGTCGATGTCGCCCGAACGGGTACCCATCATGATCCCTGCCAACGGGGTGAATCCCATCGACGTGTTGACGGACTTCCCTTTTTCGATCGCGGTGACCGATGCGCCGTTGCCTAAATGACATGTGATGATGTTGATGTCTTCGACATTCTTGCCCATCATCTGCGCGGTTTTGCGTCCGACATAGTAATGCGAGGTGCCATGGAAACCATAGCGACGGATCTTGAAGTTTTGGTAATATTCGTACGGGATCGGATAGAGATAGATATCCGGTTCCATCGTTTGGTGATAAGCGGTGTCAAAGACCATGACATGACGCGCAAAGGGCAATGCTTTTGCGAAAGCGCGATACCCGATCAAGTTGGCCGGATTGTGCAGCGGAGCCAGATCGGACAGATCTTCGATGTCTTTTTCGACCTTCGCATCGACGATGACGGAATTGGCATAGATTTCACCGCCATGGACGACACGGTGGCCGACCCCTTTGATTTCATCCAGGCTTCCGACGATTTTGTGCGCGATCAGAGCATCGAGCACCATCGCGACCGCATCACGATGGTCATGGATCGGTTGGACTTTCTTAAATTTCTCCGTGCCGACTTTGATGGAAAAAATCGCGTCTTCAAATCCGATCCTTTCGACGATCCCGCTGGTCAAGACCGTTTCCTGCGGCATTTCGAACATCTGGAATTTGAGGGACGAACTCCCTGCGTTTACTGAAATCACTTTGGTCATAGTTTCTCCTTCACTCGCTTTCGAGCAGTTGTTTGGTTATTTCATCAACCGCGTCGATCGATAGATCACGCAGTTTTTGATAAAGTTGTTTGCGTTGTCTGAACTTCTCGGCGCAGTGTAATTTGGATTCCGTCTCTTCCAGGATCTTTTCGACGCGCTGTAACGTTTCATGGACCGCGCTGCGGCTGCTTCCGACGTTTTCGGCGATTTCCGCCAAACTGAAGTCATCACGGAAATGCATGGTCGCGATGGAACGTTGGTTGTCGGTCAACAAGTTCTCATACCAATCCAAGAGTTCGTTGATCCGTTGCGTCTTATCCAGCATGATGGAATTCCTCGGTGATACTGAAGAGGTAGCTTTCATGATCGAAGGGTCGCATCGCATCCGCCGATTCGCCCAGTCCGACGAATTTGACAGGAATCTTCAATACATCCGCGATGGCCAAGAGGATGCCGCCTTTGGCGGTTCCATCCATCTTGGTGCAGATGATCCCGGTGACGCTGACGGCTTGGGTGAACGCTTCGGCTTGCGTCAGAGCGTTTTGTCCGGTGGTCGCATCCAGCACCAGCCAGACATGATCCGGGGCCTGGCCGGTTTCCTTGAGGATGACCCGGTTCATTTTGACCAGTTCGTTCATCAAGTTGACTTTGTTTTGAAGGCGTCCGGCCGTATCGATCAACAAGAGATCGGCATGGTTTTGCTGCGCGTTGCGGATCGCATCCGTCACGACGCTGGCCGGGTCGGCGTTGTGTTTACCGGCGACACAAGGAATGTCCAACCGACTTGCCCATTCTTCCAATTGCGTGACCGCTCCGGCACGAAACGTGTCGGCGGCCGCAAGGATGACGTTTTTCCCTTGCTGCTGGTAATATTTCGCCAGTTTTGCGATGCTGGTCGTTTTTCCGCTGCCGTTGACCCCGACGATCAGCACGACATTCAATCGGCCTTCATGCATGGAAACGTTGCTATCGAGTCCGACAAAGAAGTCGGCCATCGCTTCGCTGACGCAATCCAAGGCATCGGCGATCTTATGATATCCGTAAGATTTCACTTTCTTCTTGGTCGAAGTCAAAATCTTCGTCGCGGTTTTAAGTCCGATATCGCTTTCCAAGAATACGGTCATCAGATCTTCGTAGAAACTGTCGTCGATATCCGTCTTTCCGCCGAAAAGCGCACGCAATTTTTGACCGATTCCTTGACTGGTTTTATGAAACCCGCTCAAGTATTGGTCGGCGTCTTTCTTTCCGGTGAATTTTTCCTTTAACGTCTGAAAGAAACTCATGCTTGGGTCTCCTTTTCTTCGGCCAAGGTCACGGCTTCCGCCAACTTGACCTTCAACATCTGCGAAACGCCGCTTTGCGGCATCGTGACGCCGTATAGGACATCGCATTTCGCCATCGTCCCGGGACGGTGGGTAACGACCAGGAATTGTGTTTCCTGGCTGAAATGTTTCAAGTAATTGGCGAAACGGTCGACGTTGGCTTGGTCGAGCGCGGCTTCGATCTCATCGAAAATGCATAAAGGAACATGTCGAGCCTTTAAGATCGCGAAGAGGACGCTGATCGCAATCAAACTCTTCTCACCACCCGAGAACAGACGGATGTTTTGGACCGCTTTGCCCGGCGGCTGGACATCGATGTCGATGCCGGAGTTGAGAAGGTCTTCGGGATCTTCGAGGGTCAATTTGGCTTTACCGCCGCCAAACATCGCCGCAAAGACTTGCGGTAATTCCTGGTTGATTTTATGCATCATCTCGGAGAATTGCGTGACCATGACTTCGTCAAGTTCCTTAATTAAATCCAAGATCTTATCGCGCGAAGAGGTCAATTCTTCATATTGTTTCTTGAGAAATTCATAGCGTTCGTTGACTTCTTCGAATTCCTGCGGGGCATTCATATTGATGTTGCCGAGCGATTCGATCTCTTTGCGTAAGCGTGCGACTTCTTGGATGGCGTTTTCGACCGCCAAGGTTTGGACATGTTGTTGCGCATATTCGAAAGTCATCCGATATTCGGAAGCCAAACGGTTCATTTGATCTTCCAATTTGGTTTCGGTCCGCGTCTTATCGAGCTCGATGTCGCGCTTTTGCATCTGTAATAGATTGAGGTCGCGACGCTGTTGGCGGACTTGTTGCTCCCGCCGTTCGCTTTCGGTCGCGGTTTTCAACCGATTCTCGCGTTGCGTACGCAAATTCAAGTTCAATTGGTCACGGCGTGAATAGGCTTGGTTGAGAAGCTGGATCAAGTCATCCACGAATGAACCGCCTTCGATGACGTCTTTGGGCGCTAAGCGGTCCAGATCGTTTTGAAGACGTTCGTACTTGGCGCGTTTGGCGTCCAAGACCGGTTCAAGTTGGGCGACGGCGATCCGTGATTCCAACAGCGAAGAATCCAGTTCGGTCTTCGTGTTGCGTAATTGACTGACGTCGTCGGCATATTGGTCGACCTGTTGCTTCAGGGTTTGTTCTTGGCGCTGCAGTTCGCCGCTTTCCTTCTGCATCGATAACGGTGACGCGTTGTCGCGTTGTTTTCCGCCGGTCATCGATCCGCCGCGATGGATGACATCCCCGTCCAAGGTGACGATTTTGTATCCGTATTTCAAAAGTGTCGCCAGTTCGTTGCCATGTTCAAGCGTATCACAGACCAACACATTTCCGAGTAAGTTTGACCGAACCGGGTCAAAGGTGGTTTCGTTGGTGACGAAGTCGCTGGCCACACCGAGATAACCCGCGGTACCTTTGGCGATGATCGCATGTTCGCGCCCGACATAGCGGTCCGTCAAAACGGTCAACGGCAAGAACGTGGCTCGGCCTGACTCGTTGCGTTTTAGAAAGCCGATTGCGCTGCGAGCGCTGTATTCGTCGCTGGTGACGATGTTGTAGAGGGCGCCGCCCAAAGCTACGCTGATGGCTTCCTCATAACCGCTGACCGGTTGAAGGAGTTTCGCGATGACGCCATGGACACCGACCAGACTTTGTTGGGCATTGAGGATGGCTTGGACGCCGGCTTGATTTAAGAAAGGTCTCTCTTGGATATTCTTGACGACTTCCAAGCGATTGGTCACGCGTTGCAGACGCATCCGTGCTTCTTCGTATTTTTGGCTTCGCTCGGCGATCGCACGCGTCAATTCGATGCTGCGTTGGTTTAATAGAGTTACGTCCGCGTTTAAGCGTTCCAACCGTTGTTTCCGGTCTTCGAATTCGAATTTCGCTTCCGCCAACAAGTGTTGCAATTGTTGACTTTGCTCTTCGGTCGATCCGGTTTCGATGGCGTATTTACGTTTCTCGTCGATTTCGATCTTGCGTGTTTCCAAGGTCTGAATCTCGGCGACGATCTTCAACAGTTCTTCTTGGTCCTTATGGATTTCCATATCCAAACGATGCAAGTCGGTTCGCGCTAATAAATTGGCGTTTTCGTTGACCTGTATCCCTGCTTCCATGACGGCCTCTTTCGATTGGATTTCGAAGAGTTGCTTGGCGATGTCATCCAATCGAGCTTGATACGTTTCGATCGATTGCGTCAATACCGCGACCTCGATCGCTTCGAGGTCCTGTTTCGCCTGTGCGTAAAGCTCGGCTTTTTTCGCCGCTTTCTTCAATGGGACGACCTGTTTTTGCAATTCTTGGAAAATATCGTAGACTCTCTCCAGGTTGGATTGTGTCCGTTCCAATTTGGTCAACGCGTCGTTTTTGCGTTTCTTATATTTGGCGACCCCGGCGGCTTCTTCGAAGATCGCCCGGCGATCGGCCGGCTTCGCTTCCGCGAAATTACTGATGCTGCCCTGCGAAATCATGCTTAAGGAATCCCGTCCGATCCCGCTGTCCAAGGTCAAATCCAGAATGTCCTTAAGGCGACACGGGGTTTTATTGATGAAGTACTCCCCTTCGGATGTTTGACGATGCAAACGGCGTGTGATTTCGATTTCGTCAAAAGCGACCGCAAAGGAGCGGTCGGAATTATCAAACACCAACGTGACTTCCGCGATGTTGACTTTACGGCGGTTTTCCGAGCCGGTGAAAATGACGTCGCTCATCGAGGATCCGCGCAATGACTTGACGGATTGTTCGCCTAACACCCAACGCACGGCGTCGGTGATGTTGCTTTTCCCGCAGCCGTTGGGTCCGACGATGCCCGTAACCGGGTGGTCGAAGGTAATGACGACCTTATCGGCGAACGACTTGAATCCCATCATTTCGATTCGTTTGAGAAACATGGCTAACCCCCGTTCTTCGACTTCTAATTATATCGTAGTTTCATCGAAAAAAGAAGACGGAAACCTCCGCCTTCTTGCTTTGCGTCAATTCGCGCGATAATGCGCGAATCCGATCTTATGTTCTTTAAACAATTCCAATATTCTCAACCGTAGCGATGCGGAAGTTTCAAACCCCGAAGCGAAATCGCTTGTCCAAAACGCCAGTCGGATCTGCGTTCCCAACGGCGTGACATCCAGCACCATCGAACGGACTTCATCCTTTCGGATCACGCTTGTGTTTTCTCTCGCCGCCAAGACCATCAAATTCATCGCGGTCTGCACATCCGAATCGAAATCGATACTGACGGAAACGTAATTCTGCGACTGCTTTTCGACAGCGTCTTTGTTTTCCACCACCGCCGTGTTCATCGTGCTGTTGGGAATCATCAGACGATTGTTCTGCGCCGTCCGAAGGACCGTATGACGAAGGTTGATATCCTCGACCACGCCCGCGATGTTCTTCTCGCTTAGAACCACCGTATCGCCGACGACGAAGGGTTGAAACAGGGAGATGAAAATACCGGCGATCAAATTCGACAAAGTTTCCTGAGCCGCGAAGCCGACCACCAAGACGGCGACCCCCGATCCGGCAAGGATCGACATCGCGTATTCGCGAAACGGCTTCACTTGCATAAATACCGCCAAGGCGGTGATGATATAAAGCAACGCTAGGAAAATGTGGCTGACAAACGTGATCATCGACGGTGAAATCCGTCCACGCTTAATGAGCAACCGTACGCTATACCGCGCGATCGTTCGCACGACATAGGCGAAAACCAAAACCGCCAGCGACGTTATCAAGAACGCGACCAAGCCGTTCTGGAAATAAAGATCCGCTTGTTGGATCCATGCCATGAGTTCCATGAAGTCTCCCTTCTAGAATTTGATCTTATTATGAAGAACCCGTCCCAAAATCCGGACCGGTTTCTCGTCGATTTCCTCTTTCGTGTAAACCATCGGCGCATAGGCTTCATTTTCAGCCTTTAAGATCATCCGGTCCTCCTCGAAATACACTCGTTTGAGCGTCGCCTCATCCCCGACCAAGACGACGGCGATCTGACCGTTCTCGACTTGGTTCTGACGTCGCACATAGACCAGGTCGCCCGGAAAAATACGGGCGCCGACCATCGAATCGCCGGTCACCTCAAGATAAAAATGCTCCCCGCCGCGCGATTCGGTCGAATCGACCCATTCCTGGCCGATCACTTCCTGTTCGGCGATCCGTAACGGACCGCCTCTGACGATCCCCAAAATCGGAACCGCGATCGGCGTTTCGCTCTTCTCGCCCATCAGTTCATCCATCGAAACGCGGAAAAAATCGGCCAATCGCCGAAGCGTTTCGGAAGGCGGGAACGAAGTTCCGTCTTCCCATTTCTGGATGGTCGTAAACGACTTGTAACCGAACTCTTGCGCCAGATCTTGCTGGCTTAAGCCCTTTTGCCTGCGGAGCGACCGCAGGTTGTTTTTGAATGCCATGGTATCACCGGTTTTATTGTAGCATCACCTTGAAATAAATTCAAGCAAGGCTTGTAACTTGAAATGAATTCAAGTAAACTAAAGACAGGAGGTGACAACCATGGAACGGACCATTTTCCATTGCGACCTGAATAATTTCTATGCTTCCGTGGAATGCCTGCACCATCCTGAATACCGGAATGTTCCGATGGCCGTGGGGGGCGACGTCGAGAAGCGGCATGGGATCATCTTGGCGAAAAACATGTTGGCGAAGAAGGCCGGCATCAAGACCGGGGAAGCGTTGTGGCAAGCGAAGCAGAAGTGTCCGGACTTGGTCTTGGTACGGCCGAACTTCACGCAATACCTTCGTTTTTCGAAGCTGGTGCGGTCGATTTACGCGGACTATTCGGACCGTATCGAGTCGTTTGGCATCGATGAGGTTTGGATGGATGTGACGGAGATCGTCGGTCGCTATCCCGACGCGCGGACGTTGGCGGATGAGATCCGCGGGCGGATCCGCGAAGAGACCGGAATCACGGCGTCGATCGGGGTCAGCTTCAACAAGGTGTTTGCGAAGCTGGGGTCCGATTATAAGAAGCCGGACGCGACGACGGTCATCACGCGGGAGAATATGAAGGAGATCGTCTTTCCCCTGCCGATCGAGGATTTGTTGTATGTGGGACGGGCGACGACGGTCAAGATGCATGCCTTGGGGATCTATACGATCGGGGATTGCGCGCGCTATGACCTTGACATCTTAAAGCGTAAGTTTGGGAAGTGGGGCGAGTACATCTGGGAGTTCGCCAACGGATTCGAAAAGAGTCCGGTATTGAAGGAAGGTCGCGAACCGACGGTGAAATCGGTGGGCAACAGTACGACCTGTCCGCGCGATTTGAAGACTTTCGATGATATCCGGATCGTCTGTTACGTGCTTGCGGAAAGCGTGGCGGCACGGCTGCGGGAAGCGGGATTGCGGTGTTTGACCGTGGCGGTTTCGATCCGCGACAACGATTTGGAAACGTGTGTCCGACAGACGAAGCTTCCCTTGCCGAGTGATTTGAGCGGTGAGATCGCCAAGGCGGCGATGAAGTTGTTTCGCCAGAACGTGGATTTCTCCAAGCCGTTGCGGAGCATCGGGGTCAAGGCCGCGGATTTATGCGTCGGGGATGTCCCTTTACAACTGTCGATTTTCGAGGATCAACAGGCACGCGAGGAGAATTTGGCCTTGGAGAAGACGATCGACGATATCCGGCGGCGTTTCGGGGCGCGGAGCATCCAGCGGTTGATGATGTTGGAGGATACGGTATTAAGCGGGTTTAATCCGAAGCAGGAGCATGTCATTTTTCCGGAGTCGTATTTCAAAGGGTGATGAAACATGAGTATGAAGGAGTATGTCGACGTCGTTCTTTACCATCGTAAGGACGGACAAATCAAACCGTTGTACATCGTTTGGCATAACGGTGTAAAATATCCCATAGACAAAGTGACGCAGATTACGCGGGCCGCTTCCCTTCGGGCGGGCGGTACCGGGATTCGGTATACCTGTATGATCCAAGGGAGCCAGCGCTATCTCTTTTTGGAAGAGGATCGTTGGTTCATCGAGAAAAAGGAGGATAAATGACATGTGCGGACGTTATTTGTTCCGTGATAGCGAAGATGACATCGAGGCGGTTTCGTGGCTGGAGACCGTCGCTATGCAGGAAGACGAGGCCGTGGTTCGAAGTATCGCGTTGGATGAGGTTCGCCCTTCCAACTTGGCGTTGGTGTTGGTGAAGGAAGAAGGCGGATTGACGCCGAAGGTGATGCGGTGGGGCTTGCCGAAATGGGATCAGAGCGGGATTTTGATCAATTCGCGCAGTGAGACCGCGTTGAACAGCCCGATGTTCAAGAAGCACTTGAAGGAACGGCGCTGCGTCATCAAGGCGGCCGGTTTTTACGAGTGGGACGAGCACAAAAACAAGTTGTTGATCCGTAACGAGGGACGCAAAAAATTATATATGGCGGGCTTATATACCGATGAACCAAGGGCTTCCTTCAGTATCCTGACGCGGAGCGCGGAGGGCGAGTTCGCCAAGATCCACGATCGTTCCCCATTGATGATCCCGGAGGATCTGGTGGATCGTTATTTGGAGGATGGGGATAAGTATTTGGATGCGTTTCGTAAGATTCCTTTGCCCAATTATGATATGGAAGCAAAGCGGATGCAGACTTCCCTGTTCTAAAGCGAAAGCGCGGAGAATTTCCGCGCTTTTTTAGTCGATCATGCTTAGCGAAACTTTATGTCGTTCGGTGTCGATGCCGATGACCGTCACATTGACGATATCGCCGACCGCGACTTTTTCGTAAGGGGAGGAAATGCGTTCTTTGCTGAGTTTGGAGACATGGACCAACCCGTCGTTCTTAAGCCCGATATCGACGAACGCGCCGAAATCGGTGACGTTGCGGACGGTTCCTTCCAAGGTCAATCCGATCTTCAGGTCTTCGAGTTTGACGATATCACTATGAAGCAAAGGTCCGTCAAACGATGCGCGGTAATCGCGGAAAGGTGAAGCGAGGATCGTTAAGATGTCCGAAACGGTATAGGGATCGGAATGAAGACGCTGTGCGATTTCTTCAGCGCTTTGGTTGGCTAACGCTTGACTGCGGGATTCATCGGTCAAAGAAGCAATGTTAAGCTCGGACATGATTTTTTGCGTTAACGCATAACTTTCAGGATGGATTCCCGTGCGGTCGAGTTCGTTTTTCGCTTGCGGGATCCGTAAGAATCCGGCGGCTTGGGTAAACGCCTTGGCGCCAAGTCCCTTGACCTTGGCCAACTGTTTACGGTCAGTGAAGAATCCGTTTTCGTCACGATAAGAAACCAAGGCTTTGGCGACGTTGCGATTAAGCCCGGCGATGTGCCTGAGGAGTTCTTCACTGGCGGTGTTGACATCGGCACCGACCCGGTTGACGGTCTTCACCACGGCGAAATCCAAGCGCTCCACAAGCCGTGCGGGCGGTAGGTCATGTTGGTACTGTCCGACCCCGATGCTCTTTGGATCGATCTTAATGAGCTCGGAGAGCGGATCCAGCAATCGTCGTGCGATCGAAACCGCGCTACGTTCCTCGACATGCAAATGCGGGAATTCCGCACGTGCCAGATCGCCGGCTGAATAGACCGATGCCCCGGCTTCCGAAACCATCGCATAACGGATCGGTAAACTCTGTTCGCGAATCACTTCGGCAATCAACGCTTCCGTTTCACGGCTCGCCGTTCCGTTTCCGATGGCGATCAATGTGATTTTATACTCACTGAATATCTTCAATAGTTTGCCGATCGCATCCGGACGCTTGTTGACGGGAGGATGCGGATAGATGACATCGATGTGTAATAGTTTACCTGTCTGGTCGATGACCGCCAATTTACAACCGGTTCGATACGCCGGATCGACGCCGAGAATCATCGCGTTTGTGATCGGCGCCTGCAATAACAGCCGTTCCAGATTGGCGGAGAAGACATCGATTGATTTCTCCTGTGCTTTGTCGGTCATCGAAGACCGTACTTCACGGTCGATCGCGGGATAGACCAAACGTTTCAATCCATCACGGATCGCGTCTTCCAAAAGATCGTTGACGATCGTCGCTTTGCCATGCGTCATGACGGTGAGCTGATATTTCGCAAAACGTTCGCGATTATAGTCCAAATTGACGTCCAGTATCTTCTCGCGTTCGCCGCGGTCGATCGCCATGATTCGATGGGCAGCCATCAGAGAACATTTCTCACTATAATCGTAATAGACGCGATAGGTCATTTCTTCGTCAACCGCGTTCTTCTTCCGTTTGACGACCATCTTGGCTTCGCTGAACACATATTCGCGGATCCGTTTTCGAAGAGAAGCGTCATCGCTGACGATTTCCGCGATGATATCCTTCGCACCTTGGATCGCTTCTTCGATCGTAGCAACTTCCCCGTTGACAAATTCCCTGGCTTTTTCCGATATACTTCCTGTGATCGGACACGTTACGATCCACTCCGCCAACGGTTTAAGACCTTTGGCGATCGCATCGGTAGCGCGTGTTTTACGTTTCTGTTGGTAAGGACGATAAATATCCTCAACCATCGCCAAAGTCTCACAGGCATCGATATTCGTGATCAGTTCTTCGGTCAACTTCCCTTGCGTCTCGATCAAGCGTTTGACATCTTCTTTGCGTTTCGCCAAGTTTTTTTGATACTGGTATTGTTCGTCGATGTATCGGATCTGTTCTTCGTCCAATCCCTTCGTAACTTCTTTCCGGTAACGCGCGATAAACGGTATGGTGTTTCCATCCGCCAATAAATCGAGGGTGTTTTTGACTTGTTCGTATCCGATCGATAAAGTAGCGGCGATCGGTTTGATTAGTTTTTCCATCATTTTCTCGTTTCTAAGGTGATAAAAGCGAAGTCATCGACCTCGCTGAATATCACGCTCTCTATTTCGAACTATTCCGCCGACTTCCTTTTTCGACGTAGGAGTACGATCATCAATATTACCAACCCGAGGATGATCCCGGCTTCCGCAACCATCGCCACAAAGAAGATGGAATACGTTTTCGTATCTTTTAACGTCGCTTGCGTCAACAAGTATTCAGAAGCGTGTGATAAATCCAACCTGACAAAACCGTTCTTGACTTCCATGGTTTCACCGCTTTTTACAAGTTTTTTCGCTACGACATCGAAGTGATAGAGGTTGACCCTGGCCAAATCATCAAATACCTCCCCCACAAAGATATCGATGCTTGTTCCCAAGGGCAAATCGCCTTCATGGTTAAAATAAAGCATCATCCCCGAAGCATAGTTGGAGAGTTCATGGATGGTTTTCGCATTGGGCGAAGTGAATCCGAGATTCGTATCGGTTTTTACGAAGTTCTCACCTGCTTTGCCTGCGAAATTCCAGACATAGATCACTTTCCCAAAATCATCGCGTTTCTCGACTTGTAACGTAATCCCCTTCGACGCTGCTTTTTCGAGGATTTCCTGCGAGATGATTCCGCTGATTCCCGGCACCAAAATAATCGTTTTGTCCGTCGAAGTATCTAAGTAAGCAAGAATATCGTCGACGCTGATGACCGGCGCATCGCTCTTACGGTAGACGAAGAGGAAATAATCGCGCTTCGCGCCACTTTCGGCGATGACAGAGATGCGAATCGCATTTTGACCATACGCCAATTCCGCAGTGGTACCACTTTCAACCGAAGCGGTCGGATCGTCGGCCACCGCATTAATCGTAATCGTACTGATGTCTTTCTCGACCGTCAACACATACGAGTTTGTTTCCTTCACAAACGGAAATTCCAACCCTTCGATGGTTAGGCTCGATAGGTAATTGTTTTTCGATAACTCATGCGAGAATCCCAGTTCGTCTTTTCGTACGATATTCAACGCATAGGTGCGCGTCGTTTGATTTTCCGCCGTGACGATCAACTCGAACTTATTGTCATAAAGCTTTAAATCAAACGTCCCCGTTCCGACCAAACTTGACTTCGCGTCCTCGACGTTCGCGCCGATGGTAATCGATGTCACATCGTTCTCGACTTCGACCACATAACTGCCGGTTTCTTTATTGAAATCCAACGTACCGGAACTCAACGTAATCCCGGATAAATAGTTATTGGCTGATCGCGGATCATTGCGTGTGATCGCGACCGTGTAGGTTTTTGTGGCACCGTTTTCCGCGGTGACCACGACCGGAAACGAATTGAGTCCGTAGACAAGATTCTTCGTACCGATTCCACTCACCTTCGCTTTGGTATCCGAAGCGGTTGCGGCAATCGTGATCGACGTTTTATCGACGGTACCAAGATCGTAGGAAGAGTTGGTTGTGCTGAAGTTCGGTACCGAAACGCCATCGACTCTCAGCGCCGAAAGATTGTTGTTTGAGGATTTAGGGGCTGCGGGGGTCGCAATCGTGATTGTACGAGAAGCAGAACCCGTCGAACTTGTTACGTCGATGTATGTACCGCCACTTTCAGCTGTTCCCTTTATATCGCTTACCGATATGGTTGTTGATTTACCAGCTGTGAGTGTAGATAACGCTTTAAATGTGAGAGTAGCGACTTTGTATGAGCCTGTTTTCCCAGTAGTCCAATCAACTGAGATACGTGTTTTTGCTGCGTACCCGCAACTTGTCGGGTAACAAACTCCGGAAACATATTGAACTTTTGTCCCGTCATAATTTAATGCCGCATTGAACGCCATAAGTTTTACCGTAGCGTTGACATTGACGGTGACTGTAAAAGTCGAACCGGCGTTGATAGTCGACGAACCGGATATCGATGTTGTGAATGTCGCTGCCGCATTTACCTCCGGCGCAAATGCGACCATATTTATAAGTATAAGTAAGATAAGTATAAGTTTTTTCATATTACTCCAATCCAGCGAGTTTGCGTCGCAGAATAACGATATCCGTTGTCGATACTTTGCCATCTTTATTGTAATCACCGCTAACTTTTGCGATATCGGATAAACTACTTAATCCGGCCAGATAACGACGCAAGATGACGATATCCGTCGTCGATAGTATTTGATCATTATTCACGTCACCATACATAACCAGTTTGACGTTAACCGTCACTGATTTTTCCAGGTTTTCAATCGTAAGCGTAGTGGTCTGATTCCCGGCTACGCTAACGCCATCGATTGTCCACTCGTAAACCGTAAATCCGTTGGTAGGCACGACCGTAAATAGAATCGAAGCACCGGGAGTGAGATTTTCACCGGTCGTAAGGAACGTAGTATTCGCTTTCGCGGTCATCGTTCCCTTACCTGACGAAATCGCGAAGTTGACTGCGTAACGGGCATTGATATTGGTGATGATTACCGTTTTGGTCGTGATGTTGCCTGCCGCATCGGTTGCGATAAAGTCGAAACTACTATTGTTTAGGAAGGTATGCGATGTGGTGTTGAGTGTTCCCTCATTTGTGGTCGCGGTGACCGTGATACTGGCGTCCTGCATTTCCGTCGGGTAGGAACTGATCGTGATTTCCGGAGGGACCTTGTCGATGTTCGTGATCGTGACGGTCCGTGATACGGAACTGCCGTCCGCGTGTGTCGCCACAAACGTAAACGAACCGTTCTCCGTAAACGTATGACTGTTTTCATTCAACGTGTAGTTGGCGATCGCCGCTTGAACCGTAATATCTTTATTGGTCGGAGTCGTGATGTAATTGTTTAAAAGGATTGCGTAGCTGACGTTGAGATGTAGGTTCCCATCGGTAGTTTTCGTAAACGCATAGAGTTTTTCGTTGATCACTTGATCCGCAGGGAGTTCTCCCTCGTACTTCAACGCTTGGGTCGATGAAATGCCATACGCGCTCTCTCCGATCGTCAGCGAGAACGAATAATCTCCGGGAGCCAACGCAGAAAGATCGATACTGTCATCCGCGAAGGTCGCATAATCATAAAGCAATAAATCATTACCGAACTCCGTCGACAAGGTCGGACGCGATGTTCCATCTTTCAAGGGAAACGGTGTCGA
This sequence comes from uncultured Erysipelotrichaceae bacterium, assembly GCA_964526155.1. Lineage (GTDB taxonomy): Bacteria > Bacillota_I > Bacilli_A > Erysipelotrichales > Erysipelotrichaceae > GWE2-51-13. The sequence continues at coordinate 1,097,537 of CAZGLV010000001.1, read as the reverse complement.
AGCACTCGATGATGTCAGAGTAAGGGTATGGGTGATGGACCCGGTGGACGATGCATTATATCCATTAAAGAAACCATAGCCTGCGATCGAAAGTTTGTTTGCGTTCCATGCGAAGGTTTCGATACTGGAACGTGTCTTTCCGTCAACGAGTTTCGGAATCATAAAATTGTAATTGTTTAGTAGCAAATAACCGACGCTCAGTTCTTTATCGTACGGAATCAACTGGAGCGAAGTCGCTCCGTAAAGAATCGCGGTACCGGACGTTGAAACCGGTGCGGTCGAAGGTGTTTTCACCCACAATTTGTCGGTAATACGTTGCGGTTGCGTGACGATGAGACTCTTGTTTTTCAGCGTCGAACTTAAGGTATAGAGATCGGTGGATAACGATGTCGTTTTCTCGACCGAAACGGCCGCGCCGTCATTGATGATCGCATAATCGACCGCCCCGTAATCCTTGTTCCCTAAATAACGATCGACCTTGTAGGCGCGCCCTGCGATCTTTTCCGACCAATAGAGATCGGAAGCGTACTTCACATTCATTCCGCTGCCCTTCGAACCGATGACCGAACCGAAGAACGTCCAAGTGTCCGGGCTCATATATCCCCGAATATGGACTCCCATCATCTCATTGATACTGTCTTCGATCGAAGTGAACTCTTTCGCGTTGTTGATCGGGTTACTGTCGACGGCGCCCCAACCAAAGAGGTTGTATTTCGTAATGGCCAAGGTACTGGTCCCGCCGCCGGATTCGTGATACGCAAGCGAGAAAATCAACAGCGCATTCATGCCATACGTCGCCTGTGCGGAAATGAAACTCGCGCCTTGCCCATACAACATACTTCCGGTATCCAAATCGGGATCGGAAAGCGAAGTCGGGGCATGATCATAGCCAAGCATCGTAACGTAAGCGTCGATTTCCTGCGCGGTATACTGCGTTTGCGTGCGTAACGGGAGGTATTGGAAATACTGGTAGTAGCGACCGATGACGTCGCCGTTATAGACCGGTTTTAAGCAGTCGCGGTCGGTATAGAACGTAATTCCGTCCCAACTGTAATACACACCGTTCGGTAACCATGACGGTGCCGGACCATAGGTAAAGGAACCTAACGAACGACCATCCCACATCGAGTAAAGTTCGTGGATCAAATCGCGCGAGGTGTGGTTGACACCGTTGATGTCGGTCGAAGAAATATTGATGACCGAATACTTGTGCGTCTTCGGTACCATCGTAAAGGGTGCTTCGGGATAAGGCGAGGTCGAGGGGGTTCCTCCCAATGTAAAACTCCAGGCATTATCCACGTAAATCATCGGAATCAAATCCGTGTTTTTGAGACTTAAATATCCGGTAAATCCAGAGACTTTGACTTTGACGATCCCGATTCCATTGCTGGGGTTATAGGCCATCGTTCCCAAGTATTGCATATCGCGATGGTTTTGCGTGTACGTGGTCGTCCCGCCGACGGTCATCGCATTGGCATCGTAGGTCGTGTAAAGATTGATCGTCGAGGTGGAATCCGAACGATAATCGTAGGTGGCGGCGATTCCGCGGTCCATCGCGATGATCTTTGACGGGCTGAAGGAAGAACTATGACGTACCACGACATTCTTCTGCGTCTTCGCCAGCTCGTTCATCGCGGTGTTCGCCTCATTGAAAGTCGCATGGCACGACGTAACGGTGTAAACGTCTTTGGCCGTGATCGTCGCCAACTCAAACGGTAGTTCCGTCGTACAAGAGATCGTTTCCGCATGGGCTTGCAAGAGGGGCGAAACGCCCGAAAAGACGACGCCGGACATTCCCAGCATCATCGTCATGCAAACCGCGATAAACGTTCTCAGTTTTTTCATTGTTCCTCCAAGTCGATGTAGAATACGGTAATCCAAGTCTCTTCATCCGCCAATTTGATCTTCAAGGTACCGTTACGCCGGATCAGCGCGTCGTCTTTGGTGTTGAGCTGCAGATAGATGTAACCTTCTTCACTTGATCCGATTTTCTTATCGATCAAATTCGAATAAGGTTCGACCGAATAGTTCTTTCCTAACGAATGGGCGGTTTCAGTCCCACCATCCGGTAAAAACGTCACTTGATCGATCGCGATTTGCGAACCACCCAAACCTTCGATCGATATCTTTAACGCATAAAGATTGGAGAAGTCCGAAAAATCGACGTTTTCTCTATCGCCGCTGGGAGTCGTCAAAATCATCGTTCGATCATTGATACCGATCAGATCTCCCAATCGGATCTCGTAGCGAACCTTGTCGGTAAGAACGTCGGTCGGCACATATCCGACATCCCCTTTGGTCCCGTCCGCTTCGCTCAAATCGATTTTCAGAACAATCGGCATTTCTAAGTTTACGGTCACATCGATCGTTTTCGCATTCTTATCGAGAATCGGAATGAAAACATTGCCCGCGACGCTTCCCTCACCGGCGATGAATTTTTCGATCATTTCATATTCATCCAAGGTATAACCGACTTCAGTCAGTTTATCCCGATAAAATGTCGTGGCGTTTAATGCGATGCCTTCCGACGTAGAAAACATCTCGAGTCCGAGTCCGATACTTTTGTTGGAGGAAACTTCCATATTCGCGATAACGAACTGGAAATCCAAATCATCAAAGCGAAAAACCGTCGCATCCACGACCTTCACGGCGATTTCGGTTTTATCATCGATAATCGGATCTTTTTCATCCGTTAAGTACGTTTTCCAAACATATAATCCGCCAGCCAAGAGTAAGAGTATCGCTAAGGCCAACGTGATCCATCCAAGATAGTCGCGTTCTTTTTTCATGAATTACCTCGGTCCTATTGTATCACAGGTTGTAAGGTACGCTTCGTATATCCTTCAAATTTCATCCAAGGTTGAAGAATCATCAAGACCTTCGACTCGACATGCAAGATCTCCGCATAGCGCAATAAACGATCCAAATCTTTGTTTGGATCCTGGATATATGCCCGTACCGCACAGTTATATTCTTCAAACGTAATCAAGTCCTGACGCCGTATGCAATCGATCAAGGTTCTCTCCGGATCGCTGACCTTTAAGATCCGTCCATGATAATTCATCTTCATGACACCCAAATCCGCATACTTATCGTCACGATAAAGCACCTTCATCGGAATGTAGTCGCTATGGTATTTCATACGGCTTTCACTCTTCTTCGCCCCGATGATCACGCGTGGCGTACGGTAAAGATATCCGTGCAGATACAACGCGCTTTGTAAAATGAATGTCGCTTCGGGAAAGGTCTCGACGACTAATGAGATCGAATCGAGTTGGTGGTCGCTGCGGACATAATGACCGCGTTTCAATGCCGCCAATTGATTGTTTTTCATCAATTTCCGGCAATCATACGCATTAAAGCCGTTATCACGCAGTTGTTGAGTCGTATAAACCTTTTTTCGTTCCAAGATTTCGATCATAGTGTTCACAATTTTCCTTTTTTGTGTATATAAACATTGTAGTCCTTTCTGTTTTGTTTTGTCAAGCATCGTTTTCGATTGTAAATATGTTACAATTCCATGGAGGTAAAACCATGTCCAAAGAAAAAACCATGAAAAACTTGATCCAGTTATCCTTCGGCGAAGAACTGGGAAATTCCATCACGCACGGCGTGATGAGTCTTCTGTTGCTTTTCGCCTTGCCCTATGTCGCTGTGTTCTCATATCTAAAAGGCGGAGCGCTTTTGGCGCTTGGGACCAGCGTCTTTATCATCAGTATCTTCTTGATGTTTCTGACATCGTGCTTATATCATGCGATGGCGTACGATACGCCGCATAAATACGTTTTGCGGATCTTAGACCATATCTTCATTTATTTCGCGATCGCCGGCAGTTACACGCCCATCGCCTTGTATGCGATCGGCGGATGGCAAGGCTGGCTGATCTTGGTGATTCAGTGGAGTATGGTGTTGTTTGGGATTTTGTATAAATCGATCGCGCAGAAATCCATTCCGAAACTCAGCGTGTTGATCTATTTATGCATGGGTTGGACGGCGTTGTTATTTATCCCGAAGTTACTGGCAAGCACATCCGTTTTGTTTTTGGGATTGATCGTTTTAGGGGGTGTGTTCTATTCCGTCGGTGCCGGATTCTATATGCAAAAGAATCGCCCGTATTTCCATTTCATCTGGCATTTGTTCATTAACTTGGCGGCGTTGGCGCACTTTATCGCCATCGTGTTCTATCTCTGATGAAAGAGAATATGCCTCTATCCGAGAATGACTTCCATCGCATCGGACGTTGGATGCGTCGTAATGCGCGCCCGTTGGAATTTGCCCTGTGGAATTTTCACTTCGATCATGGAAATCCAGAGAGTGTACTTGATGCTTTGAGCGCATTTCAGAATGAAGATGGAGGTTTCGGACATGCTTTGGAGGCCGATAGCCACAATCCCCTCTCCTCTCCCCTTCAGACGGCGGATGCCATCGAAATCATCGAGTCGATCGGCGGATGTTCTGTCGATACGCCGCTGATTCAAGGCATTCTTAGTTACTTACGGTCAGGCAAAGACTTCCATGACGGTCGTTGGGACTTGATCATCGCAAGCAACGATGCTTATCCTCATGCGCCTTGGTGGGATACGAAGAGTGATTCCGAGAAACGATCGACCTTTAATCCGACGGCGATCTTGTGCGGTTTCGGGTTGAAGTATGCGAAAAAAGACACCGACTTTTGGAAGCGGTGCCTTAAGATCGCGAGAGATTTGATTGATAAACATTTGAATCAAAGCAAAATCGATATGCATCCCCTGCTTTGTTTAGAGTTTCTCTATACCATTCTTCTACAGCTTGATCCGCAGGATGATCAAATTCCAAAATCGTACGCGAAACTGATCACTGACGAAAAAGCGGTGATTCTCGAAGATTTAGATAGTAAGGAAAGCTATAAGTGTTTTCCGACTCACTTTATTCGCTCGACACAACATCCCCTCTATGAAACAATGCGAGGACTTGTGGATGAGGATTTGGATCGGATCCTATCGAGACGAAACGATGATGGACTCTGGGATCTGAATTGGGATTGGGGAAATGATCCTGAAGCATTCGCGGTTAGTACGCTATGGTGGAAAGCACGCATCGCGGTTCGCAATTGCGTACTGCTGGATAATTTCAAACGGATCGAAGGGCGATAGCCCTTTTTTCATACAAAAAAAGTAGGAATGACCCTACTTTGTGACTTCGTGTTTTTGTCTGAATTGGATATCCGTACGGACAATGTCCGCCAAACTGCGTTTTGGAACCCAACCCAGGATCTCTTTGGCCTTTTGGCTGGAAGCGATCAGCTTCGCCGGATCTCCTGCACGACGCGGGCCGAACGTATAATTGACCGGGTAGAACTTTTCGACTTCCTTGATGACTTCCAATACGGAAAAGCCATGATTTGAACCGAGATTCAAAATCAACGATTGATTCTTCTCACAGATGTATTTCGCACCCAAGACATGCGCGTACGCCAAATCGGCGACATGGATGTAGTCGCGGATACAGGTGCCGTCTTCGGTCGGATAATCGTTGCCATAGACCGTCATCGATGGACGCAAACCTAAGGCGGTTTGGACCGTGATCGGAATGATATGGGTCAATCCATCACGTTTGAGTCCGATTTTCAGCGACTCATCCGCACCGGCGACATTGAAGTATCGGAAGATGCAATAGTTCATATCATAGGCTTTGCTGACCCATTGGATCATTTTTTCCGAGGCTAACTTGGTTTCGCCGTAAGGGTTGATCGGAGAAAGGACATCGTCTTCCAAGCAGAGATCTTTCTTCACGTCACCGTAAACCGCAGCGGTCGATGAGAAAATAACGTTTTTGATCTGATGATCGCGCATCGTCTCCAACATCACGCGTACCCCTTCGACGTTGTTATAGTAGTATTCCAAGGGTTTCTCGACGCTCTCGGGGACGACGATCTTCGCGGCGAAATGCATCACGGCGTCAAAGGGTTTCTTAGCGCATTCGATGGTGAAGATTTCGTTCAGTTCGGCTTTCTTGGTGATATCTCCGATGTAAAGCCGCGCCTCTTCATGGACGGCATCCTTGGTACCCGTAGACAAATTGTCGATGACGACGACTTCGTGATGGTCGCGGATCAGTTCATAGACCGCATGGGAACCGATATAGCCGGCTCCGCCGATGACGCATACTTTCATGTTTCAATTCTCCTTTTACAATAACCGCAGGATGTCCTGCCAAGTCACAAGCAACATCAATCCGATCATCAAAGCCGCGCTTGCGGTAAGCAGAGCGGATTCGACTTTGGCGTTGAGCGGTTTACGCAGGATCATTTCGATGCCCGTCAATAAGACTCTGCCGCCATCCAACAAAGGAATGGGCAACAGGTTGAAGATGCCGACGTTCAACGAAAGGATGCCGACTAGCAGAATCAGCGATCCGATTCCTTGATCGGCGGATTGCGCCGTGATGTTGAAGATGCCGACCGGACCGCTCATGGCCTTAAGACCGATCCCGCGTACCAAGCGACTTAGGGTCGAGAAAATGCTTTCGACACCGTCGACCATGGTCTTGGTTCCGTATCCGACCGCTTCCAAGGCGTTAATCTGAATGACTTGCGGTTGCGGTAACTTTAATCCGATGTAATAGCGCGATTCTTCCTCGATGTATTCGGGGGTCACGAGAACTTCCAAGATTTCCCCTTCGCGATCGATGACGAAAGTCGTTTCGTCGCTATAAAGTTGGATGTATTGCACGACTTCATAGAAATCATTGGGAACAATGGATGTCCCATCCGAGAACTTCAGCTTGAGGATCTTATCGCCATAAACAAAGCCGGCGCTGGCGGCAGGTGAATCCGCGACGACCCCGTCGATGATCGGTTTGGGTGCGATGGTCGCTTGACCGCTGATAAGGTACATTCCGATGAAAATCGCCCAGGCCAGGAGTAAATTCATGAAGATGCCCGCCAACATGACGATCATCCGTTTGTAGGGTTTGATGCCTTTAATGGTCCGTTCAAACGGGATTTCTTCAACATCCACCCCGTCTTCCCCGGCCATCGAAACAAAGCCTCCTAAGGGAAGCAAACGGATACTGTAGACGGTTTCTCCGTATTTCTTCGATAGTATTCTTGGTCCCATGCCGATGGCGAATTCCCGACAATAAACACCGAAGTATTTCGCGGTGATCAAATGTCCGAGTTCGTGGATGAACACGATGATTCCTAAAACGATTACGAAATAAATGAAGTCCATCTTAACCTCCGATCTTTTGGTTGGCGATTTCGCGCGATGCGCGATCGCAAGCTATCGTATCTTCCGATCCGGTCAACGGTCCCATCGGGACGTTGTCCAAAGCATAAAGGATGACATCGTCGATCTGCGTAAAACGGATTTTGTTTTTCAGAAACGCATCGATCGCGACTTCGTTGGCCGCGTTGATGACGGTCGTACGGTTACCACCCCTTTTCGCTTCGGTCAGGATGCGATAAAAGAGCGGGTAACGTTCCGGTTTGATTTCAGCGAAACGAAGTTCCGAAATACGTTTGAAATCCAGATGTGCATGGTTTTCGATTTCAAAGCGGTTTGGATACAGTAAGGCATATTGGATCGGCAGACGCATGTCCGGTGATCCCAGTTGGGCTAGGATCGATCCGTCAACATATTCTACCATCGAATGGATGATGCTTTGGGGATGGATGACCGCTTCGATTTGATCATAAGGTAAATCGAAGAGCCAATGCGCTTCGATGACTTCGAAGGCTTTATTGACAAGGGTCGCGCTGTCGATGGTGATCTTAGGACCCATCGACCAATTCGGATGGGATAACGCCTGATCAACGGTGACATCGTTTAACTCATCGATCGACTTATCGCGAAAGCTCCCGCCGGAAGCCGTGATGATCAGTTTGCGGACATCTTCTCTCCGATTGCCCTGAAGACATTGGAAGATCGCGGAATGTTCACTGTCGATCGGTACGATATTGACCTTATGTTCTTTCGCCGCCTGCATGATCCAACTACCCGCAACGACCAAGGTTTCCTTGTTTGCGAGGGCAATCTCTTTGTGCGCATGGATCGCCGCCAATGTCGGCGCCAAGCCGGAAAATCCGACCAAAGCGTTGACAACGGTATCGATCGAAGGTAGGGTGCTTAAACGGATCAAGCCTTCATCCCCTACCAAAAACGGCTGATTTGGGAATTCGCTACGCAAGGCGACTGCATCGTTCTCATATTGGACACATACGAGTTCAAACGATTGACGATGCAGCAATTCACGTAGCCAAGTAATATTGCGGCCGACGGAAATCCCGACACAATGTAATAAGGTAGGATGTTGGCGCACCACGTCGAGGGTCTGTCGACCGATCGAACCGCTGGCGCCGAGAATCACGATTTTTTTCATGGGTCTCCTTAGATAAAGAAGTTCATCAAGACGAAGAAAGTCATCAGATTGAAAATCAGACTGTCGATCCGGTCAAGCACGCCGCCATGCGCCGGGAAGATGCTTCCGAAGTCTTTGATGCCATAGTGGCGTTTTACGGCGCTAAAGGCCAAATCCCCGAACTGTCCGATGAGCGGTAAGACAAACGATGAAATAAGAATGAGATCGAACGGGATATTGCGGATGAAGATATATCCGAACAACATACCGATTAGAAAGCCACCTGCCCAACCGCCGATCGAACCTTCGATCGTCTTCTTCGGCGAGATACGCGGATTGAGTTTATGTTTCCCGAAAGCATGTCCGGCGAAATAGGCGCAGGTGTCCGTGGCATAGGTAATCGACGCGATATAGACGACCAACCGTGTTCCATAATCTTGGATGGCGGCGACCGAACGTAAGGTGAATGCCATCATCAGTACCATGATAAACAGATAGGTCATATCATTCAGGGTCAACTCTTCCAACAAGACCAGAATAATGAATAGACTGATGATGACGGTGATGATGACCGGAAGCAGATAGGCTTCATCGATCGCACCCAAGACAAAGACCATGGCGAGTATTGGGACGACCAACCAAACCGGTAACTTCGTACCGGTCGCGATGACGACTTCATAGGCGCTTATGGTCAAAAATCCGATCACGACCGCACGTAAAGGCCACCCTCCAACGTAAAGGGCTGGAAAAAGGATGGCGAAGAGAAGTAGTCCGGTAATGATCTTCTGTTTCATGTTAGATTCCTCCGAAACGGCGTTGGCGCTGACTTACTGAATTGAGAACTTCATGGAAGCGTTCCGGCGTAAATTCAGGCCAGGCTTCCTCGACGAATACCAATTCCGCATACGCGATTTGCCAAAGCAGAAAATTGGAGACGCGCTGTTCTCCGCTGGTGCGGATCACGACGTCGACAGGTGGATATTCGCTGGTCATCAGATAAGATTCGAAGACGGCTTCGTCAGCCTCTTGGTTTATTTTACCATGATTCAGGTCTTCCGCGAAACGTTTCGCCGCCAAAAGTATCTCACGGCGGCCACCGTAATTCATCGCTAGACATAGAATCATACCGGTGTTGTTTTTTGTGGTTTCAATCGATTTCGCTAAAATCGCCCGTGTTTCCTCGGGAAAAGCGGAGAGTTCGCCGATTGTTTGGACACGGATGTTGTTTTCCATGAGCTCGTTGATGAACTTATCGAAGAAAAACATCGGTAGTTTCATCAGGTAATTCACTTCATCGGCCGGTCGCTTCCAGTTTTCGGTGGAGAACGCATATAACGTCAGAACTTCGATCCCTGCCTTATGGGCCGCGATCGCGATGTTGCGGACGTTTTGACTTCCCTGCTTATGTCCGAATGTTCTCAATTGATTTTGTTTCTTTGCCCAACGGCCGTTGCCGTCCATGATGATGGCGACATGTTTGAATTTGCTTTCCATCCAATCCTCCTTCATGGTAAATAAGCCCACCGAAGTGGGCTTATCGTTAGACCGTCATGATTTCTTTGTTTTTAGCTTCGGTGATCGCTTCGATGCGTTTGATGTTTTCGTCGGTCAGTTTTTGAACTTTCTCCAACGCTTCTTTTTCCAGATCTTCCGTCAACTCATCATCTTTTTTGATCATTTCGTTGATGTCGCGACGTACGTTACGTACGACGACTTTGCATTCTTCCGCGTGCTTGTGGGCGACTTTGGTTAAATCCTTGCGGGTTTGTTCGCTTAAGGCAGGAATGTTGATGCGTACGCAGGTTCCGTCGTTTTGCGGCGTGTATCCCAAATTCGCTTCGAAAATGGCTTTCTCGATGGCTTTGAGATAATGCGTGTCATAAGGTTTGACGACCAGCTGTTTCCCTTCGAAAACCGAAATGCTTCCGATTTGGTTCAGCGGTGTGGGCGCTCCGTAATAGTCGATGTGCACGTCCGCTAAGATGTTCGGATTGGCGCGGCCGGTACGGATCGTCGTTAAGTGATGTTCGTACTGGGCGATGGCGGCATTCATTCTTTCTTTGGCTAAGTCGAGATGTTTTTTCATGCGTGCGCTCCTTCCTTGGTGATTTTCGTGCCGATTTCTTCTTGGAGAACGGCGCGTTTGATATTTCCGTATTGGTTCATGTTGAAGACGATCAGATCGATGTCGTTATCCATGCACATCGAGGTGGCGGTGGTATCCATGACGCCTAAGCCTTGCTGGATGAGGTCCATAAAGGTTAGTAAATCATATTTTTGCGCTTCGGGATGGACTTTCGGATCCGCGTTGTAGACGCCGTCGACGCCGTTTTTGGCCATGAGGATCACATCGGCTTTGATTTCCGAAGCCCGCAATGCCGCCGTGGTGTCGGTGGAGAAGTAAGGGCTTCCCGTTCCGGCGCCGAAGATGACGACCCGTCCTTTTTCCAAGTGACGTACCGCACGGCGGACGATGAACGGTTCGGCGACTTTACTCATTTCGATCGCGGTCTGTACACGTGTTTCGACGCCGAGTTTTTCCAAGGCGCCTTGGATGGCAATCGCGTTGATCACCGTCGCAAGCATTCCCATGTAGTCGGCTTGTACGCGATCGATGCCCATTTGTTCGGCGAACTTGCCGCGGATGAAGTTTCCTCCGCCCACGACGATCGCGATTTCGACACCCATTTCACGCACTTCTTTGACTTCCTTGGCGATTTGGGCCAAGACAAGCGGATCGAATCCGTTGCGCTCTTTCCCCATCAAGGCTTCACCGCTGAGTTTTAATAATACGCGTTGATACATGGTCTACCTCCCAGTTTCGTTGAAAAAGGACACGTACCGTGTCCTTCAACGGTAAAACTAATTACCGAATACGCTATTGACTTCCGCTGCGAAATTCTCTTCTTTTTTCTCGATGCCTTCACCGACCGCATAACGCACGAAGGAGAAAACCTCGGCTTTTTCCGCCTTCAGAACATCCGAGACTTTGACGTCTTGGTTCTTGAAGAACAATTGATCGACCAAACAGGATTCTTGAAGCGATTTGCTTAAGCGTCCTTCCAGGATGCCTTCGCGTACTTTTTCGGGCTTGCCCGCCAACGCTTCGTCATTCTTGATGATTTCGCGTTGAATGTTGCGTTCATGTTCGATGTAATCCGGCGCGATATCCTTGCGGGAAATGAAGGTCGGGCTCATCGAAGCGACTTGCATCGCGATGTCGTGGGCGAGTTCGTCGGACGTGCCGGCGCTCATCTTCACGATGACGGAAATCTTTCCGCCCATGTGCATATACGTTCCGAAGACTTCCGTTTCGGCTTTTTCAAGCAGTTCGAAACGACGTAAGGTAATCTTTTCGCCGATCGTCGCGGTCGCGTCGGTGATGAAATCGCCGACCGTACGGCCGTTGGCCGGAGCGGAAAGCGCTTCTTCAAGCGATTTCGGCGCAACTTCCAAAAGCGCGACGCCCGTCAATTCGAGCAGTTGTAAGAATTGGTCGTTTTTGGCGACGAAGTCGGTTTCCGAATTGATTTCGTAAACGACGGCACGGTTGCCTTCGACTTTAAAACGGGTCAAACCTTCGGCGGCGATGCGTCCGGCTTTTTTAGCGGCTTTCGCGATACCCTTCTCACGCAGCCAATCGACGGCCTTTTCAAGATCGCCCTGGGTTTCTTCCAACGCTTTCTTGCAGTCCATCATACCGGCTCCGGTCTTTTCGCGGAGTTCTTTGACTTGGGATGCTGTGATCATGATTTTCCTCCAGTGCTATTCAGCGGGTTTGACTTCAACCGGTGCTTTCGCTTCGGCAGGTTTGGCTTCTTCACGTTTCGGAGCTTCGGCGAAGTTACGCGGTTCTCTGGGCGGGTAACGGCGTTCCCCGTCGCGGTTTCCATAAGAAGGACGATCCCCGTAACGACGGTTCTTATCCTCACGCGCTCTGCGTTCTTCGATACGCGCTCTTCTGCGACGTTCGTTTTCTTCGTTTTGTTGTTCGACGTTGATGATGACATCGGTCATCGTGACATCTTTTTCGAGATCCTTGTCGGCGTAAGCGAAGCTCAGTAAGCCGCCTTTGGATTCGACGATCGCATCGGCCATCAAGCCGCAGATCAGTTTGATCGAACGGATCGCGTCATCATTGGCCGGAATGCCGTAGGTGATGTTGTCCGGGTCGCAGTTGGTGTCGACGATACCGAAAACGGGGATGCCCAGTTTGTTGGCTTCGGCGACGGCGTTGTGGTCTTCCGTTGGGTCGACGACAAATACCGCGTCCGGTAATTTGATCATGGTTTTGATACCGCCGAGGAAGTTCTCCAAACGAGCGGCTTCTTTGCGCAATTGCGCGATTTCTTTCTTCGGATAGACGTTGATCGTTCCGCTGGCTTCCATCTCTTCGATTTCAAGCAAACGGCGAATCCGTTTTTGGATCGTCTTGAAGTTGGTCAACGTTCCGCCCAACCAACGTTGGTTGATGTAGAACGCTCCGCTACGCAGCGCTTCGTCCAATACGACCGGTTGCGATTGCTTCTTCGTTCCGACGAAGAGAACCTTGCCCCCTTTGTCCGCGATGGCTTTCATTGCGTTGTAGGCGTCATCCAATTTTTCTCTGGTTTTCTCCAAGTTAATGATGTAAACACCATTCTTGGCGGTGTAGATGAACGGTTTGACCTTGGGGTTCCATTTGCGGGTCTGATGCCCGAAATGCGATCCGTTCATGAGTAACTGCTTCATCGATACGACTGACATGTTATGTCCTCACTTTCCGTTAGTCCTCCATCGGTTCGAACACGGATAACCCTCGAAGGGCACGGATCCATGAATTCCCGATGTGCGATGTGCACCCTAAGATGCCATTGAAAACTATACCATACTTCACGTTTGGCTTCAAGTCCGAATTACTTATCCTTCGCTCGCGGATGAGCGCTCAAATACGCGCTTTTCAAGCGATCGACCGTGACATGGGTGTAAATCTGGGTCGTGCTAAGATGGGCGTGACCCAACAGCTCTTGGACGATTCGCAGATCGGCTCCGTTGTCCAACAAATGGGTCGCGAAGGAATGGCGCAACATATGCGGATGGATCGTCTTGTTGATCCCGCTAAGACGAGCGTATTTGTCGAGTAGATATTGGATCCCGCGTTCGGAGAGCGGTTGATGCCTCTTATTTATGAAAAGGAAGTCACTCTTCGATTCACCCAATAACTCGGGTCTTCCTTGGGTAAGATACTGTTTGATGAGTTCTCCGGCATAGGGATAAAAAGGAACGATTCGCTCTTTGGAACCCTTACCTTTGATCCGAAGGACACGTTGGTTGAAATCGATGTTGGAGAGTTTCAGCGAAGCGGTTTCCCCGACCCGAAGACCGGAGGCATACATCAGTTCAAACATCGCGCGATCACGCTTGCCTTCGGCGCTTGTCGTATCGATGCCCGCAAACAAGCGTTCGATTTCGTCGAACAATAGAAAGTCTGGCAACATTTTTGCGCCTTTTGGCGCGCGGATGCGATGAAACGGATTGCTTTCGGCTTCCCCGTTGGAAACCAGATAATTGAAGAAGGAACGTAACCCGGACAGATTCCGATTGAGGGTGCTACTCTTCAAACGGACTTTTTGTTCGCCCGACAAGACATCGATATAGCGCTTGGCGACGGACTTGTCGACCTCGTTCCATGATTGGATCCCCGAATCGGTTAGAAACCCCATAAAGCGTTCCAAATCCCGTCGATACGCATCGGCGGTATGGGCAGATCCGGTATTTTTATTGGAAACAAAGGTTAGAAATCGATTGATTTGTTGTTCCATGAAGCTTCGTCGCGGACAAAATCATCGATCTTCTGGAGCGCTTGACGCACAAGCGCTTCTTTACGATCCTTTTTGTCCGCTGTCTCTTTCAGGACCATTATACCAAAATTCGCGTTCATCGGCTGAAAGGATGCGGGATTGGCGGTCGCGATATAGTTCGCCATCGCGCCGATCATGGTCGTGCTATCCAAGTTTAGCGTTTTGTCTTCCAAAAGATAATGCGCTAAATTAATCGCGGCCAGACAACCGCTGGCACAAGATTCCACATACCCTTCCACCCCGGTCATTTGTCCCGCAAAGAACCAATCCGGATTTGATTTGGATTGATAGGTCGGATGTAAAAGTACCGGTGATTTTAGGTAGGTATTGCGATGCATGACGCCGTAACGTGCGAAGCGTGCGTTCTCAAGTCCCGGGACCATGCGCAAGATCCGCGCTTGTTCGCCCCAGGTAAGATGGGTTTGAAAGCCGACCACATTATAGAGCGATGCCGCGGCGTCGTCTTGGCGTAACTGGACGACCGCATACGGACGTTTCCCGTCCTTCTCCAAGCCGACCGGTTTCATCGGACCAAATAACAAGGTCTGTTTACCGCGTCGCGCCATCTCTTCAAACGGCATGCATCCTTCGAAATAGATTTCCTTCTCGAATTGACGTAACGGAACATGTTTGCTCATTAGGACTTCGGCGTAAAACGCATCGAACTGGTCGCGTGTCATCGGGCAGTTGATGTAATCGCCATCCCCTTCGTCATAACGTGATTTGACATACGCGATCGACATGTCGATCGAATCTTTCTCGATGATCGGGGCTGCCGCGTCATAAAAATAAAGTGACTCATTGTTTAACTTTGATTTGAGTGTTTCGGCCAATGCATCCGAAGTTAAGGGACCGGTCGCGAAAAGGACCGGACCTTCGGGGATTTCCGTGATTTCTTCGCGGATCACCGTAATTAAGGGATGCTTGAGGATCGCTTCGGTGATCGCGCCGGAAAAAGCGTTGCGATCGACCGCCAACGCGCTACCGGCCGGTAAACGCGCCGCATCGGCGCAACGTAGGATCAACGAGTCTAAACGACGTAAT
Source organism: uncultured Erysipelotrichaceae bacterium (assembly GCA_964526155.1). GTDB lineage: Bacteria > Bacillota_I > Bacilli_A > Erysipelotrichales > Erysipelotrichaceae > GWE2-51-13. The sequence goes on along the minus strand of CAZGLV010000001.1, from coordinate 1,082,313 downwards.
TCTTCTTTTAATAAGCCGACACCGTTGGTGATACTGTCGGAACGAAGTGAATTCGAGCATACCAACTCCGCAAACTTATCGCCGGTATGCGCCGGGGTCATCTTGACCGGACGCATTTCGTGGAGAATGACAGGAATTCCGCGTTTGGCCAATTGCCAACTCGCTTCGCTGCCGGCCAGTCCGGCACCGATCACATGAACCGGTTTCATTCTTCCTCCGTTTTGTCGGATTTCTTGACATAAGGGATGTTTTCGATGTGTTTACAGGTCGGGAAGGTGCTACATCCATAGAAGAAACGACCGTACTTGCTTTTGCGTTTTACTAACGGATTTCCGCATTCCGGACAGATCTTGTCGGTCAGTTCGAACGCCGGCTTGTCGGATTTGATCTTGGCGGTATATTTACAAGTGGGATAGGTACTACAGGAGATGAACTTACCGAAACGACCGATACGGTAAACCAACGGGTTTCCGCAATCCGGGCACGTTTCGCCGGTTTCTTCCGGCGCGATCTTCTCCATCGTGTCGTTGGCTTTTTCGACCAAGGGAATGAAGTTATCGTAGAACGTCCGTAATGCCAAGACGTTATCGCGTTTCCCATCGGCGATTTCATCAAGTTCGGTTTCCATTTCGGCGGTATAACCGACGTTGATGACGGTCGGGAAATGCTGTTCGAGTTGTTCGTCGGTCAAAATTCCTTGCGGTGTCGGTACGAACATTTTGGTTTTTGAGGTTCCTTGCCGTTCCAATACGACATAAGCGCGTTGTTGGAGGGTATCGATGATGGATGCATAGGTCGACGGACGTCCGATGCCTTTTTCTTCCATGGCTTTGATCAACCGTGCTTCGCTGTAGCGGAGCGGCGGTTCGGTGAAGTGTTGCTTTCCTTCGACCGATTTGCTTTCAAGGACTTCTTCTTCGTTTAGGATCGGAAGCATCCGTTCCTTGGTCTGTTCGTATTCGCCATAGGCTTTTAAATACCCGTCAAAGCGCAAATGCGATCCGGTCGCCGCGAAATCAAGGCCGCTTTGCGTCAAGTTGACACTCACGACATCGCTGACCGCCGGGCTCATCAATGAGGCCAAAGCACGGGCATAAATCAGTTTATAGAGCTTGTATTCATCCGCGGTGAGATAATCTTTGACGCTGTCGGGAGTATATTCGATATGGGTCGGACGGATGGCTTCATGCGCGTCTTGCGAACTTTCTTCGTTTTTGACACGATAGAATCCCTGATAGTCTTTTCCGAAGTTCGATTCGATGAAATCTTTCGCGCTATCTCGAAATCCGGCGCTTAAGCGCGTCGAATCGGTCCGCATGTAAGTGATCATCCCTTCTTGACCATCCTTCAGCATCACGCCTTCATAGAGTTTCTGCGCGGTACGCATCGTCTTCTTCGCGCTGAAATTCAATTTGTTGGCGGCTTCTTGTTGAAGCGTCGAAGTGATAAACGGTAGCTTCGCGTCTTTGTTGCGGGTTTGTTTGCGGATCGATTTGATACGGTAACCATTGGTCAATCGTGCCAAGATCGCATCGGTTTCGGCTTGGTTGGACAGTTTGGCCTTTTCACCGTCGATCTTTTCCAAGACCGCATCGAACTCTTGTCCGTCTTTTTCGAAGACCGCATGGATCGTCCAGTATTCTTCCGCGTTAAATGCGGCGATTTCTTTTTCGCGTTGGACGATCAGCTTCAACGCGACGGATTGGACCCGTCCCGCCGATTTGGATTTGATTTTATTGTAGAGGAGCTTGGAAAGTTTGAAGCCGATGATCCGATCCAAGATCCTTCGTGTTTCTTGCGAGCGGACCAGGTCCATATCGATCTGACGCGGATGATGAAAGGCTTCCAAGACCGCGTTCTTTGTGATTTCGTTGAAAACGACCCGATTGGTTGTTAGGATATCCAAACCCAACTCGTCGGCCAGATGCCACGAAATGGCTTCGCCTTCGCGGTCAGGGTCGGTCGCGAGAAAAACTTCGTCGCTTTTCTTGGCTTTTTGTTTCAGTTGCTTGACCACGTCGGTCTTTTCTTTATTAATGGTGTAGGTGGCTTTGAAGTCCTTCTCCACATCCACGCCTAACCCGCCTTTTCCGCGTGTGGAAAGATCGCGGATATGCCCGACGGAAGATACGACTTCATAGTCGCTTCCCAAGTATTTTTCGATCGTTTTTGATTTAGATGGTGATTCGACGATCACAAGTTTTTTCATGCGAGTTCCTCTTTTACTGTCGGGATATAGTTTGAAACAGAAAAAAGCCTTTGTCAACCGTTATTCCTTTATATGATGTCCAAATCGAGAAGGTTTGTCAATATCGTGGCTCCTTGTTGGATGAGGAGGTTGCACCCCGATCCTTCGATACTTTCAAAAGGATATGGGACAACATATACCTCCCTGCCCAGTTCCAACGCTTCTTTCACCGTCAACATCGTTCCGCTTTTACACTTGGCTTGCGTGACCACCAAGCCTTGGGTCGCACAGGCGATCAAGCGGTTGCGATACGGGAAATGATGTTTCAAGGGTCGTGTTTGCCCGGGGTATTCCGAAAGGATCAATCCGTGTTTCTTGATTTGGTTATAGAGGTCGAGGTTGGATGCCGGATAGGGCATATCGATTCCGCTGCCCAACACCGCGATCGTTCCGGTCGATAGAGCCGCGTGATGCGCGCATGCATCGATACCACGCGCCATTCCACTGATGATGACATATTTTTGAGCCAACGTACTCACGATTTTACTTGTTATATTCATGGCTTCAAGACTTGCATCGCGACTCCCGACAACCCCCAAACTTGGACGTTTCAGTAGATCTAAATTACCGTGATAATAAATGACGAAGGGTGGAAGTCTCAAACCGCGAAACAAGATCGGATACTCTTCGTCCAAAAGGCATACGCATTGGGGAAGAAATGAAGGAATCTTGATCGATTCATTGTTTTGTATCGCGCGTGCGATCCGGTACGGATCCCCTTCATATTTCAGACTATAAGCGATCAAAGTGTTACGATCCATGAAGCTCCTCCCCTATCTTGTATGAGCGAAAATGAAAAATCCGTCAAAAGAGACGGATTTGGTTCAGATTTCGTATCGGGGCATAACTTTGACGGTGGATCGGTAAGACTCCGTACGTTTCGATCGCCTCGATATGTTGACGGGTCGGGTAGCCTTTGTGTTTCGCAAAGCCATACTTGGGATAAATCGTATCGAAATGATCCATCAAGCGGTCGCGGGTAACTTTGGCGACGATGCTGGCGGCGGCGATCGAAATGCTGAGCGCATCACCATGGATAAGATCGATGATCTCTTTGCCTTCGATTTTAAAAGGCATCGCATCGGTGAGAATCATGTCGGTCGGCGCATCGTTGGCTAAGGTCATCATCGCGTTTTTGGTGGCTTGGTAGATGTTGTCGCGGTCGATTACGGATTCGCTGACGCTGACCACGCCAACATAAAATGCATCCTTCAAGATATCTTCGAAACAAGCCAAGCGATGTTTCTCGCTCAGTTGTTTGGAATCGTTGATTAAAGGATGCGAATAATCGATCGGCAAGATCACGCAAGCGACCACACAAGGTCCGGCCAATGGACCACGACCGGCTTCATCAATGCCCGCGATTAAGCTCGATGCGTGCCAACATTCTCTTTCAAGCGGATGGATCATAGGGCACGTTCGACCGTGATCGGTCCGAATTCATCTTGTCGCATCTCACGAACCAAGGTCGACATCGAACGATGTAGATCCGGCGCGTTGTTTTTAAGATAGGATCGCTGATTGGCTAATGCGGTGAAAAATACGACCGGGTCTTCCGACAGTTCGATCGAATAGCGTTTCAGTAAGCGTTGCGGATAATAGGATTTTAGAAAAGAATAGGCCTCAAACGCAACCTCTTCCAAAGGTAAGACATCATCTTTGATCGCACCGGTCAGTGCCAAATGCATCGCGACGGATTTGTCGTTGAATTTCGGCCAAAGCACGCCCGGCGTATCCAATAAATCCAGATCCGGATGGACGGAAGCCCATTTCAAGGCCATCGTCACACCGGGTCGATCGGCGGTCACCATGACTTTCTTTTTTCCGAGTTGGTTGATCAAGGTCGATTTCCCGACGTTAGGAATGCCCAGTACCATCGCACGGATCTTCCGTGGGCGGATGCCTTTGGAGATCCATCGATCGAACTTTGGTTTCATGACGGTTTTACACCCGTCGACGACTTTACTGCGAACATCGTCATGGAAAAGGTCCAACGCCAATACAGACGTATTGGCATCGCTTAAAACATCGATCCACGCTTTGGTTTGTTCGGGATCGGCTTTATCGCGCTTGGTTAAAAGAATCAAGCGTGGTTTACTTTGGGTCAGGGACTGTAATAGCGGGTTTTGCGAGGAATTGGGAATGCGGCTATCCCGACATTCGATGATCATGTCCACCATTTTCAGGCGTTCTTCGATCTCGCGTTTCGCCCGCGTCATATGTCCGGGGAACCATTGGATGGTCATCTTCGGCCTCCTATTTCGTTATGATACGGATTCGATCGAGAGGATACAGAATCAAGGCGCTCTTCGATACGATTTTATTGATGGGAAAGGTCCCGAAGCGGCGTGAGTCGCTGGAGTTGGGGCGATTGTCACCCATCAGCCAGACTTCCCCTTCGGGGACCGTCAACGGTCCGAAGGATGAAGTGAAATCCTGACCGGTTTGCGTTTTCATTAAAGCGACGTAGTCTTCATTTAGAAACGATTGTGATACGGGTTTGTAATCGATATACAGGACATCGTCCTTCACTTCGACCGTTTCGCCGGGCAGAGCGATGACTCGTTTCACCAAGTATTCTTTCAGTTGGTCGACATAGACGATGACGACGTCAAAGCGATCGACTCCCATGAGCTTATAGGTCAACACATCCGAAAAACCAAGTTCCTTGTCGACCAAGGTCGGATACATCGAGGATCCGTTGACCCGGATCGGTTTTGCGATCAAGGTCGTGAAGAGGACGACGAAAACGATACTGAAGAGTAACGATTTCCCAAAGTCCTTCATTCCGAACTTTTCTTCGGGTTTGACGGGTTTACGTTCTTGGTTTTGCGATGCGTTGGTATCCTGATTTTCCATAATTACCCCCTAAATAGGATAAAAGCCGGTTGCCCGGCTTTTAACTAACGGATTTCGACGAGGCGCGAAGCCTTACCGGAACGGCCGCGCAGGTAGAACAGTTTGCTTCTGCGAACCTTACCACGACGGACGACGGTGATCGATTGGATGATCGGCGAATGCAACGGGAAGATCCGTTCCACTCCGATTTGGGAAGACATTTTGCGGACGATGATCGTTTCCGCGACGCCTCCGCCCTGACGGGCGATGACGACCCCTTCGAACGCCTGGATCCTGGACTTTTCGCCTTCTTTGATGAGGACGTCGATCCGTACCGTGTAACCGGGACGGATGTCCGGGAGATCGTTACGAAGCTGGGACTTGGTGATTTGATCCACTAAGTTCAATTTCATGTATTTCACGCTCCTTGTTTCTCACGGCTCTTATCCTCAAGGGAAAGCGGAACCGCATAGCCGTAGGCTTTGCCATAGGCTTATATAATATACAATATCCTTCGATACAAATCAATCTTTTTCGACTTCTTCCTTCAGAACTTCGCTCAAAAGGACGGCTTCTTCTTTGGTGAGCTTACGCTTGTAGAAGAGATCGGGACGAACTTTCCAGGTTTTACGTAGGGATTCTTTCAAACGCCACTTACGGACGTTATCATGATGCCCCGATAACAGGATGTCGGGGATCGCTTCGCCTTCGTACACCGCGGGACGGGTGTATTGGGGATATTCAAGCAAGTCGTTCTCGAAGGACTCGTCAAGATGCGAAGCTTCGGTGATCACACCGTCGCACAGACGTACGATGGCATCGCTCATGACCATGGCGGCCAATTCCCCGCCCGTTAGCACGTAATCGCCGATCGACATCTCTTCGTCCACCATCGATAAAATGCGTTCGTCAAAGCCTTCGTAATGTCCGCAAATCAAGATGATGTGCGACGATGTGCTTTGGATCCGTCGTGCGACCCGTTGGGTAAACCGATTGCCGGCTGGACTGGTTAAGATGACATAACTATCCGGAGTCCGAACACTCGCCAACGCATCCGCGACCGGCTGCACCATCAGTACCAAGCCCTGCCCGCCACCGAAGGGATAATCATCCACGCGGGTATGCTTGTTTTTGGTGAAGGCGCGCATGTCGATCGTTTCGATTTCGACCAACTCTTTTAAACGTGCTTTCTTGATGATCGAAGTGTTGAGAAACCCATCGAACATTTCCGGAAACAAGGTCAAGATCGTGATTTTCATCGCATCCCCTCCAACAAAACGACGGTGATCGTCTTTGTTGTCAGATCGACGCCTTGGATGAATGCCGGCACAAACGGGACCAAGATATCCTTGTCTTCCGTCTTGATACGTAATACATCATTGGCATATGTCGGCATCACTTCGCTGACGACACCGATTTTCTGTCCATCCGTATCCACGACCGTAAGGTTAATCAATTGAAACGGATAATAACCCTTTTCTTTCGCCAAGTCCTTTTCGCTGAGTTCGATGAACAACTCGGCACCGACCAACGGCTCGACGGAGGTCAAATCATTGTATCCGTCAAACATGACCAAGGCATGACCTTGGTGGAAACGCGTCGAAACAACGGTGAGGATTTCTCTTTCTCCGTTGACTTCGACGATGAGTTTGCGTTTGGACTTGAAGCGCTTCTCGGGTTGGTTGGTATGAAGTTTGATTTTCACTTCACCTTTGATCCCAAAACCGCGCACGATGGTCCCGATTTTCAGTTTTTCCATGTTTCCTCAAAAAAAGGATGCGATCGCATCCTAATACGATTCGAATTTGATTGAGATGCGCCGATTTTCCAAACGGGAAGCGACGCTCATCATATTGCGAAGCGCCGATGCCATTTGGCCTTGACGGCCGATCAAGCGTGCGATATCTTCGCTTTTGGCATACACGTAAAGCAAGATTTCCTTGTCGTCCAGACTTTGCATCGTTTTGACGCTCAGACTGGCTTTGTCGTCGACCATGGGTTCCACCAAGGTGTACAGCGCTTGTTCCATCGAAACCATGTTACTTGTTTCTTTCTTCGTGGAACGCCTTCATGACACCGGCTTGGGAAAGCAGGTTACGGACGGTATCGGACGGTTGCGCGCCGTTACGGAGCCATTTCAAAGCGGCCTCGGAATCGACTTTGATTTCCGCCGGAGTGGAAGTCGGGTTGTAGTAGCCGATGGATTCGATGAAACGTCCGTCACGGGGAGAACGCGAATCAGCGGCGACGATACGATAGAACGGATCCTTCTTGGCACCCATTCTTTTTAAACGAAGTTTTACTGCCATAAATACACCTCCTTGGTTGTTACTGGCTAAGTATAACATATTCTATAGTACTGTCAAGGGATAAACCTGTACATCAGTTTTACGTGTTGATGTTTCTTACGTCGAATCAACAATTTCAAATAATTAAAGCAAATCAGGAAATATAGACTGTAGTATTTGATACCTAAAACCCATAATTGAATGAAAGTTACACTAAGTTTCATTCACTTATCGGTTCGAAGGAGATCGCTATTTTTCGTATTATCTCCTCGCTTACGGATTGATCAATAAAAACAAAGCTTGCCCCAGAGTTCATATTGTCAAAACTAACAGAAAACAATCTGATTACACTACCATTCGCTTCATATTTATTTGTACCATATGCGGCGCTATTCGAGAACACTTCACTATAAATAGGTTCAAGCACTTTGATATCATAATCTTTGTTGGTATCGTATATAGCATCATCAAAATAATACCCTATCCTTTTGCCTACTTGAACCATAAGAACATTGTTTGAAGTGTTTTCGAAAGCAATAAATCCTTTTTTTTCCGTCTTTTTCCAATCATTCGGCACCATGAACGTACCGCATTCATCAATATGGATCGTTTGCCAATTTGAATAATCCTCAAACAATTCAGGTGCGAATTTTTTTAAAATGAATGTCCAAATAAGTACAAAAAAAACAATGATAATGGTTATAATAGTAAAAAGCTTCTTTTGATTCATTTTGAGTACCGTTACTATTTCTTTTGTGCTTTATACCTATACTTTGCCATTACAAACCCAAGCAAATACCCCAATGTTGTCCATAGAAACTTACTAAGATAGTATGAGAAATCATGTTCTTGAATTGTGTATATCAACTTGTCTCCAATAACCGAAATACCATAGTATGCCGATTGTTCAGATAGCAATATACTCCCAGATTCACCATCACTTCGTTTCTGGATTACTTTTATATCGATCGTTCGATACAATGGGTAAAATAAACTTTTTCGATAACACGAAACAAAGAAGACATCTTCTGTTTCTTTTGAAGCACCTTCATAACAAGTCAAATTTCCTAACTTTTTGGTAGAAATTGTTTTTATGTTGTGAAGTGTAAAAATCTCGATTTGCTTTGACTCTACTTTATAAATGTTCTTGTCATAGATTCCCATATCGATCTGAAAAAAAATAACCAATATGAATGAGATCAAGACAACGAAATAAATGATTACTCTTCTGTTCTTCATCGACTCCTCCATTCGTGAATCCAAGAATCCTGTTTCATTGTGTTTTCCCTTCCCCTAAGATTTTATGAATTCATGTTATCACAGATCAGAAGTGCTTACAATTATTGAAGAGATCGCGATATTACTACAGTTGAATATCTTTAATCTTGTTGGTTTTCATCTACTTTCATATGGGAATTACTTCAGCGAAGTGGTTGAATCAATGCGCATAATATATTTGAGAAGGATATACATAAGCAAAAGACAGGATTATCGAGATCCTGTCTTTAAGTGTTTTATGCCATTTTTTTGAATGATCTCGATGATATTTCTATTGGCTAAAAAGTAAATTTAGCTACCCATCCCTGTCTTCTTTGCCATCCGTGTCATCAATCGCATCTGTTCTTTCGTTTTCTCAAACTGAGCGATCAATCGGCTGACGTCGGTAACGGTCGTACCGCTGCCGGTCGCAATGCGTGCTTTGCGTGAGGCACGAAGGATACTCGGATTTTCCCGTTCTTCGCGAGTCATACTGTAGATGATAGCTTTGCTTTTCTTCATCTGCGCTTCGGTGTCTTCGTCGTTGAATTGATTGGCTAATTGGTTGATGCCCGGGATCATTTTCATCAGGTTCTTGAGAGAACCCATTTTGCTTAATTGGTTGAATTGGTCCAACATATCATCAAAGGTGAACTGTCCGTTCATCATGCGGTCCATACTGCGTTGGCTGGCTTCGATGTCCAGTTTTTCTTCGGCTTTTTCGACCAAAGTCAGAAGATCGCCCATGCCAAGCAAACGATTGGCCATACGGTCGGGATAGAACAGGTCGCAATCGTCGATCTTTTCGCCGGTACCCACGAATTTGACCGGGACTTGGGTGATCGAACGGGCGGATAATACGGCCCCCCCGCGGGCATCGCCGTCGAACTTGGTGACTGCTAAGCCGGTGATGGAGAGACGTTGGTGGAATGAGGTGGCGACATTGAGGATGTCTTGTCCGGTCATGGCGTCGACGGTCAAGAGGATTTCGTCCGGTTTGACCAAACGTTGGATGTCGGATAGTTGTTCCATCATCGCTTCGTCGATGTGCAAACGTCCGGCGGTGTCGATGATGACGGTGTCGGCGCCTTGTTGCTTGGCGAAGGCCATCCCGTTTTTGACGACGGTCAAGGCATCTTTACTGCCCTTCTCGGAGTAGACCGGGATATTGATGGACTTTCCGAGGATTTCCAATTGTTCGATCGCGGCGGGACGGACCAGGTCGGCTGCGATAAGAACCGGTTTACGGTTTTGTTTCTTGGCGGCAAGATTGGCCAATTTGGCCGCGGTCGTGGTTTTCCCCGTACCCTGCAAGCCCACCATCATCATGACGACGGTCTTCCCTTGCGGATAGGCGATTTCGGTTTGACTTGCGCCCAAAAGATCGACCAACTGGTCGTAGATGATCTTAACCAAAGTTTCCTGGGGATTCATCGAGGTCAATACTTTTTGTCCAAGCGCTTTTTCCTTGATTTGTTCGAGGAATGTCTTGACGACGGAGACGTTGACATCGGCTTCCAAAAGCGCAAGTCGCACTTCTTTCAGCAGATCCTCCATGTTTTTATCGGTCAGCTTATCGTTTTTCGTGATGTGTCGAAACGCTTGCGTAAAGCGTTCGGTCAAGGCGTCAAAGGCCATGGGAATTCCTCCTAGAACAGATCGTCATTTTCCGCGTGCGGAGTGACGATTAACGTTTGAATGTTGGCGATCGCGGTTTCGATCATCGGTTGAAAATCGAAGCGCGCTTCTTCTTTTTCGACGAAATGGGTACGCGGTTTGGTGGAAGGATTGGTAACACCGAAAATCGTGCAACAGTCTTCGTACGGTAAGATCGATGTTTCATAGGTACCGATCTTGATGGCTTGGTCGATGATCTCCAACTTATCGAAAGTAATCAGAGGACGTAAGACGAGCATATCGATCGCATCGTTGATGACCTGCATGCTTTGAAGGGTCTGACTGGCGACCTGCCCCAGACTATCTCCGGCAACCAGCGCCAAGGCACGACGATTGTGTGCGACCGACTCCGCGATCCGATACATCATACGACGCATCAACGTCACGGCGTATTGCGTATCGCAGTTCTTATAGATTTCCATCTGGATTTCGGTGAACGGAACGATGTGGACCGTGATTCTGCCTTGATGGGGGCTCAACAATTGCGCTAGTTTGAGGACTTTGTCTTTCGCTTGGTCGGACGTATACGGAGGCGCGGCGAAATGGATGGCTTCGATTTCGACCCCGCGTTTCATCGTTTGGTAGCCTGCGACCGGTGAGTCGATCCCGCCCGAAAGCATCAACAACGCTTTTCCGCCGATGCCGACAGGATAACCGCCGGCACCTTTAAACGTCTTAACCGTTAAGTACGCGAAGTTTTCCTGGACTTCGACCCGCACCAACAGATCGGGATGATGGACATCCACGACATGATCGGTCTGCGTGACGATGGCATGTCCGATCTCGGCGCTGATTTGTGTGGACATCATCGGGTAGGTTTTGACTTGACGACGAGACTCGACTTTAAAGCGTGTCAACGGGACTTCTTTCATCAGTTCGACGGCGGCTTCGCAGAGATTTTCGATCGCGTTCTCACACTTGACCGCCACCGAATAGGAGGCAATTCCGAAGACGTCTTGTAAGGCTTCGCATACCGCGTTTTCATCTTCATCATGTAAGGCGATATAAATCCGGTTATAGTCGTAACTGACTTTAAGAGCAGGAAATGCGTGAAGACGCTGACGGATCCGTTCGATCAGTTTCGCGACGAAAATCTTACGGTTCTTACCTTTGGTGGAAAGTTCGCCATAGCGAACTAAAATGTATTCGGCTTTATAATTTACCATAAGTTTGGATCCCTTCTTGGAGTACAGAAACAAAGCGGTCGATTTCAGAGACGGTATTGGAGGCGCCAAGCCCGATACGTAGACTCCCTGTTAACCTTGGACCGGTCAAACCGAGTGCCGTTAAGGTGTGGGAATATTGACGGGTCTTGGAAGAACAGGTGCTTTGGGCGGAAAGATAAATCTTCTGCGAGTTGAGCCAATTCATCATGACTTCGGAAGGCACGGTCAAACAGGAGATATTGAGGATAAACGAGCTGCAAGCTTCGCTTGGACTGTTTATGACGATCGAATCGATGTTTGATAGCTTTTGGATCAAACGTTGCTTCAACATCTCGCAATGCTTCTGATGATCAGGTTGAGATTCCAAAGCAAGTCGCAGTGTTTTTGCGAAAAGGATATTGGCAAGCGCGTTGGGGGTTCCGCCGCGCATTCCGTTTTCCTGTTGACCGCCGGAAATATAGGCGACGTAAGGAACGTTCTTACGGAGGATTTGAATGCCGCTACCTTTGAGTCCGTTGATTTTGTGGGCCGAGAAACTGGCGGCATCGATGTTTTCCAATGACAGAGAAATCTTTCCCAAGGCTTGGACACAGTCCGCATGGAAGAAAGCGCGTGAGTATTGTTTCACAACTTTTGCGCATTCCGAAATCGGTTGAATCGTGCCGATTTCGTTATTGACCGCCATGATCGAAACTAAAATCGTATCTGGACGAAGAGCATTCTTGAGATCTTCGACGCGTACGCGTCCATCGGTGTCTACCGGAATACAGGTCACTTCGAATCCAAGTTGAGATTCTAGCCATTCAAACGAACCATACACCGATGCATGTTCAATCGGTGAAGTGATCACATGTTTTCCTTTATGGAGATTGGCCATGGCAATTCCTTTGATAAGCGCGTTATTGGCCTCGGTAGCGCCGGAGGTGAAAACGACTTCTTCGGCCGAAACACCAAAAGCAGCCGCTATTGCCGAGCGGCTGCGCTGCATGAGTTGTTGGATTTTGGTCCCTGCGCTATGAAGCGCATCACTGTTGGCGTAGTGGATCGGCAGCAGTTCCTCCATCGCGCGAAGTATTTCCGGATGGACCGGGGTGCTGCTGACATGGTCTAGATAGATCTCTTCAATGGGTTGCACTCTTCGAATTCTCCTTAATCAATTTTTCATACGAAATCGGATGAACCTTCTCGATCGCGCCGATCGCCACTTTGATGGCTTCGGTGTAATCCCCGTTATGAAACAGGAGTTCCGAGCGCGATAACTGATCATCGATATCCGGATTGGACGAACGGTATTTATTCCCGAACACGATCGCGTTTTCAACCATTTCGACGGTCCCCACGATGTTGTTGACGTTGTTGTAGAGTTTGTAGATCGTATCGATCGCGTCCGTCACGGTCGCGTTCAACAGATTCACGTTTAACGGGTTCTCATCCAACAGTTTTTCGATGCTATGGACATATTGATACGATTTGGTCATATCTTCCTGATACGCATCGGAAATGCTGGGCAAGTGGTGTTTACGGATCTTGACTTGGATCTCGTTCATGATGATGTGCAGCTTCAACAATTGCTTCTTCGCGCGTTCTTCGTCGCTGCGTGCCCCGTTGACTCGGTTCATCGCATTCTGAAGTTCGCTACCCAGATTATTGATATCCTGCAAGGTTTCCTTGACGCTGATCAACAACGTCGACGCGGGAATCGTATGTTCTTCGCTCAGTTTGCGTAAACGCTGGACATTCTCGTCCACCGCCAATAACTTCCCTTCGCTGACTTTTAAGACATCCTTCAAATCTTCCCATCCGAAACGAATCGCGACTTTTTGAAACGTAAGTTTTAGGTTCTGATATAATTCGGCGCATTCCTTGACGTTTTTAACGCTGACACGGACAGCCTCGTAAAGCTCCCCATGCGCACGATCTTCACGATCCAAGGAGGAAGTAAGTTGTTCCAAACGTTTGCGATTGTCGTTCAAATGGACTTCCACTTGTGCGACGACACCGCGACGTAAATTGATGATGTCTTCCTTTAATGTATCGGATACCATTTCAAGATTCTTCGGTATCTCAAGGTGCTGGAGGAAAACCCCTTTTTGCTTTAGCTGGCTGTAAAGCTGGGAAATCTCATCCATCTGTTTCGGCAGAACGCCCTTCGCCAGCGTTACCAACTCCGGGAGTTTACGTACCAATCCCTCGGTCTCGAGGAGCTGTTCGTTGATCTCTTCCATCTTTTCTTTGGCTTTGGCGAATTCGGAAGCATACATCCATTCTTCGAACATCGAGAAACCTTTCTCGATCTCGGCGATGCGCTGATCCAAGGTTTCGATGCATAAGGTCAATTGAGAGGCCTTTTCGCCATATTCATTCTTCAACGACCGGAAAGCATCTTTCAGGTCGGTGATTTTGGAACGTTGTTGCGTCTCTTCTTCCAAGACACTGTCCAGATCTTTCTCCAACAAGCCGACCGTGGCTTGCGTCCGCTCGATCATGCCATCCAAATCCCCGAGGGTCAACTTGGCGGCTTTCAATTTTCCCATCAAAATCGAATCTTCGGTCTCGGCCAATAAATTGGCGATTTGTTTCAGTTCGACCTGCGTTCCGTCAAATCCTTTTTTCGCGGTATCCACCGTCGCTGTGACCTCTGAGTTGACACGTGCCAAGGCGACCGCTTTATTCAGTTTAAACGGCAATGGTACGCTGCGCACCGTATTGTAACGGATCTCAAGATCCTTTAAGCGACGTTTCAGACTTGACTTACGGGCTCTGCGTACGATCAAAAATAACAGGGCGATCGCGAAGAGTCCGCCGATGACATATACGGTGTAGATTTGCGATAGAAAATCCAGGATGACTTGCATGTCCATACTTGACCACCTCGTTGTTGTTATTGTACCATAAAACGTGTTTTGTTGCTTTTTTTTCCGAGGATATGTGCTTTGTTCGTGCAAAATTGACAAACTGCGTTTTCTCTGATAAACTTGTCTAGCATCAAAAAAGGCAGCTCGTAAGGTCATGCAACGGGCGTCATCCACGATATCGGAGTAGAGTAACTTTGCTGCAAAAAGCGAAATACGTAGGATGACACAAGGTATGAAGACTTACGCCTGTAGTTTTGAGCCAGAAAACACAAGGAGGATTTATTCTATGGCACGCATTAACGGACCTGTTTGGAAGGTTGCCCGCCGCTTGGAGTTCTCGGTTTTAGAAACCGGTGAAGAACTAAAGCGTCGTCAATCCGCTCCCGGTCAACACGGCGCAAACCGTCGTGCGAAGTTGTCCAACTATGGTCAACAGCTTCGCGAAAAGCAACGTATCCGCTTTATGTACGGCGTCAACGAACGTCAATTCTACAACACCTTCCTGAAAGCTTCCAAGATGAAAGGCGTTACCGGTCACAACTTCCTGTTCTTGCTTGAATCCCGCTTAGACAATGTCGTCTATCGCATGGGACTTGGAAGAACACGTAGAGCCGCCCGCCAGTTGGTCAACCATGGCCATATCTTGGTCAACGGAAGAAAGGTCGACATCCCTTCGTACATCGTAACTCCGGGTTCGGTCATCGAAGTCAAGGAAACGTCCCGCAACATGCCGTCGATCGCCGACGCGTTGGATGTAACGTTGAATTTGCCGAACTTCATCACCTTCGATAAAGAAGCCAAGAAAGGTGTCTATGTCCGTTTGCCGGAACGCAACGAACTCAATGCCGAACTCAACGAAGCCTTGGTCGTCGAATATTACAACCGCTAATCCTTACGAATCAAACAAAAGCCTGCGAGTCATCGCAGGCTTTTACTTGTTTATAGACGGGTAAGAACTACAGGGTAATCTCGTTGGACTTCGAGAACTTCATATAAAGCAACAACGACACGGTCGTCAACGCGGATAGGACCGTCGCCAACGCCGCCGCATACCCGTAATTGCCGCGGGAGACGAAGGAATAGATCGATAACGTCAACGTGATCGTCTTCGAATTGTAGAGGATGATCGCCGTCGCCAATTCGGTGATGATCGTGACCCAACTGAGGATCGCACCCGCGATGATACCGCTGGACATCATCGGTACCGTGATTCGAAAGAACGTCTTCATTTTCGAAGCGCCTAAACTGATGGAAGCTTCTTCGATGGTGATCGGAATTTGTTGTAAGATCGCGACCGAGGAGCGGATGGTATACGGAATCCTTCGGATAACCAACGCGATGACCATGATCATGACCGTACCGGTCAAGACCAGCGGCTTGCGGTTAAACGCCATGACAAGCCCGATCCCGACGACCGAACCCGGAATGATGTACGGGACCATCGATAAGGTGTCGATGATGTTGTTTGCGACGCTCCGTCTACGGACGACCAGATACGCGATGAAGATCGCCAAGATGATCGTGATGGCCAAGGCCAATAAACCGATGTAGATGGTATTGGGAATCGCCCGTTTCATACGGTTTAGCGCGAAGATATAACTATCCAACGAGAATCCCGGAGCGAATAGTTTTCCGGATGTGTTTTGGAAAGATTGGTAAACAATTAAAATCTGAGGTAAGAAGGATAACAATACCACCGCATACGAGTAAATATGGATGAAGATATTGAAAATACCCTTCGCTTTTTTGCGTTCGATCGTATTCAGCGAGTTCATCGTGAACTTAAAGCGATCCGACAAGAACTTCTGACTGAGAAAGATCAGCGTGGTGATAAGGATCGCGATGACGCTGATGGTCGCCGCAAAGTTATAATTTCGTCCGACTTCACCCATGAACTGATTGTAGATTTCGACCGGAAAGACCCGATACCCTTCCCCGATCAGCAACGGCGTTCCGAAGTCGGCGAAGGCGCGCATGAAGACAAGCAAGCCGGCGGCGAAGATCGTCGGCATCGTCAACGGGATGATGATTTTAAAGAACCGTTTGATGCCTGTGACACCCATGTTCGCCGAGGCTTCCAAAAGCGAGTTATCGACCTTCTTCAAGGCTCCGGAGATGTAAAGGAAGACCAACGGAAACAATTGTAAGGTCAATACCAACAGGATTCCGTTGAATCCGTAAATGTTCGGCATGACGATCCCAAAGGTGCTTTTCACAAACGTGGTGATGATTCCGGCTCGACCCAAAAGTTGAATCCAGGCATAGGCTCCGATAAAAGGTGCCGACATGGAGCTTAAGATAATCAATACTTGCAGGAACCCCTTCCCTTTGATTTCGAACATGTTATAAAAATAAGCCAGGATATATCCGATGATCAACGTTAAGATCGTTGTCCAAATCGTGACTTTGAAACTGTTGATCAACGTTTCCAGATAATAGCTTTCGCTAAAGAATTTTCGGAACCATTCAAACGAGAATCCGCCATTCGCACCCGTAAAAGCGCTATTTAGGATCATGTATAAAGGGTAAAGCAAAAAGAGTATGTATAAAACCATGATCGAAACGGACATGAAACTCCAAATATCGACGACGCGTTTCTTTTTCATGTTATACCTCCGATAAGACTAAATGATCGTTGTTTACACCCTTTAAGATGTTTCTGCTTCCATCTTCAGTGAATACGTTGATTTTCTCGGCTTTGACCGTCAGATAGATTTCCGTCTTCGGCGGAATGATGCTATCGATGCGTGATTCCTGTACGATCTCGGCTTCTTTACCGGATTCGAAACGAACTTGGTAATGCGTGTTGATTCCTAAAAATACGCTATCCTCGATCACCGCGCGGATTCCTTCGTCGCTTGTGATGACGAACTCTTCGGGGCGGACCGATACGATTACCTTTTGGTTCTGCTTCTGGTCCTCGACGACGTTGTCCATGCGGACACGATATCCGTTTTCGAACACGATCCAAGCGATATTTTCTTCGATTGACAAATGAGCGTCCAAAAGGTTCGTTCTTCCGATAAACGAAGAAACGAAAAGATTGGCCGGACGTTGGTATATATCTTTCGGTGTTCCGATATGTTGGATGAATCCATCCTTCATGATCGCGATGCGATCGCTGACCGCCATCGCTTCTTCTTGGTCATGGGTGACATAAACGGTCGTGATTCCGACATTGTGTTGGATGCTTTTGATGACCGTACGCATATCGACACGTAACTTCGCGTCAAGATTGCTTAAGGGTTCATCCATCAAAAGGACATCCGGTTGAATGACCAACGCACGTGCCAGAGCGACACGCTGTTGCTGCCCACCCGAGAGTTTCTCCGGCATCCGGTCTTTAAATTGTTCGATCTGCATCAATTTTAGAAACTTATCGGTTTCCACTTCAATGAACTCTTTTGAATTCTTCCGATTCTTAAGTCCGAACGCGACGTTTTTCTTTACGGTTAAATGCGGAAAAATCGCATAGTTCTGAAAAACCATACCGATGTTCCGTTTTGCGGGATCCAAGTCATTGATCCGCTTGTCGCTAAAGTAAAAATCACCGCCTTCGATGGTATTGAACCCGGCGATCATGCGTAATAAGGTCGTCTTCCCGCATCCAGATGGACCAAGGAGGGTAAAAAATTCACCCTCCTTGATGTCCAACGATAGATCCGAGATGATGGTGTTGGCTCCGTAACGCTTAACCGCATTCCGGATTTTGATGTTCACACTCATGTCTCTTGTCTCCCTGCTTGATTGACTTAAACTTCAATTAGTTCTTTTCAGCCCAGATTTCCGTCCAGAATCCTTGGTATTCGGTCTTCTTGGATGCGACGTATTCGATGTCTTCGAAAACCAAGTTGATTTCCGAGAACGGTTTCATGAATTCGTTGGTTTGTTCGATCGTGGTGTTGACCGGACGATTGGTCAAGCCGGCGATGATGGTCTGACATTCGTCACTGATCAAGAAATCCATGAACAATTTGGCGTTGTCGACGTTTGCAGCACCGGCGACGATCGCGGAAGCGGCAGGCAGCCATACGGCGCCTTCTTCAGGATAAACGACACGCAGGTTGGTCGCGCCGTCGGCGATCAACGATACCGAAGGATCTTCATAGGTTAAACCGGCGACATATTCGCCAGCCGCGACGCCTTTGTAGACGGACGACGAGGAACCTAAGAGTTTGCCATTGAGTTGAACGATTAAGTCTTCAACATAATCCCATGCTTTCTTACTGTCATATCCGCCCATGACCAACAGGATGTTGGACAATTGCGCCCATGCGCTGGAAGATTTGGTCGGGTCGGCGGAAGCGAGTTTGCCTTTTAACTTCGGATCCAATAAGTCGGCGTAGCCTTTGATGTTCAATCCCAATTCGGCTTCCAAGGTCGTGTTGACCAACAGGTTGCTTCCGGAGAGCAGGTAATTGGTGAAGAATCCGGTCTTATTGCGATAACCTTCGGGCAGCTTGTCATCGCCTTTTGCGACATATTCCTGGAATAGATCTTTGTTGCTGTTGTAGACTCCGAGGTTCATCCCGCCGAACATGACGTCGGCTTGCGGATTTTCCTTTTCGGCGACCAATTTCGAAATGACTTCGCCGGTCCCCATCGATTGCAATTCGATTTCGATGTTGTATTTGTCACCGAAATACATCAGAATGCCTTCGATTTCCCCATCCGAGTTCGGGGAGTAAACGACGAGTTTGCCGCCGCCTTTGCTCTGTGAACAGCCAACTAACATGGAAACGAATAGCAGCGAAATAATGAACAGCTTTGCGATTTTCTTCATGTTCCTCCTTAATCGTTTGAAAACGATTTCATAATTCTATTTTAGCTCAATTTGCTGATTTGCACAATCGCGGTGGAGTCGATGTTCGGATAATTTTTACATTATCATCCGCTCAAAGTTCTAATTTTATATCATGATTTTGTGAACTTCATAAAAAGATCCTTTACAGGATCGTGTTTTGCTCGGTATTGCTTAAGAGACTGAGTTCACTCGGTAACATTTGTCGAAACTCACCTAATTTTAAGGATGGATCCAAACGTAGGTTTCCCATGCGAATTCGGACAAGATGAACCACTTCATTGTCGCAGGCTTCCATCATCCGCTTGACTTGATGATACTTCCCTTCGGTGATCGTTAAACGTAGAACATGATCGCTTCGGACTTCCACTTTGGCTGGAGCACATTGATAGATTGGATTCTGGATCAGGATTCCCTCTTCGATGCTTTTTTGAAAAACTTCGTTCCATTTGTCTCGGAGCGTTACTTCATATTCCTTTTCGACGTGATGTTTCGGGGACAGCAAGGTATGCGCCAAGGCGCCGTCATTAGTGATGACAAGCAAGCCCTCGGTATCCACATCCAATCGTCCGACCGGAAATAAGCCGCGGCCGGCGGTCGTAGGCAATAAGTCGATGACGGTCGGATAGCGCGTATCCGTCGTCGCGCTGACGACGTCTTGCGGTTTGTTGAGGATCCAGTAGGATTTTTCGCTATAATCGATCAATTTATCCCCAACGATGATTTCATCTTCGTCGGGATCGACATGGGCATCGTCATCACGGACGATTTCACCGTTCACCAGCACCAGACCAGAACGGATCGTCTTCTTTACTTCTTTTCGAGAGCCAAAGCCTTGGTGGGCTAGGATTTTGTCTAATCTCATTTGCGAAGCAACCTCGCTTTCAGTTGATCAACGTCGATATGAAACAATGTTTGAGGTAAGGAGAACAAGCCTGTCATCAAGAGATACGCGATCGCGCCAAGCAACCCGTAGATTCCAAGGTTAACTAAAGCCAGCCAACGTGATGGCGTGACGACTTGCAACCGCAAAAACCGAAGTACCATAAATACGATCTGCATCGATGCGATGCCCATCAATACAACCATCAACCGCCGCAACATCAACTTGAAATTGAAATGCGTTTGCTTATGGATGATCGACAGGTTGGATACCATGATGAAGAACGAGGAAAGCATACCGGAGAGAATCGCGCCCTTGAATCCCAACCAGCGTGTGAGCGGGTAAACCGATAATAAGGCGATCAAGAATCCGATCAGCAAGTTTCGGATATTGACACGACGCAAACGCAGATTCATCATCAATTGGCTAAGAATCGGATTAAAGGTCGAGAAGAATGCCATCCCTGCGCTCAATGCAAGGACGTAGCCGCCCAAACGGTAATTCTCCGCTCCGTACATGGTATAGTAGATTTCCGTGCTTAGAGCGTACAGATAGAAGCAGAGCGGGATGCCAAGATACAATACCGTATCCATGGCGTCTTCCGCATACTTGCGGATCAACTTCGTGTCGTTGCGTTCGACCGCGGTGGTCAGAAACGGTATGATCGCGATCGAGAATCCCATCGAAACGACGACCGGGATACTGATGAGTTTGGCGCTGGTAAACGACATCAAGGAATAGAACAAATTGGTCTGGACGATCGTTTCGCCATGCGCAAGCATCGCTTTATTGAAGAAGAGAAGATTTGAGATATTCATATTGCTGCCGAGAAAGACGATCACCAGATATGGGACCGAAATCGTAAACATCTCCCTCAGCAACGTTTTGACATCGACCGAAGGAAAACCTTGTTTTCGTGCTTTTTCAAGATAGGGTGGATACTCTTTTCGATCGACAAACAGAAAGTAAAGGATCGCCGCGATTGAACTGACCGAGGTCGCCAACACCGCGAAATAGACCGCCCACATGGAATCGGCCTTGAAGATATAGACCGCCAAGAATCCCAAACCCAACAAGAAGACGATTCGAATGAACTGTTCAAGGACTTGCGAGAACGCGTACGATTTCAAATTGCGGGTACCTTGATGAAATCCACGGAAACTGCTTAACAACGGAGCGAAAAACATATCGAGCGCGATGATCATGATGACATTGCGTGTTTTTATGAAGATTTCCGTTCCCGGCGCTGCTTGGACCGTGAATCCCGCGATCTGACCGGCAAACACCAGTCCCACCAACATCGCCAGAAATCCTGAGGTTGCCAAGATCCCGGTCGATAGCTTTCGAATCAAAACGATCGTTTTATAGTCTTCCCGCACCGTATATTTGGCGATCATCGTGGCGATCGCATACGGAATGCCGGCGATGGAGACATTAAGTATGATGTCATAAATCGAGTATGCCCTTGCGTAATAGGTCAAATTGGCTTCGGTCGCAAGTGCCGCAAACGGTACCACATACAAGATCCCCATGACTTTCGACAAGAAAATGCCGGCGGAACTGGTCAGTCCCCCGGCGACGATGGATTGTTTTCGACGTGAGATTTCCGCCATGTTATTCTCCCGTCTCGTCCGAGAATTGGACCGTCAGGTCGAAATACTCCCGGTATTGTTCGACTTTGGCGTAATCATGCCAAAGTACCATGACTTTAAGATTAACCACCGGATTGCTTACTGTACTGTTTAATCCGAAACCTTCTGCATAACCTTCGTCAAGATTGACTTGATACGGCACCAAATTGAATTCGCCATCCTCAAACAATCCCACGCACGGCATGATCTCGTCGGCGATCTCCAACGACTTCCCGTTTTCGATGACCAGGATTTCAACATCGTACATCGCGACGCGCGGATTGTCCACGATGACGTCATAGCGGTATTCATCGGCGGATAGTTGGTTCATGACGACCGAGATATCGAAAAACTGCGAATCGGATTCGAATTTATCGTTGTTTAAAATCGCGGTGTAATACGCGTTGTAACGTTGCAAGTTGGCTTCGTATTTTTTATCGGTGTCGGATTGGCAACCGACGGTTAAAAGCAAGACGATCAGGACGAAACAAATTTTTTTCATCGGTGCACCTCGCGGTTATTATATCAAAGAATCCCTCTTCCGACAACGTCGGAAAGACCATGCATACTTACTAAAAACAGCGGTCGGAATTATTCCGACCGTTGTTTCTTGGCGTCTTTTTTCGCTTGGATCCGCGTCGCGATATCTTTGGGTACAAGGATCATCGTCCCGTTGAGACCATGGATCTCGACACTTCGCTTGTTTCTCGGTTTGAAACTGCGAATCGTTTTAAATCGCATCAGATCCGAACCGTAAAGGAATTCACGGTCATTAACAAACAAAGCATACGAAGTGTAGGCGCCGATGATTTCCGAAATCAGTAACATCATAAAGACCGAAGCCAAGGCGATCTTCGTGACGACCACCTCATCCATCATCAGAATCAGACCGACGGCACTCCCCAAAAGCAGGACGTAGGTCCAGACACGTCGCATCGATACATGTTCGCGTTGAAGCGGCATGCCGGAATCCGCGGCTTTCTTGAGGATTTTGCGTTGATTGTTCCAATCGAACGCCCGGAATGACAATACCATGATGCCTACGACGATGGAGAATAAGATGTAAAAGTTGATATCGTTGAAGTTCATTGGGTTACCTTTGTGACATGTTCAATCACGAAATAGTTCTTTTTACCTTTACGGATGACGGTCAACTGTTGACCGATCGCTTGTTCTTTGGTTACCTTTTCTTCGATGGAGGTTCTCTTGATTCCATTGACCGAAATGGATCCCGCCGCGACCAGTTCGCGTGCTTCGCGTTTGGAGGCGCAGATTTTCGCCATTGCCAAGACATCGACCAACAGGACATCTTCTTCGATTTCATAGCGACTCGCATCCGCCAACGCCAAGCGAAGTTCTTCGACGTCAAGCTGGTGCCATTCGCCGCTAAACAAGACTTCCGTGATTCGTTGCGCCTTCGCTAGACCGGCTTCACCGTGCACCAACAAGGTCAACTCTTCCGCCAACGCTTTCTGCGCTTTGCGCAGATGCGGTTCGTTGGCGACACTGTCGGCGAATTCTGTGATTTCTTCCACGGACTTGAAACTCAAACGTTTCATGAAGTCGATGACATCCGCATCGGCGACATTCATCCAAAATTGGTAGAAATGGTAGGCATCCGTCCGATTCTCATCCAACCAGATGTTTTTACCTTCCGACTTCCCGAATTTTGATCCGTCGGAGTTGGTGATCAACGGGGATGTGACGCCGAATACCTTGGCGGTTTCCCCATGCTTTTTACGGATCAGTTCGGTTCCGCTGGTCAAATTCCCCCACTGGTCGCTTCCGCCGATCTGCATTTCGCAGCCATAGGTTTCATAGAGATGCAACCAGTCGACGGCTTGTAAGATCGTGTACGTGAATTCCGTAAACGAGATCCCCGAATCCAAGCGTGACGAGATCGTATCTTTGGCGATCATGTAGTTGATATTGAAGTGTTTTCCATAGAGACGCAGAAAATCGAGAATGTTGATTTTACTGAGCCAATCGTAGTTGTTGACGGCGAGAAAAGCGTTATCGCCGCCAAGATCGAGGAATCGGGCAAGCTGACGTTCGATCGCCAAGGAATTCGCCAACACTTCGTCCAACGAAATCAGTTTGCGTTCGCTGGTCGGACGCGGATCGCCGATCATACCGGTCGCACCGCCACATAAGGCGATAGGACGATGCCCGTGTTGCTGGTAACGGCGTAACAACAGAATCTGTTGGAGGCTGCCGATATGCAGCGAATCGGCGGTCGGATCAAATCCGCAGTATAGAGTCATCGGTTTTTGGATGCGTTCTTTCAGTCCTTCAAGATCGGTAACATCTTTGACTAAACCACGCCATTGTAGTTCTTCTAGAAAATTCATGGGTTGATCTCCTTTTCAAATAAAAAGCGCCCTCGTCCAAGGGCGCATGTTCTGCACGGTACCACCTTAGTTGCCTTTCGGCCTCAAATCCTTAACGCGGAAGACGTCCCTACTTTGGTTAGGGAAGCTCCAAGGTGTATTCACGAAGTTTCAACGACGATTCGCACCGACCATCGTCTCTCTGAAGTTGTCGCTCCGTTACTTCTCCTCTTCAATGCTTTATCAATTATAGCAGAAACCGAGGTTTCTTCAATTACTTTGTCGATTGACGCGGTGTGAAAAGATAACTTAATTCGATTTCCTTGTCGTCGATTTCTTCCGCATGCAACATTTTGGTCATCACACGCATCGCGACGGCGCCCAAATCATAGGACGGAATCGCGAAACTGGATAACTGCGGACGCACCATGGCGTTGTATTTGGTATCGATGACGCATACGACTTCAAGATCTTGCGGGACTTTGATGCCGTTTTCGCTGGCGGCGTTGGCGACGGCCAAAGCCTGCGAATCACGATGCGCGATGACGAGGTCATGCGACTTCGTACGGAAGTAGTCTTTGAGGTAAACATAGGAAGAACGGTATTCGCGCGGGATTTCGATGAAATTGTCAAAGGTCATCCCCTTGCGTTCAAACGCGCGTTTGGCGCCTTTGATCAATTGTTCGACCGCGAATTTGTTTTTACGGTCTTGGATGATCGCGATGTTCTTACGACCTTTTTCGATATATTGAGTCACCAATTCATAAACGGCTTTCTCCAAATCGACATACACGGAACAGATATTGTCGGTCGACATCTTATTGCCGATCAACACGATCGGGAAATTGTACTTCGTCAGCGAAGCCAGTTCGTCGACCATCAGTTTGTCGTTATAGATGACGACCCCGTCGACACGCGACTTGATGATCGTTTCGATGATTTCGCCGATATCGACGATCCCTTCGGTGGTCGTATGCAACATGATGCTATATTTGTAGATCTTGGCGACATCCAGCAAACCGTTGATGATCTGTCCGGTGTACGTAAAACTGGCTTCCGGGATGACCAACGCGATCGTCGTGGTCTTCTGCAACGCCAAACCTTGCGCGATGGCATTGGGTTTGTACCCTAGCTTCTCGATCGCCTGTTCGACGCGTAGACGGGTATCTTCGCGGACGATTTCCAAACCGTTGATGACCCGGCTTACCGTAGCCAGGGATACTTTCGCCTCGCTGGCGACATCGTAAATGGTGACTCTTTTCATACGTGATTACGCTTCCTTTACTTCGTCTTCTTCGACGACCGTTTCGTTTGTCGGTTCGTCATTCGGCGCGACCTCTTCCGGACGCAACCACTTCTTTAATCCGTCGACCGCTTTTTCGGCGATGTCGATCGTTTTGTCTTTCGCTTTTTCAACATTCCGCTGCACATCCGGATTCTCGCGGATCTCTTCGATCTTCTCCGAAACGAAGCCGGCGGAACGTTTCGCGACGTCGACGGTGGTGTCTTTGATATTCGTCAACGTTTTTGTCAGTTCTTCGTTTTCTTTGATTTTATCGACGACCTTCTCGGTCGCGTCAACAACGTTTTCTTTGACTTTATTGAGCTTTTCTTTCAATTCTTCATCCTTACGGATCTCATCGATCTTCTTAGCGGCGGATTCGACGACTTCTTCCGTCTTTTCCTTCAAGACATCGAATTTTTCCTGCAACTTCGCGTCTTTCACGAATCCTTTGGCAGAGTCGATGAATTCGTCGAATTTCGATTTCTTCTCCGTTTTGATTTCTTCCTCATTTTCATTTAGGATCGGTTCTTCGGGTTTAAAATCATCGTTTTGGTTTGTCATGCGATTTCTTCTCCTTCGAGGGGATCGATGTTCCCTTGCTTTTTATCTTTACGTTTGTTGATAAAAGACAAAACCCAGTCCTTAATCACATCGAAATTGGATGCGACCGTAATGAATAGACTCTTGATGGCGTTCTCCGTCGCGTCTTGAACCAGATCGATACTCCCGGACAATTTGTTGAGAGTATGGAGCGGACCTTTCAGATCGTTGATCCGATCCGAGACGGTAACGATGGCGGAATCGACTTTCGTGACGGTCCCGGATAATTGTTTCATCATATCCAGAGCGCGTTTTAGAAGCAAAACGAGAAAAACCAGTACGACCACGCCCAAAATCGGGAGCAGCAGTGCCGCGATTCGACTTAGTTCCTGCAGTAACTCATCCATGTTTCTCACCTCAACAACAGTATAACGGAGGATGTAAATATTTTCAAGAATTTTGATAGCGCTTTACTAAATCACTCAGGACATAAATGTCTTTGGAGCTCATGAATAGATAAACGGCCGGACCAAGGTCCGCCAGACGACGTGCGTCATCTTCGGTGTCTTCGACGACGATCGATCCGGGGATCCGATCTTGGAGGTAAGTAATGTCGATATCGATGCCCTCTTCCGCATCGTCGATGCTTGTGAACGGGCATAATGCGATGAAATCGGCTTTGGAAAGCGCCGCGGCGAATTCGTCGGCGAAACGTAAAACGCGCGAAACCCGGTGGGGTTTGAAAATCGCGATCAGCTTTTTATCCGGATAGCGTAATCGCGCCGCATCGATCGTGATGGAGACTTCGGTGGGATGATGCGCATAGTCGTCAATGTAGACGTTTTCGCCCTTTTCTTCGACCACAAATCTCCGCGAAGCGCCCTTGAACGAAGACAATCCGTCTTCCATTTGGTCCAAGGTCATCCCTTCCAATAAGCCGACGGCGATGCAGGAAAGCGCGTTCCATAATAAGTGACGTCCGACCAACGGTAAATGGATTCTTCCTAAATTTGTCCCGTAATAAATGACATTGAAGGACATGTCGCGCGGTGTTTCAACGATATCGACCGCTTGAAGATCATTACCTGCATTCACGCCATAATAAAGCGCTTCCTGTGATAGTTTCAACGCGCGGACTTGCGCGTCGTCACCAAATAGAATCACTTTCTTTTTCACGTTACGGCTGAATTGTTCATAAGCCAGATAATAATCGTTTTCGTCCTTGAAATAATCGACATGATCCAAGTCGACGTTGGTAATGATCGCATAATCGGGGAAATAGGCCAAAAAATGACGACGATACTCGCAGGACTCCACGACCATGAACTTACTGTCTTTTTCAAGGTGGCCATGACCGTCGCCGATCAGATACGCGGTTTTATCATGTTGCTTCAACATCGCCGCCAACATCGTGGTGGTCGTCGTCTTCCCGTGCGAACCCGCGACCGAGACCGATACATACCCTTCCATCAAATGTCCCAGATACTCGTGGTAGCGGAAACAGGTCAACGTCGGATTGGATCGCGCCTGAATCACATCCGGAAAATCTTCCTTGAACGCGTTGCCGATGATGACGGTGGCATGATCGGGAATGATCGATCCGAACGGTAAGATCGGAATGTTTTGAAGGTGCAATTGTTCTTCGGTGAAAAGATGCTTTTCGATATCGCTCCCGGTGACTTCGTGGCCGATTTCCTTCAACATACAGGCCAACGACGCCATGCCGGAGCCTTTGATGCCGATGAGAAAAATCATGGCTATGCCTCCTTTAGTTTTCTTCTTCGTCAAAGAGATTGAATTGTTCGACGATTTTTTCTTTGACAGCAGGTTCCTCGGCCAAGATTTCATCCAAGGAAAGGTTATTGACTTCGATGACATGTTCGTCATTTTCCGTAACCGACGGAGCTTGCGTTACCGGAACTTCGGAGGTATATCCGTCGCTTTTCTTAACGCCGTAAATCGGTGAAATGATCGTCTGTAACGTACTGTGATGGACCGGTGAAGCATCGACCGGTGTCGTCGTTTTGACGACGACCGTTTGCTTGTCTTTATCGCTCACGCCGAAAATCGGGCTGATGACCGGTTGAAACTCATACACGACGCTGCTTTCGCTGACGCTGCGTTTGGTCTTGACGACCGGTTCAGGCGTCAAGTCGATCCGCGTCGCGCTTTTGGTCGCTTCAAACACGAAAGGTTTTTCCGTCGGTTTCTGAACGGGTTCTTCGATCTTCGATGTTTCCTTGAGTTCGATGTTGACGGGTTTCTTCTCGATCGCACTGGAAATCGGAGGGAGCTTTACCGGCGCGATGTCCAGTTCTTCCTCTTCGACGACTTCTTCCTCTTCCTCAAAAAACAACGACGCGAGTTTACGTAACATGGTCATTCCCCTTTCGACGGATTTACTCGTCATCCACTTCTTTACCGGCATCGGGCGAGATCATGTCGATGACTTTTCCGCTTTCCGGTGCCAATTGGCTAAAGATATCCAAGGTTTCTTTTTGGTAGTTGATGATTTCGCGATTTGAGAACAGCAGGATGACTTCCTGCGTGTCGACCGTCGCGGTTCTTGCCACCACCATCATATCAAAGAAGAGCTGCGGCGCCAAAGGAAACGGCGCAATGGCGGAAAACAGGAAATACTTCGTTTGTAAGCTGATCAGATAATTAAGATGATCGACCTGGAAGACGGTCGCGTTATATGCGACCTCTTTGTTTTCGATCGAACGGTACGTTCCGCTTTTCGCGTAGACCGGACTGGATTTCTGAAGATACTTGCGCAATAGGTCGGTCGTTTCGGCAGCGTAGAACTTATCCGATAAGACCGAAACGATGTCCAAATTCATCAGGATATTGGTGTTCTGGCTGATCAAAACCGTCGAGGATGCGTTGGATTCGCGACGTCCGACGCTTGGCGGCAAATAATAACTATAAGACGCCTTATTGTAATTTTGGACCATCGTAAGTTCAAGGTCGCGTGCTTGATTGAGTCGCGATGAAATCTCCGATCGAACGGAGTTTTGCGTCATATTGGTGCAACCGGTCAGAAGTAAGATCAGACCGATCGTAAGAAGCGTTTTTTTCATGCGGTTCCTCTATTGGTTGGATAGTTTCAGTCGATTCAATTGCTTTCGATCCAGCGATTTGACCATCGCGATCGCCGCTTTGCGGGCGTTGAGGAAGTCGTTGCGGTCGATGATCGAACTGTTGGTATGGATGTTACGGGCGCAGATACACATCGTCAGCGTCAAGACGCCTTCAAACGACTTATGGATCGCACCGGCGTCGGTACCGCCCATCGATTGATAATATTGATACGGGATTTTTTCTTTCGCCATCACATCGACGTAATGATCCAAAAAGCCGCGATGCGGGAGATAGTTGGCATCGATGAAGCGTACCAACGGTCCGTTGCCCAACTGTCCGAATTCTTCTTTTTTACCGTTGGCATCATTGGCCGGCGAACAGTCGAAGACGATCGCCGCGTCCGGGTTGACCAAGTAGGTCGCAGTCGTCGCTCCGCGCAGTCCGGTTTCTTCCTGTACGGTCGCGCCGACAACCAAGTTGACGTCCAACCGCACGTCTTTCAAGGCTTCCAACACTTCCAATCCCATGATGCAACCATAACGGTTGTCCCATGCTTTCGCAAGCAGACGTTGACCGTCGCCCAACGACATAAACGGTCCATCCACGACGATCGAGTCACCCAAACGAATGCCCCAAGCTTCCGCTTCCGCTTTGGAAGTCGCGCCGATGTCGACCAACATGTTCTTGATTTCCATCGGTTTCGCGCGGTCCGCTTCGGTCAAAAGATGCGGCGGGATACTGCCGATCGTCCCATGAAAGAGTTTTCCTTCACGATTCTTAAGCGTTACGCGTTGACCCAACAAGGTTTGGTTCCACCATCCCCCGATCGGCGTCAATTGTAGACATCCGGTGGCGTTGATCCCTTTGACATAGAATCCGACCTCATCCATATGCCCCGCCAACATGACGGTCGGCGCATCCGGGGTTTCTGACTTCTTGATCCCGAACACCGACCCGAGTTGGTCATAAATCACTTCGTCGCAATACTTCGCATATTCTTTCGACAAGTAGCTGCGGACTTCGCCTTCGTCACCGCTGACACCCATCAATTGCGTCAATGTTTCCATACGACGCAAGGTTTGTTTCGTTAGTTTCATGCTTTCCTCCAAACGGCGCGATAGATCGGTTGGCCGAGTTCCATGAAGTAGGTCTCGTACTCGCTGATCGCGTCTTCATCGTGTTGTTCACGTCGAAAATCGACACTGAACTCTTCCATTTTTAGGGGATACCCTCCACATTGTAGCACGGAATATTCGAAGAATCCGTTGTTATCCGTCTTCAACCGGATTTCACCTTGCTCTTTCAGAAGCGTCAAATACGTCGGTAGAAACAAAGGGGATGTCAAACGGCGTTTGGCATATCTCTTTTTTGGCCAAGGATCGCTGAAATTCAAATGTAATACGTCGATTTCGCCGACGCTGAACCATGTTGAAATTTCAGAAGCTTCCGCGACGATCCAAAGCATGTTCTCAGGTAAGATTCCCTGACATTTCTTCAACGCGACGGCGGATACGCTGGCATCGCGTTCGATGGCGATCCACGCGACATCCGGATAGAGCTTCGCCATCTTCGTGCAGTAATCCCCTTTTCCGCTGCCGATCTCCACATGGAGCGTCGTTCGCTGAAGTAATTCTCGCCATTTCCCCTGGTGTTGCGAAGGCTGGAACACGACCTGGCTCAAACTCTCCAAGTATTCCTTCGCCCATGGTTTTTTTCGCATGCGCATATGAGTTACCGGGTCAGTTCGTAAATGGCTTCCGCGTAGATGGCGGTTGCGAGGATTAAGGCTTCGATTTCGACGCCTTCGTCTTTTTGATGGGCATCGCCGACCCCTTCGATCCATGGACGCGTCGGGAATTCCGCACCGAAGGCCACGAAGTTAGGCAAGGTGCGCGCATAGGTTCCGCCACCCATCGTTAAAAGCGGTGTTTCGTTGTCACCCGTGTGTTTACGGTAGATTTTATCCAAAGTGCTGACCAACTCGCTTTTCGGATCCACAAACAACGGGGCTTTGTTTTCGGTCAAGGTCAATGTCAAATCGAGACCTGCGTTTTTAAAGGCCGTTTTCACGGTTTCGTAAATCGTTACGCCATCGCATTCTTGGGGATAGCGGATATCCAGCTTCAACGAGACATGGTTTTCGCCGATATTCACGATCCCGAGATTCATCGTCAAGTCGCCCATATGGCCGCCGCGTTTTTTGATATTGAGGTGTTTCCCGCGATAATCGGAAAGCAATCCTGCCAATCGTTTCGAAAGTTCGTCATCGTAGGCAGCTCCGATGAAGTTTAGCGCATGCCAAGCCGCGTTGATCCCTTCCTGCGGGGTCGACCCGTGGCTGAAGACACCGTCGAAATGATAGGTCGTCGTGGTTTCGTCAGAACGAAGCGATCCTTTGACTTCGTGGGTGGCAAGATAAAACGCGAATTCTTTCTCCATCGCTTTTCCCAACACCGTCACTTCGGCTTCACCGATGACGATGTTCGGACGTTCGCCGGCTTTTAAGGATCGAATGACACTGTCGGCTTGACCTTCGATCAGAATGTTCATGATCCCCTTTTCACCGTAGATGACAGGAAAGGAAGCATCCGGAACAAAACCGAAATCAGGGATCGGACCGACTTTCTTATAATGCTTCATACAAGCCATGCCGGATTCTTCATCGCAGCCGGCGATCAGATAGATTTTCTTCTTCGGGGTAAATCCCGCGTCTTTCAACAGTTTCATCGCGTAGAAAGCCGCGACGGTCGGACCTTTGTCATCCCCGGTCCCGCGACCGTAAATGACACCGTTTTCGATTTCTCCGCCGAAGGGATCTTTCGACCATCCCACGCCGATCGGAACGATGTCCAAATGTCCCAACATTCCCATCGAGGTCTCGCCATCGCCCCATGAAACATATCCGGCATACCCGTCGAAATCAGCGGTTGTAAACCCTTCTTTTTCACCTTTATTGAGAAACCAATCCAATGCTTTCCGTAGTTCTTTCCCAAACGGAGCGTTCTCCGTAATCGTTGAAACATCCGACAGACTGGGAATCGAAACGATTTCCCGTACATCGTTGACGAGTTCGTTTTCATATTTTTTCGCAAGTTGATAGAAATCCATGGTAAGTCTCCTTTTCTTAACGTCTATTTTACCATATCCTTGGTCTACCTTGAAAAGAAAACGGCTTGCGCCGTTTTACTTTCTGTCTCTATTTCCGTGATACGGACGACGTTCGCCGCCTTCCGAGCGTTCACGCGGAGCGCGAACCGGTTCGACATAACCTTCCGGTTTCGGTAAGAGGTCTTTGATGGAGACGTTGACACGTCCCTTTTCATCGACTTCGATGACTTTGACTTTGACGATCTGTCCCATCTTCAACACGTCGGAAGGTTTTTCGACGCGTTCATAGGCGATCTTGGAGACATGGACCATGCCGTCCGTGCCCGGGAACAATTCGACGAAGGCGCCGAAGGCTTCCAAGCGGACGACTTTCCCATCATAGATTTCACCGACTTTGGCAGTGCGGCAGATTCCTTCGATTTTGGCACGCGCCTTATCGATGGAAGCTTGGTCTTGATGATAGATCATGACTCTGCCGTCGTCTTCGATGTCGATCTTCACGTTATTGCAATCGGCGATGATCTGGTTGATGATCTTCCCGCCGGCGCCGATAACGTCGCGGATCTTATCGGTCGGAATCGTCAACATGCTGATCTTCGGAGCGTACGTACCGACGTGCTCACGCGGTTCGCCGATGACGGCCAACATGTTTTCCATGATTTCCAAACGTCCGACTTTGGCTTGCGCCAAGGCTTCTTTTAGGATTTCGCGGTTGAGTCCGGCGATCTTGATATCCATCTGCATCGCCGTGATGCCTTCTTTGGTACCGGCGACTTTGAAGTCCATATCGCCGAAGTGGTCTTCCATGCCTTGGATGTCGGTCAAGACGGTGTAGTGGTCGCCATAGGTGACCAAACCCATCGCGATGCCCGCGACCGGCGCCTTGATCGGAACCCCGGAGGCCATCAAGGCCATCGTACCGGCGCAGATCGAAGCTTGCGAACTGGAACCGTTGGATTCAAGCGTTTCCGCAACCAAGCGGATCGCATACGGGAACTCGATTTCACTGGGAAGAACTTGTAACAGGGCACGTTCGCCCAAGGCACCGTGACCGATTTCACGACGTCCCGGGGAACCCATGCGTCCCGTTTCCCCGACCGAATACGGCGGGAAATTGTAATGGTGCATGAAGCGTTTGGTTTCGACTTCGGTCAAATCGTCGATGATTTGATTGTCGCCCAACGGACCCAAGGTACAAACCGATAGGACCTGCGTTTCACCGCGGGTAAACATCGCGCTGCCATGGACACGCGGCAACAAATCAATTTGACTGTTGAGCGGACGCAACTGATTGACGGCACGACCGTCCGGACGGATCTTATCGATGGAAATCAAACGGCGTACTTCGTCGGAGACGATCGTATGGGTGATTTCTTTGACTTGTTTCAAGGTTTTGGATTTGATGCTATCGCTTGCGTAAGAACGACCTTCGAATAAGGCAACCGTTTCGGCTTCGATTTCGTCGATCTTCCCATAACGTTCCAGTTTTTCATGGATCCGCACGGCTTCTTCCAACCGCTTTTGGCTGAATTCGCGGACTTCCGCGTTCAGAACCGGATCGACTTCGTAGAGTTTGATCTCCATTTTAGCCTTACCTGCCTGGGCTGCGATTTCAAGTTGGAAATCGCAGAGCTTGCGGATGAATTCGTGTCCGAACAACATCGCTTCGAGCATCGCTTCTTCGCTGACTTCCTTCGCGCCGGCTTCGACCATGTTGATGGCATCGCGGGTACCCGCGACGATCAGGTTGATGTCGGATTTTTCGGCTTCCGCCACGGTCGGATTGATGATGTATTCGCCATTGACGCGACCGACTTGGACACCGGCGATCGGACCGTTGAACGGAACATCGCTGACGCAAAGCGCTAACGACGCGCCAAACATCGCGGTCATTTCAGGGGTGCAATCGTAATCGACGGACAAGACGGTATTGACGACTTGAACTTCATTGCGGAAACCATCCGCAAACAACGGACGGATCGGACGGTCGATCATGCGCGAAATCAAGGTCGCATGCTCGCTTGGGCGTCCTTCACGACGCAAAAAGCCGCCCGGGATTTTCCCGACGGAGTAGAGTTTTTCTTCATACGTAACGGTTAACGGAAAGAAATCGATGTCCTTCGGACTTTTGTTGGCGGTCGCGGCACTTAAGACGACCGTGTCCTCGTAGCGGACCAATACGGATCCGCCGGCTTGTTTGGCAATTTCTCCCGTTTCGACAGTTAGATTTCTTCCACAGAAATCCAAACTAAATACTTGTTTTGCCATGTGTTCTCCTTATGTTTTTAACTCTATTATTCTATCACAGGTCGTTTGGAAATACTAATGTTGTTTTCGCTCACAAAACCATAAGAAAAGCAACCCGAAGGTTGCTTTGTCCGACTACTTGCGCAAGCCTAAACGTGCGACGAGATCGCGATAGCGATTGAGATCTTCGCCACGCAGATAAACCATCAGGCTTCTGCGGCGACCGACCATCTTCATCAATCCGCGAAGCGAATGGAAGTCTTTCTTGTGTTCTTTGAGGTGTTCCGTCAAACGGTTGATTTGAGCGGTAAGGACGGCGACTTGGACTTCGACCGATCCGGTATCGCCTTCGAAACGGGCGAAATCCTTGATGATCTTTGTCTTTTCATCTTTCAATAACATGTGTGTACTCCTCCTGTTTGAGTCCTTCTGGACCGCGTGGACGGATGAGGAAATCCGTAGACCCAGTACCAAAAGCAGGAATAGAATATCACATCCTGCCTTTTTTAGCAAGTCCATCCCGTGATATACTATCAAGGAGGTGAAACTATGAAAAAAATCGCATGGATCGGCACTGGCGTGATGGGTTGCGCCATGGCCCGGCATCTGTTGGATGGCGGTTACGAAGTCCACGTCTTTACGCGGACGCCGAGTAAGGCGCAATCGCTGATCGATAATGGCGCCATTTGGCACAACGATCTTGCTTCTTGCGTTAACGAAGTGGAAATCGTGTATACGATGGTCGGCTATCCCAAAGACGTGGAAGAAGTCTATCTCGGCAACAAAGGCATTCTCCATAACGTTAACCCGAATACGATTTGCGTCGACATGACGACCTCTTCCCCGCAACTTGCGAAGAGGTTATACGATGAAGGTCAACTGCGTCATATTTCTGTCTTGGACGCTCCGGTTTCGGGCGGCGACATCGGGGCGCGTAACGGGACTTTGGCGATCATGGTCGGCGGAGACAAAGATGCTTTCGAAAATGTCTTCCCACTATTTCAATTACTCGGTAAAAACATCCGTCATCTCGGGCCGGCCTCTTTTGGCCAACATACCAAGATGGCCAATCAGATCGCGGTCGCCGGTGCGATCGCCGCGACCACCGAAGCGATCCTCTATGCCCAAAACGCAGGATTGGATCTGCCTTCGACCTTGGAAGTCCTCTCATCCGGTGCGGCCGGAAGCTGGCAACTTTCAAACAACGGACCCAAGATCCTAAAAGAAGATGTCGCACCCGGGTTCTATATCCACCACTTCGTGAAAGACATGAACTTGGTGCTGGATGAAGCGAAAGCCTTTGACATCGACCTCCCGGTTTTATCGACGGTGCTTGAGCGCTATCAACGTCTAGTGAAACAAGGTGACGGGAGTTTAGGGACGCAAGCATTGTATAAGACATATACGAAGAAATAAATGAAGACGGATCCGAGCGATCCGTCTTTTTTGATTACGGGTTGTTTTTATTCCGGCACAAACTCCACAAGCACATCATTCAATAAGGCCATACCTTCATGGGTTGTCCGAAGATATCCATCGACGATTTCCACGTTGCGACGTTTGATATTGGTTTCGATGGCTTGGGCGAAAACTTCCGTCAAATCGGCATCGAACCGCTGTTTGAAACGATCAAGTTGGATTCCTTCGGTAAGGCGTAACCCCATCATCACGAATTCGAATCGTTCATCCTCGACCGATAACGGAATCGATTCTTGGATCACGTTTCGGTTTGCGTAGTTCTCAAGATTGGTTGTCTTTAGGATCCGCGTATGATTTGTCATCTGGGTCGCACCCGGTCCCAAACCATAGAAGTCATCATAATGCCAGTACGCTAAATTATGACGGGAAGGTTTGTCGTTCGTAAAGCTGGAGATTTCATAGCGATTCAAACCTGATTTTTCAAGGATCTTGACGGCTTCGAAATACATGGCGGCTTCCAGGTCCGGATCGGCGGCTTGGACGCCCTTGCGCCCGAACTCCGAATGTTCCTCGATGGTTAAACTGTAGAGCGATATATGCGTGATGTTTTGGTTCAAAGCGGTATGTAAGGTTTGACGCCATGATTCCAACGTTTGCGTCGGTAAACCGTAGATCAAATCAATCGAAATGTTCGTGATGCCATGGCGATGTAAGGTCGAGATCGCGTTTTGGATATCCGTTGGGGTATGGGTACGGTTAAGCAGACTTAACTCATCCGAATCAAAGGTTTGGACACCCATACTGACACGGTTCACCCCAAACGAAGCCATCAGAGCGGCTTTTTCGTCATCGATGGATTCGGGATTGGCTTCCACCGTAAACTCGGTGGAGGCATCGTGATAGCCGTTTAGAAAGGATAACAATGAGCTCAATTCATCAACACTTAAGGAAGTCGGCGTTCCGCCCCCGATATACAACGTGTTCATGATCCGAGGGGGGATTTCTTTGATTTCTTCATATAAAGTCAATAAATATCGTTCGACCAAGATCGGATGGATTTTGACCCGCGTAAAGTCGCAGTATCCGCAAATGTCCTCGCAAAACGGGACATGGATGTACATCGATTGGATCATAGCGAAGGATAACGTTGGTCGATGTCGGGAAATTTGGATTCCACGACTTCTTTGGGATCCCACCCTAAATCATGACACAACGAAAGGGCGTACATTAAGACATCCGCCAACTCGGACTTCACTTCATCCAGATTCGGCGAACTTAGATAACATTCCAAAAGTTCACCCGCTTCGACGAAAACGGATTTCGCCAAGATCTCCGGGGTATCGGTCTTGTCCCAGCCTTTCGCGACCCGCATCTGTTGGATGCGTTGGATGAGTTCTTCCATTACTTTTCTTCCATCGACAAGACCGCCATGAATGCTTCTTGCGGGACTTCGACGGACCCGACCATCTTCATGCGTTTCTTGCCTTCTTTTTGTTTTTCCAACAGTTTTTTCTTACGGGAAACGTCGCCGCCGTAACACTTTGCCAAGACGTTTTTGCGCAAGGCTTTGATATCGCTGCGGGCGATGATTTTATGGTTGATGGCGGCTTGAATGGGGATTTCGAATTGTTGGCGCGGAATCAATCCGCGGAGTTTCTCGGTGATCACTTTGCCTCGGCCATAAGCGAAGTCACGATGCACGATAATCGACAAGGCATCGATCGGTTCCGAGTTCAACAAGATATCCATCTTCACTAAATCCGACGTTTGATAGCCGATGATTTCATAGTCCAAGGAAGCATAGCCTTTGGTGGCGGACTTCAACTTATCAAAATAATCGAAAACGATTTCGCCCAAGGGGAGATCGTAGATGAGGGTATTGCGGGTCGGATCGATATAGCTCATGTCACGGTAAATGCCACGTTTTTTCTGACTCAGTTCCATGACAGCGCCGATGTATTCCTTCGGAACCATGATCGTCGCTTTGACGTAAGGTTCTTCCATGTGTTCGATGCGTTGGACGTCCGGTAACAATGACGGATTATCGATCTCAAGTTTGGTTCCGTCGGTCAAAAAGGCATGATAGACGACCGAAGGTGCGGTCGCGATCAGATTGAGGTTATATTCGCGTTCGAGTCGTTCCTGGATGACATCCATGTGCAACAGTCCCAAGAAACCGCAACGGAAACCGAAGCCAAGCGCTTGCGAAGCTTCCGCCTCGAATCGAAGCGCCGCGTCGTTGAGTTGGAGTTTCTCCAAGGCATCGCGAAGATCGTTGTATTTGTTGGTGTCGACGGGATACAGTCCGCAAAACACCATGGAATTCAATTGGCGATATCCGGGCAAGGGTTTGTCGGCGGGATTTTCGACCAAGGTGATGGTATCCCCGACATGGACATCTTTGACGGATCGGACCGTCGCGGCGATCCACCCGACTTCCCCGCAGCTGAGTTTGTCCTTTTTGATTTCCTTGGGAGAACGGATCCCGAGTTCGGTGACTTCGTATTCGGCGTTGGTGGCCATGAAGCGGATCTTATCCCCGACGCTGACTTCCCCTTCTTTGATGCGGACATAGGAAATGACGCCCCGATACGCATCGAAGATCGAATCGAACACCAAGGCTTGTAGGGGGTTTGTGGGTTTGCCTTGCGGTGCGGGAACGCGTCGGACGATCTCTTCGAGAACTTGGTCGACATTGAGTCCGCTTTTCGCTGAAATACGGGGAGCGTCTTTGGCTTCCAAACCGATGACGTTCTCGATTTCTTCGATGACCATATCGGGCATTGCGGAAGGTAGATCGATCTTATTGATGACCGGGATGATCTCCAGGTTGTTATCAAGCGCCAAATAAACGTTTGCGAGGGTTTGCGCTTCGATGCCCTGCGATGCGTCGACGACCAAGACGGCGCCTTCGCAGGCGGCCAGTGAACGTGACACTTCATAGGTGAAGTCGACATGTCCCGGGGTGTCGATCAAATGGAGAAGATACTCTTCCCCGTCTTTCGCTTTATATTTTAATTGCACCGCGTTCAGTTTGATCGTGATGCCGCGTTCGCGTTCCAACGACATGCTATCGAGGATCTGCTCGACCATATCGCGGGATGCCACGGTATCGGTCATTTCGAGAATCCGGTCGGCGAGGGTGGATTTCCCGTGATCGATATGCGCGATGATTGAAAAATTACGGATTTTCGATTGATCCATGTTGCGTCCTCCTTGAGTAAACGTAGTATACCGAGATTCGGTGGAAAAAGAAAGTACCCGAAGGTACCGGTCAACCTAGATTTTGTCGCGGAAGGTCCGAAGTTTACGGAAGAGAACAAACGCGATCAATGCGCAGACGACGCCTTGGAGAAGATTGTATCCGAAGGACAGGATGAAGACACCGGCGTTTTGTGCGATGATCACATCGGTGATCCCATAGGCCAAGGCCATCCATGTGCCACCGACCAAGAACACCCAAAACGGTACGTCTTTGCCTTTGTGTTGTTGGACCCAATATCCGATCAACAAGGCTTCGATCGCTTTAATGATCAAGGTAAAGGGCGCATAGACGCCATAACCCAGAAGCAAATCCGCCAACATCGAGGCTAACCCTGCCAACATCGAAAACGGTAAAGGCAACAACACGGCCATGCCCATGACCATCACATCGCCGAGGTTGAGGTAACCGGTGAAAATGGGGAATCCGATATACATCGTCACGACCAAGACCATCGCCATCAACAGAGCGGTGATGCTTAACGTTTTAACTTTCATTTGTTTCACTGAAGCAAGCATGAACGAGTGTCTTACCGACACCGTTGTAGAAATCGCCTGCGTTGACCTTTCCTTTTCCTTCAAGCTGCAATTGACTGAGTAGAAGTATGCCGTTTTGCGCTTGGACAGCCAATGAATCATCGATCATTCCGAGGACTTCACCGATGTTACCTTTGATTTCGCCATACAGCAACGATGCTTTATGGAACTTGATTTTCTTGTTTTGCAGGATTCCATACCCGACCGGCCAGGGAATCAGACCTCGGATATGATCGTAGACGATCTTGGCATCGCGGTGAAACGAAATGAATTCTTCTTCTTTTGAGATATTGTACGCAAAGCTAACCTGACTTTCATCTTGAGATGTCCAGACTGCGGTATGATCGAAGATTGACGGTAAACTTGTTTTTAATAGTTTCGTCGCCGCATCCATCAACTTTTCGCTATACGATCCCATCGTGTCATCATCCGAAATCTCAACTTCGGCTTGCGACATCACATCCCCGGCATCCATGCGTTTGACCATGCGCATGATCGAGATACCCGATGTTTTATTTCCGTCGATGATCGCTTTATGGATCGGCGCACCGCCGCGATATTTCGGTAAGAGCGAAGCATGGATATTGATACTGCCAAAAGTTGGTAGATTGAGGATTCGATCCGGAATAAACTGACCGTAGGCACAGGTCACGATTAAATCGGCTTGATACGATAAAAGTTCTTCGGTGATCTCCCCGATCTTGATCGGTTGCAATACCGGGATTCCATAAGTCAAGGCTTTGGCCTTGACAGGAGTAGGCAACACTTCATGTTTGCGCCCGACCGGTTTGTCCGGTTGAGTCACGACGGCGACGATTTCGTAGTTTTCTTCTTTGAGAACTTCGAGCATCCGCACCGCGAATTCAGGCGTACCCATGAAGATGATTCGTTTTTTTGTCATAAGTCCACCTCTCGTTCGATATTATAGCATATTTTCGGCGTTTGTCTGCCCTGCCGGGGCGTCATTCTGCGCTTTGTTCCTTGCTTTTTAAACAGGGGTTTGCTATAATCAGACGGTACAAAGGACAAGGAGGTGCACGCATGCCACAAATCAAATCCCAAAAGAAACGCTCTCTTACCAACTTAAAGCGCGGTGTCGCCGTTACATCCGAAAAATCCGCTTTGAAAACCGCGATCAAGAACGTCTTGAAGGCTGTCGAATCGAAAGATGTCGAAGTCGCCAAAACCGCTCTGGATTTCGCGAACTCGAAGTTGGACAAAGCGGTTACCGGCGGTATTCATCATAAAAACTACGCAGCCCGTCAGAAATCACGTTTGGCCAAACTCGTAGCGTCCATCTAAAAACGATCAATCGAAAGATTGATTTTTTTATGTTATTTTTCAGAAAAGCGATGTTGATGTTCTTGGATCAACATCGCTTTTTGTCCGTTTCCCATGACCAAATAAAGTTGAAGCCAGTCTTGTAAATTTCCCAAATATACGGTCTGATCGTCGATCAGAATCGATGTTGCTTGTTGTGGATCGAAACGATAATCATATACGAGGTTTCCATTGACGATTTTCATCTCGGCGATGAGATCGACCGGA
This sequence comes from uncultured Erysipelotrichaceae bacterium, assembly GCA_964526155.1. Classification (GTDB taxonomy): domain Bacteria; phylum Bacillota_I; class Bacilli_A; order Erysipelotrichales; family Erysipelotrichaceae; genus GWE2-51-13. Next base: position 1,041,310 of record CAZGLV010000001.1, on the reverse strand, counting down.
CACGCTTCGAAGGTGCCTCGGGCAAACCTTGACGAACGGAAGATACCCTTCGGTCCGGATTCAAGGAAGTCACCGTGAAGCATCAATAAATGCAATGCGACATCGAAATCTTCGGGTACGACGAAAAGATCGATATCATGAGGTTCGATATTGATCCCCGATAACTTCAACAAGCTCGATCCGCCGACCCACCAGCGAACTTTGTTCGCATTAAACAACGCCGCGATTTTTGACAGAATATGATTAATGTCCTCATGTAAGATAAGTTCCATCGCATCGATATCCACATATCGATCCTTGATGCGCATTTCATTATGAAAGGTACCGATATAGGAAAAACCGAATTTCTTGTAAAGCGCGATCGCGGATTGATTGTCGCTGCGGACCGTCAGATTGATTTTCGTGATGACGCCGGTTGATTTCGCCCAGTCGATCATCGTTCGCATCAGATGGTTGCCGATCCCTTGGTGCCAGTATTCTTTCAGGACGCTGATGCCGATTGTCGCGACATGCGCCAATCGAGGCCGGGGTTTCGAGGCGATGTTGGCGGTCGCAAGGATCCGATCTCCATCGACCACCACGAAATGCGCCGCACTCGTCGATGTTTCAAGCGTTTTGAGGTATTCGATTTCCCCTTCGAGGGTGATCGGCATATCTTGGCTGCCGAAGGTAAGGTTATCCGTTTCGTCCGCGACGATGTTGAGGTAGTCGATCATCGCCGAAGCGTCTACGACACTGGCTTTGCGTAACAGGACGGTTTGATTCTTAGGTAACTCGATCTTCGTCATTATCGTTCCTCATCCGGCAGACAGACGATTTCCGTCGCCAAACCGCCCAAGGAAGTTTCTTTCAGCTCCATCGGGATTTTCTTTCCTGTATAGTTCATCGTCCGTACGACCATGTCGAAACTGACACGGTTCGGTTTGACGTTACCGATATAATTGGCCATCATGACCGCATCCATCGCCCGTAGCGTCGCCGCGCCGTTGCGTTCGATACACGGTATGATGACATACCCGCCGACTGGATCGCAGGTCAAACCGAGGTGGTGTTCCATCGCGATTTCGGCGGCGTATTCGATTTGACGCAGACTTAAGTTTTCAAGATAGGCGACGGATGCCGCGGCCATGGCACATGCGGCGCCGATCTCGGCCTGACATCCACCCATCGCACCGGAGATGGTCGCATTGCGTTTGATGATGTTTCCGAACATTCCTCCGACAAGCAATGCCTGGACCAATTTGCTTTTACTGACGCCGATATCGTGATAATAGTGATACATGATCGCCGCCATGACACCGCTGGACCCTAAGGTCGGTGCCGTCACGACCATTCCGCAGGCCGCGTTTTCTTCGTTGTTGGCATAAGCATATGCGACCAACCGCATGCGTTGTTTGACGCTGAGGTCATCCATGCTTTCCGCACTTAGTTTGAGGGACTTGGCGATGCGCGGCATATTGAGTTTTCCGGGCAATGTTCCGGTCGTATTTAATCCGCGTTCGACCGCCTTCAACATATGCGCAAGGATCGAGTTCATGTACGGATCGATGTCCGGTTCATATTCCTTCACCAATGCGGCGATCGAAAGGTTACGTCGTTCGCATTCTTCCATGATTTCGGTCATGCTTGCAAAGGGATAGACTTTCCGTTGAAAGTCGAAATCTTCCTCGACGACCTTGATGCTTCCCCCGCCTAAGGAAAAGATATTCCATTCGCCGATGATTTCGTTTTTTAAGTTGTAAGCCCGATAACGGACACCGTTTTCGAAATCATATTCCCAATGCAGTTTAAACGTGACTTTACAGAATTTCGGTTTAAACGTATCGATGATGATCTTGTCGGTGAAGTGTCCCCTGCCGGTCAACGAAAGCGAACCGTAAAGTTCCGCGTCGAAACTGACCGCATCCGGAAATCGTTCCTTAAAAAGCATCGCGGCGCGCCAAGGCGCCACCGTATGGCTACTGGAAGGTCCCGGGCCTGTTTTATAGAGTTCTTTGAGAGATTCCATGGTCACCTCGTCGCTTCGATCAAAAAGAGTTCGAAGCCGAATTTCTTATCCACCAACCCGGATTTGCTTTTTTGGTCCAACTGCGCCAAGACATTTAATATATAAAGTAAACGTGAACTTTCCCCGGCTTGCGCCAAGCCCAAGAGTCGACTCACTCGATAGAGATCCACTTTCGTCGAGGATCCCAATAAGGTATTGACGATTTCCTGACGGTGCAACCCTTGTTGGTGCAGCGACAACACTTGATACATCAAGCGGATCTGACTGGCGATCAACCCCATAAACGACAAGGGCTCCACATTCAAGACGACCATGTCGTTCCAGATTCGAAGGCAACGTGCCAAATCCTTATCCATCAACGCGTTGATCAAATGGAATGTCTCGCTATCCAACGGACGCGATACCAAGGCGCGTACGTCCTCCGTTTTGATATGGTTACCATAAAGTTTCAGTTTATCCAGTTCCCGGATCGCATTGACCATTTGGTTATCCAAACGTGCCGCCAGTTCGTTGAACGCTTCGTTATCGAACTTCAATCCCCGCTGATTGGATTGATCGCGCAAGAACGCTTTGAATTCCGCTCCGTCGAGTTTCTTCTCGTGGATTTCCCGACAATGCTTCTTGATCAGTTTATACACCTTTTTATTGGTGTCGATGTTTTCCTCGTGATGAATAAAAAGTATCGAACAGAAATCGCTGGGATGGGACAAATAATGTTCGAGATCGCGCATTTCCCCGTCGCTTAAGTTCGATCCGCGCGTCAAGAAAACGCAATAGTTGACGATGATGATTTTGTGTTCGCTGAAAAAAGCAAACGTAGATGCTTCCTCAAGGACTTTTCGCATTGAAAAGTCGTTCTCCGAAGCATCGTAGACGATCGTATTCATGGTATCTTGCTTTTTGACGTGTTCCTTGATCAATTGATCGACACGTTTCGAAAGAAGATATTCTTCGTTTCCATAGAGAAGATAGTTCAATTTACCACCGCATTCATTATACCAAATCCGTGTCGTCTCCGCGCTTCCATTTTGCCTTTATCACCCGGTTTTAACCAGAAACCATCTTCCCTGCGACGAGGTCACAAGCGCAAATCCCGGAAACAGACTGACTGTGATATCTCCGTCCTGACGTGTCATGCGATATGGCAGACGATAATCGTGCAGTCGACGAAGTACGGAAGCATGCGGATGACCATAGTTGTTTTCTCCGACGCTGATTATCGCAAGTTTGGCTTGGATCGATCCTACGAATGAATCGGAGGTCGAAGTTTGACTTCCATGGTGCCCTAATTTAACGATATCGGTCTGAAGTACGTACTTGTTAATTAAGTCTTGTTCGACCTTGACATCCGTATCGGCCATAAATAGAAATCGAGTTCCCAAGAGCGAAGTCGCATAGACCAGCGAGTCGGCGTTACTTTCACCATAGGTCGTGTTCGCTGTCAAATTCATCAGATGCAATCCGAAACAGTTGATATCTTGTCGGATGGTTACTATGGTGTCGATTTTAAACGAAGCCGAATAAGCTTGTTTGTTTCCCGCATGATCCGCATCGTCATGCGTCAATATCAAAGCATCAACATGATTGATGGATTTCGATCGTAAGGTCGAAATCAGGGTTTTCGCTTGCAACGGCGGTCCGGTATCGATCAGAACCGTACAACGATTCAACGCGCTTCGCACCAACATCGCATCACCTTGACCGGCATTCAGATAAACAACTTGCGGGATCGGTAGAAGATAGTAACGAAATGGAGACAACACAAAACAAACAAAGATGATTTTATGGAGATTTCGGCGTGATGGAAATACCAAGAAGAGAATGAGTCCGCATATAAGGATCCAATCCGGAAGCATACCGATCCATTGGATGGTTTGGGTAGGAAGTAGTAAGTAGAATGCTGAGATAAAGTGATAGAGACCAACGCAAACGTAGGATAAGTAAGGTATGAATAGCGATAACCAAAAAAGCAGAACGAGAGGTTTCATCAAAGAACGCAAAAACGGAAAAAGAAGGATGTCGAGTGGCGATACAATGGCTTCGGATCGTGAAAAGACAAACGCTAAAAAGCCCCAGGAAACAAAGCGTTTTGATTTATGCGAAAAGAACAAGTTGCTGGCTTGAAATAAAAGTGGAATCAGAATCGGCCATTGCGATAAGGTTTGGGGACAAACGAAGTAGAATATGAAGATCGTTAACGAGAATTTCAAGGTGCGATCGTTGATCCAAAAACGAAGAAACAAGTCGACGAGAATGCGCCATGCGGCAAGCGGAAATCCGAGTAACCAACCGAACAAGAACAAGCCAAGAAAGCGTAGATATCTGGCAAGTTTCTCAGATGCGACGAAAATCAAAACGAGATCCATGACATACAGAAACACCGAGAACTGGATGCCCATGGATACAACATCGAAAATTCCAAGTGTTTTATCCGTATTATAGAGCAAATCGCGCCAAAGCGTCGTAAACGCACGGTGTTTTTGCGCGACGCCGCCGGCAAGAAATTTATGAATAAATGTCTTGCGACAGAATACTTGGACTTGTGAATCGGATACGCTGCCGATGATCCGGTTTGCTTGCGCCCAGGATCGAGCATCGAATCCGAAATCACCGATATGACTTTCCACTGGACTGATATTACCGGAGATAACGACGCGATCCGTCGCATGATAATCACCGGCATTGTCGGTTAGTACTAAAACACGATCGAACCCTTTCGCGACGAGGACCGAAGACGGATTGATTTCGATGATGGTTCCATCAGTGAAGGAATTGTTAGGGACAACGACGAGTAAACGAAATAGAATTAATGATCCAAACAGTATAAAAACAAACCGTTGACGGGGTTGGATGCTTTTACATAACACAAGTATTCCGATTAAAAGACTCCAGAACGGACTTTTCGTCATCATCGCAATCAAGATAAGAAGCGATGACGCAACAAACAGTCGTCTCATATCCGAATGTAGTCTTTGAGTTTCGCGAACAACTTATCCTTGATCCCTTTGACTTTCATGATATCTTCGATCTGTTGGAAAAGACCATGAGTAAGACGATACTCGACGATGCGTTTCGCCATGGCTGGACCAATCCCGGGGAGTGTCGCCAGTCCTTCCGCATCGGCGGTATTGATGGATATCTTGGCAAGTGACTCGCGACCCTCGATGATCAAGATATCCCCGTCTTTGAGAACGATCGTTTGATTCAATGTGGTGATATCGCTGGCGTCGGTGAGTTTCACATAGGTCAGTAGATCGCCGATCGTCGCGTAACGTTTAAGTTTGAACGTACCGGGATTGGCAACTTCACCGCGCACCGAAACTTGAATCGATTGGCTTTCTTGCGGATAAATATCCGCTTGACATCCTCCGAAAAACAACACTAAAAAAAGCAGGAAAGGTTTCATGGGAAGTCCTCCTGCTTTATGTTATGAATGGCTTGCTTGGATTCCTAGTCGATCGACAAGATCCGAACGTGGTACGGCTCTTCAACCGAAACGATCACTTCGTCGCCAACGCGATGTTCCATCAACGCGACGGCCAACGGCGTGACGTTGGATAGTTTTCCATTGAGCGGATCGGATTCGACCGAACCGACGATGGTGTACTTTTCTTCTTCGTTGGTTTCCAAGTCCAAAATCACGATCTTGGCGCCGAGTTTGACGACTTTCAATCCGCCGCGACGATCATCGATGATTTCGATGTTATTGAGCATTTGTTCGAGCTCGCGAATACGGGCTTCGACACGGGCTTGGCGATCACGCGCGACATCGTAGTCGGCGTTTTCGGATAAGTCACCTTGCGCACGCGCCGCTTGTAAGTCTTCGATGACTTCCTTACGGACGACATGGATCAGGTTTTCTTGTTCTTTCAGTAATTCTTGGTACCCTTCTTGGGTCACCAATACTTTTTCTTGGGGCATGGTACAACTCCTTTTTTACGTTACGGATTATAGCATATTTCCACGGATTATCAAAGCGTCGCTTTCGCGAACGATGATTTTCGCTTGATAATACGCATCTTATCGCCAAAATGGCGATCGATCGATTGATTTTAACTATTGTGGTCGATGATACTGCGAATTTTGGTCACCAACAAGTCGACGGCGACTTCGTTCTTTCCGCCTTCCGGAATGATGACGTCAGCGAAACGTTTGGACGGCTCCACGAAGATTTCATGCATCAAGCGAACCGTGTTCATGTATTGGTTGACGACCGATTCCAAAGTACGGCCGCGATCGCGAACGTCGCGGACCAAGCGCCGGATAAAACGGACATCCGCGGGCGTATCGACGAAGATTTTGATATCCAGACAACCGCGCAAGTGTTCGTCTTCCAACACAAACAAGCCTTCCAAAACGATGACGTCGCTGGGTTGGATGAACTCGGTGATTTCACTGCGGGTATGGTTGACGAAGTCATAGGTCGGTTTTTCGACGACATCCCCATCGATCAAGCGATTGAGATGGGTTGCGAGAAGATCGTTGTCAAAAGCAAACGGATGGTCGTAGTTGGTTTTGACCCGTTCTTCCATCGGCATGTCGCTTTGGTTTTTATAATAGTCGTCTTGACGGATGATCAAGACCGAGTTGGTTTCCTCAAACGCTTTCTTCAACCGCTTGGCGATCGAAGTCTTGCCCGAGGCGCTGCCTCCCGCGATTCCGATGATTACACTGCGTCGCATACGTCTTTCCTCACTTTAGGTATTTCTCGATATTGGCTAAATGCTGGGCATAGGTGGAAGCGAAATGAACCGTCCCGTCACCGTAAACGTCCGCGATGAAGTAGAGATAGTTGTTAGGAGTCGGATTCAACACGGCATCGATCGCGTTTTCGGCCGGATTGGTGATCGGTCCGATCGGTAATCCCGGATACTTGTATGTGTTGTATTTGGAGTCGATGTCGCCGTTGCGTTCACAGTCTTTCCAATCGTCATAGTCATAGAGTGCGTAGCACACGGTGACGGAGGATTGAAGCAACATGTTTTTGTCCAAACGGTTAAAGAAGACTTGCGCGACGTTCTTCATGTCCGCCGGTTTCGATGCTTCGAACTGCACGACCGAGGCCAAGATTACGATCTGGTGGGTCGATAAAGAAGAACTTGAGAATTCTTCTTTATGATTCTCATAAACGGATTCCGCTTGCGAAATCAAGCGTTCGGTGATCTGTTTCGCTGTCCAATCCGGATTGATGAAGTAGGTTTCCGGAAAAAGATACCCTTCCAATTTAATACGGGTTCCGGCGGTCTTGACTGCGGGAGTGATGATGTCGAACTTAGCGTCGAGTGTGTCGAGATAGGCATCGTCGTTCCACAAAGCGAGTAAATCGTTGACACTGATCGACGTTTTCGCCGCGATCTTCGCCGCGACATCGCGTGCCCAATCCCCCGGCACGACGGTAAGCAGAACATCTTTGGAGATCGCACCTGTCGGATCGTTGACTTTACGTAAGATTTCTTTCAGATCCCATGCTTTATCCAAACGGTAGATTCCGGCTTTGATCGAGGTCAATTTCTCATACCGTGCGTAAAATTTCGCCACGGTAACATCGCGGATGACGCCGGCGTCATATAAGGCTTTGACCGCCGCATCGGCCGAAGATCCGGCCGGGATTTCCATGGTGACGACTTCACTTTCGATCGTCACCGGTTTGAGGGATTTCGTGACATAATCATAGCCGACATAACCTCCGACAAGCAGTAACGCAAGAAAAACAAGTACGGAAAACTTCAGTACTTGTTTGGATTTCTTAGACTTCTTTTTCATCGGCGACTTCTTCCTCTTCATCCTCGGAATCCGCATTGTCGAAGTTGAAGGCTTCGAAAACTTCTTCGATCATCGCCCATTCTTCCTCGCTGGTCACCGGGATGAGATTCCCTTCTTCGTCATAGGCGGAAGCGAACACTTCGCCGCTGTCGTCGTTGGGATCGAAATAGAGTACGTAATTCTTATGATTGCGGTCATCCTCGAACGTAAATAGGATTTCCATCGTTAATTCTTTGCCTGTATCGTCGATGACGATGATCGTTGTATCTTCCATGTTTCCTCCGTAAGTTAATGTGAATCCAAATAGCCTTGCAAGATCTGCACCGCGGCCACCTGGTCGATGACTTCTTTGCGTTTCTTGCGGCTGACGTCAGCCGAAATCAGCATACGCTGCGCGGCGACCGTCGTTAATCGTTCGTCGATCAATATGACTTCGATATCGCAGGCTTCTTCCAGACGTTCTTTGAAAAACTGCGATCGTTGCGCGCTGACGCCCAACGATCCGTTCATATGTTTCGGAAGACCTAAGACGATCGTCTTGACTTCTTGCTCCTTCAGTATCGGAAGCAACAAGTCGATCGCACGATCGAAATCTTCGTGTTCGAAACGTAACGTGGTCAAAGGTCGGGCGATCATGCCCAAGGCATCGGACACCGCGATCCCTAAGGTGACGGTTCCCAAATCCAATCCCATGACCCGCATTATTCTTTCTCGTCCAAGTAAAAGCGTACCAGTTCTTCGATGATTTCGTAGCGTTCCACCGATTGGATGATGGAGCGTGCGTTATGGTAACTGGAGATGTAGGCCGGGTCGTTGGAAATCAAGTACCCCGAAAGCTGGTTGACCGAATTGTAGCCGCGCTCTTCCAAGGCTTCCCGAACGGTTTTGAGGATCTCCCGTATGTTGGATTGGCGAAGTTCGTCGGATTTGAACGACATCGTTTCGGCTGCTTGTTTGCTCATGCACATCCCCTCCTTCTGTTGGTTTTATTTTACTTTACTTTTTTACAAATTGAAAGTGTCAAGCGAGTTTTATGCGCAACGCGTCCAAGGCTTCGTCCAGCTTGGCGATGTCTTTTCCGCCGGATTGGGCGAATTCGGGACGACCGCCGCCGTTCCCTTGGGTCATTACGGCCAATTGCTTCGCCACATCGCCGGCTTTGAAGCCGCGTTCTTGGGCCGTTTTACCGGCAGCGACCACGAAGACGGCTTTATCGCCGCTGACGCCCGCCACAACCACCAATCCTTCCGATACTTTCTTCTTCAGATGTTCGACCATCGCTTTTAGACGATCGGCATCCCCGTCGATCCGTACGATCAACGCATCCATGCCATGATAGTCTTTCACATATTGAAGTTGTTCATCCGCAGTCGCGACCGCCAATTTCAGGTTTGCGTTGCCGAGTTCTTTGCGCAGTTCGCCGACTTCCTCGACGCTTAGGCGGACCCGATCTTCGATGGATACGACGGACGTCGTCTTATAGATTTCCGCAATCGTCTTCAACTGTGACTTATAGCCGACGAAATCATTGTATGCGGCCAGTCCGGTCTTCGTCGTGATGCGTCGGATCCCGGAACCGATGGATTCTTCCGAATCGATCTTAAAGACGCCGACTTCTTGCGTATTGGACACATGGCATCCGCCGCAGAGTTCCTTGGAGATGTCGCCCATCGTGACGACCCGTACGACGTTTTCGTACTTTTCGTCAAACAACGCGGTCGCACCTTCCGCCTTGGCGGCATCGATGTCCAGATAACGGATGTCGACCGGGGTGTTGGTGAAGACATAGCGGTTGACCAACGCTTCGATTTGCGATAACTGTTGATCGCTGACTTTTTCGAAATGCGTGAAGTCGAAACGCATGTAATCCGGTCCGACAAACGATCCGGCTTGGCGGATATGCGATCCGATGACTTCCTTTAGCGCGCTCTGCAATAAGTGGGCGCTGGAGTGGTTGGCGGTAATCGCTTTACGACGCGCGATATCGATTTTTAGCGTTACCGTATCACCGACATTTAGAATCCCTTCGGTGAGCGTGATGGCATGGAGATGTTGTTTGTGCGGCGCTTTACGGACGTCAAGGACGGTCGCGCTTCCGCCGTCGAAGGAAATGCTTCCGGTATCCGCCACTTGCCCGCCGCTTTCCGCATAGAACGGTGTCGTATCGAAGACCGCTTCACCGCCGGCGTCGAGTGTTTCCACGCGTTCGCCTTTGACGAAGAGTCCGATGACTTTCGCTTGCGTTTCATATGTTCCATATCCGACAAATTCGCTGGGTTCGACGAAATCCATCAAATCCTTCGATTGGGAAGCCATCGATTCGACATCGGCACGCGCATTGCGAGCCCGTTCGCGTTGTTCTTCCATATTGCGTTTAAACCCATCCATGTCGATGGCATATCCTTTTTCCTCTGCGATTTCCTTGGTCAGCTCGACCGGAAATCCAAAGGTATCATAGAGTTTGAAGACCGTTTCGCCATCCAAGGTCTTCGAACTCGCTTCTTCGAGCATATGCATCAGCAAGTTTTCGCCACCGGTCAAGGTTTGGTGGAAGCGCTGTTCCTCGGCTTTGACCAATTTTTCGATGTACGGAACTTTTTCAAGCAAATACGGATAGAACGACTGCATATTGTCGGCGACCTTCTGTACCAAACGGTACATGAATGCTTCTTTGATGCCGAGTTTGATGCCATAGCGGACCGCGCGGCGCAAGATGCGACGCAAGACATAACCACGTCCTTCGTTGGAGAAAAGAGCCCCGTCCGCCAAAGCGAAGGTCACGGTGCGGATATGGTCGGCGATGACGCGGTACGCCATCTTGTATTCCCCTTCATAAGGGAATTTCGCCATTTGTTCGCAGACATGGATCACCGGTAAAAACAGATCGGTATCGTAATTGGTGTCTCCGCCTTGGACGATTGCGACCAAGCGTTCAAAACCCATGCCCGTATCGATGTTTTTCTGCGGAAGTTCTTTGTATTCGCTGCGGTCGACGCCTTCTTTTCCGTCATATTGGCTAAAGACGACGTTCCAGACTTCGATGTAACGATCGTTTTCCCGTTCTTCGAAGAACAACGCTTCTCCGATGTGTTCGGGATCGTATTTTTCACCGCGATCGTAATACAGTTCGGAGTTGGGACCGCAGGGACCTTCGCCGATCTGCCAATAGTTCTCTTCGGATTTTAGGATATGTTTCGGATCCAATTTGATGACTTCCGTCCAGATGCGATACGCTTCGGTATCCAAAGGATGGACCGTGATGTACATTTTCTCTTTTTCCATTCCGATATACGCTTCGGACGTCAAGAATTCCCAAGCGAATTGGATGGCTTCTTCTTTAAAGTAGTCGCCGATCGAAAAATTCCCCAACATTTCGAAGAAGGTGTGGTGACGCGCCGTTTTCCCGACGTTTTCGATATCGTTGGTGCGGATCGACTTCTGGGCATTGGTAATCCGGTTGTTGGCGGGTTTGACCGAACCGTCGAAATATTTCTTCAGCGCGGCGACTCCCGAGTTGATCCATAACAAGGTCGGATCGTTGATCGGTACCAGACTGGCTCCCGGTTCGATCATGTGGCCTTTGGAGGCGAAATAATCCAAGAATAACTGACGGACTTCCCAACTTGCGCGATACTTCATGTTGATTTCTCCTTTTTTACACAAAAAAACGTTCCCGTACAGGAACGTTTGATACGCGGTACCATCCTGTTTCACTTGCGTGCAACTCGACGCCGTAACGTGGCGAACGTGACTTTCGGTCCTCTTCGAAGCGGCTTCGATCTTGGTTCTCGGAAAACTTTCACCCTTCGTTTTCTCTCTGCTGCCCAACCTGGATTTACTCTTCTTCGATTTGATTTACCTTGCGATTATAGCATATCCCTTTTATTTTGCCAAGTATGCCTCTCTGATCGCGAGGACTTACCTTCCGGCCGCAACCAACAGTTTTTCAATGTCTTTGCGCATGTCCTGTGGTGCGGTCGTCGGGAGATAGCGTTTGACGACTTTACCTTCCGAGTCGATGAGGAACTTAGCGAAGTTCCAGGCGATATCCGCCCCGACGATCGATTTCTTTTCCTTTTTCAAGTATTGATAGAGCGGATGCGTATGTTCCCCGTTCACATCGATTTTCTCAAACATCGTAAACGTTACCCCGTAATTACGCGTGCAGAATTCTTCGATGGCATGGCTATCGCCCGGTTCTTGTGAGGCGAACTGATTGCATGGAAAGCCCAGTATCTCAAGTCCGCGATCTTTGTATTCGCGATATAACGCTTCGAGTCCTTCGAACTGCGGCGTCAACCCGCATTTACTGGCGGTATTGACCACGATCACGACTTTACCGGCATAGGCATCCATCTTAACTTCTTGGCCGTTGATTTTCTTGGCGCTATAATCATAAAATCCCATGTTCATTTCTCCTTTGTGACGGGAACGTCAAACAATTGTAAGCTCTCATCCAATAAACGTTTTAGTTCGATCATCGATGAAGTATCTTGCTTCAACAGTCCGAAGATCTGTCGCGGAATCGCGACCGCTTCGGCTTTCATATCCATTCCGGTTTTCGTGATCGTTACTTCAACGTTTCGGTCATCCTGATCACTTCGCTTCTTGGTGATCCAACCTTTTTTAACCAAAGTTTTAACGACAGGCGTCAAGGTGCCGGAATCCAAATGCAACGTCGTACTCAACTCTTTGAACGCGATCGTTTCCTTTTCCCAAATCACAAGCATCACGATGTATTGGGTGTAGGTCAAATCGAATTGTTTCAAGATCGGCGTGTACATTTTAATAATCTCTCGTGATAGAGCATAAAGCGGAAAGCAGAGTTGGTTCTCTAACTTCAGCGCATCCAATTCGTCCATGTCGCACCCTTTCATTGTTTTCAATTTAATTTGATTCAATTGATTATATTGACAGTTTATGGTACTTGTCAAGTAAAACGTCACCCGAATATGGATGACGTTTTATTTCTGAATATTCTAGATGTCGGCGCCGATCTTACGCTGCACTTCTTCAAGTTTCTTGCGGGCGGCGACTTGCGCTTTTTCTTTTCCTTGTTTCAATACTTCTTCGATCTTCCCTGAATCCAAAATCGTACGGTATTTGGCTTGCAGATCTTCCAGCAGTTTCACCACTTCAGCGGCGACCGCTTTCTTTAGATTCCCATATCCCTGCCCCGTAAACGATTCGACCAACTCGGGAATCGGTGTTCCGTTAAGCGAAGAAAGAATCGTTAATAGATTGGATACTCCCGGTTGATTCTCCGGATCATATTGGATCACCCCGACCATATCGGTCACGGCGGACATGATTTTCTTGCTTGCGACTTTCGGATCATCCAAAAGATAGATACATCCTTTATTGGATTCATCCGACTTCGACATTTTCTTGGTCGGATCGCTCAGACTCATGATGCGTGCACCGATCTTGGGAATCAACGGTTGCGGAACTTTGAAGGTTTCGCCGTATTTATTATTGAAGCGTTCCGCGACATCGCGTGTTAATTCGACATGTTGCTTTTGATCCTCGCCGACCGGCACGAAATCGGGATCGTAAATCAGGATATCGGCCGCCATCAAGGTCGGATATGAGTAGAACCCGGCCGAAAGCGCGTTCTCCCCTTTCGCGATCTTATCTTTATACTGCGTCATCCGATTGAGTTCACCCATGTAGGTGTTACAGCTGAGGATAAATCCCAGTTGGGCGTGTTCCATCACGTCCGACTGCATAAAGATCGTAGCTTTTTCCGGCTTTAATCCACACGCCAAATAGAGTGCGATCGTATCGCGTAAGTTGGTTCGTAACTCTACGGGATCTTGGTATACCGTCAAACAATGAAGATTCGCGATGAACGCGATCATTTCATAGTCTTCTTGGTACTTCACAAATTCCTTCAGTGCGCCGATGTAGTTCCCTAAGGTCAATTGACCGCTGGGTTTGATTCCGCTTAACATTCGTTTCATGTTCTTTCCTCCTGAAAATAAAAAAAGTCCGATTAGGGGCGCTCTTCGCGCGGTACCACCCGGATTGCCTTTCGGCCGCTTTTCGATAACGGTTTTACCGGAAAAAGACGTTTGCCTTTTTCGACTCCCGGATTCCACTTCGCTTTTGTCCTTTGGGTTTCTCGCACCTTCCGAAACCTCTCTGATTACCGAAACATAAGTTACTTTGATCCATTCGTTGTCTTTAGGGATATTTAACCACAAAGCCGTAGGTTCTGCAAGATTCTTGTTTTATCGATTCCTTATCACTTCTTAACCATATTTTGCGATTTAAGCATTCCGTTATACCATTGGACGAAATGCACTTCGAAATTCACATATTTGTGCGTTATTTTCATGAAAATATCGTGAAAATGAGAATGAATTTAAAGATATTTCGCCGTTCACGCTTTCAAAATGTAACTACCATGATATAATATCCCCAAAGGAGGTACCTCCCATGATCGTAGTATACACATCCCCCGGTTGCGCCTCGTGCCGCAAAGTAAAGCAGTGGTTGAAGGACCGGAATTTGAAGTTTATCGAGAAGAACATCTTCTCCACCCTGCTGAACGAAAACGAAATCAAGCACTTACTGATGCGTAGCGAGAACGGTACCGAAGATATCATCTCGAAACGTTCGAAAATCATTCAGGAAAGCAAAATCGACTTGGACGAACTCTCCATCAAGGAATTGGTCCGATTCATACAGCAGAATCCTTCCGTTTTGAAGCGTCCGATCATCTTGAACGAACGAAACTTCTTGGTCGGATATGACGAAGAGGAAATCGGAGCCTTCATTCCGGCGGAATTGCGCAACATCGCGCTGAATTCCTGCGAACCCAACTGTCCGAATTATCCGACGTGCGGGCATGTCCGAAAAGATGGCGCACAGCCGACGCCCGGTTCGATCAATCTCATGAAATAGCGATCTGCGGATCGCTTTTTTCTGCGTCGGCCGAGACGAAACAACTATGATATAATAAGGAAGATTTGAGGTGAGACCATGAAGATTTTAGTAGGATTATCGGGCGGCGTGGACTCCGCCGTCGCTGCTTACGTATTACAGAAACAAGGTCATGACGTCGAATGTGCGTTCATGCGCAATTGGGATTCGTTGACCAACAACGATATCCTTGGCAATCCGACCTTGGAAGACGAAGTATGTTCGCAGGAAAAAGACTATGACGACGCGAAAGCCGTCGCCGATAAACTAGGATTAAAACTCCATCGTGTCGATTTCGTCAAGGAATACTGGGACGATGTTTTTGTGACGTTCTTAGAAGAATATAAAAAAGGCCGGACTCCGAATCCGGACATCTTATGTAACCAGCACATCAAGTTTGCGGCATTCTATGATTTCGCACGGAAACTCGGATTCGAATGGTTGGCGACCGGACATTACGCCCGTGTCGTACATCATGAAGATCATAGCGAATTATTACGTGGACGTGACGAAACGAAAGACCAGACGTATTTCCTCTGCCAGATGCCGCGTGAAGCCTTGCGTCATACATTATTTCCGATTGGAGACATGAAGAAAAGCGAAGTGCGCGAAATCGCCTTGAAGCTTGGTTTGGATGTGGCGACCAAGAAAGATTCGACCGGGATCTGCTTTATCGGGGAGAGGAATTTCCGTGCTTTCTTGATGAATTATCTGCCGGCGAAATCAGGCAAGATGATCGATATCGATACCAAGCAAATCTTGGGCGAACATGTCGGCGTTCTCTATTACACGATCGGGCAACGCAAAGGTTTAGGAATCGGAGGGAATATGGGTCCTTGGTTTGTGGTCGGCAAAGACGTGGTCAAAAACGAATTGTACGTCGCGCGCAAAGAAGACAATCCTTGGCTCTTTTCAACCTCATGTACGGTACAATCGATGAATTGGTTCAATCAGATCGATTTAACGACTCCCCTGCATGTCGGCGCGAAGTTCCGTTATCGCCAACAAGACCAACCGGTAACGATCCGACGCAATGACGATGGATTCCTGTTGGTTATATATGATCGTCCCGTTTCATCGGTTACCCCCGGTCAGGAAGCGGTCTTCTATTTAGGTGACGTATGTTTGGGCGGCGGTGTGATCGAAGACGTCTTCGTCGATGGTAAGCCCTTGGATCTGCGAATCCGGGAGAAAATCGATGGTTAAGTTACGCGATACGAAACTGGATGAGCCTGTAAGCGGGTTTACGCTGAAACACGCGGTACTTTTGGCATTGAATTACTTTGTCGGGCATCAAGTGATTTATCCGATCCTTGTCACGGTGATCGTGAAACTGATCAATCCGCAAGCCACCACCCTTCCGATAAGCGCGATGGCGATTTGGTACGGATGGACCTTGATTTCGACCCTCTGGCTAGCACGACAACTCTTGGCGGATGCGACGCGTCATCTGAAAGGACATTTCAACGAAACATTCAGCATTCCCTGGAAAATCTTTCCGATCATGTATGTTTCCTCCATCGGAATGTCGCTTCTCATATCGATCATCACTCAACAAACCACTTCCAACAACCAACAAGGTCTCAATGAACTCTTAGGGGAAGCACCGGTGTTTACCGTGTTGTTGGCGATCGTGTTTGCGCCGATCGTCGAAGAACTGGTATTTCGCGGCGCGTTTTATCGGTATTTTCGCAATCAACGATCCTTTTGGTTTCCGTTGATCCTCAGTTCAAGTTTGTTTTCATTGATTCACCTCAGCACCGCGATCGCGCAGCAACAATGGATGGACCTCTGGTACTTCCCCCTCTATGCCATGTTAGGTGGTTTCATCGCCTATGCGTATGAGAAAACAGGAAACATCTACGGATCGATCCTTTTGCATTTCATCCATAACACCGTCGGGATGCTTCTGGCATTACTGATTACGAGGTAACACATGTACGATGGCGACGAGATCACCGGGAAAATCGGGACGGTCATTTTCCGCAACGAAAGCAACGCTTTCACCGTCGCGAAATTCCGTCTATACGAACTCAACGAAAAAGACATCACGATCACCGGTTATTTCCCAGCCTTGACCAAGGATGTTCTCTATACCTTGACCGGCGAATATAAGGAACACCCGCGTTTTGGAATGCAGTTCGTGGTCGCTTCCGCACGCCGTGTTCTACCCAGCGACGCGCAAAGCGTGGTCGCTTATTTAAGTTCGCCCTTGTTTCCGGGAATCGGACGTAAATACGCCCAAAGCATCGTCGACGTGTTGGGAGATCAAGCCTTATATGTGTTAAAGGAAGACATCAACCAACTGGACCTCGTGTCGAATACGACCCCCAAAAAGAAACAATCGATTCGTGAAGGGTTAGTGATCCCGGGCGATCAAGAAGAAGCCATCCGATTCTTCACGACCCATGGACTTGGCATCCGCAATATCATGCGCTTGGATCGGGTTTACGGAAACAAAGTGTTGGAGATGATCCGCGAAAATCCTTATCGCTTGGTCGACGAGGTCGACGGGATCGGATTCAAGACCGCCGACAAGCTCGGACTCTCCATGGGTATTTCGATGGATGATCCGCGACGTGTCAAAGCCGCGACGACATCCGCCACGATGGAAGAATGCATGCGCAGCGGCGATAGTTATGTCAATGAAGCGCGATTGGTCGATGTGTTAAACCGTCAACTTTACGGAATCGACTTTGATCCCGAAGCGATGGTCGACCAATGTGTCGAAGACGGTAAGTTGATCCGTGAAGAGAACCGCATTTATCATCCAAGCCAATACGAAAGCGAACGCTTTATCGCCCACTATTTCGATACCTTCCCGTTATCGAATTTGGATCCGATCGATCCGATGCTTTTGGATGAAGGTCTATCCGTTCTTCAGAAAACCAAAGGAATCACATACGACGAAAGTCAAATCACCGGAATCAAAACCTTTTTCGACGAAGACTGCACCATCTTGACCGGCGGACCCGGTACGGGTAAAACGACCGTCGTCGGCGCGATGATCGCGCTGTTTCGGTTTCTCTATCCCCACGCCTCGATCGCCTGTTGCGCACCGACCGGACGGGCGGCCAAACGCATGAGTGAGTTGACCGGGGCGGACTCGTATACCATCCATAGTCTATTACGTTGGGATTTGGAGTCCAATACGTTTGGGAAAAACGAGAGCGAGCCCTTAAGCATCGATATGATCATCATCGATGAATTCTCCATGGTCGATCCTTGGTTGTTTGCGCAGTTATTGAAAGCGGGCGGACAATTCAAGAAAATGTTGATCGTCGGCGATTGCGATCAGCTTCCTCCGGTCAGTCCGGGCAGCACTCTACGCGATTTGATCGCCAGCTCCCGCTTTCCGGTCATCGCCTTGTCGCACATCTATCGTCAAAAAGAAGGTTCGGATGTCATCGAACTTGCGCATCGCATTCGCCAAGGACTTTCCGATGCGGGTGATTTCACCAAGGATATCCGCTGGATCCCCTGCGATGTCCATGACGTCAAAAACGTGGTCTTGATGTTGGTCAACGACGCCTTAAGTAAAGGCTATACGGTCAACGATGTCCAGATCTTGGCGCCGAAATACTCCGGCGTGGCCGGGATCGACGGACTTAACCATGCGATGCAGAAAATGGTCAATCCGCCTGAAGCGGGAAAACGGGAATTGAAAGTCGGCTATGTCACTTTCCGTGAAGGCGATAAGATCCTGCAACTCAAGAACCAACCCAATGATGACGTCTACAACGGCGACATCGGAATTCTGGTGGAAATCGTCTTTGCCAATGAAGACGAACTTAAACAGAATCGGATGATCGTCGACTTCGAAGGAAGGATCGTCGAATATACCTCCGAAACTTTCATCCATATCACTCTCGCTTATTGCGTTTCCGTACATAAATCGCAAGGCAGCGAATATCCCATCGTCTTATTACCGGTGGTTTACGAGTACGGCATCATGTTGACGCGTCGACTCTTGTATACGGCCGTCACACGGGCGGCGAAAGCACTGATCTTGATCGGTGAGCCCGGCGCCTTTGACCGCGGGATCGCGACGCAAGACAAACAACCCCGCGACACAACGCTGACCCAACGCCTAAACCTGAAACTTTAGGCGTTTTTTTACGTTACAAAAAACGTTTGATTCGCTCACTTGTGAAGTCTATAATAAGAAGGTGAGGTGAATCCTATGAAAAAAAACATGCAGATCTACGTACTTATCGGTCTTACGCTTGGTTTTTTGGTCTTGTTGTTTCTCCTCTACCCAGGACTTCCGGAACAATTCCCGATGCAATGGGGCGTCGACGGTAAAGTGAATTACTCATTCCCGAAGCTTGTCGCCGTTTCCGGTATGACGTTGATCCAAGTCGCGTTCCACGGATTTAGTATTTTTACACATCGTAACGACCCCAAGATCCCTTCCAAAGACTTCTTTACTTCCCTGCTTATCTTCGGTATTTTCACAGCGATCTTGACGTTTGTCTATTTCGCGTAACAGGAGGAATTATGATTCAAATCGAAAATGTCTCAAAAGTCTATTCCGGTAAAGTCAAAGCGGTCGATGCGCTCTCCTTGACCATCGAGGATGGGGAAATCATCGGATTCATCGGTCCCAACGGCGCCGGGAAAACGACGACCATCAAAATGATGACCGGGATCTTATCCCCCGACACCGGACGGGTCTTGCTCAACGGAATCGACATCGTCGAAAAACCGATCGAAGCCAAACGTCAATTCGGTTTGGTCACCGACAACCCGGATATCTTCTTACGACTCAAGGGCATCGAATATCTCAACTTCATGGCCGACATTTACAACGTCTCGCAAAACGATCGACGTCAACGGATCCAAAAACTCGCGGAAACCTTCGAAATGTCCTCCGCGCTCAACGATAAAATCCTTTCTTACTCCCATGGGATGCGTCAGAAAATCGTCGTCATGGGCGTGCTTGTCCATAGCCCCAACATTTGGATCTTGGACGAACCCTTGACGGGACTGGATCCCCAGTCCGCGTTCGCATTGAAGGAAATGATGAAAAACCATGCGGCGGAAGGTAAAACCGTCTTCTTCTCGACCCATGTCTTGGAAGTCGCGGAAAAGTTGTGCAGCAAAGTCGCCATCATCAATAAAGGTAAGATCCTTTATTTCGGAACCTTGGAAAACCTAAAGAAAGACTACAACGAAATGAGTCTTGAGGAAATCTTCCTCGAGGTGACGCGCAATGCGTAATTTTCTCGCCCTGGTGAAGGTGAATCTCAAAAACACATTCAACCTCACGGATGGCAAAGAGAAGAAAAGCGCGATTTCGAAGTTTCTGCCGATCATCATCTTAGTCGCGCTTCTGCCGACCATTTCCGGCATCTACTTTCTCGCGAAAGAACTGTTGGCTGTATTGATTCCGATCCAGCAAACCGGTTTGTTAGTCGGCTTGTTGCTGATGGGCATCTCGGTCACGGTCTTCTTCTTCGCCATCTTCCTGGTCCCGTCGATCTACTATTTTTCCAAAGACGTGGAAACGCTATTGGCCTTACCTCTTCAACCGTGGGTCATTGTCGCATCCAAATTCGTCGTGACGGTCATCTACGAATACTTTACGATCCTATTCTTCGCCGTCCCGGTCTTAGTCGCCTATATCGAAAAAGTCCAACCGACCTTCGGTTTCTATCCGATTCTTTGCATCGTTATCCTCTTGCTTCCGGTTGTTCCTTTGATCTTATCCAGCATTTTGATCATGTTGGTCATGTGGTTGATTCCCTTCGCGAAGAACCGTGACTTCTTCAATTATCTCAGCACCTTCTTCGCCTTGGCATTGGCCATCGGAATCAATGTGTTGGCCGGTTCCGCAAGCTCGATTTCCCAAGATGTGTTGTTGAATCTGTTGATGCAGGGTAACAATTCCTTGACGCGCATCTTCACCTACGTCATCCCCAACATTCGCTACGGGGTCGAGGCGATGGTTCAGATCGATTACGTTCAACTGTTGATTTATGTCGGAATGGTCGCGGCGGCGATCCTCTTGTTTATCTTTATCGCCCAGATCGTTTATTTCCGCGGTGCGATCGGGATCAACGAAACGTCCGCCAGCCGTAAACGACTGAAAAGTTCGGCCTATGCCAAATCGACCCTTTCGGGAAACGTGTTGGCGACCTATACCTTTAAAGAATTGAAACTCTTGATCCGGACGCCGATTTATTTCATGAATTGCGTATCGACCGTTGTCTTGTTGCCGGTCATCTTGTCCGTCAGTATGATCCCCGCGATGCAAAGCACGGGTGAGTTGGACCAAATCTTGTCGCAGATACCTTGGAATCGACCGGAGTTGGGCATTTATGTGATCGGAATCGGAGCATGCATCGGTTGGGGCATGACGAGTCTGAATCTCATCACACCGACATCGATTTCGCGTGAAGGGACCAACGCTTACTTCATGAAATATATTCCGGTTCCCTACTTTACCCAATTGACCGCGAAAGTATTGAGCGGCTTATCGATCAGTTTGCTTGGGATCCTGTTGATCTTGATTCCGGCCGCTTTCTTCATCCGTTTACCATGGAACCTTACGTTGATGGCCTTGGTATCCGCCATTCTCGCTTCGATCTTCATGAACTATTTGGGAATGATCGTGGATGTAATCCGTCCCAAATTGGTCTGGGAACAGGAAGCATCGGCGGTCAAACAGAACCTCAACGCCTTCTTTACGATGGTCCCGGCCTTCGCTTTATCGGTCGGCTTGATGTTTATCATCATCAATATCCCCTATGCATCCTGGTTACCCTTGGTCTTGTTTCTGGTGTTAATGTTGTTTGATATCGGCGTCGTTTACGTAACGAAAAAGATCGGCGACAAATTACTACCTTCTCTTAAAGGCTGACGAAAGTCAGCTTTTCTTTTATATAAAAGCGTCGATATCTTTTCTGTTGACATTTCCTTTTACAAGCGTATAATACGGAATGTTAATAGTTAATATTAGTTAACTATTTAGGGAGGATCATGAACCAAGAGATAACCCTTGATATGTTGATGGATGCCATCCATCGCTTCGCGCGACTCAATCGACCCAATCCCAAAGGACGAGAAATGAAGCTGCGGCCCAGCGAAATGATGGTCTTGATGGTATTAGGTCATAACCATGTCGCCAAGAAACCGA
Organism: uncultured Erysipelotrichaceae bacterium; assembly: GCA_964526155.1. Taxonomy (GTDB): domain Bacteria; phylum Bacillota_I; class Bacilli_A; order Erysipelotrichales; family Erysipelotrichaceae; genus GWE2-51-13. The sequence continues at coordinate 1,019,471 of CAZGLV010000001.1, read as the reverse complement.
ATTTCGTTCCGTCCGAACTCAGTAAAGAATTGAATTTATCACGTCCTGCGTTAACGCCGATCCTAAACGAACTTGAAACGAAAGGCTTGATTCGACGTGAGTTCGATCTTCATGATCGCCGACGCACGAAAATCATTTTACAGGAAGGTCCGATTCGTGAGATGAAGGCGGGTTTTAGCTGTTATACCGATCGCATTCAACTTTTGATGGATCGATTCGAACCGAACGAGATTACCCAGCTTTATACGTTATTATCCAAAGCAAATACCATTTTGTTTGAAGATTCCAAGGAGAACCCTGATGAAAAAAGTATTTAGTTACCTCCGTTTTTACTGGTTGGAAGTCAGCGCCATCATCGCGTTGGTATTTACGCAAACGATGTTGGAGCTTGAATTGCCGGACTACATGAGTAAGATCATCAATACCGGCATCATCGGTAAAGACAATGATTACATCCTGTCCAAAGGACTCGAAATGTTAGGGATCGCCTTTGTGGTCATGGGCATCGCCGTTATCACAAGTTTTCTATCCGCACGGGTCGGCGCGGCATTTTCCAATCGCCTACGCAAAGATCTATACAAGAAGATCGAAAACTTTTCGCTCATCGAGTTCGATAAGTTCTCGACCGCTTCGCTGATTACCCGCAATACCAACGATGTCCAACAAGTCCAGATGATGATCACCATGATGTTACGGATGGTTGTCGCGGCGCCGCTGTACGCGATCATCGGCTTCAATAAAGCCTACGCGTTGGCCCCTTCGATGTCCTGGATCTTCGCCATCGTCATTCCTTTGTTGGTGTTTATGATCGTGACCCTCTTCTACTTCGTGACCCCGCGTTTCGAACTTGTCCAAAAGTTAACCGATCGCCTGAACTTGACGGCGCGTGAGAACTTGACCGGCATTCGTGTCATCCGCGCGTTTAACGCGCAAGGGATCCAGGCGAAGAAGTTTAACGACGTCAACGTCGAAGTTCGGGATAACAACACCATCTTGCAACGCATCATGTCGTTTATGATGCCGGGGATTACCTTGATCATGAGTTTCACCACGATCCTGATCGTCTGGGTCGGCGCGCAACGCATCAATGACGGTTCGCTGTTGGTCGGCGATATGATGGCCTTCCTGCAATACGGAACGCAAATGTTGTTCTCGTTTGTCATGATGTCGATGGTCTTCATCATGTATCCCCGTGCCGCCGTTTCCGGAAAGCGTATTTCGGAAGTATTGTTGACCCAACCGCAAATCAACGATCCTGTCAACCCGGTTCCCGCAACGCGTGGTCAGGGCGAAGTGCGGTTCGAAGGCGTGACGTTCCGTTATCCCGACGCGGATGACGATGTGCTTCACGATTTGACCTTTACCGCACGTCCCGGAAAAACGACCGCGTTCATCGGGTCGACCGGGAGCGGTAAATCGACGCTCGTCAACTTGATTCCGCGTTTCTATGATGTCACTGCCGGTAGTATCAAAATCGACGGCGTGGACATCCGTGACATGCGCCAGGACCAGCTCCATGACAAGATCGGATATATCCCGCAAAAAGGTGTGCTCTTCTCGGGCACCATCGCATCTAACCTACGTTACGGAAAAGTCGAAGCGACGCAAGAGGAGTTAAACGACGCCGCGGCGATTGCCCAAGCGACGGATTTCATTGCGGAAAAAGAAGGCGGTTATGACTTTGAAATCGCCCAAGGCGCAACTAACGTTTCCGGCGGACAGAAGCAACGTCTTTCGATCGCACGGGCTTTGGTAAAGAAACCTGAAATCTATATTTTCGACGATAGTTTCTCGGCGTTGGACTTCAAAACCGACTCCGCATTACGGAAACAGATCCATGAAAAACTCAGCGACGCGACCGTGTTGATCGTCGGTCAACGCGTCAGTACGATCCTCAATGCGGATCAAATCGTGGTTCTGGAAAACGGATCGATCGTCGGGATCGGGAATCACCGCGAACTCTTGGAAAATTGCCCGGTTTATTATGAAATCGCAGCGTCCCAGTTGACGAAGGAGGAATTGGCATGAGTATGCGCGGAGGGCCGATGGCGGCCATGCATGGCGTTAAGAAAGCCAAAGACTTCAAAGGTACGTTGATCCGTCTCATTAAGTTTTCTCGCGATTTCTGGTTACAATTCATCGTGATTCTGACGATGGCGATTTTGGGAACTGTCTTTGCGATCGCTTCTCCGAAGATCCTCGGGGAAATCACCAATAAGATCGTCGAAGGGTTCATCCAGATCATGATGAAGATCCCCGGTGCGGCGATCGATATGGACTATGTCCAAAAGATGTTGTTGCTGATGCTTGGACTTTATTTACTCAGTTCTTCGTTTACCTATATCCAATCCTTCGTCATGTCCGGCGTTTCGCAGAAGATCACGTATCGACTACGGACCCAGATCACCGACAAGATCAACCGCTTGCCGTTGAAATACTATGACACCGAACCGTTCGGCGATATCCTGAGTCGCATCACCAATGATGTCGACACGATCGCCAACTCGCTTAACCAATCGGTGACGCAGGTCGTAACCTCGGTCACGACAGTCGTCGGCATCTTGATCATGATGCTTTCGATCAACGTCCAGATGACGATGATCTCAATCATCTCCTTACCGATATCTCTCCTCTTGATTATGAATATCGTTAAGATCGGCCAGAAATTTTTCCGTCAGCGCTCGGCGCAACTCGGGGAAATCAACGGTCAGATCGAGGAGAACTTCGGCGCGCATAACATCGTCAAAGTCTTTAACGGCGAAGAGCAAGCCATCCAACGTTTCAACGCAAGCAGCGATAAACTGACCGAAACGACCTGGAAAGCCGAGTTCGTATCGGGGTTGATGATGCCGATCATCAGTTTCGTCGGGAATCTCTCCTATGTCGCGGTCTGTGTCTTGGGCGGCTATCTGGTCGTCGAAGGCAAGATCAATATCGGCGATATCCAATCGTTTATCCAATACAACCGTAACTTCTCGCAGCCGATCAACCAAGTCGCCCAGATCTCCAATGTCCTCCAGTCGACCGTCGCGGCCGCGGAACGGGTCTTCGAGTTCTTGGATGAGACGGAAGAAGTTTCTGAAATCGATGCTCCGAGTACGTTGGAAAACGTTTCGGGACATGTATCGTTTGAGAACGTCGACTTCGGTTATACGGACGAAAACATCTTCATAAAGAATTTGAATATCGATGTGTTGCCGGGGCAACGGATTGCGATCGTCGGTCCGACCGGTGCCGGTAAGACGACCTTGATCAACCTGTTGATGCGTTTCTACGATGTCAAAGGCGGTGCGATCAAGATCGACGGTATCGACATCCGAGACTTGAAACGCGATCAACTGCGCGATGTCTTCGGAATGGTCTTGCAGGATACCTGGCTCTTTAACGGGACCATTCGGGAAAACATCGCGTTCTCCAATCCTTCCGCACCCTTGGATGAAGTCATCCAAGCCGCCGACAACGCCAAAGCCCACCACTTCGTACGGACGCTTCCGGACGGTTACGCGATGGTGATCAACGAGGAAGGCTCCAACATCTCCCAAGGCCAAAAACAGCTCTTGACGATCGCGCGGGCGTTCCTATCGAATCCTTCCATTCTTATCTTGGACGAAGCCACCAGTTCGGTCGACACACGTACCGAAGTGCTGATCCAGAAAGCGATGGAGAAGCTGATGCGCAATAAAACCAGCTTCATCATCGCGCATCGTCTCTCGACCATTCGCGACGCCGATCTGATCTTGGTCATGAACCACGGAACGATCGTCGAACAAGGTAAACATGACGAATTGATCCGTGCCGACGGCTTCTACGCCAAGCTTTACGCCAGTCAGTTTGATCCTGAAGAATAGCAGCGCTTACGGATTTTGAATGTAGATAAAAACGGGCTGTGTTTCATTTGAAACTCAGTCCCGTTTTTTGTTAGGTTACACATCACGAAAGTCTACGTAGATCCACTTACTGATCACGGATGCGTTCCAAAAGCATGATCCAGTTCGTTGCGCATTCAATTTTCAAGCTTCAAATCAAAGTTAAACTTTTCAAGTAAAAAAACCGCACCCCTTTCTGTCAGTTTGTCTAACTTTCAAGGTGCAGTTCACTTCATGTTTTCCTTTTTTATATTCTACTTCGATCGACAACTCCGGTTTTTCTTAGAGCTCTTCTTTTTTGGCGATGCACCACACGAACTCATAGGGACTCAAGTCGAATTGCGTCTCATTCATGTCGAATTCGCGCCCTTGAAAGACATCCATGTAGCCAGTGCCCACCAATAAAGGATGAAGATACTCGGACGAAATGACTTGAGAGTTCTCGCTGAAGTTGAAAAGAGCGAAGAACGTTTTCCCATTATGTGTTCGAACAATGCCGAAGACATGGGGGTTGCCAAGATCAACCGCGATTTGGCTGGCCTGTCCATGGAGATAGGGCAAGGATTTTCGTTGTTTGATCAGTTCTTACAACTGTTGGAAAACACGATATTCCACGGTGCCGACTTTATGGCGGTTTTCAGCTCGTTTCCAGTCGAAGAAAGGTCGATGAACCCACCTTCCTTCCGGCGCTTTTGCCGGGTCGAGAAGATAGCGTTGATCATTCAACGTCGCGCTAAAAACCTGTCGAGAGACAGGTTTATTTTTCAAAGACACATCGTTTACCGGTGGTTTTCGGGAGGACGAAGCACTGATTACAATGGATGCATCTTGCGGTTTCTCCCCTTTTGAATTTAACGACCAAATCCGGATCGCTGATAAAGGGACGACTCATCGATACCGCTTCGATCCCCGCATCCAAGGCTCGCTGCACATCTTCGATCGTCCTTACACCCCCGACAAGAAGGATTGGCAGATCGACCTCTTGACGAACTTTTGTCGCTGTTTTTAAAAAGAACGGGGTCGGAACATCTTTCAGATTCGAGAATCCGGTTCCGGACAATTCGACCGCGTCGAGTCCTGCGTCTTTCAATACATGCAACATCCGAATGAGATCTTCGACGTACCTTTCATCATCTTCGGTGGTATTCGAGTTGATTTTTAGAAGTACCGGGAATTCTTGCCCGCAAGCCTCTTTGATCCCTTCTATGATCTCACGGATCAGACGGACACGGTTTTCAGCACTTCCGCCATAGTCGTCCGTTCTTTTATTATCGACGAAATTTACGAACTCGGACAACATATACCCATGTGCCCCATGGATTTGAACACCGTCGACACCGGCGAGCTTCATTCGTAGCGCGGCGCGGATGAAATCCTCTTTAACTTCGTTGATTTCTTCCAACGTAAACGCCAACGTGGGGGTATGGTCTTTCAATGGTAAACCGGAAGGCGATCTACCGACTCGGCCTTTGTTCACCGGGGATGGTGCCTTTCCTCCCGCATGGGAGATCTGCGCGATGAACTTCCCGTCATGCTGGTGCACAATCTTGGCGAGACGCGCAAATCCTTCGGTAAACCGATCTTCGTCGATCCGATTTTGCTCGGGGCTTGAACGTCCCCATTTCGTGACACAGGCATGCGCGCTGATGATTAGACCGACTTCGTTTCGCGCCAATTCTTCGATGATTTCATATTGGCGATCGCCCTGCGACCCGTCCGCTTGTCCGAAATATTCATGTGTCGCGGAACGGACAAGTCGATTCTTAAGAGTTAGGTGTCCGAGTTGAATCGGAGTGAATGCATGGTTCATGGTGTCCCTCACTTACGGATAGATTATACGTTATTTACGCCTTTTCCGGGCAAATGATTTTAACGTTCATGGATCAATGATTCCGACTGTCGTAAGGAATTCGTAATGCAAATGATTCCATTGAAGAACCGAAATTACGTTGGAGGGAATCAAATAAGTCTTCACAATGATCGAGAGTAAGATTCATTTTCGGTAGTAGTCTTAAAAAAGGTTAACTTAGTTTTCTAGCTTTTTTCGAAGTTCCTCGGTTTCGATCATCGTGGATATTTCTGATAAATGCCCTCCATTATGCATGTTTGTCAAAGATGATACATATGATATTGACTCCGGATTTAGATATATTGCAATCGCCTTTTTGAATCCTCGTATCAAGTATGCGGTTGACTGTCGATTCCCGTTCAAGGCAACTTTCTGACTTGTATAATATTCTACCCATGTACGGTTTTTCTTTAACGTTATGCTATAATTAAATACGGTATAACTATGAAAAAAATCGTCATCTTTCTGATTGTTTCACTCCTAGTTCAAGGATGCATGACACCGCGGATCCGGCTCATCGGTTCGCGGAATTTAGACATGGAAGCCGGGACGCCCTTTGCGGATCCCGGGATTCAAGTGAACAACCCGCAACAAACCCGATGGGTCTCCGTTTCCAACTTGGATCCGAGGGTTCCGGGTCTTTACCGATATAAATATGTGCTGATTGAGAATGGCAAACCAGTCGCCTCGACATGGCGAAATATCCAAGTCGTCGATACGACGTCTCCGACGATCTCGTTAACCGGTTCGATCGATACGAATGTTTGCCCGAACACGACCTACGTCGAGGAAGGGTTTAGCGCACGGGACATCGTGGACGGCGATTTGAGTTCAAAAACAAAGGTAACCGTGTCGATGGATCGGATCGAATATGCGGTAAGTGATGCAAGCGGCAATGGCACGAAGGTCGTGCGTAACTTAACCTATACGGACAAGGATGCGCCGGTCTTTGAAGGCGCAATGGAGATCACCTTGATCGAAGGTGCCAAACTCCCTGCTATGCATGCGATCGATCGTTGCGATGGGGATCGAAGCGCCGCGATCAAACAGAACACTCCCTTTGATTCCTCAAAGCTCGGTGAAACGTTGGTCGAATATGAGGTTTCGGACGCACATGGAAACATCGCCACATTCAAACAAAAAGTTACGGTCGCGAAGTCACATCATGCGACGACCTTATATTTTACCTTTGATGACGGACCGAGCGCGTTAACGGATGATTTTCTGGATTTACTGAAGCAATATAACGTGAAGGCGACCTTCTTCATCAATCGGCGTACAAGTTACGCCAAGATCGTCAAACGAGCCTTTGACGAAGGTCATACGATCGCCATGCATTCCAGTTCGCATATCTATACCAGTATCTATGCCAGCGAAGAAGCGTTTTACGCGGATTTATATTATGAACAAGCATGGATCAAATCGGTGACCGGCGAGACATCGCGAATGTATCGATTCCCCGGCGGAAGTTCCAACGAAATCAGTTCGTTTAATCCGGGAATCATGACGACCTTGACGAAAAGCATCCGTGAAAAAGGCATCCAATATTTCGATTGGAACTTATCTTCGGGTGACGGATCGCCGCATGATTCGGCTTTTATCGTCGCCAATGTGATCCGCCAACTCGGTTCGAAGTCCTCCTATGTCATCTTGATGCATGACAGCGGGACGCATCGTACGACGTTGGAAGCCTTGCGTGAGATTCTGCCCTATTGCGTCCAACAAGGCTATTCGTTTGCGCCCCTCACATATGATTCGCCAAGTGCGCATCACGGGGTTCGCAACTGATTTGACACAAGATCGATTTTCGAATGTGGTATACTACCTTTCGGAGGATTTGTTATGAAACTGACGTTTAGCGCCGAAATTCCAATCGACGCCTTTAATAAATTTGCGATAAACCATCCTTTGAATAACTTATTTCAGGAAACGCGTTGGGCACAGGTCAAAAGCGATGACTGGCTGGCGTTGCGGACCGGTCTCTATGAGGACGACCAATTATGCGGTGTCGGACTGGTTTTGACACGCAGTTTACCCTTCGGTTTTTCGCTCTGGTATATGCCGCGCGGACCGCTTTTCGATTTTGAACGGGAAGATCTCGTGCTTGCCTATTTCCAACACTTACAACGCTACGCGCGACGTAAACGCGCGCTTTTCATTAAGGCGGATCCCAATGTTTTATTGCGTACGTCAAGCCTTGCGGAAGCGCGAAACGCCGAACCGATTCTGACGCATCCCGTCATCGATCTGATGAAACGGTGCGGCTTTCGACATAGCGGCTTCCCCAAAGATATGTATGCGACGATTCAACCGCGGTTTTCCGCCTGTTTCTATTATGAGGCTGAGGATTGGCGTTTTAAAATGAGTTCGAAGACCGTCAATCTCGTCAACAAAGCCATTCAAAAAGGCGTCGAGGTCGAGGAAATCGGAGTCGATCGTATGAATGAGTTCGCCCGCATCATGTCGCTGACCGAGAAACGCAAAGGCGTTGTTTTACGCAATGAAGCCTACTTTAAGAAACTCAAGGAAATCTATGGGGAGGATTGTTTGGTGCTGTTGGGGCGATTAAATCCACGCAAGCAGATCGAACTCTCAACCCGGCACTTATCCGAACTCCAAGCCACTCGTTCACTTCCCACGTTAGCCAAACACAAAGTCCATGCCCTTGACCAACAAATCGCTTCTATCGAAAATGAGATCACGCAGTTGAACGAAGTTATTTCACAGGAAAACGAAATGATAACCTTAAGTTGCGCGTTGGCGATTCAGACCGGAGATGGCTTGGAGCTGCTCTACGCGGGGATGGATGATCGATTTAAGAAATATTACGCACCGTATGTCTTGAACTTCAGGCGCATCGATTGGGGTCAACGACGCGGATGCGTACGATGTAACTTGGGGGGGGTTCAAGGCACCTTGGATGACGGTTTAACCGAATATAAGAGCGCATTCAACCCGAACATCGATGAAACGATCGGCGAGTTTGATTTACCGGTCTATCCCCTGTTGTTTCGTATTTATGATCGGAGTTTACCGGTGTTTAAGAAGATTCGTCATTTGATGTATGTGTTGAAAAAGAGAAAAAAGGACGAAACACAAAAACAAAACGCGGTTTGACCGCGTTTTTGCTTGGTTGATGGCGAAAGATGGAATCAAATAAATCCGAAAAGTAACGGAAACAAGAGAGCCACGACGGCGGTCCATCCGGCGAAAACACAGAGATACTCGGTCTGGAATCGTTCGAGTTTCGCAAACTCGATCTTCCCTCTTAAATAAAGTACATACAACCAAGCCAACCCGCCAAGGTTCACAAAGAGGATAAGATTTTCACCCAACGCGGCGATTTTGTTCGGTGTGATACCATAGGTCGACAAGCGGAAGAGAATCGCGGATAAAGCGATCGCATCGATGGCCAAGGCGGTCAGAATCAACGCGAAGTTCAACCCATCGAAGAGATTGGGCTTATCGTAGGCTTTACGTGATGAGATGACATAGAGAACCAACCCTAAAACCAGTACCAACATAAAATCGAATCCGATCAGATAATTCCTTTCCAGAAACGGGGTTTTTCCGGATAAGACCATCGAAATCAGAAATGCGATCATCGTCACCAGAAACAAGGGCGAGAAGATCTTCGCAAGGATCGGCGCGAAGTTTTCGATGATGCTTTTCTTCGTTTCGGCCAAATACACCGCGATCATCATGACCCCGAACGATCCGTAGACCATGATGTTCTCGAACATGAATTCCGAAAGATCGATGTTTAAGGCACTGAAGATGAATATCGTGAAGAGATTAAAGACCAACAATCCGCAGAACACCAATACACCATAGATGAAGGTTTCGCCGGTCAGACGCAGGAAATCCATGCGCTTGCGACTTGACTTCCATTCATCCCCCAGATAAGCGACCCCGACCACAAGCCACAGAAAGATCGGTAGATGGAACGATGTCAGAAAGATCGTGCTTCCGTTAAGTTGATAAGGATAAACGTTGATCAAGAGTGCGGTTAGGACAAAGATGATCAAGATCCATATTTTACGTCTCTTGCTTGATGGATGGTTGACCATGAAATAAATTGCGACCAAAGGAAAGATAAAGAGACTTAGATTTTTGAGGAGGTAGAATACCTGTTGGTTTCCGAGAAAATCAAGCCCGAAAATCTGCGGTACCTTCGCCAAGGTTCCCGCAATCAACGAAAACGATATGACAAGAAGTATATTGCGGGTTTGACGTTGTTTCAGCGAAGCATCCCCTTCATCCACGACCAGCTGCTTCCAAAAACTTTCCGTCGACAGTTTGGAAAATTCACCGGAAATCTGATTGATATTCCCGAATCGTTTGACGCTGATCAGAAACGCTTCCTCTTCGGAAAGTCCGGCTTTCTTGAGATCTTCGATTTCGTCTCTCAAGTGTTCTTCCATCTCCAACAAATCCGCTTCTTTCAGTTGTCCTTTTTCGCGAAGATAATCGCTCCATGCCTTGATATTGGCGTTTATGTCAAACATTGTTTCTCTCCCTCTCACTTGTCCGTGATTTCCCATAATCGCGTCAGCGCGGCGTTTACGACGCCCCATTGGTCACGATGTAACTTCAACTCATCCAATCCATCCTTTAAGATGCGATAATACTTCCGTTTACGTCCCGTATCCGCTTCTTTCCAGTAAGATTCAATCTTGTTTTGGTCCTCGAGTCGATGAAGTATCGGGTAAAGCATGCCCTCGGTCCAAATCATACGATCTCCCGATAACTCCTTGACGCGTTTGATGATCGCGTAACCGTAACTATCTTCTTCCTTTAGGATCGCCAGAACGATCGGGATCGATGACGCGGCGATTAAGTCTTTCGTGATGTCCATGGCGCCTCCTATACCTAATTGTTCTATGTATATTATACACAAGGTTCAAAGATATGCAAATCGATGCATAAATTGTAAATATGTTCCATAAACATAAATCATAACTACCGGCTTAGCCGGTAGTTTGACCTCGCCCTATAAGGGCTTGTTGCTGCCGTCCCTGTCGGGACGCCGAGGGCCTGACAGCCGCAGCCCTTCCTCAGCTGGCGCCTTATGGCGCCTTTTTCATTGCTTTATTTTGCCTGGTCTCCCGTAAACGGGTCAATATACTCCTTCAAGCTCATTTGATCATACATTTTGTCTTCTTGCAGTTGATTCGCGATGTATTCTCGGATTCTCTTCTCATTCTTCCCCACTGTGTCTACATAATAACCCCGCGCCCAAAACACGCGACTCCCATACTTGTATTTCAGATTCGCATGTCGCTCAAAAATCATCAGCGTACTTTTCCCCTTCAGATACCCCATGATTTGCGCCACGCTATACTTCGGCGGGATACTGACTAACATATGGATGTGATCCGGACAGGCTTCCGCTTCCAGCAGCTCAATTCCTTTGCGCTCGCACAGCGTGCGCAAAATGATACCAATATCATTTTTCAGCTTCCCATAGATCACTAGTCTTCGGTACTTTGGCGCAAATACCAGGTGGTATTTACAGTTGTAGGTCGTGTGTGATAAACTTTGGGTGTCATTCATGATTGACTTCCTCCATGTTGATTGTTGTGCTGTCAGGCCCTTCAATCTTACCATGGAGGATTTTATTTGACTCACCGCTTAAGCTTTTTACATCCCCCTGTAGAACAGGGGGTTTACTCTTGCAAAAAAACGACCCGTTGGTAACGGGTCGAATGCTTTATTCGTAGCGAAGGGCTTCCACCGGTTCGAGTTTCGACGCTTTGTTTGCGGGATAGATCCCGAACACGACGCCGATGGTTATTGAGAAGACTAAGGACAGGATTACCGAATCCAAGCCGACCGTGACTTTGAAGTCCGATAATTGTTGGATGATCGCGGCCCCCACATAACTGATCCCTAGTCCGATCAAACCGCCCAAGGTCGTGATGATGACCGCTTCGATCAAGAATTGAATCAAAATCTGGGAACGTTTGGCGCCTAAGGCTTTGCGTACGCCGATTTCACGGGTTCGTTCGCGGACGGTGACCAACATGATGTTCATGATCCCGATCCCGCCGACAATCAGCGAGATCGACGCGATGCCGGCCAATAATGTCGTCAACAAGCCCATCAAAGTATTCATTACCCCTAAAATCTGCGATTGACTGAAGACGGTGTAATCGTTGGACGAAGGCAAGACGATGTCGAGATACGAGGAAATCTTGTTCATCGAAGCGTCGACCGTATCTTCGTTTTGACTGGCGAGATAATAGGTTTTCGAATTCAAAAACGAAGGAAACATCGTGCCGGCGAAATCCAACGGAATGTAGGCGGTCGCATCCAAGTCCCCGTTAAAACTGGTTCCGCGTTCCGTTAAAATCCCGATCACGCGGAATTGAATGCCTTGGATCACCATCGTCTCGCCGACCGGGTCGCTGACCATCGGAAAGAGCTCTTTGGCGACTTTCGGTCCGATGACCACGACCGGTAGATTGTTATCGAGGTCGATCGTCGAGAGGAAGCGTCCGCTGGCAAGTTCGAGACTGGAAATGAAACCGTAATATTGGTTGACGCCGTTGACCGAGACATCGAAACTGGTCCCGTTGACATTGTAGGTGGTGTTGCCTGAGATGATCTCGCTGGTTGCGGCCAACTTACCGCTGTCGGAAAGTTCATCCAACCAAATGCTCGGAAGAACACCGTTGCGATCACTGACGCGCACGATGATCAGATTACTGCCGATCGAGCGGATCTGATTGGCGGCCTCGGCTTTGGCGCTGTTGCCTAAGGATAAAAGCAGGATGACCGAGGAGACCCCGATCACGACGCCAAGCGTCGTTAATAGCGCCCGGATTTTATGGGCGACGACCGATCGCCACGCGATCAAGAAGTACTCTTTAAGCATCGTCTTCCACCTGCCTTGAATCCGATACGATCTTTCCGTCACGTATCGTCAAAACGCGTTTCGCATAGGAAGCCACGCCCGAATCATGCGTGATCACGATCACTGTTTTGCCTAATTTATTCAGTTGCGTTAAGAGTTCCAACACTTCCCTGCCGGTCGCTTGATCCAAGGCGCCGGTCGGTTCATCCGCCAAGATGATCGCTGGATCGTTGGCTAACGCCCGTGCGATCGAAACACGTTGTTGCTGGCCGCCGGAAAGTTCGGTAGGTTTATGGTCCATTCGATCCCCCAACCCGACGCGCGTCAGTAGCTCAGCCGCTTTGCGTTCACGTTCTTTCTTAGAGACTCGGGCATAGGTCATGGGCATCATGACGTTCTCCAACGCGCTAAAGGAAGGCAACAAATTGAATTGTTGGAAGACAAAACCGATTTGTTTATTGCGGATATCCGCCAACTCGTCTTCTTCATAGCGTTGGATCGGGATTTGATTCAGGACGTATTGGCCGCCGGTCACGATATCCAAGCAACCGATGATATTCATCAAGGTGGATTTCCCACTCCCGGAGGGTCCGATGATCGCGGCGAACTCCCCCTCGTCGATGGTTAAGGTGACACCGTCCAAGGCTTTGACGGTATTGTTGCCCATCGTATAGTGCTTGGTGACATCAGTCAGTGTTAGCATTGCGTAATCCTCCAAAACCGGTGAAGGTCGAGGTTTCCGGCAAGATAACGGCGCTCAAGCCTTCCAGATTCTCGCCGCTGACTTCCGCGACGTCGATGTCCGCGCTGCCGACGACCACTTCGATGTAGTAATCGCTTTGCGGGGCTTGCATATTCTCAAACCAATCCGCATTCAGCAGATTGATCGTCCCATCGTGTTCGATCAGACTTTCGACCGGAACGAGGTAGACATCTTTTTTGGTCAAGGTTTCGATTTTTGCGCTGCCTGTCATACCAAGGAAAATCGGATGATCCGCTTTATCGAACGATACCGTCACCGTATAGGTCGTGAAGTCGGTCGTCGTATTGCCGACAAGGCTGATCTTGCTGACTTTTCCGTCGACCGTCAGATTTAACGCATCGATGAAGATTTTCGAAGGTTGTCCGACCGCGATCTTCGCGATGTCTTTTTCACTGATCTGCACTTCCATCTGAAGTTTGTTCGGATCGGAAATGACATACATCGGACTAGCCGCGTTGGCGACCGCCGTCACGATCCCCGCGCTTTTCGCACGTAGGTTATAAGTCAGTTGTTGGATGTTTTTGTATTGTCCCAACAGAAAATCCTTGGCGACCGCGTCGCCGAGTTTCGCGTAGTTGTTTTTGAGTGTGCCGTCGAATTTGATTTCGGTGGTCGAAGCGGAGGTGATTTTCCCCTTTGCCACGCTATATAAGACCAAGTCGCCTTTCTTCACTTCGACGATTTCGCTTTGTTCCTTGAGTCGTTTCTGCGAGGTGTCGCGTAGCGCGTTGACGCCCCAAAATCCCGCTAAGAGTAGAGTTACTAAGATCCCTGCGATAATTAACCTATTTTTCGTTTTCTTTTTCATGGTTTTCGCCCTTTTCTTGATTGAAATATTCCGCGACCTTTTCGATGATCGCATTTAACGCATCACTGTCTTCATCTCCCAGATAATCCAAAAGCCCTCCCATCATCGCATAGAATTCCTCTTGCGCTTGTTTGACTTTCGCTTCGCCCAAATCGCTCAATCGTACTTTCACTTGTCTGCGATCATCTGGGTTCTCTTCACGCGTGACATAACCATGCGCGCTAAGTCGGTTGATGAACTGGGTCGCCGCCGCGGGTGTCACTCCGAAGATTTCCGCGACCTTGCTTAACGACAACGCTTCGTTTCCGCAAGCGCCGGAAAGTTCCATCAAAGGTAAGATCGGTCCTTCATGCGATTTGTTGGATCGTATGTTTTTGTGAGCGCGTCGCATGCGTTCAAACGATGCGATCAACCGCGCGATCCGTGCTGCTTTTTCAGTTGTTTCCATGGCTCTCCTTTTTAGTTAAGTTAGTTAATAATTAAGCAGATTAAGTATTGCATAAACCTCATGAAATGTAAAATAAAAAGCAACCTTATTTGGTTGCTTTGATGCTTTCCCAGCTAAATCCATTCCGACCGAAATGGCCGAAGTTGGAGGTTTCACGATAGATCGGCTTCAACAGATCCAATTCGCGGATGATGTTTCCGACGCTAAAGTCGAAGTTGCGACGGACCCATGCGTTGATTTCTTCCAAGGCGACATGATGCGTCCCGAAGGTTTCGACCATGATCGAAATCGGATGGGTTTGCCCGATCGCATAGGACAATTGGATTTCGCAACGATCCGCCAAGCCCGCATGGACCAGGTTTTTCGCGACGTAACGGGCGTAATAGGCAGCCGAACGGTCGACCTTCGACGGGTCTTTCGAACTGAAGCAGCCGCCGCCGATGCGGCCCATGCCGCCATAGGTATCGACGACGATCTTACGACCGGTCGTACCGCTGTCCCCGAAGGAACCGCCGACGACGAAGGAGCCCGACGGATTGATGAAGTACTTCGTTTCCGGTGTGATCCATTTCGGATCCACGACTTTGTCGATGACTTCGTTTTTGATGATCGTATGCAATTCTTCTTGGCTGAGTTCGGCCGCATGTTGGGTCGAAACGACGATCGTATCGATCGAAACCGGTTTTTGATCGCGATAGAGAACCGTGACTTGGGTCTTGCCGTCCGGTTTGATACGACGGTCTTCCCATTTGTAATCGCTCAGACGTTTGGATAGTTTATGGGCGGTATCGATCGCCAACGGCATGTAGTTTTCGGTCTCGTTGCTGGCATACCCGAACATGATGCCTTGGTCGCCGGCCGCGATCGAATCGTGGCTGGTAACGGCGTGATAGATTTCCGCGGATTGTTTGTTGACCTTCGGCATAACGTTGTATTCCTCGTCATAACCGATCGAACGTAAGACATCTTTGGCGATTTTCGCATAATCGATCACCGCTTTGGTGTTGGCTTCGCCGTAGACTAAGATGAAATCATCCTTGATCGTCGCTTCGACCGCCATTTTCGAGGTCGGGTCTTGGGCCAACGCAGCATCCAAGATGGAATCGGCGATCTGGTCGCAGATCTTGTCCGGATGACCGTCGGTGACGCTTTCGGACGTGAATAGATATTCGTTCATGTAGTTCCTCCTATGTGTCCTATCAAATAAAACACCTCCCCGCTAAAAACGAGAAGGTGTACGCAATTCCGTAGGTTTTACCTTATCGTTGTTAGCGGAACCACCTTGCGTTTGCACGTAGGTTGGCGTGAGGTCGTTGAGCTAACTCTCTACCTCATCTCTTGATAATGACAACATGTATTTTACACGTTTTTTTCAAAAATGCAAGACTAATCCAGTGGTTTTTGATAGTAGTTGCCGATGACGCGTTCCGCGTCGGAAATACTGATGAAGACTTTGGGGTCGGCTTTTTTCGCCGCTTCGACCACGTCTTCGACTTCAAACGCGTTGACGACCATGTAAAGCATGCATTTGGTCGAACGGCTATAGCCCCCCTCGCCCCAGATCCGGGTGATCCCATGGCGGGTGGACGCGTAGATTTGATCGCATACCGCATCCGGATGGTCGGTGATCAGATGCAAGGTTTTTAATTTGAAACGTAAGTGCCGGTTGGAGACGATGTAGGTCGAAACGAATTGGAATACGATCGAATAGAGCGCTTTGTCCCAACCGAATAGATAACCTGCGACCGCCAGCACGACCATGTTTCCGTAAAGGATGTAACTCCATGTCTGGACATGGGCTTTACTGGAAGCGTAGATCGCGATGAAGTCCGTTCCCCCGCTGCTGGCATTCGCATTCAGCGCCAACGAAATCCCGAATCCGCCTAAGATCCCGCCGAAGACGGCGATCAGAAACAAGTCGCCGGTCAACGTTACCGTCGGAAGGATCGACGTGAAGATCGATACCAGCCCATATTGCATGACGCTAAAGAACGTGAACCGCTTACCGACAAGTTGATAGACCAAAATCGTCGGAACGATGTTTAACAGGATGTAAATCAACCCGAACGGGATTTCGATCTGGAAGAACTGGCTCATCGAACGCGTAAACAAGGTCGAAATGCCTGCGAATCCGCCCGGAAAAAGTCCGCCGGCGCGGACGAAGGTTTTGATGGCGAAGGAATAGATCAAGGCGGATACGATAATCATCGCCGTGGTCTGGATGTCTTTGCGTAATCGTGAACTCATGCGTTACCTCTGTCGTGGGTCTGTCTTTCCGAGTCGTTCCGTGAGTAGATCGCACCGCTTCAGTTGCATGCGCAACGAGCGGATCCCGATATCGACTTCCAAATCGTCTTTGGGAAACTGGACCAGTGTTTTGCGACCTAAGTCTTTCAATCGTCGGACTTTCGCCGCGTTGATCCAGATGCACTCCGGATGTTCATGCGACAAGGTCGGAAAGAAAAAGAGACGGCCGGATGGATCGACCAAGAGCGGAAGTTTCTGGGTGACATTCAGATGATGCTTCACCACGTCAGCGCTTCCGCGCAGACTGCTGCCGAATGTCAGACACCAGTTCTCCAGTAGATCGACGGCTTTCTCTTCGATCATCAAAGTTTGGGTTTCCGCGACGATTTGCGTTTTACGCTGATGGACGCGGATGTAGAGTACTTCGTTAGGATTCATGAAACCACCTCATATGGTAAATACGCGCTCCGGCGCGTTTTTCCTTTGAAGCGGTTTGCGATTTCAAAAAAAAGAGACGGCTAGCCGCAGCAGCAGCCGTCTTCGCAAACTTGGTCGGTGTTTCCTTCTGTGGATTCGCAGTCGCAACCTTCGCCGCAACCTTCTTCCCCGCATCCGCAGCCTTCATCGCCGCATCCGCAACCTTCGTCCCCGCAACCGCAACCGTTTTGGGCCGCGACTTGTTGTTCATAGACCAAGGTATCGACGACCAACGCTTCGATCTCGATCTTGGCACCCTTCGGCAACGCGGCGACTTGGACGGTCGAACGTGCCGGATACGGATCGGCGAAATAGGTCGCGTAGATTTCATTCATCGCGTCGAATTCGCTCAAATCGCTCATGAAGACGGTCGTCTTGACGATATGACGGGTTTCGAGATTCATTTCGGCCAAGACGGCTTCCATGTTTTTAAGTACTTGATAGGTTTGTTCCTGGATGTCATTGCCGACGAGGGCGCCGGTCGCGGGATCCAAGGGTAGTTGTCCGGACAGATAAACGAAGTCGCCGAGTTTCAATGCCGGGGAATACGGACCAATCGCCTTCGGGGCGTTGGGAGAGCTAAAGGATTTGGTGAACATGAACTACCTCCGATGTGGGTGCGTTACCACTCTTTATAATATTCGATTTCTTCTTCCATCACTTTACGACGGCGATGGCGTATGAAAACAGTGAGCGTAATGTAGAGAAAGATCAGGAAGAGGATTGAAATCGCAAGCAAAGAAATCATATCGTTCAAGTTCTCGATCATAAACTCACCTCAACGTGTATTATATGCAATATCACATCGTATTTCAAACGGATTAACCCATTTCTTCACGATATACGCGAAAAAGTGCGATGAATGTCGCGGAAACCGAAAGTATGACCTCGGCCCATGTCGCAACAATCAGAATTAAACCGAGTTGCGACAGGAGTGCCGCCGCATTGGCTCCGCTACCGGCATAATAAGCGCTATACAGCACGTAACCCGCGCCGACATAAACTAGCCCTTGAATCCCGAAAACGCCTAGAAACGCCCAACGAAGCGTTTTAAGCGAGGTATCCAGGGCATGGATGCTGGCCAAAAGCATGACCCCGACCAGCCAAAGTACTTCGGATAAACGCAGGGATGAAATCAACGCGTTGAGTATCCCATTGAGTTTCAAACTGCCCGCCAACATGTCAAACAAAAAACGGGTCGCGAACATCTGTTGCGCGATCGTTCCTTCGGTCAAACGAAACAGATCCGCCGTCGACTTCATCGAGGTAAGCAAATTCCCGACGTGGATCTGACCAATCCATAACGGCGCACCCGTCAAAACCACGATGACGCACAGAAATGCGATCCGTTTCGCAAACGTATCCACGAATACATCCAGCTTATGCATGCTCCACCAACCAATCTTCCCCTTTGAGAGCTTCGGTTTGCGATAAGCCTGCGAAAGCATTTTGGCGCAGCGCTTCATAGGCGACGATGGCGACCGTGTTGGATAAATTCAAACTCCGCGCTTCCGCCACCATCGGCAAGCGTAGGCAACGGTCAAGATTATCGCGCAGAATCGGCTTGGCGATGCCCGTGCTCTCACGGCCGAAGACGAGGTAGACTTCGTTTTCAAGATACGGATACGTGACCGTATCCGGGGATTTTTTTCCATAACGGGTCAGATAATAATACTCTCCGGGATTGCGCGAGATAAAGTTCTCCCAATCCGGGTAGACATGGAAATCGAGGTCTTGGATGTAGTCCATCCCGCTGCGTCGTACCGATTTTTCGTCGAGTTTGAAGCCGAGTGGTTCGATCAGATGCAGTTTCATATTGAAAGCCACGCAGGTACGCATGATATTCCCTGTGTTTTGCGGAATTTCGGGTTGATAGAGTACGATGTGAAGCATTATTTCCCTCCCAATAAGTTAAGAATGACGATATGTAACGGATAGTAGACGTAAAAGAAATACTTCGATACGAAATAGAGACGCGGATCCGCAATGCGTCGGTTCTTGGTAGGATCATAAAGCGCAATCAAGCCAAGTGCCAGAATGGCGAAGACTTCGATGAAATAGCGCCAGGTGATATTGAAGTTTTGGAGGATCCAAGCCGCCTGCGGATGAGTGACCAAAGGTAAGAAAGTGAAGATGACGGTAACGATCGCGAACGAAAGAAATTGAATGTTGCGACGACCGTCGAAGATATAAAACAAGGCCAAGGTCGCGATACCGAACCACATGTAATCAACTTTATAAAAACTTGCGACCCAAGCGAGAAGGATGAAGGCGAGGAGGCCGAATCCTTTTTGGTGGTCGTAAATCTCAAAGCCGATCATGCCCATGGTCAAGAGGAAAAGGATGTTGATGAAATCGGCTCCGACCCAGTCAAATAGAAGTTGTGTGACGACCGCAAAGCCGAATAGAACGACGACCTTGCGTGTTCGGTTATGCGGGGATCGGCGCGCACCTTCCGCGAAAAGGAACATGAAGATCGGAAATGCGAGTCGTCCGACAATCCGCATCCAAAAAAACTCATCCCCGGTAAGCCAGAATGCGCCGATGTGGTCGATCGTCATCGTGATGACGGCGATGAGTTTCAACGCGTTGCGATTCATGATTTTTGCGGACTCCGTTGAACGAACCAAGCCGCGAGATTGATCAGACCGAACGAAGCGATGAATCCAAGGACGATCCGTATGACGAGACCGAAGAAGAACGGAAGCGGAACCATCAAAATCAGATTATCGGTGTTCGGGTCAAGCAACCAGAGATCATTGCGAAAGAAGATATGGTGGAACTGGGTCCAAAACGCATTGAAGTCGACCAAGGCATAACCGATCAGAAAGACCAGAATGACTGCGAAAATCGTCGAAGCGTTTTGGATGCCGCGGGCGAGATATCGAAAAGCTTTCTTCTGATAGATCGCGAACATAATGGCTGCGATGACTCCGCAAAGAATCATGGCGATATTACGGAAAAGCATCGCGTTGAGATACAAGACCTTCACATCGACCATATGATCGATTTCACGTTGGTTGTACATCGGTTGGCGTTGGCCCGAAATCGTTACCATGACATCCAGATCATCACGTTTGTCACGTAAATAATCAAGGAGTACATCCGTCGACAAGGCGAGGTCGGCATCGCTGACGCCGATTTTCTCGGCGACTTCGAGCGATTTGGATTGGCTGGCGAAATAGGAACGATCGAAACTAAAGACATCGACACTGGTAAGCAATAAAACCAGAATCAACAATATCCCGAACAGACTTGCGACAAGCGATTTCGCATTCATCATATCATTTTCCTCCTTTGAGGTTTTTCAGGTAGTCCACGCTTTGTTTGAGTGCGATCGCACGGTGACTGATTGCGTTCTTTTCTTCGAGTTCGTACTCCGCGAAAGAGCGATCGGAATTTACTGGGTAAAAGATCGGATCATAGCCGAAGCCTTTGTTTCCGGCTTGCTGGAAACCGATCCTCCCTTCGATGATCCCTTCGAAGACGACCGGGTCCATATCCGGTCCGACAATCGCCATCGCGCAAACATAGCGTGCCGAACGATCGGTGAACGAAGCCAGACGTTGCAGGATGATTTGATTCTTTTCGACATACGGTGTGTCTTTTCCGAGATATCGTGCGGAGTAGACGCCGGGTTGCTTATCGAAGGCATCGATTTCCAAGCCCGAATCATCCGCAATCGTCAAGAGGCCGGTTTGAAGGGACGCCCACGATGCTTTCAGCAAGGCATTGTCTTGAAAGGTTTTACCGGTTTCTTCCGGTTCTTCCGTGATTCCTAGGTCGGAAAGCGACACGACGTCGTACCCTCCGATGTTTTCGAGATAATGCTTTATTTCGATCTTTTTGTCGACGTTATGCGTCGCGATGAGGAGTTTCATAACGAATCTCGCTTTCTAGTTCAAAATTCTTATTGAAGGTAATCTTCATGTGTTCCTGTCCGCCTTCCGGATAGACCCAGGCGAAGTTCCCCTCGAACGTGTCGTTACGTGATACGACTTTGAGGTGCTTGATGCCACGATATCGTGAGTCAAGAGTCGTTCGAATCGTCTTACGGCGTTGTTTCTGCGCTTCGGTCATGGGTTCTTCCTCCCAAAACGGTTGCGGATAGATGGGACTCAAGCGGTAGTAATCGTCGATCAAATCGATCAGGGCGTTGTTTACCTTGGGGTGGACAGCGGCTAAGATCGCCGCGAAGAATTCTTTCTGCGAATAAGGTCGCGGTAACGAGTTGATCGTTTTGCCTAGATCATCGAAAAGGTCGAAGGCGTTTAATTCGTAATTTGTGATCCACTTCTGAAGTGTCTTCCGTAGTTTCTGCGAATTATAGGTCTTTTCGACCGCTTGCGCCACCCTTTCGACCGTCATCATCTCCGATTCCAACATCCAACTTGAAGATCGTAAGGTATACGGGGAGTGCGAATCAAATTTGTATCCGTAATCTTCCGCATGTTCGCGTAACCGCGTGCCATGTAGTAACTTGAGGATTCCGACTTGGATTTCGAAGGGGTTTAAGGAAAACAACGTGTTGAACGAGTCCTTAAACGAAGCTAGATCTTCAAAAGGTAAGCCGGCGATTAAGTCGGTATGTTGGTGGACATCGGCTTCACTGAAGCGTCGGATGACGTTTTTAAGTTGCGATAGGTTGCTGAAACGACCGACTTCAAGTAAGGTTTCCCGTTTGAATGACTGAACGCCGATTTCGACCCGGAACCTTCCTTGTTCTTGATTCACGAAGAACTCGATCAATTCTTCGCTTAACGTATCGCCGACCAGCTCCACATGAAATGAAATAGATCGTGGTAAATCGCGCAACTGTTGGGCAAATCTCAAAGCCTGTTTCGGATTGACGTTGAAGGTGCGATCCAAGAATTTCACTTGCTTGACATCGCTTGTTTTTAAGGCGTTGAAGAGCGTTTCGATATAGCTGATACTGAAGAACCGCATCCCCTGTTCCAGCGACGAGAGACAATAGGCGCACCTGTAGGGGCATCCGCGGGAGGTTTCCATATAGAGATACCGTTTTCCCATGTCTTCTTGGTCAAATGGCAGGAAATATGGATTTTCAAAGGCCTCCAACGTCTGTAGATCGACACGTGCGATCGCATCGGAGTAAATCTCTTTGGTGAAGATGCTTTGGGTCGATTTCCCTTGAAGATACTCCCAAAACACCACTTCCCCTTCCCCGCGGACAACGGCGGCCACACCGAGCGTTATCCAAGGGTTGGGATCATAGGTGACTTCAGGACCGCCGACGATGATTGGAAGATCCGGGGATTTTTCCAACAAACATCGTATCAACCGTTTGGTTTCTTCCGCATTGAAGATATACACGCTTAACCCGACGAAATCCGGTTGTTTTTCTAGAATCCGATCCGCGGTATGCATGGGATCATCGCGAATCACACCTTCGACGATCGACACCTCGAAATCCGCCGGTGCGCTGACATACAACCAACGCAAGGCAAGGTTCTTATGGATATATTTGGCATTCAGGGCAGCCAAGACCACGCGTGTCGTTCTCATCCCCATCATTTTAACAAAACCCATCAGTTTATGCTATCATATACAGGAAAAGGAGGGTGAAGCATGCACGAAGACTTGATTAAAACGCTTCTGGATCCGATAAAAACAGTACGGACATCGCTTGAAAAAGGGCTCACAAACCGCAACTACTTGATCGAACATGAAGGTGTCAAGTATGTGTTACGCATCCCTTTTTCGGATGCATCCCGGATCGTCCGCATCGAACATGAAGCGAAAGCCCTTGATGCGGTTTTACCCTTGGACTTGGATGTCCCGATGATCTATTTCGACCCAACCACCGGAATCAAGATCACGAAGTATATTCCGGATCTGTTGACCTATAACGAATGCGAGGATACGGACAAAATCGAACGTACCGCATTGTTGATGCGAAAACTACACGGTCTCAATCAAACGATCGGGTTTCCCTTCGATGCGATTGGTCGTTTCAATGAATATGATTCCCACCTGAAGCATCCGATTTATTCCTTACAGGAAATCAAACAAGAAATCTTATCCGAAGTCGCCAAACTTCCCGTCCGTTTCACCTTGTGCCATAACGATTGGGTCGCGGGAAACATCGGATTCACCCAGAATCGCGACTATTTGATCGATTACGAATATGCCGGAGACAATGATCCGTGTTTCGATGTGATGTCCTTTCTCACCGAGAATTCGATTGAGGACGACGTTCAGCGTCAACGATTCTATCAGGCGTATTTCGGCCATCAACCTGACGCACACCAATTATTCGCCTTAAACACATACGAGAAACTCCATAACCTCTTATGGTGCGCATGGGCGATGATGATGTATGAATCGCGCGGATCGGACGTCTATCGCGAGATCGCGGACGATAAGTATCGAGCCCTCTTACGCAATCTAAACCATAAATAGCCCCACGGGCTATTTTTTTTTATCTGTTGATTAAAAAAACCGTGAGTGTTCACGGTTTCGCTTTTGCGATTCGTTTGAAATAATCCATGATCCGTTCCAACGACATCATTAGATTGACATCGTCGTCCACATGCATATCGGCGATCAGAGAATCGATCATCGAGGCATGGAAACGATCGTGCACTTTCAAGACTTCTTTGGCGACCGGCGTCAGTTCCAAGCGCATGATGCGTTTGTCTTCGGTATCGCGTTGCCGCCATACGAAGCCTTTCTTCACCAATCGGTTTACCGATACGGTCAAGGTTCCCTGCGTCACCAACAAGCGTTTCGCGATGTCGGACATGGTTTTCGTGCTGCTTTTTTCGATGCTTTCCAACGTATGTACTTCCGTCATGGACAGACGGATGCCTTGATCGATGAGATTCTGCTCTTCAAGAAACAAAATGTGGTTAAACAGTTCAACCAACAACTCATTGAGCGTATGTTTGGTATCGTGCACCGAATCGGCGGGCATAACTTATTTCTCCAGCGCTTTTTTCGCTTTTTCGACGACGACGGTAAAGCCCTTCGGGTCGTGGATGGCGATTTCCGACAACATTTTACGGTTGACGCTGATTTCGGCCAACTTCAAACCGTGCATCAGTTTGGAATAACTGATATCGTTCATACGGGCCGCCGCGTTGATACGGGCGATCCATAATTTACGCATTTCGCGTTTTAGGTTCTTACGATCACGGAACGCATATTGCAGCGAGTGCATGACCTGCTCATGTGCGGTACGGTAAATCGTGTGTTTCGATCCGAAATAACCTTTGGCTAATTTCAGAATTGCCTTATGACGGCGACGCGAAGTAACTCCGCCTTTAACTCTTGCCATTGTTTGTTCCTCCTCTTAGTTGTGAAGCATCAGCTTGATGCGCTTGTAGTCGCTCTTCGAAACCAAGGTCGGTTTTCTCAGATTGCGTTTTTGTTTGTGTGATTTGTTGGCGGCGAAGTGGGAGACATAAGCATGGCTACGCTTCAAAGCGCCGCTGCCGGTGACTTTGACACGTTTTGCCAATGCTTTTTTTGTTTTCATTTTGGGCATGGGTAGATCCTCCTGTTATTTACCGCGCTTCGGGGCCAGAACCATACTCATGGTATTACCTTCGAGTAAGGGATGGCGCTCCACTTGCGCGATATCCGAAATTTGTTCAATAAAACTTCTCATGACTTTTTGACCGACTTCAAGACGCGTGATCAAACGACCGCGAAAACGCATATCGACCTTCACTTTCATGCCTTCGGCGATCCAGGCGCGCGCTTGGCGCAACTTGGTTTCGAAGTCATGCGTGTCGATGACCGGCGATAATCGCATCGGTTTCATTTCCGTCACATGTTGGTTCTTCTTGGCTTCGCGGGTTTTCTTCTGCTGCTCGAAACGGAACTTACCGAAATCGAGGATCTTACATACCGGCGGTGTTCCGTTCGGCGCTACGCAGTAAAGATCCAAGCCGTACTCATACGCTTTTTCAAGCGCTTCGCGACGCATCATGATCCCTAATTGTTCGCCTTGCGGTCCGATGACCAAGACTTCCTTGAAACGAATGACCTCATTGACCAATTCGTCCTGTTGGGGTTTTTTGTGGCTTATAACTTTCACCTCCTGTGTGAATAAAAAACGGGTACGCAGATGCGCACCCGTTGCTTTGTACATAAATACGGTACATGTAGCGTCAACCCATGACTTGAGCCATCGGGTGAGAAGAGTGACTTCTGCTTTCCACAATCTTTTTTTAACAGCGTTGTTATCTTAACACAGACTCAGCATTCTGTCAAATCGGCCGATTTCGATTCGGTCGTATCCAGCCGTTGTATTATCGCATATCGACGGATGTTTCGCAAGAACATCCGTCTTTTCTCATTGATAAAATATGCTATAATGCCTAAGTAACAAAACGAGGGATTCAATATGAAATTAAAGAACAGTTTCTTCTACACATTGCGCGAAAACGTCAAGGACGAAGACTCGCAAAGCGGTAACCTGCTGGTCCGCAGCGGAATGATCAAAAAAAGCTCGTCGGGCGTGTATATGTACATGCCGATGGGGTATAAAGTATTGAAGAAAATCGAGGGCATCATCCGCGAAGAGATGGATCGGACCGAGGCGCAGGAATTACTGATGCCGTCGTTGATCCCGGAGGATGTCTATGTCCAAAGCGGACGTCGCGAAGGATTCGGAAACTCGATGTTTTCCCTAAAGGACCGCTTCGCCAAACCTTTTGTGCTGGGTCCGACCCACGAAGAGTTATTTGTCATGGCGGCCGCGTCGCGCGTCCGTTCTTACAAGGACTTCCCTTTTAATCTGTATCAGTTCCAGACGAAGTTCCGTGATGAACCCCGTCCGCGTTTCGGTTTGATCCGCGTCCGTGAGTTCATCATGAAGGATGCCTACTCGTTTGATGCGGATTTGGAAGGCTTGGATGTTTCATATCAAAAAATGTTTAATGCGTACCAACGTTCGTTTGATCGTATGGGAATCGATTACAAGATCGTCACCGCCGACACCGGCGTCATGGGCGGCTTATTGTCGGAAGAATTCCAAGCGGTGACCGATATCGGCGAAGATGTCTTGGTACTGTGTGATTCCTGCGATTTCGCTTCCAACATCGAAGTGGCCGCATGCGTCAACTCGGATAAGGAAACCAACGAAGAGTTGAAGAACTTGGAAAAAGTGGCGACACCCGATGCGAGAACCATCGAGGAAGTCGCGCGCTTCATGGGTGAGACTTCGGACAAGTTCGTTAAGACTTTGCTTTATAAGACGGACCGTGAAGTCGTGGCCGTCTGCGTCCGCGGGGATGCGGAAGTCAACGAAACCAAAGTACGAAAACTGCTTGGCGCCAACGAAATCGAACTGGCCGACGCGGAAACCGTCGTCAAGACGACCGGTGCGAAAGTCGGTTTCGCCGGTCCGGTCGGACTGAAGGTTCGTGTCGTAGTCGATGCGCAAGTCGCAACGATGCGTAATTTCATCATCGGAGCCAACGAAACCGATGCCCACTTCAAGAATGCCAACCTACGTGACTTCACACCGGCCTTTACGGCGGATGTAAGACAAATCAAAGAAGGCGATGTTTGTCCGAAATGTCAAAAAGGACATGTGAACTTTAAAAAAGGCATTGAGATCGGTAACACCTTCAAGCTTGGCGATAAGTACGCCAAAGCGCTTGGCTTAGAATATCTCGACCAAAACAACAAATTGCATCCGGTCGTGATGGGATCGTATGGAATCGGTCCGGGACGCTGTTTGGCCGCTCTGGTCGAACAGAACCATGACGATAAAGGGATTTTATGGCCGAAGAATATCGCACCGTATCAGGTCGCGATCGTGGTCATCAACTCGAAAGTCGAAACGCAGATGGACGCCGCCGATGCGCTCTACGCGCAGTTGACCCAACATGGTTATGAGGTATTGTTGGATGATCGCGACGAACGCGCCGGTGTTAAGTTCAACGACATGGATCTGATCGGGATTCCCTTACGGATCACGGTCGGGAAGACGATCGAAAACGGTCAGGTCGAGGTAAAAGCCAGGACCGCGACTGAAGCGGGGTTGGTCGATGTCGATGATGTTTACCAACACGTGAAGAATTTCTTCCAGAACTGACTTCTTCCAAAACCAAAACAGACGCTCCGGATTTCCGGAGCGTCTTTGTTTCTGATTATTTGAAGCGAGTCTTCGCGGTGTAATGCGTATGCAAGAGTTCATGCGAACGATGGCCGCACGGTTCGTGCAAGAAATTCTCATACAAGGCCAAGATCTGGGTGTTCTTGTGCGATTGACGATGCGGCATGATTTCATCTTCGTCGTATAACGCTTTCGCCCGGAGTTTCATATACTGGGTTCCCATGGCATTGCGGGTACGCGCGTTGACGATCGATTGTCCGCCGCCGTTGATGCATCCGCCCGGACAGCCCATGATTTCGATGAACGCGTACGGCGATGTGCCGGCACGGATCTCATCCAACAAAGGTTTGGCCAAGGACATGCTATGGGCGACGGCGACTTTGACTTCCATGCCCGCTAAGTTCAAGGTGGCTTCTTTGACCCCTTCGACCCCGCGGACCGCATAGAAGTTCACATCGTTCAATTCTTCACCGGTCAATTTGACGGCGACGGTACGTAATGCGGCTTCCATGACGCCTCCGGTTACGCCGAAGATAACGCCGGCACCGGAGTATTCACCGAACATATCATGGTCGAACTCTTCATCGGGGAGGCTGTTGAAATCGATCCCGTAAATCTTGATCAAGCGTCCCAGTTCGCGGGTCGTCAAGACAGCATCGACGTCCTGCAGACCGTTGACTTTGTTTTCTTCACGGACTTTCTCGGCTTTTTTCGCGGTACACGGCATGATCGATACGACGTAGACGTCTTTCGGATCGAGATTCATGGTTTTCGCGTAGTAGGATTTCAAGATCGCCCCGAACATCATGTGAGGAGACTTGCATGAGGAAAGATTGGGAATCAGATCCGGATATTCGAATTCAAGATAACGGACCCATCCCGGCGAACAGGATGTGATCATCGGTAAAGTTCCCTTTTGCGCGACACGGTGCAAGAATTCGGTCCCCTCTTCCATGATCGTCAAGTCGGCCGCATAGTTGGTGTCGTAGACGCGATCGAAACCGATGCGACGTAATGAGGCGACCATCTTGCCGGTGACACGGGTGCCGATCGGATTTCCGAATTCTTCGCCCAGCGAAGCGCGGACAGCCGGAGCGGTTTGTACGACGACATGTTTGGTGGGATCATTGAGGGCTTCGATGACGTAGTG
This sequence comes from uncultured Erysipelotrichaceae bacterium, assembly GCA_964526155.1. Lineage (GTDB taxonomy): Bacteria > Bacillota_I > Bacilli_A > Erysipelotrichales > Erysipelotrichaceae > GWE2-51-13. Next base: position 990,911 of record CAZGLV010000001.1, on the reverse strand, counting down.
GATCTCTTCTTTTTCAGCCAAGGCGCCGACCGGACAGGCATTGATGCATTGTCCGCATTGCATACAGTTGACATCGGCGAAACTACGATCGAACACCGGTCCGACTTTGGTTTCGAAACCGCGTTGTTGGAAATCGAGAATCCCTAACCCTTGAACGTTCTTACAAGTCGCGACGCAACGTCCGCACAGGACACATTTGGAAGTATCACGGACGATGCCCGGCGCGACTTCGTCATAGGTCGGCACCGTCTTGGCACCGTCGAAGGCCTGTTCGCGGCAGTTGACTTCTTGCGATAAGGCTTGCAATTCGCAGTTTTGATTACGGATGCAGGACAAACAATCTTTGGAGTGGTTGGAAAGGATCAATTCGACCGTGTTGCGACGCGCGTCGATCGCACGTTGCGAATGGGTGAAGACTTCCATGTTTTCCGCGACCGGATACACGCAAGCCGCCCCCAGCGAACGGACGTTTTTGATTTCGACCGTACATACGCGGCAAGCGCCGCTGTCGGTGACCCCTTTGAGATAACAGAGAGTCGGGATACGGATGCCGGCGTCCTTCGCCGCATCCAGGATCGATGTGCCGGCCTCGGCCTCGACGCTGATCCCGTTGATTTTCAGATGGACTTTGCTCATGGTTCCTCCTAGCCGCGGATGACGGCGCCGAATCGGCAGGACGTCAAACAAGCTCCGCAACGAATGCATTTTTCCGGATCGATAACATAGGCTTCTTTCCCTAAGACACCGGTAATCGCGCTGGTCGGGCAATTGCGGGCGCAGAGTCCGCATTTGCGGCAGAGGTCTTTTTCGATCGAGAACGTCAGCAACTTCTTACAAACATGCGCCGGACATTTCTTATCGAAAACGTGGGCGTCATATTCATCTCTAAACAAACGCATCGTTGAAAGGACGGGGTTGGATGCGGTTTGACCTAAGCCGCATGCCGAGGTATCTTTGACTTTATTCGCGAGGGCTTCCAGTTCGACCAAGGTCTGAGCGGTACCTCTTCCTTCGCAGATATCCGTCAACATCTCCAACATCCGTTTGGTTCCGACACGGCACGGTGTGCATTTCCCACAGGATTCGTCGACGATGAAGTCCATGTAGAAGCGTGCGACGTCGACCATGCAGTTGTCTTCGTCCAAGACGATCATCCCGCCCGATCCCATCATGGAACCGAGTGCGACCAAGTTATCGAAATCGATCGGCGTGTCCAGATTCTCTTCGGTCAGACAGCCGCCCGAAGGTCCGCCGGTCTGAACGGCTTTGAAATTCTTGTTATCGGGGCAACCGCCGCCGATTTCATAGACGACTTCACGGAGAGTCGTTCCCATCGGGACTTCGACCAAACCGGTATTGACGATCTTGCCGCCCAAGGCGAAGACTTTGGTACCTTTGGATTTTTCCGTACCGATGCTGGCGAACCAATCGGCGCCGTCACGTAAGATCGGAGCGACGTTCGCAAATGTTTCAACGTTGTTGATGATGGTCGGTTTGCCCCAGACCCCCGAGACCGCCGGGAACGGAGGTTTCGGACGCGGCATGCCGCGTTTGCCTTCGATGGATTGGATCAATGCGGTTTCTTCACCGCAGACAAAGGCACCGGCGCCGAGGCGGATTTCGATGTCGAAATCAAATCCCGACGAGAAGATGTTCTTCCCTAACAGACCGTAATCGGTCGCCTGTTTGATCGCGATTTTCAAACGTTCGACCGCGATCGGATATTCGGCACGAATATAGATGTACCCATGGTTGGCACCGATCGCGTAACCGGCGATGGCCATGGATTCGAGCACGACATGCGGATCGCCTTCCAAAACGGAACGATCCATGAATGCTCCCGGATCGCCTTCGTCGGCGTTACAGATGACGTATTTCTGACCTTTGGGTTGATTGGCCGCGAATTGCCACTTCGCGCCGGTCGGGAACCCCCCGCCGCCGCGTCCGCGTAATCCGGCTTTCTTGACTTCATCGATGACTTCTTGCGGAGTCATCGTGGTCAAAGCCTTTCCTAACGCGACATATCCGTCCATCGCGATGTATTCGTCGATGTCTTCGGGATTGATGACGCCGCAGTTTTTCAACGCGATGCGATGTTGTTTCGCATAGAAACGGATCTCATCGATGTTGAAGATTTTCTCTTTGGTTTCCTCGTCGATATCCGTCAATTCCAGACGTTTGACGGGACGGCCTTTATAGACGTGTTCCGCGACGATTTCGGCCGCATCCGCCGGGGTGACGTGGCAATAGAAGACGCGGTCGGGATGAATGGCCACGATCGGTCCTTTTTGACAGAGTCCGAAACAACCGGTCTTGATGACTTTGACTTCTTTTTCCAGATTCAGCTTGGCGAGTTCGACGGTAAGTTGTGAAACGACTTGCGCCGACAAAGAGGAGGTACAACCCGTCCCCGCACAAACCAGTATGTGCATTCTTTCCATAGAGTTGCTCCTTTACTGCAAGGAATAGGCTTCCAACAGGATGCCGTTCTTGACATGACTTTCCAAAATTTCGACCGCCTTCTTGGCGTCGACATGGATATACGTGGTTTTCTTCCCGTCTTTGCCGATGACTTCGACGATCGGTTCGTAGGTGCACATTCCGATGCATCCTGTTTGCGTGACGGTGCAATCGTAATGGTTGGCTGCGCAGGCTTCGACCATGGCATTTAAGACCGGTCGTGCTCCCGCGGCGATTCCGCAGGTCGCCATCCCGACCAAAACGCGGTAGCTGGCTTCCCCTTCACGCATGCTGACTCGTTTCTTCGCTTCATCCCGTAATTTTTGTAGATCCGCTAATGACTTCATTCGCTCTTTCCTCCTTGTTGCAGCGTTTTTATGTGTTCTCGGACATAGTCTTGGATAAAGAGCAGGATTTCCGGCTCGTCGATCGTGACATCATCGCCCAAGGTCGCTTGTATTTCATCGCTATCCAATCGAAACTTTTGCTTCTCATAGGTGTAGTCCAGTCGGAAACGCATCTTCGGGTTAGCTTGCAGGATCATTGCGACCGTCAATCCCAAATCGCCCAACGGCGGACGGTCGATATGGGAGTATTTCATCGAGGCGCTGATTCTTGTTCCTTGATTTGCTGTGGAACTCAAGGTAAATTCACCTTGGCATTGGGTAGCCGTTCCTTCAAACAACGGAATTCCTAGACCGATTTTACGAGTCGTCCGCGTCGTGTAGAACGGATCGCGCGCTTTCTTCAGCCTATCTTCATCCATCCCGCATCCGTCATCGCAAAGCTCGACTTCGAAGCGATCTAACTGCGGATCTTCAAGAACTCGAAGGTCCAAGGTCTTTGCGTTCGCACGGATTGAGTTATGCGCCAGATCCAGGATGTGCATCGCGAAATCTTGCATCATTCCCGTTTCCTCCACAAGGTTTCCCAATCGTCCAACCAATCCGTTTCATCCGCATCGCGCAGATCGATCAAGCGATGGGCATCGGAATTCAGAAAGAACGCTACTTTCGCTAACCAAGGAAATTTCTCGATCAAATCTTGCTTCTGACCGATTTCATTTACCTCGATCCCATCGATCGCCAAGTTCTTCGGGATAAACGCCAGCTGGTGGATGATCCCGTTGGATCGTCCCAGCACATGGGCCAATACGGCTTTGCCATGGCATGCATGGATCTTAATTACGCATTGGTTCAGACTTGCGTTGAGGGATCGAATCAGACTCCCGGAGTGTTGCTTGATCAAGGTGTCGTCTTGATCGACGATCCATTGATTTCCGAAGAGATCGATTCGGTTGGGGGCAGGATCACTGACTTCGCATAGCCATTCATCCATTTTTAGGATATCTTCGATTGTTTCGAAATATCCCAAGACATGGACTTCTTCCAGTGTCTGCAACTCGACGCCAAATCCATAGTTTAAACCGAACTTATCGGCGGCTTGCTTCAGCGCGATTTGATTGGCGACGCTGTTGTGATCGCACACGGCGATCCGTGTCAATCCGTTGAGAAGTGCCATCCGTACGATGTTAGTCGGAAGCATGTCGTCATCGGCGCACGGTGATAAAGCGGAGTGGATATGCAGATCTTCCTTCATCTTACAGACCGTAACCGGCTAAGATCTTGACGCAATCGGCGCTGCTTTGCGGCGCTTTGATCAAGCATACTCCTTCGGTATTCGCAAGTTCGATCGTTTCTTGTTCGATATCGACGTCGTGCGCGATTACGATGCCGGCTAAATCGCGTAAGGACGCGACCGCCACGATGTTGGCATGGGCTTGGACGGTGATCCAGAGGCTCCCGACCGGGGCATGTCCCATGACCCAGCTCAACAGATCTCCTGTGAAGATCCCTTCAACCGCGTGATCTTCGGACTTCGTCAGGATTTCCCAACCGCTACGTGCGCAAATTTCAGTAATGTTCATACGTTTTCCTCACTGTTACGGATCCGGCAATGTGCCAAGGTCGAGCGTCCGGCGACGATTTCTTCGGCCATGCGACGGCAGGACGCGAATCCGCAGGCGCCGCAATCATAGCCCGGAAGTTGTTCGAGTTGGGCGTTGACGCGGGCATATTCAAGCAATCGTTCTTGGATGGATTTACGTTCGTTGACTTCATCCAATGTATCTTCACTCGCTTCGAAGATAACGTCCGCGTTGGTTCCGTTGACGGACTTGAGATGCGCCGCGATATGTTGGGTGGCTTCGAAGGGATTTCCCCAAAGAAGGTTTCCGCCGACGCAACCGTTGATGCAATTGGAGAGATGCAAGTAATGTTTTCCTTTGAGTTGGCCGAACTCCGCCAAATCCAAGGCGAGTTGGACTTTCTCCAAACCGTCCGCAAACAACACTTTCGACTCCATGCCTTTGTGGGCGAAATGGGTCAAACTGGTATAGCGTAACCCGTCGGGGGAAGGATTGACGGTTTCGCGGTGTTTTCCAAGTTCTTTACTGATCCGCGGAAATAAGTCCACGATCGACAAGGCATGGTCGATCGAACTGTCGGTATTGCCATATGGATAACGTGTCGCCGGTAGCTTGGCGATGCACTCGCAGAGTTGGAAGATCCCGACGGATTTTTCCAGTTTGGAAGTTTCATTGCGGATTTTTCGTGCCGCCATTTCGGAGGAACGGTATTGCGGGATCATGTTATCCAGCAACATGGGATATTTGACTTCGATCAGCCGGTTGATGACCGGGCAGAATGAAGAAATGAGGTAAGCGTCGTCTTGACGATCGATTTCGCGTCGGATTTCCTGTACGATCGCGCCGTCATAGGGTGAAAGGTCGACTACTTCGTCGAAACCTAAACTCTTGATGGCGCCGAAGAGTTCTTCGATTTGATCCGGCGTCGCGGCGGATGCGATCAAGGAGGAAGGAACCAAGGCGATCTTGACATCGTAATGTTCCATGTCGGCCAAGGTGCTTCCCTTCGCCAACAAACCTTGGTTTACGCAGGTATCTACGCATTTACCGCAGTTGATGCAACGGGATTTGTTGATTTTGACCCGTTCGTCTTTGATGGAAATGGCTTCCACCGGACAAACACGCAAACATTTCAGGCATTTCTGGCAGCGGGCTAAGGTATAGGTTACTACACTCATTCATTCACCTTGAAAGCGATATGCAGGGTGGTACCGCTTTGCGTTGAGTTCAGTTCGAAACGATCCGCCATGCGTTGGATATTTGTCAATCCCATCCCAGCCCCGAAACCGAATTCGCGGGCTTTCTCGTTGGCGGTCGACCATCCGGGCGTCATCGCTTTTTCCAGATCCGGAATGCCCGGACCGATATCTTTAAAGGTTAAATCCAGACCGGTTTCATCGAAACAAAGTTTAATCTCTCCTCCATAGGAGTGGATGATCATATTGATCTCTGCTTCATAACAGGCGACGGCGATGCGACGCAACAAGTTGGGATCCAATCCGATCTGTTTCAGAAACGACTTGATCTGACTGGACACTTTCCCGGCATTGGCGTAATCTTCGCGGCCGATGGTAAACGTTTGCTCGATCATGGGTGATGGGCCGAACGCAACCCCAATTCGTAGAGAATCCCGCAGGTTTCATACATGGTTTTCGCCGTACAGAACACGTTGATTTCCATTTCGCGGGCAAGTTTCAAATCCTCGGGATGCAAATGCTTGTCGCGGACATAGATGATCGTATCGATGTCCAACATTTCAGCCGTACGCAAGGACTGCGCGTTTTGCAGGCCGGTCACCAACAAGGTTTTCTTACAGTCGGAGTTGACCATCGCCAACGCGTCGCTCATAAGATCGGCTGCGAAAACACATTCGTATTCGCGGTTTAGGACACGCGGATGGCCGACAATCAATGATTTCGCGTCAAGCGCTTGGATGAGCGGTTGCAGTTCCATTTTAGTTTAACGCGGTGTTTTCCGTCTTGCAGGCACGGATCATGTCTTCGAGTTTCGGACTCTTGACGGCGTTACCGATGACGGTGCCGTCGATGACGCATACCGGAGCCAACCCGCAGGCGCCCAAGCAGCGTGTCGCATCCAACGAAAACATCCCATCGGGACTGGTTCCGTTGACCGGCGAGCCGGTAAGTTCTTTGATGCGGTCAAGCAGGTCTTGCGATCCTTTAACATAGCACGCCGTTCCCATGCACACATTGACAACATGCTTGCCTTTGGGTTCGGTGGTAAATTGTGCGTAGAACGTCACGACGCCATAGACTTCGGCAACCGAAGATCCGGTCGCTTCGCTGATTTTCTGCATCGCTTCCATCGGGATGTATCCCAATTCATGCTGGACGTCATGCAACATCAGTTTGACCGGTCCGGGACGGTCGGCGTGGCGTGCCACGATCGATTCGATGATTTCGATTGCTTTCCCATTTAACTTTTCCATACTCTAGTCTCCTTTTTTATCGGTTACGACCCGATTTGCGGCCGCGATCCCCTGTTGAAACAACACATCGATCAATAAGGATAGAAGGATCATCCAGATCGTCCAGGCGAAGATTTCCGCCATGTCGATTTGAACTTTCCCAAGGTAAAGTTGATGTCCGATTCCGCTTTGGACCTGTCCGAGGATTTCCGCCATGACGCCGACTTTCAGTCCAAGCGACAAGGCACCTTTGGCCCCTTCACGCAACGACGGACCCAACATCGGAAGGGTCACTTTGAAGAGTCGGTTGAAGAAGGTTTCGGGATAAAGTTTGGCGACGTCCGCCAACTCGGGATTAAATCCCAGGATTCCTCCGTAAACGCTACGATACAAGACGGGATAGAGAATGAAGAAGACGATGATCGTGACGCTGCCTTCCGATCCCAACCAGATCAAGGCCAGAAACATATAGGTGATGTTGGGGATGGTGTTGGCGAGGACGACCAGAGGTTCAAACGAGAGACGGAAGTTGCGATGATTGGCGCTTGCGATGCCGGTGATCAAGGCTACCAGAAACGCGATCGTAAATCCGAAGACGACACGCATCAAAGTCGCCATTAAGTTTTGATAGAGCGAGAGATCGCCAAGATGAGCGATCATTCGCGATAGGACGGAAAGGACGGACGGTAACAAGATTTCGTTGGCGATCACCATCGAACCCAGTTGCCAGAGTATCAGAATGAGGAGCCAACTGACGAGTCGTCGCACGGTCTTGTCCCTTTCGTTACGTACAAAAAACAAATGAGTACGCTTACACGTACTCATTATAACACCGCACTTGCGAAATTGTTCACTAATGTTGAAAATTTTTATTATTTTTGGATGAAATCTTCGATGTCGTTCAAATTGAACAGATCCATGAAGGCTTGGATTTCTTCTTGGACTTCTTTCGCGTTTACGACCTTCACGTTCATCTTCGCCCATGCCGCTGCGATGACTTCGCCGGAAGCGATCCCGAGGTTCTTCGCACCGACCGCATTGACATCCGCGATGATGGTTTGCGGATCCGCATCGATGGCCGCTACGTATTCTTTGAGGGTCGCAAACCGGTCTTTGACGGCCGCTTTGACATTCGCATCCGCATCGTTACGGATAAACAACCCTGCTTGTGGGTAATTATCCAATCCTGTTTCGGCTTTCCACGCTTCCTGTAAATCTTCGATGACGGTCAAGGTCAATCCGTTGCTTTTGGCTTTCAAGATCGTCGCGGTTACCGCCGGTTCGGCCATCAATCCAAGATCATATTTCGACGTCAACAATCCAACTTGCACATCCGCGACCGCATTCAGGTAAACTTCATTTCGAACGTTACCGAGCGTGGTTTTGACAGTATCCCAGATCTTTTGCGGAACGGCCGCCTGCCCAAACAACGCTACATCGCCCGCGGTGGCGACATTGCCCTTTTCATTTCCGACTAAATATAAATTGCCCCACGTAAGGATGCCATAAAGAATATAGTCGCTATTGCCTTTGGACGCCAAAGTCAATCCGAGATTGACCGGAGTGACGATGACATCGTAACTTCCGTTGACCAACTCGGCGCTGATCACATCGGTTCCATCGACGACTTTCACGTTATCCGTACTTCCCTCTTTCATCAGCGGGATGAGGGCGGTGGCGGGGGCGCCGGCGGGCGTCAAGACCCGCAAGTCGACCGGTTCGACTTGCGTACAAGCCGATAGGACTAAGATTCCAATCAAGAATATCGCTAAGATTTTTTTCATCGTTCTTCTCCTCGTCAATCGCCCTATTTCGTCTGGTTTCTTCCAAAAAAAGAAAATGGGCACGATTTTCGTACCCATTATATCACTCTGATTGAGAATGAGTTCACTATCCGTCGAAGTTTTATCGATTAACGTGAACGTTCGTTGATCTCTTTGTGAAGTTGCGCGAAGAAGTCGTCAATCTTCATGGTGACGCTCTCGTTTTTCCCGTAGCGGCGGACCGTGACTTCCCCGTTGGCGATTTCACCGTCGCCGATGACAAGTTGGATGGGAACTTTATCCATCTGGGCTTCACGCATGCGATATCCCAGTTTCTCGTTGCGTCCGTCGACTTCGACGCGGATGTTTTCGTCGATCATCCGTTTTTTGAGCGCTTCGCAGGCTTCCAAATGCAGTTCCCCGTTGACTGGTAGGACCTTGACTTGGGTCGGTGCCAACCAGACCGGGAATGCGCCGGCGAAATGTTCGATCAAGATGCCGATGAAGCGTTCGACCGATCCGAAGATGACGCGGTGTAACATGACGGGGCGTTTCTTTTCGCCGTCCGGTCCGACATAGGTCAGATCAAAGCGTTCCGGAAGGTTCATATCCAATTGGATGGTGCCGCATTGCCAGACGCGTCCCAGCGAGTCTTGGATGTGGAAGTCGAGCTTCGGACCATAGAAGGCACCGTCGCCCGGGTTGATCTTGAACTCGTTGCCCGAAGCGATGCACGCCCGTTGTAGGGCGGCTTCGGAACGATCCCAGACTTCGATCTCGCCGATGTATTTTTCCGGACGGGTCGAGAGTTCGATTTTGTAGGTCAATCCGAATAGTTTGTAGACGCGGTCGATGAAGTGGATCAAACGGACGATTTCCCCTTCGATCTGGTCTTCGGTCATGAATAAATGCGCGTCGTCTTGGGTGAAGGCACGAACTCTGAACAATCCGTTGAGGGCACCGCTGGCTTCATGGCGATGGACCAAGCCCAGTTCGCCGACCCGCCACGGGAAATCCTTGTAGGAGTGCAAACTATTCTTATAAACCAATAGCGATCCCGGACAGTTCATCGGTTTGACGGCGAAGAGTTTGTCGTCGATTTCGCTGGTATACATGTTTTCACGGTAGTTGAACCAGTGTCCCGAAACTTCCCAGAGACTTTGGTCGAGCATGATCGGAGTTTTGATGAACTCGTATTCTTCTTTGGTGTGTTCTTTGACCCAGAAATCTTCCAAGGCATGACGCAGAAGCATCCCTTTGGGTAGCCAGAACGGGAACCCAGGGCCGAAATCGCTCATCATGAACAAGCCGAGTTCGCGTCCAAGTTTCTTATGGTCGCGCTTTTTGGCTTCTTCGATCATGTGCAAATGTGCATCCAAGTCTTCTTGGGATTCAAAACAGATCCCGTACACGCGTTGCAACATCTTATTGTTCGCATCGCCCTTCCAATAGGCACCGGAGACTTTCAAAAGTTTGAAGAACTTGATCTGTTTGACGGTTTCCACATGCGGACCCCGACATAAGTCGACAAAGTCGCCTTGACGGTAGGTGCTGATGGTGACGTTCTCCTCATCCATGTTGGAGATAAGATCGACTTTGTACGGATCGTCGGCGAACATTTCCAAGGCTTGCGCTTTGGAGAGTTCTTCGCGAACGATACGTTTTCCGTCTTTCGAGATCTTCTTCATTTCGGCTTCGATCTTCGGGAAGTCTTCCTCACGGATGACCGCATCCCCCAGGTCCATGTCGTAATAGAATCCTTCATTGATGACGGGTCCGACCCAAAATAACGCTTGGGGATACAAGCGTTTGACAGCTTGCGCCATCAAGTGGGCGGCGGAATGGTTTAAGACATTGAGTTGTTCGTTTTCTTTGATGTTGATCATATGTACGCTCCTTTACGTAAAAAAGACTCTCTTCCTTAAGGACGAGAGTCTCGCGGTACCACCTTACTTCACATTTCTGTGCACTCATCGTTAACGCTGATTTCGCGGGACTTTTTCAAAAGTCCGACTCGCAGGCGGTAAGTCGTCGTATCATGCGGAAGCTTGCACCGTTTCTTCCTCGCTGGATCATGATTCTCGAAGACTGTTGTCCTGGTCAAAGTATTTATACCTTACTTTATACACTTTTAGGGTATGACTGTCAACTAGAAAGCGAAGTTCCCTTTGGTGAAGACGACCACTTCGGAACCATCTTGACGGATTCCGGTGATTTCCATGTCGGAACTGCCGAACATGAAGTCGCAATGTTCCATCGAATTGTTCGAGCCGACCGCGGTGAGTTGATCTTGCGTCATATCGTTGCCGCCTTTGACGTTCATCGGGTAGGCACGGCCTAAGGCGAGATGACACGAGGCGTTTTCGTCAAACAACGTGTTGAGGAAGAGGACGCCCGAGTTGGAGATCGGGGAATCGTGGGAGATCAAGGCGACTTCGCCGAGATAGGAAGAACCTTCGTCGACCGATAAAAGGTTGGCCAAAGCTTCTTGTTCTTTTTCGGCACCGAATTCGACGGCTTTACCGTCTTTAAAGTTGAGCCAGAATCCGTCGATCAGACGACCTTGGTAATTTAAGGGTTTGGTCGCGACGACTTTTCCGTTGACGCCGAATTTGTAAGGCATCGTGAAGTTTTCTTCGGTCGGTAGGTTCGGGTTGAAGATGACGCCTTGGGTGTTGTGTTCCGATCCACCTGCCCAGATATGGTTGGGGACCAGTTCGACACGCAGGTCGGTGCCTAAACCGTTTTTAAAATGCAATGCCTTGAAATTGTAATCGTTCAGCGCTTGGTTATGAGCGCTGAGAGTTGCGTTGTGTTTCTTCCAATCGGCGACCGGATCGTTGTCGGCCGTGACACGAACCGCGTTTAGGATGGCTTCCCACAGGGCTTCGACACCTTTTTCCGCATCGAGATCCGGGAAGACTTTATTCGCCCAAGCGACGGTCGGCGCGGCGATGACGCACCATTGGGTACGATTGCCCATGGTATTTTCTTGCCAACGATGCAAGGCTTTGCGCATCGCGACGTTCGCGCGTTGTAACTTGACCGGATCGATGTCCGCCAATAAACCGGGGGTCGGTGAGGTGATGCTTAAGAGCGCATACCCTTTTTCGATATAATAGTCGAATTGCGAAACCATCCACGCCGGAACTTCTTCCAAGGTTTCAACATCGCAATGTTGGTAGGTCGAATGGTTGATCGGATCGTCGCCCCAACGGACCGTGACTTGTTTGGATCCAAGAGCATAGGCTTCTTCGACACAGAGTCGGATAAATTCGCGGATGTCGGTCGATCCTTGGATCAACAACGGCTGGCCGGGTTGGACGTTGGCTCCGACTTGGACGGCCAAACGGGCGTATTTGCGTAAGCGTTCGATGTTGGGCATGACTTTTCCTCGTTACTTTCCGTGCGATATCGGCAACATCGCGGCGCCGATCAGACCGGGTTCATCCAACATCGCGATCTTGAATTCGATCGAACGCATGCCGACATGGACCATGGATTGGAAGTATTCGACCATTTTGTCGAAGTAGAGTTCTTTGGATTTGGTGACCCCGCCCCCGATGACAAACATCCAGGGATCGACCGTATGGGCGATCGCGGAGCACATGGCGGCGAAATCATAAGCCATCGTATCGACGATTTCAAGCGCGACCGGATTGCCGGCTTTCGCCAAATCGAAGACTTCTTTGGCGCTTGAAATATTCGGATCGAGTTTTTCGCGACCGATCCGGATCAAGGCGGTTCCCGACGCTTCGTTTTCGACGGCTCCCGCATTGAGATGGTTGTATTTTTTACGGCTGCGGTCGATGATGATGTTTCCGGTTTCTCCGGCATGGCCGTTCTTTCCGGAAACCACTTTCCCGTCGACCACCAAGGCGCCGCCCACGCCGGTGGAGTGGGTCAGATAATAGATGACCGGGGCGCCCTTGCCGGCGCCGACCAGCGCTTCGGCCAGTCCGGCGACGTTGGCATCGTTATCGACGAAGGTCGGTAAGCCGAACTCGGCTTCGATTTCCTTCGCCATCGGATACCCGGTAAAGCCCGGCAGGTTGGTGGACATCAGCATTTGTCCGTTCCGTGTGTCGACCGGTCCCGGCACGCCGATCCCGATGCCCGAGCAGTCTTGCCAACCTTCGACCGCATGGATCTGCGTGATCAGGTTTTCCATGACTTTCTTGGGTCCTTCTTGAGCGTACGAAGGACTTTTGAGGATGTTGAGGATTTGTCCGTCCGCCGTCACTTTCGCGACGCGGACGTTGGTGCCGCCTAAATCGATTCCGATGTACGTTTTCATGAGAGGACCCCCGTTTATTTGACTTCGACGATCTTCATCATGTTGGCGGTGCCTTCACCGGTCGGATACCCGGCGGTGATGATGATGAAGTCGCCTTCTTTCAATCCGTTGTCTTTGGCGATGATGCTTGCGAGTTCGTCGTCATTGGTCATCGAGTTTTGGATGTCGGAGAAGATGGGAATCACGCCCCAGCTGGTTTCCAGTTTGCGTTGGACCGTTTTGGTAAACGTGACACCGAAGATAGGCACGCACGGACGGAATTTGGAAATCCGGCGCGGGGTGCTTCCCCCTTGGGTAAACGCGACGATCGCCTTGACTTTATCCAATTGAAGAGCGGCATCGGCGACCGAAATCCCGATGGCGTCTTGGATGGTCTTATGGCTTGATTTAATCGCACTGTCCAGCCGTTCGCGGTACGGTAACATATCTTCCATCGCACGGGCGATGATGTCCATGGTAGTCACGGCGTCGATCGGGTATTCCCCGGCGGCCGTTTCGCCTGAAAGCATGATGCAATCGCTGCCATCTAAAACCGCATTGGCGACGTCGCTTGCTTCGGCGCGGGTCGGACGCGGATTGGCCATCATCGATTCCAACATATGGGTCGCCGTGATGACCGGTTTACCGTATTCGTTGGCTTTTTTGATGATGCTCTTCTGATAGATCGGAACCAGTTGCGTACTGACTTCCACGCCCAGATCCCCACGGGCGACCATGACGCCATCCGCGACGTTCAGGATGCTGTCGAGGTTGTCATAGCCTTCTTGGTTTTCGATCTTGGCGATGATCTGGATTTTCTTTTTGCCTTCGTCAAGCAAGATTCGACGGATGGCCGTGACATCTTCCGCACGACGGACGAAAGAAGCCGCGATGAAGTCGATGTCTTTCTTGCATCCGAAACGGATGTCTTTTTCGTCTTTTTCGGAAATAAACGGCATCGATAATCGTACGTTAGGAACGTTGACGCCTTTACGCGTCTTGATGACGCCCGAGTTTTCGACACGGCAGTTCAAGACGCCGTGTTCGGGGATTTCAAGTACGGTCAAACGCATTTTCCCGTCGTCGATCAACAGAAAATTGCCCGGTTTGATATCGTCGAACAGTTCGGGACATGAGATATGGAAACGTTCGTTGTTGCCTAAGACTTCTTCCTTGACGACCTTTACCAAGTCGCCTTTCTTGAAGTTGAGGATGCCGTTTTCCATTTCGCCGCAGCGGATTTCCGGACCTTTGGTATCTAACATAATGCCTAAATTAAATCCGGCGCGTTCGTTGACTTCGCGGACGATGTCCATACGGCGGCCCTGTTCTTCATGGGATCCGTGGGAGAAGTTGAGACGAACAATGTTCATGCCGGCTTTCGCCAGCTTTTCGACCATTTCAGCGGTCTCGCTGACCGGTCCGAGGGTGCAGATGATTTTGGTTTTTCTGAATGTGTTGTACATGGGGTTCTCCTTTAGACTAAGCGTTCGTGCAGTTCCGCCAAGGGTCTGCGGGATGCCTTGGGCATCGCGAGCGCTTCGTTGATGTCGATGGCGACGATTTTATTCTGGATCAAGCCGACGCATTGTCCGCCGATCCCATTCGCTAAGAGTTCGACGGCTTTGTCGCCCATTCGAGTCGCCAAGACACGGTCGAATGCGGTCGGACTGCCGCCCCGTTGGATATGACCCAACACGGTGGCGCGACCGGAAAACTTCGTCGCGTTACTGATCTTTTGCGCGAGGATGTCGACATCGGTGATTTTCTCGCTGATGACGACGATCGCGTGGTTTTTGTGTCGGACTTCTTCGAAATACCTTAGTTTATCCAAAACTTCGGTTTCATCATAGCCTGTTTCGGGTGTGATGATCATTTCTGCGCCGCAGCTTAAACCGGAATAAAATGCCAAATCCCCGCAATGGTTGCCCATGACTTCGACCACCGAACAACGGTGATGTGAAGAACTGGTATCGCGGAGTTTATCGATGCATTGGATGACGGTGTTCAATGCCGTGTCGAAGCCGATCGTGTATTCGGTCGAGACGATATCGTTGTCGATGGTTCCGGGCAAGCCGATGCAATTGATGCCCATCTTCGTCAGCGCCAATGCGCCGCGATAGGATCCGTCGCCGCCGATGACCACAACAGCGTCGACTGAAAACTCATTTAAATGTTCGATTGCGATCTTGCGGACTGCTTCTTCCTTAAATTCCGGCAAGCGTGCGCTGCCGAGGATCGTCCCTCCACGGATCATGATGTCGCTGACGGACTTCGTATTCAACAGCTCCATCTTGCCTTCTACCATGCCTTTGAAGCCATCGTAAATCCCGACGACTTCGATTCCGCGTGAAATGGCGGAACGCGTGACGGCACGTATCGCGGCGTTCATTCCCGGCGAGTCTCCGCCCGAGGTCAGAACGCCGATTCTTTTTACCATAAAAGAATCCTCCTGTTGTCCACGGCTATCATACCATTTTCAGGAGGATTTTTCAGTAATTATTCACTTCGCCGACGGTTTTTACCGCCGAGAAACAGGGGTTTCGCAAGGGCTTCGATGCGTTCCATGATGCGGATCGCCTTCATCTCTTCCTTCTCGCCGCGTTGGTTGTACATGTAGTGGTTTTTTAAACTTTCCAAGCTTTCGTTGGAAGTAAACCAGGTGGATTTCTTCAATTCCATCCGGGCGTTTAAAATGGGAAACAAGATCTCATCGCGAAACCACGATGTGACCGATTCGGCACCGATGTCGTCCATGACCAGAATCGGAACGTTGCGTAAGGTGGAAAGGATCGAATCGAAATAATCCGGATCATCGAAAGCGTTCTTGATTTTCTGCGCCAATGACGGAACGCTTAAGAAAGCGACCCGTTTTCCGTTCTTCGCGAAGTAATTGGTCATCGCAGCCGCAAGATGTGACTTTCCAACTCCGGGTTGGCCGTGAAGGTAGAGACCTTTTTCCTGCGGATGGACGACATAATCATAGACTTCCTCCGCGATGAAAAAGTAAGTTTTGTCATCGTTATCTTGAATCAAGCGTGTCACATCGGCTTGCGCCATCGACGGTCCCATATCGTTGATCAAATAATTCTTCAAATGCGATTCACCGTCGATCCGCTTTTTCTCATAAACGCAAGGGGTTAGAACGGTCATCAGGATCGGATCGGCACTGAGTTCGTGGGTATACCCGGTCGTTTTTTGTCGACAAGCATGTAAGCCCGGACATCCGACACAACGGTCGATTTCTTCCAACCAGTTGGCGAATTTCGATAGGTTCGCCCGGACTTTCGGAAGGTCGAAATCAAAGTCGGACATAAACTTCAGTACGCGCGGATCCGAAGTGATCCTTTTTTCAAGCAAGGCTTGGTCGATTGGATCGATCTTCGCCTGATAGTTTTGCGTTACCACCTGTTTCATTCGTCATTCCCTCCCAGCGATTTCATTTTCGCGATGATCCTGCGCTTTTCTTCATCCGTCAATTCCCGATCGGAAGTGACTTCCTGAGGCAAGACATCTTCCCTTTTCTTTTTCCCGCCGGATTTCATGTTTCCTTGTTCGCTTTCAAGTTCCTTGAGCGCTTCTTCGACCGTCGTGATTTTGAGCCGCGACCACGTGACCGCTACTTTTTCAACATAAGCTTTATTGAGTCGTTGGTTGTTTTTGGCTAAGATGTGCTCGATCAACACGTTGACCACATCCGGATTCAACCTTAATTCACTGACTAAACGTGTCAAAAGGCGTTTGTCCGCGTCGACCGGTTCGATGCCGCCTTGCTTTTCCTTCAAGAATAGCACCGGTGGCCAACGATACGGATCTTCCGGAAGTTTTGCTTCACGTAAGGGTTCTTTCGTGATCCGTCGACGGAGTTTTTCAAGGTCGATTCTGTTTTCTGTATAGTTGACGCTGCGTCCGACCAAGCGGATCATTTCATCCTCGCCGATTCCGAATACACTCCCCCATTCCTCGATTTTAACAAGAACGTCCTGCGTGCGCATTTCCAAGGGGAATACGACCGTGGAGCAAGTACGGAGGAAACGGCGCAAATCAAATGTCAAGTGGGTCAAGGGTTGGATTTCGATTTGAGTACGCTGATCCAAGAATTCCGCTTCGTGTTCTTGATTCCACGAAGCTAAGGATTGCGGATCGAACTTGGCGGTCGTTTCCGTAAATCCGCTCTTATCGTAGTGGGGACGGACAAATCGGAGACGGAGTTGTTCGAAGGCATCGTTGCCAAGTTTTTTGTATAAAGCCCGACCGAAAGCTTCGTGGACCAACACTTCGTCCAAGCGTAACGGTGGTAACAATCGATGGATAAAATCCTGATGATCTTCGACCCGTCGGACGTAGGTCGAAAGAAGTCCGATCCGCTGAAGCATCAATAGATGCTCCTCGAGTTGTTCGATCCGCAAATTCAACAACGTGCAGAGATGCCCATGGGTTTCCAAGGTCGTTCCGGCATGCGCTTCGGAAAACAAAAGGCTATATAAACCGATCGTCACCGCGTCGCTGAGTCCCAGATATGCATTCCAAAGACTCTCGATCTCCAAGGGATTCAAGGTGCCGGTCGCTTCGATGCGATAGGTGTCTTTTGCTTTCAGTTCCATCCGATCCTTCCTTCCTATTTCAAGTTCTTAAGTTTGCTTATATAATTCTCGATATTCTTATGAAATGTGTCTAAATCATTATCGTTATGGATGACGTCGTCCGCAAACGTCGCTTTTAATGCCGGAGACATTTGCGCATTCCACCGCCGATGCGCTTCGGTTTTGGTGATCTGACGATGATGCATCAAGCGAGCCAAGGCGTTTTTTTGGGAGGATAAAACCAATACGGTTTTATCGAAACGTGTTTGCGATCCGGTTTCGAAAAGCAAAGGTACTTCCACGAAAACCAATTGGTTTTTGTCATAGTTCTTAACTTCCTCTTCCATCCGTTTCCAAACATAGGGATGGATCCATTTTTCGACTTTGTTTTTTTCGATGGGGTCCGCGAATATCTTATTGGCTAAGAACTTACGATTGATATCGCCATCGATCCCGATCGCTTCTTCTCCGTATTCGTTGACGATCTTCTTGAACACCGAAGTGTCTTTGGTGAGTGCTTCATGCGCCAAAACATCCGTATCGATGACGGGATATCCCAATTCTTTTAGTACCCGGCCCATTTCGGATTTTCCCGAGCCGATACTGCCGGTGATCGCGATGCGCATGTTACCTCACTTTCTGACAGGACGGGCAATAGACCGTGCCCCGTTGTCCGACGACGATGCGTTTGAGTGGTGTGCCGCAGGTCGCGCAAGGTTTCCCTTTTTGGCCGTACGCATGGAGTTCGAATTGGAAGCGACCGCTTACCCCTAAAGTGGAGACATACGTGCGGACGGTGGTCCCGCCGGCTAAGATCGCTTGACCTAAGATAAAGCGTGTTTGATTCAAGATATCTTCCCACTGTTTCAAAGAGATACGTCCCACCGGTTGTTTGGGAGAAAGCCGACAGGCGTAACAGATTTCGTCCGCGTAGATGTTTCCGATCCCTGCGATGTTGCTTTGGTTAAGAAGCCAGATTTTGAGTTGTGTTTTCTTGTGACGGGTTGCCTTGAATAGGATTTTCGCATTCAATTCGGGATCAAAGGGTTCATACCCAAGTCCATCCAAGACGGTGAGATTGTCTTCTTTTTTATAATAGTAGAACCGTCCGAACTTGCGGGTGTCGTTATATTCGACACGTCGCCCGTCGTTGAGATAAAGCAAGACATGGCTATGTTTTTCGATAAGATCCGTTTCTTGTTTGACGTAGAACCGCCCTTCCATGCGTAAATGCACGATCAACGTATCTTCATCAAAGCGTATCAGAATGTACTTCGCACGACGCGTGACATCACGGATCGTTTGTCCGACAAGTTGATTCGCCATCGTTTCAGCCGGTACATTTCCGGCGATTTTCGGCCACAAAAACTCGATCTTTCGTAGGGTTGCGCCGGATACCATGTTTTTTAAGGCATCCGCGACCGTTTGGACTTCGGGTAGCTCAGGCATTACTTCGCCTCATACCAGTCTTTCCCCCACGCTTCCGAAACTTCCAGCGGGACGTTGAGGGTAGTCGCTTCGATCATTTCCTTCTTTACTAAGGTGCGTAAGGATTCCAATTCGTCGACCGGTACATGGAAGACCAGTTCGTCGTGGACCTGCAAGATCATTTTCGATTTCATCGCGTTCTTACGCAAGGCTTCGTCAATGCGGATCATTGCGACCTTGATCAGATCGGCCGCGCTTCCTTGGATCGGCGCGTTCATGGCGGCACGTTTACCGAACTCGCGCATATTATAATTTTTATCATGGATTTCCGGAATTTCGCGGCGACGGCCGAACATCGTTACCACATAGCCGTTGACCTGACAGAACGCGACGGTTTCATCCATATAATTTTGGATACCGCGATAGGTGTTTAAGTAGTTTTGGATAAAAGCCCTTGCGGTTTCGCGCGAAACGCCGATTTGTTGGGCTAAGCCGAAGTCGCTGATTCCGTAGATGATCCCGAAATTGACCGCTTTGGCTTGACGACGCATCTTCGAATCGACGTTCTCCACATGGAATACATCTTTGGCCGTACGCGTATGGATATCGTCTCCGGTCACGAACGCTTCGATCATCGCGGTCTCGTTGGCCATATGGGCCAAAATCCGCAATTCGATCTGCGAATAGTCGCACGAATAGAGCACATGCCCTTCATCCGCTACGAACGCTTTGCGGATCTCGCGCGTTTCTTCGTTGCGTACGCTGATGTTTTGAAGGTTGGGATCGGTCGAAGACAAACGTCCCGTCGCCGCCACGGTCTGACGGTAATCGGTATGGATCTTCCCATCATTTTGGACAAACTTACGTAACCCTTGGGCATAGGTGGAATAGAGTTTCTGGTACTTGCGATACTCGATCAAATGCGCGACGATCGGATGGACTTCGACCAGTTCTTCCAATACGTCAATCGAAGTTGAACGCTTCTTGTTGGCGGGCAACTGGAGTTTATCGAACAGGATTTCCGCCAATTGTTTCGGTGAGTTCAGATTGAATTCGCCACCGGCGTCAGTCGTGATGAGCTGCGTCAGTTCGTTGATTTTGACGAGGGTTTGGGTGGCGATCCGATCCAGAATCTCCAAATCCACCCGGATGCCTTCCCGTTCCATCGAAGCGAGGACAGGAATCAAGGGGATTTCAATCGTACGATAAAGTTGAAGCATACCTTTTTGTTCGAGGTTGGGCCGTAACTTCAAATAGGTTTGATGCATCAAGACCGCTGTCTGTTTGCATGCATGGATCGCCGCAGGCTCGCTATTGGCGGCCGGCGATGACGGCCAGCCATGGACCGAGGCAAGCTTTTCATAGGTGCTTAGGTTGGAATCGATCAAGAACGCCAGAATCATTAGATCTTCGCTTAACGCCCGGATTTCGATACCGACCGCGGTTGCCCCATGGAGGATCCGTTTGACATCATACCCGATCATCGCTTCGCGACTGGATAGATAGGTTAAAATTTCCGGATCATTTTTGAGCGCTTCGACGGTTTTATAGATCGCACCTTTCCCATCGCTGAAGGTCAACGATAAGAGCGGATGCGGAAAGGACGAATCATCCAAATCGAATTGCGCAAACAGCGTCAATCCTTTCGAACGATCCAAGTCCCGAAACGCTTGCGTTTCGATCACACCGGCATCGGGTTTCTTCACAATATTCTCTTCGGCTTTACGGGCCAAGGTATGCATGTCGTATTTCTTAAAGAAGTTGAGACTTCCTTCGAGATCGGGATCAAAGACCATCGCATCGAAGTTCAAATCGATCGGCGCATCGGTCTTGATGGTTGCGAGAAACTTGGAAAACAAGGCCAACTCACGATTGTTTGTGACGGTCTCCTTGAGTTTCCCTTTCAGATCTTCCGCATGATCAAGCACATTCTCGACCGTATGATATTCCTCGATCAACTTCAACGCGGTCTTTTCTCCGACTCCCGGCAATCCCGGGATATTGTCGGAAGCATCGCCCATCAACCCTTTCAGGTCGGTGATCTGCGACGGAACCAGATTCATTTCGGTTTTTAAGGCGGCTTCGTCCATTTCGACGATCTCCGTCAACCCTTTTTTCATCAGCCATACGGAAGTCGTCGGATCGATGAGTTGAAGGAGGTCGCGATCGGAACTGAGGATGTTGATGTCCCAATCCGGATATTTCTTGGCCAACGATCCGATGATATCGTCCGCTTCCAATCCGTCTTGTTGGTAGCGGGCGATATGCGCCGCATCCAAATATTCACGTACCAAAGGAAACTGTTCGATCAGTTCCTCGGGTAACGGTTTGCGTGTCCCTTTATATTCGGGGTAGGCATCGTGGCGGAAGGTCTTCTTACCGCTGTCCCATGCGACCATCATGGCTTGGGGTTGGACCAATTCGATGGCCTTATTCAACATGCTCACAAAACCGTACACCGCATTGGTGCTGACGGATTGCGAGGTACTGCTTAAACGTGTATAGGAGCTTGCGTAAAACGCACGGAATAACATGGAGTTTCCGTCGACAAGTAACATCTTTTTCATAATCTGCTCACCTCTTGCGACAATTGTACCATGGTAGGACGGCTTTTCAAAGCAAGGTTCAAAAGAAAAGGACCCTGGCGGGTCCTACTCGGCGATGGATTCCAATGTGCTAAGATTTTCGTACATCAGGGTCAGATAATCTTTGTTTCCCGCAAGGTCCACCTCGGTCAAGAACGCAAGATTGTGTAAGGGAATCGCCTTGAGTCCTAGGTCGGTCAACATGGATGTATAGACCGATAACATATCTTCCGGTAAGTTCGCTTCAAGGGCGATGTATTTCACATTGTCCGCCACGATCCGTTGTTTGATCAGTTGGAGTTGGTTATCGCTGGGATAGACGCCAAAGCGCGATAGGAAAACCGGATACACATGCACACCGTAGGCTTTTTGCCAATTCCCGAAGGAAGGTGTCATCGAAACAAAGGAAACGCTTTTCTTATTGAGACGTAATTGTTGGTATTCCGCATCCAATCGTGCCAATTCGCTCTGCAACGTCTTGAAGTTAGCGTTGAAGGTCTTCGCTTCTTCCGGATAGACTTTCAACAACCAATTCAATACGGTTTTGCCCATCGACGTCATCGCGATCGGATCCATCCAAAGCATCGGGTCTTTATCGTACATGTCGATCGCGGTAAACGCGTTTCCGGAATAATAGTCCGATTCGACCGTGATTTCGCTGCCGGCCACGTTGGCGATCGTATAACGGCGGAAACTGTAAATCGCCGCCGTGATGCTTAAATCGACGACTTCGACATTCGCGTTCTCGATTTCGTTGCGATAAACGTTATAGTAGGATTCCAATTGATTGATATGGAAAAGCACATCGATTTTCTTGAGTTTACTTTCATGATCAGCCACGATCGTCGCACGTTGAATCACCGATCCCGAACTCATCATTTCGACGTCGACCTTGTTGCCTGCGATACGTTGGACCAGATACTGTACCGGATAGACCGTTACGCCCACGACCGGTTTCCCGGTCTTACAACCGCTTAGCAACGTTATCATAAGGAATACGACAATCATCCGTTTCAGATATTTTTTCATAGTTTCCCTTTCCGCTTCAGGAGTTGACATTCATCCAACGTACTTTTTCTTTGGCACGTTTGACGCGATCTTGTTTCGATAGTTGATCTTCCTTAAAATCATTCAGATAGATGCAGGCCACGATCAGCGGCACATTGCCCAAGATCGTTAAGAACTCACGACGCGACAACCATTCGACCATATCCAATCGGATCGTTCCGGTAAGGGTTAGGAAGAAGTAGAGGATCCACTCGTTGACGAAGATTCCAATGACGACCAAGATGACCCGCTCGTAAATCGACTCGCTCATATGCTTCGACCAGATATGGACCACCAAGACGGTCAATAGAAACGCAAAGGTCGTGGCGAATTCGAAACCGTAACGCGTGAAATCGATCCATAATCCCAGTCCCATCGCCAATAAAAGATGGTTGGTCAAGTCCATATCGTTCACGCTGAGAATCAGTCCTGCCAACGTCATCTGGGGGATAAATACCAAGGTCAATAAGGATGTATCGACCGGAAACAATATCCCAAGCAAAATGTCAGTTAAGAAACATATCGCGAAAAACGCACCATGGACTTTTAGGCTCATTTGCGTTTCACCACCGCGACATAATCAAAGGACTTGAAGTCGGCGGCGGACTTGACGTAGATCGTCATCCCGACCGCGTTTTCCAGTTCGACGACTTCTTTCACGTACCCGACCAACAAACCGGAAGGAAACACGCCGCCCAATCCCGATGAAATCACGGTCATGCCTTGCGTGACCGCATAACCCGTCGTCATCAAACGGACTTCAAACGCTTCGTTCTCCACGTCATACCGTTCCAAAATCGCCTCGGCGGTTTGGGTCGGACTGAGTTGGATCTTGACCGTCACTTTATTGTTTGCGTTTTGCGTCGTCAACAAGCGCACGACACTGCGGTTTGCGAAGACTTCTTCGACTTTTCCGATCAAGCCTTTACTGCTGATGACGGCGTCATTCACCGCGATCCCGTCATCGGATCCGACATCGATCGATATCGACGTGTCAAACGCGTCATACGGGCGATAAACGACCGTGGCGTTTTTCAATTCGTATCCGTCCATCGCCAAATCGATGCCGGTCAGTTCTTTGAGTGCTTCGATCTGCCGATAGGCTTCTTCGAGTTTCGCTTGATAGATCGCTAATAGTTCGAGTTGCGTACGTAACTCGTCGTTTTCTTGTTTCGCTTGCCACAAGGTCGCGAAATCCTTCGCGAAGTTGCCGATCGAAGTCACCGGCTTTTCGATTAAGGTATACCGTAACATCGTAAACACGTCATATCCTTTGGCGTCTAGATCCGCCAACGGCGAGTTGAATTTGAGTATGTTAAGAAAAACCGTCAAGGTCAACATGACGGAAATCGCTGCGATCAGGATGCGTTGGGTTTTGTTGAATTTGCGCATTTCATCACCTGTGCCTATTATACGGGCAAACGCCGTTTGATTCAACCTTTGTCGGCTTTCAGGGTTCAATCCAACATTAATACAGCGGTTTTCCCGCTGTATTGACGACCATTTCGTATCTTTACTCTTGACTCGACAATCCGAATTGTTGGCGTAAGCTACAGAAGGTTCGATGGCTGACGATGATATGATCCAACAGCGGAATCCCCATCATTTTCCCGGCTTCTTCCAACGAATGGGTGACTTGGATGTCGTTATCGCTCGGTGTCACATCCCCGCTGGGATGATTGTGGACCGCGATGATGCGGGCGGCGCTTTGGGCGACCGCTTCTTTGAAGATTTCACGCGGATGAACCACGGAGCGATCCAGGCTGCCGATGAAGCAGACTTTGTGTCCGATGATGTGGTTCTTGGTATCGAGGAAGACGACCAAGAAATGTTCTTGTTTCAAATCTCCCAATTCTTTGCGCAACCAATCCACCATTCGTTTCGGTTGATCGACCACATCCATCTCATAGGCTTCTTCCAGCGCCATGCGACGCGAGATTTCCGCCACCGCCAAGAGTTCGCACGCTTTCGCTTGATTGATCCCATGGATCGCGCATAAGTCGACGACATTCAACTGCGCCAAACGACGAAGACCTTTGGTTTTCCTCAACAATTCTTCCGCCACGCCAAAAACGGAATTCTTTTGGGTACCGGTACGTAAGATCAACGCGAGTAGTTCAATGTTGCTTAGGGAACGGATACCATCGCGGATCATCTTTTCACGCGGTCGATCCGTGACCGCGAGTTCTTTGATCTCCAATGAATAAAGAGGACTTGCGTCCTCAATCTCCCCAACTCATCGAAATACCTGGAATACTGACGCGTCCGCGTCCGGCGGTCAAGAGTCGAAAGATCGCGGCGATCCCCGCCGCGACGGCGATGTAAAGCAATAACGTCGATGATAACATGGGTTGTACCTCCTATGTTACCTAGTATGGCGTAGAATTTGCTTTCCCTTACTTCAGCGAAGCGATAAGTTCGTTCGTTAAATCATTCAACTTTTCGGCGCTCGTTTGTGTCGCTTTACGATCAAATTTCGTCTCGCTCCATTGGATGCACTCCACCAGTTCCGCGCTGACGACCGCGATTTGTTTGATTAAGGTTTGAATGTCTTTTTCCATACTTGTACCTCTTTCCTTATATTTTAACATGTCATTCTTCTCAAGAAACGGTTTTCCCGATATACTTGAAACAATAGGGAGAAAAATCATGAACTTTGAGGAAAAACTGCCGTTACGCGAGAAACTGAGTTTCGGATTTGCCGGTCTTGGCCAAAACATCATCTATAATTTTTCGGCGACGTATCTGATGTTCTTCTATACCGATGTGTTCGGGTTATTGCCGGTTGCGGTCGGTGTTCTGATGATGGTCGCGAAAATCTGGGATGCGGTCAATGATCCGATCTTCGGGGTCATCGTCGATCGAACCCGCAGTAAGCGCGGAAAACTTCATCCTTGGTTGTTTGCGGTACCGATTCCCATGATCATCTTCACGATTCTTACTTTCTATGCGCCGCAAGTAAGTTATATGTATAAACTCATTTACGCTTATGTCACCTTCATTCTTTGGGATATGGTATTCACGATTTCCGATGTGCCTTATTGGGGTTTATCGGCGGCGATGACGCACAACCCGAAAGAACGTTTGAATCTGATCACCATGGCGCGAATCTTCTGTAACATCGGGATCGCGATTTCGATCGTACTTCCGCCCTTGATGTTCGGCCGTTTTCCGGATCAACGTACCGGTTATTTCTGGACTGCGGTCTTGTTTGTGACGATCGGCGGTTTACTTTTCTATCTTGCCGCGTTTGGCACCAAAGAACGTGTCATCGATGTGAGCGAACCTTCTTCGTTTCGCGAGAATTGGCAGTTGATCCGCCAAAACAAACCCTTGTTGATTCTACAGGCATCTCGGATGTTGGGCGCGTTTCGGATGGTACTGGCCGCTGCAGGCACGTACTTCGCCATTTACAATCTCGGCGATGAAGCGTACTTCTCGCTACTCGGTGGGATCTTGATCGCTTCGATGATCTTCGCGATGTTTATCACGCCCTTCTTCACCAAACGTTTTTCAAAGAAGTTTCTCTATATGGCTTCCCTTGGACTCGGTGCAGTCTCGCACCTTGCGATGTTTTTCCTTGGGTATGGCAATTTGACAGTCGTCTTCGGATTATTATTTCTTTGCGGGATGTCGTTGGGGATGAACGATGTCATCACCTATACGATGGTCGGCGATACCGTGGATTACTTGCAACACAAGACCGGGAAACGGACAGAAGGTTTATGCTTCTCGATGCAGACGTTCACGACCAAGATGCAGACGGCGTTCGGATTATTCTGGATGGGTTTGGTACTGGAATACTCAGGATACATCAAGGAAGCCCAACAAACCGCGCAAGCGCTGGCCGGGATTTTTTCGCTAATATCGCTCTTTCCCGGCATTGCGGCGCTCTTAAGTATTTTGCCGATGTTCTTCTATGACTTGACCGAAGAGAAACATGGGCGAATCTTAATCGAGATTCAAGAAGCCGCATAAGTAACAAAGGACATACAATTTACCAAGAAAAAAGTCTCCGCGAGGAGACTTTCGTTTAGAACGCCGGAATGACGGTCGGATAATAGTTGGCTTCGATGTAGTCCGCTACTTCCTGCGAGCTGAGAGCTTCGATTAGGACTTTGGTTTTGGCGGTTTCTTCATCCCCCGTACGGACGACCAAGACGTTGGCATACGTATCGGCGGCGGCGGAATCTTTGTCTTCGGTCAGAAGAACAGTCGAATCGATTTTCGCTTCCAACGCGTAGTTTCCGTTGATGACGGCCAAGTCGACATCGCCCAAGGAGCGGGCTAATTGCGCGGCTTCCAGTTCAACAAACTTGAGATCCAATTTATTCTCGACGATATCCAAGACGGTTGCGGAAGCGACTTTCGCCGGATTGATTTTGATGAGTCCGTTGGCTTCAAGCAATGCCAAGGCGCGGGCTTCGTTGGTGTCATCGTTGGGAACGGCGATGGTCGCACCCTTTTGAAGCGCAGCAAGCGATGCGGTTTTTCCCGGATAGAGACCTAAGGGCTCGAAATGGACTTTCAATACGGCGGTTAGATTGGTATTGTTTTTTTCATTGAAGCTGGTTAAGTACGGAACATGTTGGAAGTAGTTGGCATCCAACTCTTTGGTGTCCAACGCTTTGTTGGGGAGGATGTAATCGGTAAACTCAACGATTTCCAAGGTATAGCCTTTGGCTTCGACCAAGGGTTTGATGACTTCCAGGATCTGCGCATGCGGAGCCGGCGTGGCGCCGACACGGATGACTTTCTCATCGATTTTCTGAGTGGAACAAGCAGTGAGGAGTCCGGCGACCAGCAGGACGACCAGTGTTTTTAGAATGTTTTTCATGTTTATTTCTCCTTTAGGATTGACGAATCCGACGATCGATCCGACGTGTGATCGTATGGATCGTCGATTGAACGATTTGAACCAAGAGGACCAGGATCACCAACGCAATCAACATGACGTTGTAATTGTAGCGGTAATACCCATAACGGACGGCGACATCGCCCAATCCGCCCCCTCCGACCATGCCGGCCATGGCGCTGTATCCGATCAAGGTGATGATCGTCAGCGACAAGCCTTGAAGAAGGCTGGGAAGCGCCTCCGAAAGCATGACCTTGAAGATAAGTTGACGCACGTCGCAGCCCATCGTGATGGCGGCTTCGATGACGCCGGAATCGACTTCTTTCAGCGCGGTTTCCACGATACGGGCCACAAACGGAATCGCACCGATCACCAACGCGACGATAGTCGCTTTGATGCCGATCGTGGTTCCGGTGATGAAATGGGAGACGGGCATCAGAGCGAGGATCAATACCACAAACGGTACGGATCGGATTAGATTTATGACCGTATCCAAGATACGGTAGAGTTTCGACATCGGATGGAGCCCGTCCTTGCGGAACAGAATCAACATCACACCCAACGGAAAGCCGCCGAGATAACTGAATAAGGTAGAGAAGAAAATGATGGTCAGGGTATCGAGGCTGGCCTCGCCCATCAACTTGATCAGGGTAGATAGGGTCATGGCTAGTACTCCAATCCCAACAACAAGCGGGTGTTTTCGTGTTGCGGATTCGCCAATACATCTTTCACAAATCCGGTCTCCACGAACTTCCCTTCGTTGATGACGACCACGCGGTTACAGATCGAGCGCACCACCAAGAGCTCATGGGTGATGATCAAGATCGTAACGCCCGTTTTGCGATGGATTTCCGTCAACAGTTCCAAAATGGAACGCGTCGTCAACGAATCCAAGGCGCTGGTCGGCTCGTCGCATAAAAGCAGCTGCGGGGAATTCGCCAATGCCCGTGCGATCGCGACCCGTTGTTTCTGTCCGCCGGAAAGTTGGCTGGGATACGCCTTTTCCTTTCCTTCCAGATGGACAAGTCGGATGAGCTCCTCCACCCGATGACGGATGATCTCCGGTTTCTCATGGACGATTTCCAGGGGAAACGCGATGTTTTCGAAGACCGTACGTTGTTCCAAGAGATGATACCCCTGAAAGACGACGCCGATCTTCTTGCGGTAGGAATTCAACTTCGAACCGTTGGCTTCCAACAGGTTGATGCCGCCGATCGAAATCGAACCGCGATCGGGTTTCTCCAGCAGACTCAAACAGCGAAGCAACGTCGTCTTCCCCGCGCCGCTCATACCGATGATGCCGACCAGATCCCCTTCGTTGATGTCGATGCTGATGTCATCCAGCGCCACCAGCGTCGCATCCTGGGTTTGAAATGATTTTGTCACATTTCGAATTTCAATCAATGGCTTATCCTCCTTCGGAAATATAAAAGCCCCTGCATCCGAAGGACGAGGGGCTTTGCCCGTGTTACCACCTTACTTCGCCGTCTTGTCGCCAAGACAGCCTCTTCAAGTACGCCCGAAACAATGGGTTATACTCTAGCACGTTAACGGGTGCATCCGTCATAGCCTAAGGTTTCCCCTCGGTATGCGACTCCAAGACCATTGTTCCGGAATTTCGCGAACGCCCCTCTCAGCACCCAGGGCTCTCTGTAGATCGGAAGTTTCCGTACTTTTTCTTTTCTTCGTCTTTAACTGTTTCATATTCTAAACAATTTGCTTCGAGATGTCAATGCGGAGACTGAAATATTTTTCAACCAGACGCAAACATTATTTCTCGTTTCGAGTTTGAATCATCTTAATAAATTCCGCAACACCTCCCAAATGCGCTTCGCATACGCACATATTAGCCGCGTTTTTGACATCTTCATTCGCATTGGCGACGCAAGCGCTAAATCCCGCGAAACGAAGCATGTCGATGTCGTTGCCGCCATCGCCGATCGCCGCGACCTGTTGCGGATCGATGTTCAGGTGTTCGCAAATACGACGCAACGCGCTGCCTTTCGAACATCCTTCCGCCATCAGATCATAGAACAGATCATGCGAACGGATCATTTCGACGGAAGGAAATACTTCAGACCCAAAGGCTAAAAAGGATTCACGTTGGTGTTCTTTGGCTGTGACCGAACACTTTTCCGCTTCCGTAACGATCGCATCGATCAGGTTGCCTTCGACTTGTTCGAAAGTTAATCCGACCACATCCCGATCATAGATCAAGCCTTCGTCAAATCCGTTACACAGGACGATCTCGTGTTGGGGAATCGAGAAATGTAATCCTAAATCAAGCGCTTTGCGTGCGATGTTTCGGGCTTGATCGACTGAGAAAGACGCATCGTAAATCAACTGATTCGAACGCAAATCGCGGATCCGCGTTCCGTTGGAAGAGATCGAAAAGAGCTGGCCTTTGGTATGTTTGAAATGATTTATGACTTCCGTCATTCCGCATTCCAACCGACCGCTTGCTAAAACCACGACGATCTCTTGATCTAACAGACCTTGGATCGCATCGAGATTCGCCTGCGGTATCCCTCCGTGACGGTAATCAAAAAGCGTGAAGTCGATGTCGGTCGCGAATAGTTTTATCTTGGAGCAATGATTAAGCGACATCCGACGAAATCTCTTCCCAGTTAAGATCGACTTCCCCGTCTTTTTTGCCGAAGAATCCGTAGAAGATTTCTTCCTCGAAACTTGGAAGTCCTTTGTTTTTGCGACTGTCGAAGACCAATTCACCGTTGGCGTTGATCGCGATCATAACAACGGTCGACACTAAACGGATGGTATCCAAGTTTCGTCGTGAACGGGTCCAGACGATTTTTCCTTCTTCCATATGGAGATGGGAGAGATCGGGAATGATTTTCGAAATCGGGGAATACTCATGCAACCCTGCCGTGATGCCGCCGATTTCATGACGCAATTCTTCGGTGTCGTTGTCCCAGTTTGAAGGTAGGTCGATCGCAGGCAATGCGAGATGTGAGTCCACCACATGATAGACCGGTCCGCAGAACATCGTGCTTGGGGCTTCTTTGATGAATTTAGGTTGTAAGAGCCAGTCAAGCGATCCGAGATCTTCGCCCGGATGGATTTTCGTCAAGATGCTACCGGATTCGGCGGAGTGCCACCAGGTGATCGTCGGGATCGAATCGACTTTCTGTAATTCGCACCGTTCGAAGCGGATTCCTTCGCGGGTCGTTTGGTGGAAGATAGCATAGACATTGGAGCCGACGTTGATGAGTTTCGCGTCTTCGATTTGGTCAAGCGTCAAGCGTTTCCCTTTGCCCGCGAAGATCCCTTCGTTTCGGTCTTCGACACTGAACGAGCCGATCCGATCGCGATAGGAACGGGAATGGATTCCGTTTTGATATGCGTTGTCCAAGAACATTTCCAGTAAATCGTTCTTGCTTTGCGCCGCGCCGACATAGGCTTTACCTTCGCTGCCAAGTAGAATAAAGGAATGTAAACCTTGATAGGTTACATACAGATAATTGGAGCTGTCGTCCGCCGAAAAACCGTTGAACCAAACACTGGTTTGGAGGTTATACTTCGATTCGAAAAGAGCGACGGTCTGTTGGAAATTCAGCGCGAAGATCGCGAGTTCTTTCGCACTCGCAATGACGCCCGCAAACGCCAAGGCGTTGAACGTAAAGTGTTGTTTCCCAATCTTGAGATTGGTATTGACGTCATGGGTTTGATTGGTTAGAAAGGTCTGGCTGAAGCCATGCGGAATCACGATGCGCGATTCGAATAAATGGGAATAGGATTCACCGGTGACCGCTTCCAGTATCAACTCGAGAAGCGTCAAATCGACCGGATTCAGTTTCGCGTTGCGCGGATTGCGACGGAAGGATTGGGATCCTTTGACGAAATACTTTAGGAAGTTGCGGTCGGGTTTCGACGTGAAGAAGCCATAGCGAAACGCATTGGGCAACATCGTCGATTGCGTCAATACATCCCGTACCGAGATATCGCTTTCGCTATGATCGTTAAATTTGAGAAAAGGCAAAATCTCCGAAAGTTTTGAGTCGAGATCGAGTTTTCTTTCTTCGATCAACAGAAACGCAAGTTCGAACGCATACCACGAAGACGCCCACAACACGGCGTCGATACGATCGGTATCGTCATGATACTTCTGGTTAAGGATGGTCCCCGAGGCAGACCGCGGTAGATCGATCCGATCGGCCAATGCGACGCCGATGGAAGTCACCTGATGCGCGATACAGGTTTCGAGTTGGATATTTTGAATGGTTTTCATGGGGTTTCTCCTCACACGGCATACATTATAGCACCATTTCGTGAAAATTCGTTTATAATTGTTACGAGGTAATGAAGCAATGAACACTCTTCCGAAGACACTTTTTTTTGATATGGACAACACCCTGATCGACGCCGCCACCCACAAGGTCCCTGCCTCGGCAGTCCACGCCTTGCGGGAAGCGCAACGTAACGGCTATAAGCTTTGCATATCGACGGGACGTGAATGGATGATGGTGAAGTCAAACGAGGTATTATCGGTGCTGGATTGGGACGGATTTGTCTTGACCAACGGTCAGTTGGTGGTCGATAAAAACTTTCGCGAAGTCCTGCATGTGACGATCCCCCGCCATGCCATCCTGAAGTTGATCGAACTTGTGAAACACTATGGGATCTCTTGTTCGTTTAGCGGTTCCTATAACTTCCGTATCACCGAAATCGATCAATATATGAGCCAAGCGCATAATTTCTTCCATGAACCGATGGGTGAATTTGAAGAATACAGCGATCAACCGATCGATAAGATTCTGATTTATGCCCCGGAAGGCTTCGATTATTCGCCCTTCGACAACATTCCGGGAATCCGTGTCTATCCGGGGATCTCGAGTTATGCGGACGTGATCGCGGAAGGTTCGGACAAATCCACCGGCATCCAAGCCCTCCTGAAACACATGGGTTGGGAAGACGACGGGTATACGGCCTTCGGGGATTCGCTCAACGACATGGGCATGATCCAGCGTGCGACCATCGGGGTCGCGATGGGCAATGCGGTCGACGAATTGAAGGAAATCGCGGATTTCGTGACGACCGATGTCGGCGATGACGGAATCGCCAACGGGTTACGCAAACTCGGTTATATTCTCTAAAAACCAAGACCGAAGCAAATCGCTTCGGTCTTTTTAATTGTTATTTTTTCTGATTAATCTTCGTCGATCATCCGCAACACGGCGCGTGCCGTACGTTCCAAATGATCTTCTTCGGCATCCGTGACCCCCAATCCGGTGTAAACTTCGCCGGTCTTCACACCTGCCGCATCCAAGGCTTCGAAATAGGTATCGATCAGCGGATCGCACACATCGGGATGTTGCATCGGTCCGAAAGGATTGGCGAAATAGGTCAACGATATCCCGACTTCGTCCGTCGTCTGCATCGCTTTCCGCTTCCCTTCCACAAACGTCGCTTTCATTTCCGCGGCGCTATCGGCCAAACGCACGCCGATCGAATCGGTATAGTTGTTAGCGTAGAGGAAATAGTCGACTTTATGGTCCTTAACGATCAACGAATACGGCGCGACCGGGATGACGACCCGTGCGTTGACCGTTTCGGGATTCATGAAGATTGAACGATCCATCGTTTTATACGGGCTTCCTTTGTCGAGGTCATCCAAGCGGATGAAAGCGCCGATTTCCGTGCCTTGGGCGACGACGATTCCGTCTTCCACATGCAAGGATCCCATGTCGTCAAAGACGACATCGATCGACAAGATCTCATCTTCCCCCAACATTTGGATGGCTTCGATCGTTTCGGACTTGCCCGCACCGGAGTCGCCGATGAAAATGATGCCTTTGGATTTTCCGTTTTTCAGATGAATGTTGACCATCGAACCATGCAAGGGCAACCACCCTTTGGCCATCATCGCCACGTTATGCAAGGTCAGACACATTTTCTTCATGTACCCGAAGTATTCGATGATGGTTTGGGCGGGAACTTTCCCGATCCAGATGTTCGCTTTCGCATCGAAATAGTAGTTACACGTCAAATCGTCATCTTTTAATCCAAACAACACGATGCAGTCCGGTTTGCGTTTACTGACTTCCACATCGGTCGCCAATTCGAACAGGTTGGCCAACGCGATCCCGTTGAAGGTATAGTCGCGATGGAAATAGATATGCATCAAAAGACTGCCGACTTTGGCCGGATAACAGAACCATTCGTCTTTGTTGATGGAAGCGTAACTTAAGGGATTCTTATCTGTCGGGGTAAACGCGCCTTTACGCTTGTTGGAGCGCGGATGAAGCAACAAGGGTGTACGCAGAAGCATGCTATCCGCAAATGGGATTCCTTTGAGCGACTCATAGCCTTCCGGGATGTTCCATTTGATATCGCGCACGACCATCGAGGCGTTGGTGCCGGCTTGTAATTGGCGATAGATTCGGTTTTTGCGACCCTGCACTTTCTCTTGTGCGCCACGGTAGACGGCTAAAACGAGTTGGTTGAATCGGGAGTCCGCATCCATGAAATTCGCCAACTGGAGGCTGCTGGTGGAGCCGGTACGGATGATCGAACAACGTTGGTGGTTACGCCAGAAATTATACCCTTCTTCGATAAACTTCGTCAGTTTTTCGGGTTGATCCAAAAACGGATGGCTGATTTCTTCGATTTCAAGGACCATCAATATTTTCATCAACCGCACGATATCATTTAACGCTTCGGTCAGTCCTCGTCCGCGGACCGCCCATTCGTAAAGTTCCAGATCGCTTTTATGGAGCGCATGCAAGTAATGACCTAAGACGACTTTGAACGTATCGCTCGACAACATTTCGTCGGTCGTTTGACAATACGCCGCGGTGAAATTCACCAACGCCGTCGTCTCATGGAGATAGAGCGCCTCTTTCATAGTAGTTCCTCCTATTGAACTCACTTAGTTTAGCATTTTCATTGGTTTCTTTCAACAGTTACATTTCTTTCATCCAATACAAAAGGCACCCCTTAACGGGATGCCTCGAATTGTTGTGTACACCAGGATCGGACAAGTTCGACCCCTTCTTTGGATTCGGCGGAGAAAATGATGATTTCCGGATCGCCGGTCTGCTGCGTGATGACTCCTTTGGCTTTCAATCGTTGGCTATACGAGAGCTTATCGCTCTTGGTCGCCACGATCTGCGTCGGTAGTCCGATCGCCCGCACATAGTCCAACATATCCAAATCGTCATCGGTCAAACCGATACGGATATCGACCACCAGGATCGCGGCGATGCATTGGGTCCGCGTCGTAAAGTAGTCTTCCATCAATTTTCCATACTGTTTGAGTTCTGTCTTCGATCGATTGGCGAACCCGTAACCGGGAACGTCAACCAGATGGAACACATCGCCCATCGAAAAGAAATTCAAGTACCGCGTCTTTCCGGCTCGTTTCCCGACATAAGCCAACGCATTCACGTTGGCCAAGGCGTTGATCAAACTGGATTTACCGACGTTGGAACGTCCGGCAAGCACGATCTCGGGGAGGTCGGTCGCGGGAAACTGTTCTTTTTTCGCCGCGGTGATCAGCCACTTCGAGGTCGCAAACGCGTTCATCTACTTCACCAATGCTTCGGCCAGGACCTGGTCCATATTCTCGACCGGTACGAAGGTGATGTGGTCTTTGACGACTTGCGGGATCTCATCCATGTCTTTCATGTTGAGTTTGGGGATGACGACTTTGCGGATGCCGCAACGATGCGCCGCCAAGGACTTCTCTTTCAATCCGCCGATCGGAAGCACGTTACCGCGCAACGTCACTTCTCCCGTCATCGCCAAATCGGCGTAAACGGCCTTGTGAGTCAACGCGGACATGATCGCGGTCGTCAAGGTGACGCCGGCGCTCGGTCCGTCTTTGGGAACCGCCCCTTCCGGGACGTGGATATGCACATCGTGATCTTCGAAGAACTTCGGATCGATTTCAAAACGACGCGCGTTGGATTTGACATACCCGAACGCGATCTCCGCGGATTCTTTCATGACATCGCCCAATTGGCCGGTGACGATCAAACGTCCCTTGCCTTCAAACGACGTGACTTCGACCGAGAGGACATCGCCGCCGAAAGACGTATACGCCAATCCGGTGACCACGCCGATCTGATTCTCGACCTCTTTTCTACCGTATTCGAAGATCTCTTTGCCCAACCATTCGCCGATGACCTTTTCGGTGATCTTGACGGATTTCTTATTGTCCTTCAAAATCAACAAAACGGATTTACGGCACAGCGAAGCGACGACACGTTCCAATTGACGCACCCCTGCTTCGCGGGTGTAATGACGGATGATGTAGTAGAGTTCGTCGCTATTGAGACGGAATTGTTTTTCGTTGAGTCCGTTCATCGCGATCTGCTTCGGAATCAAATGATGCATCGCGATGTTGACTTTTTCCTCTTCCGTATACGACGAAAGATTGATGATTTCCAACCGGTCGCGCAATGCGGCCGGAATGTCTTCGAGATAGTTGGCCGTGGCGATGAACATGACTTTCGACAAGTCGTAGGGTTCTTCCAGGTAGTGATCGCTGAAGAGCGAGTTCTGCTCGGGATCCAACACTTCCAACATCGCCGAACTCGGATCGCCTTTATAGTCGCTGGCCATCTTGTCGATTTCATCGATCAAGAATACCGGATTGACGACGCCTGCCTTTTTCATGCCTTGGATGACACGACCCGGCAAAGAACCTAAGTAGGTACGGCGATGTCCGCGGATTTCCGCTTCGTCGCGCACCCCGCCCAACGACGCTTTGACGAAATTACGTCCCAACGCATTGGCGATCGATTTCGCCAAGGAAGTCTTACCGACCCCCGGAGGCCCGACCAAACACAAGATCGGCGCATTCAGGGATTGAGTCATCGTCTTGACCGCCAAGTATTCCATGATGCGGTCTTTGACCTTTTCCAAGCCGTAATGATCATGATCCAACACGGCACGAACCGCTTTCAGATCGTTGTTGTCTTCGGATTCCTGCCACCACGGCAGTTTGATCAACCAATCGAGGTAGGTACGGATGACGCCGCTTTCCCCGCTGGCGCTCGGCAACATTTCGTAACGCTGGATTTCATCCAACGCTTTTTCTTTGATATTCTTCGGGAACGGATTCTCTTCGACATAGCGACGCAACTCGTCCATATCATCGGTTGCGTTGGGCACATCGCCCAATTCTTCCTTGATGGCGCGAAGCTTCTCACGCAGATAGTATTCGCGTTGGTTCTCTTCGATGCGTTCCTTGACTTTGTCGTTGATGCCCTGTTCGATGTTGGTCAGTTCTTTTTCTTTTTGGAGATTCTGAATGATCAACAAGAGTCTTTCGTTTAAGTTCAACGCTTCTAAAATCCCTTGGCGGTCATCCAATCCCATCGGAAAATACTGACCGATCTGATCGGATAATTGTTGGGCAGAAACGCCTTTGGTGAGTTGGTTGATGATTTCGGTCGGGAAGTTCGAATTGCTGGTGGCGACTTGTTCCAAGCCCTTGGCAATCTGACGGATGAGCGCCATTTCTTCCAAGTTGTCGCCCGAAATATCCGCGACCGGTTGGACCGTCGCGAAGAACATCTTGTTGTCTTCGCTTAAGCGTACCAGTTTCGCGCGTTCCAAGCCGGTGAAGGTGACACGCATGAAACCTTCTTTGCGTTTGACGTTCTTGATGCGGCACAAGGTACCGAACTTAAACAAGTCCTCTTCGTGCGGTTCATCAACTAAAACATCTTTCTGACTGACGACCCAGACGTGGCCGTTAAAATACGTATTCGATTCATCGATCGCGTTGACGCTCTTTTCGCGTCCGACTTCGATCAAAACATCTTGGTTCGGAAATACGATGATGCCCCGTGTGCATATGACGGGTACGCTGATTTCCATTTTTTCGTTATCCATCGTTACACCTCCTTAAAGGGAATAAGACGCAATGCGTCTTATTGTGAAACGGATTCGCGGATGAGGGTGAAGGCTTTGCGTAGACGCATATCGTAGGCAATCGTTTCCTGCGGCGCCAACTCCTTCACGCGGGCCAGTTCCATGTTATACTGCTGCGCGATCGCGCCGTATTCAAGTTCGACTTCTTCCGGCGTGACTTCGATCTTCTCTTCTTTTGCGATCTGATCCAGGATCAAACGCACTTTGACCTTACCGGTCGCATCCAGACGCATTTGTTCGCGAAGTTCCTTCTCGGTTTGACCCGTGATCTGCGTGAACTGTTCGAAATTGAATCCCTGTTGGGCGATACGGTTCTTGAAATCTTCGACCAAGGTATCGGTTTCCTCTTCGATCAACACTTCCGGAATCTCGACTTCGGTCGCATCGACGACACGCGTCAGCAACTCGTTGCCAAATGCATCCTGCGCCTTCGCCGTCTTCTCTTCCAACAAATCCTCTTCGATATGAGCTCTCAAATCCGCTAAGGTTTCCGTTCCGTGATGGTTGGCTTCCTTGGCGAAATCGTCATTGAGTTCGGGAAGTTGTTTCTGTTTGATTTCGTTGACTTTGACTTTGAAGATGACATCCGCACCCGCCAAATCGGCGGCTCCGTAATGTTCTGGGAAAGTCAAAGCAACGTCTTTTTCTTCGCCCGTCGCCAATCCGATCAAGGCTTCTTCGAAACCCGGGATAAAGGAGTTCGAACCGATCTCCAACGCATAGTTTTCGCCTTTGCCGCCTTCAAACGGAACGCCTTCTTTGAATCCTTCGAAATTGATCACGGCCGTGTCGTTCATTTCGACATTACCGGTCTCTTTCAACACGAGTTCCGCGAATTGTTCGCGAAGTTCGGCGATTTTGGCGTCGACTTCTTCGGCCGTAACGGATACGGCTTCAGCCTTGACATCCAAACCTTTGTACTGTCCGAGTTTGACTTCAGGTTTTACAGTGACAACGAACTTCAAGGTTACTTCATCGGCGGTCAACCCTTCCAAGTCTAATTCAGGACGGGCGATGACCGATAGGTCATGTTCTTTGATACCGAATAACAACGCATCGCTTGCGATGTTGTCGACGGCTTCCATCAGGATGCTTTGTTCGCTGATCGCTTTACGGGCGATCTCTTTGGGGGCCTGTCCTTTACGGAATCCCGGCGCTTCGACGTTCTTCGCGAGTTTGTCGAATGCCTTCGTTTGCGCTTTCTTCCAAGCGTCGTCGTTGATGGTGACGATCAGTTCACCGGTGGATTTTTCTTTGACTGTCCAAGTAGATTTCATGGGGGCCTCCTGTTTTAGCATTCCTATTATACCATAGGTTTTAGCACTGTCAACTTTTGAGTGCTAAATCAAAACTTCACTTCCGACCGCTTCGATTCGGTTCTCATCTATTGTATTCTTTTCGCAAAACGCATGCCACTCTTGTACACCGGAAATCTGGTAAAACAAGTTTTTTACGACGCCAAGCGTCAACGGAAGCGCTTCATCGATGTCGATTCCTTCCGGTAATCGCAACAACGCGATCCGAAGAATCGCTTCTTGCGCCAGCACCAGCATCGACGGGTCGTCGTTGCCGAGCCATTCCTGCGCCTGCTTCAAACACGCGTCGACCCCTTCGCTCTCTTCGGGCAATTCAAGCGCCGCCGGGATAAAGGTGTAGGTGACATGATCGAAGGTAAACGTGTACTCGTTATGGAGTTGCTGGCGCGCGCAGAGTTCGACTAAGACGGAAAGCAAACCGCGATCGGTGATCACGGAGAACGCTTTCTTGAGGACTTCGTCGTATTCGCGTAAATTCAGCCCGTCAAGCGCCGAAACGACGGCGATATGTCCCGCTTCGTTATCAAGCATTTCCAATAATTCGCCGACATCATCGATCCTTGCTTTGCGACGGTTCTGTTTGCGCCATGCGCGTACTTCGCGCATCAATGCTTCCATTTCCTTCTTCGGTGCCGCGGGGATGTAGGGCATCCGCAGTTCCTCTTCCAGAATGCTTTCCGCGCTCTCGTACTTCCCCGCCAGGATATCCGCACGCAACTGCCGTAAGATCGAATCGTAATAATTTTCTTCCATGTTTTTTCCTCAGATTTATTATGCCATATTTTAGACTGCGTTTCATGCGTTTCGCCGATTTTCCGATTTGGATTTGTGATACAATGGTGCAAACAGGGGAAACGCATGAAAGCACTTAAATTACTTTTATTCGGCTTGTTTCTGATTTTTGGGGGCATCATCGCCTATTTCGCGTTTATCGCTTTCGACGGGGGAAACACATGGATCGCATTGCTTTACGGGATTCTTTCCGTGATTTTAGTATGCGTCGGTTTTGTGGGAATCGTTCTACTCTTCACCCGCAAAAACGAGGAGACCCTGGAAGAGTCCAATTTTGTTCCGGTGACTGTCGTTTCACAGAGTGAATTCTCTGATTCAAACGGACAAACATCTGATCCCGAAGTACAACCGTCCTCAAAAATCAAGCAAGATCCGCCCTTCCAATCCATCAACAAGGTCGATCTCTCCTTGCGTCCGATCAGCGTATCCGATGATCGTGCTCAAGCGGTGACGGAACTTGTTGAAGTTCCGAAGCCAACTTCAGAACCGATCGTTGAAGCCCAACCTGAACCGAAATTACCCGAAGCTGAAGAGATTATTGACACCCAACCCGAAATCGTTCAACCCAAAGAAGATCCCCGTTTTCTTTTCGGGGATTGGTGGGTCGATGCGGATGGATTATACATCGATGTCCGCTTGATCGGCATTACGGGACGCAAGCAACAACGCACCTTACGTAAGCTTGCGCAAGGTACTCCGCTAACCTATGATGTGGATTTAAAGAAAGAAACGATCGCTTTTTCATACGGTAAAACGACGATTGGATTCGTGCCGGAAATCTACCGTAAAACGGTACTTACGTATGCGGAGGGTATCGCTACCGCGAACATCGCCAATCTTGTTCGCAAACGTCGCGATACGCTTCAATGCGATGTCCGTATCCGATTTGATGACGAGTTGCGCGAGAAGCTTCAAAAGAAACTTCAATTGAGCAATTGGTAGAACAGATACGACATCCATTGGTTCTTTTCAAACTTTGACAGCTCCATTCTCAAATGAAACAAACCTAGATCATAAAACCCCGTTCAGGGGTTTTTGTACTTTTAGGGATCTTTTGGAATCATCCTAACGATTCTTTGGAAAAACCGTTGAAAACTAACTAGAAACTTGTTTTGCTCACCTGAATCGTCAAACGGATCAGTATCCAACCTTAACGTACTTCGGTGCTGAGAAGGCGCCATAGACTTTACTGTTTCCGACCCAGCGGTAGGATCGAATTTTGTAATAATAGACGGTTCCTTTAATCAAGGCTGATTTTGTATAGGAAACGGAAGTCGTCGTCGTTTGTAGGGTATATGTACCTGTCGAAGTCGACGATCGGTAGATTTCGTAACCCGAGGCTCCTAAAACCGCCGACCAAGATAAATTGATCGCCGTGGAAGAAACATTCTTCCAGATCAACACCGGTATCCCTACGGCAGTCTTCGCGGAAACGATCGATGAATACGCGCCGTAAACTTTGGTCTCACCATCGAAAGAATAAGGCCGCACTTTAAAGTAGTGGTACACATTGAAAGTCAATCCGGTTTTCAAATAAGTGATTTGGTCGGTTTCTGTCAGCACGGAGTATACGCCGTTCGAAGATGTAGCCATCGAAATCTCATATCCGGCTGCACCTGAGGATGCATTCCATTTGAGTGAAATACGGTCATAGGCGGTTGAACTCGCGAGAAGTCCGGTGACCGCCGGGGCTGCGACAATGCGCGAAATGATTGCGGAGGCCGGAGTGAATAATTCGGACATACCGACAAACATCGAGCCAATGACTTTGTATGCATGCGTCGAACCTAGAACTAATCCATCATGGTTGAAGGATGTCGAGCTGATTACCCCGATCTTTTCGAAGTTCCCCAAACCGGCTTCGTCATGATAAATCGTATAATTCGTAATTCCCGGTTCGGGTTTCCAGCTTAACAGTACCGACGTCGGTGTCACAGAGGCGTTCAACACCGGTGCCAGCGGATAAGGTGTGGAAGTTGAAAGATTGGAATTGGGACCGAATACTTTCAATGAGCCAACCATACGATAACTTCGAACTCTTAGGCTTACTTTCACATTGGGTGTCAAACCGGTCAACGTGGTGGTCAGACCCGTCGTCGTCGTATGAACAGTAAACGTCGTAGAAGTTCCGAACGCTTTGGATACTTCATAACCATTCGCCCCCAAAACGGATGGCCACGATACTTTGACGCTGTTATAGCTTAAATGAGTCGAAGTTATGACGGGTGCGCTCGGGACCGGACGTGCGCTTACGATCGTTGAAAAAGCGCCATAGACTTTGGTTGAACCAACCCAACGATAGGCCCGGACTTTGTAATAATAGAGACGGTTTGTGGTTAAGGATGTATTCAAATAACTTGTTGACGTGGTTGTGGTCATCAAATAGTACGTTCCATTGCTATAAAGCGAACGATATACTTGATAGCCGCTCGCCCCGGCGATCGCCGGCCATGTCGTCCGCAGTGAATTATATGAAGAAGATGAGACGGTCGATTTCACCGTCGAAGGAATCGGTCGGGCACTCACATAGGTCGAGGTTGCCCCATTGGTTCTGTACGCACCCTCCGTTTTGTAGGGGCGGACTTTAAAATAGTAGGTCACGTTGGTCGATAGATTCGTGCTTGTGTAGGTCGAGGCGACAACATCCGCCAGTTTCGTGTACGTTCCGGTAGCGGACACGGCGCGGTAGATTTCATAGGTAACACCCGCTACTTGTGTCCAACTCAACTTGACGCTATTATAACCGGCAGACTCGGCTTTCAAGCCAAGGATCGCGGCAGGTGTCGCTAACCATTTCGCATAGACGGTCGTGTTCTCAGATACGGGATCATTCGCGAAATCCCACAACGTTGTGTAGTTGAGATCCTTATACCACCCTGTAAACAGATATCCGGATCTCGTTGGTGGGTTTGGAATAGCCACTTTCGTCATAAAGTCGGCTACCTTCGAACTTATGGTCGTGCCACCCTGACTGTCGAATTTGAACGTGTATTTATTGATTGTCCATTTGGCATACAAGGTTAAATCGGATAGGATCGGCATGGTTTCAAAATCCCACGCATTCACACAAGCCGCTTCTTTGTACCATCCGCCAAACGTGTATCCTGTCCTGATTGGCGGTTCGGGGGCATCGAATGTTGAATAAGCCGAAACCGTACGCGCATCGATCAACGTACCGCCCTGCGTATCGAACGACAAAACGAATTCGCCCGTTTTTTGAATCGAAAAGGTTTCGAAAGATGTGTTGCCCATCGCGTCGATCGCTGAAATGACATAGTTTCCGCTCCCAGTAAACACTCCACGGGTCGGCCACGAATAGTTTTCAGTGTCTTTCGTAGCTGAAAGGACAACACTGGAAGTGTCTTCGGCGGTGACATAAACGTCATGATAGGTAACACTCCCCGTAGTAAGGACTTCGTCTCCTGCTTTTATCGTAATCTGCGGAGCAAGCGTATCCGACGCCAATATTTTAAGTTGATATGCGGTATCATTGACATCCCCGAAATAATCGTAGGTATTTACGTAATAGGTTCCCGCTGGGAGAAAATGCGTCGCGCTTTGTTCAATGCCGTTGGATGTATTATCGACGTTTTCGATCAGACCGAGCGTAGTATCATAGAGATCGATGACCATATCCTGCGATCCCTGCGATGTCACCGTCACGTTAACGTAACTTGATTGATATAGGACGAATTTATATACATCATAATCAAGGGCAGGATAGGTATGCCCTGTTACTTCTGTGTTGGCATAGATCCTTGACGCTTCGGAAATCGAGTCGTTACCATCGAATAAAGATTGTTGATTGGCTACGTTCAGCGCTTTGGCGGCGTTAAGAATCCCATATCCGCTGGATGAATCCCAACCTTCAGCAAGCATATCTTCGGTTCCGGTAAACAAAACCTGTTGGATTTGTCGACTTGAGAACTCAGGATGGAGACCTTTAACAAGTGAAGCCACGGCTGCGACGGTCGGAGAGGAAAACGACGTTCCGCTCATGCTCGCAAACGAAGCGGTGCCGCCGGTGACGTTCGCCAAATAGATTCGCTCTCCCGGCGCAACCAAATCAAGTTGCGAGCCTTTGTTTGAAAACGTCGAGATGCCATCCGTATTGTTTGTCGAACCAACCGCGATGACACCCGGATAAGCTGCCGGATACGAAATGAAATTCGAGTATCCATCATTGCCGGAAGCCGCGACCAAGGTGATCCCTTTGGCGAGGGCATATTCCACCGCATCCAAAATATCCGGTGAGCTTTCATTTGCACCCAGACTCATGTTGATGATGTTTGCCCCATGGTCCGCCGCCCACCGAATTCCGGCCGATACCTGGATTGAACTGGTCGTTTCAACGTGATCGTCAAACACCTTGACCGCCATTGTTTTTACATTTGGCGCAACCCCTGCGATTCCGGTCGTGTTGATGTTGGATGCGATGAGTGAAGTGACGGCCGTACCATGAAAATCCCCGTCATAGGAGAACTGTCCGGGATAGGTGTCTTCGAAAATCCCTGAACTTGATATGTACGCCCCATTGACACGTCCGTCAATGTCCGAGAAAGGACCAAAACCCGTATCGATGACCGCAATCGTAATCGTCGGCTCACCTTGGGAGAAATTCCATGCGGATTCCATACCGATACGTTGGAGATTCCATTGATAAGTCGGATAATACGGATCTGTGGCGATAAAGAAATGCGAGACTTCGATGTCCACATACGCATTTTCGATGTATGGGTTTTGCTTATATTTTTCAAGGATCTTCGAGGCATCCGCCCCGATCGGTATTTCGATTGTGACCGTGTTGATGTTTTTGAATTTTCCCACGACTTTTTCCGAAATCCGGACTTTCGAGATATGATCCGGATTCGCAAACTTCAGAACGATGGTGTTGGTCTTTTTTGCTGTTTTCAAATCGGATTGAATTTTAGTAGACTCATAACTTCCCTTCACTC
Organism: uncultured Erysipelotrichaceae bacterium; assembly: GCA_964526155.1. Taxonomy (GTDB): domain Bacteria; phylum Bacillota_I; class Bacilli_A; order Erysipelotrichales; family Erysipelotrichaceae; genus GWE2-51-13. Next base: position 946,593 of record CAZGLV010000001.1, on the reverse strand, counting down.
CGATTTGGAGTGGATCACGTTGAAAACGATCCTTCGCTTTCTCTTTGCTTTGTGAGCTTGAAACCTTATCATTTGTAAAAACCGTCGAGGGATCCGAGTAGCCATTTACGACGGACATGCTTGAAAAAATCAAAAGAAATGTGATTAGGAATATACAGGTTCGCTTGCGCATGTTCGCACCCTCTTCCCTATGACATGATATGCATCGTATAGGGATCATTACGTTCAATAAAATTCGGAATGTATCGTAATGATTTTATCATATTCGCAGGAATTAATATAAAACATTTTTAGCATCGTTGATCGCTTCATCGAGTAAAAAGCGAAAAACCCTCGTCGGAGGGTTTTGTTTTACGCATGGCGTCCTCAGGGGGACTCGAACCCTCGACCGTGCGCTTAGAAGGCGCATGCTCTATCCAGCTGAGCTATGAGGACACTGCCGTGTTATTTTACCAAATTCCGAGGTAGAATTCAATCCTACTTACAACCAATGTTGCCAATACGGATTTTCTTTGACCGGAACCGGTTTCCGTTCGACTTTCCATCCCCCGTCTCGGTTATGAATCAGCGCGTAACATGGCGGCGTTCCATCCCGATTGTTGTAAACGGAACCGGGATTCACCAACAACACACCTTCAAGGGTCGACACGTGAAAGACATGGGTATGACCGAAAAAAGCCATATTACATCCGATATGTTTGGCGCGTTTGGCAAGTTGTTCGAGTCGGGTCCCCATAAAATATTGATGTCCATGGATCATCAAGATCTTGCATTCGCCCAGATCGATGACCCGTGTTTCGGGATAGTCGTATTCCGTGTCGTTGTTGCCTTTGACGGCCGCAAACGATTCGAGATGTTCCTCATCCACTTCCGCATCCCCGCAATGAAGATACGCGTCGGCGTTGGGATGCAGCTCGCGGATTTTCCGCAACACTTCGATGCGTCCGTGGTTGTCGCTGACCAGTACGATTTCCTTGCTCATTTGGGATCGGTCACCGCATGGGTGAAGGTTTCGTCGTTTCCGAAGATCGTCTTAACTTGGAGGGATGCGCGACGCGGATCCCCCGTCGTAAAGCAACGACTTTCTCCGATCGGTAAATCTCTTCCTTTTAATAAACCGACGATCGCGTCGCGTGAATCGTAAAGCGTTCCGTCGACGTGTTTCAGAAGTTGATCTTTGATGATCGGATAGTGCGTACAGCCCAAAACGATTTTGTTGTAGGAACGAGCATCTATAGGCAGACTTTTCTTCAAATACGCATCGATCGTAGCTTCATCGCTCAACATTTCGATATGTTTCACCAAATCAACCATCGCGATGCCTTTGGCTTTCGCGTGCGGTTGAATCATCATGATCGCATCCGGATAGGCGTCGCTTTGGGTGGTCGCCTGGGTCGCCAAGATCAAGACCTTATCATCAGCCTGTAGATCCAACGCATCGACGGTCAGATCGATGATCCCATGGATCGTCATTTCGGGAAAAATCGGACGTATGAATTCCAACGCGACCGACGAAGCGGTGTTGCACGCCAAAATCACTTCATGGATTCCTTGGTCATAGAACCAAAGAATGTTCAAATACGTAATCGACAAAATGTCCTCCGGGGACTTGTTTCCGTAAGGAGCATGGATTTGATCGGCTAAAAATACAAATGCGGTCGATGGGTAAGCGGTGCGTAAACGGTCATAGACCGTATATCCGCCCAGTCCCGAGTCGACGATTCCGATGGCGTTCATCCCATCCCTCCTTTGACTCTGCCTTTTAGTATATCACTGCGTCGCGTCCGTGTCTTGCGGATGGAACATTTCATAGACTCGTTTCGCTACCTCTTCAGGCAAGACTTCGATGAGTTGCGTAAGAGTCGCTTCTTTAATGTTGCGGAAGTTTCCGAAATGTTTCAAAAGCTCTTTCTTACGTGTCGGTCCGATTCCTTCGATTTCATCCAAGATCGATTTCGTCTGCGCTTTTGATCGTAATTTCTGATGATAGCTCAACGCGAAGCGATGGACTTCATCCTGCATGCGCGTCAACATGAAAAACAAAGGACTTTCCTTGGGGATCGGTAAGATCTCCAGATCCTCATTCATCAGTTCGGCCGTGCGATGGTTGTCATCCTTCACCAATCCGGCAATCCGAATATTAAGATCCAACATCTCCCGTATTTCCAATGCGGCCTTGACTTGCGTGAGTCCGCCGTCGACCAGAATCAAATCCGGTAGAACGGAATTCTCTTTCAGAAGTCGCAGATACCTGCGATAGAGCACTTCCTTCATGTTCGCAAGATCGTCATTCGCGTTGTGAACCTGGTACGTCCGATATTCTTTGCGATTGGGCACCCCGTCGTCAAACACGACCAATCCGGCCACCGCGTGTTGTCCCGAGATATGGGAATTATCGAAGAGTTCGACGCGATGGATTTCTTTTTCATGCAAAGTGATCGCCAACAAACGATTGGCTTCTTCCTGATGGGCGCTTTGGCGCGAGAGCACTTCGAAGCGCTGTTTGAGATTGTTTTCCGCATTCTTACGTGCCAGTTCGACTTGACTGCGTTTGAGTCCGCGTTGCGGTTGCATGACATTGGCATCGAGGACATCGTTCAGCCCGGCCAAGGTTTCGCCTTGCGGTAATAGGATTTCCTTGGGTAAAGGATTGCTTTGGTAATATTGAAGAACATAGGCCACAAACTCTTCTTCCGCTTCCGCATAGACCGGCTGCACCGTCAGCGAGCGATCCAATAACTTACCGCCCCGCAGAAACAAGCCTTGGATGGCGAGATATCCGCTATCTTCATAATATGCGAAGACATCGCGATCTTCACTGCCTTGCGACATGACGATCTGCGGATCGCTGATGTAATCGAGCGACTTCAAAAAATCACGATATTCCATGCTTTTCTCGAAATTGAGCTGACTTGTGGCTTCGTTCATCAGTCCGGTCATCTTGTCGCGTAACGCCTTGGTATCCCCTTTTAGTAAGCGGGTGATCTCTTCGATCATTTTAACATAGACATTGGGATCGACTTCAAACTCGCAGGGTCCCAGACATTGGTGGAGATGATAATAGAGACAAACCCGTTTGGGTAGGATGTTGCATTTGCGCAACGGATACATCCCGTTGATCAAGGTCATGATGTTGTAGGCGGCGGTCGCATCGGGATAGGGACCGAAGTATTTCGCTTTTTTGTCCTTGGTCGTTTCACGTACGACTTTAACGACCGGATACGGTTCATGGGTGATCTTGATGTAGGGATAGGACTTATCGTCCATAAACATGATGTTATAGCGGGGACGATGCTTTTTGATTAAGTTGATTTCCAACAGTAACGCTTCTTTTTCGGTTTCCGTCACAAAATAATCGAAATCTTCGATCTGGGAAACCAGTTTCGTTGTTTTATGGTCATGCGCGCCGACGAAATAGGAATTGACGCGATTCTTGAGTTTTTTCGCTTTGCCGACATAAATGATCGTGCCGGCTTTGTTCTTCATCAAGTAACAGCCCGGCTCAAGCGGCAAGGTGGCGAGTTTTTCTTTGAGGCTCATACTTACATTCCCTTAAAGGAAACGACGGTCGCGCCGACGCCGCCTTCGCCCTGTCCGCCTAAGCGATACCCAGCGACATGCGAATTCATCTTCAAGGCTTGATGGACCGCGCTACGTAATGCACCGGTTCCGTGTCCGTGGATGATCCGTACGTTATTGAGGCGACCGCGCATGCAATCGTCGATGTACCGGTCGACCAGCGGCAACGCTTCTTCGACCCGCAATCCGATGATGTTGAGCTCCATCGGCATCGATGCGGGGACGTTATATGAAATGTTGGCGCTTTTCTTCTTCGCGACCGGTGTCTTCGCTTTCACGACTTTTTCCAGCGGTACGTCGAGTTTCATCCCGTTGACGTTGATCGTGACGACTTTGCGTTTGACGGTGATGATCTGTCCGATCTGATTGCTGTTTCGGATCTTGACCCATTGTCCGACTTCGGGGTTCTCGAGCTTTTCGAGATCTTCTTCGATCTGTGTTTCCGGACTGAGTTGATCGAGTTGGAATTTCTTCTCGATGGCGGTATGCATCGTGTTGGTCTTCTGCGCTTCGCGGATCTCGCTCAGGATTTCTTCGGCTTCCAACCGCAGTTCTTCGACCATCGATTGGGCTTCTTTACGGGCTTCCTCAAGAATCTTCTCTTTATTGGTTTCGAATCGTTCTTGGATCTTGCGTGCTTCCAAGGTCGCAAGTTCGGTTTCTTTGATTTTTAGATTCAACTCGTCTTCCTTTTGTTTGGTACGCAAAATCTCTTCCTCGAGTTCTTCCAAACGTTGCTCTTCCACCGATTTGGCGTTGTTTTTCAGAATCCGCGCATTGGCGACGATCTTGGGATCCAGTCCGAATTTCTCCGCGATCGCCAAGGCGTTGGACGATCCGGGCAGTCCTTCGATGTATCGGTACGTCGGCATGAGTTTCGTTAGGTCGAACTGAACCGAAGCCTGTAGGATATCCGGATGCTTGCTTCCGTAGGTCTTGAGTTTGGAATAGTGGGTCGTCGCGGCGATCATCGCTTTACGAGAACGTAGTTCATCCAACACCGCCATGGCTAAGCTTTCCCCTTCGGTCGGATCGGTCCCACCGCCGAGTTCATCCAAAATGATGAGTGACTTTCCGGTGGCTTTTTTACAGATTTCGGAAATCTTCTGTAGATGCGCGCTAAATGTGGAAAGCGAAGCCTGTATGGATTGATCATCTCCGATATCGACATAGACTTGGTCAAACATCGGAACAATCGCCTCGTCCGCCAATACCGGGATTCCGGTATAGGTCATCAAGGTAAAGAGGCCGAGAATTTTCAAACTGACTGTTTTTCCCCCGGTATTGGGTCCGGTGATCAACAGGGTGCTTTTTTCGTCGGTGATGTGATATGTATTGGATACGACTTTTTCGGGATCGATCAACGGATGGCGCGCGTTTTCGAAACGCAATTCGCGCGCATCGGTGAGTTTCGCGGTGACGCCTTTGTGTTCGATTCCGAATCGCGCTTTCGCGAAGATCGCGTCCAAAAGACTTAATGAGTTTAGGTTCGCCAAATAATCTTCGGCGACGGACTTGGTTTGTTGGCTTAAGGCAAAACAGATGCGCTTGATTTCTTCTTCTTCCGCTTGACGAAGCTCTTGCGTTTTATTGTTGAGTTCGACCAAGACCGGCGGTTCGATATAAGCGGTTTGACCGGACGCGGATTCGCCGTGTAAGATCCCTCCGAACGCGTTCTTATCGGAAATGCGCGCTAACACCACGACGCGCTCGTTGCGGATCGTACTGATGGTGTCGGTAAGTTTCGCAGCGTTCTTCGCGATGAACGAATCGGTCGTTTTATTGAGTTCCTGCGCATTTAAACGGATTTGACGTCGAATATGTTTCAATGCAACTGAAGCGCTGTCCAGAACTTCAAAGGAAGGCGTGAAGCATTGTTCGATCGCGTTGCTTAACGAAATATTTTCGCGCATCGTCGCGACGATATCCGCGATTTCTTCCGTTTTCGCCTCATTCTTCTTCATGTAATCTTTGATCGTCTTGACCGCTTGTCCATGTCGGGCGATCGCCAAAAGATCTTGGATTGCCAAAATCTGATCTTTTTGACTTTCCCGTAGAGCCATGCGGATATCCGAAATCCCGCCGAAAGGCATGCTTCCGCCGAGGTTGATCATTTCCATGGCTTCACGCGTCCGTTTCAGTTCGCGTTCGACCCAAAGTTTGGAGAACTGGGGTGTGGAAGTCAAGATCAATTGGTTCCCCAACGAAAAGCGGCAGTGTCCCGCCACTTCGTTGAGGATTTCGTTAAATTCGAGAACGTCATAGGCTTTATTCATAGGTACCTGCCTTATTTGAGAGATTGGATGAAATCATCGATCGCATTCGGATCGATATTATGATCATCAAGCCAGACGCGGATTTCGTCCAGCTCGGCGGTGGTCATCGGTTGACCGCTGATGATGCGCTGCACCATCACACTTTCATTGAGTCGGTCGGACGCAAATCCGAACACCGGATTGCGCTGATCGCTGAAGGTTTTGAGCCAACTCGCTTCGATGGCATCTTTTCCGTTGGTAAACAAAGGGGTCGTCAAGACGAAGGTCAACACCATCAACCAAAACGCGGTCAACACTAAACTGAACGCTGCACCGAGAATCTTGTTGGTCTGTTTGATCACCGGGACTTTCCCGACGGCTTTGACCAAGGGTCGCAACACGACCGAGAGGATCATCACGACGATGAAAATCACGATGAACCATAATCCTGCATTGAATTTCGTATAGATCAGATCGCCGACCGGACCTTCGATGGGTGTTGCGCTTTTGGGATAAAGGGGAATCACGGCGGCGATCGCCGGGGATAGCGCCCACGCGAGAAATAAAGCCGCTACTAAACTGATTAAGTTAAGCAACATCAACATAAACCCATGCATATATCCGTCGATAACCGCCAGTACGGCGATCACCAACAAAGCGATATTGATGTAGGGAAAGAACATTTCTGGAATCGTCATGGTTTTTACCTCTCTATCATGATAATGTTTTTTTGGTCGACATGCAAACCGATATGAACGTATCGTTTGATTTTAACTATCGAAGTTCGGGTCGGCATGCTATCATAAAGACGGTGAATGTATGAAAGCAACAATCTCTTTGACCCTTGATCCCCAACAACTTTCCTTCTTGGATCGTCTTTATAGCGAGGAAAAACGCACGACCGGCCAACCCTATATCCGTTATCGCATCGATGCGGACGGATGTACCATTACGGTGTATGATTCAAACAAAGTCGTATTCGCAGGCAAAAAGGCCGAGGAACATGCGGCGGTCTTTACGGTATTGAAATCCGAAACCGTCAGTACGAACCCTTCCGTTTTCCCCCAAGCCGGCAGCGACGAAGTCGGGACCGGCGATTATTTCGGTCCGGTGGTGGTATGCGCTTGTTATACGGACAAAAAACATTACGAACAATTTCATGATCTCGGGATTACGGATTCCAAAGCGATGGACGATGCGCATGTACGGATCGTGGCCCCGAAACTGATGGAAACATTGCCTTATAGCGTATTGGTCGTGCAGAACCGTAAATACAATCAAGTCCAGCAGAAACATAATCTAAATGCCATCAAAGCCATCTTACATAACGCCGCCTATGTCCATCTGCGCAAGAAAATCAAAACCCTACCTCCATTGACAGTCGTCGACCAATTCGCACCCAAAGACCTCTATTATCGTTATCTGAAGGATGAAGAGACAATCGTTGAAGGGCTCACCTTTCAAACCAAAGCCGAAAGTTCGTTCTTCGCCGTCGCCTGCGCATCTGTGATCGCACGGTATCATTTCTTATTGGCCTTTGATGCGATGAATGAGAAATACGATCGGATCTTCCCGAAAGGCGCATCCGCAACTGTCGATCAAGCCGCACGAGATTTCATCGCAACGTTCGGCAGAGATCAATTGGGTGAGGTCGCGAAACTTCACTTTAAAAACACCAAGAATCTGGATTGATTCGGTTTCCAATCAACACCGAAATCAAAAGAAAGGTCGACGTTAATATCGACCTTTCTTCTCATTGAAATTCGATTACCTATTCAGGTTGAAACACATATTTTTCGTTGAACTTACAGACATGTTGCGTAGGATCGTCGCCATAAACGAGAGTTTGATGATCCGGGGAAATCTTAATCGCTTTTAACAGATTCCCGTTGGTATCGAAGTTGTATCGAATCCTAGCTACGTCATAGATCCCAACAGTGTCAGGCAACACGACATCCTTCACTAATTCGAACTCTCCCGTCGAAGTCTCCTTGACTTCATAATAATTATTTCGATTCACGGTCACCTCATCATCGTCATAACCGAAAACCCGGATGACATTCGATTCTATAAATTGAATACTGTAAATCCCGTAAAATGGCGGTTGGCAATAATAGACACCATTCCCGTAACGATTCACTTCGATTTGTTTGGTAGTTAGAGTTTCGATCGTCGCTTCCAGCGTTTCCACTTTCTTCAGCAAGTCTTGTACTTGCTTCGAATCGCCCGCTGCACACCCGCTCATCAGCAACAAACATCCCAACACCATAAAATATCTGGATACTTTCATGTATCTCTCCCCCAATCTCTGTATTTCTCATATACCCTTACTTCAAGGATAACAGGTGTTTTATTACTGTCAAATGTTCTTGGAAGTGTTTCTATAACAATATGTCAAACGCTCCATTTACCATATTCGATAAAAAAGTGTATCTCCAAAATAACGTAACAATCGACTATAGTTTTCACAGTTCAATGCACGTCAATTAACTAATTCAATAATTGTTCCGAATTTAGAGAATGGCAAAATCTCAACTATTAAAACATCCCCTCTTTCTATTGCATAACCCCAAACATGAATTGAAAACTGCTTCCCATTTCTAACGTTCTCAACAACAATGTCCCTTTGTTTCATTTTCCCAGGATTTCCTAAATCATTCTTAATGACCTTTACCATAATTGATTCTGTTCTACCTGTTACTGCATATGGAATATCAAGAGTAAGTGGTACAATCCTAAACAGAGCGATTACCATAATTACGATAATAGTAATTTTAAAAATTAAGTTTATTTTCTTATATTCTTTGTTAATAAAACCCTTCTGATTCTTAACTATCTTCTCATATTTAAACAGACTTGATCCTCTTTTAATTACGAAACGAAAAGCCATAATAAAACCAAATATTAATATCGAGTATTCAAAGTAAATAAATCCAAGTACTGTGTTCACATTAAATTCCTCTTATCAACATTGATTTAAGTTTAGGATATGCCTTTACTCGAAATCTACTTTAACACGTACTTTATGCGTTAAGCGGCGCATCGAAACACCTGAAGCTTCAAGCATCCGCTTGCTTGCTTTGACCGCTTCCGTATCCGCGTACTTGTCGTCTTCATACACGATCGTTTTAATGCCTGACTGAATGATCGCTTTCGCACATTCGTTGCATGGGAAGAGCGAAACATAGATCGAACAACCTGTTAGTGAACGCGGGCTGTTGAGGATGGCGTTGAGTTCGGCGTGTACGACATAGGCGTACTTGCTTTCGTAGAGGGATCCTTCGCGTTGCCACGGAAACACGTCATCGTCGCAACCGGTCGGAAACCCGTTATATCCGATACTGACGACTTTGTGAGCGCTATCGACGACGACGGCGCCGACTTGCGTTCCCGGATCTTTGGACCTGAAACTGGAGAGATGCGCCAGTCCCATGAAGTAATCATCCCAGCTGAGTACGTTTTGGCGTTTCATCGCGATACCTCCTCGTAAAAATTGGATAAGCGCTCTGACATCCAATCGGAATACCCGTTGAGATTGAGATCACGGGCCATGTCCAGGACGTATTGGTCGGTTTTACCGTAGAGCGGATCGGTTTTGATGTTCATTTGGCTTAACGGGATCAAGAGCACAAGCAATGCGATCGAAGCGATCTTCGCATTCTTGCGCAGCGCCGCCAAATGCGGGGTTTCGCTATAGATGATTCCGAGTAATACCCCGGTCACAAAGCCTCCCGCATGTCCCAAGACCGAAATGTTCGGCAAGAAGTTGATCAATAAGTTGATGCCCAACATGAAGAAGAGTTGATTGCGGAAAGGTGGATTCTTTAACCATCCGTTGTCATAGGCATAGATGATCAGCGAACCTAGAAGCGCATAGAGACCACCGGAGATTCCGACGGTCAAGACATTGCCTTCGCCGATATAGACGAAGACATTACCGAGGATGATGCCAAGCAAAAGGATGCTTAAGAACTTCTTGCGGCCATAGAGCCGTTCCAACACCATCCCCACATTGGAAAGCGCCATCATATTGATGAAGAGATGGAAGATGTCGATATGGACAAAGCCGGCCGTCAGAAAGCGCCAATATTCGAAACCGGCCATCACAAAGGTTTTATAATAAGCGCCAAAAAGAATCGAGGCGGCGAAGATATCGTACTTGATCGCGAATAGATTGATCGCGACCGTGATCGCGACGCAGATTCCCATGACCGTAAAACTGGCCCAAGGGAGACCTTCGCTGAATTTTTTACGTGTTTGACGGACTTGTTTGTCACGCATCGCTTTAAAGGCTTCCAATAAGCGTTCATATTCGCTTTGCGGATCTTCTTCGGACATCAAGGCTGGTTGGACTTCCGGAAAGCTCTCGCAAAACCGCACGTCGCTGCATAATTGCGGGCTGACATAAATGATGTCGGAATCGTTCTGAAGCGGCGTATCCGCGAAGAACTCGACTTGCGTCAGGTTCATTTCACGTTTGAAAAACGTTTCGATCGCGTTCTTGATGCGTTCGATGCGTTGTTGGTCGATGGAACGTTGGAAGAAATTTTCTCCGCTAAGGCGCAATAAAGGATAGTCGGAACGGTTTGGGTTTCCGAGCCATACTTCTTTCGAATTCGTGCGCACGTCGATCATTTCGTAGGCATATCGATCGATCAAAATCTGTGCGCAACGTAATGCCCAAACATCTTGTTTCAGAATCGCCATACTTACCTCCTGAGTCTCAACTCTTCAAGGAACGCTTCAAATACTTGGGGAAGCGGTGCGGTGAATCGCATCGCTTCGCTGGTTCTTGGATGAATGAACCGGATTTCCGCGGCATGTAAGCATTGTCCTTCGGTAAACGGGGTGTTTTTCAATGAATATTTCGGATCGCCGACGATCGGGAATCCGATATAGTGCAAGTGGACCCGGATCTGATGCGTCCGACCGGTTTCCAAACGACATTCAAGCAAGGTAAACTCGTTAAAACGCTCTTTCACGGTGAAATGCGTGATCGCGGCTTTGGAATGGATCGCCGTGACCGCCATGCGTTGGCGATCGTTCTTATCGCGTCCGATGGGTGCTTCGATGGTACCGTAATCATGTTCCATGATGCCATGGACCAAGGCCAGATAGGTTCGGTTCATCGTCTTGTCTTGTAATTGCGCGCTTAATCCTTGATGGGCGACATCGTTCTTCGCGACGACCAAACAGCCGCTGGTGTCTTTGTCGATCCGATGAACAATCCCAGGACGAAGGACGCCGTTGATGCCCGACAAGTCCTTACAATGGTCCAGCAATCCGTTGACCAAAGTGTGTTGGAAGTTGCCCGCACCGGGATGGACGACCATGCCTTTGGGCTTATTGATGACGATGACGTCATGATCTTCGTAGAGGATATCCAAATCCATCTTTTCGGGCAACACTTCCAATTCGATGTCATCCGGCCATTCGGCGGTCACCGCATCGTTCAACTTTACTTTCGCGCTGTTTTTCGGTTCGATGTCGTTGATCAGCACATAGCCGTTGTCGATGTAATTTTGAATGCGCGTACGGGAAAAATCCGGACAGAGTTTGACCAATAGTTTATCCAGACGCAAGCCTGCGTCCTCGGTTGTTACGATATAATCTAAGTTTTCCATCAATGTTTCCTTTCAAGGAATGCATCCAGAATCAACAAGCCGGCGCCCACGTTGAGCGACATGTCGGCCACGTTGAAGACCGGGAACATGTATCCGAAGGTGTTGAAGGATAAGAAATCACGGACATAACCCAAAACCGCGCGGTCGATGAAATTGCCCAAGGTACCGACGAACATGAAGATCAAGGCATAGCGCAAGATCTTGTTGGTTTTCTTCGAGGTGAAGAAAATATACCCCATCCCGATCATCGCGGCACTGGCAAGAAGTAAAAACAAACCCATCTGCCCTTCCAACATGCTCCAAGCCGCACCCGTGTTGCGAAGATACGTCAACCAGAAGAAATCGGGGATGATTTCGATCGAGTCATAGAGCGGCAAAGTCGAAGCGATCCAATATTTCGTCAATTGATCGGCGATCAAGAGTCCGATCAATAAGGTGATTTCCCGTTTTTTCATAGCGATTCCCTCATTTTACTTGCTTATTATAACAGAATCAGGGTCGATGCGAAAGAAAGGAACCGCGTACGGTTCCTAACGATTGGATGATTTCAGTTGTTCGATCAGTTTCCAGTCGATCCGACGGACAAACTCCGTCAACAAGGAAACGGTGTCGCAATAGTCTTTGCGATGGATGATCGCGCGATGCGCGTGGATGTAACGTGATGGGATCGATAAGGTCACCCCGATGACGCCGTCAAACGATTTATGGATTTCCCCGGTATCGGTTCCACCCGCCAACAACGATTCGAACTGGACATCGAGATTCATTTCTTTGGCCAACTCATCCAGATAGACGATCAGTCCGCGGTGGCCGAGATGCGAAGCATCCAAGACTTCCAGCGTCACGCCGACCCCCATTTTAATGCGGCTTTCGCCACCCGGCGTATCATCGGCGACGGTCACGTCGATCGCGATTCCCAAATCCGGCTTTACCGCATAGGTCGCTGTTTTCGCGCCGCGCAGTCCGACTTCTTCCTGCACCGTCCCGACCGCATAGACATCCGCGACGTGCGGGGTTTCTTTTAACTTTTGTAATACTTCGGTTGCGATCAGCGCGCCGACGCGATCGTCCCAGGCTTTCGCCATCAAATAGTTGGGATTGGTCATGACGGTGAAATCCGACTTCGGAGTCACCATATCGCCGATCCGAACACCGGCGGCTTCAACATCCGCTTTACTGCTGACGCCCAAATCCAAGAACATATCTTTAATTTCTTTCACTTTATTGCGTACTTCCGGCGGAAGTCCGTGCGGCGCTTGCGAACCGACGACGCCGGTAATTTTCTTCCCTTCGCGGGTCGTGATGATCATCGGCTGTGCCAAGACCACATGTCCCCACCATCCGCCGACCGGTGCCAAACGCACAAATCCCTTTTCATCGATGCTTCGAACGACGAAACCGATTTCGTCGATGTGTCCCGCCAACATAACTTTGGGTCCGTTCCCGGTCCCTTTTTGAAGGGCGATCAATGAACCGAGGGTATCATAGGTGATTTCATCGGCGACCGGTTCGATCCACTTTTTCATGACCCGCGTCGCTTCTTTTTCGCATCCCGAAATCCCGTCCGCATCCGTGAACTCCTTCATCATTTTCAGATCGACGTGTCCGTAGGTTTCAATCGTTGTTTTCGTATTTTTTTCTTTCATGTTTCTTCCTCCATGGGTTCTATTTTAAATCGTATCCTTCATCTCTTACAAGGATTTCGCTAGTAGTTTTGGTCTTGACGTTGGTGATTCTTCTGGTTCTTGCGTAAATAGTAATCGATTAGATCGTTTTCACTAAATCCTAACCGATCCGCGAGGATACATACATAGGAGAAACAAGCACGATAGTTTTTCAGATCGAACTGTTGGGTCAAGCGGCTCGCCGCATGATAGAAGTCCAGGAAAATCAAGCTTAAATCACGATCATCCGCTTCGGCGGCGATGATTTCGTTTTGATCGTCAAGATCGATCCCCAACGATAACAGGAAATGGACACTGTCTTCCAGTTCCTCCAATAATACGTCCTTCCCGCTGGACGGTCGTACGCTCCAATATTTGAAACAACGGGTTTCATTGGCGAGTTCGCCGATTTCGACACACAAGGCCAAGCATCGATCCAGCCGCGTCGATTCGCGGGTAACGTTGTGCAAGGTAAAGATGCGTGCGTCCAACTGCGCTTGGAGCTTGCGTAATTCGGTCAAGGTAAGTTGCATGGTGTTTCCGCCTTTGCCTTTTAGTATAGCTTAGTTTAAGGTCATAAAAAAGACCCTTGCGGGTCTAAAACGAATGTTTTACGCGATGCGTAATAATTTGTCTTGAAGCTCTTCGTTGAACTGATTGGTGTAGAGACGGAAATAGTAGCCCTTCTTCTTCATCAATTCCGCATGCGTCCCGTCTTCGACCACCCGTCCCTTCTTGATGACCAAGATGCGGTCGGCGGTGACGATGGTGGACAAGCGGTGCGCGATGACAAAGCTGGTACGATCCACAAGCAAGGTTTCGATCGCATGCTGAATGATCTGTTCGGTTTCGGTGTCGATGGAGGAGGTGGCTTCGTCCAAGACGAAGATCGCCGGTTGCGCCAAGACGGCGCGCGCGAAGGAGATCAATTGCTTCTGACCGGTGGACAACCGTCCGCCGCCTTCGCCGACATCCGTATCATAGCCTTCATCCAGTTGCATGATGAAGTCATGGGCGTTGACCAACTTGGCCGCGTCAATGATTTCCTCTTCGGTCGCGTCGAGTTTTCCGTAGCGGATGTTTTCACGTACCGACCCCGAGAAAAGATGCGGGGACTGCAGGACATAACCGAGATTGGAGTGGAGCCATCCGATCGAACGTTCTTTCATGTCGACACCGTCGATCAGGATCTTCCCTTCGACAGGTTCATAGAAGCGACACAACAAGTTGACGATCGTGCTTTTTCCGCTCCCGGTCTCGCCGACCAAGGCGATCGTTTGACCGGACTTGACTTCCAAGTTGAAGTCGATCAATACCGGTTCTTCGGGATTGTAGCTGAAGCTGACATGGTCGAAGGTGACATCGCCATGGATTTTCTCATAGGCTTCGCGTTTGGGATCCAACACGGTTCCGTACTTCGCGATGACTTCCGGCGAATCGACGATTTGCGGTTCGGCGTTCAGAAGTTGCAAAACCCGTTCCGCGGATGCTTGGGCCATTTGGAACTCCGCCAACAAGCGTGCAATCTGACGCAACGGTTCGAAGAACTGCGTCGCGTATTGCGTAAACAACATCAAGGTACCAAACTGTAAGGTTCCCAGTAAGACTTGATTGCCGCCGTACCAAAGAATGGCCGCAGTCGCAAACGCTCCCAAACTGATGACGATCGGCATGAAGATCGACGACAAGATCGCGGCGCGTACGGATTGCGCACGCATCGTCGTTGTCAAAGCCTTAAACTCCCCATAGTTGAGATCTTCCAATACCAAGGTCTTGGTCGTCTTAGCTCCCGTGATGCCTTCACTAAAGGCACCGGTGATCTTAGAGTTGACCTTACGTACTTCACGGTAGGATTTTAAGATCCGTGTTTGAAAATACACGCTGATATAGGCTAAGATCGGCATGACCATCAAAACAAGCAAGGCCATTTTCCAGTTGACGGTGAACATGACGATGGTGATCCCGAACATGACGGTGGAACCCCATACCAAGTCCATCAGCGACCAAGATAAGATTTCGGCTAAACGACCGATGTCGCTGGTGACCCGCGCCATGATCCACCCCAAAGGGGTTTTATCATAATAACTGAACGAGAGCTCCTGTAACTTCTTGAAGGCGCGGTTGCGGACGTCATAGGCGAAGTCCATTTCGATCAGACCGGCCTGACGAATGAAGAAGTAGACGTTGATCCCTTGGGCGATGATACAGAAGAAGTACACCGCCGCAAAGAGCGGGAGTTTGGACAAGTCGCCGCCGCCGGTGATGAAGGTGTCGATCGCGATCTTATTGAGATATGGGAACACGACATCCACCGTCGCGACGAAAATCATAAACATATACAAGACATACAGCTTTTTCTTATGGACCCAAAGTAACTTGAAGATTTTCTTCCACAGACCCGTGTCTAACGAGTCCGTGTTAAATTCTTGTTCTTCGAAATGTTCGCTCATTCTTCATCCTCCCCTTCGATCATCGCATTCTGGATTTCAACGATCCGTTTGTATAATCCTTCCTGCGCGACCAAACTTTCATGGGTGCCGATCTGGGAAACGCGGCCGTCCTGAAGCACGACGATCTGATCGGCGTTTTGCGCCGATGCGATCCGATGCGTAATCAAGAAGGTCGTGACACCGCGCGAAACTTCGCGCAGCGCAGCCCGAATCGACGCATCCGTCTGCGTATCGACCGCGGACAGAGAATCGTCAAAAATCAAAATCGGACAGTCGTTGATGATGGTCCGGGCAATCGCGATGCGTTGCTTCTGCCCGCCCGAGAGGGTCACCCCTTTTTCACCGACTAATGTCTTATAACCTAATTCGAATTCATTGATGACGGTATGGACCGACGCGATCTGCGCCGCCCGCAGGACTTCCCGTTCTTTCGCTTGCGGATTGGCCATCCGGATGTTATCGAAGATGGTCTTCGAGAACAAGAACGGTTCCTGCAACACGATACCGACATTCTTACGTAAATGACGGCGTTGGATGTTCTTCAACTCATGTCCGTTCAATAAGATCGAACCCGAGTTCGCATCGTAAAGCCGCGTCAACAGATGCATCAAGGAAGACTTCCCGGATCCGGTCGGACCCAAGATCGCCACGGTTTCGCCTTGCTTGACCGTAAACGAAACATCTTCCAAGACTTGTTTTTCACCATCGTCATACTTGAAGGAGACATGGTCGAAAACGATGTCGCCTTTAACATTCGGCGTTTCACCGAGATTCATTTCTTCGATCGGCGTATCCAACACTTCATTGAGCCGTCCGATCGAAACGCTCATTTTCCCCATGTCCGACAAAATACGTCCGACATTGCGGATCGGCCAGAGGATCATGCCTTCGTAGGAGATGAACACGAAGAAATTCCCGACCGTGATTTCGCCGTTCAAGGCGAAAAAGATGCCTGAGATAACCACAGCTAAAATCTGCGTCAAGCAGATGAAATCGGAAACTCCCCAATACACACCCAAGAGTTTGATCAACCGATAGGTCAAATCACGGAACTCCTTGTTTTTCTTATCGAACTTCTTCAACTCATATTCTTCACGGTTAAACGCCTTGACGACGCGGGTTCCGGAAAGGTTTTCGTTCAAGTCGGCCGACATCGCCCCTTCGGCTTCGTCGGAAAGTTGGAACGCTTTCTGCATATTCCTAAAAAACTGATAGGCGAAGAAAAAGATGAACGGAATACTGATGATGGCGATCCAGGCCAAGGGCGTATAGATACTGAAGAGGATCGACAACGCGATCGTCGCGATGGCCACCGCATACACCAGCTCCGAAATCTGACCGGCCAAAAAGCGGCGACACGTATCGATATCGGACGTACAGCGTTGGATCAGATCACCGGTCTTCGCCTTGACATGATAGGCATAGGGTAAACGTTGGAGATGCTCGTACATTTGGTTACGGACGTTTTCGGCGAAATGTTCCGACACTTCCCCGTTCCAACGGCCGCGTAGAAACATGAATACGCCGATCGTTAGATTGATCAGTACGATCAATACGGCACCGATCCAAAGATTGTTTCGGATGAAGTCGACCCCGCCTAACAGATTACTGAAACTGAGTAAAAACGGATTGGTGATCGGAGACGCGTTGATGACGTTGTCGATCAAAAAACTGAATAAAAGCGGAGAAATCAGGGTCATCGAGACATACACTAAAACGACGAGAATGATTCCGAGGGTTTTGAGCCGGTTTCCTTTGAGAAACCGCCAGACAAACGTTGCTTGTTTCATGGTTGCCCTCCTTGACAAATAAAAAGCACCGAAACGGTGCTGTTAAAGCAAAACAGCCCATTTCTTTATCAATTGGTCGAAATCAAGATTTGATATGATACGTTATCCGTAGAGACGAAAAAGATATCCCGATAAACGAATGTAGTCAAGCCTTGATCTGTGGTACGTTTCACACGGAATACCCTCCTTTCATGATTCTGCGAAGCACTTGATGCGCCAATGTCCCGGTGATGATCCCGGTCGGCACGGCGCTGATCCACATGATCGGCAACCAATAGACCATCAGCCAGGTGCTGTTGAGGAAACAGATGACTAAGATCTGTCCCAAACAGTGGAAGGTCGCGGATGCGACGCTTAAGCCGACGATGCTTAACTTGGTTGTCTTACGCAATAGGATCACCATCGTGGTGCTCAGCAGCACTCCGGCCATTGAAAGCCAGAAGCCTGTCCCGAAAATGATACCACGCAATAAGGAAGCTATCAAGACGCGCATGAGATTCACATTAAACATTTCCTTATAAGAGAACATAAAAAAGGTAATCAGACCCAATATATTGGCCAATCCCAGCTTTACGCCGGGAACTGGAATCGGTAAGGAAGGTTCCATCATATGTAAAAGGATGCTCATCGCCAAAAGCATCGTAAGCAAGGTCAGGCGACGTGTTTTACTGCGCGTCGTCATTTCACTTGGGTATCCTCTCCCGAATCCTTGGCGTTTTCGATGATGATGACGATATGGTTGGGCAGGCAGACGATCGGTACGTTGGCATATTTGACCCAGCCTTGGATCGAACAAAGATGATACGGCGATGTTTCCTTTTCGACCCGGATGGACTTATCTTTTACTTCGATCAGCACTTCTCCCAAGGTCCCATCCACCGTGTAGTTACTATTTTTCGCCATATCGATGCGCAACACTTCCTTATCGCGATAGGTTACCACCGCGACGGTGTTGGCACCGGTACTGGAGGTCACAAACCATTGCATGGTCACATAAAGAGCGATCGCAACGACCAAAACCAGAACGATGAAAATCTTATCGTGTTTGTTCATCATGGTGTTTTCCTCCTAGCCCATCTATTCTACCAAATTCACTGTTAAATGAAAAGCAAGAAATCTTGGGTTCGGGGGAAGCGAAAAGGTTCAGATTTATGTTAAAGGTGACAAAAAAAAGCACGTTGTTTCGTGCTTTAGTGGGATTTCATCCATTGGTCGACCCATTGGTCGATCCGTTTGACCAGCATTAACGTTTGTCCGTCATCATTGAGCGGATTGTATTCGACGATATCCATCGAAGAAACGTGGGTGGAAGCAAAGCATTGTTGGATGATCGAGAGCGCTAAATCCGGATTCAGTCCGCCCGTTACCGGCGTACTAACCCCCGGGCAAAGTTCCGGATCGACGCTGTCGCAATCGAAACTTAGATGGATTTCCGGCTGCGAAGTCAAAAACCCTTCGATTTCGCGCAAGGTCCAATCCGGTCCGTTCTTGTCGATCGTCGACTGTGAGAACCAACGTAAGCCCCATTGTTTCATCAATTTCTCTTCTTCTTCGTCCAAACTTCGAATCCCGACCAACATGATATTGTGGGGATCGATGATGTTATCTCTTACCAACTCCAATAACTTCGGATGGCCATGCCCTTGCACGACCGCTAAAGGCATCCCGTGGATGCGTTTGGAGACCGATGATTCATGCGTATTACAATCCCCGTGCGCGTCGATCCAAAGGATCCCGCGCTTTTTGTTGGGTTGAGCCGCGATCGTCGCGATGGCCAAGGAATGATCCCCGCCAAAGGTAAGCGGAAATTCTCCTTCGGCGACGCATTGCATGACGGATTGTTTCAGGCGACCCAGAAAGTCGACCATTGAGTTGAGATGCAAGATTTCATCCTTATTCTCCGCCAACGATTTGACATTGATGATGTCATCAAAATCGATACCGTTGCTTATTAGCGATACAATCGCCGTTTCCGCACCGGGGAGATCGCAACCGATCGATACCGGAGCACCGATTCTTCGTAGTTTCATGTGTACATCCTTTCAAGGTTCCTTAGGAAAAAGAACGGAAGACCGTTCTAAATTTTACCTAGATATTCAAATTTCTCAAACTCGTCATTTTGAACGATGACCAGAAGTTGATCATCGGCTTCGATGACATAGTCCGCCGACGGCGAAATCCGCAAGCTTTCGTGCGCATGTTTCCGAACGCCTAAGACATTGATTCCAAATTGCGCCCGTAAATCCAAGGCATTCAACGCCTTACCGACCCAGTTGCGCGGAGCATGCATTTCCATGATACTGTACTCGTCGTCGATGTCGAGCATTTCGATGATGTTGCGGCTCAATAAGGATTTGGCGACCCGTTCGCCCATTTCTTTTTCGGGACGCACGACTTTATCCGCACCGATCTTCAAAAGGATTTGCATATACATCCGGTTCTTGGCTTTCGCGAGGATATAGGGAACCCCTAATTCCTTCAAGTTTAAAATCGCCATGATGGACTCTTCAAGCAGACTCCCGGTCGCGACGACCGCGACATCGACTTCTTCGATGCCGATCGCGCGTAACTGATCGATGTCGGTGAAATCCGCCTGTACGGCTTGGGTCGCGAATTCGCTCACCCGTTCGACACAGGTGATGTCTTTATCGATTCCGATGACTTCGCAATTGTATTCGCTGAGCGTTTTGGCGATCGTGGATCCGAAGATGCCAAGACCCAGGATCGCATATGTTTTCTGTTTCATGAGGGTTCTCCTTAACCGATCAGAATATCCGCCGAGGGATAATTCACGTCGTTGATTTTCTTATTTTTCGTCGGTTTGCCAAGGGACAAGATCAAAGTCAACGGTCCGATCCGACCCAAGTACATCAAAGTGATAATAATCATCTTTCCCGCTTCCGTCAAGACTTGTGTAATGCCCATCGAAAGACCGACCGTTCCGATCGCCGATGTCGCTTCAAACGACAAGGCAAGGAAACTTTGATTGTCCGTGATTGTCAATAAGAGGATGCCGGTAAAGAGGGTCGCTAACAGAGCGAAGAAGATGATGAAGGATTTCCGGAACGTATCGCGCGGAATGCTCCGGTTAAACACGACGATTTCGTTGCGTCCGCGGATTTCCGCGACGACCATCAACACTAAAATCGCAAACGTCGTCGTTTTGATCCCCCCGGCCGTCCCTCCCGGCGATCCCCCGATGAACATGAAGATCATCATGAAGAACTGGGTAAACGCCCGTAGGTTTCCGATATTCACGGTCGAGAATCCGGCCGTGCGTAAGGTCGTGGATTGAAAGAATGAAGCCAAGAGTTTTGTTCCGAAGGGATAGGCAGAAAGGCTGTTCGGATTGGTGAACTCAACCAATAGAATCAGGATCGTTCCGCTCAGCAACAAGATCCCGGTCATCGAAATCGCCAATTTAGTATGCGGACGTAAATGCTTCACCGCAAACTTGAACGTTTTCTTTCCTTTTAAGATCGACTTCGCTCCCTGCGATAAATCAAACCAAACGCCAAAACCCAAACCACCCATGATAATCAAGGAAGCCACCGTCAAGTTGACCAAAGGATCACTGACATATCGAACCAAGTTATCCATCGCGAAGTTGTCCAGTCCCGCATTACAGAACGCGGAAACAGCCAAGAACAACGCGTTGTACGCGCCTTGCGTTACACCGAATTCCGGGATAAATCGGATCAGCAACAACAAGAATCCGGATCCTTCAAAGATAAAGGTATAAAGAAGGATGAATTTGAGGAAATGCCCAAGACTTCCCAAGGTCGGTCGATTGACCGCTTCCGCCATCGCCAACTTCTCGGTATGCGAGAGTTTCCCGCCGACGAAGATCAAGAAGACGGCGATCAAAGTCATCAATCCTAAACCCCCGATCTGCATCAATAGTATAATGATAAACTGTCCGAAGACCGTATATTGAACCATCGGAATGACCGTCGCCAACCCGGTGACGCACACCGCCGAGGTCGATGTGAATAGGTGGTCGATAAATCCGGTTCCCGAAATGCGATTACTGATCGGTAGTGAAAGCAACAACGCCCCCGTCAGGATGACGAAGACGAAGCTAAGTGCGATCTGTTGAACCGCCGAGAATTTCTTCAACCACCCAAACTTCCCCAACCAAGCGTCCATAAGTCCTCCCTTGAAGCACTTCATTCAATATACTCCAAATTATTATAAATTCAAGTGGATTCTCACAAGTTGACAACTTTTCGATTTTAGCAAGTGTCAATTCCATTGTAGACTTTATTTGTTGCGGAATCAAATGAAAACAGGCGTTCCGCCTGTCGCGTTCCGCCTGTCGCGTTTCACCTAGAGTGTTTCACCTGTTTCGCTAAAGGTAACGACGCATTCCATTTTTGCCACGCTCGCCAACGTATTATAGACCGAACAATATTTGGTCGCCAGGACCATCGATTTCTGTAACGCTTCGTTGTTTTTCCCGCTGGGAAGCGTCACGTGGACACGGACTTCCTCCAACATCTCGGGAACTTCCGTCCGTTTCACACCGGAAACCTCATAGTCCGCGTAATCGATTTTGATGCGTTTCTTTTCCAGGATATCCAAAAAGGTCGAATGAAGGCAGGCTGCCAAAGCCCCTTGGAGCAGGTCGTATGGGCGGGCTTGATCGGCTTGCACCCCGATCGCGACCTCCCCTTCGCGTAAAATCAACGTTCCGTCGAAGCCCTGTGCGAAATGCAGACGGGCAGATACATTGGATGCCATCGTTTTTTCCTCCGTTTCATAAAAAGCGATGGATTGAGGTTCAAACCATCGACTACGATG
Source organism: uncultured Erysipelotrichaceae bacterium (assembly GCA_964526155.1). GTDB lineage: Bacteria > Bacillota_I > Bacilli_A > Erysipelotrichales > Erysipelotrichaceae > GWE2-51-13. The sequence goes on along the minus strand of CAZGLV010000001.1, from coordinate 924,428 downwards.
ATTATGGCATCCGTATCTTTAGAAGTCAACGTTACCGAATCATCCAGCTCGGATTTTCTTGAACTTTACCCCGCAACTTGGTATAATCCTTGCGGTCTAAGGGAGGTACTCCATGGAACATGCTCAGATTGTCATCATCGGCGGAGGCATCAGCGGACTGATGACCGCGACCCGCCTCATCCAACAAAATCCATCGCTCAACGTGGTTTTATTGGAGAAAGGATTCGACATCGACACCCGCACCTGTCCGATCGTCACCGGGAAAGTCCCGACCTGCATCCGCTGCAACTCTTGCGGCATCATGGAAGGCATGGCCGGCGCCGGCGCCTTCTCCGACGGCAAATACGTGATCTCCACCGAATATGGCGGTTGGTTGACCGATTTTCTACCGCGCGGCAAAGTGCTGGATTATATCGAACAAGCCGATAAGATCTTGATTGAAAACGGTGCCACGACGGAACGATACGATCCAAGCAACGATTTAAAGACTCTCTGCCTCCAACACGACTTGCACATGCAACAGGCACAAGTCAAACATTTGGGTACCGATGCCAACTTCTCGACGATGAAAAACATGGTCGATAATCTTCGCGGCAAAGTGGACTTGCGGACCCGTTGCACGGTCACGGATGTGGACGGGACCGCGAAAACAGTCACGTATACTCAAAACAAACAGACATTTACACTTACCGCCGATACGATCATCTTTGCGATCGGTCGCGCGGGGAGCGGCTTCTTTTCCAAGTGGTGTCAGAAAAACGGCATCAAACTCTCAAACAATCAAATCGACATCGGAGTACGGGTCGAATTACCTTACGAAGTCTGGAAACATTTCTCCAGCGTCATCTACGAACCGAAAATCTGGTATCGCTCGCAAAAATACGGCGATATCACACGAATGTTCTGCTTTAACGAACGCGGACAAGTCGTCATGGAAAACACCAATGATATTTTGACCGTCAACGGTCATGCGTATAAGGATGAGGCCAAGAAGTCATCCAATAGTAACTTCGCGTTATTGTCGACGATCAAGTTTACGACCCCCTTTGACGAACCGATCGAATATGCCCGCCACGTGGCACGTTTAGGCAATTTGATCAGCGGAGGCAGCGTCTTGGTCCAACGTTTCGGCGATTTGATCGTCGGACGACGGACGGATGAAAAAAGGTTGGCCGCTTCGACCGTCGTACCGACCTTAAAAGCCGTACCGGGTGACCTTTCCCTCTGTATGCCGAAACGTCAATTGGACGATATCATCGAAACCCTCTATGCGTTGGACAAGATCGCACCGGGAACCGCCAATCACGACACCTTGTTATATGGGGTGGAATGCAAGTACTATTCGGCCCGTCCGGAGTGCGATGATTTTGAACTGACGAAGTTTCCGGGCTTGTACGCGATCGGCGACGGCGCCGGTTTCACTCGTTCGCTCAGCCAAGCCGCAGCCAACGGATTATACGTCGCGGACAAGCTGTTGATGACCAAGGAATTTGCGAAAAACCTTTGACATCGAAGCCCGTCCTTGATAAAGTAAGAAGTGTAACAGGACATACACATGTATGTCCTGTCGTTTTTTTTGAGGTTACACCGAAGGAGGATCCAACATGATCAGAGCTATCGTAGGCGCCAACTGGGGCGATGAAGGAAAAGGGAAATTAACCGACGTCTTCGCTGCCAAATCCGATATCGTCGTCCGTTTCCAAGGCGGAAACAACGCCGGACACACGATTATCAACGAATATGGGAAATTCGCGCTTCATATGCTGCCCTCGGGCGTTTTCTACCAACATACCGTCAACGTCATCGGTAACGGCGTGGCGCTCAACATCGACGCCTTGATCCGCGAAATGGACGCGATTGTCGCCAAAGGCGTACCGACACCGAAAATCGTGGTCAGCGACCGCGCGCAGATCGTCATGTCCTATCATATCCTCTTTGATAAACTGGAAGAAGAGCGGTTGGGAAAAGCGCAATTCGGTTCGACGAAGTCGGGCATCGCCCCTTTCTATGCGGACAAGTACGCCAAAGTCGGTTTCCAAATCTCGGAGTTATTCGATGAAGAATGGCTTAGCGCGAAGTTGGATCGGATTCTACCGGCCAAGAATACCTTACTCGTTCATCTTTACCAACAAGCGCCGTTAGTCAAAGAAGAAATCCTTGCGGAACTGAATCATTATCGCGATGTCATCGCACCCTATGTGACCGACACCGTCAAATACTTCCAAACAGCCTATGATGAGAATAAAAGCATTCTGTTGGAAGGTCAACTCGGCGCGTTGCGCGATCCCGATTTCGGGATCTATCCATATTCCACTTCTTCAAGCACCTTAGCCTTATACGGTCCGATCGGATCGGGGCTTCCCCATCCCATCGATGAAACCTGGGCTGTCACCAAAGCCTACTCCTCCTGTGTCGGAGCGGGACCCTTCGTTTCCGAAATTTTCGATGATTTGGCGCATCAATTGCGGATCCGCGGCGGCGATGCCGGCGAATTCGGCGCCACTACCGGACGTCCGCGCCGTATGGGTTGGTTCGATGTCGTGGCGACACGCTACGGATGCCAAGTCCAAGGCGCGACCCACTTGGTCCTCACCAATCTGGACGTCTTGGGTTATCTGGATCAAATCCCGGTGTGCGTCGCGTATGAAACCGATGGGAAACGACGTGAACATTTCCCCAACATAACACGCTTGGAACGCTCCAAACCGATTCTTGAATATCTTCCCGGTTGGAACTGCGACATTTCGCAAATTCGCAATTACGAAGAATTACCGGAAAACTGTAAGCGATATGTCGATCGCTTGGAAGAACTGTTAGGCGTGAAAATCGCTTTGGTTTCCAACGGTCCCAAACGCGAACAGATCATGACGCGTAAATAAACGAAATCCCCGTAAAAATTACGGGGATTTTTTTGGGTCTAATACATTCCCGGATCGGGCATGGCCACCGCCGGTTTCGGTTCGGGCTTGATGGCGACCGCGGCTTCCGTCGTCAAGAACAGCGCGGCGATGCTTGCGGCGTTGAGAAGCGCGCTGCGCGTGACTTTGGTCGGATCGACGATCCCCGATTGGATCAGATCGACCCATTCGCCTTTCTTGGCATCGAATCCGGTCGATCCCGTCGCCTTCAACTGCGCGGCGACGATGTCGTTCCCAACGAAACCGGCATTCTCGGCGATTTGCCAGAGCGGTTGAAGGATGGCTTCGAAGACCGCGCTGATGCCTTTTTGTTCGTCGTTGTTTTCACCTTTCACGACGTCTTTCAAATCGACATACGCCCGAGCCAAGGCCGCACCGCCGCCCAAGACCACCCCTTCCGCAACCGCGGCTTTGGTTGCGTTTAAGGCATCTTCGATCCGCAATTTCTTCTCCGCAAGTTCGGCTTCCGTCGCGGCGCCGACATTGATGACGGCGACCCCGTTGGTCAGTTTCGCCAAACGTTCGGTCAAACGTTTTTCATCGTATTCATTCTTCGTGTTCAGGATCTGCGCACGTAACTCTTCCTTTCGCGCTTCGATCGTGTCTTTGTTCCCTTCGCCGTTGATCAAGGTCGTCTCGTCTTTCTTGACGACGATCTTACCGGCTTTCCCAAGGTCTTCGATAACCGTTTCCTTAAGATCGATATTCAAGTCCTTACTGAGGAATTTCGCTCCGGTAACGGCCGCGATATCCTCCAACATCGCTTTCTGATTGTCACCGAATCCCGGAGCCTTGGTTGCGGCCACGTTGAAGGTACCACGCAGCTTATTGAGGACCAAAGTCGTTACAACCTCATTATCGATGTCCTCCGCGATGATCAACAAGGGCTTGCCAATCTTGACGATTTGTTCCAGCACCGGCAAGATTTCCTGGATCGTCGAGATCTTTTGATCGGTCACCAACACATATGCGTCTTCCATCGTCAGTTCCATTTTTTCGCGATTGGTGACCATGTAGGGCGAAACATACCCTTTGTCATATTGCATCCCTTCGACGATCTCCAGTTCCGTCTCGAAGGTATTGGACTTATCGACCGTGATGACGCCTTCTTTTCCGACCTTTTCCATCGCCTGGGCGATGATTTGTCCGATTTCCGTCGATCCGGCGGACAGCGCGGCGACATCCGCGATGTCATGGTTGGTTTCGATCTTCTTCGTATGTTTCAATAAGTGTTCGCTTACGGCTTTCGACGCTTTTTCGATCCCCGTACGCATCAAAACCGGATTGGCACCCTTATCGATCGAACTAAGACCATTGCGGATGATGGATTGCGCCAATAAGGTCGCGGTCGTCGTACCGTCGCCCGCCGTATCGTTGGTTTTGTTGGCGACTTCCAGCACCAGCTTCGCGCCCATGTCGGCGAACTTGTCTTCCAGTTCGATTTCCCGCGCGATCGTCACACCGTCGTTGGTGACCAGCGGCGATCCGTAACTTTTCTCCAGAACGACGTTACGTCCTTTCGGACCTAAGGTGATCTTGACCACATTCGCCAAGGTATCGATCCCTTCAAGCATCCGTTCTCTGGAATCTTTATTGTAGGTGATGATTTTTGCCATGTTCCCTCCTATTTTACGATCGCAAGGATGTCTTTGCTTTCAACGATCAAGTATTCTTTTCCGTCGATCTTGATTTCCGTCGTCGCATATTGCTTGTAGACCACGGTTTCACCGACGCTGATGCCGACCGGGATCAAGTTCCCATTCTCATACTTGCCCGGTCCGACGGCCAGGACTTTCGCCATCGAAGGTTTTTCTTTCACATCCGATAGTACGATGCCGCTGGCTGTCTTCTTTTCGATTTCCAACTTCTCTAAGACCACTCTGTCCAATAAAGGTTGAATCATGTTTTCCCTCCTTTTGGCACTCATGTGGTGTGAGTGCCAATCTATAAATTATTATATTCAACTTCTTTTTCGTGTCAACCCTCTCACACGAATTTTTCATATGGAATTGTGGATGAATCGTTCAAAAATACATCATACTTTCATCTTTGACTGGTTCGGAATATGATGAAAGTGTGAACCACACTGTGAGGTACAGAATGAATGATCGAATTAACGATGCGATGCGAAAAGCGATCGTAACTGCCCAAACGACCATGCGTGAAAAGATCGGCGGGCCTTTCGGAGCCGCCATCTTGGATCGGGATGGTAATCTGATCGCGGTCGCATCCAATACGGTGCTAAGAGATCACGACCCGACCGCCCATGCGGAAATCAATGCGATACGTATGGCAGGTCAACGTTTCGGCACGCATGATTTGAAAGGATGTATCATGATCGCGACCTGTTATCCGTGTCCGATGTGTTTGAGTGCGATTCTCTGGGCCAACATCGATACGTTGGTTTACGGGTGCGATGCGAATGATGCGGCAGACATCGGATTTCGCGATGATTTTATAACGAATTATATTAAGAACCCTGATGCGCATCGCGAAATGATTACGATGACGCAGGTGAACCGCGATGCGTGTTTGACGTTGTTTGAAGAGTATGCGAGTTCACGTTTTGAACTCTATTAAGTAAATCCATAAAAATAGTTCCATAGAGAAAAAACAACCGAAGGTTGCTAGTTTACGAAGTTATCGATGCATAATATAAAGACCGATCACTCGGTCTTTTGGCTTTTTGAGGTTGATATCGGTTTGGCCGGAATCCCGACGACGGTCAGAAACGCTTCCACATCCCGTACGACCACCGCGTTGGCGCCGACCCGGACATAATCGCCCAAGACCACCGGCCCGAGAACTTGCGCGCCTGCGCCGACGGTCACATTGTTTCCTAAGGTCGGATGACGTTTGACTTCATCCAAGGTCGTTCCGCCCAAGGTCACGTTGTGATAGAGCGTACAATCGTCCCCGATGATCGAGGTCTCCCCGATGACCGTACCGAAACCATGGTCGATGAAAAGACGTCGACCGATCTTGGCGCCCGGATGGATTTCGATGCCCGTCCAAAAACGTCCCGCTTGCCCGAATAAACGGGCGATAAAGTAGCGGTGATGGCGATAAAAGAAATTGCCGATCCGATACCAGCCCAACGCATGAAAGCCGGGATAAAGTAAAATGACTTCCAGCACGCTCTTGGCGGCCGGATCCCGGGTTTGGATCGATTTGGCGGTTTCCCATCCCTTGAACATCGTTCTTCCTCGTTTCTCTTCGTTATCCTTGCGCAAACAATCCCGCGACGATTTCTTCAAATTCAGCACTGACGATTTCTTCTACGCTTCCCTGATCCGCCAATTCGTTATAGATCGGTCGGATCGGTAATTTCCCTAACACCGGGATATTGTAGCTTGACGCAAACTCATCCAATTTACTTTGACCAAACGGATACATCTTCTCCCCGCAATGTCCGCATTCCATGTAGCTCATGTTTTCGATGATGCCCAAGATCGGAATGTGCATCTGGTTGGCCATCGAGACGGCTTTCGAGACGATCATCGATACCAAATCCTGCGGGGTCGTCACCAAAATGATGCCTTTGAGCGGTAAGGATTGATAAACCGTCAAAGGTACATCGCCCGTACCCGGCGGCATGTCGACGTACATCACGTCCACGTTGCCCCAGAGAACATCCGTATAGAATTCCTTAACGGCGGTGCCGATCATCGGACCGCGCCATAATACCGGCGTATCCTCATTATCCAACATCATGTTTGAACTCATCAGTTCGATGCCTGTCTGCGTGATGGCCGGATAGATGCCATCCTCATCGCCCCGTGCGTTTTCCGTGATTCCGAACATCTTGGCCATCGACGGTCCGGTGATGTCGCCATCCAAGATCGCGGTCTGGAAACCAAGTCGTTGCGTATGGGTCGCCAATAAACTGGTGACGGTCGATTTCCCGACCCCACCTTTGCCGGAAACGATCGCGATCATCGCATCGATCTTCGTCGTTTTCTTCGGCCGCGCAAAGAACGGATTAAACTTCGGGTCCAACTGCTTCTCACTCATGTCGTGTACTCCTTTAAAGAAAACCCCGTATAACGGGGTCGGTTTTCGTTACCGTATTAGTTTAGCATACTGCGAATTCAAATTCTATTAAAGCGTTCCGTAAAACGCCTTATCAAGGATTAAGCGCATGTCGCTGACCAAGGGTAAACGCGGATTACAGGGAGTGCATTGATCCTCATACGCCAACAAGGCGACGCTATCCGCGTCTTGAAGGAATTGTTGCTCGGTGATGTTTTGATCCTTCAAGGTCATCTTGATGCCGATACGCTCTGCCAAATCCGCACACGCTTGCGCATACGAGCGAACACCTTCTTCGATCGTGGTTGCGGGCAGACCTAACAGTTTCGCAAGATTCGCATATTTCTCATCCGCCCGATAGACATTGTATTTCGGCCAGACCGAAGGTTTGCCCGGAAACGTCCCGTTGAAACGGATGACATGCGGAAGCAGGATGGCGTTGGCACGGCCATGAGGCACATGCCAGGTACCGCCGATTTTATGGGCGATCGAATGGTTGATGCCGAGGAAACTGTTCGCAAAGGCCATACCCGCAATCGTGGAGGCATTATGCATTTTTTCACGCGCTTCCGGATCGTTTTTCCCGTCCGCCACCGCGCGAGGCAGATAGTCGAAGACCATTTTGATGGCTTGCAAGCAAAGTCCGTCGGTAAAATCGCTGGCCAAGGTCGAGACATACGCTTCGGTCGCATGGGTCAAGACATCCATGCCCGTATCCGCGGTAACACCGGCCGGTAAGTTGGCGGTAAAGGTCGCATCGACGATCGCGACGGTCGGGGTCAACGAATAGTCGGCCAAGGGATATTTCTTATTGACACGTTTGTCGGTCAAAACCGCAAACGGCGTTACTTCGCTCCCCGTTCCGGAAGTGGTCGGGATACAGACGAGTTGCGTTTTCTTTCCCAGTTCGGGATAGCGGAAAGCCCGTTTGCGGATGTCCATGAACTTCTGTTTCAAATCGTCGAAGTCGACTTCCGGATGTTCGTAGAACAGCCACATCCCTTTCGCCGCATCCATCGGAGACCCGCCGCCCAAGGCGATGATGGTGTCCGGTTTAAACGCGTTCATCAGTTCGAATCCTTTGCGGACGGTATCCATCGAAGGATCCGGCTCGACGTCGCAGAAGAGTTGGATCTGCACTTTATTGCGCCGTAAGTTAAGTTGGTCCACGATCTTGGCATAGTGGCCTAAATCAACCATTGCGCGATCGGTAACCACGAACACCCGTTCGATGTCCTTCATTTGTTGGAGGTACTGGATCGAATTGCGTTCGAAGTAGATTTTCGAGGGGATCTTGAACCACTGCATATTGTTGTTGCGGCGACCGATGCGTTTGATATTGAGGAGATTGATGGCCGAAACATTATTGGAGACGGAATTATGCCCGTAGGAACCGCAACCTAAGGTTAGCGAAGGGATAAACGCGTTGTAAACGTTTCCGATCCCGCCGAAGGTCGCCGGTGAGTTCCATAGGATACGGATCGCTTGGCATTCTTTTCCAAACGCTTCCGCGATTTTCTTGTCAGTGGTATGGATCGCCGCCGAGTGACCCAATCCGTTGAAAGCGACCATTTCACGCGCATAGCGAAGTCCTTCTTCCGTCGAATCGCTGACGATAAACGCGAGGACCGGAGAGAGCTTTTCTTTCGTACACGGTTCGTTTTCACCGATTTCCTTCACGTTGACGCCTAAGATCAGCGTATTTTCAGGAACGGTAATCCCGGCTTGTTCGGCGATCCAAAGCGCGGATTTCCCAACGACTTTCGGATTTAAGTTCGCTTGCGGGACACAAGCGCCGCTTGTCGCGCTGACACCGAACATATAGGTTTCAAGTTTGGCTTTTTCTTCGTCATTGACGAAATACACACCATAGCGCGTAAAGAGCGAAATGGCTTGATCGGCGATCTCACGGTCGATGATCACCGCCTGTTCGGAGGCGCAGATCATCCCGTTATCGAAAGCTTTGGATAAGACGATATCATTGACCGCTTGACGCACGTCACAGGTCTTTTCCATATAAGCGGGGACATTCCCCGCCCCGACGCCAAGCGCCGGTTTCCCGCATGAGTACGCCGCTTTGACCATCGCGTTTCCTCCGGTCGCAAGAATGGTCGCGACACCCTCGTGATTCATCAGAAACGCGGTGGCTTCTTTGGAAGGATGTTCGATCCATTGGATACAGTCTTCCGGAGCACCGGCTTTGACCGCCGCTTGATAGACGATACGAGCGGATGCGGCCGAACAATTTTGCGCACCCGGATGGAAAGAGAAGATGATCGGATTGCGAGTTTTAAGCGCGATCAAACACTTGAAGATCGTGGTCGATGTCGGATTGGTGACCGGCGTAATTCCGGCGACCACGCCGACCGGTTCCGCGATTTCCGTGATTCCGGTGACTTCGTCTTCACGAACGATTCCGACGGTTTTTAAGTGACGCATATCGTTGACGACATATTCGCAGGCAAAGAGATTCTTGGTCGCCTTATCTTCAAAGACACCGCGTCCGGTTTCTTTGACGGCCATCATCGCCAATTCGCCATGTTGGTCCAAGGCGGCGACTGAAGCTTTTGCGACAATGTAATCGACTTCTTCCTGGGTTAATTGAAGGAATTTTTCTAACGCGATCAATCCGCGATCGACCAAAGCATCAACTTCTTGTTTCGCTAATTCTTCAACGTTCATTGAACTTGTTTCTACTGTTTCAAACTGCGCATCCGTTGCTTTTCGTGCCATGTTTTTCCCTCTTGTGATTATTTTATCTTTCACGAGTAGAGTCTACCAAGGAGAAAAAGTGATGTCAAGCGACTTTGTTATATTTTTATCAAGTAATCGCTTACATTATTTTCAACGTTTCAAGTTGTGATTTTCTCTTAAAAACTAATCCCTTTTCCCCGACTTTTCTCACAATCCAAAATAAAAGAGTCCTTAGGACTCTGATACGGTTGAATTATTTTGACGTAAACGGCGCGGCGTATGTCTTACTTCCGAAGGCACATTGGAATGTCAGTATTTCGGTTCCAAGATGCGTCGCTTCGATGACACTACCCTCCAAAATCGGTACATCGACATCTTCTCCGTTCGCATTGTATAAGCCCAACGCGTAAACGGAATACATTGTGCGACAATTGGCTTGATCGGTGGCTTCATGGGCAAGTTGTACATAGCCGATAAACTTCGGTATGACTAACATCGCCAAAATGGCGATCACGGCGAACACGATCAATAATTCGATTACCGTAAATCCACGATTCCCAGTTCTCATATGATTTACCCCACTAAGTCGATTCTTACGCAATTTTATGTACATGTCAATACATGTGTGAAAACTTCAACAAGGTTTTTAAAGTTTGTCGCGTATCCGGTTCAAAACGTTTGCTTCACATCAGGAATATAAAAAAAACGGGGTTTCCCCCGTTAAGATGCGTTGCTTTTGAAACTTAGCAACAAATTCAACACGATACCGAAGAGCGACGCGGTGGCGATGGCCGGTAAGCTGAATCCGAACGCCGGAATCATGCCGTTGGCGAAACCGAAGGTACCGCCCAAACCGATGGTCAGGATGACCGCGATGACGGCCAATGTCTTCGAATCGAACATGTCGACTTTACGTTCGATCATGATGGCGATTCCCTGCGCTCCGATGATTCCGAAGAGATAGATACAGGCACCGTTGATGACCGAGGAAGGAATCGTTAAGACCAATGCGCTTAAGGGATTGACGAACGCGATGATCATCGTGATGACCGCTGCGGTTCCTAAGACCCAGACCGAGAAGTTCTTCGTGATCGCCATGGTCGAAAGGTTCTCACCGTAGTTGGTACCGGCAGGTCCACCGATCAAGGATGACACGATATCGCCGACCCCGTCGCCGATGAGATTCAACCCGAGTTTTTCGGCGATCGGATGCTGTTTCGCATTCTTCTTCTTCGCTAAGTCATTGACGTAGATATCCAATTGAAACAAGTGCGCGGTGGATTCCGGAATCGTCGCGATCGCGATCGGCATGATGGCGATGACGGCCGGCCAGTAAACCGTCGGCAAGGTGAAATGCGGAGCTTGCAAGACCGGACCGGTAACGACCGGTGTGAAATCGACCATCCCCAATGCGATGGAAACCGCGTAACCGACGAGAATCCCAAGCAGGATCGGAAGTTGCGCCCAGACGCCTTTTAAGTAGACCGAGAACAAGATCGTTGAAAGCAAGGTGATCAGAGCGACGATGACCGCGTTGTTTGACGGTACGCCGTTGACCAGAACCGCATTGGTCATCGCGACGCCTGTCAACGAAATCCCGATGACGATGGCGATGGATCCGGTTACCGTCGGAGGCAAGACACGCTCGATCGCTTCACGACCGAAACGCGATACGATCAATCCGGCGAAGATCGAAACCAAACCGGACATGATGATCCCGAACTGTGCCTGCGAAATCAAGGCATCCGATGCGGGAACGCCGAACTTCGCACCGGTGATCCCGGCGATCGCGGCGATGTAGGCGAAACTTGAACCATAATACAAAGGAATTTTGCCTTTGGTGATGAAGATGAAGCATAGGGTGGCAAATCCGCTGGCGAAGATCGTAGTGCTGACATGGAATCCGGTCAACAATGCGACCAAAACCGTGGCGGGAAACATAACCAAGATTTGTTGTAGAGCGAATAGGATCATCTTCCACACGGGTGGACGTTCTTCAGGCAAATAACCGGTGACTAGCTGACTCATGGGTCTTTCTCCTTTTCCCTTTCGGGGTTCCTCGTATGGTCCGTTTTTCCTAAAAAAAGGGTTCGTGCGTACACGGACCCTGGTTTCGGCAAAACCACGTAGCGCCTTGCCGACCTCTCTGGATCGACTTAAAGGACCATTACTGCGGTTATTTTAGCATGCTTTTCAATCCTTGCATAGAAACTTTTTGTGAAACTTAAAATAATCTCGTTTAGTTCTTGTTTGGCCCAAAGTCGCGGAATTCTCCCAGCAAATCCAGCAGATCGACCAAACGCATCGGTTTGGCGAAACAATATCCCTGCATATAATCGCAGCCATAGGTCGATAGGATTTCGGCTTGTTGCTCGGTTTCCACACCTTCCGCAAGCGTATCGACACCGATGTTGTGTGCCATGATCAAGATCATTTCGGTCATCGACATCTTGTTGTCCGATGGGCTTAGATTGGCGATGAAAGAACGGTCGACTTTCAACAGATCCATCGGCAAATGGTGAAGGTAAGATAACGACGAATACCCTGTCCCGAAATCATCGACCGAGACGCTAAACCCGTAGGCGCGCAAGCGCGTCAACGTATTCGTTAAGTCCGGAAGGAAATTTACCGGGATGTTTTCAGTGATTTCGATTTCGATCCATTTCGGATTTACGTTGCGTTCTTCAACGATCGCTATCAACTGTTGGACAAACCCGCCTTCTTTAAGTTCGACCGGAGAAGCGTTGATCGCCATGATGTAATGTGCCCCGAACGCCGTATTGATCTGTTGAATCACACGGCAAGCCTCGCTTGCAACCCAAGCGCCGATCTTTAAGATCTGCCGGGTCTCTTCCGCAACCGGTATGAATTCGTTGGGCGAAACGTTGCCAAGGACTGGGTTATTCCATCGCAATAACGCCTCGAAACCGCGGATCCGTTTCTTATCGATCGATACTTGGGGTTGAAACACCAAGGAAAACTCGTTGCGCTCCAATGCCGGACGAAGATGCTGTTCAAGGTTCATGCGGGTATTGACTTGAGCGTCCATGGCGGAATCGAAGAAAACATGGGCATCTCTTCCCTTTTCCTTGGCATCAAACATCGCCATGTCACAACACCGTATCAGAGTGTCGAAATCCATCCCGTCATTTGGATAAATACTAATGCCAATGCTGACCGTTAGATAGATTTCACGTTCATTCATCAGAATGGGATGCTGGGTCATGGTTTTGATTTGAGACACAACTTCATAAAGTCGATCAACACCATCGACGATGTCACAAACCAACATAAACTCATCTCCACCAAGTCGAATGACTTCTTCTTTCAAGCCGTTAATTTCATTTAAGCGTCTTCCAAACTCGATCAACAGCGCATCCCCCAACTCATGTCCGAAGGTATCATTGATATTCATGAAGTTATCGAAATCCAAGTTGATCAGAGCGAAATGCGCGTCCGGTTCTTCGATCCATGAAGGAAATAACACTTTTCGCAAGTAATTACGATTGTGAAGTCCAGTCAACCCATCATGAAAGGCAATGTCTTCCAGTTGACGGTCACGTTGTTCGATCTTCGCCATCATCGTACGGAAGCTTTCCGCCAACCGTTCGAATTCGATATAGTTGTTTTGCTTCGGAAAGATACCGAAGACACCTTCGGCGACATTGCGTGTCAATAGTGTAAGACTATCGATTTCCTTCACCAACGAACGGGTCAAGAATCCCGAAATCAGTAAAAAGATGAATGTTATCAAGACTAAGATCCCTAAGAAAATAGCGAGTACATATGTCAATATCGCCATCGCGTGATTAGTCGTTTCATACACGGAAACATACCAACCGGTCGACTGTAGCCGATTGACGGAAAGAATCATCGCGGTATCGTCGACATTTAAACGAGCATCGAAATCTTGTTGGGCCAACAGCGAGCGTACGAGACCGACATTGGGATCGATGCGTCGTTGATTCACCAAGTCTAAGTTACGGTTGACGATATATACACCGTTGATATCGGTGATCGCGATCGAAATGTCTTTCGTAAACTCCGCGATAAAGCGATGCGATAGCGAGGTAATGTAGGATAAGTCGAGATTACCCGCGAGAACGCCGTTTTGAAAAGGAATCGCAATGAAAACGGAGGGCGACTTTGATGCCGCGGACATCATTGGTTTCGACCAATACTCGACACTGCCTGATTTGATCGCATTATAGTAATCCGCTCGGCTGCGGTCATAACCGATTTCGGAAATCTTATCAGGTAAAGTTAACAGGACTTTTCCTTGATCGTCGATGACTTCGATCGTTTCGAAGAATCCCGAAACTTGGTTTTGCTTGTTTAGCCAGTTACTTAAGGTTTCGCGATCATGGTTGTCAAACGACATCGTCGATAAAGAGGTACGGATCATCTTCAATACATCGATTGGACGGGAGAGCATTTCATCCATACTGGTTGCGACCGACGTGGCGATCCCGTTATTACGTGAAACAACGTCACGATACAACGAATCATATAGAATCTTAATTGTGGATCCTCCGACCAATAAAAGAGTCAAGGAGACCACAAGTGTCTCGACACCGAAGATCGAACGGAATAGACTTCTCGCTTTTTTGTTTTTTGTCATTGGATGGACTCAAACTTTCCGTCTGTGACGCGTAATTTATAAATCGGACGGATCACATCCCCAAACGGATCAAAGGTAAATGTACCGTTGATTAAGGAAAACGCTGATTTTCGCAAGATTTCTTTTTTCACGATCATGGGATCAGCGGACAATGTTGACGTAATGGCATCCGCAACGATCCATACCGCTTCATACGCCAAACCCGACGCGAAGGTCGGCTGTAATCCGTATTTTTCGATATACATCGTAACAAACGCGGCATAGTTTTCTTCATGTTCGCCATCATGCGTGTAATTGACCCCATAAACCCCTTCAACGGCTTTCCCGCCAAGGTTGATCAAGTCATTGGTCATCGCCCATGCCGGTAAAAAGATCGCAGGATAAAAATCGACAAGTCGAAAGTTTTGCGCAAAGTTCGCGCATTCATCGGCCGAACTGACGATGACGACACCTTGTGTCATCACCTCTTTTAATTGATTTGCGATCTCGCGATGATCGACGTTTGCTGGATCGTAACCGATGATTTCGGTGATTTCTCCTCCGTTGCGTGTCAACTCATCGGTGATCCGATCGATGATCGCGGATGAAAACGCCGTATTGGCCATAGAATGGATGATTGCCACGCGCTTTACGCCGACCTCCAGCACGTTTTGCGCGATCAATTGCGCTTGGGTTTGATTGCTCGGGATCAAGCGTAGAAAATTATCGTCGATTCCCGTCCATTGGTCAGCCGCGATCGTCGGGCTGATCATCAAGGCATGTTGTTGGTTTATGTAGGAGATCGCCTGTTGTGCGACTCCACTGATCATATGCCCAACGATGATCGAGGTTCCTTCACGTAAGAATTCCTGGTCCATTTCAAGTGCTCTCTGTGGATCGTTTTTATCATCTTTGATCGATAGAACGAGTTTTTTACCTAAGATACCGCCCTCAGCGTTGATTTGATCGACGGCCAACAACGCACCGTACATCCCGCTTTGCGCAAGTTCCGAACCTGTTCCCGTTAACCCTCCGACATAGCCGATCGTAATGGTTTGCGTGGTCGAACATGCGGAAAAAAGCGGCATTAAGATCGCAAGTGTCAAGGTGAGGAACGTTTTTCGCATCCTATTTTCTCCGTGATTACATTTTGTTCATTATAACATACAAACGTTTTCAACCTATGCGTGTTTTAGAAATTCAATTTACCCTTGTCATCGGTGAAACGAATAAATATAGATTGTATAAAAAAGGGTAACGCTTGTGCGTTACCCGAATACTTACGATTCGAATATGTATTGAAAACTAGTGTTTTCGTAATATTAGATCGCCATTAAGACGAAATTCAAGACAAACAACAAGGAAGCGACGGCCATGATCGGATGAATGTCTTTGGCTTTGCCTTGGACAAGTTTGATCACGCAATAGGCGATGAACGCGAACGCGATCCCCGTGGAAATGTTATAGAAGAACGCCATGAAAGCGGCGGCGAAGAACGCCGGAACAGCTTCGGCCAAATCGGACCAGTTGATGTCCGCAAAGGAACCGGCCATCAAGACCCCGACAACAACCAAGATCGGTCCGGTCGCGGCGGCAGGAACCAAGCCCACAAACGGAGCGGCGACGATAGAGACTAAGAACAAGACGGCGACGGTGACAGCGGTCAAACCGGTGCGTCCGCCTTCTTCGATACCGGCGGCCGATTCGACATACGTTGTCGTGTTGGACGTACCGAACAATGCGCCGACGGACGTCGCGATCGCATCCGCGAACAACGCCTTATCCATACGGCTGGAGAAACCTTTACCGTTTTCAAGCGCGAATTCGTCTTCTTCCGAGAAGATGCCCGAACGACGGCCGGTGCCGATGAAGGTACCGATGGTGTCGAAGGTATCCGACAAGCTGAAGGCGAAGATGGTGGTCATAACGACCGGTAAACGGGAAGCATCTGCGAATAAGGAAGGTAAACCTTCGGTGACGGCTTTACCGAACAATAAACCTAATTGAGTAAAGGCATTGCTGATGGCATTCATGTCAACGGCGGTCGCCGATAGATTGACGACACCCATCGGGATACCGATCAAAGTCGTGACGACGATGGAAATCAACATCGCGCCTTTGACTTTACGGATCATCAGAACGATCGCAAGGACCAAACCGATCAGAAACAATACTTGCGAAGGTGTTTTAAACGCCAACAATTCGGTATATCCCGTGCCGAATTCGTTGAACGGAGACAGAAGAAGCATTTTCGCGTCATTGAATCCGATGAACGCGATGAATAAACCGATACCGCCGCCGATTGCGTGTTGCAATGATACCGGAATCGACTTCACGATATGCTTGCGGATACGCGTCACGGTGATGAAGATGTTGATCAAACCGCAAACGAAGACCATGGCTAACGCTTCATACGGACTGAAACCTAGACCGAATACGACGACGAACGTGAAGAATGCGTTGAGTCCCATCCCCGGGGCAAGCGCATACGGGACGTTGGCGAACAATCCCATAACCAAGGTTCCGATCGCGGAAGCGAAGATCGTCGCGAGGAAAACCGCTCCGCGATCCAAGCCCGTGTTGGCTAAGATGTTGGGATTGACGATAAGAATGTAAGCCATGGTGAAGAACGTCGTGAAACCGGCGACGACTTCCGTGCGGAAATTGGTTCCGAACTTTTTAAACTGAAAAAATTTCTCCATGTTTCTTTCTCCTTTTTCTGGTTATTTAACAGTAACAAACAAAAAAAGCCGGGAAGAAACCGACTTGCATGTGGTCAACGACAAAAAGTGCGCGACCCGTACGAAGTGTTTTCTTAACCACAGTAGTCGGATCATTTACGGTGATCCGGTAGAAACTGTCCGCCCATATTACGGACATTATAATGCCGGTTAATGTTAAATACTTTCAAAGTATAAACAAAAAGGAACGCTCCGTCAAGGTGCGTTCCCATATTTTCACATGATTCGTATCCGACAATTCACGTCGAAAATGCTCTACTGATCCAATCTGGATGCGAAAATGTACATCACCAGGCCGATGCAGAGCGGAAATAACCCGGCGATCAAAGCCCAGCCCATCGGATGCGCGTTGTTTTTACGCTTCGCGTCGTTGTAGACATAGTAACCGATCATTGCCGGCGCGATCAACAAGAACACGATCCCGACCAAGATCCAAACCACTATCATATCGTTCATAAGGAATCCTCCATGGATATTCTACACCTTCTCGGTGACAAGGTCACTTTTTTCATAAAGCAAATGGAATTCTTTTTGGTCGAAATGCTTCATGACCGAGGTCAAAACCAAAACAAGCAAGCCGATCAGCCCGACCAAGGTCCACGACTGCGCGATCGGCAGTTTATCCGCCGCCAAGCCGAAGATGACTTGTCCCCCACCGGTAATCAGCGTGGAACCAAAAGAGAACACGGCGCTGATCCGACCACGATGGGATGCCGGGATGCGAACGGTGAAGTATGCCGAACGGGCCAACGTATTGACGACTTCGCCCCAGGTAAACAAGGTCATTCCCACAAAGAACATCGGAATGATCCAAGGGAAGAACCCATAGAACGACATACCCCCGCAAAAGAGGAGGATTGCGATCCAGATCTTGTCGATGTCGGTGACTTTGTGGAGCCATTGCGTCAGTAAAGGCGTGAAGATGATGACGATCAATCCATTGTAGCTGGATAACATCCCGAAAATCTTCGCTCCGGCATCCGAGAACTGGCTGTTCAGCTGCAAAGGCAACAGAATGTTCGTCTGCATGTAAAGTAATCCGCCGAACGAGGAAACCAATAGATATAGGATCAATGATTTCTTCGACAGAATCAAGGATAATCCCGACGCGCTTTGTTTTTCGGCTTGCTCGTAAACACCTAAGGTTTCTTCGACATATCCGATTTTTTCATCCTTGATGTATTTGTGGATGAAGATCGTTCCGATCAATGTCGTGGCACCGTCCAAAATAAACGCCAACCATAAGAAGTCTTTAAACAGGAATCCGCCGATTGAAGGTCCCAAAATGAAACCAAGATTAAATCCCAAATACGTCAATGAGAACGCACGTTGACGTTGATCCGGGGTGGACTTGTCCGCGATCAGCGCTTCATAGGCCGGACCTTGCATATTGAAGAAGAAACTGGCCAGGAAGAACATAAACAACGAGAAGTAGGTCAGCGGAAGGATGCCGCAGATGAAGTAGATCAGAACGCCGATATAACTGGTCCAAATGATCAGTTTCTTGCGTCCGATCTTGTCCGCCAAGTGTCCGCCGATGACGACGGCCGGCAGACTTAGACCATAACCGATGACGAAAATGATCGAAATCGTGCCCAGTCCAAGTCCGAACTTATTGGCTAAGATGTAGGACATCAAAGGCCAGATAAACGTCCCTAATGCCGAGATGACACGACCGATGAAAAGAACATACATCTCTTTTTGGAGGCCGCGATATTGATCGATGAATTTCATAATCCCCCTTTAAATCTTTCGATTACGTTTGCGATGTTTCGTTTTGGACCACTCGCAATAAGTATGCGGTCCAGTCCAAGGCGATTTGGTCCATCAATTGGCGGAATCGACGCATGCCTTCTTCCGCATACGCCTGTTCAGGTTTGACGTTGGCGTAAGAACGAAGATAGATTCCCTGTTTCAAAGCTTCCATCTCACGGACATGGTCCATCCATTGGCGATCGATGATCCGCAACAGAGTGATGCGCATCGTATGCATTTGAATCGACGGCATTAGCGTGACCGGATGTAAGATCTGAAGAAACAGTTCATGCAAGAGCGTTTTACGGTTGGAAGATTGCGCAATGGCGTTTCGTGACGAATCATCAAGGATCAGACCGATTTCACGCAGTTGTGCGATCCAAGGTTGATTCTCATCGGCAGGCAAATTACGCGGCGCCTCTTCAAACAACATCTCCCCGATGCGACGCGTCAAGGTCGTCAGGGTCGTCGTGATTTCCTCTTGGTCGACCAATTCGTTGCGCCATGTGTAGATGCTTTCGCGTTGACGACGCATGACTTCATCGTAGTCCAAGGTTCGTTTCCGTGAGTCGAAGTGACTGGAAACCGCAAAGTCCTGGATCTTGTCGATCCATTGATTGAGTTTGGCGTCGATCGCTTTTCCGTTGATGTACGGTTTGAGTTTCTCCTGCATGTATTCGCTGGCATATTTCTTGATCAGGTCATCGTCCAGACTGACGAAGAACTGTGCGACCCCCGGGTCGCCTTGACGTCCCGAACGACCGCGAAGTTGATTGTCGATGCGTTTGGATTCATGTCGGGCGGTTCCGATGACGGCCAAGCCGCCAAGTTCCGCCACTCCGGCATCGAGTTTGATGTCCGTACCGCGACCGGCCATGTTGGTAGCGACGGTGATCGCACCTTTGCGTCCGGCTTGGGCGATGATCTGCGCTTCCAAGGCATGGTTTTTCGCGTTCAACACTTCATGTTTTAGTTTCTTTTTGGTTAAAAGTTCGGAAAGGATCTCGGATACTTCCACCGACAGGGTCCCAACCAACACCGGTTGGCCTTTTTCATGGAGTTCGATCACGCGTTCGACGATCGCCGCGTATTTTTCATGCGCCTTATTGAAGATTCTGTCCGGCAGTTCTCGACGCACGACCGGGCGGTGGGTGGGGATGGCTACGACGCGCATATTATAGACCGTCATAAATTCTTCTTCTTCGGTTTTGGCCGTCCCGGTCATCCCGCACAAATGCGTATACAAGCGGAAATAGTTCTGGTAGGTGATCGTCGCCAAGGTGAGCGTCTCGCCTTGGATGACGATGTTCTCTTTGGCTTGGATGGCTTGATGCAAACCGTCGGAATATTGACGACCCGCCATGACACGGCCGGTAAATTCATCGATCAGATGGATGTCTCCGTCCGCGACCATGTATTCGACGTCGCGTTTCATCAGATAATTGGCTTTGAGGGCTTGTTTGACCGCGTGGACGATCGCGACCCCTTCCGATCCGAATAAGTTCGGCATCTGAAAGGCAATCTCCGCCCGCTTGATTCCCTTTTCGGTCAGATAAACCGATCCGTGTTGAAGATCGACGATGTAGTCATCGGTCGAGAGTTTTTTCGCGAAGCTATCCGCCATTCGGTAGATCGGGTTCTCGGCTTGTTGGGAGCCGGAAATAATCAAGGGCGTGCGCGCTTCGTCGACCAAAATGGAATCGACTTCGTCGATCAAGGCATATGCCAAAGGACGTAATACGCGTTGGGAAGCGGAGACGACCATATTGTCACGCAAGTAGTCGAAGCCTAATTCGGAGTTGGCCGTGTAGGTGATATCGCAGGCATAGGCCGCCCGTTTTTCGTTGGGAAACATGCCGTTGAGGTTAAGTCCGACCGTGCATCCCAAGAAACGGAAGACTTCGCCCATCCATTGGGAGTCACGTTGGGCTAAGTATTCGTTGACGGTGACGACATGGACACCTTTGCCTTCAAGCGAATGTAAGTAGACCGGTAAGATCGAGGTCAAGGTTTTCCCTTCCCCCGTTTTCATTTCGGCGATATCCCCTTGGTGAAGGACATAGGCGCCCATGATTTGTTCGGGAAAAGGACTTTCATGTAAAACACGAACCGCCGCTTCGCATACGGTCGCGAACGCTTCCGGTAAGAGTTGCGTCAAGGTTTCCCCTTGGGCAAGGCGGTTACGATAAAGTTGGGTTTGGGCACGCAGTTCTTCGTCACTGCGAGTTCTTTCGATTGTACGGAATGTTTCGACTTGGGTGGCGACTTTACGTGCCTTCGAAACGATGCGATGATCGGGATCGATCATGGATTGAATGAAATGGTTCATGGGTGCTCCTTTTTAGTGTTTCGATGATTTCGAAACCTACGGGGCACGCACCACCACGATATGACGGAAGAGTTGGCTAAAGAACTGAACTTGATGTAGAACAGGCAGTTCTAAAGCGACATCGATCGTGAAATCAAACGTTTCATAAAACCGAACCAGCGTCGGCATGCCAAAGGTAAACTGTTGCGGTTTAGCGATGTTATGATCGACACGTACATCGATGATTTCAGTTTCGGTATCGTTGAGAAAACTCTTATCGATGCGGATCGATGGGAAAAACGGAATCGCGACGACGAAAACACCGATCAAGATCGGGATCCAAATTCTGTAAGGTTTCATCGTCAGTTTTAGTTTCATAAGGTCCTTTTATCGTATCGTATAATTTTGCTGGATCTTTTTGCGGACAAGTTCGAAAACCAAAAGCAAGCCCGCGAAGTTCAGCAAGATGTCATCGACGTCCAATGCGCCGCTCATGGTGAGGTACTGTAGAATCTCCACCAACACCAAGGTGACCAGCCAGAATCGATAGAAATTAAGCCTACGTATCATTTTCGGATATATCAGCGGAAAAAACAAGGAAAACGGCATAAAAACAACGAAATTACCCACAAGATTGACCCAAACCGTCTTGATTCCGACATATCCGATGGAAAGTTTGTAAAGGTAATTGTTGATGGTGGCGAACAAGGTCAAGTTGATATTCCCCGCCATCGCTTCGTGAAGGCGTTTCCACCCTCCGTTGAAGATCCAATCGATGTTGAAGAAGCGATTCGCGAAGAAAAGCAGATATGCCACAAATATCGCATATCCGACCATCAGTACGATCCATAGGTTACGCCAACGTCGGTTCATGTCGCATCTCGCTTTCTTGCTCGGAACGTTATTATATCACGCTTCGAGTGAATCTGACGTTCAGCGATTTTACTTTACACAATCATTTCAGAATGCGCTTGCCGTTGTTAAGGTAGATCAAGCCGCTCAAACTGAAGATTGCAAGTAAAGCGAATCCACCGATCGTGATCGCGTCCGAATTTGTCGGAAAAACAAGAATCAAAATCGCCATGATCGTTACGATCGATGCCAACATAAATATAAAATTCCCCATCAGAGGGCATAGTTTATCCAAATCGTACGTTTCTTTTTTTGCTTGACTCGCTGTGTTATATCCTGAAATCAGCCACGTCACGTGTTTATATTTGATGAAGTACCCGATGATCGCTAAAATCCCTGCCGGAATAAAGAATATCATACCGTTTTCCCTTTCCTCTTCATTTACTAATCACTGTCTTCATCCCAACAATACGTTTTCTTTTTCTTAAAGATTTCCAAATCACACTTCAAACAAAGTCCGCTATGGCATGTGATTTCCCCGCCGCAGCGATCACACTTCCATTTGGCTTCCTCAAAAGCCAACATCTTCTCCATCCCGTCGTTTTGGATGCGTTTGAGATTCTCAATCATACTGAGATGGTATTTTTCGCGATATCGCTTGTCCAAGCGTTTTAGCCGATCGCATGGAAAAGCATCGCACTGATAACAAAATCGGATTTTCCCTTCACCGATCAAGTCGCAATGTTTCTTCATAAATGCGCAGTTTTTCCCTCGCTCGATGCATCCTGGGCAATACGTTTTATGGAATCCTTGCGTGTTGATATCGTGTTTACGCGCTTGAAAACTGATGCATACGCTACAGTTCATGCCACAGGGGGCGATGTCTTTCGCTTCCATGTCGGACCCTCGCTTTCGATGATAAGCTTTTCTGATTTCAGTTTACTCGTTTCGACCGCCAGAATCAAATCATGAAAAAACCCGATCTTTCGACCGGGTCTGCCTTTTGGTTTGGTGGAGATAAGGGGATTCGAACCCCTGACCCCTTGATTGCGAACCAAGTGCTCTACCAGCTGAGCTATACCCCCAAAACAAGCGCAAAAGTATTATAGCACGACACTTTCTTACGCACAACGGAAAAAAGCATCGTTTTCCAGGATTTTTAAGAGTTGGTCCGGGGTATCGATCAAGTAATCCGCACCGGCATCGATGAGTTCTTGACGATCACGAAAGCCCCAGGTAACGCCCACGGCCTTAAGTCCCGCATTGTGTCCGGTCGCCACGTCGACTTTGGTATCTCCGACATAAAGCACTTCGTCAAAACCCAGATTCATTTTTGCGACACATTGCTTCGTCAAGGTCGGATCAGGTTTGGGAGCGATTCCATCCACTTCCCCGCTGACGAAGGTGAAGTCGATATCGTTGAAATAATGGTCGATGATGACTTGGGTATTGGCGTTCTTCTTGTTCGAGATGACGCCGATCGGAACTTCGCGGCGATTGAGTGCCCGGAGTAATTCCTTGATGCCCGGGTAAGGGGCGGTTTTGTCCATTTGGCGTTGCTTATACTCGTTTAGAAAAAACGCCAAACATTCTTGTAAGTGTTCTTCCGTCGCGTCCAAAGGCAAACAACGTTGAATCAACAAGCGCATGCCGTTTCCGATGAATTGCTTGGCTTGTGCGGTGTCGATTTGGGGATGCCCGAAACGCACCATCGTCACGTTGATACTATCGCGTAAATCATCGATCGTGTTGAGTAAGGTCCCGTCCAGATCGAATATGAAAGCTTTGATGGTCATGCTTCTTCCTCCTACCGTTTTAGGATAGAAGAGCGAGGCTGTTCTGTCAAGGTTATTCGAAACGCCAAACGTCGTAACTCAGTGATCCCATTTGGATTTCACTGTAGATCAATTCAGGTTTCGAACCTTCCGTCGCGGTTCCCGCAAGTAGGATCAACGGGGCGAAATGCTCGGTTGTCGGAACGGCCATCGAAGCATTGGGGAGTTTTTCCCATTGATTTAACGTCTCAATGTCGAGGGTCGAAATGGCTTGGTTGATCGTATCGTGGAACTCTTTCGCCCAGGGCATGATCATAGCGTCTTCATTCCAGTCGATGCGGCGCAGATTGTGGACGGTAACTCCGCTTCCAATCAGTAAAACACCTTCGTTTTTCAAGAAACGCAACGTCTTTCCGATTTCAAACCACTGTTTTCCGCCTAGATCCGGATTGACCGAAAGAACGACCAAGGGAATCGAAGCAGTGGGATACATACGATGTAAGATCGTCCAAACCCCATGATCCAGTCCCCGTACGGTATCGCCTTGCGCCGGGATTCCGGCTTGATGCAACGCATCCAAGATCCGGTTTGCGACGGTAACATCGCCTTTGGCCGGATAGACGATTTGACTGAGTTCTCGCGGAAAGCCGCCGAAGTCGTAGATCATATTAAAGTCGGAAGCATACGCTACTTTCTGGATCCGGCTCTCATAATGGGCGCTGATCACGACGATCGCTTTCGGTGCATCAAAATTTTGGGGAAGCTGGGTTAAATACCGGGTATACGGAGAATCTTCGAGCGCGATCATCGGCGACCCGTGACTAATAAAGAGAGATGGTAACATTTTGTAAGTACCTCCATAAGCTTATTATACGAAACATATGGATAAAATCATTTCATATGCCCAAAAGAAAAGCCCATACGGGCTTTTAGTTGATTCCTGAGACGGTGACATCGGCGATCCGGATTTTTTGCGGTCCGCTAAAACGGTCCAGATCTTGTCCGACGTCGGATAAACGGAGATTGGTATGGAGTTCTAGAAGGTTTCCGCTCACGGAACCGCCGCTGATCGGGCGACGTTGTCCGTTCTCAAGTACGTAGCCTAGGCGGATTTCCCCGCCGAAATCTCCCGAACCTTCATCGACCACAAACGATGAGAAGTCCAACACTTCAAGGGTTTGTCCCGCTTCGATTTCTTCAAGAGAATGTTTACCCAGATCGACCTTCATGTTCTTTAAGTTTCCGGTGATCGGAACCTTGGCATATTGACAGTGGCGCGCATCGCCCCAAACGTTCTTGAAGATACCGGATTCGACGATCGTGACCGGTTTCAACGCGACGCCGTCCTCGTCGATCGGCGCGTTCGCGCATGAAGCGACTAAGGTATCGGTCATGGTGATGGTCAATCGATCTCCGAGCGCTTCCTTCTGCATCTCTTGACCCAGTTCGTAGGGTGAAGAATGGTTGAACACGGTTTGCGCATGCGTCACGCTGGCGTAGACGCCCAATAGCTGTTTGACGTTATCGCCGGATAAGATAAGATCGGATTTCTTTAGGTCCGGTGTCGGCTTAGCCGCACTGCGATCGCGGGCTTCACGGAACAACTCTTCGAAGCGTGTTTCCAACTGTTGCTTGTCGAATGCGGCTAAGCGCCATTCGCGCATCAGTTCGATTTCTTTTTCGCCGTCATTCGCATTCACGATCAGTTCGATCAGCGAATCATGGTTGGCATAGCGGACATCCGTGCCGTTGGAGTTGACGAAACGGATCTTATGGGAGTTGACGAAGACTTCGAAACTATTGATTTCGCCGTGATATTTCGCTTCCATCGCAAAGGTAAAATCAATCAGCTTTTCTCCGAAATCCACGCGATCAAAATCTTTCACATTGTTTTCGATGGTTACTTTTTCAGGTAAGACATAGGGCGGGTTGTCGATAAGGGATGCGGAAAGGATCGCATCGTCGATCAATTGACGGATGTCCGCTTCGGTATGGCTGGGATACACGGCGAACTCCGCGTGTCCGCGTTTTTCGTCATGATCGACATAGACTTTGACGAAACCGTAGCTAACGTCTTTACGACGGCTTTGGTCGAGTTTATGCAAGATGTAGAACCATTCCGCGCTTTGGGTCGACCGAAAGGCGACGCTGTATTGGTGGATGCGCGGTTCGTTGAGCAGTAAATTTAATAGTAGGTCTTCCATTAACCTAACCTCGCTTTCGCCCGGATGGATGCCCCGCCATCCGCGGTCTTGACGTATTCCTTATGTCCTTTTCCGCAGAAACCCGCACCGAACATCGCGAAATCGCTGCCGGTCGCGTCGATGGATTTCAATAGATCGACCACATGTCCCGTCAAAATGACCGGCCCGAAGACCTTGCCGGTTTTCTTACCGTCGATGATTTCATAGGCACGGGACAAAACGCATTGGATACCCCAGTTCTTGGGATCCTCCATCCCGCTTTCCATACCATCTAGTAAATACCCTTTTTTGATGGTGGAGATCATATCTTCGACCGTATCCTCACCCGCTTCAAAATAGGTGTTGGTCATACGTGTGTAGGCTTTGCGTTCAAATGACTCACGCTTTCCGTTACCGGTAGGATTGATCCCTAAACGGGATGCGGACAAAGCGTCGGCGATGCCGGTCTTCAGAATGCCTTTATCGATAACGATCGTATCGGAAGCCAGAGTCCCCTCATCGTCAAAGGCGAAACTCGAGACGTTCTTGGGTCCTAAGGCGCCTTCATGCATGGTGATTTTAGCGGAAGCCACCGGCTTGTCGATGTAGGACATCGCCAAAGCGCGACGTTTGACGAACATATCCATCTCGACCCCGTGACCGAACGCCTCATGGGCGATCAATCCGGTGATTTCAGGCGTACAGACCACATCGTATTCTCCGGGTTCGATCGGTTGGGCGCTGAGGATTTCGTCGACTTGGGTCACGATCGTTTCTTTTTTTGTTTCAAGTTCGTCCAAGATCTCGATTCCCTTTTGTCCGGAAACGCTGGTGAACGCCATCTTCACGCCTCTTTCCCCTTTCGCGACCGCCATCAAATATCCTTGCGACCAAGGATACGTTTGATACATGTCTTTCTGCGGGGAAACGAACAATTTGCGCACGGTGACCTGTGCCAAGACTGAGACGGCGTTGAGTATGCGGGGATCGGACGTTGCGATCTCTGCGACCAAGGCTTTCAAACGCGCGAGTTTCTCGGTTTGCGGAATCGAATCAAACGCATTCTTTGCCTCGACGATGAAATCGCCTTGATGCGCTTGATCTTCAAGTTTCGCATCCAAATAATCAACATGATGAACGGTCAGCCATTCGAATTGACGATCCAGATTTTCACTCAGTTTTTCGCAAAGTTCATCGGCCGTTTTCGGTATGTCGTTCAGTGAGACTTCGACGACCGCGCCGTTGCGGATCGCACGACAAACGATCCCGCGTTCACACATGAAATCACGCAGTTCGCTGGTACGCGAGCGGATTTGGAAAGCTTTTCCCGAGGTATCGCTCGCCAAGATCGAGATGTAATCGTAGGAAGAAGATAGTTTTCGGACCGTTTCCTTTAGGATCGGTCGCCAAGCATGAAGGATCGAAGTTTGTTTCATGGGTCTTCCTTTCAAGAATGTTACTAGGTTTATGATAAACTTGTTTGACGACATACGCAAGATATCGCCGTGAAATGATTTCGCGTAAGATCGGGCATACAAATCGTCGATTTTGCATATCGATGACATTCCGCAATGACTATGATAAAATAACATGCGTGTGAAAGAAGAGGAACTATGACTGATATCAAACTGATTATTTTCGATATCGACGGTACGCTGATCAAAGTAGGAAAACGACGCATCGAGGCGTCGACCGTCGAAGCGATCGCAAACATCAAAGCGCAAGGCATCAAAGTGTTGGTCGCGACCGGCCGGACGCTCTATTTCGTCAATCCGCATGTCCGTGAAGTCGTCGACAGCGATTATTATGTGACGATCAACGGACAATGTCTGATGGATCGAAACGGATCCATTCTCTTACGTTACGATCTACCGATCGACGCGGTATCGCGTCTGCATGACTTCTGCGTTCAACATGACATCGCATTAGGCATGAAACTCAGCGATGCCATCTATGTCACCCACAAATACGAAGCGTTCTACGCGGGCTATCATGAAGGTCAGGACGTACGTCATTTGATCTTGGACGATACGCTTACCGCCGATCACTATAAAACCGTGGAAGCGCCGATGGGTTTGTTTATGATCGGGGATGTTGAAAAGATCAAGGAACATGCGGATCTTTTCCCGGAATTCACCTTCGCGACGGCACGTTCCGGATGCATGGACGCATATGGGAAAGACGTCAATAAAACCAAGGTCATCGAAGAAGTGATGCGGCGTCACAAGATCCCTTGGGAGCAGGTCATGGCGTTCGGTGACGGTGAAAACGATACCGAAATGTTACGTAAAGCCGGTTACGGGATCGCGATGGGAAACGCGAAATCCAACGTTCAAAGCTTCGCGGATTTCGTCACCAAGGAAGTGGATGCGGGCGGGATCGCCCATGCGTTGAAACATTACCGGATATTAAAATAAGCAAAAAAAAAAAAAAATAAAAAGAACAGGCGCATCGTCGAAAGGCGGTGCGCTTTTGTCTGCTTACATGGAATTTGTTTAACGCTTTTTGAACACTTCTGATGCTGGTTCAGAAGGATTGATCCCGTTCGCAAACTACGATGCCTGTTAAAAAAACTGCCTGCGGGCAGTTATTTCTTCAAACGTAAAGAAACGACGGTTTCAACTAAGGGCGTATGCGTAAACAATTCGAACGGCGTGATTTCTTCGATGACGTAACTTTCGCGTAACGTCTTGAGATTTTTCGCCAAGGTCGAAGGATTACAGGAAACATAGATCAATTTGGCGACCTTGCTCTTTAGGATCGTTGCGATCATCGCGTCATCCAATCCGCTGCGTGGTGGATCGACGACCAAGACGTCGATCTTGTTGTTCTTGGAAAGATGCGTCAGTTCTTCCGCCGCATCCCCGGACACGAAACGGACATTGTCGATCTTGTTTAAGCGCGCGTTTTCGGTCGCGTTTTTGACGGCCGCGGTAATGGTTTCGATACCGACTACTTCCTGCGCTTTTTCACTCATCATCAACGTCATCGCTCCTACCCCGCAATACGCTTCGACCACGAATTTTGACGGTGGGATCAAGGAAACGACTTTCGCGTAGAGTTTCTCGGCTTGGGTGAGATTCAATTGGAAGAAGGACATCGGTGACAAACGGAATACCAACCCTGACATCTTCACTTCCAAAGTCTTTGCTTTGGCGAGATGGGTCACGCCGGTACCGAAAATCTCGTGGGTATGTTTGTCGGTATTGACGCTTTGGTAAAATGAGTTGATCTCTTCGATCGCGGAAAGTTCCGCGATGCATTCAGGACTAAACTTGTCTTTCCCAGTGACCAGGGTACATTGGTAGACACCGTTAAAACCACGTAACACGATGAAACGGATGCCTTCCCAGGTACGGGCATCGAACTCTTTAAATTTGTATTTCGTTAAAACATCCAGTACGCGGGCGCGCAGAAGATCCAATCCTTCGTCATGAACCAAACACCGCGCCACAGGGACGAAATGATTGGATTGGGGACGATACATCCCGCTGATCAGTTTCCCGTCAACCATGCGGACCGGTAACTTGCACTGGTTGCGATAGGATGTCGGGACGGTATTGACGACCATCGGCTTGATTAAGTTGAAGTCGAACTTTCCCGCATACTTCAATAACGCTTCTTTCAGAAGCATCTCTTTGAGTTCGATTTGGTAGGCTTGGTCGACATGCATCATCGCGCAACCCCCGCAACGGTGTTGAACCGGACAGGGCGGCGAAATGCGTTTCGGACTCTTGGTTAAGATCGTCGTGACTTCGGCGATGTTGTAGCGTTCGAAACGTTTGACGACTTCGACTTCCGCGGTTTCGCCGGGAAGCGCGGACGCAACGAAAGTCGGGATTTTATCGATATATCCGATGCCTTCGCCGTTGATGCCGATCTTTTCGATTTTAATTTTCATGGTGGGTACCTTCTTTCTACATTCTATCACATTAAAAAAGTCCTCAATGGACTTTTTTAAAGGTCACTATTTCCCCACGAGGGGATCTCGACGCCGCGGCGGACCAGAATCGTCTTTTGGAAGTCCGTCTGATTCAAAAACCGCAGGATCAAGTCTTCTTCGGTGGATGTACATCCGACCAACAATTTCACTTCGATGTCTTTCTTCAGGATATCGACCGCGATCACCAACGTGCTGATGAAGCTGACCGACTTGGAACCTTTGTAGACATCGATCCCTTCCTGGCCGCCGTTGAGCGTGTCTTGGAGATAGCCGTAATCGACCGGATAGATCAGGTTGCTATATTGGGGATGGATGGTACCGGCCGGCCGCGAAATGATACATTTCGAAGAAAAGAACAAGGTGTCGATCTTTTGCCAAAAGTATGCGTTGTTTTCTAAATTCGTCATCATCCTACCTCACCTTTTCGTTCCTATTGTACAGGAGTTTGCGGTTTCTGTAAATAGATTGGAAGTTTTCTCAGACTCCGAAAAGTATTTCATCGTTTATTTCAACGGACGCAACCGAACCCGTAAGGTGTGGGCGAATTCGATGGGGTCAAAGACCTCGGTTAGGGCCATGGCATTTAAGACTAGCAAGGCGGCGCCGCGGGCATCGCTGAGGGCTTCGTGGTGATCCAACGGGATCTCAAGCGCCGAACAAACCGTGTTTAATTTGTGGTTTTCCAAGCGCGGATAACATTTACGTGCCACCTCGACCGTATCCAACACATCGATCGACGGAACATCCAGCCCATAGAGGCGGATCAGACTGCGGAACACCCCCATATCAAACGGCGCGTTATGGGCCGCCAGCACGGCGTTCTCCATCCAAGGGATCAGTTCGTTGACCACGACGTCGAACTCCGGCGCATCTTCGACCATGTCAGGTGTGATGTGATGAATCGAAATATTGAAGCGATCGAATTCACGAAAGTATTTGTGCGGTTTGATCAAATGGACCGCTTCGTGGATCAGTTCACCGTCCTCGAAAACGACGATGCCGATGCTGCAGGCGCTTTCGCTATAGCGATTGGCGGTCTCGAAATCAATGACCGTCAAGCGCATAGTTGCCTCCGTTGACGACACGCATCGCGTTGAGGATCGCAAGGATCGCAACCCCGACATCCGCGAAAACCGCCAACCACATCGAAGCAAATCCCAAGCTACCCAGAACCAAGATCGCGATTTTGATTGCGAAGACAAAGAACAAGTTCTGTTTCAGAACAGCCATCGTACGTTTGGACAAACGGACCGCATCGCTGATGGCGAGCGGATTGTCATGGGTCAACACGACATCCGCGGCTTCCGCCGCCACATCACTGCCACGTGCTCCCATCGCCAAGGAAACATCCGCTGCCGCAAGCGCGGCCGCATCGTTCATCCCATCGCCTACAAATGCGACTTTAATATTTTGTGCTTTGAGTTTTTCGATTTTCGCGACCTTATCTTCCGGCCGGCATTCCGCATCGTAACTGTCTAACTTAAGTTGTTCGGATACCGCCGCCGCGACCGATTTGCGGTCACCGCTGATCATTCGTATCTTGAGTCCGTCTTGATGCAACCGTCGTATCGCTTCGGCACTTTCTTCTTTGATTTGGTCCTGCAACAAGATCGTTCCGAGATAGTGTTTTTCGGATAATACATGGATGACGGTCTGCTCGGCCAAATCATCCGGAACCTTGATGTTGCGTAAGGATGCCAGGCGATCGTTGCCAAGATAATAGGTTTGTCCATCGAAGTCGACATTCAACCCATACCCGGGCATTTCTTCCATGCGCGTAACACGCGTCAAATCGATCTCTTGGCCATACGCGTTCAACACGGCTTGCGCCAAGGGATGGGTGGAGGAGGCTTCCGCATGGGCGGCGATTTCAAGTAAGCTATCCGCATCGATCGTATTGACCAAAATTTGTTCGACTTTGAACTTCCCTTGTGTGAGCGTACCGGTTTTGTCGATCAAGACTTCGTCGACTTCCGCCAGTTTCTGTAACGCGACGCCACCTTTGACCAAGATTCCCAAACTCGATGCTTTGCCTAAGGCCGCATAAAATCCCAAAGGAATCGAAATCACCAAGGCACAGGGGCAAGAAATAACGAGGAAGATCAACGCACGGTGGATTCCGGTGATCCAATCCCCTGTTAAATATCCAACCGCAATCGCGGTGATCACCGCCAATCCGACGACGATCGGCGTGTAGACTTTCGCGAATTTGGTGATGAATTTTTCCATCGGCGCTTTCTTGCTGGCGGCTTCCTGCACGTACGCGATCATTTTTTGAAGCGTCGAGTCGCCGGCTTTTTTCGTGACTTTAAGTAAGAAGCGTCCTTGTTGGTTAAAGGAACCCGAAGCGATTTCGCTGCCGATCGTGATGAAGACCGGCGCGCTTTCCCCGGTGATCGAAGACGTGTCGATACTGCTGTTCCCATCGATGACGATCCCGTCCAGCGGAACCATTGCACCCGGCAAGATCACCAAAGTATCGCCGAGAAAGACATTCTTAGGGTCGACTTCGCTGACTTTCTTCCCACGTAACACCATCGCGCTTTGCGGAACGGCTTTGAGCGTGGCTTCGATCGTTTTTCGAGCTTGGTCGACCGCGCGGTCTTGAAGCGTTTCACCGACCCGGTAAAAGACCATGACCCCTAACGCTTCCGCCCCGTCCCCGATCAACATGGCACCTAACGTCGCGATGCCCATCAGGAAGGTTTCGTCAAACCATTCTCCGTTGCGTAGATTATTGATGGCTTGGCGTAAGACCGGATAAGCGATAGGAAAGTAAACAACCATCAGAAAGTATTCGAATGGTTTATAGGTAATGAAGAACGAGGCTAACACAAGCACTGCGGATGCAATCAGCGTCCACTCTTGCGCGGTTAATTTCGCGTTGCGTTTTTCGATGTCTTGACGTTTCGCATGCAATTGCACGGCTTCGATTTTCGAGATCGCGTTTTGCCATTCGATCCGTTTCGCATCATCGAATTTAATGCCTTCTTTCAACACTAAACTGACGCTTCCACGCGCAAAATCAATCTCGGCATTCTGAATGCCTTCTTGTTTATTGAATTCCTTTTCGACTTTCAATGCGCAATTGGCGCACGAGAGTCCCTCAATCGTCAGTGTGATGTGTTCCATATTGTTCTCCGATATGTTGCTTGGCCGTCGTAAAGATCGTATCGACATGAGTGTCGTCGAAGATGTAGAAGACATGTTTCCCGCGCTTGATCCCTTTGACCAACCGGGCGGCTTTCAAATCCGCCAACTGATGGCTGATCGCCGAAGGGCTCATGCCCAAAGCTGCCGATAAATCCGCGACGCATAATTCGCCCGAATGCAAGGTCATTAGAACACGCAACCGTGTCGGATCCGCCAACATCTTAAAGAGTTGGCTGAGTTCTTCGATTTCGGTCGAGTTGCTTTGTTCGAGCAATATTTTTTTCACAAGTTCGGGATGATGGGGCTGAATGATCCTACGATTGTCCATTGCGTTTCCTCATACATATGAACAGTTGCTCATATGTTCATCTATAGTATACTCCTTTTTACTATGAAGTAAACAGAAAAAAACGACGTTCGCGTCGTTTCCGTCTATCGTTTCGGTAAGATTTCGAGCCAATAACCATCCGGATCGGTAATGAAGTATAACCCCATCGCCGTGTTCTCAAACGCGATGCATCCCATCTCCGCGTGCCGGGCATGCAGCGCGTCATAGTCATCGGTCACAAAGGCGACATGGAATTCCTCATCCCCTAAATCATAGGGTTCGGTGCGATCGCGCATCCAGGTCAGTTCCAGTTGGAAGGTTTCCTTTTCATCCGCTAAGTAGACTAGTTTAAAACTCTCATCCTTCGCGACCTTCTCCCGTACGACATGCAAATTGAGCGCGGTTTGATAGAATTCCAACGACTTTTGAAGGTCCAAAACATTGAAGTTGATATGCGCAAACGTAATCATCGGTTGTTCCTCCTTACAATACATCCAGTATCATTTTAACAAACAACATCCCTAATACAAACAATAAGACCGGTCGAATGACTTTCGCACCGTGTTTGATTGCATAGACCGCTCCCAACCGACTTCCGATGATCGAACAAATCGCCGCCGGAATCGCGATTTCAAACAAGACATTTCCCGACATCAAGAAAACGAACATCGCGGCCAAATTACTGGCGAGATTGACGACTTTCGCTGTCCCGGACGCCCGGGTAAAGTCGACATGCATGAAGGTCACGTAACAGAAAATCAGCAGGCTGCCGGTTCCCGGTCCGAGAAAGCCGTCATACATCCCGATCACAAACGCGATCAGCACACCCAACGGAATCTTGATATCCATTTCCGAAACGATGATGTTTTTCTTGCGTAGAAAGAGAAATGCGGCCATCAAGGGCAAGATAACGATCAGTATCTTTTTCAGATAAATCCCATCGACCAGAAGCGTCAGCGATGCCCCGAGATAACTGGCTACCAAGGCCGTCAACGCGGATACGATGGCTAGCTTTTTGAGATATTGGTCCTTCTGGATATACTTGTAGGTCGCCATGATCGCGCCGAAACTGGATGAGAATTTATTGGTGCCCAAGGCTTGATGCATGGGGATCCCTGCCATCGTATATGCCGGCAGAGAAATCAATCCGCCGCCGCCCGCGATTGAATCCACAAACCCCGCCAAGAATACCAAAGGTAACACGATCGCCAAACGTTCCATACAAGCTCCGCCTTTTTCCCGATTATCATACCACAGGTCGATTCCTTTGCGCTTTCAGTTTCGATTTTTGATATAATTATCGGCGGAGGTATCTTATGAAAATCGTCAAAGAGTTTAAGGAATTCGCCATGCGCGGCAACGTCATCGACCTTGCGGTCGGTGTCGTCATTGGGGGTGCGTTCGGTAAGATCGTCACTTCCTTGGTCAACGATATCATCATGCCCTTGATCGGCGTACTGACAGGCGGCGTCAATTTCTCCGAACTGAAACTGATTTTGGTAGCGGAAGGCGCAAAACCCGAAGTCGCGTTGTTTTACGGGAAGTTCATCCAAAACATCGTTGATTTCCTGATTATTGCGGTCTCGATCTTCATCGTCATCAAAGCGCTCAATGCGACCAAGAAGAAAGTTGAGCGTGCGGCTGTCGTAACTGCCGAACACGTAGCGGATCCGCAGATCGCGTTGTTGGAAGACATCCGGAATTTATTGCGAAAGAAGTAAAAAAGGGCGTTGCCCTTTTTTAGTCGAAGATGGTTAGATTTTTTGCGCGGATCTCACGATACGGGATTGAAAATCCCAAAGTCTCCAAATTCCCATCGATCCACGCGAATCCAAAGAAATCAATCGTTTGTGCAGAAAGTCGAAAAGTTAGGTTTTGAAGCAAAGGCGCATGGAATTTTTCAAAATCCAACATACGCATACTTAAAGCTTCACGCAACTTGTAGGAAACGATTTTTTCATAATCGTAACCCGCTATGAAGAGATCTTTTAGTGTAAGTAGTTTGTTGTTTTCATCATAGACTTCAAAGATTTCAGCGTTTGCTTGCATTTCGATATCGTAAGAATCCCATCCCGAATCCGGTCCCGCATGGTCTTCATCGGTGAACTGTTGTGCGATCATCCAGGTGGAAATCATCGTGAACTTGCTGACGTTTGAGACCATGACAATGACAGAAACTTGTTGGATCGACGACATTTTCGTCATTACGTCTTGTATAAGGGGGCGAATTCGTTGAACCGCAACCTCAGCTCGATCGACATAAATTGAGGACAAGCCTTCCTCATACCGCGTGGATACGCGGATTATGGGATTTCCTTCCTGGAGCGTGGTTGTTGAAACGACTTCGTTTTTGGCTTCTGAAATGAAGAACTTTTTTTCGGTAACTTCGGATTTAAAAATCGCCGAATCTTCATTAAATCGATGGGCTAACGCGACATATGAACCCAATTCCGAGTAATACAACGGAATCTGAAACGGTTGAAGTCTCGTATCCAACTCCGGTGTATTCATATCAAAAACCAAGATGATCCCGCTTTCATCCAAATAGAAATTTTGACTTCCCCGAATCTCGGTAAACGGCGCGACTATTGCTGGCAAGTATGGGTAATCTTCATCAGACTCATAATCGTTGGTCCAACCGAGCTGCTGATGGATGAGAGGTAGCAGAAGCTTTGGAATATCCGCATCATTCGTCAACACATCGGAGATCGATAATCGATTTCCGGTATTTAAATCAAAGTTCAAACCTTCGCATACCGAATACTCATAGGATTGACCCCGCTGCTCAAATTGAACAAATCCAGTGATCACTACCGATAAGATACGATTTTGATTGTAGGATACATAGGCATTCACAGTGATGCTTTTCGCTTGTCCGACGGTACGCGGGATCCGCGAATCGATACCGCGATATTTTGGGGCTTGATCGCGGTCGCGATACCGAGACATCGACTCAGCCGCGTTTCGCACCTCTTCGTTGATCTTATTCTCAACTTCAGTCTGAATCAAACCGTCGATTTTTACGTATGTTCCCGTGACGATCCCTTCACCAAGGATCCCGCGATCAACAATAGTGATCGGATTTACGGTTACGACATCAAACGTCGATGGATAGGATACGCTTTGCCCCTGCGGTTTAGGCATTGGATCAGAGGCATGCAGGAAATCGTTGTTATCCGATATTGGTTCTGTCGTTTGAGCGCATCCGGTTAAAAACGAGATCGTAATCAGAAATATTCTAACGAACTTTAACATAACCCGCATCCTCGACCAATTGTTGGCCATCCGGCGAATCGATCCAAGCGACGACTTTCCTTACCGCACTCTTGGCTTTCTCGTCATTACGGAAAACCACGAAATAGTTGGTCGTCAAGGGAAAGGTTTTAGACGAGATGGTTGTTTTATCCGGATACACACCGTCCACTTTCAATAATTTCACATCGTCGTTCTTCCACATGTCCGTGACATAGTAATAGTAGGAATACCCGATCGCGGACTCTTCGTTCTTGTAGGTTGCCAAGACTTCGATCAATTCGCCCATACCGCTTGGAATCATATCAGTCGGTGCCGCCATGGGTGTCAAACCTTTCATAACCAACTCCAAAAATCCGGTCTGGCTACCGGAATTGACCGGACGTTGATACGCACGGATCGGTACGTCGTTGCCGCCGACTTCGTTCCAGTTTTTGATTTCACCGGTATAGATTTTTTGAATCTGATCGAGCGTCAAATTGTCGACCGGATTGTCCGCATCGGTCAGAAAGACAAATCCTTCCGAAGTAAACGGAACGACGATCATTTCAACATCCTTCTCGCGAGCATAAGCCAGTTCATCGGTGGAGGGTGCTGTAACGAATATCAAGTCCGTCTTCCCTTCAATCAGATTGACATAGGCTTGATGCGTTTTATTATGGAGGATTTTCGTTCGACACGCTTCCAAACTCGAATCCGTCAATTTCGCGCATAAGGCTTCTGAAAACGGAATCGTAACAGTCGAACCGTCGACACGCAAATACTCGTCCAACTCGAAAACCGGACGTTTTACTTGCGTCGAACTACCCGTACATGCACTAAGTAGCAATGCCATAAAACAAACATAGATTATCATTTTCATATCCCCACGCTCCTATAGGAAGTGTAAGTGAACAAATAATCGAATGCAAGATGGGAAATGAAAAAAAGGAACCGAAGTTCCTTAACGTAATCTGTTTTTCGAAAGTGCGATCAGCGCTTCACGCGTAATTTTGCATGCTAAGGCCGTGCTGGCTCCTGAATGATCATAGATCGGGGACAACTCGTTGATGTCCATGCCGACCACACGCAGATGGCTCATGTGGATGACCGAATGAAGCAGGTCCATGAAGCTGATGCCGCCGGCTTCGGGGGTGCCGGTACCAGGGAAATGGGAAGGATCAAGGACATCGAGGTCGATCGTGATGTAGACCGGGACTTCGCCGAGATTCGGAAGAATGTCGGTCAAGGTCGCGCACGTGCTCTTTTCGATGTAGTTGTGCTGTTCCGCGAAGACGAACTCGTCGCGGGCGCCGGAACGTAAGCCGAAATGGAAGATCTTCCCGTCGCCGACCAAGTCGTAGCAACGCTTTAACACCGTCGCATGGGAGAACCATTCACCATAATAGGTATCACGCAGATCGGTATGCGCGTCGAAGTGGATGATATGTAAATCAGGATACTTCTCAAAAACCGCCCGGACCGAGCCGAAGGTAACGGTATGTTCCCCGCCGATCATAAACGGGACTTTTTCATCGTCTACGATTTCCTTGGAACGTTGGTAGATTTCTTCCAAAGCGCGCTCCGCGCTTCCAAACGGCAGAACCAAATCGCCGGAATCGAAGATGCTGCATTGGACTAAATCATAATCTTGATAGGGACTGTAGGTTTCCAGTCCGATCGATTCCGCACGGATCGCGGAAGGTCCGAAACGGGTTCCCGGACGAAACGAAGTCGTTGAATCGAAGGGTGCGCCGAAGAGGACGATATGCGAATCTTCGTATTCCTTATCGCAACCCACAAAGGTAGAAACATTCTTATTGAGTGCCATCGTTGAGTAACTCCTTTACGTAATTGGGAAGCGCAAAGCAACCCAGATGTAGTTCAGTGTTATAATACTTGGTTTTCAGTTTCAGTTCATTCCATTTGCCTGCGTCCAGATCTTTGATCGGATCGAATTTCTTGGAAGCGAACCCAAACAGCCAATATCCTGACGGATAGGTTGGAATATGCGCTTGATAGACCCGTGCGATCGGAAACTTCTCGCGGATCCGACGGTGGGCGCGTTGCATCGCAACCGCGTTGAAGTCATAGTACGGACTTTCGTGTTGGTTGACTAAGATCCCCGAATCGGTAAGCGCGGTGGAGCAGTTTCCGTAGAACTCACGGGTAAACAAGCCTTCGCCCGGACCGACCGGATCGGTGGAATCGACTAAGATCAAGTCATATTCGTTCTTTTTCGAACGGACAAAACGTAAGCCGTCCTCGAAGAAAAGTTTGACGCGCGGATCGTCGAAGGAACTGGCGGTCTGCGGGAAATATTCCTTACAGACGTTGACGACTTCTTCGTCGATTTCGACCATGTCGATGCGTTCGATGGATGCATAGCGGCACAACTCGCGCACGCTGCCCCCGTCGCCGGCTCCGATGACCAAGACGTTCTTAATGTTCGGATTGACGGCTAAAGGTACGTGGACGATCATGTCATGATAAATGAATTCGTCTTTTTCGGTAATCATGATGTATCCGTCCAAGCTGAAGAATTTCCCGAATTCGGGGGATTGGAAAACGTCGATGCGTTGGAAGTCGGACTGTTTGCTTAAAAGCTGTTTGTCGACTTTGACGGAGAAACGGACGTTTTCCGTATGTTGTTCGGTGAACCAGAATTCCATGGGCTTATACCTCCAGTACGTTGATGTATTCGATCAGTGTGTCTTCGATGCCGGTCAGAAAACTGCCCCGGTCTTTCGCATATAGGATATAGTCGATCGCTTCCTGCGTGATCAGTTCGCCCGGTGCCAGAATCGGAATGCCGGGTGGGTACACCATGATCGATTCCCCGGCGATCTCGTCGATCGCTTCGGCGATCTTGACTTTCTTCTGCGCCGCGTAGAACGCGCGTTGCGGGGAAACCCGGACGATGGGCGAAATATAATCGTAGGTAATCATCCCGTAGTCTTCGCGGGCTTCGCTTTCCTGGATGTCCATCAAGGCGCTGATCAAGCGTTCGATGTCTTGTTTTTTATCGCCGATCCCGACGATGGCCAAGATATTTCCGAGGTCGCCCAATTCGACTTGAATATCATAATCGTCCCGTAATAAGTCATACACCTCGATACCGGCCAAGCCGATGCCGCGGGTGTGGATGGTGAGTTTGGTCGGATCGAAGTCGTAGACGGAATCCCCGTTGACGATATCGCATCCGAAACAATAGTAACCCGGGATTTTATTGATTTCTCCGCGGGCGTATTCGGTGAGGGCACGGACTTGTCCGAAGACCTCTTCCCCTTTTTCCGCTAAGAACTTGCGTGTGATGTCCAACGAGGCCAACAATAAATAGCTTCCGCTGGTCGTATGGGTTAGGTTGAGGACTTGGCGGACTTCGCCCATTTGCTTCTGGTCTTTGATCAAGAGAAACGAACTCTGGGTCAAACTGCCGCCGGTCTTATGCATACTGACCGCGGCCATGTCCGCGCCGGCCGCCATCGCGCTGATGGGCAGACCGCTTTTGAAATAGAAATGCGTCCCGTGGGCTTCGTCCACGATGACTTTCATGTTATGTTTGTGCGCCAACTCGACGATCGCGACCAAGTCGCTGCAAATCCCGTAATAGGTCGGATTGTTGACGAAGACCGCTTTCGCGTCCGGATTCTTCAAAATCGCTTCTTCCAAATCTTTCAAACTCATTCCTAAGGGAATGCCGAGTTTCGGATGGACGCCGGGATTGACGTAGACCGGAATCGCTCCGGTTAAAATCAAAGCGTTGATCGCGGAACGATGGACGTTGCGCGGAAGAATGATCTTCTCTTCTTTACGCGCCACGTTCATCACCATGGCCTGAACGGCCGCGGTGGTGCCGTTGACGATGAAGAACGCATGTCCCGCCCCGAAGGCTTGGGCCGCGATTTCTTCGGCTTCCAGGATCACTCCGACCGGATGACAGAGATTGTCCAGGTCTTTGCGTGAATTCATATCGTAACTTAAACACTTTTCCCCAAGAAAATCCCGCAAGGCCGGATTGCCCTTGCCTTGTTTGTGGCCGGGCACGTCGAAAGCGACGGTCCGTTTGCGAAGATGTTGCGTCATCGCCTCCGCGATCGGGGCGCGGCTTTGGTCAAGTCGGTTCACTCGGAATCCTCGTCTTGATAAATGTTCTCCCCGCTGAAGATTTCGATCATCTCTTTGTAGAGAGCGTCATATATCGCACGCCGTTCGGTCGGACGCAAATCATCCGGATCGGTCGCGAACATATAATTCTCGAGATCGATATGGTTGATCATCATTTTGGTATGAAACAGATTGGTATGGTAGACGTTGACGTCCATCGCGTCATAACGTTTCAAAGTTTTCTTGTCGATGAAGTTCTGGATCGAGTTGATATCATGGTCGATGAAGAATTTCTTGCCTTCCAGATTGCGCGTAAAGCCGCGGACCCGGTAGTCGATCGTGATGATGTCGGAGTCGAAACTGCCGATCAAATAATCCAAGGCTTTTAGCGGTGAAATGCGTCCGCAAGTGGAGACGTCGATATCGACCCGGAACGTCGAAATGTTTTTGTCCGGATGATGTTCGGGATAGGTATGTACGGTGACATGGCTCTTGTCCAAATGGGCGACGACCGTGCGCGGAACGACTTCGGTCGGCACGGTATTGCATGACGCGTCGCGCTGTTCGACCGGTACCGGCTCTTCGCTGATCAGCAGCGTAACGCTGGCGCCTTGCGGGTCGTAATCCTGTTTGGCGACATTCAGCACATGAGCGCCGATGATGTCGGTAACATCGCTGAGGATCTTGGTCAGGCGGGTCGAATTGTACTGTTCGTCGATGTAACTTAAATACTCTTTATGTTCACGTTCGCTTTTGGCGTAGCAGATATCATAGATGTTGAAACTTAAGGTTTTCGTCAAATTATTGAATCCGTACAACGCGATTTTTTTGGTCATCGAAGCGATCCTCCTGTTTATCAATGCGAAACAAATTATACAGTAATAGTAAAAAAACGCAAGTATTTCGGGGATGTTTTCAAAGGTTTTTTAAAGTGGGCAGCGACGCAAAAAACGATGCATGGAATTTGAAACTGACCGAAGAAAAACGCCTTGTTGCCAAGGCGTCGATTCTTAGAAGTTCAGTTGTAGCCAGGCCGGTTTGAAGATCATCATCAAACCGATCGCGACCATGATAATGGCACCGATCAAATGGGACCATTTTCCGTACTTTGTCGAGATGCCCGTTAAGGTCATCGTCTTCATGGCGATGAAGAAAACCAACAGATCGTCCAACAGGAAGAAGAACACGTAAAGCAAGAGATATCCGACGTATTGGATCGGATTCAGGCTCTGTAGCGCCAAAATCTGCGTGAAGATGACCGGGAAACCCGCCGAACATAAGAGCTCGATGAAGTTGACCGAAAGCGCCAACCCGATGATCCCGACCAACGCTAAGATGAAGACCGGTTGGTTTTGAATCGACAAGACTTTTTTCTTCAGCTTTTTGCGTTTGTCATCGTCGACCACTTCGCATCCATCCTTAGGAGTTTTCAAGAAGCTCCGGAAGTTGAACGCTCCGCCGATCAAGGCGACCGCTCCGATCGCCAAGCGGACATAGGAGATCGATCCGAAGACGAAGGTGATGTTGAGCCACGACAACATGAACAGGAAATACATGATGGCGGAAGTCAGAAGGAAAGTAATTCCTAAGATCCACATCTTTTTTCGGTCTTGCATGCGGAATAACATTCCGATCAAGAAAAGCAAGGTCCACATGGCACAGGGATTAAATCCGTCGAGAGTACCTAAAAGTACGGCGACCAAGGGGATCGACACGGTCGCCATGTCGACTTTCCCGAAGAACGGTAAGTTGACGGTCGAACCGCCGGTGTAATCGACCGTTCCGGTTCCAGGCTTCACAAGACCTAACATTTCGCCGACCAAATCCCGTACGGGGTTTTCTTTGGTGTCTTGGATCGCATCTTCGATGGTTACGTCGGTAATGCCTTCGGTAAAGCCCGTGATACGATGTCTGCCGATTAAAACAAAGGGCACCGTGTTGATCTTCATGCCGATCAAATCGCCGACCTTGGCCATTAAAACACGGTTTTCCTGATTGTATACGACTTCGTAACGATGAATGTCCAAGGTCGGATCCTTGGATGCGAGCTCATCCAAAAAGACTTCCTGGGCTGCGCAATGGATGCAGTCCTTGGAATAGAACACATAGATATGCAGTTTGTTTTCCGCGACTTCCGTCGCATTGGCCGGTAAAGTAAACGCAAACAGGAGCAGTAAGGTAAAGAGTATTCGTTTAATCATGGAAAACTTCCTCGTTCAGTTCTAAGGCGGTACGTTCGCCAACGATACGTCGGATTTCATTGCCCGCATCATCCAAAACGATGAAAACGGGTAAAGTCTTACCGACTTGATAAGGTGCGACTTGATCTTCGTCAAAGTCCAAATCCAATATTTCGAAATTAAAACGTTGCGTGACATCTTTCATCGCCCGCAGACGTTTATGGACGATCAAACACGCCGGACACCACGTCGCGGAAATCATGATGATCTTCATCGCGACACCGCCAATGCCTTGAGTGCTTTTAGCAATACCGCGACTTCCGTGTCCGTCGTCAGATGTGACAAACTGATGCGTAAACTGGACGTCGCGCGCGCTTCGTCCTGCGTGATTTGGAAGACCGATTTGGAGAAGCCTTCCCGACCGGTACACGCGCTCCGTGCGGTCAGGAAGATGCCCTGCTCGCTCAAACGATCCACCATTTCATCGCTATCGTGGCCCAAAACACTGATATTCAAAATCTGCGGGATCGAATGGCGATTAGAATTGAAGGTGATTGCGGAAACGTCACGAAGTTCATTGAAGATTTGATCATGGATCTGGGTGACTCGTTGGATTCGTTCCCCGGTTGCGGGCACAAACAGTTCCACCGCTTTCGCCAAGGCTGCGACCATCGAAACCGCCGGCGTACCGGAACGAAGTTTCGATAGACTTTTCCCTCCATGGATCATCGGTAGCAGATCGAGATCGATCCGTTTGACGAGCCCGCCGACCCCTTTGGGACCGTAGAACTTATGGGCGCTAAACGAAACAAGGTCGAAAGCATTCACGTCGATCGCGCATTTCCCCAAGGCTTGGGTCGCATCGCAATGAAAGATAACACCCGCGGAATGAGCGATTTGAGCCGCTTCTTCGACCGGTTGACGGATCCCGGTCTCGCTGTCGACCGCAACCAAACTTACCATCAACGTGTCTTCGCGTAAGAGATTTTTTAACGATAACAAATCGAAACGGCCCTCGTCATCCAGGGACACGAAATCGATGTCATAACCTTGCGTCATCAGATAATTTAAGGGTGAAATCACGGATGAATGTTCGATGAGCGAAGAAATGATATGTTTTTTATCCGGATGTAAGGCCGCGTATCCTTTTAAGGCAAGGTTGTTGGATTCGGAAGCTCCGCCCGTGATGATGATTTCACGGTCGATCGATCCGAGTTTGGATTGAATAAGTTCGATCTTCGCATCTAAAAAAGCCCGGGTTTCGCGCCCTAAGGCATGGGAAGCATTGGGATTCGCATAATAATTCGCATCGGCGTCGCACATCGCTTTACTGACCCGAGGGTCGCAGGGCGTGGTCGCGCTATAGTCAAAATAAGGCATAGGATCACCTTCCGGCTTTCATTGTATCATAGTCGACTTACTAAAAGTACGCACAACACTTTTTTCACAACCTTTTCAACTTTGAAAAAAAGGATTCCGAATGGAATCCTGAAGGTTAGAGATATTCCCAGGGACTGACGACGACCCCGTTTTTAAAGACACCGAAATGCAAGTGCGGTCCGGTCGCATACCCGGTCGAACCGATCTTTCCGATCTGTTGTCCGACGCCGACTTTTGCGCCGAC
This sequence comes from uncultured Erysipelotrichaceae bacterium, assembly GCA_964526155.1. Lineage (GTDB taxonomy): Bacteria > Bacillota_I > Bacilli_A > Erysipelotrichales > Erysipelotrichaceae > GWE2-51-13. The sequence goes on along the minus strand of CAZGLV010000001.1, from coordinate 880,004 downwards.
GCTTACAAGACGCTTGGATAAGTGAAGATAGACCGTCTTCAATCCGTTCCCATGATCGATGGTGACATAATAACCGCGGGTGTTATTCCAGCCGGATTCGGTCACGGTTCCGTTGGCATAGGCGTATACCGGTGAACCCGAAGGTGCCGAGATATCGATGCCGGTGTGGAAAGCCCGACGTCGCGAGATCGGATCGATTCGCCACCCGTAATTGCTTGAAAGTCTTCCGGTGGCGACGCCGAAGTTACGCGAACTGGTACGGACCAAGGTACGCTTGGTTCCGACTTTGACGACCGCCCCGACCGGCGCGCTGATCTGCGTTTCGTTGGTGATGACGGTATTGGTTTCGTATCCGTTGGTCATGACGATGTCATACGTGACTTGTTTGCTTCCCTCGACTCCGGCTTTGATGACGACGCGTTGACCGTTGAGAATGGATGCGTCTTTGATGTATTGCGTCGCATACTCGACGGGTTCGACCAAGGTCGACTCCAAAGTGACCACGACATCGAGTGTCGGATCCGCGGGTTTAAAGAGGATTTTATTGCCAGCCCAAATCTTATCCGGGTTGAATTCAGGATTCAGTTTGATGATGGTCGAAAGAGGGATTTCATTTTTGATTGCGATCGCCCAAAAGCTATCGCCTTTTTTAACGGTGTAAACCACTTCACCCATTTCAATCGAATAGACTTTTTCTTTAATGCTTTCCAGCGATGTGAATTCATCATTCTTCACTTCAACTTCGGTTATTTCAACCATCTGTTTGAAATCGACGCTCTTTACGTCATCGCTTTCGCTGATCGTTTCCATATAGGATTGCTTGTATTCGTCAAGCAATGTGTTCAGCGCGTTGGAATCCTCGACGACTCCCCAGCTGACTCCGTCAACGGTCAAGCGATAGCCGGTGACGACTTGCGCTTCTTTGTAGGCGCTGGTGACGTCTTTGGATAAATAGACGCCGGCCAATATGACAGCGATCATGATCGCAGCGATTTTCAGATGGTTTAGTTTAATCATCGGGTACCTCGTAGTTCTTATGGATTTGTGTTAACGCCTGTTTCTGACAAACATCTTTCACAAGCGTGATTATAGCAAATCCCATCCCATCTGACAACCTTTCAAACATGAAAGTTGTTAAATGAAGCACATTTCACATTAATTTCACATTAAGAAATGTGCCGATAAATGGAGAAAACACCGTTTTTCACGGTGTTTTCGATGATATTTGTCGGTTTTATGCGTTATTTCGCTTGTGTGACGACAGCCGTCCCGCTTGCGGTGACCATCAACATGTTGCCACCTTGACCGAGCACTTCATAGTCGATGTCCACGCCGACGACCGCGTCCGCGCCCATCGCGAGCGCCCGTTGACGCAATTCATCCAATGCCTGTTGGCGGGCTTGGATCAGTTCCCCTTCGTAGGATCCCGATCTTCCGCCGAAGAAATTGGTGAACGATGCGGCGATGTCTTTGACGAAATCGACGCCGGATACGATCTCTCCGAAAACGATCCCTTTGTATTCGATGATAGTACGTCCTTCGATGGTGGGTGTGGTCGTGATGATCATAGGAATACCTCCGTTATTGGTTGACGGTTCTGAAGAAGACGCGGTAAGCGGCCAGTTTGTCGGGACTGCCGCTGACTTGCACCAAGGTTCCGCTTTCGTTTTCGGTCATCGCGAGAATCCGAAACTCGTTGCGGAGTTTATGCAAGATGCTCTGTTTTTCAAAGGGGACAAACAGTTGGACTTGGATTTCGCTTAATGAGAGTTGACGTTCGATCGCGGCGATCAGTTCGTCCATTCCGGTACCGAACTTGGCCGAGATCCGGATTCCGTCGACCGGGATGTCCAAACAAGATTTGTCGGTCTTATTGAAGACATTTAGCACACTGATGTCGCCGGCGCCGATATCGGCGATGGTGGCTCGTGTGATCTCCGCTTGTTTTAACGCATCCGGATGCGCGGCATCGATCACATGCAAGAGCAGATCCGCTTCGCAGATTTCTTCCAAGGTCGAACGGAACGCTTTGATGAGACCATGCGGTAATCTCGACACGAATCCGACCGTATCCGTCAGCACGATGTCTTTCCCGTTGGGCAGACGCATACCTCGACTCGCGGTATCCAAGGTAGCGAAAAGCATGTCTTTGGTTTCCGCATACTTCCCTTCTTTTTCATCCAACTTCAATAAGATCGCATTCATCAAGGTCGATTTCCCCGCATTGGTATATCCCACCAACGCGATGTTGGGCAATTCCTTCTTTAACCGTTGTTTCCGTTGCGTTTGTCGTTGGATCTCCATGATGCGCAGTTCTTCCTGCACATCCGCGATCCGTGTTTTGAGGTGTCGTTTATTGATTTCGATCGCACTCTCCCCGGCGCCGCGGTTGCGTGCGCCCCCGCCCTGTTGGCGGCCGGCGAAGGATCCGTGACGTGTATTGCTTCGGGGAAGTTGATAGGTCAATTCGGCCATCAGGACTTGGAGTTTGGCTTCGCGTGTCTTGGCCCGTTGTTCGAAAATACGTAGGATCAATTGCGTACGATCGAGAATGGCTGCCGGTAAGCGTTCTTCTAAATTTCGGATTTGCGATCCGCTGAGTTCGTCGTTGAAAATGACGATTTCGGCGTTTTGCGCTTCGATCGCCGTTAAGATCTCGGTAAGCTTTCCGCTTTTGACATAGGTCGGAGATGCGGTGGTCGGCGCCTTTTGGGTGATGGTCTGCGCGACCGTGATGTCGCAGGCTTCCGCAAGCGCTTCGGTCTCGCGGATTTCCTGTTCGAAATCTTTCCGTTCGGGCGTTTGGAGCGCGACAAGGATGGCGATGGGTTTCATAGTCCCCTTCTTTCGTTAATCGATGACCTTCCATTCCAAATGGAGGTCGATCGCAAAGCGTTCTTGGACGCGTTTCTTACATTCGTTGATCAAGGCGAACATGTCGCTTGGGGTGGCGTGGCCGCGGTTGACGAAGAATCCCGGATGTTTCGTCGATACTTCCGCATCGCCGATCCGAAATCCGCGTAACCCTGTTTCTTCAAACAGTTGCCACACATAATAGGTCTGATTGTTTTTGGTCGGACGTTTGAAGACCGATCCGGCATTGGGGAATTCACGCGGTTGTTTGCGGTAGCGTTCGCGTTTGTATTCCAAGATCTTCTCCAAGCTGTGCATGCTTTCGCCTTTGGGTGTCTTTAGGGAACAGGCCAATACGAGATCCGCATGTTCTTCCAGCTGACTTCGGCGATAACCGAAGAAGTCCGCATCGGGCGTGATCCGTTCGATCGTGTCGTTTTCGGTATGATAGACATCGATCCAGTTGACGTACATACCGATCGTGTATTCGAATTGTCCGGCGTTCATGATCAAGGCACCGCCGACGGTTCCCGGGATGTCTTCCGCAAAGGCATAGCCGTCGATGCTTTGTTCGACGCAAAACCAAGCCAAGCGGTTTAGGGAAACGCCGGCTTCCGCGATCATTTCATCACCCTCGATGACTAGGTTATCCGCATGGGATGTGACGATGAAAGCATAGGAATCGTCATAGTATTCCTTGGCAAACAGCAGATTACTGCCGTTGCCGATCAAAATCCTTTTTTTACCTTGGGTCGATCGGATCGCTTGAATGAGCGCTTCCTTTGAGAACGGAAGATAAAGCACGGCGGCACGCGCGTTCAGTCCGAGTGTGTTATACCGCCGAAGCGATGCGTCGTTGAGGATCACCAAATCATTCATCGGTATCGCCGTTCTGCTTGATGCGAACGTATTTGTGGGTAATATTCGGATTGCTGGTCTTACGTGACTGCACTTCGAAGCCTTTAAGCGAGTTGATAAGCGGCGTCAACTTCTGATAGCCATAGTTACGTGAATCGAAATCGGGATAACGTTTGTTGAGGACATTACCGATTTCGCCCAGAAACGCCCAGCCGTCGTCATCCGAATTGTCGTTGATGATGGTCTTGATGGTTTCAATAAGTTCGTTCTGGGAAGCCATCCCGCTTTTTTCTTTGGTGCCGTTCTTCTTTTCGATTTTTCCTTTATTTTCAGGAAGGTTCGGTGTCGCTTCGACCGGATGCAACAGAACTTCCAAGTATTTGAACTTCTCGCACGCGGCGATAAAGGCGGTCGGCGTTTTCTTTTCGCCCATGCCAAGGACATATTTCCCCGATTCGCGTAAACGGCTGGCTAAGCGCGTAAAATCACTGTCGGAAGAGACGATGCAGAACCCGTCCACGTTTTGCGAATAGAGGATATCCATCGCATCGATGATTAAAGCCGCGTCGGTCGCGTTCTTACCGGTGGTGTAGGCATATTGCTGTATGGGTGAGATCGAGAAGTCCAACAGGACGCTTTTCCAAACGGAAAACTGCGGCTTGGTCCAATCTCCGTAGATTCGTTTGTAGGTCGGCGTGCCATGGTTGGAGACTTCGTCGAAGATCGCTTTGACATACTTCTCACTGACGTTATCCGCGTCGATCAAGACGGCGATTTTTAGATCTTTTTCCATAATTTACCTCGTTTGTCCTATTATACCATGATTGTCAGCGCTTCAATAGGTCGTCGACGACCGCATATGCGATCAACAAGCCCGCGACCGACGGAACAAAGCTGATGCTTCCGGGCGTCTGCCGTTTGGCATGCGCGCTTTTCTCGTCGAGTTTAATTTCATAGCGCTCGACCGGCGTTTCGCAGGAGTAGATCACTTTTAACTTGGTAATCCCGCGTTTGCGACATTCATGTCGCATCACTTTCGCCAAGGGGCAAACCGAAGTTTCATAGATGTCCCCGATCTTTAATTGACGGGGATCCAGCTTATTCCCGGTACCCATACTGGATATCAAAGGGATTCCCAATCGATCGCAACGGGTGATCAGTTCGAGTTTGGCGCTGACCGTATCGATCGCATCGACCACGTAATCATATTGACTGAGATCGATTTGATCCGCGGTTTCCGCAAGATAAAGCATCGGGATGCCTTGAAAGTTCACGTTTGGATTAATGTCCAAAACACGTTTTCCCATCACATCGACTTTCTTTTGGCCTAAGGTCGAATGAAGGGCGCAGAGTTGACGGTTGAGGTTGGTCAAGGCGACGACGTCGTCATCGACGATGGTCAACGACCCGATGCCGGCGCGCGCCAACGCTTCGATGGTGTAACTTCCCACACCGCCGACGCCGAACACGATCACCTTGCTTTGATTCAGTTTAGACAACCCTTCCGGTCCGATCAACAATCCTGTTCGAGAAAATGCGTTCATGTGAGTCTCCGATCTACGTCCTCAAGTATACCTTGCATTATCGTTAGGAAACAAGTATCATATGCATTGGATTTCGGAGGATGTATGAAACAGAACAAATTGCACATATTATTGAAAATCGCGATGATCGCGGCCATCTATACGGCCTTATCGATGTTGTTGAGTCCGATCAGTTTCGGACCCTTGCAAGTACGTGTCGCCGAAGCGTTGACGTTGTTGCCGGTCTTGTCGTTGATGCCGGTGTGGGGCTTGACCTTGGGCTGCGCGTTGACCAATTTCCTAGGTGCACTTTCAGGTGTCAATATCCTTGGTTTCTGGGATGTGCTCTTCGGCACCTTGGCGACCTTGATCGCGGCCCTCTTGAGCTATCGGTTTCGTAACGTACGATTCAAAGGGATTCCGTGGCTCAGCGCCTTGTTTCCGATCATTCTTAACGGCGTGATCGTGGGTGGTGAGCTGGCGTTCCTCTTGGATTCCAGTCTGAAAGGTTTCCTGCTCTTTGCGCTCTATGTCGCCGTCGGCGAAGCGATCAGCGTTATCGTGCTCGGCTTACCGATCTTGCGAAAGTTGGAAAAAGGCAAATTCGCTCAGTTCTTCAATTAACCGTCGTTCGACGGTTTTTTAATATCCGAGTTCGATTTCGCGTGCGAAATCAAGCATATGTTGTTTGATTGAATGATCGCCATCATAATCGATTTCTTGATACGGGTTCACTCGAAAACGAAGCGCATGAATCCGATCGTATTCGATCAGCGTAAGCAAAAACGTGTCATCCGTTTTTTGAAGGGAGTGTTTGAAACGATTGAGGCGACGACTCTCGATCGCCGCCGGACTGGCCATGATCTGTTGGATCACGGCGCCTTTCGCTTCGATGTACGCATCGATGTCCATCGGATTTAACCGTGCGGCTTCGTATTTGGCGTTGGCATACGCTTCCACAAATCCCATATCGCTGCGCAACGCGTCACGCAGGGCGATGTGGTCGAGATAACTTTCCGCTTGCGGATCGACCGCATAGAGATGATGTCGCATCAGCGAACAACTTCCATAGCCGAAAGCATACCGACCGGGGATACCCAGATCGCCCCGGAATCTGTATCCGCTGCGCTCCAGTTTTCGTGTGACACAATCGAGATCCCGGATATCCTTTAGGACGATATCCACATCCAAGATCGGTTTACTGTCCAACCCGACCACGGAGGTCGATCCGACATGTCGGATCACCAAGACATCATCCCCAAGGATTTTGTTGAGATGGACACACAAACGTTTGAACTCGCGTTGCCAAACATTTTGATACGGAAGTAAGACAACTTTACTCATTGACGGGATCCCTGGATTTTCGCGACGCTCTTGCGTGCGATGCGCCGTCCGAAAAGCGCGGTCAAGCCACGTAAAAGCATGTTGCGTTTCCCTGAAACCGCGATCGCTTTATTGCGTTTCGCATCACGTACCGCCAAATCGACCACGTCTTTGCTTTGCATCAGAAAGACATTCTGCGCCAAGGCACGGTTTTCACCGGTATGATCGAAGAACTCTGTCAACGTCGGTCCCGGACATACCGCGATGACCTTGACTCCGAAAGGTAACGCTTCCTCATGCAAGGCTTCACTCAGTGACAATACATAGGCTTTGGACGCATAGTATGCGGCCATATATGGTCCTGCGATAAACCCTGCCATCGATGCGATGTTGATGATCGTCCCATGACGTTGTTGCTTCATTTGCGTTAGAAACGCATGGCTTAAATGGGTCAACGCGCTGATGTTGACATCGATCATCCGTTGAACTTGTTTGTACGAGGTCGCTTCGAATTCGCCCCCGATCCCAAATCCGGCGTTGTTGATGAGGAGGTCCACTTCACTTAGCGTTTCTTCAATCAACCGGTTGCGATCTTCCAAGTGCGTCAAATCAGCTTGAATGATGCGGATATCGACGGCGGACTTCGATTGGATTTCCAATTTCAGATCGACCAAACGATCATAGCGCCGTGCGGTTAAGATGAGGTTGCGACCTTCTTGCGCATAACGTCGCGCAAAATCAGCACCGAGGCCTGAACTGGCACCGGTAATCAAGACATATTTCTCCATGATGGACTCCATTTCTATTTTAACGCCGCTTGGCGACATGCCTGACAATACCCGAGGATTTCGATGCGATGATCGATGATTTCAAATCCGTCCGAACTGACATGGATGTCTTCATGGATCGGACAGGCTTCGATGGCAAAACGTTGATGGCACCCTAAACACACCGCATAATGTTTATGGTCATGACGATCAAGTTCATAGAGAGTCGCGTTGGTGGCGGGATCATTGATGCGTACGATTAAGTGATCTTTTTCAAATTGATCCAACACGCGATATACCGTCGACAACCAAATGTCTTGATCCACAAGCAAACGTAAGATGTCTTTTGGTGAAAGCGGCTGTTGGGACTGTGACAAGATCTCATAAATCGCGACCCGCGGCTTCGTCCTTTTCAAATGGATCGGCCAGGTCATCGCGCTTCCCCTTTCCGATAGGTGATCGCAATCAGAATCAAATACGTCGCGACCCCGATCAACACGATCGCACCACCCGGTTTGATACCGAAATAGAAACTCATCACAAGCCCGGATAAGGTAAACAGTAGTCCCAACGCAATCGCGACGAAGGTTGTTTGACGATAACTTTTCGCGATGCGCATCCCGCTTAAGACCGGTAATGTGGCTAAGGAAGACACGATCAGGGCACCGACGGTTTTCGCAGCGATACTGACGGTCAACGCGGTCAGCACCATGAATACAAGGTTGGTCAGCTTAACATTCACGCCCGCCAAGCGGGAAAACGTTTCGTCCAAGGTAACGGAAAACAGGGCGCGGTAGAAAATCAGATAGAGTGACATGACAAGAACTCCGACGATCAAGATCAAGCGGAATTCGTCATCGGGAATCGCGACGATCGAACCGAAAAGAAACGAGTTGAAGTTGGTTGCGCTTTGGGTAAAATCCGACAATATCGCCGCCAACCCAATTCCTAAGGAAAGGACGACCGCGATCGCCGTTTCACCGTATTCAGGGAGTACTTTGCGCAGTTTTTCCATTCCGAATACCGCCAATAGACAGGCTAAAATCGCGGTGAGGACCGGATTGATTCCGACGACCAACCCCAATGCGACACCGGCCAAAGATACATGGCTTAAGGCATCGGAGACCATGGACATCCGTTTGAGAACCAAGACTTGTCCGATGGCCGGTACGACCAACGCAACCGTGGTACCGACAATCAGGGCACGACGCATAAATTCATAGTTAAAGAGTTCCATGCGTTTCCTCCTTGTGCGGATGGCTGTGTTTATGACGCAGTTCTTCTTCGATCTGCGATTTTTCCAATTGAACGATCGAGGTGTCTTCCAAACAGTACACGGTGTCGGCGAATTCCCGTGCCAACGCCATATCATGGGTGATGGCGATGATGGTGGTGCCGCGTTCTTGGTTGATCTTCTTTAGCAGTTCAAAGAATTTGCGTGAAAACGCGGGATCCAACGAGGAGGTTGGTTCATCCAACAAGATCGTTTCCGGATCGCACATCAAGGCTTGACCTAAGAAAACCCGTTGGATTTGACCGCCGGAAAGATCGGAAATGCGCGTATGTCCCATTTCCGATAATCCGACTTGGTCCAAGATCTCATTCACTTTATTTCGGTTTACGGAAGTATAACCCCGATACCATTTCGTTTTTCCATTGAGCGCGCTTAACAGAATCTCGGACGCCGTCGCGGGAAATCCCGCATGGGTCGTGGCGATATTCTGACGAACATAGGCGACATGCCCTTTTGGATCGATCGACTTTCCGTTTTCGTCGATCCAATCGATCTGCCCTGCCTGCGGTAGGGAAACGCCGCACAACAGGTTCAACAGCGTGCTTTTCCCGGATCCGTTGGCACCGACGATCACGCAAAATTCACCGGGATTCACGCGGAAGTCGGTATCTTCGATGATGCATCGGTTCTGATAACAAAACCGTAGATTCTTCCCCCTGACTCCGAGTTTCATTGAACGACCTTCGTCAACGCGATTTCCAGCGCGTCCAAATTCGCTTCCATCACACTGAAATAGTCTTCGCCGGCGGCACGTTGTTCGCTGGAAAGGCTTTCGATCGGATCCAGCGTCAAAATTTCCGCACCGGTCGCTTGGACGATCGTTTGGGCGATCTTGGGATCGATCAACGCTTCGGTAAAGACGACCGGAATCTGTTGCGCTATGATCAGATCGATGATTTCCTTGAGCCGTTTCGCATCGACGTCCGCCGTCGGATTCTTACCGGCGATCGATTCCTGTTTCAGTCCGTAGGCTTTGGCCAGATATCCGAACGCGTCATGCGAGCTGACAAAGGTATCCCGGATCCGTGACGCAAGACGTGTTTTATATTCCGTTTCGAGATTCTCAAGTTTCGTCTTCAGTTCTTCATAGTTGAAATTGTATACATTGGCGTTGCTTGGATCGATCGTGATCAACGCATCGCGAATCGTGGATGCCACTTCGCGGGCCAACAGCGGATCCAACCAAAGGTGTGGATCACTGAGTCCTCCGTCGAGTTGCTCGCCGGTCCGTACGACATATGTATCTTCCAAACCCTTCTCCAGATCATCCAACCAAGGTTCAAACCCAAGTCCGATCGTCAGTAAAAGATCGGCCTTGGAGAGAGCGACGATCTCTTGGGCGCCAAGTTCAAAGTCATGCGGTTCGATTCCCGGGGGAACCACGTTGATGACTTCGACGTTATCGCCTCCGATCAAGGTGGCGAATTCTTCCAGAACATACACGCTCACATAAACGTTAATTTTACCGGTCGGCGTTTTCGACGTGCATCCGGCCAGAATGAGGAAGAGTGTGATAATCGTTACTAATTTCCGTTTCATGTCTTCTCCTACATGCGAATGTTTCGCAACTGTATTAAGGATACCACGTTTTGATTTATTCGCAAAGTAAAAGCCTTTTTCAGGCTTTTAGTATCCGATATATCGTCTGAAAGTTACGCGAAGTACACTTGACGGAGTACTTCTTCTCGATCAACGCATTGGGAAACGAGGTATGTCCTTCGCCTACGTTTCCGATACAAAACACGATGGGTCCAGCTTGGTGCTTGAGGTCGACATGCTTTATTGATAAGGGCAAATGTACGTCGATTTCCTTCTCGAGAATACAGACATACGCGACTTGATTTTCGGTTTGGGGTTCAAATGGGTATGAATTGATGCTTCGTATAAGATCTTCTTTTAGAAGTACGAAAACTTCGGTATCCACGTTAAATCGCTCGGAAATCAATAAAGTAATCCGTTGTTTGATCTCTTGCGGTGTTTGATCGCTTTTAAGGAGCACATTCCCTGAATTGAGGATGGTTTCAACATCCCAAAATCCGTTCTCCGCCAACAACGCTTTCAAACTTCCCATGTTGACTTGATTGCGTTTCCCTAGGTTGACGGCACGCAGCAGAACGACGTATTCCATCAGAACCATTTCTTACGTTTGAAATAATACACCATCAACAACGCGAGAATCGCCATGAACAGCAGCGTTAGCGGATAACCCCATTGCGATGTCAACTCCGGCATATAGTGGAAATTCATTCCGTAGACTCCGGCGATAAACGTCAACGGGATAAAGATCGTCGAAATGATCGTCAACACTTTCATGATTTCGTTCATCCGGTTGGAAATACTGGAAAGATACAGATCCATCATGCCCGACAAAAGTTCACGATAGGTTTCGATCGAATCGATGCATTGATAGATATGATCATAGACATCACGCAGATACGGTACCGTTTCTTTGCGAATTTCCTTCGGTTCATCATTGATCATGCGTGATAACACTTCACGCAGCGGCCAGATGGCTTTATGGAGATAGAGAAGATCCCGTTTGTATTGCCTTAAGATCGTCAACAGATCCATGTTCGGCTTCACCAACAAATCTTCTTCACGCGCGTCGATCAAGTCGCCAAGCGTCTCCAAAACGTCGAAATACGCATCCACGATCGCATCGAGGATCGCATACACCAAATGGTCGGCTTTCCCCAGTCGAAGGTTACTTGTGGGGACTTCAAGACGTTTGCGGATCGTACTAAAGACGTCGCCGTCATGGTCTCCGATGGTGATGACGGTCTGTTGGTCAAAGAGAATCGACAGGTTCTCATAGGCGAGTTCTTCCCCATCGAAATAGATCATCTTACAGTTTAAGTAGGCATACTCCTCATAGGTTTCCAGCTTCGGTCGTTGCCCTTCCAGAAGAATGTCTTCGATGATCAAAGGATGGACCCCGAAAGGTTTTAGGATCGTATCGATCTGCGCTTGGTCTTTTTCTTTGTCGACGTTGATCCAAACCACATCGGATTCTCTCGCGTCTTTTTCGCGGATGTAGGCCGAATAATCGATTCGTTCGATTTGTTTACCATTATAGAGCACGACTTCGATCTCGTTGTTCTGTGCCGACTGACTCATCGCCCTTCACCGCCCTTTCGCACTTCATCCATTACGGCTTTTGCGACCGTATCCGCAACCCTGGGGTCAAAGACATCGGGTATGATATGTTCTTCGTCCAGTTCTTCGTCCGAAATCAACGATGCCAAGCCGATCGCCGCCGCGATCTTCATCGGTTCGGTGATTTGTTTCGCTTTGGCGGATAACGCTCCTTTAAATAATCCGGGAAAAACCAGGACGTTATTGATTTGGTTGGGTCGATCCGATCGTCCCGTTCCGACGATCCGAACCCCGGCTTCCTTTGCGAGATCATAGGTGATTTCCGGTTCCGGGTTGGCCATCGCGAAAAGCACCGCGTCTTGTTTCATCGATTTTGCCATCTCTTTCGTGACAAGTCCGGGTGCGGAAACACCGATGAACACATCGCTTTTCGCCAAAGCTTCTGCCAACGCTAGGTTTTCTTGATGAATGTTGACGAAATCCGATAACTCGACTTGCAGGAAATCTTGTTCCCTCGCTTTTTCACGTGTCACGACGCCGAACTTGTTGAAGGCGTAGAAATTTCGAAATCCATAATCACGCAAAAGTTTTAAGATCGAAGATCCGGCGGCACCCGTGCCGCTGACGGTAATCGTCATGTCTTCCTTGTTCTTGCCGGTCAAACGCAGACTGTTGATCAATCCTGCCAAGACCACGATCGCGGTACCATGTTGATCATCATGGAAGACCGGAATGTCCAACTCTTCCTTCAACCTTCGTTCGATCGTTACGCAACGCGGCGCGGAAATGTCTTCTAAGTTGATCCCTCCGAACGAAGGTGCCAAGGCTTTACATATTCGAATGATTTCTTCGGGATCCTGCGTATCCAGACAGATCGGAACGGCATTTAGTCCGCCAAAACGAACAAACAGAGCCGCTTTCCCTTCCATGACCGGCATGCCGGCTTTCGGTCCGATATTTCCCAGCCCCAAAACCGCCGAACCGTCGCTGATGACCGCGACCGTACTGTTGACCCACGTCAGGTCGTCAATCCGTTGCGGATCATCTTGGATCGCCAGACAAGCGGCAGCGACACCGGGGGTATACGCCAAAGCGAGTTGGGATCGATCGTCGATCGGGGCATGTGAGATCACACGCAGTTTTCCCTTCCATTCCGAATGTTTCCGTAACGCTTGCGCGTATAGATCGCTCATATCCTAACCTCGCTTTCCGAAATAATATTCAGATTAAACACCATAATTCTTGACCTTACTGACATACGCGGCGAGTAACATACCGACAAAGATGACAAGCGCGCTACCGTAAATGGTCGCGTCATAGGAGAAGGCATCGGCGACGGAACCCCAAATCAATCCGCCGAAGAAATAACCGATATCGCTAAAGGCGAAAAACAATACGTTTGCGGAAGCTTTTTCGTGATAGCCGACATGAAGTACGACCATCGTGTTCAGTACGACATACAGGAAGTTGTGGCAGAATCCTTGGACGATCGCCAGAAGTCCCCACATCACGATCGAACCGGTCAACGTTAACCCCAAGAACATCAAGGCATAGAGACTTCCGACAGCCACAAAAACCGTCGGAAGTCGATAGCGTGCCATGATCCGGGTCGTCAGAACGCGTGCCACCAGCAAGCCCAGGAAGCTTACCAAAAAGAAGAATCCGACATTGGGAATACCTTGTTGGCGGGCGAAGAACGATAGGAAGTTCGCCATTCCGGACTGAAGAAACAAGAGCACCATGACGACCAACGAAGGAAACAAGGCGCGGGTTTTATAAATCGGCAATTTCGCTTTCACATGTTCTTCGGCTTTGACTTCGATCTTTCCTGATTGAAATCGCAATACGATAAAGAGTGCCGTACCGAGAAACGCGAGGATCGCCGTCGCCACAAACATACGCATGAACTGATCCCCCACGATCATCAACATGCCCAGATACGGACCGATCGCGGAAGAGGCTTGATTGAAGATCGCGTACGTCCCCATGCCTTTTAAAAGTTCCTCATCGCTCAGCGAACGGGAAATCAGGGTCGCGGTGGACGTGGACACGAAACAGATGCCGATCCCTTGGAGGATACGAGCGAAGACGATCCAGATCGGATCGGGTGAAAAAGCGAAAACAAGGTAGACGATCAAGTAAGATACCGCGCCGATGACACCGACCCAAATCGCATCAAGTCGATGGATCAACCATGCGCATAATGGACGTGACGCCAGGGCGGACAAGGAAAGCAGCGATGCGATCAATCCGATCCACCGCAACGGAAGATCGAAGGTCGTCAGATAGATCGGCATCGTCGGCAAAGTCATCTGAAGCGCCAACGCGAATAAGAAAGTAATGACCAAGGTGGTCAGGTAAATCGCTTTGCGATTTCGGAAATCCATCGTCGCCCCCCCTTTCACGATGTTGTTGAAGTTAAGTGATTATTCGACGGGTTTTTCCCAAGATAAGATACGTCGCTGACCCTGAAGTGAACGGATTTCGCTGACTTCTTGGCTTACTTCCAGCGTACCCAGATACTCGTTGTTTTCATTGCGTAGTGCGAAATATTGGATCACGACGAATTTGGGACCCATGGGGATCCAGAACATCGCATGGTTTTCCTTATTTTGCTTGAATGAATCGATGATGTCCAAAACGACATGGACGCTATGCGCCGGATGACAATTGCGGACATCGCGGCCTAAGATCGCCGGCGAACGCGGAAAGATACGGTCCTTCGCGTTATTGAAGAATCGAACTTTATCGTCCGCATCCACAAACGTCACATCGACCGGCAACACATTGAACATCGCGATCAACTCTTCCGTACGCATGGTTCCGGTGGGGGTGTTGAAACTCCCTGCGGGAAGAATTGTTTTCTTAGTTTGCGGTTTGACCGGCGGAGTTATATATGCGAATCCATATTCGAAACTTTCTTCCAATAAGGCGTCTTTCTCATTGGTCGAAAGCAGTTCTTGCGCGCACGGAAACAAAATGTGTTCTTCTTTGTCGATCGATCCGTAGAGTTGGAAATAAAGAAGTCCGATGTGCGTATCGATCGCTTTGGTATCCAGTTCTTCCGTCGCAAACAACGCGACACAACGTTTGATTTGCTGGCGTATGACATCATGCAGCGACCACATGACTTTCAGTCCTTCAAATCGTTTCTGCTTCAATTCAAGCGCCGGAAACAACAAATTCTCTTTCTTTTGAAAATGGATGTTATACGGATTCAAAGCTTGGAGAAAGGAAACATAAATGTCTCGATCTTGTTGGTGCTCGCGACGTAAAATCGTCGGTCGCAATCCCTCCAACATCCCGATTAACGCATCGTTTTCTTGACGTAAGGTTCCGATAAAGTCGTTTTTATCCGGTTGCGGCCAAACGTATTTCTTATGGGCGGTTATAAAGACATGCATGAACTTCTCCAAATTGGACAATACCGCATCCACATCTTCACCTTTCTCCAAACGACGGTTCATCAATTCCATCGTTTCCATCGGCGTGACATGGGTGATGTCGGATTCGAAAACATGATATAGATCAAATCCGTTCTCTCCCGCGTTAACGCGACGGATGTATTCTTCCAATCGCAGAATACGAGCTTCATCCATGATTTTTCCTCCTTAGTTGGTAACCTCGGGCAAGCTTTCGACATACGTTAAAAACGCTTCGTAATCGCCGACATGATCGGCGTCGATCGCCACGTTTTTCTTATTGATCAGATGATTGGTAATCAAATAGGTTTCGATCCCTACTTTTTTAGCGACCATGTCTTCGATCGCGTCATTGCCGACCATCACCACTTCTTCGCTCTTCAGCCCCAACACGTCAAGCAGTTCACCGAAGAACTGCGGTTGCGGCTTGCAATAGTGGTTGTCTTCAAACGATGTGACGTAGGTAAAATCTTCACGGTTCAACCCTGTCCATCCGATCCGCTTTTCGATCGCGATCCGGGGAAACATCGGATTGGTCGCGATCACCAGTCGATAGCCTTTTTCTTTTAGGATCCGTACGGCTTGTTGGATTTCAAGATTCTCGACGACCGCTTGACGTACCGCATCGAATCCGGTCAAATAGAACTCCTCAAACCGCCGTTGCATTTCATTCAGTTGTCCGTTGACGACGCTACCCAACGCTTCCATGAACGCGGTTTCGTTGGTAACGTGTCGTGTATCCGCAACCATGGCCTTGGTCGCTCCCCAAATCAAACCTACGAATTCTTGGGGTGTATACATATCGGTGAAACGGGAAGATAAACCGTGAAAATAGATTTCTTCGAACTTCTGTTGGTCGACGGGAAGCAAAGTTCCGTCCAAGTCAAAAAAGAATGTCGTTTTCGTCATACTGCACCTCACAGGACCATTGTATTCAATCGTACGGGACTGTGTCAATTGAAAGTGGGACATTGAATCGAATGAGAACCCTTTTAACAACACATTGCTCGCTCTTTATTCGATCCTTCCGAATGATTCTCGGGCTAGATTTTTGACCTTCCATAGGGTATAAGTTAGACTGTTCTTATCAAGGGAATCGTATTCCCATAGCGAGGTAACCCGATGTCAAATCCCAAAGTCGATGCATTTCTAACTCGTTCTACCCAATGGCATGATGAGTTCGTAAAACTGAGATCGATTTTTCTCGAAACAACGTTAAGCGAAGAGTTGAAGTGGGGTCAACCCTGTTATGCCTACGAAGGTCGAAATGTCGCGCTGATGCATGGGTTTAAGGAGTATTGCGCGATCTTGTTTATCAAAGGCGCGCTTCTCAATGATCCTTATCATATCCTTGTCCAACAAACCGAGAACGTTCAATCCGCACGTCAACTGCGTTTTAAGAACGTTGCGGAGATCGAAGCGATCGACAGTAAGATTCGAGAATATCTGAACGAAGCGATCGAGAACGAAAAAGCCGGGCGGGATGTGTCTTTTAAGACTCCGAAAGAGTTTGCGACGCCTGAAGAGTTGATTGAGAAGTTTGAGGAGGATCCGGAGTTGAAGATCGCTTTTGAAGCGCTAACGCCCGGAAGACAAAAAGCGTATCTCCTTTATTTCGCAAACGCTAAACATGCGCAGACACGAAGAGATCGGATTGAACGATATGTGACTCAAATCAAAGATAATAAGGGAATGGATGACTAACGTAAAACGAAACCGTACGTGCGAACACGTACGGTTTTTAAGTTAAGGTCAGGATCGTTTACTTAATTCTCGCTCTGATTTCTTCGATCGACAGTCCGTTTTCCTTGGCAAGTTTCGCCAGATCATCATACTCAGGCTTACTGCGCTCAACCCCATATCCGGTAGATTTCTTGAATCGGATATCCCCAAAGTCGGTATGTACGATTTCTTCGCTTCGATCTAAGGTGTAACGTTGAAATCCATGGAAACGAATGCCAATCGTCGACGTATGTTTGAAAAGCAACTTCACCATTTTTTCTTTGTCTTGCGGCTTGCATAGGCAAGCCAATTGGGTCGCGGGACGACTTTTTTTCATGACGATTGGAGTTAGGTAGACATCTAACGCGCCATTCTCCAACAAGCGTTCCATGGCGAAACCGATGCTTTCGGCACTCATATCGTCAAGGTTGCAGACGAGCTCAACGACGTCATCTTTCATATCCGCTGTTTCACCGATAAAAGCACGGACGCAATTGGCTGCCGGGAAGTCTTTCTTTCCCATGCCATAACCGATCTTGGTTACGGTCATCATCGGCATCGGTCCGAATTCCTTGGCGAAATGTTTTAGCAGTGCAGCTCCGGTGGGTGTACAAAGTTCGCCTTTGACCTGTCCACCGTAAATCGGAACACCTTGTAAGATCGTGGCCGTCGCGGGAGCCGGTACGGGTAGGATGCCATGCGCGCATTTCACATGTCCGCTACCGACATGGATCGGTGATGCGAGGATAAGGTCGGGTTTGAGTTCGTGGATCAATAGACAGACACCGACGATATCCGCAACCGCATCCATCGCCCCGACTTCATGAAAATGGACTTGATCGACCGGTTTTTGGTGGGCTTTGCTTTCCGCATCCGCAATCAGCTTATAGATCGCAAGGGCATCACTGACCACGTTTTGAGGAAGATCGAGATGATGGATCAAGTGTTCGATCTCACCCATCCCGGCATGCGAGTGCTCGTGATGATCGTGATCATTGTGGTGCTCAGCATGAATATGATGATGATCGTGATCATGATGTTCGTGTTCGTGGTGATGATCGTGATCGTGCTCATGCTCGCTTTGGTCATGAGGGTGATGATGCTCATGTTGATGATATTCTTCGTTCTCTTCTTCACCGTGAATCAAAACATTCATATGTGTTCCGGAGATACCGCATTTCATCGAAGATTCAGCTGAAATGACGACACCGGGAATATTCAATGCATTATGGCGACGTAAGAAATCTTCCGGATTGGGATGGAGTTCAAGCAACGAAGCCATCAGCATATCGCCGGCGGCACCCATGTTGCATTCGAAATACAGGGTCTTCATTATTTTACTCCCATATGGTTGATCATACTGGCCATATAGGCAGCCCCGAAACCGTTATCGATATTGACGACACTCACGCCGCTGGCGCAGGAGTTCAGCATCGACAACAACGCCGCAAGTCCGTTGAAGGACGCGCCATAACCGATGCTGGTGGGAACGGCGATGACCGGACAGTCGGCCAAACCGCCGATGACGCTGGCCAAAGCACCTTCCATGCCTGCAATCGCGACGATGACTTGCGCGTTCATGATTTCTTCGGTGTGGGCAAGCAATCGATGCAAGCCCGCGACACCGACATCGTACAGTCGAACGACTTTATTACCCAACACTTCGGCCGTCAAGGCCGCTTCTTCCGCAACCGGCATGTCACTGGTTCCTCCGGTCGCGATGACGATCGTTCCGATCCCGTTCGGGACCGGTTTACTTCCGACCACACCGACACGACTGATGGGGTCATAGTCGAGCGGATGCACAGTTTTGACGAGTTCCGCGGCTTCTTTGGTCATCCGCGTAATTAGGATCACTTTTTGTCCGTGTTCCAACATCGCGCTGACGATTCCCACGATTTGCTGCGGTGTTTTCCCGGCACCATAAATGACTTCCGCGATCCCTTGACGTAACGACCGATGCGCATCGACTTTTGCGTAACCGATATCGTTGAACGGTTTCATTTTAAGTTGGAATGCGGCTTGATCGACGCTGATTTGTCCTGAAGCGACTTGGTTAAGTAGAAGATAGATATCTTGCTTGTCCATAAGGTTCCCTTACCGTTCTTTTAGATCTAGGAATACGTTTTCGAAGTAAGATGCGAATCGACGTAATATTTCATCTTTTTGTTTAAGCGCTAATGGAAATTGATCGTTGGGTAATTGGATGCGTGCCGCATCATGGAAGTAGCGTACTCTAAAATCAGTGAATCCCAAGTCGAAGAGTTCGGCTTCGCACATTTCAATACGCATTAGTAAGTCCTTGGTGATTTTTACTCCGGTCGGCATCCGCGTCGCCAAGCAAGCGTAGGCCGGTTTATCCCACGTGAACAGCCCGGCTTCTTTGGATAAACGTCGAACTTCCGCTTTCGTGATCCCGCATAACCGTAACGGTGACAAGACGTCAAGTTCGCCCAAAGCCTTCATGCCCGGACGATCATCTCCGTCATCGGAAGCGTTGGTCCCATCAATGAGTGTTGTGTAACCGTCCAAGATCGCCTGTTTCTTCAAACTCTTGAATAACGCGTTCTTACAGTGATAACAGCGGTCTTTCGGATTGGCGCAGACTTCGGGGAAATCTTCAACATCATAACGTAGTACCGTCACCTCGGCGCCAAGTTCGCTGGCCATGCGCATCGCGTCTTCATACTCGAACTCGGGTTGAAACGCGGTTTTGATGAAGTAAGGCTTCACATTTGCGCCGTATTTCAATGCGGCATAGAGTAAAAACGATGAATCCACCCCGCCCGAAAAGCCGAGCGCGATTTTGGGATATCGGTTGAAGAATTCTTCTAAGTTCATTTCAGTTTTCCTCCATCGGCCGCACCGCGGCTTCGATTCCACATTCTTCCATTAGTTTCTTGTCATATAACATCGTATGCGGATCCCCATCCGCAAAGATCTTCCCATCCTTTAATAATATTGCCCGTGAACAAACCTCAGCCACAAACGGTAAATCATGGGTCGCGATCAGCTTCGTCGGTTTCAGTTTTTGAAGGGACTGAATCAAGTTTCGGCGTGCCTTCGGATCTAAAAACGCGGTCGGTTCGTCAAACAACATCAGCGAAGGTTCCATCACTAAGACACCTGCGATCGCGGCCATCCGTTTCTCACCGCCCGATAGTTTTAAGGGCGAACGATGTTTCAGTTTCATGATGTCAAGTTGATCAAGACATCGATCCACGGTCTCCTCGATTTCCTCTTCCGCCATTCCGTAGTTGCGTAAACCGAAAGCGACATCTTCGTAAATCGAAGGCATGAATAACTGATTGTCCGGATTTTGGAAGACGACCCCGATTCTTTTTCTGATTTCGCCGACCGTATGCGGTTCGAGTTTAAGTTCATCCACTTCGATCGTTCCATGGGATGCGACAACACCGACCAGCGCCAAGAGCAGCGAGGTTTTCCCGGCTCCGTTGGCTCCGATCAAAGCGACCGTTTCGCCGTCATGGATCGTAAGATCGATGGAATCGACAGCCCGGGTCTTATCCGGATAAATGACTGAGAGTTGCGTGAGTTTTAGCATAGCGTGACTTTCATGATCCAAGGTTGGAAAAGTAGATTAAGATCGATAAACCGGAAGAATAAGGGAAAACCGATCGCGAGTAATAAAAACAGGTAATCATTGAATTTCAAGGAGCGTTTTCTTCGCTTACGGTCATACCGACCATAACCGCGACATTTCATCGCGTTATAGACATGTTCCGCACGGTCGATGCTTTTCAGAAGCAGCTGACCCACAAAGCTTCCCATATCTTTCAATTCGATGCCTTTGTCCGAATTGTGACGCAATTTGTATGCGATGATCATCACCGACGTTTCTTCCGCCAAACTACCAAGATAGCGATAGGTCATTTCGAACAGAGTGACCAGCAGATCCGGGATATGCATCCGTCGCATTTGGGCGGTGATCTGGGTAAATGGCGTGACCGCAACCAAGATCAGTACCGCGGCGACGCAAAGGAAAGTCCGAAAGAGTAAAACGATCAAAGACACGAAACCATAACTGAAATTCAAACCCGAGATCGTAAACATCGTTGCTTGATCGAAGAATACGTTGGATAAGCCCGCGAAAAGCGAGAAAGGTAACGCCAAGGCAACCCGCTTCAATATCATTGCATACGGTGTATCGCTCAAGGACATCAGTAATACCGGATAAAAGATAAAGGGGGTCAGAGCGAAGAAGGTATGACGGTCAAATGAGAGGACAAGGACGATATAGAAAAACGTCGCAAGGATCTTCACCGAAGGATGAAGATCATGGATGACCGAACGTCCCGATGAGAGTTGTTCGAGAGTATAAATTTCGTGGATCTTACTTCTTACATCGACCATAGGTTCCCTTTTCTAGCGAAATACTAAGCGGAAGTTGATTTGATCTTTTTCTTCTTAACAACATAAATCAGAACACCGACCCCACCCGCGAGCGCGAAGGTGATCAAACTTCCGATGATTCCTGCCAAGCCGGTACCGTTGGGATCGTTCGAAGGCGCATACCCCGGAAGAAAGGACGTCAGTTCTTGGATTTTTGCGAAAAAAGCATGGATACTCGCATTGCTGAATAGTTCGCTTACTCCCGCGACGTTTTGAATCGACCATTCCAAACCATCCGGATTGACCGATGCGAAATACGAAAGCCCTCCCGCAATCAACAAACTTGCGATCCCGAACCCGATAAGCAACTTACGTAAGTGAAACTTCGGTTTCGTACCCTTTGTTTCGATGGCATCGTCCAAAATTTCAGGTCGTGTCTTATAAACAAAGTTCAACACCAACGCGGTGACGACTCCTTCCACGATTCCGATGGCCAAATGAATCGGCTGCATCATCAGCGAAAAGGCCGCAAACGGTAAGGCGGTTACGCCTGAAAACAACGTCTGGATCACTACGCCGAATGCGCCTAACTGTAATGCGACAATAGCGGAAAGAATCGATGCGATCGTCAATCGTTTCGCGTCGATTCCCTTTTTAAGAATCGGTTTATAGATCAGCGGATAAACGATCAGACAGGGGATCACCGCGATATTGAATAAATTTGCACCTAAAGCGAATAAGCCGCCATCGGCGAAAAACAACGCTTGGATCAACAAGACCGCCGATAACGTCAGCATCGCCGGATATCCCCCAAGCATCGCCGCCAACATCATCCCGCCGCCGATATGTCCGCTCGACCCCGTTCCGGGAATCGTAAAATTGATCATTTGGGCAGCGAAAATAAACGAACCGGTGACCGCCATCAAAGGGATCTTCCGTTCGATTACATCCAGTTTGATTTTCGACGTCGATCGAGCGATCGCAGCGGTACTCACGATGTACATCGTCGTGCCGACGGCCGGAGAAAGAAGCGCATCTGCCATATGCATAGGGTTTCCTCCTTCCAAATAAAAATTGCCGATTGATTTCCGGGGCTACACCGAGGGAATTACCTTCATGGCAATTTTCATGTTGTTTTTACTTGTTAGCTTTTATAAGACAAATTCCTTTTTTGTGGCTGCAGCCACGGTTGAACTACGTTCTGGTTGGATTTATTGTAGCATGCTTTCGATAGGAATAGTCCGTCTCTTTTCCTTTTGCATATTAATTATTGCGAATTAAGAGCCGTATCTCTTCCACGGCCGATTCGATCTGCTTCGCTAAGGTGACATTGCCAAACCCCGCGAAAGTATTTCCGCATTTGTTCATCGGGATTAATACGCGATGCGCGTCGCTTTGTCCGACGGCGACCGCCATCGCGGGCGTCACTTCCCCAAAAAGCGAATCGGCGATAACGATCCCGACCGGACCGACAATGATATCCGCCCTGCGGCTGTTGACGATGACCGCGTTCTCTCCCGTCGCTCCGTCGACACCGGCTTTGACCATTGTCGCCGTGGCGATGCTGTTGGTTCCGACCGCCGTGATTTTCACAGTCGAAAACTGTTCGCGGATCGAATCGATCAATTGACGTCCCAGTTTCCCTCCTTGTCCATCGATGACAAGGATCTTGATTTCCGAGTCTTTTTTCATATTGGTTACCTTTTCTTCATTATATCGCATCTTCTGTTACCATCAACCACAAAAAAACAATGAAAAAGCGGATTCCGTTAAGGGAATCCGCTAATCTTTAATCAACCTCCGCCAACTGGCGGAAACAACGCGACCACATCCAGATCTTTGACGACATCGGTCGGTTTACTATGCCGCCCGTTGATCAACAAGATGGCGACATCCTTCGCGTCGATCTTCAACGCATCGAGGATCGACTGCGCATCTGGATACTCAGGATGCGGTAAGTACAGGATTTTTTCCCGATTGTCCCGCAACGTGGCGAATAAACGAACTTCAATCATGGCACCTCCGTAGGGATGGATAATACTCTCTTAAAGAAGTCCTAAGCGACGTAGCGTTTCTTCAGTCGGGAACGCGTCTTTCCATCCACGGACATCGTAATATTGAGGTAAGGTGATGTCAAGTTTGCTGACTTCGCCTTTGGACGGACCTTCTTTGATCGGTTCTTTCAACAGACGTGCCGGTAAGGTATCATCAGACGCGACCATGCCTGCTTCTCTGTTGAACATGCGTTCGAGATTGTAGATACGTTCGCCGGCTTCCAAAACACCCGCGACATCGTAATTGGTCCCGGTCGCCGCGTTCAACATCCCCGCGTATTCCGGCGCGCCAAGCGCGAACGACGTAAATAAGCACATCCCGCTGGAGTCGATGACGGCGGTGAGATCCTGGAAGATCTTCGTCCATGTTGCTTTTCCTTCGGTTGTGAAACGATCCAAAGGTTCAGGCAAACCGAGGACTTCCGGCGAAATCATATAGCCGCGAACGTGACATCCACCGCGATTGCTGGTGGCATAGGTGATCCCGATGCCTTGGATACCGCGCGCATCATACGCCGGCATTTCTTGTTTCTTGACGCTCATCGAGAATTCCGGAACACCGTAGTGGGAACATAGACGCCATGAACCTTGCGCCATCAAACGACCCAATTCGTTATCTCCGTAACCCATGTGTTTCGTCCATTCGACGATCGCATCCGCATTGCCCCATGTCAGAGGAACGCCGGCGCAATCTTCTTCTTTGATATAACCTTTTTGGTAAAGTTCCATGGCAGCAGCGATCGTGGTCGGTGTCGAAATCGCATCCAAACCAAGTTCGTTACACCAGTAGTTCGCTTCGTTGATCTTGTTCAGATCGTCGATACCGCAGTTCGCTCCGAAAGCCCATAGCGGTTCGTATTCCGGTCCGCCGACCGTCTTCCCGTTCAGGTTGATGACACGGCCGCAACCGATCGGACAACGGTGGCAATACCCTTGTTTGACCAAGTATTTTTCTTTTAAGGTTTCGCCGCCGGTTTGATCCGCCGTCGCGAAATAGGATTCCTGCCAGTTCTTCGTCGGGTAGGATCCGATATTATTGACGATGTTAACCAGAACCGCGGTTCCATATGTCGGCAAGCCGGCACCGGTAACGCCGTTTTCACGGATCTTACGCAACGATTCGTTAACGACCGTACGCAACGCTTCTTTATCGAACGGTTCGATGACGGTTCTCGTCGATGAGACGACGATTGCCTTCAACTGTTTACTGCCCATGACGGCACCGACGCCGCTGCGTCCGGCCGCACGATCGGCTTCGTTCATGATACAGGCCAACTCGACCATCTTTTCACCGGCCGGGCCGATGTTCAAGACGGAAGCGTCTTTCCCGTGTTTTTCTTTTAAGATTTCTTCGACTTCGGACGATACTTTCCCCCACAGACCATCGGCCGGAAGAATTTCGACTTTATCGTCATGAATGCTCATGTAAACCGGTTTGTCCGCTCTGCCTTCGACGATGATCGCATCATATCCGGCATATTTCAACTTCGCTCCCCAAACACCGCCCGAGTTCGAACTTGCGATCATCCCGGTCAACGGCGATTTGGTGACGACCATGTAACGGCCGCCGGTCGGAACGTTGCATCCGGTCAACGGTCCGTTGATGAAAACCAACATGTTGGCAGGTGATAGCGGATCGACTTTGGCGATTCCGGCATCCATAAGAATCTTTGTGCCTAAACCGCGGCCGCCGATATACTTCTTGGCAACAGCTTCGTCAAGGGCTTCGGTCTTGAAGGACAGGTCCGTCAAGTTGACGCGTAACATCTTGAGATTGTACGAAGTAGTCATGTGTTCCTCCTTTAGAACTGAAAAACAAGGGTGTCGGCCCTTGTTCGTGTTCGATGTCTGGGCCGCACAAAAATCATGCAGTCCCTTTCCATGTGGGAGGCAATCCCGTTTCCAGAACCACCCGTTGGTCGTTCTCCATTGGAGGAGAGTCGACTCGGAACTTATCTACTTCTATTATAAGCGCTTTCAGTGATTTGTGAACCGATTCTTTTTCTTTTTTTTCGACATTTTATCCACCGCATCCGCCCTCGATCAAGTGGATCAAGATGACATCATATCCTAAACGCGCCGCGATATCACAAGCCCGCTTTCCGTTCTCATCGCGCAGATTCCGGTCGACACCGGCTTCGATCAGTCGTTTCACTTCATCCAAATTCTTATCCAGTACAGCTTGGATCAATGGAGGGTTATGTATGTCCGTCATGCGCACTCCACAAACCCGCGCGTCCAAAGGCAGTCCGCACACGATGGATTTTGGCCGTTACAATCGCACAACGAATCGTTAACGTAATCGCACGAATCCAATAGATCGCAATCCGGACAGGACGGAAAACGATTGGCCAGATTCTGTAAACGTAAATCTCGATACAACCGGCTATCCCAAATCTCCTGCAACGTATTATCGTTAACATTCCCGTAATGATGCGGATAGATGGTCTTGCGTCGACCGAAGACATATTCGATGGAAGGATGCGCGAAACGATAGCACGATGATACATTCCCGTCGGAATTCACCGTCATCGTTCCGTCCTCGACGAAAATACATTTGCGTTCCGTTTTGAGTTCGATGTTGGGAAACTTGATCTGCATTTTATGACTCATCCCAAGGTTCAGCCATTCGTTGCGTTTCTGTTTCATCAACGGATTTTCGTGTAACGTATAAAGAATTTGATCAACATCTTCCAGTGTCTGTGGCAAAAGGTTGGATAGAATCAATTTCATGAAACCTTTCTTATTCAGCAACGGGATTAGCTTCGAGACATCTTCGAGATTGTATTTACTTAACACCAATTGCGCAACCAAAAACGGTCGGGTACGTCCAAGTTCCGTCCGACGTTTGATTAGCTTGGCCACATTCGCAAACAATCGATCCAAATCGAAACAGCGGATCGTATAAAATGTATCATGCATTCCATCGACGGATACGATGACCCTTTCAAACGAGGAAGCTAACGTTTCGATGGTTTCATCGCTCCAAAAAAAAGCGTTGGTCGTGATGCTTAGTTGAACCGAAGGCATACGCTTGACGATCGCATTGAAATCCGGATGTAGAGTCGGTTCACCGATTCCGCCGAAGACGACTTCGTTGAGGGATTCGATCGAATTCAGACTATCCACCGCACGATCCACCGTTTCTTTCGCCATTTGATGAAGATCCGTGCCCCAGTTGCGTCGAAAGCAGCTAATGCAGTTCAGATTGCATTTTTGCGTTAATTCAAGGTAAACTTTTCGGATCGGTCGGTTCTCTAACATATCGATACCTCTTTATATGTTCTTATTGTAGCACACCCTTTGTATTGCACGCACAACTTTTATGTCTAAATGTTTCGGGATTCTCGCAATCATTCTCTGTTCATCGCATTGATTCAAGTCCTTAAAAATGGTACAATTGCACGGAATTAAAAAGAAACGCAAGTTAAGAAAGGGATATCGGATCAAATCGATCCTTGAGGTAACGCATGGAACAAATCGCATTGGGCATATTCGCAGTCATGTATCTCTGTTTGTTGATCTTCCCGAAATATCGTTCGTACATCGCATTAAGCGCGGCGATCGTATTTGTGGTCATCGGCGTCTTGCCTACAGGAAAAGTCCTGCAAGCAATCGACTGGAACGTCATCTTGATGATCGGGGGGACGATGGGCATCGTTTCGTTGTTTATCGAATCCAAGATGCCTTCGCTGATGGCGGACTTCATTCTTGATAAGATGCCCAACGTCAAATGGGCGATCGTCGCCTTGGCATTGTTTGCGGGGATCGTATCCGCTTTTATCGACAATGTCGCGACCGTCTTGATGGTCGCACCGGTTGCGCTTGATATTGCGCGTAAGTTGAAAATTTCTCCGGTCAACGCCATCATCGCGATCGCGGTTTCCTCTAACCTACAAGGCGCCGCAACCTTGGTCGGCGATACGACATCGATCTTATTGGGTGGTGCCGCGAAGATGAACTTCCTTGATTTCTTCTTCTATCAAGGTCGGATCGGAATCTTCTGGGTCGTCCAGGTCGGAGCGATCGTCTCGGCATTCATTCTTCTCTATATCTTCCGTAAAGATAACAAGCCGATTCATTTAACCGACAAAACAGTCGTTACGGATTACTTCCCTTCGTATTTGTTGGGCGGAATGGTCTTCTTGTTGATTCTTGCTTCGTTTATTCCCGAAGCTTCCAAACTTCCTGAAACCAACGGTTTGATCTGCGTGGCTTTGATGGTCGTCGGTTTGATTCGCGAAGCGCTCTTTAAGAAAAATCCTTCCCGCGTCGTTTCGACCATTTTGGAAATCGACGTTCAAACGATTCTATTGTTGGCGAGTTTGTTTGTGGTCATCGGTGGAATCAAGGAAGTCGGGATCATCGACAGCATCTCGAAACTCTTCGTTCAATTTGCGGGGGATAACCTATTTGCGATTTATACTTTGATCGTCTTCGCTTCCGTCTTCATCTCCGCTTTCATCGACAACATCCCATATGTCGCCACGATGCTACCGGTTGTCGCATCGATCGCGACGCAGATGTCGGTCGATCCGACGATCCTATACTTCGGTCTATTGATCGGAGCTACCTTAGGAGGCAACATGACTCCGATCGGCGCTTCGGCCAATATCGCGGGACTTGGGATTTTGCGTAAAGAAGGACATGAAGTCAGCACCGGTACGTTTATGAAGATCGGGATCCCCTTCACCATCGCCGCGGTGTTGAGCGGGTATGTCTTGATCTGGTTGATTTGGATGTAAGTAAAAAGACCTGCGGGTCTTTTTTTTTGAAAATTCGATCAAATGACAAGCGTATATATGAGATAAATCAGGAATACATAGAACAAGATCACCAACATAAATCCAAGCCAACCGAACTTCGAAGGTCTAAGTTCACTCTCCTCAGCCCGCAACATGCATTCTTGCCATAGACTACGCGGGATGCTTTTGATGATCAGGTAGATTCCTAAGGGTAACAGGATCAGATCGTCCAAGTAGCCAAGAATCGGGATGAAATCCGGAATTAAATCGATCGGGGAGAGCGCATACGCCAACACAAGCACAGGCAATATCTTCTTGTACCATGCCACGTCGGGTCTGCGATATAACAGTGACAAGGCGATGAGTTGTGTCTTGAACTTCTTCATGCT
Organism: uncultured Erysipelotrichaceae bacterium; assembly: GCA_964526155.1. Classification (GTDB taxonomy): domain Bacteria; phylum Bacillota_I; class Bacilli_A; order Erysipelotrichales; family Erysipelotrichaceae; genus GWE2-51-13. Next base: position 851,605 of record CAZGLV010000001.1, on the reverse strand, counting down.
TCCTCACCGATCAAGTCGATGATCCGGATGAAGTAGGATAATGCATGATTAAAGGAATATTCCATATCGATCCGCTCGCTATATTGGTGTGCGTCTTTTCCCAGAGGACCTAGATTCAAAAACGGAATGTTTAACTTCGCCATTTCTTCAAGCGGAAGTTCATAGCGTTTCGCATAACTCGGAAAGACGGCTTTCAATTCTTGAATACCCATGTCTTTGTCAACGCCTAGATAGGACATATCGGTTAATCCTTGATAGACAGGATCAATCATGAATGTCGTTTCCGATTCGCGTAAGAAGCGCTCTGTGACGCGCTGAATCAACGGGTGGCTCGCATTGTCTAGGTTATGCGGATAGTACGGCGGCAACAAGAACGCGGAAATCAACACGTTGTCATTGTGGATCGAATCCATTTGATTCATCACATCCAGCACACACTTCGTACGTAAATCCATTTCCCTTTCGTCGTTATCGAAATCACCAATCGAATCAAATTTCGTCAAGATTTCGATATCCGGATTCTTGAACAGGATCGCCTTTCCGCATTTCGCTTCCATGGCTTGATGTTTCAACGCACGATCCACCATGACATCTTCCGCCGCCTTCTTGATCAGATCAACGAATTTATCCATCACATCCAAGGGCGATGAGGTAAGCGTCATGACATTGAAATAGGCATAGGCATACAGGGGGCTTTGTACGGTATAGGAAGTCTTAAGATCGGTTTGTTTTAAACAAACCGGTGCCGGTGTAAACGCGCTCTTGATTTGATCGCTGAAATCGGGATTCAGCTCCATCCGATTGACGATTTGCGATATGATCGAATTGGGATTGACGCCCGAAAACGGTTCGCCGACATGTGTTTCTTTCCCACGCACCAAAACAGCCGGTAGAAGTTTTCCCGCGCATCCGGTATGAATGCGCATCGTATTTTCCGGACGATCACTTGCGATGTCCGGTTCGCTGACAAGACATGCCACAAACCGATAACCATGTTTCGCGTAAACACTGAGTTGCTTGACGGCTTCGCGCATTCCGCGCGAATCCACTTCTTCGTCCGGTGTGCTAAGAAGCAGTAAGTTGACGTAAAGTTCGTCCAAACGTTCACCGAAGTGACGTAACGCTTCGATGCCTGCGTTGAGTCCCCATTTCATGTCCGCGCATCCGCGACCGAAGAGATAACTTCCACTCATAAGATCGATCTTTGCCTGTTCGTTCAGTTTGTCGGGATGACTTTTGAGATGTTCGGTAAACGGGATCGGATCAAACGCCAACGATGCTTCTTCTCCATACTCTTCGATCCCGACGGTATCGTAATGACTTAGAAGGATCACTGTTTTTTGTGTCGGTTTCTTCGCCTGTAATAGAGCGAATACGTTATGTCCGATGTCCTCGCCAAGTGAAACCGGTTGAAGGAGAATGTTCTCGGGATGTTGGTTAAAGTAAGGGATTTTATTGAATTCTTCCACTAAGAAAGCGCCGAATTTCGCTTCACCTTCGGTTTCGCTTACGCTTTTTTGTTTGATGATACGTAGATAACGCTCGATGGCTTGTTGTTTGTCCATGATGACTCCTTGTCCATGCCGGAACTCTTCTCTACAGAAAACCCCTGGAACCAGGGGTTAAGCTTGCGTATAACCTTTTTCAAACGCCGCAAGGTTGGCTTGGTTAAGCTCCGGCTTTTTCGCACCGAATTTCTCCAAGATCACATCCGCGGCTTCCTCTTTCGAAAAGATGCCCATCGCTTTGATTAGCGTACCGAAAGCGACCATGTTCTGCGCTTTCATCGCGCCGGCTTCTTCGGCCAATGCGGGAAAATCACAGGCGATCACGGTGACATCCGTGCGTGCTAAGGTTGGATCGATCATGGCTTTATTGATGATGACGATCCCGCCGGGAGCGACTTTCGCTAAGAACTTATCCAAACTCGGCGCATTCATCGCCAACAAATGCGTGATCCCCGATGCGATGATCGGCGAAGCGACCGGTTGATCGTCCACCACCACATGGCAATTGGCGGTACCGCCGCGCATTTCCGGTCCGTAGGAAGGCATCCAACTGACTTCCTTACCGGCTTTCATCGCAAGCAAAGCGACCATTTGTCCGACCGTCAACACACCTTGGCCGCCAAATCCGGCGCACACTAATTTTATAGGTTTCATTGTGCGGCCCCCTTGTCTTTATACACACCCAAGGGGAAATACGGGATCATCTGTTCTTTGATTTGTTTCAACGCATCCAACGGCGTCACGCCCCAACCGACGTTGCAGGTGGACAACACTTCGATCACGGAGAATCCCTTGCCTTCTTTTTGGGCTAAGAATGCTTTCTTGATGGCAGCTTTCGCTTTGCGTACGCTGACCGGATCGATGACCGTGACACGTTCGATATAGTAACTGCCGGGAATCGTCGCCAACATCTCCGCGATCCGGATCGGTTCGCCCTGTTGCGTGACATCGCGGCCAAGCGGTGATGTCGTCGTGACTTGTTTCGCTAAGGTGGTCGGAGCCATCTGCCCGCCCGTCATTCCATAGATAGCGTTGTTGACGAAGATGACCGTGATGTTTTCACCGCGATGCGCCGCATGGACGATCTCCGCCGCGCCGATCGAAGCCAAATCCCCGTCGCCTTGATAGGTGAATACGGTTTTATCCGGATGCGTCCGCTTGACACCGGTCGCAACCGCCGGAGCCCGTCCGTGGGCGGCTTGGATCATATCGCAATTGAAGAACTCATAACTCATGACCGAACAGCCGACCGAAGCGATCCCGACCGCTGTGTCTAAAAGTTCCAACTCTTCAAGCACTTCCGCAACCAAACGATGGATGATCCCATGGGTACATCCCGGACAATACGTAAAAGGCACATCGGTCAAACCGCGAGTTTTCTTGAATACCGTCGTCATTTATTTGCCCTCCGCGTGTCTCTGAAATTCACGGACCAGTTCGGCAGGTTCAAAGATGTTTCCACCCATACGACCATAGAAATGTACCGGGGTTCCGTAACCGACCGCCAGCTTGACATCCATCAACATTTGTCCGCTGGAAAGTTCGGCCACAAAGAGGAATTTCATTTGCTTGCTTAGTTCATAAATACGCTTGTACGGAAACGGCCAAAGCGTGATCGGACGTAACATCCCGACTTTATAACCTAGTTCGCGCAATTCGCCGATCGCCGATTTGGCGATACGCGACGGCGTACCGTAAGCCAAAAACATATACTCCGCATCTTCCAGTTTATATTCTTCCCATAAGGTTTCGTTCTCTTCGATCGCGCGGTATTTCGCCTGAAGATGCTTGTTGTGTTCTTCAAGTTCATCCACGTTTAAATGTAGGCTGTTGACGATATTACGTTTGCGTACACCCGAATTCCCGTCGGCCGCCCACAAGAACGGTTCGACTTTGATGGGATCGGGATTCAGTTCGACCGGCTCCATCATCTGGCCGATGACACCGTCGGCCAATACCATGACCGGATTGCGGTATTTCGCCGCGGTTTCCAATCCTTTGCGGACCAGACTCGCCGCTTCCTGAATACTCGCCGGAGCATAGACCGGGACATGATAATCCCCGTTACCACCACCGCGGGTCGCTTGATTGTAGTCGCCCTGCGAAGGTAAAATCCCGCCTAAACCCGGGCCTCCGCGCGAAATACTGACAATCAACGCCGGTAACTCCGCGCCGGCACAATAACTGATGCCTTCTTGTTTAAGTGCGATGCCCGGTGAAGAGGATGAAGTCATCACCAACGCCCCCGAAGCGGCGGCACCGTAAACCATATTGATCGCCGCGACTTCGCTTTCGGCTTGGACGAAAACCCCGCCGCTGGAGCGCATGTATTTCGCCATATATTCGCACAACTCGTTTTGCGGGGTGATCGGATAACCGAAATACGCCCGACATCCGGCGACGATCGCCGCTTTCGCGATCGCTTCGTTGCCTTTCATCAATTGTTTTGCCATATTACTTGTCCACCCTTTCCACCGTGATCACGGTATCGGGACACATCAGCGCGCAACTGCCGCATGCGATGCACTTCTCCGGGGCGAAACTATGGCTCGGGTGATACCCGATCGCATTCATTTTCGAAGCATCCAATTCCAAAATATGGACGGGACAGGCATTGACGCACAATCCGCATCCTTTACAGCGATTCTCATCGAACGTAACGATACCTCTCAACGGGAGTCTCCTTTCATCCATTCCTTGCGCATCACCCAAGAGTCGACCGCAAGGATTGTCGAATTTATTTCATGCATCAAGTCTACCATAAAACGTGCGTCAAGCATGGTGAAAATTATCGGAATATTCACTTGTTTCGAAAATTCCTCGACTTCGTGATTCGCTTTACGTAAAAGTTCGATTTCCGTCTGATCCAACAAATGGGTATTGTGGACCAATCCGGTCACATTGAGACCTTGATGTTTCAAATCAAGAATAAAGGTTCGTGCTTCATCGATACTGCTTTCGTCACGCATCAAGTTGATCACCAGCCAGACTTCGCATCGGTCCAACACATCCTGAAACAAGGTCAAAGGATGTGTTCCGGCGATGCTTCCGGCCAAATCGACCACAACCTTATCACCGCGTCCGATATAGCTGCCGACATCCCCGCTGAGTCCCGGCAGATCCGCGTTGGTCGAATTTCCGGTATTGTTTCCGATCACGGTAACCCCTCGTTCAAGAAGCCATGCGTATACTTCGCGTGGCCGGAAATACGGGTTCAGAACATCCAGATCCGCCAAATAACAAGGTGCCTGCGTCAGCGCATATTGAATCGCGAATTCGCTCTTGCCGACCCCGGTCGGACCGGTACAGATGACTGCCGACTTCATTTTCCGAGATAGATGGATTTGATCTTGCTCATCATTTCAATCCGTTTTTCCGCCATTTCATCCGCGACCAAGTAGGTCGGCTTGTTAGTTTCGATGGAGGTACGGATGATTTCGCGGATACGGTCGTAAATCACGTCGACCTGACGCAATACCGCATTGTAATCGTAACCGATGATTTCCTGATAGACGTTGATCAAACCGCCCGCATTGATTACGTAATCCGGCGCATAGAGGATTCCCAGTTCATGGATCTTCTGTCCGTCGATTTCCGAATCCTTCAGAACGTTATTGGCGCACCCGGCGATGATCTTACATTTCAATGTCGGGATGGTTTCGCTATTGATGACGGCCCCTAATGCGCAAGGTGCGAAGATGTCGACATCCAAGCCGATGATCGCATCACCGCTCACCGCTGTCGCCCCAAAGAGTTTCACGGCTTCTTCGATGCGTTCCGCATCCAAGTCATAGACAAAGAGTTTCGCCCCTTCATCGCTCAAATGCTTACAAAGGATCATACCGACATGGCCTAACCCTTGGACCGCGACCGTCATTCCTTCCAGTTTCGATGTTCCGGTCAACTCTTTCACACATGCTTTGATGCCTTTATAAACACCCAACGCCGTCAACGGCGAAGGATCGCCCGATGTATTGCGAAGTCCGGTGACATGTTCGGTTTCCATATGGATGTATTCCATGTCCTCCGGCGATGTTCCGACATCCTCCGCCGTGATATACCGACCGCCTAAGGATTCCACATATTTTCCGTACGCACGCCAGAACGCCTCGCGACGAACCGTATCCGAACGTAGTTTCTTTGAATTGCCGATCAAAACGGCTTTCCCACCGCCAAGGTTCAAGCCGGCGCATGCCGCTTTCTTGGTCATACCGCGCGCTAACCGCAGAACATCCAGGACCGCGTCTTCTTCACAGGCATAATCCCAAATCCGGGTTCCGCCCAACGCCGGTCCTAAGACGGTGTTGTGAATGCAGATCAAACCCTTTAAACCCGAACTACGGTCATGCATATAGACCAACTGCTCATAACCATACTTCTCCATGTAATCGAATTTTTCCATGTTCCCTCTCTTTACGCATCGCGTATTTGGTTTACTGACAACAATACTAAGGGTTAGTATACAAACAATTTTTGAAGTAATCTACATTTTTCCGATTTTAATTCGAATTTCGCCAATTAAAATCCGATATTCATATCAAGTATTGAATTAATTATGATTATCGGTGCGTTGAAATTCGATTTTCGGAATGAATCCAAAATTATATCAATCTATTTTGCGCATTGCGATCGTCCACCGATCTTTCTTTCTGCGCCTAAATCCATGTACAGTATAACAAACTTTTTCGTGCGTTCACCTTTCCCAAGGACAATTCGTCGTGAATATTATGTGAAAGTTCGTAAAAATGTAAGCGTTTACACTTCTTGTTGAAAAGCCTTGTTCCGACTTTCCTGAAAAGTCGGAAACATGTCGGAGAAGGTCGTTACATTTACCTTTACACCATTGACAAACGTCAAGTATTTTCAATTCAATCAATGTTGTTGACATATATCAAATTTCTTCCGCTTGCTGTATACTATGGATTAGAAACTTCAGTGGAAACAAGCTGTTTCAAAAGGAGACCTATGTTTAGCGAAAAAGCGAAAATCCAGCTGTTGGTGAAAGTCGCCAAACTCTATTATATGGAAAACAAGAATCAGAGCGAGATCGCTTCGATCTTGGGTGTTAGCCGTTCCCTTATCAGTAAATACCTTTCCGATGCCAACGAACTCGGGATCGTCGAGATCAACATTCACGATCTCTTGTTGGATGATGAAAATCCATTGGAAGGATTGATCGCGCGGTATACTATCCAAGGCGGACGCATCATCCCCTTCAGTAACAACGAGGATTTGATGAATCAATGGATGATCGACCAATCGACCCAAACCTTGATCCAAACCTTGGAAGGCGGCGAACATGTCATCGGCCTTGGATGGGGATCCACGATCGGCGAAGTCGTCTCCAATATCGCCAAAAGCAATCTTGGTCGCGGGATATCGGGCGAAATCGTGCCGATCATCGGAAACGCACCGATCTCCAACCGTGCCTACCATACCAACGAATTGGTGCGGATGTTGAGTGAAAAGACGCAACTAAAACCGTCCTATCTCTACGCCCCGGTCATCTGCGCTTCCGAACAGGAACGTGAGGCATTTACAAGCGCCGAGAGTTATCGTGATCTGACGGATACTTGGGATCGGTTGGATACGATCATCGTCAACATACGCAATCACCCTTCCGTGCCCGATTTGGCGACGGTCGCCCGCTTTGAGAACAAGTTGAACGAACAAGGGGCGGTCGGGATGATTTTGGGTTATTACTTCGATATCAATGGGAACTTTATCACCGGTGAAAATGACTTTGCGATCCAGATCCCGCTTGAGAAAATCCGCAAAACTCGCAAAGTCATCGCTTTGGTTTCTTCACGTGTCCGGATCGAAGCGATCATCGGAGCACTGAAGACCGGTTTGATTACGCACATCGTGCTCAACCGAAAGGCGGCCGAAGAAATCCTACGTCGTAAACCCTAGGGAAATCCAATTTGGATTTCCCTTTTACTCGACAAACGATTGCTTCTTCTTGGATTTGTTGTCATTTGTCAAGTTTCATTTATTGATTGACATTTGACATTTCAACATGCTACATTCAAGGTGGAGGGAATCGTATGAACCTTGAAAAAAGTCATTGGGTAAAGATGCTTCGTCGTGTCGCAACGCACTTGCATGAAAACAAACTCTACCTATCGGAAATCGACTCCAAGTTCGGCGATGGCGACCATGGGGTGACCATGAATAAGATCGCCGATGTGATCGAATCGACGTGTGACCTTTGGTTGACGAACGATTGGACGATTGCGGAATATTTCAGTGAACTAGGCGATCGCATCACCAACATCAGCGGCGGATCGGCCGGTCCCCTTTACGGAACTTTCTTTTCCGGATTAGCGTTAGAAGAGAGTCAATCGGTATGTGATGCCTCCTACTTAAAAAGAATGCTTAACCACGGACTTGAGGAACTCCAAACCATCACCAACGCCAAGGTCGGCGATAAGACGATGATGGATGCGTTGATCCCGGCGATCGACGCCGCGACCTCCAGCCCGGATGACATCAGAATCTTATTGCACAACGCCCGGGATGCCGCCATCGAAGGCGCCAAGGCAAGCGAACATTTTATCAGTCGGTTTGGTAGGGCAAAGAGTTACAAGGAAGCGACGATTGGCACTCCGGATGCCGGAGCTGTCAGTTGTTCTTATATTTTCATAGGTTTGTATGAAGGTTTACTCTCATAAACATCGAAAGGAGATTCCCTATGAGAATGAAGAAGTTTATCAACGACCCCGCGAATTTAACCAAAGAAGTTCTCGAAGGTTTAGCGTTAGCCAACTCCGATTTGATCGAACTGCACCCGAATAACATCGTCGTCAACAAGAAACTGAAAGATGCCGACCGTGTCACGATCGTGACCTTGGGAGGTGCCGGCCATGAACCGGCGTTAAGCGGTTTTGTGGGCGAAGGGATGTTGGATGTCAGCGTCGTCGGCGATATTTTCGCCGCTCCGGGTCCGCAGGCGTGTGTCGAAGCCATTAAATTAGCCGACAAAGGAAAAGGTGTCCTCTTTATCGTTCTCAACCATGCCGGCGACATGCTGACGGGAAACCTGACGATGAAAGAAGTCAAGAAACTTGGGTTGAACGTCCGTAAAGTCGTTACCCAGGAAGACGTATCGAACGCTCCGCGTTCCAATGCGGATGACCGTCGCGGTTTGGTCGGATGTGTCGCGGTCTACAAGATCGCCGCAGCCGCCGCCAAAGAAGGCAAATCCTTGGAAGAAGTCGCAGCGATCGCGCAACGTTTCGCCGATAATATGGCGACCTTGGCTGTCGCGGTGCGCGGTGCCACGCATCCTTCGACCGGGAGTCCGATCGCCGAAATGGGCGAAGACGACATGGAAATCGGGATGGGACAACATGGTGAAGGCGGCGGCGGAAGACAACTTTTAAAAACCGCCAAAGAAACCGCAGCGATCATGGCCAACGGATTGGTGAAAGATCTTGACCTTAAAAAAGGCGAAAAGATCTTGTTATTTATCAACGGTACCGGCGCCACGACGTTGATGGAACAACTGATCATTTACCGCGATACCGTCGCTTATTTGAAGAATATCGGGATCGAAGTCGTCGCCAACAATGTCGGCGAACTCTTGACGGTCCAAGAACAGGCCGGCTTCCAAATGTTTATGGCACGCATGGATGATGAAATGCTTGCTTACTGGAACGCTCCCTGCTATACCCCGTATTACAAGAAATAACAAGGAGGTCTTATCATGGCGGATTCGCTCAACAATAAAGCATCCAAGGATTACGGATTGGATCAACCCCAGCAGAACCAAGTCTTTCATGTCAAAGGCATGGAAAATGTCGACTGGGGCATGAAAGATCGCTTAAGTCGGATCTTCAACCCCAAATCCGGAAAAACCGTGATGTTGGCATTTGACCACGGTTACATCATGGGATCGACTTCGGGCTTGGAACGTTTGGACTTGGTCTTGCCGGAATTGATCGATGACGTCGATTGCATCATGGGTACACGCGGCGCCATTCGCAGCTGCGTTTCACCGAATCATAATAAAGCGGTGGCGTTGCGTTGTTCCGCCGGATCCAGCGTGCTGGATGACGACATGAGTTTCGAAAACATCGCCGTCGACATCGAAGACGCGATCCGCATGAACGCTTCCTGCATGGCTGTCCAGACGTTTATCGGTTCACCCGGTCAACTCACCAGCATCCGCAATCTGACGCAGACGATCGACGCCGGGAACCGCTATGGCATCCCGACCTTGGGTGTCGTGGCCGTCGGGAAACAAATGGAACGGACGACCAAATTCTTTCTTTTAGCCACCCGCATGTTGGCGGAATTCGGAGCGCAGATCATCAAGACCTATTATTGCGATGACTTCGCCAACGTCGTCGCCGCTTGTCCGGTTCCGATCGTCGTCGCCGGCGGAAAGAAACTTCCGGAAAACGAAGCCTTGACCTTGGTTTACAACGCCATCCAAGCCGGTGCTGCCGGAGTGGATATGGGACGCAATATCTTTCAAGCGCAGAGTCCCAAAGCGATGGTCAAAGCGATCGCCAAGATCGTCCACGAAGGAATGAGCGATGTCGATGCCTATCAACTTTATCTCGACTTAAAGAAGGAATATCTCAAATAAGGAGGAATAGACATGGAAATGGAATTCGTCCACATCGGCGCTCCGGTGAAAACCGCGATGCCGCATGAAGTTTATAACGAAGGCATGAAAGTCTGGATTTCCAATCCCGACCTGGATTCCTTTAAGTTTGAATACCTACGTTTTGACGAAGATAGCTGGCTTGCGCCGGAAATCCAGCACCAAACGCACATCGCCGTCAAAGTCGCCAGCGTCGACAAAGCACTAGCGGAATGTGAAAAAGTCTTGTTGGAACCTTGCATGGCCAACCCGACCACCCGCTTAGCTTTCGGGCTACGCGACGGTGTCGTGATGGAGTTTATGGAAGAAGTTTAAGTCGCCTCCCCTCTTCCTTTGCATATGAAAACACGTCTTTTGCGGGACGTGTTTTCTTTTTAGGATGATCGAATCGAACAAACATGTTTTAAAAGGCATGTTTGATGTTCGGATTCTGTTAAAGATTCTCTATTGAGTTACAAACCTTGAACTGTAACGTTTCCAGGTTTGTTTTTCTTATTGAACGTATAGTCTATAATACTCATCGAAGGTCAGTTTCTTCGTTTGATAATCGATCGCCGTCGACTCGCCGACATAGCGCCAATGCCAAGGTTCACTCACATATCCCGTGATCGACTGTTTTTGGTCCGTATACCGTTGGATAAATCCGTATTCGACCGCATGTTCCACCATCCACCGATATTCGGCCGTATTCTTGAAGGTCGAAAGCGACGAAGAGTTGGTCAGGATGTCGATCGCTAAACCTGTCTGATGTTCGGAATGCCCGGGGCGGGCGGAGAAGGTATCCGCGGACGCTTTCCCGTTGTTTGCGACATACCGATTGTATAACGTCGTTTGCGTTGAATAACTCCGGTAGGATGAAGTCACTTTCGGATGCAAACCGGCCGAGATCATGGCCTGACACATTCGGGCCAAGGCTGCCGCGGTGTCCGAAGTAACCGTCGCTTTCCCGCACACTTCGATTGTCGTAAGCGTGGAAGGAACGAAATTTTTATCCAGACGAACATACTTGTTAACGAGGATCAGGTTTCCTTTGGATGTATCCGCCGGTAAGATTTCGGTATAATACGCCCGATCGGTTTCGGTGTTGACTCGTTCTTGAACATCCCTTAGGACTGCGGTCGGATGTTTCTCCCAATAAGATAGATACGAAGTCAAATCCGTAAGGATCGTTTGTTCGGATTGAACCAATGCTTCATACTCGCTTCGATAGGAGAACTCCAGAATCGACTGAACCAAGGATTCAGGTAATCCGTCGATCTTTTGTCCCGCTTCTTCCCCATATCCGCTTAACAGGATTTTTCGATACCCGGGTCGGGCGAGATAGGTTTTCCATGAATTTAGAAACGGAAGTTTTTTTAGATTAATGATCGCTTCCTCATCCGCCTTCAAAATCGTTGTCAGGTCTTGTTCGGAATACCCGATCTTTCGAAGATCATCATAATGCGGAAGGGTCAGACGTTTGATGATGTCCGGTTGATATTCGGACATAAGAATCGTCTCGATTTCCTCATCTCCGTGTTCCTGGATGATCAGGATCTGTTCGTCATCATAACCGATCTGCGTCAACTCTTTATAATGCGGGATCGTAGCCTCTTTGATGAATGTCTCGATTTTATTGAGTGACAAGATCGCGATCATAAAAACAGCGATCACGATCAGTATGCGTCGGACTTGTTTACGTTTCATAACCCTACCTCCACCAGTATTCATTGTACCCTAGATTGTTGACGGAATACATCCGACTTTCAATAAAAAACAGGGCGTTCACCCTGTCTTTACCTTAAGTCTTGTTTGTATTGGTCAAATTGTTCTTTGGTGATCTCGCCGTTGGCGTAACGCTTGCGAACAAGTTCCATCGGATCTTCCCGCCATTGCGTCGTAGGATAGGGACGATAACGATTTTGTTCGTTATGATCCCAGATCAACCAAACAAATAAGAGAACAAGGATGATTCCCATGGTTTTTACCTACCGTTTCAGATCGTTGCTTAAACGATCGAATTCTTCTTTAGTGATCTCGCCTTTCGCATAGCGTTCTTTCACGATCGAAAGCGCCTTGTCTTCAGGGAGATAAAGCATTTGATTTTTGCGGTGCGATTTGTGGACCAGATACACGATCAGCGTGATCACGGCGGCCCAGAAGATAAACATCAGGATCGGCATGATCCACCAATAATCCCCAAACCAAGCAACGTGGCCGAAGCGGTCAAATCCACCGATTCCGTCACGGAAGCGGATCCAGTTTCCATTCATCATACGATACCCTTCTTTCTTACGGTTTCCCCGTACAACCTTATCATAGAACGAATTTGTTACGAAATTGTGGCGATGCCCGACTTTTCGTCAGAATCGCGTTCTTATTCGCTTTTCAAGTCGTTTCGAATCGTTTCAAACTGTTCTTTCGTGATTTCACCCGATGCATACCGTCGACGCGCGATTGAAAGCGCATCACTTCCATGCGGACCCTGATGCATCGTATGCATCCACATGGCCCGTTTTCGGCGTGAACGGCGGCTAAGATGTACGAGGAAGAAAACCAAAGCAATCCCTACGATACAAATGAAGAAAAAATCGAACCGTTGAAACATCCAGAGGCGTCCCGCGACGCGGGGGAACAAGAGAGCGAGTGTCATCATCATCCTACTTTCCATGTCTTATAACACTGTTTTCCAGTATAATTGCCGAATGTGACGAAATTGTGACGAACGTTCGGTACATCATGAAATTTATGCGACTGGTTTCAAACGACGGGGATGATGGGGAATCAGAGAGGAAAGCTGTCCTAAAGCGATCGGATTCACACGATAAACCATCGTTTTTTGAATCCGACGTCCTTCAATCAATCGAATCCCGATCAAAATCCGGATATGATAATTTGCTTTCGATAAAGCGATATCGCAAAGTGTAGCCAGTTCTTCGCGATTTGATTCTTGTTGGAGGAGCGCAAGGAACATTCGCAGACGGATCGGATGACCGAGACGTGAAAAGGTCGTCGGAAGATCGATCGGTTGTATGCGATGACGCAGGGCTGGACTTGCCGAGTCGATCGCCGTTTCCAGGATTTGCTTTGCGAAAGGTTGAAGGCGAATCCCTTTCCATTCGATCGATCGATTCGTTTCTCCTTTTTGATAGTCTTGAAGTACCGCCGATTTCGGAAGATGGTGGAAACTAAACTGAAGCCCAACCAATTCGACGTAGGTGACATCCGAATCAATATAAATGTTCATGCTTTCGATCGGACGTAAAACACACCCTTCCAAAACACCAACGACATCCCGTTTGAAATCATAGCGTTTGTACATGGAGTTGTTCGCGTCGTTAATCTTGACATAGGCATTGAGATAGTTCATCGAGGCGAAAAACAAAAACGCTTCGTCGATCGATTCGACATCCATCCACGCGATATTGGCCGCAAATCGCGCCGTCGCCTCATCCAATTCTTGGATTTTCGCATTGTTCTCGTCTTGGATCCACAAAAGCAGTTCGTTGATTTCCATAGTGTCACCCTTCTTTTAATGACAGTATATCATGTAGGAAATCCGTTTCGCATTGGGTCAATGAATCAGAAACCTAAAGAAAACGCACGTGTGTGCGTTTAGAATCCGAAACTTAACGTCGCTTCGCAAACCAGTTGACCATCGACATATGCTTTCGCCTCTCCGATCCCAAAACGGGAGCGTAAGGTCGTCATCGTGCATTCCATCCGCAACGTATCGCCCGGGACGACTTTCTTGCGGAACTTCGCTTCCTTGATGCCGGCGAAGTAAGCGATTTTACCTTGCATCTCCGGTAAAGTCAATACCGCGATCGCCCCGACTTGCGCCATCGCTTCCAAAATCAACACTCCCGGCATGACGGGTTCCCCAGGAAAATGTCCCTGAAAGAAAGATTCGTTGATCGAGACGTTTTTGATCCCGATCGCCGATTGCCCGGGAGTGACTTCCAATACACGGTCGACCAGCAGAAACGGATACCGGTGCGGAAGCACCTTCATGATTTCTTGGATGTCCATCATACGTTCTCCCATTTCTTAAAGCAGAGGCTGGCATTGTGTCCGCCAAAGCCCAAAGAATTCGATACGGCATACGTGATCGCCTTGTGGATACCTTGATTGGTGATCACATTCAGATCGCAGGCAGGGTCTTGGTTATTTAAGTTAACGGTCGGCGGTAAATAGCCGTTTTGAAGACTTAACGTACAGATGATTGCTTCGACCGCACCGCCGGCGCCTAACAAATGTCCGGTCATCGACTTGGTCGACGAAACATGGAGACGATCGACGGTATCGCCCCATACCGTTTTAACAGCGAGGGTTTCAAACGCATCGTTAAGCGGAGTGGATGTTCCATGCGCGTTTAGATATCCGACCTGTTCCGGCAGGATTTTCGCACTCTCCAACGCTTGACGCATCGCGCGTGCCGCACCGGATCCGTCGACGCTGGGTGAAGTGATATGGTAGGCATCGCAAGTCGCGCCATAACCGACGACTTCCGCGTAGATTTTCGCGTTGCGTGCCAACGCATGATCCAACTCTTCCAAAATCAACACCCCGGCACCTTCACCCATCACAAAGCCGCTCCGGTCTTTGTCAAAGGGAATCGATGCGCGTGTGATGTCTTCGGTTTGCGCTAACGCGTTGAGGCTGGTGAAGCCACCGATCCCTAACGGAGTGATCGAAGCTTCACTCCCTCCGACGATCATCAGATCATGATAACCGTCCTTGATGGAACGGAAACCATCCCCGACCGCATTGGCCGACGCGGCACAAGCGGTGACGTTGGACGAACACATACCCAAGGCTTGAAGTTCGATGGCGATCTGCGCCGCCGCCATATTGATGATGGCTTTGGGGATGAAGTAGGGTGAAATACGATCGGCACCGCGTTGCGTGAGTTTGTCATGTTCGCTCTCGATGGTTCCTAACCCTCCGATTCCGCTGGAAACGATGACACCCATGCGCGTGCGATCGATGACCGTTTCCTTCAGTTGACTGTCCTCATACGCCTGACGGGCTGCGACCAAGGCGAGTTGCGTAAACTTATCGAGATTCTTCTTTTCTTTCGGGTTGAGTCCCGCATCCCAATCCCCTTTGACTTCGGCGGCGATTTTGACTTTATGTCCGGCCGTATCAAACGCGGTGATACGATCGATCCCGCACTTCCCAATCAGTAAACTATCAAAAAGTTCGTTGACGGAGTTTCCGATGGGTGTGATCGCACCCATTCCCGTAATGACGACGCGGCGTGTCATCTCACATCACCATCCCGCCGTCGACACCGATCGTTTGACCGGTAATGTAACGGCTTTGCGGGGAGACGAGAAAAGAGACGAGGACAGCCACATCTTGCGGCGTGCCGAAATTTCCCAAAGGTATCTTGTCCAACATCGTTTGCGTTTGCGTTTCGTTGAGGGATGCGGTCATGTCGCTGGAGATAAAACCCGGTGCCACCGCATTGACCCGTACTTTACGTTTGGCGACTTCCAAGGCCAAGCTTTTCGTGAATCCGATCACTCCGGCTTTGGAGGAAGCATAGTTGGTTTGTCCGGCGTTTCCGCTGCTTCCGACGACCGAAGCGATGTTGACGATGCGACCTTCGTTCTTGAGCAAGAACTTGATCGCATGTTTCGACATCAGCCAGGTCCCCTTTAAGTTGGTGTCCATCACACCGTCGTATTCTTCTTCGCTCATCCGAAGCAACAAATTGTCTCGGGTAATCCCGGCATTGTTGACAAGGACATCCAACCCGCCGAACTGTTCCAAGGCGAAATTGACGATCCGCTGGCAATCTTCGCTTTTGGATACATCGCCTTGAATGACGGCGCTTTCGCAAAAACCGTCGCACTGGCTTTTAACCATTTCGGCTTTTGCTTGATTTCCGTTATAGTTGATCACCACATGATATCCGTCCTTTGCCAATTGAAGGGCGATCGCCGCGCCGATTCCTTTGGACGCGCCGGTAACGATGGCAACTGGGCTCATTTCAATTCTCCTTTGACCCCGTCGAGGGTCTCTTTCAACGATGTCAAATCTTCCACATGGTAGATTTCCACATCCCAATCCATCTTCTTCGCAAATCCGCTGAGTACTTGTTTGGGTCCGACTTCAATGAGTGTCGTTACCCCGTTCTTCCGTAAGGTTTCAAGCGTTTGGGTGAACTGGACCGGATGCGATACTTGCTTGACTAAATTGGACCGAACATTATTTTCTTCACAGATTTCACCCGTCAAATTGCTGATCAACGGAACCTTCGGAGTATGAAACGTCAGCATTGAGAACAATTTTTCCAATTTCGCTTCGACCGGTTGAAGGAATTTCGTATGGAACGGTCCGCTGACTTTCAGTTCGATCATGCGACGTACCCCTTCGCTTTTCAATGTTTCGACGAAAGCATCGATCGCGTTGCGTTGTCCCGCGACCACGATTTGTCCCGGACAGTTGTAATTACTGATAGCCAGATACCCGACCGAATTTACTTTTTCGATGGCGTTAGCGATGACAGCTTCGTCGGTGGATAAGATCGCAATCATTTTACTGTCGATCCCGACGACGGATTCTTCCATCCATTGTCCGCGCCATGTCACGATTTCGATCGCATCTTCGACCGACAGGACACCGCTTGCGACGCACGCGGTATATTCTCCTAAGCTCAGTCCGCAGACAATATCCGGTTTGATTCCGTTTGCGATCAGTGCGTTATACCCCAACAACGATGTAAATACCAGAGCTTTTTGGGTGAATCGAGTTTGGTTTAAAATCTCTTCCGGACCGTTTAGACACAGTTGGACGATTTCCGGATATCTCGAAACAAGCGCTTGATTCTCAGGCAACGATTGAAGCTCGTTTCCCATTCCGACATATTGACTGCCTTGTCCGGAAAACAGAAAGGCGATTTTTTTCATTCTTGGATTCCTCGCAATTCATTCATCAAGTCATGGACCGAAACGATCGTATCCAATCGGAAACCATTCGAACCGGTAAAGACGAGTCCATGAATCGGATCGCCTTTGACCGCCGTGATCAAGGCTTCGGTGATACAATACGGCGTCGCGATCGGATTGCATGGTGTCAGGCAGGCCGTACAACGGCTGGCTTTACGTAGACTTCCGTCCAAAGCTTGGACAAACGGTGTGTTCACACCTCGTCCCGGAAGACCGACCGGAGAAATCGTATACACGATATCTTCTTGCTTGGCATCCAGTAAGCATTGTTTGAAGTTAGGATGCGCGTCGCATTCATGGGTCGCGATAAATCGGGTCGCCATTTGCACCCCGTCGCTCCCAAGCGCGATGAGTCGTAGAATATCTTCATGCGTATAGACACCGCCGGCACAGAAGATCGGAATCTTTCGTCCGATGCGTTCTTCGACCGGTCGTACCACCGCGATCACTTCCGCAAGTAGATCGGAGAGATCCGGCAGATGTCCGGCATCGATTTCGGCTTTGGAGATCCCGAGATGTCCGCCGGCCAACGGTCCTTCGATCACGATGAAATCCGGAAGACGATTGGCACGTCGTTCCCACGAAGTCAGGATCAAGCGCGCGGCCTTCCCGGAAGAAACGATCGGTGCTAAGAGAATGCTGGGGTTGGTGACGACTTGTGGGAGATCCAAGGGCAAACCGGCACCCGAGATGATCGCGTCGATCGGTTGAGTGTTGAGAAATTCCCAGATTTCTTTGTGTTGACGTCCGGCGACCATGACATTAACTCCCAACAAGCCTTTACCTTCGCCGTGTTGGTTGGCAAGTTTTATCTCGCGTTGTAACGCGCGTAAGTTGGCTTGTAACGGATTTTGATAAAAGTCCTCTTCCGCATAACCAGGCTGGGCGGCGGAAATCACGCCCATCCCCCCTTCACGCATTACGGCGGAGGCTAAGCGATGAAGTGATACGCCGATGCCCATGCCACCTTGAATGATCGGTACCGACAAAACTCGGTCGCCCAGTCGCAACGTTTGAAGTTTGCTTACCATGCGGACATTCCTGAAATCAGTTTGTTGGCTTCGTCCATTAGGTTCGCTAAAATTTCGTTCAACGGTTTGATTTCCTTCAACATCCCCGCGACTTGACCGGCCATGACGGAACCATTTTGCGTGTCTCCATCTAAAACAGCCTTTCGCATCGAACCTAAGGTGAGTTTTTCCAGTTCAAGGGTGGTGGTGCCATGTTTTTCCATGTCGAGGTAGGTTTTCGTCATCGTGTTGCGTAAACAACGGACCGGAGCGCCGACACTACGTCCGGTAACCACGGTATCGATGTCTTTCGCATTGAGTATGGCTAGTTTGTAATTGAGATGGATGGGGCATTCTTCCGAGACCAAAAGACAGGTCCCGACTTGGACCCCTTTCGCGCCCAACGCCATCGCGGCGACCAACTGTCTGCCCGAAGCGATCCCGCCGGCCGCGATAACCGGGATCTTAACCGCGTCGACGATTTGCGGGACTAACGCCATCGTGGTCATTTCGCCCACATGACCGCCGGATTCGGTACCTTCCGCGATGATCGCATCGACGCCCAAACTTTCCATGCGACGGGCCAACCCGACCGATGGAACGACCGGAATGACTTTCACGCCGGCTTCCTTCAACATCGGAATATATTTGGCCGGATTCCCCGCTCCGGTCGTGACGACCGGTACGCGGAGTTCCGCGACCAATTGGGCCAAGGCATCGCTGTGCGGATTCATCAACATCAAATTGACGCCGAACGGACGATTCGTCAACGATCGACAAATCGTGATTTCTTCGCGGATTTGATCGGCGTTCTTACCACCCGAAGCGATGATTCCCAAACCGCCCGCATTACTGACCGCCGCCGCAAAGGTTCCGTTGGTGATGTTCGCCATTCCGCCTTGCAGGATGGGTTTTTCGATTCCCAGCAGTCCGCATATCGTGTTCATTCCTGTCCTCCTTCGATTCGTAGCGCAAAGGCGCCATAGGTCAATCCCGCCCCGAAACCGATCATCAGAACGGTTTGTCCGGGGAGTAAACGATTCTCTTCTTTCAATCGAGTCATCGCGATCGCAATGGATGCGGCCGAGGTATTGCCCATCTCTTCGATCACCGATACGAACTTCGCGTTATTTTGTTTGTGCGTTTTCGCGATGTTATTGATGATGCGTTGGTTGGCTTGGTGCAGGACGACATGATCGATGTCATCCAAGGTCAAGCCGGTTTCCACGGTGAATTGTCGGATCGTTTCCAAGATTGCTTCGCATGCGAACTGGAAGACGGAAGTGCCATCCATCGCAACGACTTGCGGTAAGAATGGATGATGGACGAGGGGATTGTTGACGGGGTTTCCCGGCGCAAACAGACTATTTTTGACATCATGCTTGCGATAGGCTTTCGACCAGAGTTTCTGGCCGGTTCCAGTACTTGAAACCACCGCCGCCCCGGCGCCGTCCCCAAACAAAATACAGGTGCGGCGGTCGCTAAAGTCGAGCACTTTTGAAATGACTTCGGCTCCGATCACCAGAATGTTTTTGTAAGAAGGGTTGTGGAGAAGTCCGTAGGCTGTTTCAAGTCCATAGATGAATCCCGTGCACGCACCGTTAAGGTCAAACGCAAGGACATCTTCGCGACATCCCAATCCGTCCGCCACCATGCAGGCGACCGACGGCGTGACCGCGGTCGGGGTAAAGGTCGCGACGAGGATCGCATCGATCTGCGTCGCATCCAATGTTGCGTCTTTGAGTGCGCTTTGTGCCGCTTGGATCGCCAAATCGTGCGTGTTCTCATCGGTCACAAAGCGACGCGATGCGATACCGGAGCGTGAATGGATCCATTCATGGTTGGTATCGACGATCTTCGCCATGTCATCGTTGGTAAAGACGGAAGCGGGTAAATAAGCACCCAATCCGAGGAGGTTGAAGTTCATAGGGTATCCTTTCCAAAAGTACGCAGACGTTGGTAACGTTTCGCGACCAACGCGGTCGGCGTAAGTTTGCGATGACGAATCAGTTCTTCGCGTACCAATTGCGTCAACGATGCGACGACTTTCTCGGGGGCGAGATGAATGCCTTCGATCGGTTCAGTGATAATATGATCCGCAAATCCGCTCTGATGAAGATCTTGCGCCGTCAGTTTCATCGTGGCGGCTGCTTCGCTGGCCCGACTTGCATCTTTATAGAGGATGGTCGCAAAGCCTTCCGGCGATAAGATCGAATAGACCGCATGTTCCAACATGATCAAGGAGTCGCAAACCGAAAGGGCCAACGCCCCGCCGCTTCCGCCTTCGCCGATGACGATCGTGACGATCGGTACGCTGAGTCGCGCCATTTCCATCAGATTGCGTGCGATCGCTTCGCCCTGCCCTTTTTCTTCCGCGCTGATACCCGGATATGCTCCCGGGGTATCCACGAAGGTGAGAATGGGTCGTTTGAACTTCTCCGCCTGTTTCATAATTCGCAACGCTTTACGATATCCTTCCGGCGTATTCATCCCGAAGTTGCAGGCAAGATTTTCTTGAAGATTACTGCCTTTACGTTGGGCAAGGATCGTTACCGGAACGCCCAGAAACCGCCCCAACGCGCAAAACATCGCCGCGTCATCGCCGCTTTGACGATCGCCATGTAACTCGAACACGTCGGTGAACATCGCTTGGATGTAATAGAGGGCATTCGGTCGTCCGGCATACCGTGCGATCTGAACCTTGGTCCACGCATCCTCCGTCAAAAACAAGGTTTCGCGGATGGTTTTTTGCTCATTCGTCAACGCTTCAAACACAGTGGTTTCACTTTGATCGATCGCATTCTTGATTTCCGTTTTCAGCTGTGTCAATCGTTCCAAACGTTCATTGACGTTCATCGTTTCCCTCCATGCATCGCAAGAATCCGCCCGAGGGTTTCGCGTTGATCCTTACGCTCGACAATCGCATCCACAAAACCGTGCGCTAATTGGAACTCGGCGGATTGAAATCCTTCCGGTAAGGTTTGACGGATCGTACTCTCGATAACACGCTGTCCCGCAAAGCCGATTAAAGCTCTCGGTTCGGCGAGGATGATATCGCCCAGACTCGCAAAACTGGCGGTGACACCGCCCGTGGTCGGATGGGTCAGAAAGCTGATGTAAAGTAAGCCTTTTTCATGATGCTTCGCCAAGGCGGCGGAAGTTTTCGCCATCTGCATCAGCGAGTAGATTCCTTCTTGCATCCGTGCTCCGCCCGATGTCGCGCAAAGGATCAACGGTAGGTTCTTGCGGGTCGCACGTTCGATCGCTTGTGTGATCTTCTCGCCCACGATGCTTCCCATGGAAGCCATCATGAAGCGATTGTCCATCACACACACAACGCAGGGTTGATTCAAGATCTTCGCGCTTCCGCAAACCACGGCTTCGTGGAGTTGCGTTTTTTCGCGATTGGCGGCAAGCTTTGCGGGGTAGTCCGGAAAGTTCAAGGGATTGACCGGATTGGGTTTTTTGTCCCATTCCGAAAATGAATGCGGATCCGTCCAAAGCCGGATCCGAGTGTATGCATCGATCGATTCATGATGGCCGCAATGCGGGCAAACATGGCTCGCTTTCTCAAAAAGAATTCCTTCGATCATCGTTTGACATTTCGAACACGACCGCATCAAACCTTCCGGCGCTTCCTTTTTGGTCAGTTCCGATATTTTATTACGCCAGGTCTTAAACCCGGCGAGCTTTTCTTTGCGAAATAGAAACGGCTTCTCCATTAAACCACCACCTCTTCTTGATGTTTTGTCATAAAGGATGTCGTGTAATTCCCTTTGAGGAATTCCGCATGGTGTAAGATCAGATATTGCATGTCGATGTTGCTTTTCACGCCTTCGATCACGCATTCTTCCAAGGCTGCGCGCATCTTCTTGATCGCGCCTAACCGTGTGGTATCAAACGCCAAAATCTTGGCGATCATCGAATCATAATACGGACTGATACTGGCACCGTTGTACATGGCGCTATCCACACGGATACGTGGTCCGGCCGGGAAATGGAGGAATGACAAAGTTCCTGGCGACGGCGAGAAATTGTTGTGGGGGTCTTCGGCGTTGATACGCACTTCGATCGCATGCCCCAACAACACGATGTCTTCCTGTTTCATCGATAAAGGCATCCCGGAGGCGATCTTCAACTGTTCCTTAACGATGTCGATCCCGGTAACGAGTTCGCTGACGCCATGTTCCACCTGCAAGCGTGTGTTCATTTCCATGAAGTAGTAATTCCCATCGGAATCGACCAAGAATTCGATCGTACCCGCATTGCGGTAACCGACGCTTTTGGCGGCTTTGACGGCCGCATTGCCCATTTCATTGCGTAAGGTATCGCTTAAGAAACGCGACGGGCTTTCTTCAATCAGTTTCTGATTGCGACGCTGCACACTACAATCCCGTTCAAACAAGTGCACCACGTTTCCGTAGGCATCGGCCAATAATTGAAATTCGATATGTTTCGGGTTCCGTATATACTTCTCGATATACATGGCTCCGTTAGAGAAAGCGTTCAGCGCTTCGTTGGAAGCGATGGCATAGGCGTCCTCAAGTTGGTCGGGATGCTCGACGATCCGCATGCCGCGTCCGCCGCCGCCATGGGCCGCTTTGAGTATGACCGGATAGCCGATCGTGTCGGCGAGTTGGCGGGCTTGTTGGACATCCGTCAAAATCCCTTCATTCCCTTCAACAACCGGTACTCCCGCAAGGCGCATGGCTTGTTTGGCTTTCGCTTTATCTCCCATCGTCTCCATGACTTCGGCCGACGGACCGATAAACACCATCCCGCAAGATTCGACCATCCGGGCGAAACTGGCGTTTTCGCTTAAAAAACCAAAGCCCGGATGGATCGCGTCACATTGGTAGTACATGGCGGCACTTAAAATATTCGACACGTTCAAATAACTCTCCGCGCTGCGCGGACCGCCGATGCATACCGCATGATCGGCCAGTTGCACATGCAAGGCGTTTGAATCGGCGCTGGAATACAAAGCGACCGTCTGGATCCCAAGCTCTTTACACGCCCGAATGATCCGGACGGCGATCTCGCCGCGATTGGCGATGCAGATCCGTTT
The DNA here is from genome assembly GCA_964526155.1 of uncultured Erysipelotrichaceae bacterium. Classification (GTDB taxonomy): domain Bacteria; phylum Bacillota_I; class Bacilli_A; order Erysipelotrichales; family Erysipelotrichaceae; genus GWE2-51-13. Next base: position 828,467 of record CAZGLV010000001.1, on the reverse strand, counting down.
AAACATGATCTTCCTCGATCGTAAACAACACATCGTCAAACATAACCAGTTGACCGTCGGTCGGATGAACTTTCACGATCGTACCGCTGACCGGAGCCTTGATTTCATTCATGACTTTCATCGCTTCCAACACACACAAGGTATCGTTCGCTTTTACTTTTTGTCCCACGCTCACAAACGGCGCGCTGCTGGGGGACTTACGGCTGTAGAATGTCGCGACCAACGGCGCTTTCACCAACGTCCCTTGCACGTTCAATGCCACCGGATCCGGTGAAACGGACAAAACGGGCGACGCAACGACGGACGTCGTTACCGCTACGTTCTCCGCAAAGGAAGCCCGTGACAGTTCGATCTTCCCATCTTCGTCTTCCAAGCGCAGTTGTTGAATATCGCTCGCCTTCAACAGCGCGATCAGCGCTTGAATCTTGTCGATATTCATAGTCGGTTTACTGTAAACTTTCGATGTAATCGACGATATCGCTGACCGCGACAAACTTGGCGGCGGCTTCGTCATCGACTTTGATGTTGAAAGAATCTTCCAGCGCCATCGTCAATTCGACCGCATCCAACGAGTCTGCGCCCAAGTCTTGCTTCAACTGCGACTGTAGTGTTACACTATCGATATCCACATTGAGATTTTCCGCGATAACCGCTTTTACTTTTTCGAGAACCATTTGGGTTTCCTCCTGTTAAAACAGGCTCATTATAATTACTTTGATATTAAAAGTAAATGCATATCGTGCTTATTTATCGACTGTAAAGGCTTACATAATCACATTTCATGTAATTGACACAAAGGAGAAACGATCATGGACCAACCTGTTTTCCACGAAATCCGCCGTTTTGAGTCCCTCGACTCGACCAATCAATATGCCTTGACCCTCAGTGAAACATTGCTGGACGGGACGGTGATTCTTGCGGATTATCAGACCGCCGGACGCGGAACCGTAGGTCGACCGTGGATCTCAAACAAAGCCGAGAACCTGTTGTTTTCGTTGGTGCAGAAGCAATCGGAATCGTTCAATGATCCGCTTTTAAGCCATAAAACCGCCTTGTCGATCCAACGTGCCCTTTCCTCTTACAACCTTTCGGTATCCATCAAATGGCCCAACGATATCCTGGTCGATGCGCAAAAGATCGCCGGCATTTTGATTGAACGAAATACGGACTGCGCCGTCGTCGGAATCGGGCTCAATGTCAATCAAGTCGACTTTCCGACGGAATTGCGGATGCCGGCGACATCGATGATCAATGTAACCCATAAAAAAACAGAACCGATCGCGGTTCTGATGAGAATCTTGGATGAAATGGAAGAAGTATTCGCTTGGGAAACGGATCAAGTCGTTTATGAATACAACCAACGACTCTTTCAAAAAGGCAAAACCTTAACTGTAAATCCTCAAGCCGGATTTACTTCGCTGCTTGTATCGGGAATCGATGCGAGCGGAGCGTTATGCGGACACGATGAACAGAATACGTCTCGTTCTCTTCATAGCGCCGCAAGTTTGGTCGACTAACACCGGAAACGGTGTTTTCTTTAGGCTAGAAACGCTTCGACCCGTTCCGGATAGGCCTTGATCGGTTGTTTGCCTTCCGGTGTTTTCGCCACCATCTTGGCCATGATTTTATGTCCGAAGTTCAACTTATCCATCGTGATTCGTCCGCCGAAATTCTCGACTTTCTGCGCATGCGCAAGCAGTTCGGGTGAAAAGTTAAGCGCAAGATCTTCTTGGAACTTGGCTTCGAACGCGCAACATAGAAAGAGTTTTAAGGGTTTGTTTAAGAGTTTCTCTTGGTTATTTTTGATAAAAGCAGCCAAATCTTTGTGGACTCTTCCCACATAGATCGAACCCCCTAAAATCACTTGGTCATACGCATCGAGATCGATGTTTTTATCTTCGACGATATTGATGGCGGTGACTTCCGGAAGTTGACGTGCCATGCGCGCGACGACTTCCGAGGTATATCCATAGGACGTACTATAAATGATCAAGGTCTTCATCAGTTTCCTCCCACGGCGTCTTCAATCGCCTTGAGATACGCTTTACTGGTCACAGTCGCCCCGGATTGGATATCGATGTCCAACGACTGGTTTGCGATGACATCGGCGAACACTTGGTCACTCAGTTCTTGACTATAGAACTGAACATTCTTCTCAATCTCGATCTTGGTGATCTTATGATCGCTGACAGTAACATTTAAGGTATTCGTCCAACGTTTGAACGCATATTCCCCCGTATACGTCCCATCCGCGACCTCAGTGAGGTCGATATCCCCGACGACGACTTTAGTACCTTCCACCGTTCCCTGCGCAATCGCGTAAACGGCGATCGCCATTACGGCGAAAAGAGCGAGAAAGACAAATCCGACAGTCTTCAATAGTTTTTTCATACTGTTTCCCTTTCTTCCATGGCATCACAATTGGATAAGAGTTGATCCAAGGTCGCACGAGTCACACGTAAGTCCTCGGCGGAAATCCCTTGATAGAGTCGATCGAGAAAGCGCTGGGCATCCGGATCGGTTTGCGCCCAAAACATTTCGCTTTCCGGCGTCATCGCGATCCGCGTGACACGGGCGTCGACCGGATCCTTTCGAACACTCATCAGTTTCTTTTCCTGCAGTTTCAGCGCGACTTGCTTGACGTTTTGATAGGATGTTCCGCTTGCCTTGGCGAGTTCTTTCAATGTCGGCGGCTTCTCAAAGAGATGTGCGACGCAGATCGACAGAAACCATTGACGCGATGTGACCCCGAATTTCTCTAACGAACGTTCCAATAACGTATCGATCCGATTCGCGGCGACAAACAAAGCGCCGAACGAATAGATGCGATCTTCGAATTCTAAGGGTTGTTTCACGGTTTCTCCTTTAGGTAATGTATTACCCTTTTAGATAATATATTATCTTTTTGGATTTGTAAAGATTAATATTAACGATTTTATATAATTAGATAAACAGTGGGTACTTTATGTTAAATTTCTCAGATTAAAAATCAAACTAAAAAAAATCATTATTGGCAAAAATGTCATGATAAATAATTCTTAGTGTTTGGTTTCTTCTGACAAGACAACCATTTCTTCAGCTTTTACTTCATCGCCTAATCTAGAGTATAAATCGGATAGCTGTAAATATATTACTGACTTCAGGAGTTTATTTTCCGTTCCGATCAATAGTTCATTGCAAACATTAATAGCCCAATTATAATCGTCTTCTTTCGCTGAAGAATCAAAGATTATCGACTCTATAGGCATTACGCTTTGAATCTTATTTATCAATTTATGTAAATTTTTCCGATACTCAATTTTGTACTCCTCTTTTTGACCGACATTGTATAAAGATATAATGTAGTGTGATAGGAAATCATTGTATACATTCTCACTAAGTTTATCCTCTCCCCTTTTAAGTAATAGTGGCAAATACTTCGTTTGACGCTCAAAATCATCAGTTATTTTTATTGAAACACAAAGTTTTTCTAGGCTCCAAAATCATGATAGATATCATAGCTCATCTCGTACCACATTACCGATTTATCGAGTACGTTTTGTTTATAATACCAGTCACCAACTTTTTCCGATGACATGATCACTAGAATAAAAGAAAAAATGATCAAAGTTGCAACAATTGAAATAAATATAAAAATCTTTCTACCAACTGATTTCCTATTCTTGTAAGAATTTTCTTTCGAGACCATATATTCGCCCTCCATAGGTATTACGAATCTAAATCTTACAACATGGTTGAGACGTAAATGATATTGGTGACAAATATCATTCGAAGAGCTAATAAAATGATTAGTTTAGTTGTTCCTCTAATTTGAACTCCACATAAAATCCGCATGTTTCATCATTAATTCATATAGTTCTTTATTGTCGAAATCCTCATAACTATAATTACTAAATCGAGTAAAATAGGATAAGTTATCAAGCCACGATTCATCATTCATCTCAATCGCTTCAAGGACAGCTTTTTCAAAATACTTTATGGTCTTCTTTTTCGGGAAACTGATTAGTAGATTCAAAATCGTCATTGCTCCTGGCCAGTTCAAATCCTGCAACCAACGATATAAATCCATAATCACCGCTTCTACTCTTTCAAATGTACATGTTGAGAGTATGCGTGCAGCATTGTCCATGTACTCTTTGAAATTAGGAGGTAAATCAATTAGCTTCTTTAAATCTAGGTCAGAAATCGATTTTAGTTCTTCTACTGCTTCTTCTTGTATTGACTTTTCTTTTGTCCAACTTAAATTTTGGATGAGATCATCTATTTGTCTGTCCGTCATATCGATATCCTTTCTAACAATTGATTCGAAAAGCGATGATTAATATGAGAAATCCTTGTATAACGACAGTTGTAAATTCGTGAATGATACGCGTTATTTTATAAAAATGATTGATCAAAGATTCCTAATTGTCATTCAGATTAAAGCAAATGATCCCGTGTACGTCATGCCTATGTTGTATCAACACTAATGGATAAATCTCGTTGTGAACTTATGCATATCGTCGCATAGTTCGTGATGGATGCCAAGAGGGTTTCATAACTAAAGGCAAAGAAAACCATAATAAAAGGCTAACTTGAAATTAGCCAGTGGATTAATTGAGTTTGAAAATCAGCGAATGGAATTCAACAACTTTCTCTATAAACTTAAGAAACAAGAATTTTCACTTACTTATGAGATGATTTTGCTTTCAAGATAAACCGGTGTTACGTCTAATTTCTTAATGATCTCGATCCATCGTTTTTTGTCTGCGTTGTCAGGGACCCGATAGAATTCGCGTTGGTTGATCAAACGGAACTGTTGGCGCTTGATCAGTTTATGATATGGCAACAAATCGACTTGAATGATGTTTGTAAAGCGTGATTTCAGGTCCGCGATCGCTTGGAAATGTTCCGGTGTGTCGTTGACGTCCGGAATCAAAACGCAGCGCAGGATGACCGGTTTCTTCGCATCCGCCAAGGTATGAAGCATTACGGTCGGATCGAAGGACTTCCCGAGATATTTGTCATAGGCTTCAGGTTTGGTTAACTTATAATCGACCAGATACAGATCGATAAGATTTAGGGTACGTTTAATATCTTGGTTTGGGTCATTGGCGGAAACATCAAGCGTCAAATGGATTCCCTGTTGCTTTAGTTTCTTTGCCACTTCTTCCACAAACGGCCATTGATTCAACGCCTCGCCGCCCGAGAATGTCACGCCGCCTTGGGAGGTGACGTAATAGTCGAGGTCTTTCAACACTTCGTTAACCACTTCATCCACGTCCACTTCCCTGCCGAAACGACCGAACGCATGGCGGGGGCAGACATCGATCAAGTCCAAGTTACGATCGTGGATCGTAAAGTCGACCACCGCTTTGCCTTCATGCATCTTGATGCCGTTGCCCTGTACAAAAGTTACGCATTTTTCGCATCCGTCGCATTTATCGGGATCGTAACTTAACTGCACATAGGAAGCGATCGATTCGGGATTGTGGCACCAGCGACAACGCAATCCGCAGCCTTTGAAAAAGACGGTCGTGCGGATGCCGGGTCCGTCGTTGATGGAGAAGCGTTGGATGTCGAAGATCAAACCTTTAGTCATTGCAGGTGCGTTCCATGATCTCTTTTTGGACATCTCGATCGAGATTGACGAAACGCGCGCTGAAGCCGCCGACCCGGACGATCAAATCACGATGACGTTCGGGATGATGATAGGCATCGATCAAATCGTCTTGATTGACGATGTTGACCATGAGTTGCGGTCCGCCTTTTTTGAAGTAGGTCTTAAAGAGCGCTTCCACTTTGGGACGTTCTTGGTTGAACATTTTGCGGGAGAATTTGATATTCTGGACCGTCCCGGCGTTGATGTCTGCCCGGATTTTCGCCAAGGAGTTCAACATCGCGGTCGGACCGTTGATATCGGCTCCGCTTTGCGGGTTGTTCGCATTGGACATATACATGCCCGCGATGCGTCCATCCGGTGAACTGGAGGTCGCACGACCCCATTCGGTGTTCACTTGATTGTTGATGACGACCACCAACCAACTATCAAAACCAATACGCGGGGCTTGGGCAGCGACTTCGTTACAGGTGAATTCATGCAATTCGACCGCTAGTTTGTCGACTTCATCGAGATCGTTGCCGAATTTGGGGCAATCGATCATCTGTTGACGGATGTCTTCGTGACCATCGAAATCATGGGCGAGTATATCTTGAAGTTGCGTCAAGGTAAGTTTCTTTTCGTCGAACACCAGTTTCTTGATCGCCATCAATGAATCCGCCGCGTTCATGTTGCCATACATTTCGTTGGTCCCACCGCGATGGAAAACACCGCCGTCAAGGACGGTTTTACCCCGACCGATACAGTCGTAGGTAAGGATGCTGGTGAAGATGAATCCGACCTGCCGATTCATGGATGCATAGGATGCCGCATGGGCATCCGCGGTACCGCGGATAAAGTATGCCAACAGTTTTTTATATTCGCTGAATAACTCCTCAAAGGAAGTAATGTCCTTCATCGGTTTCAGGTTATGTTTTCCGATTTTCGGTTGATCGTCCCACTTGTCCACCCCATCATGAATCGTCAGGGTTAACGACTTTAACAGGTTAATGCATGCGTTCGGGGTTCCCACGCCCATGCCGGATAGAACGAATTCGCCGCAACCGAAGGGTACGTAATTGGCTGCGATTTTCTCGTCCACATGCATGGTTTTCATGACGGCTGGGATATTGACATCGTCGTTGTAGAGGATCGGATAGGTCAATCCGGTCGCGATGGAATCCAATGCTTTCTGAAAAATCTCCGGATCCATGCCGTCATAGAAACGCAAGGTAAACTGCGGCTCGACCAAGCGGGCACGCTTGGTGGCTTCGATAGCGAGCTTACAGAAGACGTCCGCGTTCTTTTCGTTGCGACGGCCTTTGCCTCCGACGATGACCCGTCCATTGACATTGGTACGTTTGACTTCGATCAAGCGCCATTGCGATTCGATCAGTTCGATCGCTTCTTCTTCGCTCAAGACTCCGCTCTTCAGATCCGCGACCAAGTAATCGCCCAGATAATCATCCATGCGTCCGAAGTTGACGACACCGGCCAAACAAGAATACAACCATGCCAATTGCATTGCCGCTACTAAAGAATCCGGACGATCGTGTTCAATCGTTTTGAGTGCTTTTAAAAGTCGTTCCATGTGTTTACGACGTTTCGGTGATAAGTTTTCCTTGATCAGTTTGGTTTCCACTTCATCGATATGATGACGCACGCTTAAGCTAAGTAGGTCCAAGGCTTCGATCATCACGTCATAGAGTTCACTTGATGAAGGATTGATTAACTTTTGTGATGTGATTTTATGTTTCAGTCCGTCGATCCCATGATCCAAAAGCAAATTATAGTCGAGATACATCCCGCTAAAGCGTGCCGTCACGATGGTCGGATAGAGCACATCCACAAATCTTCCCAAGAAATTTTCGTTCAAATTATCCGCATAGTAAACTTCCCGCGTATCGCGGGTCTTCCAGTATTCGATCAAGGTATCGATGATTTCATCGTGCTGACCGTCGAGTTTTTTCTTCATTTTATTCAATTGGTCAAAACGACAGTAATGTCCCGGCGCACCGATCGACGTCACGCTCCCGAATCCGATCGCAAACGCGTCATATCGTCCAAGGATCAAATCATCCTCGTACATCGGACGAAACAAACGTGGGAAAAGAACCTTGAGACAGGCGATTTCTCGTTGCAACTTTTCCGCATCCGTAAAACGGGCATGCGTTTCGGTGTATCGGACCATGAGATTCAATTGGTCGATCTCGTTATAATAAAGCGGTTCTTTCGGGGCGACCGCCACGTTTTGTTCGTTTTTACGTAAGACTCGTTCGATCATACAATTACCTCCATCGATTTACATATGAATTATACGCCCGTACTTTCGTACTTACAACCCTATTTATCAAAGTTGTATATACAAATTTGATAATTCATGTGAGTAAGTTGAATGGATTTGCGAGGACCTGTGAAAAAGCCGATCCGGCTTCACCGATCGGCTTAACAGCTCGCAAATCACAACGCTTCTTCGATTTGAACCTCAAACCCCAGATCGATCAGCGACTGCGCTAAGATCGATAGATCGGATTTTTGGATATTTCCCAACGTATAAGGAATCCCTAACGCTCTATACTTTCCGATACCCAAGGCATGATAGCCCAAGAGTTCGATCTTATGCAGGGATTTTGGTAGAGAGGAAAAGAATACGAGACGTTTTTGCCACTCTTGTTCGTAGACATTGATGTCTTGCGAGATGACCATGCGTACGATGACCTCTTTACCGGAATCAAGTAGGTATCTTAGGTTGGAATGGATCAACTCATTCGAGACACCGGTCAAATCTCGATGCAAATCATCGTCGATGGCTTTGAGATCGAAATAGTACAGATCAACAAACGGATCAAGTTGTTTAAATAGACTTTGTTTCACGTTTCCCGCGGTTTCGATGGTGACATGAATCCCTTCGTCATGAAGTTTTTGTGCAACCTCGACGATGAACTCACCTTGAAGCAAGGGTTCTCCTCCGCTAAATGTCACGCCGCCTTTCGAATCTTCATAGAACTTTCGATCACGCAATACTTTATGTATCAATTCTTCCGCTTCGATTTCTTCGCCGACTTCCTCAAAGACCCGATACGGACAGATGTTGAGAAACGGTCGAAGATCTTTCGACGCATCAAACGAAAGATTTCTTCCGTCAAGTTTCAGGGCGTGTTGCGTGTCGACCTTGATACACTCCCCACAACCCACACATCGTATGGGAAAGACCATCACCCGTTTGGATTGGATGAGTGACTCAGGATTACTGCACCAAGGACAACGCAAGTTACATCCCATCATGAAAACGGTCGTCCGTATGCCGGGACCGTCGTTTAAACTGTAACGCTGAATGGTTGAGATCAAGGCTTTCATGTTAGGCACCGTTTTCCGTACGCGCTAAAATCGCCAACTGCGCTTCGGGCATCAACGATACGAATTGCGCGCAATAGCCCGCCACGCGTACGAAGAGATCTGTATAATTTTCGGGATGCGCCATCGCATCACGCAGGATTTTCGCATCGACAACATTAAACTGATTATGGTAGATTCCCAGTCGGATCGAAGTTTTCAAAAAGGATTTAAACTTGTCTAGATGCTGCTCATCGCGCATCGCGCCGGGTGAAAACCGCATATTCAAAAGTTGTCCGGCCGCGACTTTGTCATTGGGCAATTTGGACACCGACAACACGACGGCTGTGGGTCCATTGACATCCGTTCCTTGGGTCGGCGAAGCGCCTTCGTTTAAGGGATTGTGTGCCATCCGTCCGTCCGGCGTCGCTCCGACTTCCATCCCGTTGGGGACATAGGAAGTGATGTTAGAGGTTGACATCGTATAAGCACTGATACGAGGTCCCTGATTGGATCGTGCGGTGGGTAGATCGGGAAGTAGATCCAAGTACGCGTTGAAGATATCCCGTACGATGAAATCCACTTCGTCGATATCGTTACCGAATTTCGGAGTCTCTAAACAATCTTTACGGATGTGCGCGTTGGGAAGAGATTGCCAATTATTTTCCATCGCATTGATGATTTCATTGAACGTATATCGTTTTTCCTCGAAAACCAGTCGCTTTATCGCCATCATGGAATTTCCCACGACACTTGGACCGATGTTGGATTGGGAAATGATGTCGTAGCGACATCCCCCTTCTTTGACGGTTTTGCCCAACTCCAGGCAATCATCGATAAACGCCGATGAGAACGGATCCGCATCATAGATCACCAAGGATCGATCGCATATCGTATCGGCTTTGACCGCAAGATCGGTATAAAATTTCAGTACCTTTTTCCAAAGTCCCAATAACTCTTCATAGGACGACACTTCAATCAAACGTCGATCGCTGGGTTGCAGTTTCAACAAGGAGATTCCGGTCTTTGGGTCGGTCCCGTTATAGAACAGGATCTCCAACATTTTTCCCCAATTCATATAGGTCATGCCGGTGGGTCGATGTCCGTATTTCCCGGGAATTCCCGTCTCGACGCATCCGATGGCCACGTAATCACGGGCTTCATCCAACGGAATCCCCAATCCGGTCAGTCCCCGAATCGCAACCTCATCGTTAAACATCGAAGGCATCCCGCCGCCGGTCGCGATGAGTTTCACGGCCATTTCCAATAGATCGTCGGGTGTGTTTGCGTGATAGCGCATCGAAAAGTTAGGATGATTGAGGGCGGCTTGGTTTTGCGCTTCGATGCACAGATACGATAATTCATTTGTCGCATCGTTTCCTTGCGCATCCACCCCGCCGATCATCAGATTGGTATAAAGCGGATACCCTTGCGAATAGGTTGTATGTGAATTCGGACGAAGCTTGTTTAAGGAGTTGGTCATCAAAAAGAGATGGATGATCACTTCCAAAGCATCCGCCTGCGTAATCACACCGGTTTCCAAATCATGTTTAAAGTAGGGATAAAGGATTTGGTCGAAACGACCGAAGCAGAAGGAATGTCCGTTGCTTTCGATCGATTGCAGGACATGGACCAAATACACGGTCTGAATCGCATCCAGAAACGACGTCGCCGGACCTTCGAAGATCCGATTCGCACGATCCGCCATTTCACCTAACTCGAAACGACGCTTCACGTCAAAACAGGTTCTCATCGCATCCAAACACACTTGACGATACCGTTTCGCAAACAGTACCGCCGCGTCGAGTGCGATGCGGACGCCGGCGTAAAAATCATTGTCACCGGGTAATTCAAGAATCATGGGGCGTAATCCTTTACGTAAGATCAATGCGAAATCCGAAACGAGATGACCATCTCCGCTCATCGAGATGCCGCCCAAATGCAAGGCACCTTGCTTTTGGGCTAAGATGATATCTTCGTCAAGATTGCGCATCACTTCATCGTGATGGGTATGCCCTTTCCAATAGTCAGCAATCGATACGATCTCTTCTTTGACGTTTGGATCGACATGAAAAGCATCGCCTTTCCGCAAGGCAAAGGTATCGATTTCATCGACGATCCATTGGATCGAATATTCCGGATAAATCGGTGCCGCGAAGTTGCGAGAGGCTTGGTTCCCGAAGAGTAGACTATCCTCCTCAAGATAAATCGCCATCTCGCGTAACGTATGCGCAAACGCCTGTGCTTTACGTAGGATCATCGGTTCCCCTTCCGTATGTCGGAAGGACGAGGTATAAAAAAGCGCCCGTTGGCTGCACAACGATGCGTCATGACGCATCATTTTCGCACGTAAACGACCGATACGATCCCAATCGATCGTATCGGTCGAATACCGTTGTGTCAGAAACGGACGCATGGATTACTTCCCGTTCCGGACGTCTTCGATGGTCGTACCGAGAACCAAACCGGTCGATTTGTACCCGATGCCCATACGGTCGACACCCATGTCGATGTACTCCAAGAAACGTTCGCGGGTACGGATCCCACCTGAGGCTTTCACTTTACATTTTCCCTGTACGGCGTCAAACATCACGCTCAAGACTTCCGGAGTCGCCCCGTCGGATTTACCGCCCGTGAAGAAACCGGTCGAGGTCTTGACGAAATCAACGCCGACTTTCGCGGAAATCTCGCTGGCCTTACGCACTTCGTCCAAGGTCAACGCATCCGTCTCAAAGATCACTTTCACGGCTGTGCCATACTGATGGCAGGCTTCGGTAACCGCACGCAAGTCTTCTTCAACCAAGTCCCAGCGACCGCTGCGGATCCAGCCGTAGTTTGCGACCACATCCAGTTCAAAGATGTCCCAGTTCTTACAATATTCATGCACCTGCATGACTTTTACTTTCGTCGTCGAAAGTCCGAAGGGGAAATCGCAGACGACACAAATCTTGGTGTCCGTACCTTTCGTCAATTCGGCGGCGATGTCTAAGGATGTCGGGTTGATACAAACGGTCTTACATCCGAAGTCGACCCCTTCTTGGATATATTTCCGGATTTCTTCTTCGGTAAATTCCGGTTTCAGTACGGATTGGTCGATGTATTCGGCCAATTCTTGTCGTGTCATGTCAATCGCTTTCTTGCGCATGTTCGTTTCCTCCGTCTTGCGTAAATGATAAATGTTGGATGAATAGATTCATCAAGGATGCTTCCGAAGCCAGTTCGATCACGTGGATGCGATCGGTTTCAATTATATTCTTGGGTTCGAATAATAACTTCACCGTACCGCGCAGGGCGGTATTTCCCGCGATCTTGATCTTGGTTTGAAGTCCTTTCGGAAAGAGTCCGATGCGGATCGCCGCTTCTAAATCCAAGTGGCTACCGAATCCGCCGGCCAAATCGAACTGTAAGATATCTTCCACTTTAGTATCCGTCTTTTCAAGTAAAATTTCAATCCCGCTCCGGATGGCGGATTTCGCCAATTGGAACTTACGGACGTCGTGTTGGGTGAGTTGGATCGTATCCGTCAACTTGATTTCGCGTTGAAGCAAGCCGCTCTCATCCATTTCGTTTTCTAAGATTTGACTTAGGAGACTGATGTATCCCGAACCGCAGATCCCGATTGCGGGTTGATCGTCGAGGGTTTGATAACCGATCGACGGGTCGATGTTTCGATCGGTTGCGCAGATCGCTCCGGCGACACTACCGATTCCACACGAGAGGTTTCCACCTTCAAAGGCCGGACCGGCGGCCGTGCTGGCCGCAAACAAATGCCCATCCTTCAATAAAACCAATTCTCCGTTGGTTCCAAGATCAAGAAACAAACGTGTTCCCTTCGTATGCGCATACCCGAGTTCCGCCAAACCGCATAAAATATCGGCGCCGACATAGGCCGAGATCGGTGGATAAACGAGCAATTCACCCTTTAATCCCAACAATGGGAATACATCGTCGATCGAAAAATTCGATTGCGTCATGACCACACACAAATATGGAACCTGGATGATCGGCTTCACCGGAGCGCGCATGAAGAAATGCGTCATGGTCGGATTTCCGGTAACCCCGATACGAAACAAACGGTCACGATGATCCTTCGTCAATGTTCTTAATGAATCCTCGATACCAATACAAAGCACATCGCTTAAGATGTCAGGGTCTTGTTCGATCGCGACTTGGATGCGCGATAGGACATCGGCGCCATACGTGCGTTGGGGATTGAGAAACCGTGCTTCGTCAATGACATTACCGTTTGAATCCACCATCACCATCGCGATCGTCGTCGTCCCGATATCGATTGCGATCCGCAGAAGATCATCCTCGCTTTGAAAATCGAAACGATCGGATTCGACACCCAAGATCGAGTACGAACCATCCTCCGGAATCTCCACGACCGTTTCGATCGTCGGACGATACTGACATGCCAACCGAATGCCTTGATTCAACTCAAAACGTGTCAGCCGTCTTTGTTCATCGCGTGTCGGAATCCCTTGCGGATCGATCACTTTGACCTTACATCTTCCGCAGGTCCCCCGGCCGTTACATACCGCATCCAGGACGATCCCCGCTTCGCGCAGACTCTCCAACAGGCTTTGTTTGGTCGGCGAGATCGTCAGCCGTTTCACGGATGAATGTCTTTCGTAGCGGAAGGCGACTGCGTGTTCTCGCCATGTCCTTGCGCCGCGATCTTTTCGCCATATTCATACATCTCCTCGAAGAACGCGATCATATTTTCGTTGGGAATGTCTTTCCCCAAACGGTTTCCGCTACTGAAAACCGCACGGCCTTTGCCGGGTTTATAGAAGGTATCCATCAAGAAACGCATCTCTTGACGCACATCTTCCGGTGTTCCAAACGGTAGAATACGCTGTACTTCCATCCCTGCCCAGAAACAGATCTTATCTCCGAACTTTTCGGCGATCTTGACTTCGTCCATCGTGTACTTTTGGATCGGATGCAAGACATCCAAGCCCATTTCCACGAAATGTGGGATGAACGGTTCAACATTCCCGCAAGTATGTAACCAAACATCCAAGCCATGCGCATGCGCATAATCGATGACATCTTTGTAATGCGGTTTGATGAATTCGATGAAGATATCTTCCGAGAAGAACGGACGATCTTGCATCCCGATATCATCGGTAAACGCGATCGCGTCGAACTTGTATTCATCGCTGGAGGCACGATCGATCACACGATACAAAATATGTTTCAAACGATCCAAGAGATCCTTGATTTCATCCGGATTCAGGTAGAAATCCATCAAGGTCTCGCTCATCCCGCGGAAATGCCACAACCGTTCAAACGACAAACGTGTCCAGAAGATTCCGCGATAACGACCATCATCTTCAAAATAGTTCTGTACTAAGCTCTTGGGAGCGTAGGGGTCGGGGATGTCGCGGGTGATTTTTTGGATGACATCCCACTCCAAGGCGGTTTTCTCATCGATTCCGATGGTTTCGCCGGGTTTCAGTTTTAATAAGGGATCCGCACCTTCCACATCGCACCAGACATAACGATCGCCGGGTTTCCCGAAGTTGGCGGGACGGGTGTATTCGAAGAAGACCGCATCATCCGGATAGGCTTCAAACAATTCACGCATAAAGGTTTCGCGTTCGAGTTGTTCTTCCGGAACGAAAAGCAAGGGTGTCACGACTTGCGCCGGACGGGTCTTCCCTTCGCCGCGCAAAATCGCTTTTACTTCATCGCGACTCAGAATATTCTTTTTCGCTTTGGGGAACTTGGATTGATCAAGCGGCATATTTACCTCCTAGGCCAAGCGCGCTTGGAGCTGCTGGGCAAACGTAACGGCGTCATGATCGAAGAGATCGGCACCGATCTGCGTTGCGAAGGTCTGCGTTACCGGCGCGCCGCCGACGCAAATCGTGACTTGATCGCGCAATCCGGCTTCCGTGATCGCTTCGACCACTTCTTTGAAATGGATCATCGAAGTTGTTAATAGGGCGGACATACAAACGATGTTGGCACCGGTCGACTGGATCGCTTCAACGAATTTCGCCGGTGCGACATCGACGCCGAGATCGATGCATTCGAAGCCATTGGACTTCAACATCAATCCGACGATATTCTTTCCGATATCATGCAGGTCGTCTTTGACGGTCCCTAAGATGACTTTCCCCTTCGGTTTATTGGTTTGAAGAACAAGTTGCGGTTCCAAGATCGCAAGTCCGGCGTTGAGCGCACGGGCGGCAATTAAGACTTCGGGGATAAAGACGGTTCCGTCCTTCCAACGTTGCGCGACAATCTGCATCGCCGCCAACAAACCTTCATTCAAGATTTTGTATGCATCTGTCTTTTCCGCAAGCATTTCCTCGCAAATCCTTTGCACATCTTTGACTTTTCCTTTGGTGACGCTAAGAATGAGTGGGTTGAAATCGATCGTGTCCATGTTTATATCCTCCCTTTATTTTGTCTCTTCATCCAAAACCGTCTTCAGAATCTCTTCGTAATCATAAATCCCCTCGAAATGTCGGTTTGGTAGCAACGTTAGGCTTTCAGATCCGTTTGGATCGCATAACACCCGCTCCAACATTCCTAGATCCCCTTCCACTTCCACATAGTAACCGGGTTCGCGTTTGGCGATCATTTCATCCTCGCCTTCCAATCCGAACTTGATGTAAGTCACCGGTTTCGTGTTTTTGATATAGAGCATATCAAACACATAGTCCGCGTTGTCTTCGCCATATTCTTGTGCGATCTTATGATACTCCGGCGATGTCCGCGCGAAGTATTCTTCCTCACGATCCCCATAGGAAAGGCAATGGTAACGTTTGTTGGGCTTGTTTTCGAAACGCTGTCTGTATTTCAAATTCGACCCCAACAACACCGCCCCGCAATCGTGGACACGGATCACACGCAATGGGATCGATCGTGCTTTCAACGGTAAGATTGCGTTTCCGCATAATCCGTAAAGCAGAAGGATTTCCGAGGCATCTTCGATCGCATCGATCTTCGCCTGAAGTAGTTCTGCCAATCGTTCGGGATGATCATGTTGTTTCACTTCAAGATAGTCGATCTCTTCGCGCGGCAGTTTTTGAAACAACTGTTCCAAATACGGCCGAAACACGTCGCAAGCGATGATTTTTCGTGACATGTCAGATCCTCCTGAATTCGGTAAGATAGCTTCCGAGGATTCCCAAAAGCGTTGTGGCGGAAGTCATCGCGGATGAGTAAAGTAAGACCAAGGTGTTGTTACTTTCGGAGCGGGGTTCAAGAAGGATCTGACCGGATGCGATCTGGACGCGAAACGCGTCGTTTTGCGTTTTGACATTGCCTTTGGCACGCAAAACGAGAGGTGCGATCTCCCGCAGAAACGATGCAATCGACGCTTCATCCTTCCACTCACCACACACCACGGACACTTGCGAAGCGGAAATATCTTTAGCGGAAGATTTCGGATAACGTTGATCGATCTCCACCTTGTGAAACAACAAGTCGGAAGGATCCAGATTTGCGAAACTTGTGCGATAACGCGGGGCGATGTCATTGATTGACGCAACGCGTTGACTCAATCGCTCCATGTCCTCTTGTGACGTACGATCGCTCTGATTCAGCAAGATCACGTCCGCCGTCGCCACTTGTTTCTTCAACATCGCCATGGCATCGACCAACTTGAGAAACGTCGTGGCTTCAAGCACCGAAATCGCACAGACCTCGATGGATGTTTGGTCCGCGTTTACAAGCGCCTGGCGGATCAAAGCATCCATACCGCTCGGATCGGCGAAACCGCTGGACTCGATCAGAATCAAATCGAAAGGTTCGCTCAAACGCAGACTGAGTACATTCACGAATTCTTCGGACTTACAAGTGCAGAAGATCGAACCATGTTGAATCGAATCCACAGGAAGGGATGAATCAAACAACTCCGCATCAACGTTCGCTTGACCGAACTCATTGAGGATCACGGTAATCTTCACATCGAGTTGGGCAAGCAACGATCGAATGTAGGTTGTTTTTCCGCTCCCCAGAAAGCCGTTGACGACGATCAACTTCATTGCTTACATCACTCTTCGAATCGCTTCGACCAGTTCGTTTTGATTGGGAATCAACGAGGAATACAAGAGTTGTCCGTTCAGATATAAAGAAGGTAGGTTTTTGACCTTCATCTCGACACAACGTTTGATGTTTTCCTTCACCGTGAACTTGTATTCGACCAGATCGAAGACATTTCCCATTTCATGGAGCGCGCTATGCGCCATCGACATCATATACCCGCAAGCCGCGCAGCTTTGCGAGTCCAGCGTAAACACTTCGACCAAGGGACGTTTCAGTTCCAAATAATTCGGCAAGTTAACGTTGATATCGGATAGATCCAACGACGAATCATATCCCTCCAACATAGACCTTGCTTGATCGGGTTGATGAATCGCGAAGGACGCGGCGATGACGTTTTCCGGCGGAGTAGCATAAGGCATATCGCAACCGGGGCTGACGATCAAATTCCTTGTACCGCAAGCATCGACGATGTTTAACACCGCTTGCATATTGGCCTGTTGGGAACCATGCAACATCGTGACGGTCAACTGGATGTTACCTCCGATGGTGACGTTATGCTTGTCGCAGATTTGCTTGGCGGCCTTGATATCGATATTTTCGTCAATCGAAATACTGTCGGGAGCACACAGACACATCGCTTCGATGTTGCGGGTCGCGTCACCACAGACAAAGAACGAAGAGAAGGTATCTTGATTGCGTAGATCCGTAAAGATCGAAGTATAGGGATCATGGAGGAATTCCGTGAAATGTTCTTCGGATATTTGCGAAACCAAGGGATCGACGACGGCGATGACATCCATGCCGGCGGCAATATAAAGCGAAGCCATGCGAAGCGCGACCTTGGCGCAATAATCCAATAACCCTTTCACATACTCTTCATCGTCATACATATCCAAGAAAAGATCGGTACCGCGTAAATGCGAAGCCAAGGTAAAGGGACCGGTGATCAATCCATAAAGAGCGGTCGTGTCCCCGATGCTCTTTTTCATTTCGCGCATGACTTGTAAAATCATCGGTAAACGCCCATCTTGTTCTTCTGGCAAGGTACATTCACACGGGATTTTCTTATCCGCCGCCAACGGATGGGTCGAAACCATCGGCGGACTGTCGTTGACCCATGCCAACTGACAGCCAAGGATCTCGGCTTCGATTTGGAGATCAAATACGACCGGCATCCCGTCGGGAGCGTAGGTTTGGTGGACTTCATGAAGACTTTCGATCAGTTTACCGGCATCTTGTAGGACTTCTTTGGCGGAATATCCTTTCAAAGATCCGGCGTGTACCCCGCAAAACGGCACCCAAGGCGCGCGTTCTACCGGTTGGTGGCGTAAGGCTTGAAATACGAGTTCTTTTCCCATGGTGTTCTCCCGCGGCGAGGCGCTTTTATTATTCGAGGTTGGCGTGGTTTTTAAACATTTCCGGTCCGGTCAAACCTTCACGGTCCATGATTAACATGATGACCATATCTAAATAAAGCAACATCGATTGTTCGAACAGATTCCCCATCGGTTGGATGGTAGCGACACTTGTCGTCGCATCGGTCTTGGGGGATGGCGCATCGATGGTGACGCAGACATCCGATAACTTTGCGATCGTCGAATTCGGGTCGATCGTGATCAAGGCGATTTTCGCCTGTAAGGCATTGGCTTTTTGCGCCATCGCTGTCAAACTCTTCGTTTCACCGGATCCCGAACATACAATCAATAAATCGCTTGATTTCAGATTCGGCGTGACGGTTTCCCCGGCCATATAGACTTTCTTGCCGGCATGCATCAACCGCATGGCGAAGGCTCGGGCCATAAAGCCGCTTCGTCCGGCACCGCACACGAAGATCGCATCCACATTTTCAATCAAATCGACTAGTTTTTCGGTTTCTTCGATCGAAATCCGATGTAAGGTCTGGTGAAGTTCGTTTACGATCGAATCGGTATAACGTCGTAAGTTCATATCACATTCTCGCTTTCAACGCTTTTGCTGCCGCTTTCGGATCCGGTTGATTGGTGATTCCGCCGCCGACCACGATGATGCCCGGATGCAGGGACGCGATCGCATCGAAGGTCGCCAATTTGACTCCGCCGGCCACGCCGGCTTGGGCATGTTGGAGGACATCCAAGATCATTTCCAGTTCTTCTAAAGGATCCTGACCGCTGGATTGCAGATCGAAGGCCGTATGGACGCAGACATAATCCACGCCCAAGCGATCAACTTCGATCGCGCGTTGGCGGACATCCGGTACGTCGATCAGATCGACCATGACTTTCCGTTTGAAGGTACGGGCGGCTTTGACGACACCGGCGATGGTCGTATCATGACTACATCCCAACACCGTGACGATATCCGCACCGGCTTCGAAACATTGACTGGCTTCATACTCGCCCGCATCCATGATTTTCGCATCGGCCAACACTTCTTTTTCGGGAAAACGACTCTTCATTTCACGCACCGCCCAAAGACCGTATTCCAGTAAAACCGGGGTTCCGATTTCGACGATATCGATCTCTTCCTTCAACTTATCCATCAGATTCAAGCATTGTGTCAGCGTCAACGTATCCAAGGCGAGCTGCAATTTCATGGGTTGATCTCCTTTGTGAATTTCCATTCTTTTACGTTTTCGATCGTTTTCGCTTCGTCTTTGCCCGATGCGGTCGTGATCAAGAGGTCGAAGTCTTTGAATTTACCGTAGGTATACGTTCCGGTAACATCGAACTTACTCTCATCAAATATCAGAATCTTGGTATCGCTGCGTTTCAACACTTCTTTCTTGATCAAACTCTCTTCATACGAGAATGTCGTCGGTCCGCGTTGGTTCTTGAACCCGTCCGTACCCATGATCGCCAAATCGAAGTGCAAGTCCATGATTTGGTCGATCGCAAACCGTCCGACCAAGGATTCCGAGCTGCGTTGCACTTTTCCGCCCAACAAGATGACTTCGTGTTGGGAAGGGATCAGGATGCTGGCGGCGGCTAAGGAATTGGTGAAGACGGTCAGCTCTTCGCGTTGCCAAAGAAGTCGTGCGACTTCCAAGGCGGTACTGCCGGGATCTAGGAAAAGTTTGCATTTTTCGGGGATCATTTCGAGAGCGAGTTTGGCGATTTGTTGCTTTTGCTCGGTTTTCTCGACCGCCTTGACGCCGACCGGTTTTTCATGATACGGACCGCTTAACAGCACTTCTCCGTGTCCCTTGATCAACAAGCCTTTTTCCTGTAAATATTCCAAGTCTTTGCGGACGGTTTCGGTGCTGACGCCAAAAATCTCGGCCAATTCCTTGACCGTCGCCTTTCCGTCCTGAATGATCCGATTCGCCATGCCTTTACGTCGGTTGAGTTGCTCGTTTCCCACGCATCGTCCTCCATATCCAATCACAACCAAATTATAGACTTGGTTTTGCTTGGTTTCAAGTGCCGATTACAAGTATTTGCGAATTTTTGAGAGTTTATGTTCGAAACATTCAAAGAACCGATTATAATAGATATGAGGAAAACCGCACTCCGGGAGGGTTCATGTCGAAAGTCAATATTTCCGAAGAAGAAGCGGCGTTACGGCGCTTCAATATCTTTAAAAACCGTAAACGCCAACTTGTGTACATCCGCAAATGGCGCAAGAAAGCCTATGTGGTCAATCGCGACCATTTCCGTTTCATCCAGATTTACTCCTATCGTTTCTTCGCGGTCATCCTTGTCGTCCTGTTTGTCTCGGTATGGCTAAACTCGTGGCTGTATGCTTTGGGTCTGGCTTCGCTCCTGTGGCTGATTGCGGAAGGCTTGTACGAATTCTTCTTCGTACGCCATCTCAACAGTACCAAGATGCCCGAAAAGGATGAGCAGATCGGATTTCTTGAGGGAGCGTTGGCGGAGGATCCGAAAATCGTCAACATCAAAATGGTTTCCTTCTTCTTCATCGGTGTCGTTTCTTTGGCCGGGGCGTTGATGGGAAGTTATCAAGGAGTTTACTTGGTCGGGATGCTGGGAATCGCGGCGTATGGTTTCTACCAATGCGCGTTCTTCTTTTATGTCAACCAACAACGTAAGAAAGGAAAATAACATGAAAACATTCAAAGAGATGTATGATTTGATATCGACCTATACCGGATTGGACTTTGAGGAAGTGTATGTCGATGAACGTTATGTCAACGTACCTTACAAGAAGATCGAGGAGATTTTCGAAGAGAGCATCGAGGTGGCGAAGTCGTTGACCAAAGAAGAAGCGACGAAACTGCTCGTCCATCTTCTGAAATCGACCGAAGCCAACGTGAAGAGCCGTTTCAATATCCTGTGTGACTTCCGTCCGGTGTATGCGGAGTCATCCGCCGTAAGCTCAATTGCTTATCTTGAAGCGGTCAAGAAGTTGGAACAAGTCGATTTCGCGAGTTTGGTGACGACCGATCCGGCGAAGATCCAAGCGTTATTGAATAAAACAAAAGCCGTGGTCGCTCAGTTTATGACGACCCCGCGTACCGTTGTCGTTTATGACCGTAAACCGGATTATGTTCCCGATCCGATTCAAACGACCGTCAGTCCTTCCAGGATCGTCGACTTCGATCCGTTGACAAAGTCCGACGTGAAACAGGAGACATGGTTGTCAATCTTGAAGGAACATACGTTTCCGGAGTTACCGACACATGAAGACTTCGAGAAATATCTGAAGGATCATCGGATGGTGAAGGATTACATCAAGAACGAGCCGAAATCGAAGAACATGTACAAACGCAAAGGTTTTGAGAAAACGTTTGCGTATATCAAGGAAACCAAACAAAGCAAAATGGTCGGATTGCTTGTCGGCGGTTTGGCGATTGTCGGGATTCTGCTTTATCTCTTATTCTCCTAAACCAAGCGAAAGCGCCGCAAGAATCGGCGCTTTCTTTTTTTACTTAGTTACTGAACCGGTATGAAGGTATCGTATTGCGAGTCGTCGATCTTGTAGCCATCTTTTCGAAACAAGTCCAAACAAGCATGGACGACTTCCGGATCATACAAAGTCGACGCGAAGTTTTCGATTTCACCCAAAGCCGTTTCCTGCCCGAGCGACGGCCGATATGGACGATGCGATAACATGGCTTCGACGACGTCCGCGACCATTAGGATCTTGGACTCGACTTTCAACTTATCTCCCGTCAAGCCTAAGGGATAGCCGCTCCCGTTAAAACGTTCATGGTGTTGGTAGACCGCTTCGGCGATGATCGGCGGTAAGTCCGCGTTCTTCAACATATCATAACCGCCTTGGGAATGGGTTTTCAGTAACATGTATTCGATTTCGCTCAATTTCCCGGGTTTGGAGAGGATTTCAGCCGGGATAACGATCTTTCCGATGTCATGGATATATCCGATGACGCGGATGGTTTCGATCGTGTCGTTGTCGAGATTCATTTTCTTGGCGATTTCCGCCGAAAGATTACCGACCCGGCGTTGATGTCCCGCGGTGTAAGGATCTCGGAACTCGACGACTTGCGAGAGAAGCTGAATGACGCTACGGGTGGATTTTTGAAGGGCGAGGGTCCGTTGGTGGACCGTTTTCTCCAAGCCGCGTTGATATTCCAGATTGCGTAACTCAAGAACTCTCTTTTCATCGATCAATTGTTTGATTTTGAGAACATTGTTTACGGAACGAAGAAAATCATTCTTTTGGATCGGTTTGGTTAGATAATCGCTGGCTCCGCTTTGGACCGCTTTGATCGCGGTCTCTACGGTCGGCTCTCCGGTCATGATGATGATCTGGGTATCCGCTTTGATCGTTCGGATGCTTTCCATCAACTCGATTCCGGTCATCATCGGCATGACGATGTCCGTCACGATCACATCGTAATTGTTTGCGGCGACAAGATCCAACGCTTCACGGGCGTTGGATGCGGTGTCCGCAGTGTGGCCGTCATTATGCAAGAATGAACGTAACGTGATTTGCATTCCTTTTTCGTCATCCACAATCAGTATTTTTCCCATATTCCTCCCCTTGAAAGTTTGATTTAAACTTCCCATCCGTTATCGACCGGTAATTCAACAATAAACCGTGAATATTCATTCGTTTTGGTTTCGATTGTTATGCTTCCATGATGATCCTTGACGATCCCGAAACTGATGGATAATCCTAGCCCGGTTCCTTTGTCTTTCGGTTTGGTCGAGAAGAACGGCTCATAGATTTTTTCTTTGATATCCTCGGATATCCCGCAGCCTTGGTCTCCGACGACAATCTCGATCCAACGACGATCATCATGCAACTTCTGTTTCACGCTGATATCGATGCGCTTGTTTTCGTCATACCCGGGATATTTATCGTTGAGGGCATCGCGCGCGTTGGTTAGCAGGTTCATAAGGACCTGTTGGATTTGTTGGCTCCGGCATTTGACCATAGGCAAGTCTTTCTCCAGTTTTACACTTAAGAGAATCTGGTCTTTCTTAAGGATCGTATTCATCAGCGAAACCGTTCGATAAACGATATCCTCGACATTTGCATAACTGTGCGACGACTTCTCTTGGCGGGAGAACTGTAAGAGGTTCTTAACGATTTCCGAGATGCGGAGTGATTCGTCGATGATGCTTTTCCCGTAGAAGGTCGTTTCCGAATCTTCTTTGGAACGATCGACGACCAACTGCGCGAAATTCATGATTACGTTGATCGGATTGTTGATTTCATGGGCGACCCCGCCTGCCAAGGTTCCGATGGCTTCCAATTTTTGTTGCTGGCGGATCTGCATATCCCATTCCGTCTTCTCGCGTTGCAGTATTTTGCGATCGGTGATATCACGGGCGAAAACCATCGCCCCGTGCGTATTGTTGAAGAAGATCGGCACGGCGACCGCTTCCACATCGACGGGAGTTCCATCCACCCGTAAGAAGGTCTCTTCCACGGCCGGAACCGACATGAGTTGTTCGTTGAGAGTCTGGATACGGTGCTTGACATTGTCACGATCTTTGGGATGAATATGTTCCAGCACCGGACGGTTTAAAAGCTGTGTTTCGTGTTTGACTCCGAAGAGTTTCAAGGCCGCATTGTTCACAAAAGCGAAATTCCCGCCGGTCTGGATGAAAATCGTATCCGGTGCCGAATCGATGACCAACCGGAACCTTTTCTCACTCTCTTGAAGCGCTTGTACCGATGCGACACGCTCCGAAATGTCATGGATAATCGAATAGAGGAGTTTTCGATCATTGAGGAAGATCGGTCCGCTGGTCACTTCCACATCCAACGTCGAGTCATCGGCCAATCGATGCTTAAAAATAAAACTCGTTTTCTTATTTTTTTCGGCCAGGTTCATCTCTTCGCTCGTTTTTTCAGGAGGTAAGGTGTTGATCTGACTGATGTTCATCTTCAACATCTGGGAAATCGACCAACCGTAAAACCTGGCCGCCGCCGGATTGACATCGACGATTTGTCCGTTGATCGGGTCCACCAACATCATCGGGGCATGATCGTTATTGAAGATACTGCGATACCGTTCTTCCGCTTCCCGAATCCGACGTTGGAAGGTATCACGATCTTTTTGCGCAAGAAGCAATAAGGATATCATCACGGTACCGATCGGATAGATCAACATGATGTTGATTCCGAGGTTTTGAATCGTATCGATGGCGATGGCATAAGGCATCGCAAACATGCAAAGCAACATGACAACGTGAACCACGACGCCGAATAGATAGAGATTGACACTCTTATGGACACGTAACGTATTGAGTACGTTTTTACGCCAGTAGATCCCGATCAAATATGAGAATGTGATCACCAAAACGCCCATGGTCATGCCAACACCGCCATTATAGATACGATAGGCTGCCATCATTAATGCGGCGATCAAGACGGAGACTTGGCTGAAGGCCAGGCTTGCGGACGCAATCAAGATGGATCGGGTATCGAAAACCAATCCTTCCGAAAACTGCAAAGGAAAAGTCATGATCGCGATGCCGATGCATCCGATAATGATGCCTTCGATGATTCTGGACGATTTTTTGAACTTCATCGCTATATATTTGCTGAGCTCATACAGAATGCTTAGCGTCACCAACAATTGCGCGTTGTCCAACAAACTCACGATATAACGCATGCTCATCCGCTTTTCCTCCCCTGTTTCAGGTTTGAATCAATCGTGGTCGTTGCTGGTTTTGATCCGCCGCTTCGCTTCGTAAAGTCTTCGATCCGCTTCGATCAGAACTTTCTCCAGATTCTCTTCGCCGTTAAGTTGATGAACGCCAAACGAGGCGCTGACTTTTACCTCGTGGTCCCCGCTACGGACTACGTTTTTCTTGATCGCTTGATCCAAGCGATCAACGAGGGCTTCCGCTTCCGATGCATTGGTGTTGGTCATCAGGAGTACGAACTCATCCCCGCCGAATCGCGCAAGCAAATCGAAATCGCGAATCACTTCTTTCATCGTTCTTGCCATTTCCTTGAGTACGTCGTCCCCGATAATATGCCCGTAGGTATCATTGATACGTTTGAAATCATCGATATCGATCATCGCCAATGTCAATCCGGTCGAAAAACGTTTCGCTTTGGCGAACTCGATCTTTCCCAATTGTTCGAAGTATTGACGATTCAATAGCTTGGTCAAGCCGTCTTGTTGCGCCATTTCACGCAATCTCTGTCCTTCGACCTTCTCGGTCACATCCATGCAACTGCCGATATATCCCGCGAATTGATGGTCTCCGACATAAAAAGGTACGCCCCGGTCGTTGATCCATCGGTAAACGCCATCATGACGTTTGAGTCGATAATCCATTTCGAAAGGTTCTTGCTTCGTAAACGCATCCAAATAGATTTTTACGCATCGTTCGACATCTTCGGGATGTACGCCTTCGACCCACCCGTTTCCGACTTCTTGCTCCATGTGTTTGCCGGTGAAATTCAGCCACGTCGCATTGAAATAGTTACATAAGGTATCCAACCCGGATCGCCAAATCATATTCGGCGAAGACTCAACGATGATTTGATACTGGTTTTGATCAAGATCCATACGGTTTTCCTTTCTCTTTCAGGAAGGTTCTGACATCTCTGATAACGAATTGTTTCTCTTACAAGCGATTGTTTCACGGATCAGCGCAAGTGCGTCCATTGACACGTAAAGTCTGAATTTTTGAGTGCTTATGGTTTTATGATACGCTATCGACTGGAAGTACGCAATAACACAAGCCCTATTTCAAGCCATTTATGATACTTAATTGAAAATCCAAGGATTTCGGTTGGATCGATGAAAAAAAGATGGTTCAGTGCGAACCATCCGAATACTGGACGAATTAGAATTAATGCTTAACGTTCTCCGATTTGCGCCAGTTATCTTGATACCCGCCAAGCAAGTCCACGAAACGTTTCGCGATCAAATGCGGACGCGTGATCGCTCCGCCGACGACGACCGCATGGGCGCCTAAGAAGACACACTTCATCGCATCTTCAGGGGTATAGACGTGACCTTCCATAAAGACATAGGCATCTTGCCCTAACTCACGGCAGAAATCGGCGAACATACGGTAATCCGCACCTTCGATATGGGCGGTTTCCTTGGTATACCCGTAAAGCGTCGGAGCGACGATATCAGCGCCTAAACGAACGGCTTCACGCGCTTCTTCGATCGTCGAACAATCCGCGAAAACTGGGACGTTCGGATACTCTTTCTTGAATTCAGGTAACAAGTCGATCGCCCGGCGACCGTCTTGGTTGATTTGAAACGTGCAATCCATCGCGACGATATCGGCACCGGCTTCGATGATATCACGGCACCCTTGCAGGGTCGGCGTGATGAAGACATCCGTGTTATCAAACCACATCTTATACAATCCGATGATCGGAAGTTTTACTTTTTCTTTGATTTTGCGGATTTGAACGGGTCCGTTGGCACGAATGCCGACCGCTCCCGCCCATTCTGCGGCTTGCGCCATGATCACTTGCATTTCGTCGCTGTGGATGATTTCATCCGGATACGATTGGCAAGACACGACCAGTCCGCCTTTCATCTTCTCAATCATTTCATTTCGTTTCATAGCGATTTCCCTCCCAGGAGCGTAGGTTTTCCAAAGCATAATCACCGTCGGGCAGACGGTCGGTGAAGATCGTCTCGAATTCGTCCGCGCTGCAACAATAACAGAAGCCGCGTTGTTCGAACTTACTGGCGTCGACGATCAAAAAGTTACGTAGCGAGTTTTTCATCGCCGCCTGCTTGTTGACGACGGTTTCGATGGTCGCGCTGTAACATTCCTTGCTGACCGGATCGATTCCCGCGACTCCGAAGAATGCTAGATCATAACGGAACTCACCGGTCGTTTGCGTGGCTTTCGATCCGATATTCATGTCGAAAAACGGTTCGTAGGTCCCACCGACAACTTGGACGGTACATTGGCTATGTCCGAGGTTGCGGACAAAGCGGATGCTCGGAGTGACGATGTGGATGCGTTTGTTTTTCAGATACGGAACCAAGAACGCCATCGTCGAACCGCCGTCGATATAGACACAGTCCCCGTCACGAACCAACTCACTTGCCAGTTCGCAGGCTTTGCGTTTTTCTTCGGTATGCATCATCGTCTTTTCGTTGATGGTCCAATCGGTCGCATCGCTTAAGGTGTGAAGCATACTATTAAGGACGGCACCTCCGTGTTGACGTTTCAATTTCCCTTGACGCTGCAATTCGTCCAGGTCGCGTCGTACCGTCGCTTCGGAGATGTTGAGTTCCAACGACATCTCGCGGATCGTGACGGCCGGATGTTCTTTCAATCGATCCAAGATATACAATAACCGTTCGCTCGCTAACATTCACCCACCTCTTTCTGTCACGGCCTCTTCCCATGATTTTGTTTGGGTGAGGTCGACTACGTGAAAACATTTGATAATTTTTGTTTGTTTTTCGTTTGACGTCTCAATTATATCACATACTTTTCACAAGCGATGGTTGTTTTTGCTTGAATTTAGCGATTTTTGTGTAAGAATCTCAAAAACCGTCATCATACGAACGAAATTCTTTCATTTTTGTATAAAAGGCTTCAAAACCATGCCATAAATCATCCAAAATCGGTTATCATTAGAACATAGAAACGAGGATGAGTCATGAAAATCTGTTATTTGCTTCAAGGTCGCGACGATCCGGAAACCGCCCTCCAATACGCTTTAGCGTTGGGCAAGGAAGATTACGTGGTAGTCACGCTGAATGATGAAAAATGGCGCAACGAAGCGTACTTCGTGCTTGTTAAAAACAAAAACATCCTGTTGAGCACTTCGACTCCTTTCGCACAGGAAGGCGATCTATCCAGCGCGCGCTGTTGGTTGTATCAAATGAAAGATGCGTTGGAGAAGTTCGACTTCGACCTTTGCGTCAACCTGACGGAAAAAACCTTACCGATGACGCAACGTACGGATTGGATGGAAATGCTTCAGAAGGAAGCGATCAGCAACGCGATTCGCTTTGATCGCGATAATTTAAGCGATAAAGCGTATGATGCGACGATGCGGCGTTTCTTCTTTTCGACAAATGCCAACAAATTTGCGACAAGCGAAGTCACACGCAAGCGGGCACGGCGTACGGCGGATCTGTTTTATGCGTTGGGATTGCGCAGGAAGTTAAAAGACACCTTATATGAAGGCGAACCTTGGTTTGTTTTCGATAAGCATACCGCGATGAATTTCAGCGATAACTTAGCTTTCGCTTCGGAAAACTTCGTGATGGCCTGGTATCCCGAACGTACGGTCTTCCAGACGATGTGGAAGAAGTTTCTCGGACACAAGCAGATCGAAAACCGCAACTTTATCGCCGAAGGTGATCAGACAGATGGTAAATACTTCAAGAAGTATGAAACCCTTCCAACTCGGAAAGAAGTTGCGGAGATCTTGAACCGTTTTCAACCTTTGTATACGGCTCCTTATGAGTTTGTCGCCGAAGAAATCGTCGAGGAAGACAAACGCAGTATGTTGACGAAGACGATCGACCAATATAAAAATAAGAAAAAATAAAAGGACGCGATGTCCTTTTATTCTTCCCTGACTTTCAATTTACGTTGGTAATCGGCGAATACCTCGGAACCGATGTCACCATAATCTTTTAAACGTGCCCAGGTAACGATCATACTATGTACGACCGGGAAAAATTGCGCGGTTGTATAATACTGCGTTGGAAGCAAATCAAGCGTTAAACCACTGTCTGGTGCGTTTGGACCCACCCACAACACCGATTGATTGCGTGATTGGATGCTTTCGTACACCTTACGAGCATAGGCCTCGTTACGTCCGTCGACCAACATCACGATCAGGTTGTCTTTGGGATTGGCGGCACAGATTCCGTGTAAGAACTCTTCGGTATCGACGGCCATGGCATACCGACCTTGGACTTCGATCGACTTGATGGCAAGTTCCATCGCGGTTTCCGCAACATCCGCGCTCCCCAATACGGTAAGGGTGCGACATGAATCCAACGTTTCAACGTTATCTTCCGTCCATTTCTCACTGGCTTGCGCCAATGCGTCATAGCAGGCGTTGTTGGCGCGGATTTCCTCAAGGTTGGCATAGAGTTCATCTTTGGTGATTCGAACGTTATGATACGCTAAACCAAGGATGACGATCCATAGAGTATAAAGCAATCCTAAAACTCCGGTGACTTTATAATCGACATTCTCGACACATTCTTCGATGACCAAGGGAATCTCGGCTTCAAGGGCGACCGGCGAACCGACGGTCGCTGTGATCGCGATGGTACGGGCTTTTTTGTTTTTCGCCAATCTTAAGCTTTCAACGACTTCATGGCTGGTTCCGGTTTGCGAGATGGCGACGACGATGTCATCAGGATGGACAGAGTCGATCAACCCATGGGTAAAAGAATACGGTGTTACGCAATGCGGGAGAATCTCCAACATCTTCACGGAAAGAAAGGCCGCGATGCGCGCATCTTCGCCGGAAGATCCGTTTCCGATAAAGTAAATCCGAGTCGTGTCGTGTAAAGGGATGGAAGATAAATCGTCGATGATTTCATCGGATCGTTTCATCAAATCGTCCAACCGATTCTGCGTCATGCGCAGAAAATTCTGCATTTTTACGATTTCTGGTTTCATTTTAGTTTACCGACGGGTTTTCCCGTTGCTTTCCCTTCGAGTTCATCCAACAAGCTCAAGACATGCTTGCGCCCGTTGATCAGCCCGACCAAAACAAGTAAACTGAAGAACGCGGAGCAAGCCCCGACCGCCGTGAAGATCCAAGCCCACGGTTGGCGTGCCGCGACACTTACATTCGGTAAAAACGGGTCGCTCATACCCGAAAATCCCCAGTATGCGATCAATATGCCGACGATCGCGATCATCGTACTGACGAGAAGCCAACGGCGCATTTGACGTAAATAGAGATTTTTGGTTTGGATTTCTTGACGTAAACGTTCGACTTCGGTTTTTTTCATGGTTGCGTCTCCTTTGAAAGAAAAGCCCCGCCGCTAAGCAGGGCTTTACTACGACAAGTCGAGTAAGTACTAGTAGGACAGTCCCGGATCGAAGAAACCGATCAGAACGCCGACCAGCGCGACGACGACAAGAATCAACATGACCGTGATCGGTGACATTTTCTTCTTCGTCATCAAATACCAGGTGAACAATACGGTCAACAAGGACAGCAAGTTCGGATAAATGTTATTGAAGGTGTCTTGCAGAACCAATACGTTGGCTTTTTCGACGCCGTCAACGATATACGTACCCAAGTCGAATTTCAACGCGGTGGATACGCCGATCCAGGATGCGGCTAAGGAACCGATAACGATGGTACCGACCATAACCATGGATTCGCGGAACGCGGTGGCTTGTTCGCCGATGATGACATCGACGGCGCGGCCGCCCAGTTCGTAACCTTTATCGAAGATATACTTCATGAATAACGTCATCGAGGTGATGTAAACGACGGCATAGAATAACGGTCCGAGAACCGATCCGCCGGTCGACAGACCCAACGCGATGGACAACAAGATCGGGATATAGGTGCCCGGAATCAAGGAGTCGCCGATACCGGCTAACGGACCCATCAAACCAGCGCGGATACCATTGATCATTTCGTCGTCGATTTCTTCATGTCCGTTCGCACGGGCTTCTTCCAAACCGACGGAGATACCGACAACCATCGAACCGATTTGCGGTTCGGTGTTAAAGAACGGGGTATACGTCTTCAAGGAACGCAGACGATGCGTATCGTCTTTGTATAATTCTTTGATAACCGGGATCATCGCGCACATAAAGCCGAACGTCTGCATATGTTGGTGCGTGAAGCCTGTCAGGTTACCGTGATACCACCACCAGAAAGCCTGATCTTTAGTCTTCTTGTTAAGTTTTACGCTCATCCTAGAGATCCTCCTCTGCAGCGGCGGCTGCTTTCTTACCGGCAGCTCCGACCATGATAATCTTGTAGTTCAAGAACGCGATCATCGCGCCGACAAAAGCGGCACCGACCAAGTTAATCTTCAACGCAGCGGCGAGAGTGAAGCCGAAGAAGAAGATGATGAGGTCGACAGGGTTCTGAACGACTTGTTTCAACAGGATACCGATACCAACGGCCGGTAACAACGAGCCGAGGGTGAACATCGTCTTCATCGGGATACCATCCATCGGCAACCATTCCTTCAAATTCGCGACGACATCCGTACCGTAATACGTGATGAAGAAGGTCGGAAGGAAAGCGATAACGAAGTGGGAAACCAACGGGAAGATGAAGTTAGTAAGATAAATCGTACGGTAGTTCAGTTTGTCGATGGCTTTCCAACCGATTTGTTGCCAAATCAAGTTCATCGTCGCCGTCGAATAGAACATGACGGTACCGATCGTACCAACTAACGCACCGATCGAAACGGCTAGACCAGCGCCTTGAACTCCCGAAGGATCCAAGTTGGCACCCTTGACGGCCGCGACGGCCAACGGGATACCGATGTAACATACTGCACGTAAATCAGCGGAAACGGTTCCGCCCGGCGTGACCAACGCGATGTAAACGACTTGGATCGCGGCCCCGACCATAATAGCGGTTTTGATATCACCTAAGATGATACCGACAACAAGAGATGCGACCAACGGTCTGGACAAGGTGTACCATGAGTACGTCGTGCCGAGAGCGCCGATGACGGATGTCAAGGATGCCATGATCCCTAACAAAACGGCTTGAAAGATATTAATCTCCATAAAACCCTCCCTTTCTTTCAGGTTTTTTGTATCGTTATCGGTTCAAGCCACTCTCACTTGAAACCGAACATCGATCTGAATTTAGGCCAGTAACCGACCGCGTCTTCTTTAACCAACGCGAACAGGATTTCATAACCGGCTTGATGCAACTTCTCGAACGCTTCCGCCTCATTCTGCATCAGAGACTGATTCATCCCGATCTTCACGGCGCCCGGACGGTCGTTGGCAGGACCGACGACGATCAATTTGGGACCCGCTTGGAAACCGTCGTCGATGAGAATCTTCGCCATCAACATCGGCTCTTTGGTGATCAGGAAATAGTTCTTCTGACTGTTGAGGATCTTATCGCACTTCTCTTTCCATTCCGCATAGGTCCAGATATAGGTCGGTTTGCCTGTGGCGGAAAGAAAGGATGCTTTGATGAACGGTGTGTTGGCCGCATAGTCGTTGATCGCTACGATTGCGTCGCAGGGATATTCCTTTGACCAGCGGGTAGTAATCTGACCATGGATGATGCGGTCGTCGACGCGGATGAATGTGATTGCCATAAGGGATCCTCCTAGAGTTCTTCTTCTTCGAAATTAACGGCGTTGATCTCAAAGAGAGTGACACCGAGTTTTCCTTCGCTAAGCGTGGCTTCGATCAAATCCGGTTTCTCGAGGTTGTCTTTCATCAGAACCGCCGTCAGTACCATCGGCATGTTCATGCCGGCGAAGACGGTCGTCTTATCGAACAAGTTCTTTTGGTTCAACACTTCGATCGACGTCGTGAACGGCGAACCGCTCAGGATGTCGCTAAACAACAAGATCTCATCGTCGTGGGTGATCGGTTCGACCAACTTCGCGAAATTCTCGGCGAACTCGTTGGTTCCCATGCCTTCTTCCAGCGAAGTGCTGAGGATATCGTCGCGTTGACCGCTCATCATGAGAACGGCGGACTTTAATCCGTGGGCGAAGGTACCGTGACTGACCAGGATGACATATTTCATGGATGGCTCCTTAACCGTAAGGGGTTACATTAATTCTAGATTTATCATAACTTCTTTATTGGGTCATTGCAAGACGATTTTGACGTTAATTGCAATTATTTGAAATGTTTTTATCGATTTTGTCGCAACGCCACGTAAATAATTTGTGTAAACAAATATTATTTATTTGTATAAACAAATATTACTTGAAATCAAATTCAAATACTAGTCGATGATGTGTGAAACTTTCAACGCATAGAAAAGAACGGCCATGACGATCGGAATCAAGATGATCAGCCAGTAGATCCGATTGAACTTGCGTTGGAACTTTTGCCAGTTCACTTCGCTGTAATAGAAACGTCCGTCTTCCGTCTGAACCAAGATTCCGTCCACCATCATGTTGGTGATGGTATAGGCGATCGTGTTGCTGGAAAGCGGCAGATCCTTACAGATTTCCGCTGGTTTCGCGCTTTTCGGTCCGAAGGCGCGCGCCTCCTTGAACGTATCCAAAACGAGCCTTCCGGCTGTTTTGCGGGGATTGACTTTGGGTGTCGGCATGGTTATTTCCCTTTCAGAGCTTCAACGAAACGACGCGCCGTCAGATGCGGACGTGTGATCGCCCCTCCGACAACGACGCACAAAGATCCCAGATCGATGCATTTACGCGCTTCTTCAACCGTATTGATCTTCCCTTCGGCGATGACTTTTTTTGGAAACGCTTCGCAGAGTTTGGCGATCAAACCGAAACTTGGTCCGTCGCTTTTTTCGGAATACGAGGTATAACCGCACAAGGTGGTCCCGACGAAATCGGCACCGAGTTGGATCGCGTTGGCACCTTCTTCGAATGTCGAACAGTCCGCCATGATGAGTTGGTCTGGATATTTCTCTTTGATCTTTGTAATTAAAGCATACGCCTTTTCACCGTTCGCCGCTAGACGGTCGGTGGCATCCAACGCAATGATATCCGCTCCCGCTTCGACCAAGGCGTCGACTTCATGCATCGTCGGCGTGATGTAGACATCGTTGCCGGGAGTCACGACTTTCCAGATCCCGATGACAGGCAGTCCGGTCGCGGCTTTCATCTCAGCGACGTTTTTCGGATGGTTGGCACGTAATCCGACCGCCCCGGCCCATAAAGCGCATTCGGCCATCTTCAGCATGATCCCTTCCCCGTGGATCGGTTCGCCCTCGAAACTTTGGCAGGAAACGATCAGATTGCCGCGGAGTCGATTGATTAGAGTTTCTTTGTCCATGATTCCTCCGTTTTCCAAACAGGTTGTCCGTCGACCTCATAGCAACGTACGGGAAATCCGCCTTCATCGATGGTCGCGTAATTATGTCCGGCTATGACATTCCAACACGCCGCGACCGCCAGTACTTCATTGGGATCGGTATTGATCAAACGATGCGCGTATTTTCCGTTGATGTAATGAATCGAACCGGGGTATACCTTTTGGGCGAAGATTTCTTCTTCACCGTCCCAGTATAGCAGAAATCCGTTTCCGTGAAGGCCGAAATAGTACTCGTCGTAGTTCCGGTCGGCATGGAAATGCCCGCGTGTCAGACTATATTCACCCTTCACTTGATAGGGATTGAGGTAGGTGACGCCGAAGGTCAACGTGCCGGGTAACGCGTCTTTCGGAGCCGGAATCGATACGACCCGATAGGCGATCTTCTCCAGCAATTCCGCCGGGATCTCATGGGCATACGCTGCGCTTAACGCGCCGATTTTCTTTTCGTAGGCGTCGAATTTTGACCCTTGCAGATCAAAGGGATCCGGTAACGTAAAGAACGGCGTGGTACGGATTTCCATCGGTCATTCCTCCTTGGTCGCACGGACGAACGCATGGATCAACCCATGTTTCACGTCGTCGAGCGGTTGGACAACAAAGCGTTTAACGCTGGCCGGAACGATGAAACATTCCGCGTAATGGATCAAGATGTCTTCGAATTGGCCATCCGGATCTTTCAATAGAGCGCTTTGCCCTTCCACAAGCATCAACATATGGACGGTACTGCCGGTTTCAATTGTGAACTCACGGGTAAACCAGGTACGGATCGTTTCGATGAATTCAAGTTCATGCAAGCCGGTGCGTTCGGATACCAGCCCCTCTTCGGTATGGATCGGTTGGATGTGGTTCACTAAGTTGTCATGTACCCATTCCGTCGTGCGATCACCTTGTATGACATGTTTCGCATGGTCGAGATGGACGGGACGCGGACGTCCATCCATGCCCAAACGTCCCCAGTCCCACAGTTTGAAGGTGAAGATGTACGGCGTCGCGCTGATTTCCAACACCATCGCGTCGGCGCCGCTACAATGGATCGTGCCGGCGGGAATCAGGAAATGATCGTGCTTCTTCGCCGGGATCCGGTTGATGAACCGAGCATCGTCGAAGTCTTTTTCACCGCGGTTGGCGGCTTGTAAATCCTCGACCAGATCGGGTAATTGCGTACCGGTTTTAACACCGAGGAAGACATGCGCCCCTTCTTTCGCGTCTAAAATGTAGTAACTTTCGTCTTGGGTATAAGTCATACCGAAATTACGTTGGATATAATCGGTCAGCGGATGGACCTGCAATGAAAGGTTTCCTCCCCCCATGGTATCCAAGAAGTCGAAACGGATGGGGAATTCGCGACCGAAACGTGCGATCGTTTTACTTCCCAAGAGGTTCTTCGATTGGAAAAGGACGACATCCATGGCTTGCAAGGTAAAGGTTTCCGAACCAATCTCAAAACACACGGCGTTTTCTTCGGGGACTCCGTTAAACGACCAGGCATAGTTCGGTTTGTCTTGGGGTAGATTGCAGTATTCTTTCATCCATTGTCCGCCCCACACACCCGGATCGAAATACGGAACCATACTGAAAGGTTTACGGGAAGTTTCAAGCAAGGCTTGGTCGACCGAATGCTTGGTCAACAAGCGCGGTACCCCGGGTTGATCATCATCCAACACATAGGCGATCTTGTCCCACAGTTCGATTTTCAAGCGATCGGCGATCCGCCAGTCGACGAAATACCCGCGTTTAAACATGCGTAAGGGATCTTCTTTGAAATTGCGTGCGTTATAGTTGTCCATCTCGCCGCGACGGAAGCGCATCTGGATTTCCCAACGTGAAACGCTGGTCAAAACGATCGTCGCATCGTCATGGAATAAAGAACTTCCGAAACCGATCAACAGGATTTTTCCGGTTGCGGCGTTTACTTTTTCAGTCAGTTGTTTGGATCGTTCAGGATGGCGTAGATCACGGATCGACTTGGCGCTTAAGCGTCCGAAGACACGGTCGTCGGTAAGGTCGAACGCCAGAAAGGCGTCGAGTTCTTCGCCGGACAACATTGCGGTATCGGTATCGAAGACGGCATTAAACAAAGGACTAAGATTTTCGATCAGCGCTTGCTTGTTGGTGCCGGGATACGTTTCGATACATACCACGTTTTCGGTTTTCAGGATCTTCGAGAATTCGGTCTTAAGTGCGTCAAATCCGACCAGTACGGACTCTTTTACACCATGAATGGATATGACGGGATGAGGACGATAAGCGTTTTTTACCATGTTTACCTCCGAAATTGCAGATGTGCATTGAATCTTGGTAAGATAAGCTTTAAAGTTGAATCAGAGACGAGGATGCTTTATGACAAAATATCAAGAAATCGCAAGCGATCTGATGACGATGATCAAAAACGGAACCTATCGCCCCTGGGGGGCGATGGAAGGCGAGCATATGTTGGCCAAGCGTTATCAAGTCAGCCGCGCCACCATCCGCAAAGCGCTGAACGTGTTGAAGGAACAAGGCTATATCCATTCGCGTCAAGGCTCAGGGATCTATGTAAATCCCGAAGAGTTCTATCAAGAGCGCCTAATGTTTACGATGAGCGATCGTTTTCGTCAAACGCGGTTGGATTCCAAAGCGTTGAAGTTTACGATCGAGGAAGCCACGCCCGAACTGGCCAGCCAGTTCAATCTGTATGACGACAAGCGTCTGATCCATTACTTACGTTTACGTATGCACGGGAAGAAACCGTTGGCCTTGGAAGAAACCTGGATGCCGGTGGAACTGTTTCCCAAGTTAAGTAAAGACGCCCTGCAAGGTTCGATCATGCAATATATGGAGAACCAAGGGTATGTGGTCAGCCATGATTTCAAAACGATTTGCGCCATCGAGTTGGATGCCTACACCAGCAAACATTTACACAAACAGGTCGGAGATCTGAGTCTGCGTATTACCCACCATGTCTACTTTTTGAAGTCGATCTTAGCGCAGATCACCATCGAAACCCAAGCCGAGAACGCACTTAACGCACTGTCGGTTCGGGAACGTTAGTCGTGGTAGGATGAAACCAGTCCGGTCAGTTTGCCTTCGAGATAAACTTCGCCAAATCCGCTCGGAACGAGAAGCGTCGTCCCCGGTTTGACGTTGAACGTATCGACTTTCCCTTCCCCGTCGATGATCGTCAGGAAATAGAAATACGGGAAATCGAACGTACCTCCGGCAAGCGTTTGGATTTTGGATAAGGTGAAAATACCGGGCTGATCGAAGAACGAAGTGATCAAGATATTCCGTTTGAGAACCGGGGTCGGATGTATCGGCCCTTTTTCGTTGAAAGGAATATTCATGACATCCATGCCTTGGTCGAAGTGCAGATCGCGGGGTAGTCCGGTCTTTACGTCGATCCGGTCATAATCCCAAATGCGATAGGTGACATCCGCGTTGCGCGAGATTTCAAACGTCAACATATGTTTGCCGGTCGCATGCAACGTTCCGGCCGGGACATAGATGAAATCGCCGGCGTCTACATCGACATAGTTCAATAGTTTATCCCATTGACCGGATTGAGCCAAACTTCGAAATTCCTCGGGGGTTTGCGCATTGTGTCCGAAAAGCAGTTTGTGATTCCCTTTGGTTTCCAAAAAGTACCATGCTTCGGGTTTTCCATACGAGTCATGATTCTTTTGCGCGTAGTCGTCATCCGGATGGACTTGGACCGACAGATTGTCGATCGGATCCATCAACGTACAACGTATCGGAAATCGCTTTGACGAGCAATCAAACCAGTCCGGTAATTTCTCATAGGCTTCGCTTAAGCTCATGTCGATTTCACTCAAACGGTTGTCTCCGTTGCCTTTCAGCGCGGCGACGCTCCACATCTCCCCGATTCGGTCAAGTTCGGTATGTCCGTGAAAGCGTGTCCGCATTTGCGTTCCGCCCCAGATCCGTTCCTTAAAGACCGGTTCGACGTTTACGATTTGTTTTTTCATAGTTCCTTGTATGATATCGTTGTTCACGATACCAATCTCCTTTCGTAATATTTATAATCTCTACTATACTGTGAATAGGCACTGTGGACTTTTGATATTCCTTATGGTTCGACCATTGCATGGAGACTATTGCCACGCTGTCGATTCAAATTTTAATTGGTTGGATACGTCATCGAACGTTTATTTCCCGCAAGGCTAAGTGATCGATTTAGCGTGGCTCGTGAACACAGTGACCTCATGAAAGGTGGTGTGTTTATGTTGTTCGTCGGAATCGATATTGCCAAATCGTTTCATGTTGCGACCGTGCTTTCCCAAACCGGAGAAGTCCTTGTTGCCCCTTTCCGCTTTGATAATACGCGGGAAGGTTTCAATTTTCTTCTGGCGAAAGTATCCGCTTTCGACCCGTCTACCTTGCTTTTTGGTTTTGAATCGACGGCCCACTACGCGAAGCCTCTTGGTTCTTTTCTGCTTTCCCAGGGATGTCGTGTCGGACTATTGAATCCGATTCAAACCGCTGCGTTACGTAAGACGAATCTGCGCAACGCGAAGACGGACTCAATTGATGCCTTGATCATTGCACAGGCCTTAAGTATCGGTCTTCATTCCGATCTTTCGGATGAGTCCGGCTATGACGCCATATGGAGTCTGTGCGTCACACGAAATAATTTGATGATTGCGCGTACGCGGGCAAAGATCCAGTTGGTTGCCTATGTAGACCAACTTTTCCCTGAACTGGCTGCTTTTTTCAAAGATAACCTTCATCTCGCCACATCCTATGCTCTCCTTAAAGCCTTTCCGTCTCCCAAAAAAATAAGTAAAGCTCGAATCGATACGCTGACCATCCTGTTGTCTACCGCTTCGCATGGGAGATACAAGTTCTCCCATGCAAGTCACTTGAAAGACCTCGCCCGGTCCTCCATTGGGATTGACAACCCTGTTCTCTCTTTACAGATCCGGTTGGCCATCGAACAAATCGAACTTTACTCGAAACAAATCGAGGCCGTTGAGAA
Source organism: uncultured Erysipelotrichaceae bacterium (assembly GCA_964526155.1). Taxonomy (GTDB): domain Bacteria; phylum Bacillota_I; class Bacilli_A; order Erysipelotrichales; family Erysipelotrichaceae; genus GWE2-51-13. The sequence continues at coordinate 789,211 of CAZGLV010000001.1, read as the reverse complement.
GCAGATTGAAGATCTCCTTCTCCCCATGAAATCATCGCTCTTGACGATTCCCGGGATGGGCACGATCCAAGCTGCCATCATCCTCTCCTCACTTCGAAATATACATCGATTTGCCCATCCGTGTAAAGTCTTGGCGTATGCCGGTTTAGATCCCGTCATTCGGCAGTCGGGTAATTTTACGGCTCGAGACACGCGAATGTCCAAGCGTGGGAACTCCCTCTTGCGATATGCACTGATTCTTTCCTCGCATAATCTCGTTCGAAATGATGAAATCTTTCGGACTTACTATCTCAAAAAAATCAGTGAAGGAAAGTCACATTACAACGCATTAGGTCATGTCGCGTTTAAGTTGATTCGCGTCATCTTTACACTTTTGAATCATCCGGATCGATCCTTCGTAACTGCCTAGGAACAACTCAATACAACTTACCTTCATTCAATGTTTTTGTCATGCACTATCCGTCTGGCATGATTTCATATGTTATCACTTGACAATTCATAGTTGGTCTCCATTGGACTTTTAATCCGTTGCCCTTCCCGATACGTCCGACGTAACCCAAAGTCCGGGGAAAGTACGTTGAAATCCGCATGACTCCCACGTTTCAAGGATCCGATCGTTGTCATTTTCAACAGTTTCGCGGGATTGACGGAAGCCATCTGGACCGCTTCGTCCAAACCGCATCCGGTATATGACAATATGTTTTTAAAGGCATCGATCATTCCGATGGTCGATCCGGCGATGCGTCCGTCGGCTTTGGTGTAGGCTTTGCCTTGGATACTGACGCATTCCTTTCCGCCGAACATGAAGTCGCCGTCGCCCAAGCCTTTGCCCGGATTACTGTCGGTAATCAGGATCAGACGTTCGCTGCCGACGATTTGATATGTCAGTTTGACGACCAACGGATCGATATGATAGCCGTCGACGATCAACTCGCAAAAACTGTTCCCTTTTAAAAGAGCTGCGGTGACGGCGCCGGGATTGCGATGGGTATGTTGCGTCATCGCGTTGTAGAGATGGGTGAATCCATCCCCGCCCGCTTTTAAGGCATGTAACGTTTGCTGCGCGGTGGCGTCGGTATGCGCGAACATCACGGCGATGTTGAGGCGATGGCAAGTATCGATGAATGCTTCGATCTGTTCGGATTCCGGCGCGACGGTGACCATCTTGATTTTCCCTTGCGCGGCGTTTTGGTTTTCTTCGATTTCATCCAACCGTATCGGACGGAGTCCTTCTTCCTGCATCATGGCTTTAAACTTCAAGCTTAGGTAAGGTCCTTCATTGTGGATCCCGATCCAACGCGATCCGGATACCGGCGTCTTCATATCGCCATAGCGACGTAAGACCTCCAGTTCTTGGTCATGCGGTAAGGTCATCAAGGACGTGACAAACGAGGTCGATCCTTCGTTGGCCAATTGGTTCGCGATCCGCGAGAGCGCTTCTTGATCCGCGTCCACGAAATCGGTACCTAAGGCGCCGTGGGTGTGGATGTCGATGAATCCCGGAACGATGATTCCGTCTTTGTGGTCGATATAACGCGTGGTCGGATTCGCCAACGCTTTTTTGAGTACCAGATCATTGGGATAACGGATCCATTGGATGATGCCATCTTCTTCCGCCATGACGGCGTTTGTGATCACCGGACCGATCCCGGTCGCGATCTTGGCTGCAGCATGAATGGTTAAGGGCATAAACGATCTCCTCCATGGTTCTATTGTACGATAGATTTTGGAATATTACGATAGTTTTTGAAAGAATTTGGGAGAACATAGGATTAGAAAAGGACGGTTCCCCGTCCCAAGGTTTCAATCGTTTTGTTTTTGCGTGAATCGATATTCCTCGACCAACCGGACCGCCTGTCGGACCAGATGTTCGCAGGCTTTGACCGTGACGCCGTCGACGACGATCGTCGCGCGTTGTTGGTTGGTGGCCAACAGATCATCGCAGCGTGTCGAACCTTTCGCGGCCTTGAAGGCTTCGCCCAGTTCTTTGATCGCTTGGTAATGCTTTTCCTTAATCGCCTTATCGACCACTTCCCCATTCCCATATCCTAACCCAAGCGCCATAAAGGCGCCGGTAAGGGCTCCGCAGGTTTCACCCAAATGACCCATCCCTCCGCCAAACGACGACGAAATCTTGGCGGCTTGTTGGAGCGGAATGTCATACTCATCCGCGTAGGCGCAGAATACGGATTGGGAACAGTTATAACCTTGGTTAAACAATGCGACGGCTTTTTCTTCGAGGTTCATGCTTCGATCTCTCTTTCCACCGGTTTCGGGTAAATGTTCTTACGTTTCGGTTGCGCATGCTTCTCATCCAAATACTTTAGAAAGGCATACGCATCGCGATTGACGATCAATTCTTCGGGAAAGCCGGCTTTTTCGATCACATCCAAGCATTGAGCGATGCCGCCGACCTGACTGTAATGATGGGCATCGCTACTTAACAGGATTTTGACCCCTTTCGCCTTGCATAGTTTCAACATCTCCAAGTTATTCTTCACCGTGTCTTTGCGTAAGCCATCCATAAACAGGGAATTGTTATTGACTTCAAGAAGTACGTCGTACGCTTTGGCCGCATCGGTCAGACGATCGTAATCCAAGGGGCAATCCCCGTCATCAGGATGGGTGATCGCGTCGACCCAACCGCTTTTCATCGCGTTGATCATCGCGTCCGTATTTTGTTTTTTTGTTCCTTCCGTGTAACAGAACTTATGGATCCCGGCCAACCGCAGGTCCAATCCGGACATGAGTTTTTCATCCATGCTTAAGGTTCCTTCATAATCCAGAATGTTGATTTCGGATCCAAAAAGCAATCGCAAATTTCCGTAAGTTCGAGGCAGGATGCGTTGATTGGCGAAATAGAGGTAACAACAGGTTCCCGGTACCCCTTCCGCATGCTCGGTGATACCGAGAACTTTCAGGTTTTTTTCTTGCGCGGCGCGAATCAATTCGCTCATCGTACTGTAAGCGTGTCCGCTGGCGAGGGTGTGGGTATGCAGATCCATTTCGTTTTGAAACATGTTGTAACCTCCGAATCTTCTTTTTTTAGTATAGCACTTTGCTTTTGAAGAAAAAACGGCTTCTTCTTTTTTCAGCGTTTTCCGATACGAATCGCTTGACGCGCTTTGCGCGTAACTTCTTCGAGAAAATCCGGGTCGTTGATTTTTTTCAGATCCACCAATCCGCTTCCCAATCCGACACAAACGGCACCCGCTTCAAGGTAGGATTGCATGTTGGAAACATCGATTCCACCCGTTACCATGATCGATACCGGCGGAAGCGGCGCTTTGATGTTTTTGAGGTATCCAACCCCTAACTGACTGGCTGGGAAAAGTTTGACCATCGATGCGCCATGTGTGATCGCATTGACGATTTCCGTCGGCGTAAAGACGCCGGGGATCATTAAGATATCCTGTGAAGTACAGTATTCCAACACTTCGGGGTTGAAGATGGGTGAGACGATAAACCGCGCGCCGGCTTGGATGCTTGCTTTGGCTTGTTTTAGGGTCAACACCGTGCCGGCGCCGAGTAAAATATCGTTCATGTTACGAAGTTCTTCGATTGCTTCATATCCGCCTTTGTTTTCGACCGTGATCTCAAGGGCATGGATTCCTCCCTCGAGTAAGGCTTGTGCTACGGATTTTATATTTTTCGCATCCGCGTGACGGATGACGGCGACGACGCCGTCCTGACTGAGTTGGCTTGGGGTAATCATGGCTAAACCTCACGCAGTGCTAGCGCTCTGCGAGGATTCTTGGTAAACAGATCTTCGAGAATTCGATCCGCATCCAGATTCGCTTCGATCAGGCGATTTCGCAGTTCGGGCTTAAATTCAACAAGCAATGAATCTAACCCCGGCTTACCTCCAAATCCCTTAAAGTAACTTTGACGGGCAAAGTCACCGCTCAATAAGATATGAGTATGTTTATTGGTCTTTGCTAAACGGATGATGAAATCGATCGCGCGTTCTTTGGTGTCATATTTGGTTTTAGGGATTGAGTCGTAGCCTAAAAACGCACCGCGATCGATCAGTTTTTCGTGCAATCCGAAGTCAGGATTTTGGTCCATATGACCCAAAATCACGGAACTCGGTTTGACGCCAAACGATACGAAGAGATCCAGTTGTTCGTTGGCCATCGTTCCGTTTTGGGTGTGGGTGGTGATCGGGATTCCCGTGGCAAGGTGTGCGATCGAGATGGCATGCAGTCCGGTGAGTTCCCAGGGCTGAATACTATCTTTACTCGTTCCGATCTTGAGAATCCCCGGCTTGACGCCGTCGATTCCCGTTTGAATTTCGGTGATCAGTTCTTTCGCCACATCTTCAGCGACACGGTTTTCCAAATAGCTTCGATTGTATGTACCCTTATTGAAACCGGCGGTACCGACAATATAGACGCCGGACAGTTCGGAGAGTTCCCTTAACTTCGATAAGTCGCGTCCGTAGTCGACGGTCGTGACTTCGACGATCAGATTACCTCCGGCTTGTTTAAATAGTTCAAGATCTTGACTTATTTTCGGGAGATCACTTAACTCCATGCTTGCGTTTTCAGCTAAGACATCAGGGGTCGCAAGCGTATAAAGATGTTCATGGACATACGCGGCGGTGACTTGACTTGCGTCGATTCTCCCGGTGACGGTTTGGATACTGGACATATCAATCTCCTTTCGACAGGATCGCCCCATCGGCGATCAATCGGTTCTGTAGGCTATGTACATCAAGTTGGCGTGGAGATGTATGCGTTTGGACGCATAAGGCCGCGGCGGTTCCGGCGGCTTGTCCCATCGCCATGCACTGTCCCATGCTTCGTACGGATGCGTGGGCGTCGTGGGTGGCGGAGAGGCACCGACCGGCGACCAAGAGATTCTCGCTCTTGATTGGTAATAAACAACGATACGGGACTTGATACGTGCTCCCTTCGGGGAGATAGTTCCACGCGGTCGTCGCACCGGCTTTGTGATCTTCGATCGGAGCGCCGCATTCGACCACCGCATCCTCGAACTTTCGCGCATTGAGGACATCGTCGCGTGTTAGGGTATATTCACCCAAGATCCGCCGTGTTTCACGAACCCCGATCTGGGTGCTGAAGTTGAGGAAGATAGAGTTCTGATAACCCGGGAGTTTGTTTTTCATGAATCTGAAGTATTCCAACGCTTGACGTCGGCCGAGTACTTCCGCTTTGGATAAGGCCTGGATATCGGTCGGATCGGGCAAGGTCAAACGCACCATGTTGGTGGCCATGACCCCCGGTAAGGTGGTGATGTGGACGCTGCCCTCTTCCCGTGGCAGTTGATATTCCCCGCTTTGATTGGCTTCTTTCATCCACTCCCACATCTGGTTTTTCGTGAAGGTTTTGGCCCCTTCCGCGTCGACGTTTCCGATACGGAAGGTCGTGGTCAAGGATTGGACCGGTTCATGACCGCCGATCCCGTCAAACGGAATCCCGGCCAGAGCCGCGATATCCGCGTCGCCGCTGGCATCGATGATGATGTTGGCTGAGATTTGCGTAAAACCGGACTTGTTGACGATGATGACGGACGTGATGCGATTTCCGGATTGGATCACGTCGACTGCAAAGCTATGTAGCAGTAGCGTGACGCCGGCTTCCGTCAACAGTTCTTCCCAGACGACTTTGAGGATTTCGGGGTCGTAGGTGATCCCGGTTCCGGCTCCGTAGGTGTTGGGTCGCAGTAACATCGCATCGCGCTGGCGTAACTTTTCAACAACTAAGTCAGCCGTACCGCCAACAACTTTCCGTCCTTCTTTGCCGGGGATATAGAAGCCGTAGAAGGTGTCGAGGATGGTGGTGCTGGTTCCGCCGATAAAGCCGTAACGTTCGACCAATAAGGTCTTGGCACCGGTTCTCGCGGCGGAAATCGCGGCGCTCGCCCCGGCACTGCCACCGCCGATGACCAGGACTTCGGTTTCGATATGATTCAGTATGTTTTTAGTGTAGTTTGTCACTGGGCTGTCCATCCTCCGTCCACCGGGAGTACGATTCCGGTGATGAAATCCGCTTCGTCGCTGGCAAGGAATTCGGCCGCCTTGGCGACGGCTTTGGGATCGCCGAGTTGATTCCGACCTGCGTAGATCGGTTGCTTCTCGTCCATATATGCCAAGATATCCGCGTCGTTTTGGGCACGTCGGCTCATCGGCGTCTGCATCAACCCGGGTGCGATGACATTGACTCGGATGTGTTGTTTGGCATAGGTGATCGCCATGGCTCGTGAGAGGCCGATGATGGCGGCTTTGGCGGCAGAGTAAGCATGGGTGCCGAAGAGTTCGTTTCCTCCGGTCAACCCTAACACGGAAGAAGTATTGATGATGCATCCGCCGGTTTCTTGCTTTAGCATCACCCCGACCCCATGTTTACACATGAGAAAGGTGCCGGTCAAGTTAAGGTCGAGGGTTTGTTTGAAACCATCAAGCGAAACACTATGAACCGGTCCGTCCCCAAAGCGACGGCCGCTTCCGCCGGCGATATTGAAGAGAACGTCGATCGTGGAAAAACGTTCGACGATCTCTTTTATGAGTTTTTCGACACTGATTTCTTCCGTACAGTCCGCATTGAAATAAGCGAAGCGATCCGGATACTGTGAAACAAATGAAGTGACATTACTATTTTCGACCGGTAAGATATCGACCGCAACCACATTCACATCTTGCTTTAAAAACTGATGAACGGTCGCTTGACCGATCCCGCCCATGGCGCCGGTGATGACGATCGTCTTCATTGGTTGCGCAACGTACGACGACGATAATCGTCGTACGTATCCTCAAACAGTTTGGCGGAAGCGGGTTTCCCGATGAAATGCGGACTGGTCAAAACCAAGGGCGGTTGACCGACTTCGGTCAACAGTTGGGCGACACGCGCTTTGATTAAGTTGACGATCAAGGTGTTGGCGATCGTGGAAGTCGGAGAGACGGGAGTGGCTAGATCGGGAACCCGAACCACCGCATCCCCCAAGGGAACACAGGTATCGATGATCAAATCGGCCACATCGATCAACCGTTTTCCGCTGGTATGCTTGACCGGGGTTTTGAGGCAGTTTTCGACGGCCGTGACCGCCACGACGAACATACCGCGTGCTTTGGCACCCATCGCCATTTCGACCACCACGTTTCCGACACCGGAAGTCGAAAAAAGTAAGAAAACATCCTGCGGTTTGAAGACGAAGTTTTTGAGGATTTGTTCGGCCAATCCTTCCACGTTCTCGATAAACATCGCTTGGCGTTGACCGTTGGCACCGACGACTTGGTTATGATAGGTCATCGACAACTCCACGATCGGATGAAAGCCTGGGAAGCTGCCATAGCGCGGAAACACTTCTTCCACGGCCATGCGTGAATGACCCGATCCATAAACATGAACCAGGCCTTCGTTGGCGATCGCATCCGCAAATCTCCGTGATGCGGCTTCGATCGCCTCCATTTGTGATTCTCGAATCTGTTTTTGAATGCTTTCGATGGCGTTGAAATAGTCAAGATAGACTTGGTTCATTTTGCCCCTTTCTCACCGTTGGGTGCGGCGATATTCTTCGATGGCTTCCCGGAAGGTCGCTTTGGACGCGTCGGTGCCGATGTATTGTCCGCCGGTGATGACTTTCGGCGGTTTGCCTGCGTTGGTCAGATGTTGGGCGACCGTCACCTTCAACATGTTGACGAGGGTGGAGTTGGCGATGGTGGACAAAGGTCCGACCGGATGATCCAATCCTTCGATGTGGATCGCCGCATCACCGACCGGCACGCACGTGTCCAACACCAAATCGGCGAAATCAAAGAGTTTCTTGCCGGTCGAATGCGAACTTTTCGTCAGTTCGCTATTTTTCATTCCCGTAACAACCACGACTTTTAAACCGCGTTTCTTGGCTTCGATGGCCATATCGATCACGACGTTGCCGGTTCCGGAGGTCGAAAACAAGAGGAAGACATCCTGTGGTTTGAGAATGAAGTTTTCAAGGATATGCTCAGCGAACCCTTCGACATTCTCCAGAAACATGACTTGGGATAATCCGTTGGTTCCGACCACTTGACCGTAATAGGTGGTCGAGAGTTCGATGATGGGATGAAATCCCGGGAAGCTTCCATAGCGCGGAAACATTTCTTCGACGCCCATGCGGGAATGTCCGGATCCATACACATGGACCAACCCGTCTTCCAGAATCGAATCCGCAAACCACTTCGCCGCCAGATCGACCTTTTCGCTTTGTATCGCTTCGATCTCCTTGATCATCTCCAGAACTTTGTTGACGTAATTTGTGCTTATTTCACTCATTAACTTGCATTACCTTTCATTTTCAATCACATTATAACAAATTCAAACACATTATGTAGGAAATGTGCTATGCTAAATGTAATAAATCTCGAGGTGAACTTATGGAATATTTGGATCTGGATTTACACGGAATCGCCGAATTGGTCGACATTCGAGGTCGCAAGGTAATGTCACGCTATCCCGCATCCGTCAATCAAGCGATCGGACATACGACCGCCTATCAGTTAACCGGCACGGAAATCCGCTTGGTTCCTCTGGAAGACTGTTTTTTGACCTTGGAATCGATGGGACGCCGTCATGCGACCCGCGTTTTGGTTTATTACGGAAACATGATGTATCCGGAAGAAATCCATTTCGAAAAGGAAACGACGATCCCGATATTGTTGGCTCGGTTCAACGAAATCAACGTAAGCGAAAAGTTCCCTCACAAACACGGTTTTTCCTTCAATGTGGTACGGGTTGTCATCTATTCGGACAACGTCTTGGTCCGATCGATTCACGGAAAGCATCGATTGCCACTCGCGTCTGAAGTTCCGCCATTGAAGATGATGTCCTATGGGACAAGCATCACCCAAGGTTATAGTCCCACCGCCGCCGATCTGACCTATCCCAACATTCTGGCACGATGGATCGATGCGGATTTGTCCAATTATGGTTTGGCCGGGAATTGCATGTGCGAACCGGAAGTCACGGATTTTTTGAAGACGAGCGGAAACTATGATTTGATTACCCTTGAGCTTTCCGTGAATATGTTGGCCAACGGAATTTCGACGGAGGAGTTTATCCGACGTGTTTCCTATCTGCTGACCGAATTGACGACCTATCAACCCCAAGCGTTGATTCTATGTTTGGGGGTGCTGCCCTTTTACGGGGATTACGGGATGAAGAGCCCGCGCGATACGATCGTTTCGAGTGCGCAGGACTATCGTTGTTCGTTGGAATCGATCATCGATGCGATTCCCAATAAAAAGATGTTTTACATCGATCCGATGACTGCCTTGTCGATGGAGAATCTGACGACGGATTTCATTCATCCCGGAAATTTCGGGATGATTGAAATCGCGATGCGGTTGAAACAAGTTTATGATGAAAAAAGATTATCCCCGCAAGGATAATCTTTTTCTTTGCTTATTAGAAGAAACGGACGCGGTCTTCATAACGCGCATACATCGCATCGTTATCGAAACCGTCAAGGTTTTGCGATTGGATGATCGGCGTCGGGAAACCCTCTTTCGCCAACAATTGCATCGCTTCGTTGACGATCGTATGAAGAATGATCATGGCCGCGATCGTCGAGGCCGGACCGGTTTTCGCACCGCCGATTTCCATCATCGAATCTCCGAAAGGCACGCAGGTATCCAACACGAAATCGACGACTTCATACAGTTTCTTTCCGCTGCTATGGCGGCTGGTGATCGCTTGCGATTGCTTGAGGTTGGTTAGTCCGATCGTGAAGATGCCTTCTTTTTTCGCCCGCATCGCCATTTCGACCGGAACGGTGTTGCGTCCCGAATTGGACACGATGATCATGATATCGCCCTTGGTGATGCGATATTGGTTATAGATGATATCCGCCAATCCCGGCAGTTTTTCGACATCACCCGAACGACGCGCCCCGTTGGACGGAAGCACATCCGCATCCAACATCGCGTTGATGTTGGCCAAACCACCTGCACGACCGTACATTTCGATCCCGATCATGTGGGAATGTCCGGTCCCGAAGATATGGATGATGTGGTTGTCTTTTACGTTTTGCGCAAACATCGGCGCCAAGGTTTTGATTTTTTCCTTTTGACTTTGGTGAATTTCATCGATAACAGCGGTTAAACGGTTCAAGTATTCGAATTCGTAGTTCATGGTTCCCTCCGACACATTGTGTTCTCTACCTTTCATATTACACCAAATTCTTTCAAATTCGATAAAAAAACGTCATTTGACGTTTCTTATCAATGCATTTTCATGAACTTTCTGCCATCGATCCATCGCCTCCACCAACATCGTTTTCGGACAAGCAAGATTGAGACGTACGAAGTTTTCGCCGCCCTGTCCAAACCATGTTCCGTAATCGACCGCGATGCGTACCTCGTCGATGAAGAACGTGGCGATTTCATCGCAAGTCATCTTATAGGCGGAGACATCGATCCATAAGAGATAGGTCCCTTGAAGATCATAAACTTTGAGTGGTTCCAGCTCGCTTTCGATGCGTCGGATACTATAATCACGATTGGATCGAAGATGTTGGTTCAGTTCATCCACATACCCTTCGCATTCCGTATACGCCGCATGCATGGCGGTTTCCCCTAAGACATTGATACTGTCATGGCGATTCACAAAAGCCCGCTGCGAGAACCGAGCCCGAAGTTCAGGATTCGGGATGATCGCATATGCGGTTTGAAATCCCGCCAAGTTGAAGGTTTTACTGGGAGAAGCCAGGACGATACATCGATCCATCGCTTCTTGACCTAAGGTCAGAGAAGAAACATGCGAGTACGGCTTGAAGACGATGTCCGCATGGATTTCGTCCACGATCATCGTCAGATCATGACGCACGCAGATATCAACGATCTTCAACAATTCTTCACGTGTGAATACCCGGCCGACCGGATTGTGGGGATTGCATAATAAGATGCATCTCGCATGCGGCAAGGAAGCTTTGATTTCGAGGTCCTCGAAATCGATTTCGTAGCTTGACTGTGTCTTACGTAAGGGATTGACGATCAACTCCCGCTGAAAATCGGTAATGGAGGGGAAAAACGGATAGTATACCGGCGGTTGGACGATCACGCCGTCCCCTGCTTCGCTGAGCGCTTGGATCGCATTGATCAAGCCCGGAACGACACCCGGCGAATACACGACCCACGACGGATCGACCAACGCGTGATGACGACGCAACATCCAAGACGAAACCGTGAGTCCGAAAGTTGGAGAAGGCATCGTATAACCGAAAACCCCTTCTTTAACTCGAGTGGAAATCGCGTCTACGATCGGTTGCGGGGTGACGAAGTCCATATCCGCGACCCAAAAGGGTAACACCTCATCGCTGGCCCCTTCAAACTTATCCTTCAACATGTCCCATTTGATACTTGCGGTGTTTTTGCGACTGGGTAAGGTATCGAAATCGTAATGCATCTTCTTTCCCCTTTCAATCAATATTTCGTTAAGTTTCTCATTCTACCTGTTGAATGTCAATGCGAAAAACACAAATAGTTAAACCGACCGAATTCGTTCGGTCGGTATGTGCTTTTACATGTTATTTTTCAGATACGCCGGGATGCTTTGGGCGAAGAAATGGACGAAGGTTTCTTTGAAAGACTGATCCTGGATATCAACAAGCCCCAAAGAATATTGGATTGCCATCCCATCCAGGGCGGCGATCAGAATCGTCGCCAAGGTTTTTTGGTAGATGGGGTTTTTGATCCCGAACGCGTAGAAATACATTTCAGCGACGCGAAGCGTAATGTTTTCGTAGTCTTGCTTATACTTCTCCTTGATCACGCCGCCTTTGGATAAGGCATAGGCGGTCAATAGGACTAACAAACGTTGTTCGACCGCTTTGGACATACGCAACATCACGCGGTCACTGATCTCTTCCAGCATTTCGTCTTGTGTTTTTAAGCGGGCGTCTTCGGTTTTCTCCGATAACTTATGCACGAAATACGCGGATTCTTTGACCGCGTCATAGAAAAGATCGTCCTTATTCTTATAGTGATGGTAAATCGCGCCGGTCGTCAATCCGGCTTCGGATGCGATTTCACGCATGCTTGCTTTTTCAAATCCGACCGTGGCGAAGACTTGGATCGCCGCTTGGAGGATGTGTTGTTTCCGTTTGTTTATCGGTTCTTGGTTCATGGTTACCTCGATCTCCTTCAAAAAAAATCAACTTCGGATACATTATACAACAAATTCACAAAACATGGATTGCAACATAACAATCGTTATGTTATTCTAATCACAAAGGTAAACCCTTTCAGCGAGGAATGTTATGAACCCGTTTAAAACGATTACGATTAAACAAAGTGTTTACGCCAACAACGACAAGCAAGCCAACGAATTACGGAATGATTTGAAGAACGATCAGGTTTTTTTATTAAACCTGATGGCTTCCCCGGGAGCGGGAAAAACCACGACCTTAACGCAGACCATCAACCGACTTAAAGACCAACTTAAGATCGGTGTCATGGAAGCGGACATCGATTCGGATGTGGATGCGCAAACCATCAGTCAGACCGGCGTGAAAGTCATCCAACTCCATACCGGGGGGATGTGTCATCTGGATGCGGACATGACTCGTCAAGGACTTAAGGAACTGTATACCAAGGGTTTGGATTTGGTGATCTTGGAGAATGTCGGAAACTTGGTTTGTCCGGCGGAGTTCGATACCGGTTCGGTCAAGAACGCGATGATCCTGAGCGTTCCAGAAGGCGATGACAAACCGTTGAAATATCCCTTGATGTTTACGATCTGCGATGTCTTGTTGATCAATAAGATCGATGTGATGAACGTGTTTGATTTCTCGCTGGAAAAAGTAAAAGAAAGAGCGTTGAAATTGAATCCGAACATCCAAATCATTCCGATCAGCGCGCGTACCGGCGAAGGCGTCGAATTGTTTGCGCAGTGGCTGAAGAACGAAACCTTGAAATGGAAGGAACAAACCCATGAGTGAAATGCCCGTCAAAATGAAAGTTCTGGAGTTCGCCAACAAAGTCTCGGGAAAGAAACTCGGCACGAAAGCCGCTTTCTCGACGGATGATCCGCGATATTACATTTTAGAACCCGTCGTTACCGATGAAATGGCCGAAGTCGCTTTGGGCATGGTCATGCGGAAACCCTTGTCGATCGATGAGATCCAAGCCAATTGCGGTAAACCAAGGGACGTCGTAAGCGAGGCCTGTTATAAATTAGCCGATGTGGGCGTATGTTTCGTCAATGAAATCGACGGAGTCGATAAGTTCTGGTACGACACCTGGGTGCCGGGCATCATGGAAATGATGAACAACAAACGCGAGTACGTTGAAAAATATCCTCAGATCGCCAAAGCCTTCGAACATTACGGACGGGTCGTCGGACCGATCAGCGTCGGGAAATTCCCGATGGGCGTGGGGGTCATGCGGGTCATTCCGATCGCGACCGCGGTTCAGGGCGAAACGAAAAAAGCCTCCTATGAAGATGTCACGCGTTATCTCAACGAAAACACGATCTTCACGGTGTCGGATTGTTCCTGCCGTACTTCGCGCGAAGCCTTGGGTGAAGGTTGCGGACACTTGAAGGAAGACATGTGCATCCAGATGGGACATGCGGCCGAGTACTATATCCGGACCGGACGAGGACGTCAGATCACCCGCGAAGAAGCCTTTGCGATCATCGAAAAAGCCGAAGCGAACGGATTGATGCATCAAATCCCCAACTTCGACGGGGTCGGCCATACCCACGCGATCTGTAACTGTTGCGGATGTTCCTGCTACGCGATGCGCATCGCCCAGATGTTCGGAAACAGCGATATGGTTCGTTCCAATTACGTGGCGAAAGTCGATGCGGACAAATGTGTCGCATGTGGCCAATGTGTCGAAAACTGTCCGACCAATGCGGTGAAACTGGGGACCAAGTTGGATATGGTCAAACCGATCAAGATCCAACCGATGAAGAATCCGCGTGCCGTCAAATGGGGACCAGAGGATTTCAATCCGGATTATCGCATTAATCGTAAGAATGTCGTGGAGAAGACCGGTACGGCTCCGTGTAAGACGGAATGTCCGGCGCATATCGCGGTTCAAGGCTACATTCATTTAGCAAGCCAAGGCAAGTATAGCGAAGCGTTGGAACTGATCAAACATGAAAACCCCTTCCCTGCCGTTTGCGGACGGATCTGTCCGCATTTCTGCGAATCCGAATGTACACGCTGCGCGTTGGACAACGCTGTCGCGATCGACGAGATCAAGAAATTCATCGCGGACCAAGAGTTGCACTCTGAAAAACGTTACTTACCGCGCATCAAACATAACTACGGAAAGAAGATCGCCGTCATCGGCGCCGGTCCGGCCGGATTATCTTGCGCCTATTACCTGGCCGTCGACGGATATCAGGTTACGGTCTTCGAAAAGGAAAACAAACTCGGCGGGATGTTGACGCTGGGAATCCCGAACTTCCGCTTACAAAAGGACGTCGTCAACGCGGAAATCGACATCTTGCGTGCGATCGGCGTCGAGTTTAAAACCGGTGTGGAAGTCGGAAAAGACATCAGTTTAGCGGACCTTCGTAACCAAGGATACAAAGCGTTCTACGTCGCGATCGGTGCCCAAAGCGGACGCAAACTCAACATTGAAGGTGAAAACGCCGAGAATGTCATCTCCGGTGTCGACTTCCTCAAGAGCGTCAGCTTAGACCAAGCGCCGAAACTACAAGGAAAAGTCATCGTCATCGGGGGCGGAAACGTCGCGATCGACGTCGCGCGGACCGCGGTACGGTTGGATGCCTCGAGCGTCAATTTATATTGCTTGGAGAGCCGTGAAGCGATGCCGGCCTTGGAAGAAGAAATCGATGAAGCGTTACATGAAAACATCGTGCTCAATAATGGTTGGGGACCCAAACGTATCCTCACCGAAAACGGAAAAGTCGTCGGTGTCGAGTTTAAGAAATGTTTACGGACCTTGGATGAAAACAAGAAGTTCGCTCCGCTTTACGACGAGAACGAAGTGATTCGAGTGGATGCGGACGCAGTCTTGATTTCGGTCGGTCAATCCATCCAATGGGGCGGCTTGTTGGTGGAATCCGCCGCATCCCTTAACCCGAACCAAACCTTGATCGCGGATGCGGTGACCTACCAAAGCGGACAACCGGATGTCTTTACCGGCGGGGATTGTTATACGGGACCGCGCTTTGCGATCGATGCGATCGCGGCGGGGAAACAGGGTGCGATTTCGATCCACCGTTATGTCCAACCCGGACAGAGTCTAGTCTTCGGACGCGATCGTCGTTCGTACATCGCCGTCGACAAGGACAATTTGGATCTCAATGGTTATGATCGTACGCCTCGTCAATCCGTTACCCATAAGAACTCGAACATCGATCGTTTCGGTGATGACCGGATGACCTTTACCGAAGAACAAATGATCCGCGAAACCAAGCGTTGTTTGGGTTGCGGCGTGGCCAGAGTCGAAGAATATATGTGTGTCGGTTGCGGACAATGTACGACCAAATGTAAGTTCGACGCGATTCATTTGGAACGTGTCTATGACGAAACCGGTGCTCGATTTGAGGATGTGAAGCCGTTGGTCATCAAGAATATCATCAAGCGTGAATTCAAGATCCTTGGAAACAGTATCAAGAATACCTTCCAAAAAGAGGACTGATCATGCACGAACTGAGCGTGGTCTATGAAATCATTAAAGCCGTCGACAACGTCGTCATCGAAAACAATTTGACTTTCGTGGAAAGCATCGTCATGGAAGTCGGCGAAGTTTCGACCATCGTCCCGCATTACCTCCAAGAGTGCTTCCCGGCGGCGATCGATAATACCCGGTACGCTGACACGAAGTTAATCATCGAAATCATCAAAGGAGTCGGGAAATGTCGCCACTGCGGTACCGTCTACGATATCCTTCCCAATGAAGGATTTTGTCCGACATGTAAAGTAAAGGATTGGGAGTGTTTATCGGGGAGAGAATTCAATATCAAGGAGATTGTTGCATACTAGCGACAAAAAGGGAGAAAGATCATGTTTCAATTCAATCTCGCGGAAGGAGCGACCCTCTTTTCCGGTCTAAGCGTTTGGTTTGCGGTGTTCGCAGCGTTATTTCTGTTCAACGAAGTCACACGTCGTTTTAAATGGGCTGGCTTCTTCGCCTTTTTCATCCTTCCGGTAATCCTTACGTTTGTCTGGTTTACGGTCATGAAGGATCAGACGTATACCGATTGGTTCCACTTGGCGAAAGTCTACTCTTCGACGGCCGGCTGTATCGGTTTCTGGTTGATCCGTCACTACGAAAAGAAAGATAAGTCAGGTAATGTGATTTGGAAGTTATCGGATAAGAAGTGGATGTTGGTGTTTCCCGCGTTGATCCTTGCGATCAACATCCTGGAAGCCGTCGCCCGTGACTTCCAAGTCGCCAATCTTTATTGGTTGATCAACTCCGGACCGGTTGAAGGCGAAGCGGTGGGCATTCTCGGCGGACCATGGAATATCGCCAATGGCATCGCCGGTTTACTGAACGTGATTACGATCACGGGTTGGTTTGGCATCGTGATTCGCAAACAAACCAAACATGACAAAAGCAAAGACATGTTATGGCCGGATATGTTGTGGTTCTGGATCTTGGCTTACGACCTCTGGAACTTCGCCTATACCTATAATTGCATTCCGAGCCATTCGTGGTACGCCGGACTGGCCTTGTTGATTGCGCCGACCTTGTGCGCGTTTACCTTAGGCAAAGGCGCATGGCTTCAACACCGTGCCCAAACCTTGGCGATCTGGTGTATGTTCGCCCAGACCTTCCCGATGTTTCAAGATGCGGGCAAATACATGGTGACTTCCACCTACAATCCGACGATCTATAATCTCGTCAGCGGTTTGGCCTTGGCGGTTAACCTTGCGGTGTTTGGTTACATGATTTGGAAGATCGCAAAAACGAAACGTAACCCGTACAAAGCGGAGTTGTATATGGACATGAAGGAATACAAACAAATCAAGGCGTTGGCAGAATAAAAACGAACCGAGTTCTCAAATCGAGAGCTCGGTTTTTCTGTGACGGTTATTCAACTAATTGGTTACGAAGTTATTTGAGTTTTACTATTCACTGTTAACAACAAAGGATCCGGTAAGTACATTAGCAACTTCATCACTTTTTAATCGAATGATTGATGCATCTTTAAAATTGTTACCTAAGATATTTATGTTCCCTAACCATACAACTTCACAATCCACAATCAGAAACTTCATACTTATTTGAGAAACCTGTAAAATTACGATTCCAATTTCTTCTAACTCTTTAATAAAATTCCTATAATTCTCCTTTTGGTTTTCTTGATATTCTTCGATATTTTTGATGCATATTGTTACTCTAACTCCCTCACTGACTTTCTCAGAGAGATAATTCTTGAATAGCTTCAACTTTCTATCTTGTATATTAGGACTAGAAATTTGGATACTCTTTTTTGCTTTTTGAATGTCATCCAACAATGGTCGATAGTAACTTGCTTCGTCAAGAATAACAGAACCCAGTGTTTCTTCGCTAGCATTTGCTTTTATGGTGTAACCAACAGATCGATATGCTGCTAATCGTTTATAATACATTCTTTCTAAAACGGGAATATTTACATCAATATAATCATAAATCTTTACTTCCTTCTTACCCTCGAAATCTCTGTTTAATCTACCTGCATACTGCGTAATTGTTCCTTTCCATGCAATTGGCATTGCTAGGAAAAGCGTGTCTAAATTTGGCAAATCAAAACCTTCTCCAATCAATTTTCCAGTTGCAAGTAGAACATGTCGACCCGAGTTGCTCTTAGAATGTAACTTTTCTAATGCTGTTTTTCTCACTTTTGCCGTTAGTTTGCCAGTTAATACAACGACATCTAGGTTTCTCTCCAGCATATTTTTAAGCAAAAGATTGACTTGACTTATTCGTTCGGTCAAAACAATCGGATATTTGCCTTCGATAACTATTTTCTCTATATCATTTACTATCATTTCATTGCGAAGTTTACTTTCACATATATGCTTATAAATATCTGTGATTGACCAACCTTTTTCGCTTGAAGTAATTGGCATTCGTATTGATGTAAATCTAGGAACAATAGTTCGTTCAAAACTCATATAATTGGAAATTGAGTTTGAATCTGATTTATACCTTATAGGACCACATAGCATAAATATTATCGGATGGTGACCATCTTTTCGAAACGGAGTTGCCGTGAGTCCATAAATGAATCTTGAATTAAGTGAGCCCATAATTCTGCTAAAATGAACTGCCGATACATGGTGACATTCATCAACTATCACTAACCCGTATTGATTTGGTAGTTGCTTAATATCTCTATCTGTATCAAACATTGATTGCATAATCACAATATCAATTTTTCCACCTAAATTATTCTTCCCACCACCTAACAATCCAATAGCTGAGTTTCTCCTCATCCCGTCAATATTTGGCTCATTAATTTCCAAGAACTGTTCAAGTCTCTCTAACCATTGGTAAGCCAATTCTTTTGTGTGAACTAGAATCAAAGTCGATCGTTTCTTTGAAGAAATTAGTTTTGCTCCTACTACGGTTTTACCAAAACCTGGTAAAGCGGAAAGGACTCCATCCTCAAATGAGTTGATTCTGTCAAATGCAACTTGTTGGTCTATGCTAAGAGATCCTCTAAACTCAACATTTATCTGAGTTCCAAATGACCTTTCTTCAGCGATCGAATACTTAACTCCGCTGTGGTCAAGATTGTCAATTAATTTCTTTAGCAAACCTCTTGGAATCCGAATTGATTTTTCATCTTCTTCAAACATAACTGTTATCCTTGGAACTCCAAATGTCGACTGCCTCATAGACTGTTTTGAATAGAACTCAGGGTTAAAATACGATGAGATCTTACGTAAGAAATATATTCCTTTCGATGAAATTCCATTCTTATCAATAACGATACCTTTCTCTTTTTTCAGCAGAACATTTTCAGGAAAGTCACTTTTATCAATTTTATAACTTGTTATTTCACTTCCAGCAGTAGAAATTTCTGCGTTTTCGTGTAGTACGGCATTTTTCTCGCAGAATCTTTCCACAAAGTTAACAGAGATTTTTTCAACCTTTGAAAGATACTGCCATTGGTCTTCAATTTCAATAAACTGCTCATCGATAAAGACCGTATTATGACTTGGCCTAGCTTCTTTTTGTAACGGCAGCGCTATGAGATTCCCAAAACCATCTTTTTGTAATAAATCCTGACTGGGAAATAATCTATCATAGGAGGTAAATTTTAAATTTTCACCAACTTGCATAGATAAGTCTAAAATTGACATTCCAAATTTACGTGCCAAAGACGCCTTGATTTCTCCATCAAAAAACAACCATAAGTGACATCCCTTTCCTGAACGAGACCTTTCAGCATAAATAGGGATATTCTTGGAATTACATAATCTTCTTATAACACTTACGTCTTCTTGCCATGAATTTTCATCGAAATCTATCGCCAATAAAAAACAAGTGTCGTTCTTCGTCAAAGGATACAATCCTAGAACATGTTCACCCATAAGATGCCGCTTAAGTTGTTCTTTATCATATGGGGCGAAGCGTTGATTTTTACAATCTTGACATTTAATTTTCGGCTTCTGACATACTCCTAATTTAAAATCATCAAAGCAAAACGGTGAATAGCCAGGTTTGTTTTTCCATCGTTTAGCACACACATCATTTCTTCCTCGAAAAAGCGACAAATATAGTTCGAGTTTCTCATCACTCGAACTATGTTTAGTGATGTCTAAAGAATCAGTAGTTTGTATATTAAACGACATTTGAGTAAGAATTTCACTTCTATTATTTAGACGGCCACTTAAGTTAAGTTGCTCTCTTAAAATTTCGATTTCCTTTTTCAAATCTTCGTTTTCTTTGATTACTTGCTGATACTTTTGATTAAGTTCACTATCGCTCATAATTAATCACTCTCATCATCAAAATCTAACAGATCACTATAAATTTCCGACATTCTTTCACCATACCCCCAACCGATGTCTGACGCCCTTCCTTGAAGTTTTTCGATCCGAGCTTTAAATTTTATATTCAACTCTCTTGTTCCTTGATTAAACATTATTGTTGCAAACTCACTGAATACATTACAGATCGAGTCGTAGATTTTATCGTGATTTCCTCCAATACTATTCGTATACTCATCCGCACTTTCTGCATAATATAGCAATAAATCAAGTGCAGCCTCCGGTTCTATGATCCTGGCGATTTCAAGTATCGATTTTTCCAGCAGTTTATAAACAGGTGTTCTCATCTGACTCGTCCGCAAGAATTCATTTTGGATCCTACGTTTGTATGTATTTACCAGTTCGAGTTGGTAGGCGTTGCCTAAAAATAGTAGGCTCAGTTGTTCTTTAACTTTATCGTTTACTTCATACATTGAAAATACCAGATCAATCAGTTTCGCTTGATCTAGATTTTTAAGTTCTTTCAATAGTTTCGGTTTCGAGATTATTTTTACCATCCGTATTCTCCCTCGTGTACATGGTAGTCTAGTTTATTCATACGTCAACTTCAAATCATTAAGTTGATTATAGGGAACTCGCTTTTCCTTCTGTAAGCGACCGACAAGTATTCCCGGAGCGATACCCCATCGATTCGAATACTTGATAATTCTGTCTCGATTAATTTCTTTCTTTTCAATGAATTTCATGTACTCTTGCGTATCGATCAAATGATTGGCTGCGATCCTGTTCGCATCCTCTTCCATGGTTTCTTCGCGGATTTCTTCCGAGTTCCAATGGCCTAACTGAATATGTGCGATTTCATGAAATAAACTAAACCAAAATACATCGTTGGTCTTATTTCGCATTGTCATCCCAACGATGATTTGAGGACCATTTTGAAACGTACCGCCGTGCAGATACGATCCATCGATTTGCGGTACGACCACAAACGCGATCCCACATTGCGCAAGTAAGTCGGTCAAAGGTTCTAAAAATTCGTTTGAATTTTGAAAAGTGAATTTTCGCATCGGTTCCCATAGAATATCGATTTTCTTGAGATTTACTTTTGCGGTATCAATTTTTCGCGCTTCAAGTTTTACTTTTTGTACCCAAACCAACCAACTGTACTCATGTTTCGTATCGAGGTTGGTTCTGCGAAATGCAACGCTTAAGGTATGTAACTTGAAGATATTCTCAAGATTGGCGACTTCGAAGAATCGTCGTAGATTCTGTACTTTCTCGTGCTCGTTTCTCGTCGGTTCGATCCACCCCAAACGCGCCATTTTCGCATAGGGAAAATTCCTTGCGATCGCGATTTCCTCTTCTATCTTTTCAGCCGCAATGATCCGTGTGAGTTTCTCACGATAGATTGCTTCCAAGTGATTCCAAAATGAGGCTTCGATACCAAAGACAGACTCCAATCGCAATGCGACATCTTGAGTAAGTTCGACTTGCCCGGTGATTAAGCGACTGATGTGTTTCTCGCTGATTCCCATACGAAGAGCGAACTCTTTTTGCGTCATGCTTCGTATTTCCAACTGTTCTTTGATCGATTCTCCGGGCGGAATCGCGATGTATTTCCCTTTTATGCGCATCGTAACTTCCTCCTTAATGGTAGTCCTCGATGGTAAGAATGATGATCTGGATTTCGGATTGAGGAGAATTCATAAAGACCAAACGGAATGGATGTACCAACTCCATCGCATAGGTATCCTTTCGATTCCCATGAAACTCATGACATCTCCCAAACCCGCTACGTATCAACATCCCGATACTTTCCGCTGATCGGATTTGGTCGATGCGATAGTGGATTTTTACGGCCATTTCTTCTCCATGTTGCTTGATAGCATAGCCAACGTCGTTGCAGATCCGCTCGATTTTTTTATTTCGATAACCGATTTCCACATCATTAAAATTTACCTCTAAGGTAAATTCATTATTGCATAATTACAGATATTATGCAATAGATTACCACCGAGATAACCTTTCATATAAGATTTATTTGAATCGAACTATGCAATATTGAAAAAGTAACTATCCAAGAGATAAATGACGTTATATCGCAACGCTTCTTTCTCTAGATAGGCCTTTATCTCTTCGCTTGTACGTTTCTGAGAACGAAACTCCTCCAACAAGATTCCGAACTCATCTTTTTGATTCGTGTCCCAAAAGGTCTTAAAATAACCCGCGACATGTTGGTAAGCGTTGATGGCAGTTCCCGCATCCGGTTGGATACTCAATGCTTGGTCGACATATTCATAAAATTCAACAAACGGCGTCTTTGACTTATCCTTGAGTAAACTACGGATATCGTTATAGATCGTTTGACTATGTTCAAGCACGCTGTATTTATACCGAGCCCATTCCTGTTCCAAATCCCTTGTTTTCCCTTCAACAAGAAGCCGTTCGCGTAGTTTCGCGCGATCTTCGACCCCCAAATAGGCGCATTGCGTTTTCATTGGTTAATCTCGTTTGTCCGCAGAAATTCTGCGGGATTGCTTCGCGGAAACAATCAGAGTATCATCATGCAAGTTTCGTTCCAAAAGATCGCGGATGTATCCCGAGAAGTAAGTGGAATAACCATCCGGATAGGCCAAGCAAGGATATCCGGAACCGCGTTGGAGATAGTCGTTTGCCATAACGGTGTATTCACGATCGGGATCCAACGCTGCCCCATCCAACACGACGTTTAAAGGATCACTCTGGATTTTGACATTCGAACTGAATGCGAGCGCTCCGATGTGGGTTCCGCGAAATCCCGGACCGCGACCGCTGCGATGAATATAGTCCTGATCCAAACTGAGTTTCAATGCTTCCAGTACGTTTCTGCCTTTGACTTTGATCAAGGTCGGATTTAACGGTGAAGGTGAGGTTTCCAGGAGCTTCATCTTACTGATCTCGCCACTTAATCCATGGTTGACGATCCCATGGTTGATCAATGCGAAATCACAGGGTTGTTCTTTACGCAACGCATCGCAGATGAAGTTTGCGAGTTCGCTCTCTTGGGATAACGAGTGATTCAATGAATCGATCGTAAACAACGTTTTACTTAGATTGGTGATGGCGATTTCGGTTTGTTTCTTGATCAACGCCATCGTTTCAGGATCTTCCGTGAACAGATTCGGAATACTCGTACCGACCGCTTCGATGATTTTATCTTCCTCAATCAAAAGTTCCAGTTTTCCGATGAGATTTCCATATTCACCGGCTTGATGAATGAAGGTGTTTCGTACTTTATGCGGTTCATTCATGACCGTATGGGAGTGTCCACCGATGATAATGTCGATCCCATCGATTTCGCGTGCCAAACGTTGATCGGTGTAATCACCTTGGTGGCTTAGCAGAATCACGAAGTCGTATAATCCTTTCTTCGTTTCCATTTCTACTTTGATTAAGGGAATCGGATCCTGGACATGGAGATTTTCCATATTGAAGAAGACATTGTATTTCCCGGCGCTTTCGATTCCATAGTAGGGAGAAACGCCGATGATAAGGAATCGATATCCGGATTTATTTAAGATCACGCTCTTTTGGACATTCTTCAAGTATGTTCCATCCAACTTTGTCAGATTGATCGACAAGAGCGGGACCGTGTCTTCGCCCATCGCCTCTACGGCTTCGATTCCGCTGAATCCTTCGTTGTTTCCGATGCAGAGGGCATCATAACCCGCATGACCTAAAAGTGCCTTTCCGGCCCTTCCCTGCGTTCCGTTGATCATGGTGCTTTTGAAATCACAGAAGTCACCCGCATCCAATAAAAGATCATTCTTGTTTTTGTTTGCGTTAAGATACGTCACGATTGACGCGAAGCGTTCGATGTTACTGTGGATGTCATTGGTGTGATAGATCGTGATCGATTTCATGAAAATTCTCCAGTCTTTACTACGAAAACTATAGCATGATTCATTCCCCTCTACCAAAAGTTTCCGACGATTAAACAAAAGGAATCGGCATCGATTCCTTTGATTACGGTTATTGGATCCGAGTTACCGGAATCCAAATCTCGCTATGATAGTCGTGTTTACTTGTGTCCGGACTCTCATGCCAAAGCATTTCCTGCCCTTGTACAGATTGATATTCCGAGCTTGGAAACCATTCCGTATAGATCTTCGCCCACGTTTCTTGTAACGCATCCGGAAACTTCCCGATGACCGTAAACACCGCCCACGTATATTTGGGTACCGCGAGAATTTTCCAACTTTCTTCTTGAACGTCGAGGGTTGTGGCGACACCGATGTAGTGGTCAAGTATCGATCCTTCAACACGATCTTCCGAGAAGTTCGTGGAGACGGAGATGATTCCCTTGGGAGTCGTGTTCGACATTCCCTTTAGTTCCAATATCCGTTCCATCGTTAACTCCGAAAGCATCGAGTTCATCTGCGGATTCACACCTCGATGAACTAACGTAATCTGTTTATGGACACCCACAATCTTAAATTCTTCTTTTTCTTCGATCCGTACTAACATTTTCATTCCTCCTGCGATCGTTAAGCGAAAGGTCATCGGATCAAACCGACTAAAATCAGACAAATGCTTCCGCGCCATCGATGGCGTTTCGCCATGCATTACCTGAAACGCACGAGCAAAGGAATCCGGGGATTCGTAACCAAGTTCGATCGCGATATCGATGATCCGATGCGAATCATCCCGTAACAAATCCAATGCAACAGTGAGTTTTCGATTCCGGATATATTCACTTAGATTGATTCCGGAAATATAGCTGAACATGCGGCGAAAGTGATATTCCGAACATCCCGCGATCCGTTCGATCTGAGAGAAATCGATCGTACCCGTCAACTGTTCTTCAATGTATTCCATCGCACGATTTAAATCTCGTAGTGGTTCCATGGATGACCTCCTTGCGTGTTTATTCTATATCGAGCCTAACACAAACATCCGACATTTTCATGTCGGATCCTATCGGTTGATTCTTTATAGTTACGTTCAGTCCAATACTTTCAATAAATTCTGATATTTAAGATATACATCGTTTATTATCCAGCAACTCGGTTTATGTGTACACTTGAGTTCATAATTACTATACTTAGTTTAGAAGACAAGACTGTATCAATCGTACTCATCAAAATTGAAAACAGTAGAAAGGATGGTTCTCATGATTTATACCGAAATGACACGCAAAGCCATGAATATCGCTTACAACGCCCATCATGGGGAAAAGGATAAAGGTGGCTTTCCCTACATCTTCCACCCAATTCACTTAGCAGAACAAATGGATACGGAAGAAACTGTATGCATTGCTTTGTTGCATGATGTTGTGGAAGACACAGAGATGACTTTCGAGGATTTGGGTAAAGAAGGATTTTCAAATGAAATCTTGGATGCATTAAGACTTTTGACACACGAAAAATCTGAAGATTATCTGACTTATGTACAACGAATCAATGACAGTAAAAATCTCAATGCGATAAAAGTGAAATTAGCAGATTTAAGACATAACGGTGATTCGAACAGAATAATTGATAAAAGCAAGGTGGATTTGAGTAAAATCGAATTGTACATAGAATCCATGCATGTTTTAAATCAATAACGGAATGTTTAATATATTTAACTCTAATACTGTCGTTTTAATCTCCGTACATCCTCATAAAGGCAATTTCATATGTACATCGTTTTTATGATTAACTATACTGAAGTTAGAAATGTTTGTTGTTTGCTTTCCAAAATTCGAAAAGATTTATAGGGGGAAACTATGATAATCTATGAAGCTCTAAAAAAAGATTTTGTACAAGATGTTTACTACCAGAGAATTGATGAAATGATTCTCGAAAAAATGATCGAAAAGACAGGACAAAAGGCATCTATCTCGGAGATTCGGTCATGGTCAGCATCATTAACTTTCGTAAATAACGTTATCAATACTCCAGATATCCCGGATAATAGTGGAATCGCAATCGAATATAAAATTCCGAATACATCGAAGCGAGTCGACTTGATCCTGTCTGGATATGACAATAACGAGAAACCAAGAGCAGTCATTATAGAATTAAAACAATGGTCTGAAATTGAAAAAGTGAGTGGACAAGATGGAATCGTTCGGACAATCATTGGAGGGTCCAAAGTCAATACAACACATCCGTCATATCAAGCCTGGTCTTATGCCAGTTTAATCAATGATTATAACGAAGATGTTCGCAAAAAGAACATTCAACTTTTCCCGTGCGCTTTTCTGCATAATTACACCCGAAAAGAAAATGATCCACTATTTGATCAAGGATATGAGTACTATACGAACCAAGCTCCGGTTTTTATAAAAGGAGATAATGATAAACTTCGTGAGTTTATCAAAAAGTATCTTAAAAAAGGTGATGATAAGAATATCATCTATCAAATTGAACGTGGAAGGATTCTCCCTTCAAAAATGCTTCAAGAGTCCGTACTCGCTATGGTCAAAGGTAACCCAGAATTCATTATGATAGATGAACAAAAAGTTATTTATGAGCGAGCTAGAGAACTTGCTTTGATGTCATTTGAAGATAAGAAAAAGCGAATATTTGTTGTGAAGGGTGGCCCAGGCACCGGAAAGAGCGTATTAGCTATTCAGCTACTCGCAGAACTAATGAGTACTCAGAACGGAAAAGTGTGTCGATATGTTAGTAAAAATGCAGCACCTAGAAAAATATTTGAGAAGAAACTTCAACAAGGCGGTTATAAAAAACCATTTATCGATGCATTGTTTAGTGGCTCCGGAGTTTTTACAAGTTCGAGAAAAAACGAATTCGATGTTTTGGTTGTGGATGAAGCTCATCGACTTAACGAGAAGTCTGGTTTGATGGCAAACCTTGGAGAGAACCAGATAAAAGAAATTATACATTCAGCATTGTTCACAATATTTTTCATTGATGAACGCCAAAAAATCCATATCAAAGACATTGGATCCATAAAAGAAATAAAGAAGTGGGCTCTCTATCATAATGCAGAAATCTATGGTGGAGAACTTAAATCACAATTCAGATGCAATGGTAGCGATGGCTATTTGGCATGGATCGATCACATGCTACAGATCCGCGAAACAGCCAATGAAACATTTAGTGAGGATTTCGATTATGAGTTCAAGGTGGTAGACTCGCCAAACGAACTTAGAGATATTATTTTTGAGAAAAACAAAATTAACAATAAGGCAAGATTGATTGCTGGGTATTGCTGGGATTGGGATAATTCGAATAAAAACAATCCAAATCATTACGATATAAAAATACCAGAATACAATTTCGAAATGGCATGGAATCTTGGGAACACCGACACTTGGGCAATTGATGCCGAATCTGTGAATCAAGTGGGATGTATCCACACTTCACAAGGACTCGAGTTTGATTACGTTGGAATCATAGTTGGAGATGATTTAAGATTCGAGGGTGGAAATCTTATTACCGATGCGACAAAACGCGCGAAAACAGATGCATCGATAAAAGGTGTTAAGTCAATGATGAAATCCCTACCAGAAAAAGCAATAGATAAAACAGATGAAATCATTAAGAACACATATAGAACTCTTTTAACAAGGGGGCAAAAAGGTTGCTATGTTTTTTTCACTTCCGAAGGTTTATCAAACTATTTCAAATCTAAAATGGAATAACGTAATAACATTGTACGAACTGAATATAATAAATTGATGTTCAACAAAAAAGTTGAAATCCCCATATCAAGAAAAGGGTTCTTCAACTGGACAATCCAATAAATAAACGGTATCTCTGTATATAAAACTAACTAGAAAAACTCTATTCTAATATTTTCAAATCCTTTGGCTGTTAAAAATGAAATAAATAGTTCTTCTACCCTTTTATCAGCATTATCCAAAAAGCCTTGGCTGATTTTCTCATCTTCGATAATTTTCTTCTGCTCGTTTAACTCATCAAAAACAAACTGTATCGGATAGTCGGAAAAGATGTTCCCCTTAATATCTTCGACTTTTGTCTTTTCGGTCTCAATTACATTATCAAGTATTTCTGATTTTGGCACACGAACATTCAATTTTTTCAATGTTTTATCGTAAGTTATTTCAACTTTGGACAAATCTGTCCCAGCTTTTAGATATCCTGAGTACTCGATAAGTTTTATTGACTCTGCAAATCGAATATCCGTAATACCGAAAATGATTAAGTTTCGATCCGTGCGACTAATGATTACATTGCTATATTCATATTTGAGTGTTGTCCATTCCGACAACTCGACTAGATTATCTTGAAGCAACGAAGTATCCGATGATCTCTCGGTGGTTATTTTGATTAAACCGGTTGCACTTAATATATACATGAACACTATGACAGCAACTAAAAATAGAAAGATTTTTAGAATTAGTTTCAATAACTTCTTCACAAGTTCTACCTCCTGATTGATTTACTTGTTTTTCAATATATAAGTTCCATTATTCTCGCTTCATTAATCTAAAATATTGAACATCATATTATTGTAAAGAATCATCTAATTAAGTATTTGAAAAATGATAAGCCATAAAATTACTCTAACTTATATAGATACTCTTTTGATCGTAAAACAACTCCAAAGGTTGATTATAAAGTTTATTGATTGTTTTGATATTCTCTAAGAATGGTCTAACATTACTATTATGCTTGTTTACGATTTGTGTAAATGTATTCATCTTGATTTTAAGTCCTACTTCATCGAGCTTATTTCCTGCCTCAATCAAAGTCTCGTCAATTTGCGATTTACCGATAACCGGCACTTTCGATACAGCATTACCTACAACTTTACTGCCCTTAGCCAATCCTTTTAGCAGATGGGTTTGAATGGATGACTTTGAGAAATCCTCTATTTGGTTGTAGCATTTTGTATAGAGTTCGCGATACTGAAAAGAATAACTATCGATTTTCTGTTCAATGTGTTCCAAAAAAGCGGATTCGAAATTTTCGAGTAACATTACATCTAAAAAGGACGAAAAAGCGAAAAGATATAGGGCTAGTTGATAGTCTTCAAACTCGGACAAGAATTTGTTCACCATAATTTTTACGTCTTGATCACTATGAATCAGTTTTCCTTTTTTAATTTTCCTTTCAATTTGGTCTCTATGAAATAGAATACTTTGTTCAGCATCCTGTTTAATATCAAGCACTTTGATATGATTGCTATTTATGTACTTTTCGTTGTTCCAATTATATTTATAATTATTCAGGATGTCAGTTAAATAAATAAGGTTGCCTTTTAATTTTGACTTATCTTGTTGTTCTAGAAATCCAAGAATCTCTTTTTGTGTTTCTAAGATGTTATCAAGCTTTTTTTCAATGTTCGCTAATGCGGCAGCCATAAAGAGCATGGTTGGATCACAAACTAGAGGATTCAATCTAGCTTGACCCATGAGTTGATTATTACTATTGAGTACAGATCCCAGTTTCCCAGACCCATCATTAAAACTTGCAAGATGTCCACCCTTCGGTATAGTGTATTTAACAATTCCACTTGTCGCTTCTTTACCAAACACAATATTCTGAAATGCAGCTGTCAAGGGTTCAAAAGCTACTCCAAGTGCTGAAATTTTCTCTAAAGGCAATTTGGTGCATTTCTCTAGATTATAATTCTCTTCTTGAATAGTTGGATAATATTCAACTTCCGACATTCGTTTGATTATTTCATTCTTTTTATTGTTGTCATCCATGTTCTTTTTGCTTCCCCCTTAGTTGCTAGATTTAGATTATCACAAATGTTCAATCCCTACCATTTGAATCAAAAATAATGTTCAATGTATCTTTTATACACATTTGGATGGTTCTGTTATGCCTTTAATCGAAATAGAGACGTAATAAATTACTTTTGGAGTTTAATGTCTATAGTTTCCAACTTCACGTCATCATACGATCCAAACCAAACTTGAAGTTTCTCCCTTGCTTTCGCTTTGGTCTCTTCATCCACATACAACGCTACCGCGACCAATACTGAAAGTAGAGCTGTTATATCATCCGAGAATCCGGTAATCGGCAGAAAGTCCGGAATGAAGTCTAGCGGAAGAATGAAATAACCGAGTGCACCGACGATTACGGACTTTGCCCATTTCGGAGTGGTGGATTTCTGAAGCGTGTAAAACAGCAATAAACATAGATAAATCGCTTTGATCCCCGCATCTTTCGCGAATTTCTTGATTTTCAGAAACAGTCTATTTTCAGAGTAAGCCTTTGTATACTTTTGATCTTTGAGTTCTTCGTTCATGTTCATGAGTCATACTCCTTTGTTTTGATGTCAAGCTCATTATACCACACCGACTCGTGGCAACTTTTTAAGGAGAAGGAAGGCACCGATTGGTAAAATCCAATCTGATTTGAAAACATAAAATGGGATCGAGAACAAATTGGTTTCGATCCCATTTTTTAATGTTTGACACCAACAAGATGGTCAGTTTAATCCATAAAATTCCTCGGATAACAGATTATAGTATTAATCGACTAAGCCTTCATCCACTCGATGAATGCTTTCACCAAGAAAGGATCGAATTGGGTTCCCGAACATCGTTTGATTTCTTGAATCGCTTCCTCTTTACTGTACGCTTTACGATAGGCACGATCCGATATCATCGCGTCATAGGTGTCCGCAATCGCGATGATTCGGGCATTTAGCGATATTTCCTTCCCTTTCAATCCTTTCGGATAGCCTTTGCCATCCCAACGTTCATGGTGTTGTAGCACGTCTTCCGCGATGCTTGAGAACTCGTTGGAAGCGCTCAGGATCCGAAAACTGATGTCCGGATGCTTTTTGATTTCTTCCCATTCGGTTGGGCTTAAACGATGATTACTATTCAAGATCTTCTCATCGATCCCGATCTTTCCGATATCATGCATCAAACCGGTGATTTTAATCCGTTTGACTTCATCCCGGCTTAGACGAATCTTAATCGCAATGGCTTCGCAGATTTCGCTGACACGGCGAGAATGCAACATTTCACGCGGATTCTTCTCATACAAAGCATTCAAAATCATCTCGATCGTGTTACTTCGCATGCTGGCACTTTCGTAGATTTTTTGGCGATACATTTTGTTTTCGGCTTCTTTGACAATGTCGGATGTGTTTTGTTCGAGGCTCGTTTTCACTTCAAAGCCGAATGAAATGGAGAGTTCGGAATTCCCGACTTTCTCATTGGAGAGAACTTTCTTAAGTCGTTCGATCAGCAACTCCGCCTCGAAAGCCGTGGTTCTTGGCAACAAGAACATGAATTCATCCCCGCCGACACGTGCGATGATATCGTCGGCTCGAAATGAAACTTTCAATACATGCGACAACTTGAGAAGGAGCTTGTCCCCTTCCGCATGTCCGAACGAATCGTTGATAAGCTTAAGTCCGTTGACGTCGCCCATAATGATGGTTAGTGGTAGATTGCGTTCCGTATCCAAACGTTTCAGTTCGTCCTCAAAGAAGCGCCGATTATACAGACCTGTCAAGAAGTCATGATTTCCTAAATAGATTACTTCTTTTTCACGTTCAACGCGAAGTTCGATTTCCCGAGTGAGCTGTAATTTCTGATGGGCGATATCCGATAGATATTTCGCGTTGATATAAAGAAACTTTCCGATATTCTCGAATTGTTCGTACGACATCGGTAGTACATCGGAAAGCAGCTCTGTGTAGGTTTCGCGATCGATGCCGATTTCATCCGCATACTCTAACATTTTCTCAACGGAGTCGCCTTCCAGGATGACTTGGCCGATCAACCAGCTTCCAAGATGCTGCCCATCGACGATGATGCTTGCACCCGCATCCATGAGGTGTCCGCTTAAGCAGGGTTGGATGACTGGACCATCGTTAACCATTTTTCCGATGGCCGCATCTGAAATCCGACAGTTCCGTAAACCAATCTCCGTCGATCGGATTGCTTCGCAAAGCTTACAAAAGCCACTTGGTTTGGTGATGGGAGTCCCATCGGGATTAATGATGAGGGCTGCCATGCCGGACGCTAAGCAAAAAGCATCTTGAACTTTCTGAATCTCTTCAAGATCAAATACGTCCTCAAATTTTAGTTGGCTGCGTTTTTCACTGAACTCTTCCAATGGAATGCGTTCCTCTCTTGATTCAACAAGATCTTGATTCCTATGAATTTTGTCTTCTCTATTGGCATCTTACCATAAAATACGCATGCGATAAATATAAAATCCAATTCGGTCAAAGTCGTAAAGTCTGTGACACGGTTTAGATATCGTACTTCAATTTTGAAAAGAAGACGCACTTTGTCGTAAAGAGTGAGAAATTCCGTTTATGGATACGTTATCAAGTTGAAGATTTACTATTTTTCTTAGGATTTCCGGTTAACTTCCAAACAAAAAGATCCTAACCGTTTGTAAGGATAGGATCGAAGATTTCGTATTATTTCCGCCAGAATGTCGTGCATTCCGCCTTGTCCGCGATGTTAAATTCGATCAGTTTCCCCAACAAATCGAAATCCACCGGTTTATTCCATGGGAAACGGATCAACTCGCTGCTTGTGTCATACCCGACTTTTTTTACTTCTTCCGCGAAGTGTTGGATCGCAACCCGTTCAGGTGCGACAGCCAAGTGATGCTTCGCGATACTGAATCCGATGATGAATGTCCCGTGGTCGGTGAACATGGGTTGGTTCCATGCGACACGTGGCGCCAAATTCGGATAGGTCTTAAGAATCCAACCCAAAATCTCTTCTGTCCTCGCCTTGTTTTCCGGATTTGAGATATGCGATAAGAATTCCTCAAAGATTTCCATGTTGTTTCTCCTTCGTGGTAACGCCATTACATTTTGTATTTAACTAACCTTATCGTAGAGGTTTTTCATCCAATCCGCAAGAGATACACTAATAAATACCTTTGAAAGTCCAAAGGATTGCGTAGACTCCTTTGTTTAGGTGATTTTTACTATACTCAGAAACTTTCGTGCCAATCCGCGGGAAGATGTTGGCGATTGTATTCGTCGATTTCTTCTTCGCTAAGTTCCTCGAAGAAGTGGATCACCATGTTGATCAAGAAAAATCGACTCTTCTGTTCATTGATGTACCGATACGTCTCCAACAACATCCGAGGTTCTCGTATGGTCGTGCCGTCGATCAACTGGATCGGTTCATAACCGATGATTCCATCCTCTTCTAAACGTTCATATACTTCTTCTTTTTCCTCGCTTAAATTCAAATTGTAGATCGTTCCCTTGTAACGGATCACGCCGTAATTGCGGACATAGATGAACCATTGGATCGGTAGGTTCATCGCGATTTTATGCTTGCGATAATACTTTTTATCCCATTCGGTTTTGGTGGCCTTGATCTGATTGGCCGGACGGTTGTAATTGGGGGACTCTCCTCTACCGACGACGGTGATTCCATTAACGATTTCGTACATAGCTTTCCTTTCGTGGCGATCGCCCTATAACCAAAGAAAACCCCATCGACGGATGGGGCAGTAGAAAGCATCGGTCCCATCGTTCAAGCGTTAGCACCGTGCCTAAGCCGGTTGCTGTGCAGTCATCGAGCTTGTCTCTCGTGCACTCTTTATAGGTTACACCGACATTGTACAACGTAATAGTTGAAATTGAAGCCCATGCAATCGAAATGTCCATAAATAGGTTCAACTGAATACTTTAAACAAGCATCGAAATTTAGTTTTCGAATCATTTCTTTTTGGGGCTATAATAAAATTAGAAAAGTATCGGAGGAGTCTTATGCCTTTTACCATCGTACGCAACGATATCACGAAAATGAAGGTCGATGCCATCGTCAACGCCGCCAACGCTCAACTGAAGCGCGGCGGAGGGGTTTGCGGGGCGATTTTCGAAGCGGCTGGAATCCAACAACTGACCGACGCTTGCGACGCGATCGGACATTGCGAACCGGGACATGCGGTGATCACCGACGGGTTTAACTTGCCTGCCAAACATATCATCCATACCGTCGGACCGGTGTGGGAGGGCGGAAGAAGAAATGAGGCGCGGACGTTAGCGCAATGCTATGTTTCTTCCATGGAGTTGGCGCGCCAACATCATCTGAAATCGATCGCCTTCCCTTTGATTTCCTCGGGGATTTACGGGTATCCGAAAGACTTGGCGCTTGAAGTCGCGCTTTCCGCGATCGGCGGTTACATCTTAAAAAACGAATTGATGGTTTATTTGGTCGTCTATGACGTGAAAACTTTCGTGGTGAGCGCGAAAGTGTTCGGTTCGGTCGAAAAGTTCATCGATGACAATTACGTCGAGGAACATGGGAAGATCTTCTTGAATCGTTTCGACAACGCGTCGGCATATCAACCCAACCTTCCCTACGATTCCTTGGAGAAAGAGGTTGAACGGGATGTGATCCAACCGCGTTCCCATCGGGATCTTGAAGATTTCTTCGCGCATCAGGATTCGCCGTTTGCGGAACATCTGTTTCATTTGATCGATCGAAAACGGATGCGCGATACGGATGTCTATCATCGGGCGAATCTGGATCGTCGTTTGTTCTCCAGAATTCGTAGCGATCGGCATTACAATCCAAGCAAAGCCACGGCACTCGCGCTTGCGATCGCCTTGCGGTTGAATCTGGACGAGACGCAAGATCTGTTACGTCGAGCCGGGTATACCCTTTCCAATAGCAGTAAGATGGATCTGATCATCCGTTACCATATCGAAGAAGGAAAGTACGATATCATGGAAATCAACCAAGTTTTGTTTAAATTTGACCAGCCTTTGCTTGGAAGCTGTTAAATGTCGCTTTGAAAGCGACCTTTCGATAATCGATAAAGGGTATCCTACGGTTAGAAAGACGAGGTAACCCTTATGAAAACAAACATTACGGAAGTCGCATTTATATTAGACCGCAGCGGTTCGATGGGTGGATTGGAAGAAGATACGATCGGCGGATTCAACGCCATGTTGGCGAAGCAGAAAGCGCAAGCGGGCGAAGTCATCGTTTCCACGATCTTATTTGATGACAAGTACGAACTCTTGCACGATCGCTTCGACATCAAGAAAGTCCAACCGATCACCAAAGACGATTATTACGTCCGCGGATCGACCGCTTTGTTGGATGCGATCGGAATGACGATTCATCGCTTAGGCAATGTTCAAAAGCATGCCCTGGAATCACAGAAAGCAGATAAAGTGATCATCGTCATCACGACCGACGGCATGGAGAACGCCAGCCATTTCTACAATTACCACCAGATCCAAGAAATGATCGCACGTCAAAAAGAACGTTTCGGTTGGGAATTCATCTTCCTTGGCGCCAATATCGACGCGATCGCCACCGCCGCTAGTTTCGGAATCGATGCGGACCATTCCTCCAACTTCCATGCCGACAAACAGGGCATGGGAAAAACCTTTGATTCGATGAGCGAATTCATCGTCAATTCCCGTGAAGGCAAGGAGTTCAACAAGCATTGGAAACTGAATGTTGAAACGGACTTCAACGATCGCGACAAAGAGAACTAGAATCAACGAAAAGGAAGTTTGCTTTCGGAAGGAAGGTGAACAAGATGTATGTCGATGCCATCGAGAATGTCGGACGCTTTACGCGACCGATGATCACCGTACAAAAGAGCTATGCGAGTAAGACGATCTTGCCAGGGACGGCGACGCTTTTCTTTGTCAACGACGAAGGATGCGCCGTCACATGCAAGCATGTCGCGGAGATTCTGATAAACGAGATGAAGATCGCCAAAGGATATGCGGAATATAGTGCACTACGTAACCAGATTCCGAAAGACGCGCAATACAACAGTAACTTACGGAAACTACAAGCCCGGTTTTCGATCACCCCGCAAACCCTCCAACAATTAAAGTACATCTTCATCGAATGTTTCGACACGTACACCAGCATCGATATCGTCATCCATCCCCTGTACGATCTGGCTTTATTGAAGTTCAAGGGATTTAGCCAACGCAAGTATGCGGGACATGCGGTTTTTCTCAAAACCGCAACCCACGCCAAACAAGGTCGATCGCTTTGTCGGTTAGGGTTCCCCTTTCCCGAGTTTCAGAACTACGAACTGGACGAAGGCAGTGAAGAAATCCGATGGACCGCAACCCCCGCGATCACCCCGCGTTTTCCGATCGAAGGGATCTTGACGCGCATGGTGATGGAGAACGGAGAAATCAGCGGGATCGAAATGAGTACGCCGGGATTACGGGGACAAAGCGGCGGTCCGCTCTTTGATTCAAACGGAATCATCTACGGTATGCAATCGTCGACTCGACACGTCCATTTAGGTTTCGACATCGTCGATCAAGAGATCTTGAGTCAGGGACATCCGAAGAAAGTCACGGACTATCAGTTCTTGAATCTTGGCATCTGTATTCCAGCCGAAATCATCAAGAATTTTCTCAAACAACATAATGTCGCTTATTTCGAAAGTGACTAAAACGAAAAGACCTCGCGGTCTTTTCATTTTGTGCAGATTAGAGAAGTTCGAATCCGGCCGTAAAATGACGCAAAGCCGTGATCGGACCTTCGAAGGTCATCTTGAGGCCTTTGTATCCATCTCTGTTTTCGTAAATATACGCCAAGGCTTCCACGATGCAATCCAAATGACGGTTGGTGTAGACTCGCCGTGAGATCGCGATCCGCATCGTTTCAAGAGCCGGCCAAATCGGTTCGCCAGTAAGTTTGTCTTTGCTTCCGAAGGCACAGGCACCGAGTTCGACACAACGGATCCCCGCTTCTTCATACAATGCCACGACCAAACGTTGGGCCGGGAATTCATGTTGGGGGATGTGCGGAAAGAACCGTCGCGCATCGACATACACGCCGTGTCCTCCGGTCGGTTCGATGATCGGAATCCCGCGGGCTTTCAATTGATCGCCTAAGTATTCGACTTGTTTGATTCGGTAATCCAGATAATCAAACTGCGTCGATTCTTGTAATCCGACCGCCAAGGCATCCATATCCCGTCCGGCTTGTCCGCCGTAAGTGATGAATCCTTCGTTCAGGATCGACAATTGATTGGCTTTTTGGAAGATATCAAGATTACGGGTCACAAACAGACCGCCGATATTCACCAAGCCGTCTTTCTTCGCGCTCATCGTCGCGCTTTCGCAGTACGAGAACATCTCGCGTGTGATGTCTTTGATTTCCTTGTCCGCATATCCTTCTTCACGTGTTTTGATGAAGTATGCGTTCTCCGACAAACGTGCCGCATCGATGATCATCGGAATGCCATAAGATTTCGCGAGTTCGCTGACGTCGCGTAGATTGTGCATCGATACCGGTTGTCCGCCGTTATTGTTGCAGGTGACGGTCATCACCACGCAACAGACCGCGTCCGCGCCGTTCTCTTCGATGAACTTTTTCATCTTGTTGATGTCGAGATTTCCCTTGAACGGTAACGCGGGACTGCTCGCATCCATCCCTTCGTCGATGACTTGATCCACCGCGATCGCACCCAAGACTTCCGCGCTTCCGCGGATCGTATCGAAATGCATGTTGCCCAACATATACTTGCCGGGTTTGGCGTAGATCTTCGTCAACATGTTATCGGCGGCTCTGCCTTGGTGAACCGGTTGGACATAGGGCATCCCGAATACATCTTGAACCGAGGCTTCCATACGGAAAAAGCTTTGCGCCCCCGCATAGGATTCATCCCCCAACATCAAGGCCGACCATTGGGCCGAACTCATCGCGGAGGTTCCGCTATCGGTGATGCAGTCGATGTAACAATGTTCCGCTCTTAACTTGAAGACATTGTATCCGGCTTCTTTGAGAAAAACTTGTCGTTGCTCTTTGGTGGTATGCTTGACGTTTTCTACCATTTTGATTCGAAACGGCTCGGCGAATTGAAATCTCATGCATTCTCCTCTTTCCAGTTAAACCAAAGATCCATCTCTTTGACGACGTTGTCCGGCGAATCGGCCGCATGGATCAAGTTACGCACCGTGCGATGTTCCGCTTCCGCCTGTTTGAAGGAATCGATACTGAAACGTCCGCGGATCGTGTTGATATCCGCATGAATCGGTTCGGTGGTACCGATGATCTTTCGGACATCTTTGATGATATCCTCGGATTCGCTGCCCAACTCAAACACGTGGACCGTCTTCCCGACGAACTCGTTGCGAATCCGATCCGGGAAATCCGGAATATCGAGATTGGCGATCACATCCGCATAGTGTTTCATGATCAGCGCTTCACTGACAAAAACGGCTTTGCGTCGGATGACCTTGATGTCATGTCGTTCGAAAATATCCAGAATCGTTTCTTCAAGATGCGCTTCGATCGCGTCCGGCTTCAACATGATGAATGTCGAGTGCATACCTTATCCTCCTTTTGTTCCTTTGGTTAGTTTCATTATAACGTGAAATTGATAACGAGTGAGAATATACGTTGAAATACAGAAGAAAACAGTGTGAAATCCATCGTAATGGAAGGGAGAAGAACGTTGTAACCGAGAAGAAGCAAGAATCCGGTACTCTAAAAAAAACGCCGAAACGGCGTTTGATTATGCGGATTGACGGGCGATTCTGCGACGATAGCGCCACATATGGAATTGATAATGGATGAAGCAACCGATGCAATAACCGGCCAATGCGGCGGAAGATGCGAGAAGCACCATCACCGCGAATATCGAACTGATGGCTGTGAGGGAAAGCAGATCGAACAAATAGGCACCGCTGAGCATGCTAACCGCAAGGATCTGATTAAAGCGTTGCTGCGCTTTGTCTTCGGGAGGATAAGAACCTAAGGGTTTGCGCAGGAACTTCTTAGCGACTGCCATGATCGGGTGAAATCCGAATAGAAGCGAAGACAGACCTGAGAGTAATGGAA
This sequence comes from uncultured Erysipelotrichaceae bacterium, assembly GCA_964526155.1. Lineage (GTDB taxonomy): Bacteria > Bacillota_I > Bacilli_A > Erysipelotrichales > Erysipelotrichaceae > GWE2-51-13. The sequence continues at coordinate 750,558 of CAZGLV010000001.1, read as the reverse complement.
TCAATAACCAAAGATTGATATTCGTAATCAAAAAGAGCAGAACGCTGACGACGATCGTCGCTTGGTTCGCCCGAACGAGCGGGCGTGGGATAAAGTGATTGTTATTCATGGTACCTCCGGGTGAATTGAATGTTATTTGGATCCTCGACATCGCTTCGTTTCCCGAGTGTATGTTCTCATCATCATCTTACCTCCGTTATCATAGTTAGTTACTATGTTATATATGTTTTATAGGTGAATTATATCGGAATGTTTCAAATCATACAAGCAGGATGCTACATAAAAAAGACCGAATTCTTTTTTCGGTCTTACTCTTGATTAAATGCGACGTCGTTATATTCCGGATGTTTTGCGAACTGTCCTGCCGCATAACTGCACATCGGGCTGACTTTAAATTCATGTTGCCGCGCATACTCGACCGCGAAGGCGACCAAGAGGGCGCCGACCCCTTGCCCCTGCAGGCTAGGAAGGACTTCGGTATGGACAAGAATGAGTTGATCGGCGATCTTTTCATATTCGAGATAGGCTTGTTTGGTTTGCGGACTTTCACCGATATAGAAGTAATGCGGGTGAATCTTGATTTCGATACGTATCCCTCCCTTCACTGTATCTAATTTCAGTTTAGCATAAAATCCAAATGGTGTCTTAATTATGACTTGCGAGTGAACTTACGTCGGCACGAAGGGCAGGAAATCTCGATCTTTCCTTTTCCGCGTGGGACGCGAACCTTTTGTCCGCATTGCGGACAGGTGTAGTAACGATATGTTTTATCGGTAACATTGCGTTTGATTTGACGATACGCAGAACGGATCGGACGCGTCAGCGTCATGAACTTCGAGAGTTCTTTGCGTCGCCGATAATGGTTTTTCGACATGGACCGATACAAGATCCAAATCAATAGACCATAGGTCAGCAAACTGGGTAAGAATTGACCGCGCAGGAATAGGCTGAATAGAATCGACAAGATCAACGTGAAAATGATTAAGAAAAGATTCAATTTATCATGGCCATATCTTCCATACATGAAACGATAAATGGCATTTTGGAATTTTCTCATGCGACGCTCCTTGAAGAGAAACAGTTCCTTGCGGAACCGTTGATTACTCTTTCGATTTCATATCCTCGACTTCATTCAACCACGCATCGATTCCGTCTTGCATCCGTTCGCCGACCAACGCGAACTGTTCGGGATGGCAGAACACGGTCGAACGACGCGAGCTGGACAACTTGATTTCATAGAGGTTCTGTGCTTCTTTCGGATCGATACCGCGGATTTCACCCCACAAGAAGGCTTCCCCGGCGGAGCTGGAAGTCAACATCCCGGCGGCGGTAACACCCGGTTTGCGGGAGAAGATCCCAAAGGCCAACGTCAGAAAACGGATGGTCTTCCCTTGTTTGGTATCGGTGTTCTTCGGTGTAAAAGTCACTCCGTTGGCATCGATGTTGATGATGACGTCATAGTTCCAACCGTAAAGATTGAAAATCACAAGTAGGATCACCACTTCGATGACGACGATCGCACTGGAAAGCGAAACGAATTCAAATGGGAAGTTCAAAATGAAGCTGATCGCCGCAAACAACAGTACGGTCGGCATTAAGACTCGTATGGCGATTTGCGTCAAGATCGTTTGTTGCATAATCGGGACGGAGATTTCCCAACGAAGGGATTTCGGATTGGACGGATACGATTCCATGGTTATTTTTCCTCTTTGATTCTTCATGTTTTATGTTATCCGAAATCAGGATTCGAATCAAGTGACAATCCGATTTCATAGCGAGGTTTCGTCGTCATTTTCCGCCAAACGCAAGAATATTGAAGAAAGATGCAAAAGTTGCGAAAGAGGATTATACTGAAAGTAGATACCAAGGAGGGTTTCATATGGGCATTCTTGCCGCGTTTGTCCTTCCGCATCCCCCGATCGTCCTGCCTGAAATCGGACATGGGGAAGAAAAGAAAATCCAATCGACATCCGAAGGTTTCGAAACGATCGCACACATGATCGCGGAACTAAAACCATCGACGATCGTCATCGTCTCGCCGCACGCCGTGTTGTTGCGAAACTCGTTTTACGTCTGCGACACCCCTCGCCAACATGGTGACTTCAGTCATTTTATCGCCCCGGACATCCGCTTCGACATAAAAACCGACGAAGTGTTTGTGAAGAGGTTGATGCAAAACTGCGGGTTCGTCGAGCGACTTGACTCCGATGCGGGGATTCTTGATCATGGCGTCATGGTCCCGCTTTATTTCATACGCAAACAATGGCCGGATGCTATGTTGGTCCGTCTCGGTGTTTCGCATACCAGTTTCGAGAACCATGTCGAACTGGGTAAAGCGATCCGTAAAACCGCGGAGGACTTGGGTGAAAATATCGTCTTTATCGCCAGCGGCGATCTCTCGCACCGATTAAAGAAAGACGGACCCTACGGTTTCGATCCCGATGGGCCGAGGTTTGATACGGCGATCGTTGATATTCTATCGCGGGGTGACTTTGCGGACTTACGCAAGATCGATCCCGGTCTCTGCGAGAATGCGGGAGAATGCGGATTTCGATCGTTGGCTGTCCTTTCGGGCGTGCTTGACGGAGTTAACGTCGAAGCGAAAGTGCATTCCTATGAAGGACCTTTCGGGGTCGGATACGCCTGCGCGTCATTTAGCTACAAGTCATTGACCATCGATGATCCTTATGTTCGTTTGGCACGCGAAACGATCGAACAGTTTGTGAAGCATGGTGAAATTCTCGACGTCAAACCTTCCGGTCCGCCCGAACTGATTCAGAGGAAAGCCGGAGTCTTTGTTTCGTTGCATCGCCAAGGCCGTTTGCGCGGATGCATCGGAACCATCCTGCCGACCACGGATAGTATTGCGGATGAAATCATCCATAACGCGATCCAATCATGTGCCCATGATCCTCGTTTTTATCCGGTACGCGTTGAAGAATTGTCCGACCTGGAAATCAGCGTCGACATTCTTTCCGATCCCCAACCGGTCAGCGAACATCGCTTTTTGGATCCCAAACGATTCGGAGTGATCGTTTCCCGCGGAAGTCGCAAAGGATTGCTTCTGCCCGATTTGGAAGGCGTCGATACCGTCGCGCAGCAGTTGTCGATCGCCTTGCGCAAGGCAGGCATCGATGAGGATGAGAGCTATACGATATCACGATTCGAGGTGATCCGCCATCATGACTGAATGCGAACTTTGCTTCCATCGCTGTCGCTTAAGCGAAGGTCAGACGGGTTTTTGTAAAGCGCGTAAGAACATCGAAGGAAAAATCCTTCCGATCAACTATGCGAAAGTGACATCGATTCATTTGGATCCGATCGAAAAGAAACCGTTGCGGAAGTTCTTTCCGGGAAGCAAGATTCTATCGATCGGCAGTTTCGGATGCAACCTACGTTGTCCGTTTTGCCAGAACTTCACGATTTCCACGATGGATGAACATCAAGGTAAAACGATCGATCTCTCCCCCCACCAAGCCGTCTCGATGGCGTTGTCGATGGTGGATCAGGGGAACATCGGAATCGCGTTTACGTACAACGAACCTTTGGTCTCCTACGAATATGTCTATGACACATCGGTGTTGGCGAAACAAGCCGGACTGAAGAGCGTCGTCGTCACCAACGGTACGATCGAAGCCGCACCCTTACGCAAACTCTTACCCTACATCGATGCCTTCAATATCGATTTGAAAGGATTTACGCAGACATTCTATGACAAACTGAACGGAAACCTCGAACAAGTCAAACGGACGATCGAAATCGCCAGCGAAAGTTCGCACGTTGAGGTTACGACGCTGGTGATTCCGGACGAGAACGATGACGATGAAACGATGGAAGCGTTGGCGAAGTGGTTGGCTTCCGTCAATCCGTCGATCCCTTTGCATTTGACCCGTTTCTTCCCCGCATATTTGTGGCGGGATAAACCGGCCACTCCGATCGATACCTTATATCGTTTGCGCGATATCGCGTTGAAATATGTATCGAATGTATATTTAGGCAACATCTAACCTTTCGAAAGAAAAAGGTCGACTTGACCTTTTTTCGTTACTTCGAAGTAAGTTTGGCTAACGCGACCGCAATCTTACTCGCAACATCCGCGTTATTATAAACCAGTTGGATGTTCGCATCCAAGGAATCACCGCCGGTCAGTTCTTTGACTTTCGCCAAGAGGAACGGCGTCGATTCTTTGCCTTTTATCCCTTGAGCTTCGGCTTGACGTAAAGCTTCTTCGATGGCGTTGGTGATGACAGCCAAATCCATCGCATATTCTTCGGGAATCGGGTTCGCTACGACGACCCCGCCATGCAAATGTAAATCCCATTTCGCTTTGAGCGCTTGCGCCAAGACTTCCGGAGAGTCGACACGATAGTCGACATTGAATCCGCTCTTGCGTGTGTAGAAGGCCGGTAGTTCGTCGGTCTGATATCCGACCACCGGAACCCCGTTGGTTTCCAAGTATTCCAAGGTCAACCCGATATCAAGGATCGACTTCGCGCCGGCACAGATGACCGCGACATCGGTCTGCGCAAGTTCCAAAAGGTCCGCGGAGATATCGAAGGTCTCGGTCGCGCCGCGATGAACGCCGCCGATCCCGCCGGTCGCAAAGATTTTTATGCCGGCCATCGCAGCCAAGATCATCGTGGAAGCCACCGTTGTCGCCCCGTCCAGACCTTGCGCGATCAAAAACGGAATGTCACGACGTGAACATTTGATGACGTTTTTCGCTTGTCCGAGACGTTTGATTTCATCTTCCGTAAGTCCGACTTTCAAGCGACCATCCAGAATCGCGATCGTTGCGGGGATCGCCCCGTTCTTTCGTACGATCGCTTCAACATTCAACGCCGTTTCAACATTCTTCGGATAAGGCATCCCATGCGAGATGATGGTGGATTCCAAGGCGACGACCGCTTGGTTGTTTTCTAAAGCTTGGCGTACTTCTAGGCGAATATCGAGATATTTTTCAAACATGTTATTTCTCCTTGAGCTTCTCGCTCAGCGTTCGTTGGGATAAACCGGGATTGATCGTATCTTCATGCGAAAGCGCCAACGCGGCACAAGCCATGGCGATTCTTGAAGTTTCTTCAATGGATTCTCCCTGGGTAAATGCAAGAACCAATCCGGCCATAAAGGCATCCCCTGCCCCGGTCGCATTCGCAACCTGTACCGGTAAAGCATTGATCATCGATGTTTGCCCTTGGTCGCTCACAAACACGCCTTTCGGTCCCAAACTGATGAAGACACGCTTCACGCCAAGTTCATGTAGCACGTTGGATGCTTCGATCAGATCCGCTTGATTCTGGATTTTAACTCCCGTTAAAATCTCGGCTTCGATAAGATTCGGCTTGATCGTATGGAAGGAACCGATCAAGGGTTTCACTTTCAAGGCTTTCGCGGTTGAAACCGGATCCAGGAAGAATACGGTCTTTTGGAAAGTCGTCACCAAGGTTTCAACCACTTCGTAAGGCAGATTGGCATCCAACACGACCAACGAGGCGTTTTCGATCCATTGACGCTTCGAGCGAATAAACTGGGAAGTCATTCGGTCGATCGAATCCATATGCGCGATGGCGACTTCCATATCCCCGCTTTGATTCAGGATACTGAGATAGATCGAGGTCGCTTCCCCTTTGAGCACCAGACTCTCGGACATATCCAACCCGACCGATCGTGCCTCATCCAAGATCTTTTGGCCATAAGGATCATCCCCGACCACGCTGACCAAGCGTGTATTGACACCCAATCGCGCGAGATTCTCGGCGATATTACGTCCGACGCCACCCAACGAAATCTTAACGGTGCCGATATTGGAATCGCCGAGAATCAACTTACTCTTTGGAAACCCCTGGATATCGATGTTGCTTCCGCCGATGACGACGACGTAAGGTTCCTCGTTGACGATATAACCTTTACCTAAGAGATAGCCTTTTTTAAGAAGATTGGTGATATGGACCGCTACCGACGATCGTGTAATCCCTAAAGCATCCGCCAAGTCTTGTTGGGAGATGGTCGGTTGTCGTTTGAGGATCGTCAGGATTTCCTGTTCCCGTTGTGTCATAGTTCTCCTTTGCTTTTGCTTATGTTGTAATCTAATGCTTATTATAGTAAGCGGCACGGAGTTTGTCAACGAAAACGTACTACGTAAAAAAAATGTCCGAAGACATTTTTTGATTAGGCTTGGATAAGCAGTCTACCTTCAAGCGGAGCGAACTGTTTCTCACCGGCATCGGCGACTTTGTTTCCGATCGGCATCTGTGCGACCAACTTCCAATCGGCCGGAATATCGAACGCGGCTTTGACATCGGCTTCGATCAGCTCGTTATAGTGTTGGAGCGAACCGCTGACATTAAGCGTCGTCAACCCTGTCCAGACAACGTATTGAAGCATCCCGTTGGCTTCCGTCGCCCAAATCGGGAAGTTATGGGCATAAAGCGGGAACGCTTCCTGCAGGCCTTTGACGATGGATTCGTCATTGAAGAACAAGACGGTCCCATACGCCGCCGCAAACGAATTGATCTTCTCGTCGGTCGGCGCGAACGCTTCCGCCGGAACGACCTTGCGCAGGGCTTCCTTGGTGATCGACCAGAGACGATCATGTTTTTCATTCAGTAATAAGACGATGCGTCCGCTTTGCGAGTTGAACGCGGAAGGTGTGTTCAGGACAGCTTCGGATAATACGTTTTGGATCGCTTCATCGGAAACCTTGATTTCCTTATTCAGCGCATAGACGGAACGTCTTGCTTTCAAGACATCGAAGAATTCGTTTTTCATGGTGGGCTCCTTCATCACTTATGGATGTTTACCTGCTTATTTTTTATAAGCAAGTATATTATTGCATGCATCCTTCCCGCCAACAAGCAATATGACCATCAAAAAAAAGAAGCAAAAAGAGTAAAAAAAGAGCCGCCAACTTCGGCGGCTGATTCCTATGAAACAACTCTCTACCTAACCTATTCACGAATCGTAGTCGGAAACGAACAGATTCACTCTATTCACATCTCTAAATACGACAAGTAAGATCAATACAAGGCAATCATCAAGCTACGTCTGTCTTCGCTACACTGCGGTGAAGAAGAAACGATGCTATCCAACTACACCCACATAATAGCACCGAGGTCGATCGAAGTCAAATTTCCAAGATGAAACTTTAAGGTTGAATCGAATCAAGAGAATTATTCGACGTTGCGATAGAACGATACTTCGTCCTGCGTTTGTTCCTTATAAAGTACAAACGCGAAGGTCATCATCAAAACCGAACCAACGGCCGATACCGTACTGGTCAACAACGGTCCGACAAGCGGAATCGCGGCGAACCCGCCGGCGATCGCGGTTACTAACGCGATCATGATTTGGACCACCAACGTGACTCCGACAATTCTCCAGAAGCACTTTTTAACCAGAGAGAATGAACGGCTGATCGCTGCGAAAAGCGGATAATCTTCGAGCACCATCGCCGCAAACCAGAATGTCAAGAAAACACCGAACGTCGCCACTAAAAGAACCCAAAGCAACAAACCGGAAAACATGATTCCGAGATTGACCGTCTCCCCGCTAAATCCTACCATCGTCAGAAGCAAGAGATAGACAAGCGAGAGGGCTGCGATACCGATTCCGAACAGAATCAACCCGAATACATGTTTCAAATAAGTGATGATATTTTCGCTTAACGCGACGGCGAAATCCCCGAAACCAACCGTTTGATCACTTAACACGCGATGAAGTAAGCCGGCGGTCATCGGAACAGCCGCGATATTCAGAATGGTCGATAGGAGGGTGCTGGATCCGACTCCGGCTTGCACCGTCGCGAAAAGATCGTTGAGCGCTTCGGGATTCTGAGCGTAATAGGCGATGTTGCTTGAATATTCTTCGAGGACCGCGGCGAGATTCCCCGCCGTCGACCGAAGTAATAGAGCCGGAATAAAAACAGCTAAAAACGTCGGAATAATAATAATCCAATGTTTGCGAAGCAAATCGATCGCTCTACTTAATGTGTTCATTGTCTTGTTTTGCCATAACGGCATTTCCCCTTTATTTCACGGTAACATATTCCCTTTACCTATTCAATAAACAATCCGATTTCCCCGTTTATTTCGCTTCAAAGCGACGTTTGTATTCTTCAAGTATCACGACTGAGCTGCTGGTACCGATACGATCCGCCCCGGCTTCCACCATCGCTAAAAACGTGTCAAGATCCCGAATCCCGCCGGCGGCTTTGACTTTGACCAGATCCCCGACCGTATTTTTCATCAATTTGACATCCTCGACTCTCGCTCCGCTTGGGGCGAATCCGGTGGATGTTTTGACGAAATCCGGTTTGACTCTTTTCGCGATCTCGCATACCGCGACGATTTCGTCCTTTGTCAGATATGCGTTCTCCAAGATCACTTTACAGAGGACCTGATGTTTCCGACAACTGTGGACGATCCGTTCCATTTCTTGTTCGATGTAGGCTAGATTCCCGCGTTTGACTTCACCGACGTTGAGGACATAATCGATCTCATCCGCACCGTTTTTGATCGCATCCAATGTTTCGAACACTTTCGCATCGATTGTCGTTTGCCCTAAGGGAAAGCCGATCGCCGCCCCGACATGGACATCGCAATCGCTTAGATAATCGGCGATTTCTTTGATGGGATATGAGTTGATCGCGATCATCGCGAAATGATGTTCGCGACACTCATCCGCAACCTTTTTGATATCCTCCAGTGTCGCGAAGGGCTTTAAGATCGTATGATCGAAATAGGACGCGATCGGTTTAGTTAGTGGTTTCATGATTAACGTCTCCTTATCACTTCTATTTTACACCTGATTTTAGCGATGTGAAACCCATTCGGTGAGTCGCTCGAATCGCTGAACGAAAGGTTTCACCGTAGTACAGAAAGACGAGGACTGTTTTCATTGCTTTACATTCCCCTTTCATATACAATAAGAGATATTTTAGACCGATAGAACCATTCAAAAGGAGCAACACCATGGGCACTTCCTTGGCATATAAAATCCTCAGTCAAAACCGATTGCGCGGTGATGTCGTCGCCGGTACGGAGATCGCCGTCAAAGTCAACCAAACCTTGACGCAAGACTCCACAGGAACGATGGTTTACCTGCAACTTTTAGCCATGAATCCAACAAGGATCCAGACCGATCTTTCAGTCGCGTACATCGACCACAACATGCTTCAGTCCGGATTCGAAAACGCGGATGACCATGAATTCATCAAAAGCGTTTGCGCGCGTTATGGAATCATTTATAGTAAACCGGGCGGCGGGATCTGTCATCAAGTCCAACTTGAACGGTTCGCCAAACCCGGGGCGATCTTGATCGGATCGGATAGCCATACGCCGACTTGCGGCGGTTTGGGCAGTTTGGCGATCGGTGCCGGCGGATTGGATGTGGCGGTGGGCATGGCCAAGGGTTTTTATTTCTTGACCGTTCCGAAAGTCTTCAAGATCAACCTGATCGGTAAACCACGTCCCTATCTCAATGGGAAAGATATCATCTTGAATGTATTGAAGCAGCTTTCGGTCAAAGGCGGTGTCGGGTTTATCTTGGAGTATGGCGGCGAAGCGCTGCGCTATCTCAGCGTGACCGATCGTGCGACCATCTGCAACATGGGTGCCGAACTCGGTGCCACGACCTCGATTTTTCCGAGCGACGAAAATACTTTGGATTACTTAAAACGTCAAGGACGACCCCAGGATTACCGTGCGTTATGTGCGGACGAGGATGCGGTCTACGATGCGGAATTGACGATCGACCTCAGTGCGCTTTCGCCGATGGTCGCCAAACCCCACCAACCCGATAACGTGGTGGAAGTGAAGGAGATCGTCGGATTGAAAATCGACCAAGTCGCCATCGGAAGTTGTACGAACTCTTCGTATGCGGATCTGATGAAAGTCGCGAAGATATTAAAAGGCAAGATCGTCCATCCGGATGTAAGTTTGGTCATTTCGCCGGGTTCCGCCAATGTTCTTCGTTTGATGAGCGAAAACGGCGCCTTGGCGACCATGATCGCCGCGGGTGCCCGCATCTTGGAATCCGGGTGCGGACCATGCATCGGAATGGGACAAGCCCCGAAATCCGGTGCCGTTTCCTTGCGCAGTTTCAACCGTAACTTTAAAGGACGCTCCGGTACCGCCGACGCTCAAGTTTACCTGGTCAGTCCCGAAACGGCTGCTTTCAGTGCCGTGATAGGCTACTTAAGCGATCCGACGACGATGGACATCGACTTGGATGTCGTTGAACCGGAAAACTACGGAAGTGTCGAAACCTACTTCATTTACCCTGACAAAACGAAACTCGGAAGCGAAGCGATCATGGGTCCCAACATCCATCCCTTCCCCTTGGCCAAGAAAGTCTCCGGCAGCGTAACGCAAACCGTTCTACTGAAGCTTGGCGACAATATCACGACGGACGACATCGTCCCCTCCCATGCCCGACTCTTACCATATCGTTCAAACATCCCTTACTTAGCCAAATTCTGCTTCACGACCGTCACGGAAACCTTTTTCGAGGATGCGCAACGTTTGGGCGGCGGACTGATCGTCGCCGGTGACAATTACGGTCAAGGCTCTTCACGCGAACATGCGGCGCTGGTCCCGTTATATTTAGGCATCAAGGCGGTCATCGCGAAGAGTTTCGCCCGTATCCATCGTTCCAATCTCATCAATGCGGGGATCTTACCCTTGGTATTTGAAAATCCGGAAGATTACGCTCGCATAAAACCGCTGGAAACATGGACGATCGAAGATGTAAACAAATCGATCCTGGAAAAGAAACCGATCCGTATGACAAATCAAGCGAAATCAGAATCGATCGATCTGATTTTTACTGGGTCGGACCGCGAGAAAGACGTCCTGTTGGGGGGAGGCTACCTCAACTACATCATGTCCCTTACCTTCGGTGACGACCATGCCTAAGATCACCTTGATCCCGGGAGATGGCATCGGACCGGAAGTCACCCGATGCATGGTCGAAGTAATCGCCGCAACCGGCGTAACCATGGAATGGGAAGTCGTCGAAGCGGGTATGCACATACTTGAGAAAACCGGCGAGCTCATCCCGGACGAAGTGTTCGCAAGCATCGAGCGCAACAAGATCGCGATCAAAGGACCGATCACGACACCGATCGGTAAAGGATTCCGCAGTATCAATGTGGCCTTGCGAAAAAAATACGATCTCTACGTGTGTGTCCGACCGGTCAAAACGATCGGCATCGTCAGTCCGAGATTCGAAAACGTCGACTTGACGATTTTCCGTGAAAATACCGAAGATCTTTACATGGGTTTGGAAGAACAGGTTTCGGTCGATGAGGCGCGAAGCATCAAAGTGATCACGCGTGCCAAGAGCGAACGGATCGTCGACGCGGCTTTCAAATTTGCCCGAACGAATAAAAAGACGTTCGTTACGGTCGTCACCAAGGCGAACATCATGAAACTCAGCGACGGATTGTTTCTGGAAGTCGCGCGGGATGTCGCCAAACGGTATCCGGAGATTTCATTGAAGGAAATCTTGGTCGACAACATGTGCATGCAATTGGTGGTGCGTCCGGAAACCTTCGGCGTCATCGTTACCGAAAACCTCTACGGCGATATCCTTTCGGATTTATGCGCCGGTTTGGTCGGCGGTCTGGGATTTGTGCCCGGTGCCAACCTCGGAAAAGATATCGCGATTTTCGAAGCCGTCCACGGCAGTGCTCCCGATATCGCGGGAAAAGGTATCGCCAATCCGACCGCGATGATTTTGACCGGAGCCATATTGCTGGAATATTTGGGTTATGGAGATCAAGCAACAAGTATCAGTCAAAGCGTCCAAGAAGTCTTTTGTGATCGTGCCAATTTCACCGTCGATCTCGGCGGAACACTCGACAGTAACGCTATCACCCAACGTATCATCGCGCACTTACATGTGCCCACGAGGTAAGAATGGCTAAGAAACTATTGGAAGAGCGATTGCATACCTTAGCAAAAATCGTCCGTGAAAACGGAACGATTTCGCCTGAACTCTATGAAGTCCATAATATCAAACGTGGATTACGCAATGCCAACGGGACCGGAGTGTTGGTTGGGATCACACGTGTCGGATCGGTCATTGGGTACGAAAAAATCGACGGCGTCAAAATCCCCTGTGTCGGACGGCTTTACTATCGCGGTGTCGATCTGTTCGATTTGGTCGACGGATTCCAATCCGAAGCGCGGACCGGATTTGAGGAAACCTGTTATCTGCTTTTATTCGGGCAACTTCCCAACCGTAATCAATTGGATGAATTTACGAAGATCCTGGAAGAAAGCCGTAGTTTACCGAAGGGATATAAGGAAGATGTCATTCTGAAAATCCCTGCCCCCAATATCATGAACAAACTTCAACGCACGGTGTTGACCTTATACTCTTACGATGAAAACCCCGATGATATTGCGGTGGAAAACGTGTTGCGTCAATCGATCGATTTAATCGCCAAACTACCCTTGATGGCTGCCTATAGTTATGCGTCCAAACGCCATTATTTCGACCATGAATCCCTCATTTTGCATACCCCCAAAGAAGGGGTCGGCACGGCCGAGAACTTTCTCTATCTGATACGCAAAGACGGGAATTACACCCGCAAAGAAGTCGAACTCTTGGATTTGCTGATGGTCATCATGGCGGAACATGGCGGTGGAAACAACTCATCCTTCGCGACCCATGTGGTCTCCTCGACAGGTACCGATACGTATTCGGCCATCGCGACCGCGATCGGATCATTGAAAGGCCCCAAACATGGCGGTGCCAATCAAATGGTGGCACGGATGTTGGATGACATTAAGGAACATGTTCCCGATCCGGAAGACCAAGCCGGATTGCGTGATTATCTTTCCTTGATCCTTGCGAAGAAAACCTTCGATAAAAAAGGGTTGATCTATGGATTGGGCCATGCGGTCTATACCTTAAGCGATCCGCGTGCGCTCGTACTTAAGAAGAAAGCCGCCGAATTGGCGGAACTGACAGGAACGCAGAAGGAATTCAACCGTATCTCCGAAATCGAACGGATCGGTTGCGAACTCTTAAACGCTAAGGTCAAGGTCGACAATAAAATGGCGGCCAACGTCGATCTCTATGCGGGCTTTGTGTTAGAGACCTTAGGTATCCCTGAAGAACTTTATACGCCCTTATTCGCGATTTCGCGGATCGCCGGTTGGTCCGCACACCGGTTGGAACAGATTCTGGACGAGAAGATCATGCGTCCCGCTTATGTAACCTTAGGGGAAGCGAAGACCTACATTCCGATTGATCAACGATAAACAAAAGCGGGAACTCACATTCCCGCTTCTTTTCGTATGAATTCATCGATGCGGTCAAACGCGATCGCCAAGCGATCCAATCCGACCGTCACCGCGATGCGTATGTATCCTTCCCCATAGGTTCCGAAAACGTTACCGGGCAGGACCAAGACTTTTTTCTCATCCGCCAACCGCTGCGCAAACATTGAACTACTGAGGTTGGATTTGCGGATATCCGCAAATAAATAGATCCCGCCTTTCGGGGCGATGACCTCCAAGCCTTGGATCGATCGGATGCGCTGATACCCATAGTTCATCCGCTCTTCAAATGCGTGAACCAACTTCGGTTGAACGATATTCCGTTTATGCAACGCGGACAAAGCGGCACGTTGGGAAACCGAAGGTGCCGAGAAGCAGATCGATTCGTTGATCTGCACCATCGTCGAAATGACATAATCCGGCGCAACCGCATAACCGATGCGCCAACCGGTCATGGCATAGGATTTCGAGAAACTCCCGAACACGATACTTCGTTCGCGTAACGTCGGTATCTCCAGCACCGAGACATGTTTCTGTCCATAAGACAAAGCCTCGTACACTTCATCGGAAAGAATGATCAAGTCATGTTTCAGTGCGAATGCGCCGAGTTTTTCAAGTACGTCGCGTCCATAGACGGCACCGGTCGGATTGTTTGGACTGTTGACCAGGATCGCTTTGGTTTTCGGCGTAACCAAGCTTTCCAAGGTTTCAAAGTTTAACTGGAAACCGGTGGAAATATCGGTCGGCACGGATACGAAGACACCGCGCGCCATCGTCACTTGATCCTTGTACGGGGTGAAGTAAGGATCCGGCACCAACACTTCGTCCCCTTCATCCAAAATCGCACACAAGGCCACATACATGGCATGGCAAGCGCCGACGGTGACCATGATTTCGCTCGGTTTGACGTCGGATTGGTATTCTTCGCGTAAAAATACGGCGATCGCATCGATCAATTCGGGATCGCCGTTCGGCTTGGTATAGTTGGTATGACCATCGGTTGCGCATTTGAAAGCGGAATCGATGATTTCTTGCGGAGTGATGAAATCCGGATCCCCGATACTGAGATTGATCAGATCGGGATCCCCGATCCGTTTCGCCGCATCCCCCAAAGCGTTTGATACGGTGCTACGATACGCTTTCGCCAAGAAATCTTGTTTCGTCATTTTCCCTCCTCGCCACAGGTCGCTAACGTGCTGGCGCCATTGGGAAAAACGTACACTTTATAAGCGCCGTCATAACGTTGACGCACGACATGCAACGCTTCATCCAGACTCTCATAGATGTCGATCCCGATTTTCGAAAGTGAGTCTTTCGGTAGACTCGACACCAACGTGATCCGAAAGGTCTGCGCATGAACGCAGGTCATATACGCGAAGAACTTGGAGATCGAATAATCGTTCCGCAGATGTTCTTCACGTTCTTGGTTGGTCTCAAAGGCATCGAACATAAACGCCATGTTCGGATGACCCAACCCTTCGCGACACTCCGCCAACAACAGGATATCGCCGCCTTGTTTACAGGCATGGACCGCATTGGATAAGGCCTTGGTAGCTTGATAAAAGTTGATGTCTTTGGGATAACCGCCGCAAGAAGTCACTACGACCTCGGCTTTGTCTTCAAGTTCGACGTGGTCGATTTTTCGCAGATATTCGCACCCTGCCTGATGGGCAAGGATCGCATCCCCATATACCGCATGGTAGAGATATCCGTCTTCATCGACCAACACATTCAACAAGAGCGGTGCTTTCACGAAGTTCAAGGCTTCCATAATATCTTCATGGATGGGATTGCCTTCGGTACGATTGCTTGTGACTTCGGGATTGTTACCCTTTCCATCGGGATTGAGTGATAAGGCATGATTCTGCGTAATAGTACGATATCCGGCGATTCCCGGAAGCAATGCTTTTCTACCGCCGCCAAAACCCGCCAGATCATGAAATACGATGCCACCGGTCAAAATCAACACATCCGCATCCAACGCGATCTTATTGAAACGCACTTCGGTATTACGTGATGTCGTACCGACATAACGCAAGTTGGATTCATCGTGACAATCATGATCGATGACTTTGACCTTCCCATAGTTTTCACCAACCAAGGCACGATGTTCCTCTTCGCTTTGTTTGCGATGTGTTCCCAAAGCGCTGATCAAGGTGATGTTTTTATCCTCAACTCCTGTTTTTCGGATCTCATCCAATAAAACCGACAGATATTGCGCCGGATTCTGCCACAATCTCGTTACGTCAGGGATAACGATCACCACCGTATCGGTCGGTTGCAGTTTCTCACTAAGTTTCTGTGCTCCGATCGGAGAATGTAGCGCCGCTTTTAAAATATCCTCCGGCGTGCGATTCTTGTCGATCGTGTGGGAAGTAACCGATTGAATGTGACTTCCGTCGATTGCGATCGTTACGTTATTTTCGCCATATCCTAAGTTTTGGATCGCCATATTTACCTCCCGGGATTTTGCCCTTTTCATTATTATAGCCGTCATGTTTCAAACATCAAGTAAGAATGTGTCGGAATCTTTAAATTCGGTCTAATTGCTTTTCGGATCGAATCGTTCTTTAAACTGCTCTTCCAAAGTTGTCAACTTACTGACTGCGCGATAACGCGTCTGCGCATCCAATCCCGGCAGAATGTAGAATCTGCGCAAATCGCGGATTTGACCCAATTCGGATTGAATTGTTTTGACTGGATCAAGGCGGGATGCTACCTCATAGTCATGCGATAGTAAAACGCGAAGCGCAGCGCTAAGCTTTTTGAGATCGATCCGTAGACGATGCATGGATACGTCATCCTTCATATCGAGATCAACACAACGGCGTTTCAATTTCTTCCATCGTTTCCGTGTCACAACCTCTAGACTATCATGAAATTCCGCATATCTTTCAGCTTTCATGATCTCAGCGATTCCATCGATCCATACTTCAGTCGCTTGTCTACGTAAAACATCCGCGGCTTCTTCCATCCGTAATGCGGATAAAACGACGGGGATCGGGTCATACTTCGATCCATATTGTTTGTATAGCGTCGCCATCACTTCGTTGTCACGTGCCGCGTTGCTTGATTTGCTAAGGAGTTTCAACTTTAAAGACAAGGTCTGAAATCCATCGATCTTCAGATGACGTGCGTAATATAGAAAAGAACGTAATGTCCGTAGATCGACGCGGAAACGATGCAATGCGTCCTCTTGTATCGGATGAGCCAAGCAGACGTTGGCAGACAACATACATTTTAGAATCAGTTCCGCAAGATCAGAACGATAATCACCCATCGGTCCTTTCAGAGCGAAGTCGACCAGAATGACGGTTTGCGGGTTCAATCGGTTTAACAGATCGGATTTCATTTCATCCCCGTTATCACCGTAGGTCAACGTAAGTTCGAGGGTCGAATCATTGTATGCGGTTAACGAGGTGTCGTGAAACGCGACGAAAGCGTAGCGATAGTACGCCTTCTCTTGAAATGCGAGGGTCAGTTGAATTGTCTTATCCATGCCACGGTACCGCATTCTTATCGAGATACCAAAGCAAGTCCGCGCCATCTGTGATGTCTTGCGCGAATTCCAGAGCGCAGGCAGCGCCTTTTTTCATCGGGATCCGTACCTCGCTGACGCTTTCGATCCACTGTGAAAGCGTCGGTTCATGTCCGACCACGATTAACACTTCTTCTTGTAAGGTTTCGATCGCTTCGTGCAGATCGCTCAATTTTCCGATCGCGACCCATTCTTCACTGATCGGCGTAAGATCAAGTTTCTTTCCCAAGATCTTCGCGGTTTCAAGCGCACGGATCAAGGGACTGCATACCAAATGGATCGAAGCATCTTTGACGATCGGTTGGATACTGCGGGCGGTCTTTTTAGCGTCCGAAATTCCTTTTTCCGTCAATTTCCGTTCCGCGTCACTCCCGCCGACAGGGACGTTTTGCGCATCGGTATGACGAATGAAAACGACGATTTTTCCCATAGTCGATCCTCTTTCCTACTTTACACCATTATGACACATTTACCTCATTTTGCGTATACGACGATATTTCACGTCGAACTTCATTACCAAAAATAAGTCGGTAACCTCTCGGAAGTCAATTTCCTTGATTTTGAGATGGATATGTTATAATAAACTCACTAAAGGAGGGCTGTTTCATGAAAGATCCCGTACATCTTTGTCCGAAATTCGAATCGGCGTTTGAAATCCTCGGTAAACGCTGGAATGGTTTGATCATTCGGATTTTAGCGACCCGTCCGCTTCGTTTCGGCGAGTTGGAACATGCCATACCGGACCTTAGCGCCCGCATGTTGGCGGCACGCTTAAAAGAGTTGGAAGACGCAAACTTAATCCTACGGAACGTATATCCGCAAGTTCCGGTGTTGATCGAATACGAATTGAGTGAAAAGGGCCATGAGTTGGAGAAGGCCTTGGAACCGATTCAATCTTGGGCCGATAAATGGTCCGTCCTTCCCTAGATAAGGAGAACGATCATGCGAAGCGAAGCGACCACCGTCGACCAATACCTCGACGAACTTCCCGAAGACCGTCAAGTGATTTTGCGTCAGTTGCGTAAAACGATCCAAGAAAATATTCCTGCCGGATTTCAAGAAGGCATGGGGTATGGCATGCCCGGCTTCGATGTTCCTTTTACCTTGTATCCGCAGGGCTATCGTTGCGATCCCAAACAACCTCTGCCGTTTGCGGGATATGCCAGCCAAAAGAACCACATCGCGCTCTATCATATGGGGATTTACGCGAAACCGGAGTTGCATGATTGGTTTGTCTCCGAATATGAAAAAAGGACCGGGAAAGCGCCGGACCTGGGAAAATCCTGTCTGCGGTTTCGACCCAAGCAACCCATTCCCTTCGATTTGATCGGTGAGTTGTTTCAAAAGATCACGGTCGACGAGTGGATCGGGATGGTCGATAAAATCTAACCAAAAGTAAAAAAGGCGTTCGCAAATCGCGAACGCTTTTTTTTAGTCCATACGGTAGGAATAACGATTGCGGATAAACACGGCGATCGCGTTCAGTGTCAACAGAAGTGTCAACAACACGATGATCCCTGCGGCCGCCACGTGTTGGAACTCCGTTTGAGGACGGGAGGTCCAGTTGTAGATTTGTAGGGGTAACGCGCTAAAGATATCCATCGGCGAATCCGGTAAGAAACCGACGTAGCCGGCGCCGCCGATCATGATCAACGGAGCGGCTTCCCCCATCGCCCGCGAAATCGCCAGGATGGCTCCGGTCAGAATCCCCGGGAGCGCATACGGAAGTACGACCCGAAACACGGTCTGTCCTTTCGATGCGCCGAGGGCGAAGGATGCTTCGCGAAGCGAACCGGGAACGGCTTTGATCGCCTCTCCGGAAGCGACGATAATTACCGGCAAAATCAAGAGACTCAAGGTAAACGCACCGGACAAGATACTGTTGCCTAAACCGAGAATGCGTACGAATACCATCAACCCCAACATTCCGTAAACGATCGAGGGCACACCGGCCAGATTGGCGATATTGACGGTAAGCAGATGATAAAACTTGGCTTTCTTGTTGGCATACTCTTCCAGATAGATCGCCGTCGCGATCCCGATGGGAAGTGCGATCAAGATGGTCAACCCGATGATCCAAACGCTTCCGACCAAAGCGGTCAAAATGCCCGCTTTGCTTGGGAAACGGGAAGGAAACGATGTCAGGAAAGACCAACTCAAGAATCCGATCCCATCATTCAATATTTTCGTCAACAAAATCACCAAGAAGATGACGCCGGTCATCGTCGCCGCAAACACTAACCCGTGAAAGAAAGCATTGACACGTTTGCGACGTTTCAAATGTTTGGCGATCGTCTGTTTCAACAGTTCGGATTGCGGACTCATGCGTAGGTCTCCTTATTCTTTTTAACGATCGCACGTGCGATCAGATTCATGATGAAGGTAAGCACGAAAAGCAAGGCGCCGACCGCGAAGACGGTCTGATATTCAATCGATCCCTGTTCGATATCGCCCAATGCGACGTTGACCATGAATCCGGTCATCGTTTGGATGCTTTGGAGCGGATTGAAGGTCAAGATCGGATTTTGACCGGCCGCGATCGCGACGATCATCGTTTCGCCGACCGCACGGCTGATGGCTAATACGAAGGCGGAACCGATTCCGGATAACGCGGCCGGTACCACGACTTTGGTGGAGACTTCAAACTTCGTCGAACCCAACGCATACGCGCCTTGGCGCATCGAATCCGGCACCGCGTTCATCGCGTCTTCACTCATCGAAGCGACCAAAGGAAGAATCATGACTCCGACGGCGATACTGGCGCTGGCCGCGTTGAAGATCATGGTCGATGGAATCAGGGAACGAAGCAAGGGCGTAATGAAGGTCAAGGCGAAGAAACCATAGACGACCGAAGGAATCCCGGCCAACACTTCCAAGATCGGTTTTAGAATACGACGGGTCTTTTTGGTGGCATATTCGCTCAAGTAGATTGCGCTGCCAAGCCCCATCGGAATTGCGATCAACGCGGATCCCAATGCGATCATGGTCGTTCCGATGACCAACGGCCAAACACCGAACGCTTGGGGTTTCAGTGAGGGACTCCAGATCGTGGTGGTAAAGAACTCAACGATCGAAACGTGTTGAAAGAAGACGAACGTCTCCGAAAAGAGCGAGAAGATGATTCCGATCGTCGTAAAGATCGAAACGGTCGCCATGGCGGCTAACACTGATTTAAGTGCGACTTCGCGATACAGTCTGATTTTCTTTTTATCCATAGTTTCTCCCTGACGGCCAAAGACGCCTGTGTCGGCGTCGGTTGGCGATTTGATTTACTGAATGAGTTCCAACGAAGCTTCGTAATCCGCATCCGGTAGCGGAACATACCCGACATCGGTAACCAATTCTTTCGCGTTTTCAAGGTAGAAGGTTACGAATTCCAGGACTTCTTCACGTTCCAGCGACGCATCCGATACATAGATGTACAGAGGGCGGGAGAGCGGGGCGTAGGAACCATCGGCGATCGTATCGAAGCTCGGTAATACCGCGCCTTTTCCGTTATCGACCGCTACCAGTTTCAGTTTGTCTTTGTTTTCTTCATAGTAAGCGAATCCGAAGAATCCGATCGCGTTCTTGTCGCCGGCGATGCCTTGGACAAGGACGTTGTCATCTTCCGAACCGGTGAAATCGTTACGCATCGCATCGACTTCGCCGACGATCGCTTCGGTGAAATAATCGAAGGTTCCGGAGTCGACGCCCGGGGCGTAGAAGACGATCTTCTCATTCGGCCAAGCAGGGTTAATGTCGGACCAATACATGATGGTGCTGCCCGGTTTCCACATCTCGGCCAATTGTTCGACCGTCAACGAGGTCACCCAGGTGTTGGCAGGATTGACCATGATGGACAATCCGTCGAAGCCGACTTTGATTTCCTGATAGGTGACACCGGCTGCGGCCGCGGCTTCGGCTTCGCCCGATTTGATTTTACGGGAAGCGTCGGCGATGTCGATTTCCTTATTGATGAATTTCGTCATCCCACCGCCGGTTCCGGAGAATCCGACCGAGACTTTGACATCGGGATAGACCGCGTTGAATTCCTCGGCGACCGCTTCGGTAACCGGGAAGACGGTCGATGAACCATCGATCGCGATGTTCCCTTCTAATTTTTTCGTGTTTGACGTACATGCGGATAAGCCTAGGATGGCGGCGAGGGTTAGGATGAGGGTTGTTTTCTTAATTTGCATGAATCTGTTTCCTCTTCTCTTTCGTTTTGGATACATGCAAATCCTACCAAAAGAAGAGAAGGACTTGATTTCGATAACGTTAATGTTTTGTTAAAAGGGATTAACAAAAGGGTCCGCAGTTGCGGACCCGGAAGGATGTTGGATTTATATCGGATAACGTTCTAACCAGTCCGGATCTAAACTTGGACCCTTGCTCAGATCTAAAGCCGCTTGGAGGATCAAATCCTTTCCTTCCACGTTCTCGATCCAATTCGGATCCAAAGATTGGATCCCATGCCAAGCGCCGATCAGATTCCCGCAGATCGCACCGGTACTGTCGCTATCGCCGTCATGGTTGACCGCGTGACGTAGGGCGATACGGGAATCGTCGGGGAATTTTAAGGCGCAATAGACGGCGATCGCCAAGGCTTCTTCGGCGACCCATCCTTCTCCCAAGGCTTCGATCGCGCGTAACGGTTCGATTTCCTCGTTCGCCAGTTCAAATGCTTTTTGGAGATATAGTACCACTTCTTCGCTCTCGGGTTGTTGCTTGAGATGATGAAGCGTCAATCCCAACGCCGCTGTCAAACTCTTTCCCTCAAGCAAATGCGCGATGATTTGACTGAAGGCACCACTGGATAAATATCCGGTGGGATGACCATGCGTCAAAGCGGCGGCGGCACAACCTTTTTGAAACGCTTCTTCCGCATCGAAAACCAAACCGAAAGGTGCGCTGCGCATGACGCCGCCGCATCCTTTGGAAGAGTTGATCGGATCGTGGATCGTACCGATCCCAAGTTCATTCAGGGCGGTGATACAGCTGTTGCCCGGAGCACGTTGCGCATGTAAGACAGGATGATCGTAGAGCCATCCGTTTCGAATATCCTTGTCCTTGGATGTCGGCGCTTGTTGGGTAAACAACCAACGCCGATACGCATCATGCATCGTACTTTCAAATGACACGGGGCGTTTTGAGTATTTCAGTTTCGCCAAATAACGCAAGATTCCATCGACGCTAAAAAGTGTCATCTGCGTATCGTCACTTACTTCGGCGAAAGATTTTCCCGCGAGATCGAGATCTTTGATTCCTTCACTTCCATATTTCCGTAAGATCGCCGCACGCGATAAGAATTCGACCGGCCATCCCAACGCATCGCCGACGGCGCCGCCCATTAGGCAACCTGCGATTCTTTGATAGGTTTCCATGGTTGTCAGCGTCGGTTTGGATGCGAACGTAAAAAACCTATACCGCTCGTTTTCGCATACAACCATCTCTTCGAAACATCCTTTTGGTGAGGGGTTCGACGTGATATATCAGGATGCGGATGCATGGAATCACTCCTTTCGATCGAAAACGCGTCCGCGATCAAACGGTAATCCGTTGGATAAGCCGGCGTTGGATCCGTTCGTCAACGCCGCATGTGATCAGATAGGCTTCGATGCTACCGTAAGTGGTACGCAGATAATCCATCGCGCGGATCATGTATTCCGGTTTGGAATCCAAGAGATTCGCCGGAACTTTCTTCAATGCTTCGACGCTTTGGTCAAGATAGGTAAAGGAAACTTGATAGTTACTGAGAATATCCGTATCATCGACTCCGGCCAAACTCAACAGTAACATCGCGATGATCCCGGTACGGTCTTTTCCGGCCGAACAGTGAAACAATACGGTCCCGTCGTCGTGAAGATCGATGATCCGTAACACTTCGCCGATCCGTGCGTTCATCCCAAGGATGTGGATATATAGATCGTCCAAGGCCATCCGACTTAAATGACTCTGCAGGAAGGTTTCCTCGGCGTTGGTGCGTGGGAGTAGATCGTAATTGAGCACATTGAAACGGCTGTCCTTACTGAGCGGGTTGGGTAATGCCTTGACTTCTTCGGGGGATCGCAGATCCAAGATCGTCTTGATCCCATAGTCGATGAGAACATCCGTCTCTTGAGGCGTGATGTTGGAGAGTTCGGCGCTTCTGACAAAGCGTTTGAATGCGGTACTGCCGGAAGGTGTCGGATATCCACCCAAGTCGCGGCAGTTCCGTACGTTTTTAAGCGGCAGGCGAATGAGGGTGCCGTTGTTGGACATGGATGAATCTCCTTCTGTGATTAACTTTCAAATCGGTTTTTTCCGAGTCGTTTCGCTTGATAGAGAAGCTTATCGGCTTGACGGATGAACTCATCGACACTGCGTCCGTCATATTCGCATACCCCGCCGCTAAGCGTGATGGTGACCGCGAAGTCATACACGGTGTTGGAAACGGTTTGCTGGAGGCGTTGACACAACATGCGGGCATGTGTGAGATCGGTATCCGGCAGAATCAAGATGAACTCTTCCCCGCCATAGCGACCGACCACATCGGTCATGCGTAAGGTACGGACGATCGTTTCGGACAATCGGGTCAAGACATGATCGCCGGCCGGATGACCGAATTCGTCGTTGATCCGTTTGAAATCATCCACATCCATGATGACCATGCTTAGCGGATATCCGATTCGTTTGGATTTCGCGATTTCCTCATACAGTTTCTGAAACGAAGACGTATGGTTATAAAGACCGGTCATCATGTCTTTTTGATTCAACTCTTCCAAGATCCGGTTCTTTTCCTTCAATTGGTAATCGACGATGAATTGTGATTCATTCAATCGATAGATCATGCGATTGAGAATCCACGCCAAGACGATGAAGATCAACGTGTTGATCCGCGTGACCAATACCGCAGAGGGGTCCGTTTGACTGAGTGGCAACATATACGCGAAGATCAGATAAGATCCGACAAAAGCGATCGTTACTTCCAGTACGGAGAGATATGAAAACGAAGCGACGCCGATGATGACCATGAGATACATATGGACCAGATCGACTTGCGTTTGAATTTTGAGGGCGAGCGCGATCCCGAAGAGAATGACGGTCACGACATAAAGCAAGTACTGTAGGTGGATCCACTTCGCTTCGACTTTGCGTCGATATACATATCCCGCGATGATCAAGGGAATTTGAATCAAACTTGCGACCAAGAACGCCAAGATGATGTCACCGATATGAAAGAAGAGACGTTCAAAGGCGAATAGGACAAGTTCGACGCCAAATAACGTGATGCTTGAGACAAGCAAACGCGATTGGTTGATCCGCGTGATTTCTTCGAAAAAAGGTTTCTGCAATGCTTTGGGAATCTTTGATAAAACGGATGTACGGCGCGGTTTCATCGTGTTTTCCTTCGCTACTCAACAAACACACGTAATACGGTTTTTAGCTCGTTGGGATCAGTTTTCCGAAAGTCCGACAGATAGATTTCGCGATGGGTCAAATCACGTCGTTTCAAACCGTTGGCGGCAAGATATGTTTCGATGCGATCGAAGCTCTCCTTTTCCGTCGCAAAAGGTCCGACATGCAACATTTGGACACATTTCCCATCTCCTTGACGAAGAAAAATTACGTTACGTAAAAGCGGATCATTATCCCCATACTGTTTCAACGTGATAACTTGATCGAACAATTTTCGCGTAACGAAATCCGGTTGTCGGATCATCAGCGTATAGACTAGTTGATCTTTGGTGAAAGTTCCCTTTTTGCGTGCGGCTTCATTGACATCCCATATCCCTTCCAAGGGATAAACGGTGTAGTCATAAAAACCTTCGGTGACGATTCCTTTACGGTCGGACATTTTGATTCCATAAGCGATACTATAGAGTGTTTCAATGTTGCGCGCAAACGCCGGATCGTCCGGACTCCCTTCGCCATGAATCGCGATGTAGGGATGTTCTTCGACATTGACTAAAACCGGTTGTCGCGGGGGGAGGTAAAGCGTTTTCTCCGTCTTTCGCCATTCGTGTTTCATGATTGTATCCTCTGTGTTTATTGTATCATATTCCACAAACGTTTGATTCATAGGCATCGTTTTCTTCGAATGCGCAAAAAAAAGACAGGTTTCCCTGCCTGTTAACCCAATGCGACATCCAGAAACATCATCAATGCAAAGCCTAACATCGCACCGATGGTTGCGATGTCGGTTTTTTTATCTTGTTGCGCCTCGGGAATCAATTCCTCGACCACGACGTAAATCATCGCGCCGGCCGCAAATGCCAAGGCATACGGGAGAATCGGTTTCATCGTGATAACCGCATAGGCGCCGATGACACCGGCGATCGGTTCGACCAATCCCGAAGCTTGTCCATAGATGAAGCTCTTGAATCGGCTGAATCCTTCGCGGCGTAACGGAATCGATACGGCGGCACCTTCGGGGAAGTTCTGTAGGCCGATCCCGATCGCGAGTGCGATCGCACCGGCCAATGAAGCGGTCGGATTGCCGGTCGCGATGGCGCCAAAGGCGACACCGACAGCCAAGCCTTCAGGAATATTATGCAAAGTGATCGCTAAAATCAAAAGCGTGCTTCGACGAAAGGAGGTTTTGACACCTTCCGATTCATTGTCCGCATTGCCCATATGTAAGTGCGGCATGATTTGGTCGGCAATCCAGAGAAACAAACCGCCGGCCAGAAATCCGACGACGGCCGGTAACCAAGGTAGAATTCCGGCTTCTTCAGCCATCGCGATGGATGGTGACAAGAGGCTCCAGAAACTGGCGGCGATCATAACCCCTGCCGCAAACCCTAACATTCCGTCCAACATCGTCCGTTTGATTTCTTTGAAGAAAAAGACCATCGCGGCCCCTGCCGCCGTCACAAACCAGGTAAACAAGGTCGCACATAACGCCTGCGTTACCGGACTTAAGTTTGAAAAATAGTTGATAAAATCCATATCATGTTCCCGCTTTCTTTTCTGTTTCTATTGTACTCACAATTTCAAAGGGTGTAAACCATCGTCATTTGTTCATTCTTCATGTCATTCGGTCGGCAAGGCACAAACATCCACCCATTGTCGGGTCTGCGCATATAACTCAAGTTCCTCCAGGGTAAGTTCGATCGCGGAATTGCTTGAACCGCACGCCGGAAAAACGGTTGCGAAACGTCGTAGTGATACGTCGAGATAGATATCAATCCCTTCATTGACCGCAAACGGACAGATTCCGCCGACCGCATGTCCAATCAGACGCAAGGCATCGTCCGGCGAAAGCATCCGCGCTTTCATTTGAAAGGTCTGCTTGAATTTCGCGTTGTCGACTTTCGCGTCTCCGGCCGTTACGACCAAAAGGCATCCGTCTTCTTTACGAAACGACAATGTCTTGGCAATCCGTTGTCCCGCCACATGCAGCGCCGCCGCAGCCAACTCGACGGTCGCGGAAGAAACATCGAATTCGATGATCCGGTCGGCGATAGAAAATGTATCAAAATAAGCTTTGACTTTATCGATGGCCATACGTTATCTCCCCAGCATCCAGAACTCCCGAAGCAAGCGCGATGCGCAGATAATAGTCGATCCCTTTCAATAAGACGTCTTCATCGAAATCAAAATAACAACTATGGAGAGGATGAATATATCCTTGCTTTTGATCTTGCGTCCCTAACATCACGAACATACCGCGTGTCGCGCGTTGGTAGAATGCGAAATCTTCCGCGAACATTAAGGGTAAAAGTGGTTCGGTTTCATCCGGCATCAACATCTCCGATACCAACCGATAAAGAGAAGAGTCGTTGATGACCGGCGGATAGTAGTCCCGCACTTCACTTGAGATTTTGACGTTGTAGGCAATCGATATTCCTTCTTCGATTTGTTTCATGCGTTGTTTGATGGTTTGGTCGACGTTCTCCTTGAAACTTCGGATCGTTCCGCTAAGTTGAACTTGTTTGGGAATAATATTGCGGGCTTCCCCGCCGAAAATCGTTCCGACAGTGACGACCGCGGTTAAGAGCGGATCGATGTCTCGGGACACGATGGTATGATACGCGCCGACCAAAGCGCTTGCGGCGACGATTGCGTCATTTCCCAGATGCGGTTGAGCGCCATGGGCGCTTTTCCCTTGAATGAACACGTCGAATTCAGCGTTCTGCGCCAGCATTTCCCCGTCAATGACACCGAACTTCCCCGACGTCAATCCCGGGTATAAGTGAATCCCGAAGATCGAAGTGATCTTATATTGCGCAAAGATTCCGGACTCGACGATGATGCGTGCGCCGCCCGGTGCTTCTTCGGCGGGTTGGAAAATCAACACGACCCGTTTTTTAAGCTTTTTCCCGATGAGTTCTTTCGCCAGTCCCAAAAGCATCGTCATATGCCCGTCATGTCCGCAGGCATGCATTTTTCCTTCATGGCGGGACGTGTAGTCCGTATTGGTCTGTTCTGTGACAGGAAGACCATCCATGTCCGCCCGAAACGCGACCGCTTCATCAATTTCGCCTTCAAGCACGACGATCCATCCGGTTTTAGCGATTGAGATCGGACGATATCCCATGTCGGTCAATGCTTGGTAAAGATAGTTCGATGTTTCGAACAAATCAAATCCGATCTCCGGAATCTGATGTAAATCACGGCGTGTTTGTCTGGCCCAATTTTTAAGATCTTCCATGTTACCTCCGCTATTTGTTGAAAAGCCATGGACGGGCGTCCGTGGCTCGGTTGTGCTGAACGATTTCTATGCATCCGTTTTATCGTAACATTTCTTTTTTCGCTATTTGAAACAAGATGTTGCGAAGATCATCGTCTTCCGTGATTTATTCGTGATTGGCTTTTTGAATCATCGGATAAAATTTATGGTCTTCAGCCAACAAATGTCCGACGATGACTTTTCCAATCAAGAAGGTAAATAGCGCCTTATTTTCGACTTGAAGGATTTCATGTTTGTTACGTAAAACTTCCAGTTCCTCCAACAAAGTTCGATGAAGGGACGAATGTTCTGTTATGTCATATCCGATTTTTGCCAACTCTTCCTCTTCATGGGCGAAATGTTGGCGCACTTCTTGTGCTATCTGTTGGATATGCGCGATGATTTGTTCTCTTGAACTCGCCTTTTCGATCAACTCGTAGAGTTCGTTGGTCGCATAGATCAAACCGCGGTGTTCGCGATCAATCTGAAGATTTCCGCTGTTCCAGTGTTCCTGCCAGTCGATCCGGGCGAACTCACGTAACATCTGCTCTTCACTTCGCCAACATTCGACTTTGTTTCGACCGGCGGATTTCGCTTGATAAAGCGCGATGTCCGCCCGCTTGAACCACACATCGACCGGTTCGTTTTCGATCCATTGGGCGACGCCAAGGCTGATCGTCAATTTTCCGGCGGCGCCGAAGTCTTCCGTTTGGTAGGTCTCGCGGATTTTCTCTGCCAACAAGCGTGCACCTTCCAAATCCGTATGTGGTGCGACTATCAGAAATTCTTCACCACCCCAACGAAATGCGCTATCGGTCACGCGGATATGCTTCGAGATGATCGACGCGGTCTGACGTAACACCAAGTCTCCCGTATCGTGTCCGAGAAGGTCGTTGACTTGTTTGAAATGATCGATGTCCGCTAAAACAAAACTAAGTTGATTTCCATAACGCTTCGCAAGTTCGACGAGTTTTGCGAGTTCGGCTTCCATACTGTTGCGATTGGGCAATCCGGTCAACGCGTCACGCATCGCAAGGGCGCTTAACTCATCATTTTTCGTTTTCAAAACCGACATAACTTTAAACGTATCCAAAAGTACGATTCCGATGACCCAGATCGTAAAAGCGAACAAGGAAAGATAGAGACTGATGATCGTGGTCGCTCCCAATTCCAACCAACTCTTGGTAACGTACTCCGGATTTGTCAGAGTAATCAAACGACTTAAGGTCGTAATCATATGATATCCGATCAACCATGTGATGGTTGTTCTCCAGTTTTTATCTAGAAAAGGAAGTTTGTCTTTAATCTCGAGATAAAGATCCATAAAGAACGTAAGCGATACGATTGAATAGACGATGATCCGTACCCACATGCTTGGTGAAATCAAAGTAAACTGGATAAACAAAAGTAGATTCAATCCGTTGTAAACCCAATATCGTCTCGGCCATGGTTTCAGTGCGAAGTACATGCGGATTCCGGAAGTGAACAGTGCAATCGATAAAAGGATCAAAAAATTAAATGAGATGATCGATAACGCTTCCGCGAAAGGAAATGCGATCGTGAAAACAAACGCCAAAGAGCCGCACAAAAAGGCAAGGGTATACACAAAAAAAGAATTCTCTTTGCGTAACATTGCGACCAAACCCATCATAACCGCATAGGATAAAGTTACGATGATGATCGTCGTGATGAGTGTGTCTCGATCCATGGTTTTCCCTCGTCTTCGTTTCTATTTTACATGATTCGGCTGGTTTTGAATATCAAAGTTTTATCGTGCATTGCGACTTCCAACCGATTCGAAAAGGATTTTACCGCAGTTGGTCAGCTCGGCGGCGCAAATAGATGAGCCATAATGATAATGGCAACATCACCACGATTGAAGCATAGACCGTCAAGACGATTGCCGGATATGCATTCCCAAATCCGTTCGATGAAAGATGGTTCACCAAGATACCGAAGAGAGTCCAGAGAAAAACCAACGAAAGGATGGGTTCTTTGTTTCGAATGGAAAGCAGAGCCACCAAAACCATACCTAGCAATAAGACCAAGATCGTCCATAGGATCTGCGGAAAACCGATGTTCTGTCCTGTGAAACGGACGAACAAAATGGTGGTATTGGCGATGGTCGCGACCAGAATCCAACCGAAATAGATACTGAAAGGCCAACGGATCGAGAAGCGCTCTTCATGGCGCATGCGGATGCCCATGAAACTTTCGTTGATCATGGTTAGACAGACTAAAATGACAAGCATCAGGATCCAGGATAAAAAAATCAACTCATAGTGCCAACAGACGATCCACAACGCATTCGCAAACGATGAAATCGCGAAATAAACGCTGATTTTACGATAGGTCTCGCGCAAGATCCCACGGTTGGAATAGCGTAAGGCATAGAGTACATAGACAAGCAACATGACGTAAATGACGCCCCAGATCGCAAAGGTAAACCCTGCCGGTGTAAATAAATTGGGAAAGCGATCGGAGACTTCTCCGGTCGTCATTCCGTTGAGCGGTAGCGCATTCGCCAATGCGTTGAAAGTAATCATCGTCAAATACGAGACGAGGTTGATCGCATGATAACGAGCGTTGTTTAACGGTCTGCCCATGGGTTCTCCTTTTCTACGCTAAAGCGTTTTATCCATTCGTATATCCGCATGCCATCCCGTCGCATCAAACGTGAAATTTTCGATGCGGGCGATTTCTTGGTATCCAAGTTTCGCATACAGGTTTCTGGCTCTAATGTTATGTTCGAAAACACCCAGTTCGATCCGAGAAAAGCCCTTCTTTCGACATTGGCCTTCAAGAAAAAGCATCGCTTGGGTGGCGACCCCTTTTCCCCAGAGATCTTTTTCGCCGATACAAAGCGAAATCCATGCGGTATCTTCGGTGAACTTGAATAGGTGGGGAAATGTTTGGGTGATCGAGCATTCGCCGATCAATCGATCCCCGTCGAAAATCAGATACTCCGTCACATCCGGTGAACTTCGTTCAACCATTTTCCCTACTTCGACGGTCGTTATGTCTTCACGTGTTTTACCGGTGAAGTTGGGATGCAAGAAATCCCGGATTTCCGGATCGTTATACCACCTGACAAACGCTTCGACGTATTCCGGCTTATTCACGCGAAACTTAAAAAGAAGATTCATTTCGGTCATTCTGCTTTCGGCTTGATTTTCTTACGGGCTTGTTTCAGTTGATATTCGCTGATGTTTTCTTCGACGCGAAACGATACGATCCGAGATATCAAATCAAGCGGCAGTTCTTGATCGATCGGAAACTGGACGGCGCCTTTTGAGAAAGCGTAGTTTGAAAACTCATGTTTGAATGCTTCGATTCCGGAGGGCGACGGATAGAATCCGATATGATTTTTGAAATAGGCGAAATGAACTAAGTTTCCATGAAGGTCGAAGGTGGGCATTTGATAACTGATTTTCTCAAACGCATCCGGCGCGGCGCTTCGGATCGTTTCACGTAAGGCTTGTAATTTAGACTGGATTTCAAGCGGGCTTTGTTGGATATACTCGTCGATGTTGGTGAAAGCGATGTTATTTTCCATAGGTTCCTCTCTTATCGATGTCCGTTGTTCGTATATGATGTCGGTGATGGATGTCTTTTTGCGCATTTCTTGTCTTTTGTTTAATTAAGTATACCACGACCGATCCGATTTCGTCGGTCAAAGGGTTTGTTTGACATAGGATCGAAAGGTAGAATAGGACTATGTAAAGGATACTATTGTTTAAACGACATACAGGAGGACCCATGATCCATCTTTTTCAAAAAACCGACTTGAATCAACCGACGTTTTTATTGCTTCACGGAACGGGTGGCGACGAACACGATCTATTACCCTTGGCAGCGCGGATCGATCCGACATACAACGTACTCAGCGTTCGGGGCGAAGTCAAAGAGAACGGAATGAATCGCTTTTTTCGACGTCTTGCGGAAGGTGTTTTCGACGAAGAGGATTTGGTGTATCGGACGAAAACCTTGATCGATTTTGTGAAGGAAGCTTCAAAAACCTATGGTTTCGACTCGACGAAAGTTGTCGCATTGGGGTACTCCAACGGTGCCAACATCGCCGCCAGCGTGTTGCTTCATGACAACTCCGTCTTCCGAAAAGCGATTTTACTTCATGCCCTACGTCCGTTGCGCATCACACCGCCCGATCTTAGCGGCATCGATGTCTTTTTGTCCGCCGGAAAAACGGATCGGATGATTCAACCTGAACTTACCCAAGATTTATATCAGGAACTATCGCGAGCCAATGCCGATGTCGTCCTTCATTGGGAAGAAGGCGGACATGGCATCACGTTGAAGGAAATCGAAGCGGCCAAGTCCTGGCTTGCTGAAAAGACAGGCTAATTTAGAAACAAAAGCAAGATCGCGTGGTCTTGCTTTTACTTTTCCTCCGGTACGATAGCCTTATCTCATTCCTTCTTCGATTCCGGTTCTTCCATCAATTTGCGACGGAATTCCGCCAATTTCGCCTTGCGCGCTTCATCGACTTTCGGGTATTGCGGATTGATCGCTTCCAAGGTTTGAATGATGATTTCGGAGATGACCTCACGCGCAAACCATTTCTTATCGCAGGGAATCACATACCATGGACAATCGCTGGTCGATGTGTTGTTGACCATATCTTGGAAGGCTTCCATGTATTCGTCCCACGATTCACGTTCGACCATATCTCCGTCCGAGAATTTCCAGTTCTTCGACGGATCGTCGATCCGCTGTAAGAACTGTTTCTTCTGTTCGTCTTTCGAAATGTTCAAGAAGAGTTTGACGACCCGAATTCCGTTTTCATACAGGTAGTTCTCATATCCTTTGATTTGTTGGTAGCGATCTTCGAAAATCATATCCGTCTTACAACGGTCGGGTAGTTGGGATTTCAAGTGTAAGTTATGGACTTTGACGACTAAGACTTCTTCGTAATACGATCGGTTGAAAATCATGATCGTACCGCGTTCCGGCGCATAACGCATCGCACGCCACATGTAATCGTGATTGCTTTCTTCGACGGACGGGACTTTGAAATTGCGGATCGAGATTCCGGCCGGGTTGATTCCGCTGAGCACATGCTTGATCGCTCCGTCTTTACCGGCGGCGTCCATGGCTTGAATGATGATCAACAGTCCTTCTTTGTTTTCCGCATAGAGTTTGTCTTGAAGTTCCGAAATCCGTTGGATATGCTTCCCTCTGCGTGCTTCGACTTCCGACTTGTTTTCGAACTCTCCGGTTTGATCGGTATTGAAATCCTTGATCTTAAACTTCCTCTTTCCGTCATACCGGAATTCCTTGATGTCCATGGTATCCCCTTTCCAATGTCGATGCGAAAAAGACATGTAATTATCGTTCGCATTTTCCGCTTGATTTGCTCGCCCTGTACTTGCATTTTACTCCCGAAACGAAGTTGTCACAAGTACGATCTGCGAAGTTGTCATATCATCGTCTTTAGCGGGGTTGATTCTGAAGACTTAGCCGGTTTTCCCGATCCAAATGTAGTGGTCCTGATTTTTGCCCCAAAAGTCTTTGACGATCTTGTGCGGTGTCCCAAACTTAACCAGCCACTTTCGTTGCGCATGTTTATATCCGCTGTCCACACAAAAAGTATCGATCCCCAATCGCCGCAACTCTTGTTTCATCGCTTCGATCAAGTCAGATGCGATCCCTTGGTTCTGCATTTTCGGGAGGACATACAGACTTCCGATTTCGTTGATTCCAGCCAACGTTTCATCCATGCATTGGCGGATTTCGTTTCCGGGCGGTCCATAGGAAATCGCGCCGAGGATCATCTCTTCTTCGAGTGCGACCAAGAAAAAAAGATCTGAATTCTCTATGGATAGAGAGTATTCAAGCATGGCTTTCTTATGTTGGATCTCTCTGTGAATCTCATCAGTCAAGTGACCTAAATCTTCATTATGAAACGCTATGGGAATCGTCGTTTCGTAGAATTGAAAAACGGAAATCAGGTCATTTCTCGTAAGTCTTCGTATTTTATACATAGTTCTCATTCTTTACTCAGGCTCATGCAAGCGTTACTTTCTTGTTATGTGTAAATCGAAATATGAACCGATCAACGATGTAAAATAGATACCCCAACAAAACAAACCCGATCGTCAGTACGGAAACATTCAAGAGTACTTGTCCCCATCCGAGCGTATCCGCATTCATGAAGGGATAGGGATACCGGGAGTTGATTCCGATCCCGTTTCCAAATTGGGCGGCGATGATCGCGTAGAAGAAGTAAAGGGATGGAAGCAGGATCCACTTCAAGGGGTCTGTTTTACGGATCCAACCTTTGCGTTCGAAAAGCAGACAATCCAATATAAAGAGGATGGGAACCGCATAGTGAAGTAAGATCATGGAGATGCCAAGGCTGCTTCCCATCGAAAACCCCAAGCCCAAGAGAAAGTGCGCGACCAACATCGTGACGGTGATTCCCAGAAGAAGCATGCCACGAATCAAAGGATAGAATGCGACACTCGGATTTTTTGGATCCTTCATTAAGTGAACCAGGTTTGCGGTAAGGTAGATGACACAAAAGCAATTACATTGGATCGTAAAGAAATTGAAGAGTTTTACTTTAAACAAACCCTCGAAGACACCTAGTTGAAGCAAAATTCCGATCGTTCCGATAACGATAATCAGTAATTTGAAAGCGAGACTTAGGTTCTTTCTTGGAATGTACATCGAAGTCATGTCACCGTCCTTTCACGCTGACTGAATACACAAATCGTTTGAATTGACTAATAACGTTCATAGAAACTATGTTCGATGATTTCTTCCTGTTCGATGATTTTCATCGCATCGATTTGAATGTATCGGCTCGTTTTTCCTAACGACGCAAGGAAAAGCTCGATCGTTTCCGGTTTCCCTTGGATTTCCATCTCCACATCGCCATCGTCAAGATTACGTACCCAGCCTGTCAGACCCAATTGACGCGCCAAAACCGTCGAATGATAACGGAATCCGACACCTTGGACCTGACCGGAGAAGAGGATATATTTTCGCGCCATCGCTGAAATCTCCTTTCGTCAAGAGTTTGGGCGATCTTCGTTCTTGGTGATCTCGGTTTCGACGACACACTCGGTTTTGATCGTTTGTACGAGGGATTGGAGCGCATCGATGACGTGAGGTCGGATATCTCCCCCGACAAGTACATACATGATGTCGTCACCGATCAAGAGATGGCCTTCGTTTAGCCAGACGTTAATGTAATGGATGCCGGGCATTTCATATGTTTTTTCAATCGCGTTTTCGACTTTGATCGAATCGTACGAGAAATCCATCGCGTCGATATCCGACACTTCGTGTCCAAGCCTTGCTTTGGCTTTGGCGGTCTTGCGTACGACTCCGTTATGGAAAAGATACATTCCGACTTGATCCGCATCGGGGTGGGCTTTTGCTTCTTTCATCCACTCGTCCATCGAAGGCGAGACTTTTTTGATTCGATTGTCCATTTGTTTCCTACTTTCGATTGTTTTAAGAATTAACTTTGACTAAAAATGCTTCTGATGTCTCGGTCGAGTTGTTTTGATCGGATCGTGATCAAGAGTTCTTCGAAGGCGGAGAGCGTTGCGATAAAACACAAAAGAAATGTCGTCGCAATTAAACCGATACTGACATAGAAGATCGGAAAGGCAAAAAGCAAGAAACCCGTCGCTTTGTTTGCGAAGGTATGAAGTGCCGTAAACGCTCTGTACTTCGCATATCCGATCAGTAGCGAAAGGACACGGATACCGGCGATCAAACCGATCCATAGTAAGATTTCATCTGGTAGTTTTAAGACCGGAATAAGTTTGATCAGTAACACGATGCATAAGGTCAAGTCTCCGACACCGTCCAACATCGCACCGAGGTTACTGGTACATTTCAACGTTCGTGCCAACATGCCATCCAACATATCGCTCACACCGCACACTCCATAAAGGATAAAAAACGGAATCGAAAAAGGGGTTACGAATAGCAACGCGAACGATCCGACGATACGTAATACGGAAATTAGGTTGGGTAGGTTTTTCATTGCGAAGTCCCCGTTCTGTTTCGATTTTAACATACGGGACTTCCAATGACCAACCTGTTTGTGGATATTTGTTTAGCTTTGGTTCATTTATATGTTCGAGTTTAGCAAGGTTAAATGGTTGGTCAAAGCTTATTGCTTCGCATTGGTTGTAGCAACCAACTTACACATATCTTGGATGAATACATCCAACCGTTGACGAAGAATATCCTTCAACAAATGAAGGTCATTGAAGTCTGGATCTTGAAGCAACGTTGTCTCAAGAATCGAATCGACATCCGGAAGAATCGGTGAAAGTCGATATCCTTTGATCTCCATTGACCGGAATCGATCATGATAAATGCGTTGGATCGACTTGTTGGTCCCACATAACCACGCTTCAAAACGCATGGATGGATGGAGATAGACGATGGCGATCTTCAGTTTTTCTCGCTTTAGTTCGGGTGGTGTGATTGCGAAATAGGTCATGTCCATGTATCCGAAGTATAGCGAACTTGTCGGATATTCCGGATAGAGTGATTCGAAGAATGACTTGATTAAGGTCATGCTTTCCATAATTCCTTTGTATGCGACTTGGATCTCACCTTTTTGAAGCAAGGAAGTATATTCTAAAATGGCGGATTGTCGATCGATCATTTGATTCCCTCCGTTTTTTTACGGTAACTTCCGATTTGATTTCGCTGCGGAAACGATCTTCAGAATTCGATTTGCGCGGGTTTTGGCTCGTTTTCCCTCATTTAGCCATTGGATCGCCTGTACTTGTCGGCTATTGGACCAGGTGTCGAAGTTTCTTTGAGCTGAATCATCGTTCGCCAAGGCGATTTTGAGGTCGTCAGGAATCATCGGTCGTACCCTTGATGTGTAAGCGCCTTCCCAGGTTCCATTGGACTTCGCGATCTGGATCATCGCTAAACCGGATTCTCGCATCTTTCCCACAAGCATTAGTGCTTCGGCTCGGTTTCGATTAACGAAAGACCATCGACTTTTGGATGTGCGGGGTGAAAACCGAAGCAAATAGCGTTCTGTATCCAAAGGATGGAGTCTTCCGTCGATCCAACCGAAACAAAGCGCGACGTTGACTGCGTCTGCCAAGCCAAGTTTACTTTTAGCGGCATTCACTTTGTCGATGGTTAACCATATATAAGGTTCATTGTCATGATGACTCGCTAACCAACATTCCCATGCTGCCTGATCTTCACAACGCAATATCTTTTGGACTGTCGATGTCATCGTTAGATCACTCTTGTTTCATAATGTCCGGAGTCGCCTTCTCAAAATTTGCGAGGATCTCTTGATACCGGCGGGTCGCACTCATCGAAGGTTTACCCTTCTCGCAAAGAGTTAAGTGTTGAAGTTTTTTGGAAGGACGTTCGATGACGACCCTGCCTTGCGGATCAAGCTTGTTTCGCAGCGCATCCAACGCTTCAAGAAACCGCACGTCAGAGCGTGCCTTGGCATAGAACGAAAGAACATAGACATAATAGAAAAGGTTGTACCGTAAAAAGGGATATTCGATTTGCATAAACAATGTGCCCATTCCATAGTGACATGGCCCGATCGGTACACGTACTGTCCAATGGTCCAGCAACGTTTCGACAGCCGAATCGAACTCGACCGTGTTTTCATGCAAATTCGCACATCGCATCGCATCCAACGCAAAGAGTGTGACTCCGGGATTGGAATGTTCGGTTTCCGGTCCATGTCCAAAGAAGAATTTGTTGCATCGCCAACCGCCATCCGTATAACGGTTTTCTCGTAGCGAGGAAAGAACAGACACGACCCGAGGATCATCGATATATCCGTTTTTTAGAAGCGCGAGTGCGACAAGTGCCGATTGGCAGGGATAGGTCGAACCTTTCGGAGCGATTTTAACTCGTCCATCGTGTTGGATGGAATCAAGCGCAAGGTTTGCGGCACCTTGTATCGCTTCATGGGATTTCGGCAGTTCCAATTCGCTCATTAAAAGAAGCGCGGTCAAGGTACTGACCGGTTTTTCGATGCCGATTTTCTTATCCGTTGTCGCCCAAAAATCCGCTCCGTTGTCATGGCGGGTCAATAACAACCACTCGATATCTTTTTCGTTGTCCATTGGCGTTCCTTTCGTTGACTCGAACCTGCATTGACTTGTATTCGTTTAACGTGAAATGGATGTCTACCTATACTTTCATGATACGCTTTGAAATTGAGGATATCAAGACATGTCAAAAACAAGAACTTTCGAAGGGTTCATCCGATTAAAAAGTGAGTGACTGTAAGAAAAAGCACTTCACAAACCATTCCGGTGATTATCTATTGTTGGATTGATTGCTTCATCCATTCTTCAATATCACATTGACCATGACTTTGATCGCCGATCGCTAGGCATATTCCGTCATTTCGTAATGCGACAGTGTGATCACATCCGGCTGAAACGGAAACGATGTTTCGCCAAGTCAAAACGTCGCACTGATGTTGCGCGTTCCAACCCGTCGCAACGACGGTTCCGTCTTTCTTTAGACCGACCGTATGATGGCTCCCGGCCGAGATCGCGATGATGTCATTCCACAAACCGACATCGCATTGGCCATAGGTGTTGATTCCGCATGCCACGACACTTCCATCGCACATCAGTGCGACGGTATGTAGGTAGCCTGCCGAGATCGCAATGATATTTTTCCATGATGTGACGTCGCATTGATGGTATCGATTGTTTCCGACGGCCAAAACCGTATGGTCTGTCATAAGTCCGACCGTATGCCAATCTCCGGCAGAAACGGTAAGAATGTCACGCCACGAACCGACTTCGCACTGACCTTCCTTATTTTGTCCGATTGCCAAGACGGTCCGGCGTGAAGTGATTGCGAGTGTCCTTCGCCAACCGGCCGCGATGGCGATGATATCGTTCCATTCTTCGACGTCGCATTGCCCATACTTATTCCAACCGGTGGCGATGACGGTTCTGTCCGTTTTAAGTCCGACCGTGTGCCCGTTTCCAGCATGTGCGTTCGCGACGGCCACTGCGATGATGTCATGCCAATCTTTAACATCACATTGTCCATACTTGTTTTGCCCGATTGCGAATGCCGAGCCATCAGATTTCAATCCGACGGTGTGTTTGTATCCCGCACTGATCGATCGAATGCTTGGATCATGATGGCGCTCTAAGTTCATTTAAACCTCCGTGTTTACCGACAAATGTTTATCTTTGACAGGTCAGGTGTGTTCTACTTCTTGATTTCCGCACCAACCATGAATGTATTTAATCTTTTAGTGAAACCATTCATAAATTTTACCATACATTCTTTTTGACGCGAATTACCGTTTCTTCCAAATCGCGGACTCACGATACGGGAACATGCCGATTTTATAGTAGAATTCTTGGTTTGATCCGACAAATACGCGGGTGGCTCCTTGTTCCTTGACGCGGCGGACCCCTTCCAACACAACCGCTTTCGCGAGTCCCAGACCACGGAAATCGGGATCGGTCGCCAGAGGTTCGATCAGTGCGAAATCGACTTTGTTGTCGAACCATAAGCCGCAATAGGAAACAAAATGTTCTTCCGGATTTACGACGGCTAACTTCAGTGATAAGTCGATGTTGTCACGGATCATTTCGAAGTCGACTCCCTTGCGATCTTCATCGGTGAAAGTAAACGGTCCTTCCCCGTTGAGTTCGTGATTGAATCCTTTCCAAAGGACACGACGATATTCAAACGGATCATATCGTTCTTTCATCGAAACGATGGTAAATCCTTCAGGGAGCGTATACTCAAGGTTCGCGTGAGGGAGATAAAAAACCGCATCATGTTCGGCATCCCGTGTCGCCACATATCCCAAGTCATGTGCGATCCTTTGAAATTCGATGTCTTGATTCGAAATGACGATATTGAATTCTTCCGAAGTACCCAGATGTGTCTCCGCATACATTAACATCTCGCGTTTCAAATACGCGTATTCGGGAAAAGTTAGGCAATAGGCCGTTCCTAAACGCGTATCATAGGTTGCGACTGCGACGAGTCGACCCTGGTTCTCCCAGAGTCTTATTTTATCCAGACCGGTATGATCCAGATAACTATGTGTGATCATCCAGTCCCATCTTGCATACGTGAACTCACAATCGCCAAGCTCAATCAGAAATTGTCGCACCGCAGGATAGTCCGCCGTCATTCCGGCATGGTTTATGTAGTTACGCGTGTTCATTGGTTCCTCCCTGTCGACACATCGATACACTTTCAACGATTCCCTTGATTCTTCGCTTGAAACAGGGTAAGTTCACGATGTTTTTTATTGCTTTGCGAAATAATTATTCACCGCAAATATATAAGATGAAATCAAGAACGCGATCGCTTTTCGGGAGACTTCCGCGTTCGGTACCGTTTGGTCAAACGCGTGATAGCATCCTTCAAACACTTGGAAATCAACCGGTACACCGGCATTTCGCAGATTTTCTACGTACATTATAGTTTCATCTCGAAATGGTTCCAAGTCCCCGACAAACGTGACCGTCGGAGGTAATCCTTGATAGTCCGATGCTCTTGCGGGTGCCGCATAACTTGGCACATCGGAAGATCCGAAGCGATTGCCAAGATAGAGTTTCCAAGCGTTATAATTGGAGGTCGAATCCCATACCGGGGCATTGTTTTCGGTGGCGGAGGGCATTGTCATGCGATCGTCGATCATCGGATACAAAGGCATCTGAAACGCGATTTTCACTTCCCCTTGATCCCGCGCATAGAGCGTTAGAGCGGCAGTCAGTCCGCCCCCCGCGCTATCTCCTCCGACCATCAACTGATTGACATTGATTCCAAGCTGATCCGCATTCTTCTTCATCCAAAGAAGTACGTCATAGTTATCCTCCAATGCGGCAGGATACGGCGCTTCGATGGAAAGCCGATATTCCGGAGCGATGAAAACACAACCGCTGGCTTCAATGAGCTTTTCCGCATAAAATTTTGAAGCTCTAGGTGATCCCAGCGCATATCCACCACCGTGCATCCAGAGGACACCGGGGACATTTTCCTTCGGGATCAACGGACGAAAAATGCAGAGCCGAATCTTGGATCCATCGTTGCGCACAACCCAGTCTTCCGACATTGTTATTTTATCTGATTTGACTTTCCATTTTCGAATGCGACTCATTTTATACAAAAGACGTAGTCTTCTCTCACTAAAGGACGGATTGAAAAACTTGATAAACCTTCCGGTTGAACGCAACTCTTTGTCGATCCGTTTATACTCGCTTTTCATCGTCGATCCTCCAAATCTTATCGATAGACGCATACTCATGATAACATTCCGCGTCGGGATGACCTATGGGAAA
The DNA here is from genome assembly GCA_964526155.1 of uncultured Erysipelotrichaceae bacterium. GTDB lineage: Bacteria > Bacillota_I > Bacilli_A > Erysipelotrichales > Erysipelotrichaceae > GWE2-51-13. Next base: position 709,776 of record CAZGLV010000001.1, on the reverse strand, counting down.
ATCCCCTCTCAGCCCTTTAAACGAGCAGAATCGACGTCGATGTTTGCTTTTCTGGCTTGTTGACATAAATCACGAACCTGCAACGTATATTTCTTCCCATCTTTTATAAAGTGCGTACCGCACTGTCTAAATTCAAAAGGAACACCATGATCGATACATTGAGAACGAATGGATAGCACCCAATCATAATCCAATTCTCGTGCATTTTTATCCGACTCTCCCCCAACCACCACAAGTTCAATGTTATCCAAATAGGGTTCGATGTTGATGGCTTCGATCAGAGGTTGGCATATGATGTTACGGTGCTTGATCGGAGTATCGACGAAAATTTTAAGGCGCTCATCGGCGCGTTTCTGGTTTTCGATCGAACAACCAATCGTCACATGATCGTATCCGTCATTCCAATCTTCGGGAATGCAATGTAAGAATCGATCGATGCGTTTGGTTAGAAAGACGAAATGCAGATCGGTTCGCTCCGCAATCATTCTCCAACACTCCTTACGCCATTCGTCCGCTTCCTCGATGAGAAAGTCCGTCGCGAACCCCACGTACACGGTTTGACCGGATTTCATTTTGTATTCGCCACTTTTGGTTTTCGCGATCGGCGCATCGAACTGATCTGTTTTTGCGATAACGTCGGTATCGATTCCGCGTTTTGCATCCCCTTTGTGGATATAGCAAAACCGGCAACCTTCACTCAGTTTATGACAGCCGTGCCATGGATTCCAGATTGTCATCGAACTTTCCTCCGGGTATTCTTATTAAGACGAACCAGATATTTCAACGGTGTCGTAGGGGTCCCTTTTGTGCTTCACTCAGGCTTCAATCGTTTACGCAACACCTGTCCTTTTTCGCTATCAACCGTTAACTTGAACCCTTGTTTCTCATACATTTCGATATAACCGCCAAAATCCGAAGAGACTTGAGCTGACTCGGTATATGGGTACGCTTCCACGATATCAAACCCATCCAAAAAGGCATCGTCACATACACGTTTCAATAACTTCGATGCGATGCCTTGGCGCTTGAATTCAGGTGCGATCACGAAGCAAAAGACCGATTTTACTCTTAGCCCTGAAGCGGGATTCTCTACGGGAACGTACGCCATGAAGTATCGCCAACTCACGCATCTCAAACAATCCGTTTTCGTATTCGCGTTACACCACCCGACGACGTTATCGCCTTGATAGGCAAGGTAGCCTTGGATATGGTTTTCCGTGACGAATTGTTTGGCGATTTCGCGACGCTTTTGAACGGTCGAGAAGTCTGTCCCTTCATCATCGACGTTACTCCAACAGACGCAATAACATTTGTGTTCATCCACATGTTGGTCATGCGGGGTACCATCGAAAAAACGAACGTAATCTTCTGCCAAATCCGGGGTGAGTCTGCGAATGATGATTTCCATGCGTTACCTCCGATGTTAAGACCAATTCGGTCAAGTGTCATTCATTTTATCTTTATAAAACGCACGGTGTGTTCCGTTAGCGATATTTTGTCGACACGATAACCAAACTCAAGCAATTCTTTCTTATAATTTAGAAACGAATGATCGATGGGGATTCCGAGAATCGCGTGGATCTCCTCGAATGTCAACACAACCGTAGGATTTTCGTTTTGTTGGATGTAGATCCACAAGGCACTGTATTTACTCATCGTCCGATCCCGACCTTTCCTTTGTTTTCATCGGATCAACGTAAGCGAGCTTGAATTTGTTGCTTTGATTTGGAATCCAATATCGATCCGTGAAGCGCATTGGAAACATAGTCTTTGATTTCGTCCGTCGCTTGAACATTCTGAATCAGAAGTAAAATGTTGAGTATATCCAGCAAAACGGACTTCCGCATCGTTTCTTTGATCGTTGCTAACTGTAGGGAAACAAGTTCTAAAGAAATCCGTTGGCTCAACTTCGGTTTGGATAAAATGATGTTCTCCAATCCTTGAACGCACTGGCGGATAGTAATCGGTTTCTCATCATGAATCAGCGAAAGATAATCGTCGATCGTATCTTCGATCTTGTTTTCTTGATCCCACTTTACATTCTCCGAGATCAGCATCAAGCCGATACTACGTTGGTAAGAATTGGCACTTGATAACTTGCTTCGAAACTCATCCCAGTACGGGTAGACGTCACGAAACAACATGGATCGATTCTTTAGTAATAGAAACGCTTGGTATCTTAGGTTATCTTCTTTTACGTTCAATAATTCGATCAATTGGGATATGTCGGTTCCGTCGAGCGATTTCGATATTTCCGACAACTCTTCTTTTGGTATCGCCACGAGTTTTTCGATTGTGATCATCGTTTGTCCTCCGTTATCGGGTTTGGGAAGTGCGTTGACGAATGTTTTATGAGAAACTTATTCGCTTTTTTCGCGAGTGATTTCCGAGAACTGTTGCGATGTCGTTTTGCGAACTCGATCATCGCGTTTTGGTTTTTGGAAAGTCCAAAGTAATGATCGAAGCATGCCAACACATGCCCGCAAACGATGCGGTTACACTCCGGCGAAGGGTTTCCATGACTCAGATACACGATTTCCGGCACTTCCAACAGTTTTTTGGTGATTTCATTTTCCAACTGCGGTTTTACGGCCACGATTTTCCAACTGTTTCCGACGGCATTCGCAGCCGTGATCATTTGGGGATCGTCGATCAGCGACAAATACTCCGTAATCATCGTCTCGAATTTATGACTTGAATCGATGGCAGCAAGGTTGGACAAGGTGAGGATTCCATCCCATTTGATGAAACTGTTGTCGTTACGAAGCCATTGCGCGACGTTGTCGAAATAAGGATACACCCGATCCGGTCGCTGTTCGCTCACCTTACGGATGATTTTCGATGACTTGTATCGGATGTTTGACTTCGTTATCCGAATCACTTCGAATAAGTCATCAAGAATCAAGGGATTCTCGATGGCTTCGGTAACGAGTCGATCGACATCGGACGTTGCCTGTAACCGATCAAATAGATCTGCGTTTACCATTACGATTCCTTCTTTCGGATGTTCCTTGAGTTACGATTTCGTAGCGCAAACTATATAATAAATTGCTTATTCAATCTTCATGATGTTACACTCAAACACTCTCACGTTTTTAGTATATTCCTTAGAATAGAATTTGTCGAATACGTGAAAAGATCGAATGATCCTTCTTCGACTGCAACAATGGATTACGCTCAAGATGATGAAATCGAGCATCAATGATTTTGAATGTATCGTACTGCTTTAACCGGATACTTTATAAATTCCTTTGATATAATAACGGTAAAGAACATCATAACAAGAAATACATGAAGGTAACGATATGAAACTACTCTTGACATCCGGTGGTATTACAAACCCAAGCATCCTTAACGCACTTGTACATCTGTTGGATAAACCCATCGAAGAATGTAAAGCGCTATGCATCCCAACCGCAGGTTATGCCATTCCAAACGGAATCGATTACGCTTGGTCGTTTATCAGCGGACAGGAAGAATCTCACATGTGCGATTTGGGATGGAAGCGTGTCGGAGTTCTTGAGTTGACAGCACTTCCGAGTATCCCGCGAGAAATCTGGGAGCCAAAATTACGCGAGACGGATGTATTGTTGGTGAATGGCGGCGATCCGCTTTATTTGAATCATTGGATGAAAGAATCCGGTGTCGCCGAACTTTTACCTTCACTGAATTTGGTGTATGTCGGACTCAGTGCCGGAAGCATGATCATGGCACCGCGGATCGGCGAAATCTTCGTGAACTGGAAGCAACCTACGAAAGATGATACGACCTTGGGACTTGTCGACTTTTCGATTTTCCCCCATCTTGATCATATCAAACTTCCCGAGAACACACTTGAAACGGCGGATGCATGGGCAACAACGATTCAAGGCACTTCCTACGCGATCGATGATGCGACTGCGATCATTGTAGTTGATGGTAATGTTCAGATTGTCTCGGAAGGGAAATGGAAACAATACGATTACGATCAAGTGGAAAAGAGATGCTAATGATTACACATCTCTCTGTTCGTAGGTGCACACTTTATTTTTTACACAACTGTCGAATTGAGTTTTAGATCAAAATTCCGTTTCGGCTAATTATACTTCCATATAAAACTCAAACATTCTTTCAAAGATAATATTGTTTCTTTCGAACCAACGTGAGTATCGTACAAGTTCGATTGGACTCTTTTCATCGCTTTTACCGGATTAGATCAAATAACCTTTTGTTCTGGTAAATCCGCTCTTTCCCGATCTTTTCCGACACAAGAAATCCAGCTTGTTCGAGGGCAGTCAAATATACAGCGGCGGTTTTTCTAGTGACACCTAAGCCTTTTTCAATATATGCGATTTTTGTATAAAACTCGAAAAAAAGTAGGTCAACGAGCTCTTTGGAGTAGATCTTCGGCAGTTTTTCTTTTATCTCACCACTGACGGCTTCGACTTCCAAATTGATTCTCTTCGCAAGTTTCAACGTATTTTTTGCTGTTTCTTCAATTCCTGTAAGAATATAAACGATCCAATCTTCCCAGTTATCTTTAATACGTACATCCTGAAGCAGTCGATAATATGAAGATTTATTTCTGATTATATAACTGCTCAAGTACAAAATCGGGCTATCAAGTAAACCTTTAAGTACTAAATAAAGTATATTGATTATTCTGCCTGTCCGACCATTACCATCATAAAACGGATGGATGCTTTCAAATTGATAATGGATAATTGCCAATTTTATCAAGGGGTCGATGTCATCATCATCTTCATTGATGTATTTCTCTAGATTACTTAATAAAGACCGAATCAATTGTTCTCCAGAAGGTGGTGTGTATACAATTTCACCCGTTCTTTCATTTTGAAGAACCGTACCGGATGTCTTTCGAATACCAGCCTGATTTCTTTCGATCATTTTTTGAATTTCGACGATCATATTCGTAGTAAGCATTTCACGACCTTTTACAATCTCGTAACCGTGCCACAACGCCATTCGATAACTTGCGACTTCTTTCGCAGCCAAACTTGAATCACGGGCATCATTCATAGCCCTAAACAAGTCGTCATGTGTTGTTATGATGTTCTCAATTTCGGAGCTATCCTTGGACTCGTTGATTAACACAGCATTTATGAGTATATGTTTATTGGGAATTGTATCCGCATACCCCTTCAGCTCAGCCAGCGCACGATTGGCTTTCGACAGGATTTTCAACACTGCTTTTGATTCCAGTTCCGCATTCGGTGGTAATATAGGTAATTTTTGTTTGTCCATAATCGAAACCCCCTTTATGTGGGTATTTTACCATGTTATTTTACCCACGTCAATTGCATGTGCGTAATATTTATATAAATATACCCACGTTATTAGAACGTGGGTAATGATTGAACATTTCTTAGTATGTAATTCTACTAGATCCGTGTCAGTAATACCACTGTTTCAACATGCACCGTTTGCGGGAACATGTCGACCGGTTGGATGATTTTCGTTTCGTAACCTTTCGAGGTGAAGATGGCCAAATCGCGTGCCAATGTTCCCGGATCACAGGAGACATAAATCAACTTGCGAGGAGCGTAACCGATGATCGCCTCGATGGTTTCTAGGTTCAGTCCCTTGCGTGGCGGATCGACGATAATGATATCGCCCTTGATGTCGGATGATGCAAGTTTCTTCGCGACTTCACCCGCATCGCCGGTGTACCAAGAGACATTGTCGATGTGATTGAGAAGCGCGTTTTGTTGGGCGTCTTTGATGGCTTGTTCGACCACTTCCACGCCGATGACATGGTTGACATGCCGGCTGACATACAACGCGATCGTGCCGACCCCGCAATAAAGATCCATGACCGTATCGGTGGGTTTGAAATCCGCGAACTCGACGACTTTATCGTAAAGGACTTTCGCTTGGATCGGATTGACTTGATAGAAAGACTTTGCGGAGATTGAAAAGACGCAATGGCCGAGCGTATCTTGAATCGTAGATTTTGGGGTCAAAGCGATTTCTTCGTCACCGAGAATCACGTTGTCTTGACGTGTGTTGATGTTTTGGACGATCGCTTGGATTTGCGGGAACGTATAACTTAGCTCTTTGACGAGTTGTTCCTTCAGAATCAGGGATTTCTCGGACGTGATGAGCACGACCATGATTTCCTCGCTGACATCGCCGCGTTTCAGTAAAATCCAACGTAAAGTCTCCGGAAAAACATGCTTGTCATTATAGAATTCGGTGATGAAGGTTAAGATATCGTTTTGGATCGTGCTTTGAAGGTGACAATCCGTAAAGGCGATGATGTCATGGGTTTGCGCACGATAGAATCCGCAAATCATCTTGCCTGATTTATCTTTTCCGACCGGAACTTGGACTTTATTGCGATATCGCCAGGGTGTTTCCATCGTAATCAAAGGTAAAGGCTGAAGATCCAATTTCGCGACGTTGGTGATCAATTGGGAGACTTGGTTATACTTGAAATTCGCTTGTTCTTCGACGCTGAAATGTTGGATCTGACAACCGCCGCACGCCGAAGCGATCGGACAGCGCGGAGTGACGCGTTGCGAGGAATGTTGGATCAATCTTCGTACTTTCGCATAGGCGTAATTTTTGCGTAACGCGGTGATTTGGACTTCGGCGGTTTCCCCGACCATGAGTCCTTTCACAAACAAAACAAATCCGGCGTCTTTCGCGACACCGAATCCGTTGTTATCATAATCGACGGCCGTTACCGCCAGGGTATCGAATACCTTCATGAAAGAAAAGAGGGGGTTCCCCTCTTAGTTCCCTTCGGTTGAGTTTTCACTCTCAGTCGGTTGGTTTTTCGCCGCCAATGCATCTTGTAAGGCTTTGGCGATTTCAGGATCCAACGGTTTGGAAACTTCTTGGATCGTCCATGTTTCCATGTTCGCGTTTTTAACCAAAATGAATTGGAAGTAATTCGCATCATCCGGTTTATCTTTCAAATTATAGACGGTAATCTCAAGATCATACATTTTTTTCACATCGTCGGATTTGAAATATGTCGCCACCGGCAAGGCGGTATCGATTTGTTGGTAAACTTGTTTGGTCAACTCGCTGATTTCCGTTGCGACCATGGTATCCGTCGTATCGATGGTAATACGTAACGTCGCAGCCCGTAAGTTTAGGGATGCTTCTTCGACACCGGTCAATCCGGAGATCGATGTATCCAAGGCGTCGACTTTCTCTTGGGTGATCGCAGGGTTTAAATCATTGGTGAAACGGCTCCCGAAAAGCGGTGTTCCCGTTCCTAAGGTCGCACCAAAAATCAGATATGCCAAGATCCCGAACGGAATCAAAATAATGACGATACCGATTACCAATATGACGGCGGAGACGGAAATCCGTCTACGTTTCTTTGTCTTTTTCGTTGTTTTTTGTGTCATCGTAGTCACTCCTTAGAGGTTATTATACCTTATTTCCCTCTTTTTTGTATACAAGGCATTCAAAAGTGCTTACCCTTGCGTGCTTCTGTCGTTGTGTTTCGCACTGAAATCGCGCGTAACGATCTGAAATACCGCGACCGCGTCGACATGTTTCTCTGAAAACGTGAAGTCGTCGCGTCCGGTCTGCGTCTTCATAAGCAACAATAACGCTTCCCTTTTATCCGCCGTATTACTAAGAAACGTGACGTTTCCCGTACCGATGATGCTGGAGAATGCGAAACCGAAATCGCAGGCTACGTTTCCTTCGATCAGCGCATGATCGCAATCCATCTCGAAACAAACATGCGGGTTGGACGTCAGGATATCGATCTTACGTCCGGATTTGGCGCTATGAAAGGTCAACGTGAGTTCACCCTCATCAAACCGATATCCATAGTTGAGCGGGACAAGATAGGGTCGACCGTTGTCGATCATCGCGATACGTACGATCTTACAAGCGTCCAGGATCTTGACGATTTCACTTCTTTCCGTGACTTCGCGATCTTTTCTGCGCATGCGTTTCCTTCCTTGCGGTTGGATTGTAACCGCGTTCTTCTTTGCGTATACTGAAACAAAGGAGGTGTCTTGATGGAGCCTTATTGGATCGAAGGGATTTCCAATCCCGCTCGGCGCGCCTTGGAGAATGCGGGGATTCATCAACCCGAAGACTTTCAACAGTTTCGGAAAGTCGATGTTGAAGCGATGCATGGCATCGGACCGCATGCGATGGTACGCATCATAGCGTTGCTTGAGAAACTGGGGATCGAATTTAAGAAAGATGAATGAAAATATTACGGTTTACGCTTTTGAAGCGCTTCGGAGACCAACTTGTTGGTGAGGGCGGGATTGGCTTGACCTTTGGTTTTCTTCATGACCTGACCGACGATAAATCCCAACGCGCGATCTTTTCCGTTATGGAAATCGATGACGGATTGAGGTTGTTGGTCCAAGGTTTCCTCGATGATGACAAGTAATCCGTCCGTATCGCTGACTTGTTTCAGACCTAACCGTTCAACGACTTCCGCAAACGGTTCACCGTTGATCATATGCGGGAAGACTTCCTTGGCTTGCTTCGAAGAGATGATCCCGTCTTGGATGCCATTGATCATCGTAGCGAGATTCTCGGGAGTCAATTTGTTTCGCGGTGTGAATAGCAATAACGGATCGATGACGGCCAACACTTCGGAAATGCACCAATTGGCCGCGATCTTCGAATGTTTCGTGAATTTCAGGACTTCATCATAGAAGTCGGATAAATCTTTGTTTTGCGTCAGGATCTTCGCGTCATATTCCGAAAGGCCGATCGACAGATAACGCTCATAGCGCGCTTCCGGAAGCTCGGGTAAGGTATCGATGATTTCTTGGATCCATGATTGCGAAAGACGAACCGGCGGAATGTTGGGTTCGGGGAAGTACTTATAATCGACGCTTCCCTCTTTTTTACGCATCAAGACCGTCGTTTTCGCGACGTCGTCGTATCGACGGGTCGCCTGTTGGACGCCTTCCCCGCTGTCAAGTAACGCGGATTGACGTTGCACCTCGGCTTCGATCGCGATCTTGATGTTGTTGAGGGAGTTCAGGTTCTTGATTTCGGTCTTGACGCCGTATTCGCTGCTTCCTTCGGGACGAAGCGAAATGTTGATATCGCAACGCAGGGATCCTTCTTCCATCTTGACATCGGAAACACCGAGATAATATAGAATAGCCCTGAGTTTTTCCACATAGGCGACGGCTTCTTCCGCGTTACGCATATCCGGTTCGCTGACGATCTCAACCAACGGCGTACCGGCACGATTGTAATCGATCCAGGTTTCGGTGACGTAATGGAACTGTTTGGCCGTATCTTCTTCCATATGCAAGCGGTTGATGCGGACTTTCTTTTCACCTTGCGAGGTCGAAATCAATACGAATCCTTCCGAACCGATCGGATGAAACTGCTGGGTGATCTGAAATCCCTTCGATAAATCCGGATAGTAATAATTCTTACGATCGAAGCGGATCAAGGGATCGATTCGTAAATTCAGCGCGGCGCAGGCTTTGATCGCTTGGCGAACCGCGTTTTTATTCAGGCTGGGCAAGGTTCCGGGATGCGCCAGATCGATTTCGTTGACGCAACTGTTGGGATGCTTCGCGAAACTGACCGGTGCGGGCGAAAACATCTTGGTGGCGGTCTTCAATTCGCAATGGATTTCGATTCCGATGACGGTTTCGTACTTCATCTTAAGCCACCTCCTTGATTTGATCAGCCAGTCCGGTCGCTTGTTCGATGGCCAAGGCCAAGTCCAAGGTCGTCTGCTCGTCATAGAGATTACAGGTTAAATTGACGCCGATCGGTAAGCCGTCTTTATATCCCAGCGGAACGGTGATCGATGGACAACCGGAAAAGTTCCCCATGACCATGAAGTTCTCCGCGATCAGATAGGTGCTGGAGAGTTGGTCGAGGGATGTATCGTTTAGTTTCGGTGCGACGTTCGCCGCGGCCGGCGCGATCAATCCGTCGACTTCGCTCAGTGCTTTCTTGAGATCTTCCACGATCAAACGACGTACTTTCTGCGCTTTGCGGAAAAGTTTGTCTTGGTTTTCCACAAACAGCGCATACGAACCGATGACGAAACGCTTGCGGATCAGTTTTCCGAAACCCGCGGTTCGTGAATTGGTCATGACTTCATCCACGTCGTCCCCGTCTTTCTGAACGCCGAAGCGTAGACCGTCGAGGTTGGAATGGTTCGCCGTGGCTTCCGCGTTGGCGATGATATAGTACGTCGGTAGAATCGCGCTCAATAAATCTTGGTTCATCTCGATCTCGACGATTTCGGCGCCTCGCTCATTGAGTTTGGCAATCAGTCCGTTAAACATTCCGAGAATTTCCGAGTCTTGGATCGCATCGAGCACATTGCTCAAAATTCCGATCTTCTTGCCGTGCAGATCCGCATTGAGTTTCTCATGATACTGTTCGACCGGTAAATCGAGGGACGTCATATCGCGATCGTCTCGACCGGCCAAGACTTCCAGGGAAGTTGCCGCATCGGCGACATTGCGTGTGAAGAATGCGACATGATCCAGTGAAGAGGCGTAAGGAATGATTCCGTAACGGGAAATTCTGCCATACGTCGGTTTGAATCCGACCACGCCGTTAAACGATGCGGGTTTACGGACCGAGTCGCCGGTATCGCTGCCGATCGCAAACGGAACGACGCCGGATGCGACCAAGACGGCACTTCCGCCCGAAGATCCGCCCGACATGCGACTCAGATCATATGGGTTATATACCGGACCGGTCGCAGCGCTTAAGTTGGTACCGCCCATCCCGAATTCATCCAGCGATGACTTCGCGATCAATACCGCGCCAGCGGCGTTGAGTTTTTCAACGATCGTCGCATCATATTGCGCGATGTAGTTGCCGAGGATTCGGCTTCCCGCCGTCGTCAGTATGCCTTTGGTATTGACATTATCCTTCAGAACGATCGGGATTCCATGCATTTTCCCATTCGGTTCAATCTCTTTGAGTTCATCCAATCTTGCTTGCGGATCGACGAAACTGACGACCGCGTTCAGTTTTCCTTGAACGGCTTTCGCCTTTTCCATCGCCTTATAGGCCGCGGTCTGCGGATCATTTTTGATTTTATAGTCGTTGAAGTTCATTAGCCGACCACCTTGACCGTAACGAAATGGTCCTTGGCCTTGCGCGGTGCGTTCGCCATCGCTTCTTCGACCGTAAACGTATGTCCGATCTCGTCTTCACGCATAAAGGATGTTTCGGCTTCGATGGGATAGACCATCTCTAGAACACCTTCCGTATCGATCTTGTCGAGCAAGCTCATCTGATCAAGCAAGATGTCGAATTCATCCGCGATATCCTGAGCTTCGACGTCGCTAAGCGAAAAACGCAATTGCTTCGCCAACGTCTTGAAATATTCCGGTTCGTATTGTTTCATGGCGTACCTCCTAATACGTATAGATGACGGATATCTTCCCGTCCAAGTCGACTTGGATGATCGCGACCGTTTCATCGTAATTTTTGATGTTTGCGATGATCGTCGCATCCTGCGTCGAGAAATTCTCAAGTAAACTGGCGAGATATTGGGTCAACGCATGGACTTCCGCGAAAGTTTTCGCCTGAATCACGACGTTGATCCGTAGAAAATCAAGCTTCCGGTCGACATAGCGACCTTGTCCGATGATCGCGATGGTCTCCGGGATGAATTTCTTCAACGCATTGCGGACCGATTTCAGTTCGGAAGAGGTGACGCTATCGAGTTTCTCCGCCGCATCGCTGGGGAAGATTACCCATTGTTCGACGTTCTTCGCGAATTGTCCGTCACGCCCGGTGAAATAACCGTCGGCGATAAACCGTCCGGGCAATGTCGCATCGATGCTTGAGCTGTTATAGAGAGTAAGATAGATCGGTATGTCTTCCATATCCGGGATTTTTCGGATGTAGGCTTCCAGTTTACGTCCCATGTCCGTCCCGTATTCATAGAGACGTGCGTCGCTGATGGATCGTGTGACTTCCACGCCGTTTTCGACGCTGGTCAGATTTTGATTGAGAACGATCGCCAAGGAAACCCCGGCCAGTTTCGGGTTGGTCGCGCTTCCGGTATAGAAATCCAATTCGACCACATCCGTCACCACGACCGCGTCAAGCACGCTGATGTTTGAGATGCCGGTTGGAAAAAGGCTTCCTTTGGGCGGGTTTAATCCTTGCGGATTCTCGGCACTTTCCCTTCGAACCAAACTCCCGAGTTCAGTTATGTCGAGAACTTGCCCATCCCCCAAGAGGTAATCATCCGTATCGAAGTGTTCTTTCGACTTGTCTTCCAACCGACTCCCGATTTCCAAAATATCCATACGGCTCAAATACGTGCCGTGGTATTGGCGGATTTCGGAACTGGTGAACGGGATCAACATCGCATATTCCCCTTTTTTAATGGCTGGGGCAACGATATCGGTCGGATCTTCGACCGGTGCTTTCGCACATGCGGACAAGATCATCAGAATGGAAATCAGAATCATGATCTTATGTCGCATACTTGTTCACCTCCTGTAAAAATGCGTCGGCACTCAGGGTCGCGACCCCTAGTTCGATCGCTTTATCGTATTTGGATCCGGCAGACTCGCCGAAGATCACAAGATCGGTTTTCTTGGAAACCGATGACGCGACCTTCGCGCCATGTCCGCTTAACCATGCTTCGGCTTCCGATCGTCCCATCCCTTCGATACTGCCGGTCACGACGACGGTCAACCCCGCAAAGCGGCTTTGCTTGGGTTTCTCAAGAGTGCAGAGGGTATTGACGCCATGCGTCATCAACGCTTCGATCAACGTTTGATTGTGAGGTTCATCGAAGAAACTGCGGATGGACTGCGCGGTGATCGCGCCGACATCGTCGGTCTTCGTCAATTCATCCAAGGTCGCTCTTTGCAGGTGATCCAACGATCCGAAAGCCAGCGCCAACGTGCGCGCGGCCTTTTCTCCGACCTGTCGGATCCCCAGTCCCGTCAACAGTTTTTCCAACGAGTTCTGTTTACTGGTTTCGATCGCACTAAGCAACTTGTCGACGGACTTCTCTTTCCATCCGGGCAAACCGATAAGCGTAGCGCGTATCTCTTTTAAGGTGAAAATGGACTCGATGGTTGTCAGTAGATTAAGTTCATGAAATTGTTCGACGGTCTTATAGCCCAACCCTTCGATGTTCATCGCATCGCGTGAGGCGAAATGGACGATCGATTCGATGACCCGTGCGGGACAATCGGGATTGATACAATAGTGGGAAGCTTCATCGGGATAGCGCACCAGATTCCCCCCGCAGCTCGGGCATTGGGTCGGATAGACATAATCGACCTGGGTTCCATTCCGTTTCTCAGGCAAACTACGGACGACTTCGGGGATGATTTCCCCGGCTTTCCGAACGATGACCGTATCGCCGATGCGGATGTCTTTGTCTCTGATATTGTCTTGGTTATGCAACGTCGCAAATCCGACGGAAGTTCCTGCCAAACGAACCGGCTCCAGTTTCGCATTGGGTGTGATACGTCCCGTTCGTCCGACCGTGATGAAAATGTCGGATACGATCGTTTCGGCTTCTTCCGCCGGGAATTTATAGGCGGTCGCCCATCGTGGCGTACGTGCGGTATATCCCATTTTTTCTTGATCCGCAAACCGATCCGCTTTCAGCACGATCCCGTCGATTTCGTAGGGTAAATTCTCGCGCAAGACGGAGAATTCTTCGATCGTCTTCCAAACTTCTTCACTCCCATGACAACGCTTCGTATACGGGTTGGTCTTAAATCCATGTTCCTTCAACCACTGTAACGAATCGTAATGCGAGATCAAATCAAATCGCTGCGCGTCCGGGAAATAGTACCAGAAAGCATCCAAACCACGCTGTGAAGCGACGGATGAATCCAGCTGCCGAATCGTACCGGCCGCAGCGTTGCGGGGGTTGGCGAAGAGTTCTTCGCCGAGTTCGTTCTTTTGACGATTGATTTCATCGAAATTCTTCTTCGGTAAATACACTTCGCCGCGCACTTCGATCTCATCGGTAATCGTGATCGATCGCGGTAAGGACTTGATCGTCTTGACGTTATGGGTGACATCTTCGCCGGTTTGACCGTCACCACGCGTTACCGCGTAATTAAGCTTCCCATCCAGATACCACACCGACATGGCCAATCCGTCGATCTTGAGTTCGGCGACGATCGTGTCGCTGCCGGTCTCTTCAATGACGCGTTTCACAAACGCGTCCGTTTCTTCTTTATTGTATACATTTCCCAAACTCAACATCGGTCGTTTATGTTTGATCTTCACAAACGCATCCAACACGACGCCGGCGACTTTATGGGTCGGCGAGTTTGGATCATCGAACTCGGGAAAACGCTGTTCCAGCGCGATCAATTCACGCATCACTTGATCGTAATGAGCATCGCTGACCGAAGGCTTGTCATAAGCGTAATACTCGGTATTGTATTGTTGGATCAATGATCGAAGTTGTTCGATCCGCTCTTTACTCATGCGACGCCACCTTCCTTGGTCAACGAGGGATGGGCCGCCATGATCCGCTTCACGCCATGCGGATAATCGAAGGCGATGTCGGCGATGCCGTCCGTCCCTAAATTGATAACGATGCCCGTTCCGTATTGGGGATGGTTGACCTTATCCCCTTTTTTGATTTTGATCTTCGGTTTTTTGACCGTTTCATCCGGAAAGGTCGTCGCGAACACTTTATCGGTAAACGAAAGTTTGGTTTCTTTCGGAACCGCGTATTCAAAGTTGACGCCGATATGTTCGATGTGCGCATCGTCGATTTCATCCACGAACCGCGAACGCGTCCGCGGCTTGCCTAAGATCATACTGAAACCTTGGCTATCGGTCAAAAAGAGACGATTTCGTGCCCGTGTATACGCGACATAAGCTAAGCGTCGTTCTTCTTCGATCCCGCGATGTCCTTCGCTCATGGCACGTTCGTTGGGGAAAACGCCGTCGCTTAATCCCACCACGAAAACGGTGTCGAATTCCAATCCCTTGGCCGCATGCACGGTCATCAGCTGCACGAAATCCCCGCCCATGATATCGTTGCGATCGCCATAGAGGCTGACCATCTGGAGATATTCGTCCAGTTTGGCATCCGGATAATTCTGGGAAAAAGTCTCGACGTCGTTGATTAATTCCTTGATGTTTTCCAACCGGTCGACTTCGTGGTTCTCCTCCAACAACGCCTTTAATCCGCTATCGTTGGCCACCATCTCCAACGTTTGCATCAACGTCATCGATTCGGATTTGGTTTTCCATTTCTCGATCATTAAAACGTAATTGTCCAACGAACTCTGGATTTTTCCGCTAAACATTTTTTCTTTTTTTAGCTGTTCGTACATCGAACAATCATTCTTTTTCGCCGCTTCACGCAAGGTATCAATGGTTTTATCCCCGATTCCGCGGCGCGGTTTATTGACGGTACGCAACAGAGCCAAATCATCCCCATGGGTGATCATGCGTAGATAGCTCAACATATCCTTGACTTCTTCACGATCGAAAAAGCGTGTTCCGCCATAGATGACATACGGGATATGCGAGTCCAACAACCCCTTTTCGATCGAACGCGAAAGATAATTGGATCGGTACAAGATCGCCATATCGATATAATTGGTTTGCTTGCTTTTGTCCGGATCATTCTTCAGTTGCTTGCACTTCTCCGCGACCCAACGTGCTTCGTACTCTTCCCCCGGAAAGGTGCTATGTAAGATTTTCCCTTTGGATTCACGCTTGGTATACAGATCCTTGTCGACACGGTATTTATTGTTTTTAATGATCGAGTTGGCTCCGTTGAGGATATCGGGTGTCGAACGATAATTCTCATTAAGGATGATCGTCTCGGTCGGTGTGAATTCCTTTTCGAAATCCATGATGATATTCACATCCGCCCCGCGCCAGGTATAAATGGTTTGGTCCGGATCGCCTACCACGTAGACTTCGTTTTCCGTTCCGGCCAACTGTTTGATCAGTTTGTATTGCACGTTATCGATATCTTGGAATTCGTCGACATGGATGAAGGAAAACCTCCGTTGCCATTTGCGTTGGATGTCCATGTACAAATCGAACATTTTTACGGTCACAAGAAGCAGATCATCAAAATCCAGCGCATAGAGCGCCTTTTGACGATTGACATAATACGCATAGACCTTCGCTTTTTCCTTCTCGCCGAAATGTTCTCCGGCCAAGACCATCGCCCGCTCGATCGTGATTTCGGCGGCTTTGTTGTTGGCGATATAGTCCAACATCGAACCTAAACTGTATTTTTGTCGATCCAATCCGATTTCCTTGTATGCTTCCTTCAAAATGCTTTTCTGATCTTCTTGATCCAATACCGTAAAGTTCCGAGGTAAATTCATCGACGGACAATCTTCGCGTAAAATACGTACACACAAGGAATGAATCGTACTTAAATGGACCCCCGCGGCTTGGTCGCCCAACATCCGGTGGATCCGTTCTTTCATTTCATTGGCTGCTTTATTGGTAAAAGTGATGGCCAATACCGAATTGGCCGCCACGCCTAAATCTTGGATCAAATGGACCATCCGGGTCGTCAGCACTCGGGTTTTCCCGCTGCCGGCCCCGGCGATCACGCGAACATAGCGGCTCTTGGTGAGAACCGCCTGTTTTTGATTGGGGTTAAGTTGTTGGAGAAAAGACACAGGATCACCTCCGGAACATTATACCAAAATTCCCCACTTCTTAATAGTACGGGGCGTCCACATTCATGGACATACGTACTTGTATTTCGATGAGGGGAAGTGTAAAATTAAAAGGCACATGGCCCGTTGGAGAAGCGGTTAACTCACATGCCTCTCACGCATGGATTCGCGGGTTCGAACCCCGTACGGGCTACCATGAAACACAATGCCGATCGAAGCGATCGGCTTTTTTAATCCAAAAGGAAAAACCCTTGCGGGTTTTTAGAGTTCTCTGAGTTTATGCAAACCGACTTTGGTGCGGTGGATGGCTTCTTCTTTTCCCAAAATATAGGGAATTTCAAGCGCTCCGCCCGGGGTAAACTGCTTGCCGGTGACCGCGGTGCGGATCGGCCAATAAACCTGACCGTTCTTCAGACCCAGTTTCTCGGGAAGCTGTTGGATCCGGACCTGGAGTTCATCGACACTTTCCCAGTTTTCGATCGCGTTGTAGACGTCAAGCGAAGCTTCCAACGCTTTGATGCAGATTTCCTTATCGGTCTTCATCTTCTTGTGGAAGTACATCTCGACGTCATACTCCGGCAGTTCGTCGATGAAATCGACCATTTCCGGGATTTCCGACAAAATCGCGACCCTCTGCTGCAACATCTTGCTGACTTCATGCAGGTCACAGACACGGTGGATCGACGAGGTCAGCCAAGGCAGTGCGAGTTGGTGGAATTCATCCAAACTCATCGAACGCAGGTACATCCCGTTCATCCATTTCAACTTTTCGATGTCGAAGATCGCCGGCGATTTCGAACAACGTTTTACCGAAAATGCCTTGGTGAGTTCTTCAAGCGTGAAAATCTCTTGTTCGCCCTCCGGGCTCCAACCCAACAGCGCGATGTAGTTTAAGACCGCTTTGCCTAAGTATCCTTTAGAAACCAAATCTTGGAACGAAGCGTCGCCGTTACGTTTCGATAACTTATTTTGTTCGTCCTTCATGACCGGCGGTAAATGGATATAGGCCGGACGTTCCCACCCGAAGCTATCGTAGATCAAGTTGTATTTCGGGGTCGAGGATAAATATTCGTTACCGCGGACGACATGGGTAATCGCCATCAAATGATCGTCGACCACATTAGCGAAGTTGTAGGTCGGAAATCCATCCGACTTCAATAAAATGCTTTCATCCAAGATATCGCGTTCAACAACGATTTCCCCGTACACTTCGTCATGATATACGCAGGCTTCTCCGGGAAGAATCGTCTGACGGACGACATAGGGTTCACCGGCGTCGGCTTTCGCCTGCGCTTGCGCGTTGGTGAACCGGTGGCAGGGATCTTGGTATTTAAACGGAGTCCCGGCCGCATCGGCCGCATCACGTTGGGCCGTGATGTCTTCTTCGCTACAGAAACAGTAATGCGCCCCGCCGACTTCGATCAACTTATGGGCGTATTCCTTATAGATCGGCAAGCGTTCGGATTGGGTATAGGGTCCGAAGTTCCCGCCCACATCCGGTCCTTCGTCATGGATCAGTCCGACGGAAGCCAAGGTATCGTAAATGATGTCGACCGCGCCTTCGACGTAACGGTTTTGGTCGGTATCCTCGATACGTAAAATGAAATCGCCGCCCTGTCCTTTGGCGACCAAGTATTCATACAAAGCGGTACGCAGGTTTCCGATATGCATATATCCGGTCGGGCTCGGTGCGAAACGTGTTCTTACTTTTGTCATGGTATCATCCCTTCGTGTGTGATTATTATAGTATAGTTTGAAACTTCGTGCCATAAAATACCGAAGTTTATTGATTTTTGGGGCACAAATCGGTAGAATAAGAGGTGCCCTTTAGGCATTATTGGGGTATCGCCAAGCGGTAAGGCACCAGACTCTGACTCTGGCATTCCGAAGGTTCGAATCCTTCTACCCCAGCCATTTCAAACCCGACGCCATCCGGCGTTTTTGTTTATGATATAATCGCAAGTGAAGGAGATCCACTATGAGACAAATCGCGACGCATTGGAAAGACTACGAATGCATCGACGCCGGCGGCGGCGAAAAACTGGAACGTTGGGGCGATATCGTATTACGCCGTCCCGATCCGCAAGCCGTTTGGCCGATCACGGACGAAAACGGATTGTGGCGCAAACCGCACGCCCATTATCACCGCAGTAAGGCCGGCGGCGGCGAATGGGAGTTTTTACGTAAGTTTCCGGAGATCTGGACGATTTCTTTTAATGAGCTAACATTTAAGGTCTCGCCGACCGGGTTCAAACATACCGGGCTTTTCCCTGAACAAGCGGTGAACTGGTTATGGATGCAAGATAAAATACGAAATGCGAAACGCGAGATCCGCGTTTTGAACTTGTTTGCGTATACGGGTGGCGCGACCATGGCCTGCGCTTCGGCCGGCGCGGCGGAAGTCGTCCATGTGGATGCGTCCAAAGGCATGATCCAGTGGGCGAAAGAAAACATGGCGCTTTGTCATCTGGAAAACGCAACGATCCGGTTTATGATCGACGATGTTCTGAAATTTGTGGCAAGGGAAGAGCGCCGCGGACGGACCTATCATGCGATCATCATGGATCCTCCCAGTTACGGAAGAGGACCCAACGGTGAGATCTGGAAACTGGAAGAACAATTATATGATCTGGTCGAAGCGTGCGCGAAAATTCTGGATCCCAATCCCTTATTCTTCTGTGTCAACGCCTATACGACCGGATTTTCAAGCATCGTCTTGGAAAACATCTTAAACTTAAGTTTACGCCCGCGCTTTCCGCAGGCGACGATCACCGCGGGCGAAATCGGCTTACCGATCACCCATAAAGGTTGGATCTTACCCTGTGGAATCTATGGAAGGATGAGCTTGGATGAACATCCTGTTTGAGGATAACCATCTCTTGGTGGTGGTCAAAGAACCCAACGTACCCATGCAGGAAGATGAGAGCCAAGATTTGGATCTATTGACGATGGGTAAAGAATATTTAAGGCAAAAGTACGATAAACCGGGCAACGTCTACCTGGGACTGGTCCATCGCTTGGACCGACCGGTCGGCGGGGTCGTGGTGTTTGCGAAAACCTCCAAGGCCGCCGCACGCTTAAGCGAAGCGGTCCGGACGCACCAACTTCATAAAGAATACCTTGCGATCATCGAAGGCGAATTGCCCGATCGCGGGACCTTGAATGATTATTTACGCAAAGATACGCAACACAATACTTCGAAAGTCGTCGATGCGAAGGATCCGGAAGGTAAACTCTCAACTTTACGCTATGAAGTCCAAGAGCGTTCCGATTTTCTAAGTTTGGTTAAAATCGAACTGATTACCGGTCGATCCCACCAAATCCGCGTGCAGTTCAGTTCACGCAAAACCCCGTTATGGGGCGATGCGCGTTATAATTCGGGATCCAAGGCCGGTCAACAGATCGCGTTGTGGGCGTATCGCTTATCGCTTCCCCATCCCGTTACCAAGGAAACATTGACGTTCACCAGTCTTCCGCCGCAATCTTTTCCTTGGAACCGTTTCAAAAGCCAAAAACCGGAGTGATCCGGTTTTTTAGAGCGATTTTATGAGTTTTCGTAAAATGGATAGACTATCCATCGTCCCTTCGAAGCCGATTTCGGGTTCAAGGCTCAAGACACCTTCATACCCCGAATCTTTCAAGATCCGCAAGATCTGACTGTACGGAACTTCACCTTTGAGAAGAGGGACATGTAAGTACGGTTTGTGTAACCCTTCCACGAAATGGTAGTCCTTGATATGCATATGGGCGATATATGGTAGGATCAACCGTAACTCTTCGATCAGGGATCCTTCCAGATACCGAAATGGGATCCGATCGACATTGGCACGGTAACTGTTGGCAGGATCATAGAGTAGTTGAAGATGCGGCGAATCGATCCTCTTTACCACGTCCACGGTCATCTTTCCTTTTTGAAGGATGCAATGAGGACAATTCTCCATCACCAAGGTGATTCCGGCTTTTTCAGCCATGGAAATCGCGACCGACAAACTGCGTACCATCGCCTCTTGATCGCTGGTGTCACCGACGATCTTGCGGTTTTCCGGTGCGCGGAACGGAAAAATCCGGATCATCGTACAGTCGAGTTGCTTGGCGATGTCGATCGTTTTGCGAAGATAGGATAAGTGCGTCGGCAAGTCGCCGCGGATCGTGATGAATTCCGAACTGAACTCCTTGAGTTGATCGTTGGGATAGAGAGGCGTCATTAAAAACAAGGTCGAAGCCAGGCAATGGACATGCAAATCATAGAAATTCGTCAGGTTCTTGATTTTAGTGACTTCCGCGTCATCCAACTGCTCGATCGTTTTTCCCCACAGCGAATGGATCTCGATGCGGTCCATTCCTTCTTCCGATATGATGCGGCACGCGGTCTCGAAATCCTGCGAGATTTGATCCGTGATGATACTTAGTTTCATGATGCGCCCCCTTTCGCCGGATACACATCTGTCTTTTATTTATCATACCACTTTTAGAAAGGTCAAACACATAAAAAAAGCGTTTCCGTCGCTTGCGGAAACGCTTTTTACGTTTAGCTGGACTTGGGTCGCACCAACAAGCCGGCGATGATTCCCAAAATCGAAACCGAGAGATAGACGGCGACCAATTTATTCTGAAAACCGCCATAAACCGCGGTCGCGGCGCCGATGATCGCAAAGATCGGAAACAAGAGCCCGTAGACCCAGCTTTCCACTTTCTTCGCCAGGAAATCCTTGATGACGCCGACATAAATCAAGATCATGAAGATATAAATCAAGATGATGGACATCTCATCCACGGACATGTTTTGAAACATCGACCAATTGAACACGATCACGCCGGTCGTACTGGCAAAATGTAAGGCGAGCCAGACCAGACTGATCAAGAAAGTGAAAATCGAGGAAAACATGGGGATGTCGTACTTTTCGGAAACGGACGCGAAGCGTTCGCTTTTAAAGATTTCTTTACGTAATCCCAAAGCATAGGGTAAGCGGATGTATCCGAGGATCAATCCGTTGACCGTGCCCAAAATCGAAATGACGACCGCGGTCAACACGAAGCGGTAGCCGACGGCTCCGAAGAATTTCTGGGCGAAGACACTGACGGCGCCATCCCCTAATTCCAAGACTTTATCCGGTCCCAAGACCGCGTTGATCCCGACGAAATACGCGATATAAATAACCATGATCAGAAGCGGCGCGAAGGTCAGCGCCAAAGGCAAGTTACGCTTAGGATTCTTGATTTCGTGGGCGATCGACGGTGCGACTTGCCATCCGTCAAACGCAAACGCGACCGGTACCAAGGCTGCGAAGAATCCGGCGCCCAACATGCGGGTGTCGGCGAAATGCACGACGGTCGCAGGGTTTCCGAACGCTAGACCCAAGAATGCCAAGATGATCAACGCGCCGACTTTCGTCAACATCGCGAAGCTTTGGAACTTTCCGGCGCCTTTGGTGGCGAAACTGTTGAAGGTAAAGAAGATAACCAAAATCAACAGCGTGATGACCCATTGGGTCGGCGAGAAAGGGAAACCCCAACTCTGCGCCCAAGCCAAGGGCAGTCCGAATAACGCTCCGGCCTGTGTCCATCCGAAGAGTTCCGAGATATACATCGCGGAGACCCACGAAATGACGGCGACCAAAGCGGGATAATAAAACATGATTTGAAACCAACCGGCCAAATAACCCAATGTCTTTCCCCAGGTCATTTCGCAATACGTAATCAATCCGCCGACGTGTTCGTCGCGTTTCGCCAAAACCGCGATCGTCAATCCGCCGAAGATGATACCGAAGCCTCCTAAAATCCATGCCAGAACCCCTAAAAAGACCGAACCTCCGACGTTGGAAAGGATGTTATCGGTCTTAAAAAAGATCCCCGATCCGATAACGATCCCGACAATCATCGAAATGGTCGTCAGTAAACCGAACTTCCTTTTCTGTGTAGTCTCCATTTTCATTCCCTTTCATGCAAAGCATTGCAAGATGTGTCAATTTTACTTGATAGAGTACTTTACGTCAAGGTTTCGCGAAAATGTACGTCCGATGTCGGAAACAATGCGTAAAATCGAAAAAAAAGACCCGACATCGGTCAGGTCAGATTTCCTATCTTCAAGTTATAGTCATGCAACTTCTGTAATGCCCGTTCTTCAAGGGAATCCATCGAGGCTTGGGTGATACTGTCGATCGAAATCAACGTGGCTCCCGTGACGGTGCCATAGGGATCCAAGAGTCCGATCTTGACGAACGCATCGTCAAGATGTTGGACAAAACCGGTCAGATCATAGACTCGGCTGTCAAGGATTTCAAGCGAGACGACGGTTTGCGATGCACGGGCGTTTTCAAGGAAACCGGTCAACAGATCGGTTTCGGTCGGCGCCAACGCACGATGCGCATCGCCTTGGATTTTCCAGAGCGTCGTGATGCGATTGACCAATTGCGTATCCGCTTCGGCCCGAAAGACGATGTCCAACGGAATGCATGAGTACCCATCCGCTCTTCCCAGCGGATCGATCCGTTTGAAGACAAACCATTCCTCAAAGACCATCGCCACGATCCCCGCGACATATTCGTTGGGTCGCAGATCGTTGGTGAAGATCAAGATCGGCTTGTTTAATTCCATACTCGCTGCGAGCAGATCATCGATCGATCCAAAGGGCGTTTCGGCGTTCGGATGGATTTTATAGGTTGCTTTGGGCATTTTTACTCCTTACCGCTTTCAAGTGCGTCGACGATCGCCATCAAGATCGCTTTACTACTGTAAGTCGCGCCGGAGATACTGTCGACTTCGAGCGATTGTTTTTCAAGAATGATTTCAGGTAATCCTTCGGCCGCTTGTCCCTGGCCGGTCACCTGTTTGTCGATCGTGATCGATCGATAGGCATGGTCGGCGATCGTGACGGTCACTTCCACACGGATCGGAAAACTATCATAGGAACCCTGATAACTACCATCGGAAATCCGGGTCAGATCCACATCCTCGATCGTACGTTTCGCCAATCGATTCAGGTTCGCATTCATGAAGTTATAGGCAAGAATCCCGCCCAGTGTAATGATTATCACGAATCCCAAAATGATCTTAAGGGCTTTTTTCATGTCATTGCGCGAAGAACGCCAAGATTTCATCTTTACGGTTTTCGCAATCCTCCTTTGCAAGTTGATACATCGTTTCCATTTGTTCGACGTTTCCCGAGAAGCGACGTACGCCGCAATCGCGGGTCGGCTGAATCAAGATCGCGTTGCCTTCATCTTGGAGTTTACGAACCATATCCATTTCATCGTTGTATACCTTTGTCCGGGCACGGAAATCCTTAAGCAGGGTTTTATAGTTGAAGTAGATCAAATCTAACAAGAATTGCGTGACTTTCCCATTGGGCTTGCGTACGAATCCCGGATCTTTCGTAACGACCACGAAGAATTTCTTCGCGCCGATTTCCTTCGCCCGTCCGACCGGCACCATGGTCGTGATCCCGCCGTCCAAGTATTTGGTCCCGTCGATCTTGACGCTGCGTCCGGCCAAGGGTAAGGTACAGGCAGCGCGTAAGAATTGGAGGTCATCGTCCATGGAACGCTGATCGATCCAGATCGTTTTCTGTTGCTTTAAGCTATATACGCCAAACTCCAGCGTTTGATCGATCGATTTGAGTCGTTTCGTATCGAATTTCAGAATTTTCTTGAGGACCGTCTCAAAAAGATAGGCATATCCGACCGGGGTCCCTTCACGTAACAACGGACGTAAGCCGATGTTTTTAGATCCACCCGCATACTTGACCGATGTATCATGCAAGGCCTCGATGTCCTTTAATAGATAGTTACAGGCATGCATCGCCCCGCTGGAAATCCCGACGACCGTTTGCGCCTCGATGCCATGTTCGATCAACCAAACCAAGACTCCGGCGGTATAACAGCCCCGCAGGCCACCGCCTTCCAATACGATTCCGACGTTCATAAATATCCTCCTTTAAAATAGTGCGCTGAATAGTTTTAAGATCGCTCGTCCGAGGCGGACGAAGAAATTTGTCTTCAAACAATCCTCATACGTAATCTCGATACATTTATCCAATGTTTCGACGAAATCCTGCTTGATCTTGGTTAATACCGGATGATCCAACAGTAACATCCCGCATTCGAAATGGAGGTAGTAGCTGCGGAAATCCAAATTCGACGTCCCGACGATCGCCGCGGTATCGTCGATGATCATTACTTTCGAATGGACGAAACCGGGTTTGTATTCATAGATCTTAACCCCGTTCTTGGTGAACTCCTCATAACTGCTACGTGTCACCTCAAAGACATACCATTTATCGGGGATGTGCGGAACCATGATGCGTACGTCGACCCCGCTTTTCGCCGCGATGTTTAAGGCTTGCGTCATTTCGTTGTCGACGACCAGATAGGGCGTCATGATATAGATGTACTTTCGTGCCGCCGCGATCAGATTCAGATGGGTGGTCTCGCTGATCAACTCGTCATCGGTCGGACTATCCGCGAACGGTTGGACGAACCCTTGGGAAAGGATCGGCGATGTCGCGAAATCATAACGGTATCCGAAGTAGTTCTCCCGGGTCTTGGAAGCATACTCGTAAAATTGCAGGAACATGACGGTCAAACTGAAGACCGCTTCCCCCCGCAACATCACGGCGCAATCTTTCCAATGTCCGAAACGTTCTTTTTGATTGATGTATTCATCCGCCAAATTGATGCCTCCCACAAAGCCGACGCGACCGTCGATGACGCAGATTTTACGGTGATCGCGGTTGTTCATCTGGATCGCCAAAATCGGAGAGAACGGGTTGAATACGAAGGTTTTGATACCGAAGTTCCGCAAGCGCTGCGCAAATCCGCCTGACAGTCGGATCGATCCTCCGTCGTCATAGATCACCCTCACATCGACGCCTTGTTTCACTTTACGGACCAAGATGTCCTCGATCGTCGACCACATATGTCCTTCGTTGATGATGAAATATTCCAGGAAGATAAACTTCTCGGCTTTCTCCAGTTCGATTTTCATCGCTTCGAACTTCTGTTCGCCCAGCGGATAATACTCGATTTCGGTGTTATCGTAAATGGGCATGTGCCCCGCGTTCAGGATATAGTTGACTTGACGTCCGAACGAAGGATCGATCGCCAACGCACGATCGATGACGTTTTGATCCTGCAACAACACCGGACTTCCGTCCCCGCCTAACTTAATGACACCGGTACGCAAGGCTTTGGGAACTTTCTTCCCGCCAAACAAAAGATAGGTCAATCCGCCGAAGAGCGGTACTGCGAGGATGAAGATCGCCCACGAAAGCTTGTAGGTGGGGTTATCGTTATTGTTGATGAGGTAAATGACGATGATGACGCTTAAGACGACCAAGAAATAATACAGGGTCGCAAAGCGGACGCTCGAGAAATAAACGAACGCATAAAGAAGGATCAGTTCGGTTAAGATCATCATTCCGATCGCAAACGGCTTGCTGATTAAAAAATGATAAATGCGTCGCATCGTCCCCCTCCTTTGTTAGATTCGGAAATCTTCCCTGAAATTGATCGATAAATCCTTTAGGCTTTCCATCGCCTTCTCCAACCGTTCATGTTCCAACAGTGTCATCGGTTTGTGCGCATCCACACCGATGATGACCGGCGCTTGCGTCTTTGCGATGATTTCCCAGAACGGACGAAAAGGATACGGATAGGAAAGGCCTTCGTCATATCGCTGTTTCCCATAACGGATCCCATTGGTATTGAGTTCCAAGGGAATGTTATGAAGAATCGATGCTTCGCAGATTCGTTGCGCCGCTTGTTCGCACGCATCGCTCCAATTCCGGCGACCCAACATGAAGTAATCCGGATGCGCGATGATGTCCGCATACCCGCGCTCTATCGCCATGACGATTTGGTCGGCATACACTTTTACGTCGTTGTCATCGGTGAAATGATTGTATTCCATCGCATCCAAGATTTGATTGTGCTGCCCGACAATCAGATAATCCGTCTTCTCGCGCAGTTTATCGTAATAGTATTCCATTTCAGGAAAGTATTCGATCTCCAGTCCGAGTTTGATTTCGATCTGATCTGCGTATTTTTCCTTAAGATGGTTGATGGATGTGATGTATCCGTCCAATTCTTCCATGTTCATCCGATCGCCCCGATGGACAACTCCCGGATACGGCGCATGGTCGCTGAATCCCAAGATTTGATATCCAGCGGCGATCGCCGCCCGGACATATTGTTCATCGTCGCCGCCCGCGTGGCCGCAACGATACGTGTGGGTGTGATAGTTGAATAGTTGCATGGTTGACCTCGTTCTTTTCTATTATATACGAAAAAAGACCTGATTTTTAGTCATCGGTCTTCGGTTTAGGTTAGATCTTTGATGAAGATGGCTTTTTCACGGTCCCCTTGCGCATAAAGCTCATGGTTGACCGGTACCGGCACGATTTCTTTAAGGACACATCCGCAGCGTTGGCATGTTTTATAGGAAGCGATGTTATCCGGGTTGCATGTGATGATCAAACGCTTCATGCCCATGCCCCGCGCCACCTCAAACAAAAGCATGCATGCTTTGGCTGCGGTATGGTTTCCACGATAGGGAACGTAGACCGTATACCCGATATTCCCGCCGATATACAAGGTCGGCGTCTCCCCCAAACGCAGATCGCATCGTCCGATGATCTTACCGGAAGCAAGTTCCAGGATATCATAGACAAAAGCGCTGCCCCACCCGTCGGGATCGGGATCTTTCGATCGGGCTGCCAAGACCAGTTCGATCTCGCCGTCCGTGATTCTTTTTTTACGTAACCAATTGAACATAGCAGACCTCTTTTTTCCATTATAGCATGGAATTTCAAGGTTCAAATTCATGAAAAATCAAGCATCGAAAGAAAGCGAAGGCTCATAAACCTTCGCTTTCTGAAGTTGATAGGTGACTTCCACCATCGGACCGTAGGTTTTCGACGATACCAAATCAAAACGTGACTTGATTTCCGGAAAGAGCGGAATCCCTCTACCGATCAATTTCGGAATGAAGGTAAGGATGACTTTATCGATCAATCCCTCTTCCAACAACGAAGCCACGATCTGCGCTCCGCCCACGATCCAGATATCCTTCCCTTCCTGGACTTTCAAATAACGAACCAAACGGATCGGATCATTCACATACTGTACCTGTCCGTTATCTTCCCGTCGTTGACGCGTCGCCACGAAGGTGGTTTGATCGGGATAGGGCCAAACACCGGGACTGAGTTCATTGACCAGTTGGTCATAGGTCACCCGGCCCATCACTAAACTATCAACGTTCGAAATGAATTCGTTATATCCGGTTTCGTTGATTTCAAACGCGGTCAGCCAATCGATTTTCCCATCGACATCGGCGATATAACCATCTAAGCTAACCGCGATATAGAGGACGCTTTCTCTCATGTCGTACCTAAGGCCGCATCGAAAACCTTCGCGACGTCTTCTTTGGTCATCGCGCCTTCATGCAATTTGGTTTTTCCGAGATAAAAGGTCGGAACGTAATAATAGTCATAGGTCGCCGCCAAGGCTTGTTCTTTTCCTTCGTTGATCCAGTCGATCTTGATGTCGCGATAACGCTCCTCAAGCAACAGTTCTTCGATGTATTGTTTCGCCTGATGGCAATAGGGACAGAATTTTAAGTAAAACAAGGTTAACGGTTGCATATCGTACCTCCTGAAGATTAGGCATAGTATATCTCACTTGTTGAAGAAATGGCACGATTTTGACTGAAGAACTGTCACGATTTTCCATTCTATCGTATAATCGAAGCAAGAGGAAAAACCATGAACATCGAAATCTACCAATCACCGTTTGTTGATCCTTACGTAAACCTCGGAGTCGAGGAATCCCTCTTTGAAACTTGTCCCGAGGACACCCTGCGCTTCTATTTGTGGCAGAACGCCCACACCGTGGTCATCGGTAAAAATCAGCACGCGTATAGCGAAGTCGATATCGCGAAACTGATCGAAGACAAAGGCAAGCTTGCCCGCCGATCGTCGGGCGGAGGCGCTGTTTACCATGATTTGGGGAATTTGAATTTTACTTTTATTCTTGAAGAAAAAAACTATGACGTAAAACGTCAAATGAACGTCATCGCAAACGCACTGAAGTCATTGGGATTCAATGCGCAGGTCAGCGGACGCAACGACATCGAGATCGACGGAGCCAAAGTTTCAGGCAACGCCTTCCTGCGACGCAACGGAATCGGATTGCATCACGGTACGATTCTGGTCGACGTGGACAAGGCAAATCTCGGTAGGTATCTGACGGTCAGCGAAGCGAAACTTAAACGGAAACAAGTCGCGTCGGTCAAAGCGCGCATCATGAATCTGACCGATCAGAAACCGGTCAGTATCGCTGAGGTGAAAGCGGCGGTCTTGGATGCGGTGAAGCAAAGTTACGGGAACGACGTCATCGAAAAAACGCTCCCGATCGAAGGCGCGGCACGACGGATCAATCAGTTTTCAAGTGAAGCGTGGCTTTATGGGACTTCGTTCGATAAACAGATCAAATTGGAGACCTATCTTTCCTTCGGATCGATCCGTTGGGAATTCGAAGCCGAAAACGGAATCATTACGCAAAGCGTCGTTTATTCCGATGCCATGGATGTCCCCGCGATCGAACGATTGGCAAATGCGGCGATCGGTCAACCTTGTGATCCGCGCCAACTGGCCGACCACTTTGAAACGTTGGACAAGAAAGACGAAATCTTGATTGAACTGATCGAATGGCTCAGGGGGTAACATGACGAAAATCATCATCATCGGCGCCGGTCCGGCGGGTACGGCCGCCGCACTGAAAGCGGCCGAAGCGGGATGGGAAACCGTTCTGGTCGAAAAAGACAAACTGGGCGGTACGTGCCTACAGCGCGGATGCATTCCGACCAAAGCCCTACTTGAAGAATCCCACATCGTAAAACAAGCCCGTTCCAACTTCGGACTTGTCGATGTCAACGAAGTTGAAATCCATCAGCGTAAGCAACAGATCGTCGATGAACTGACGCAATCCTTAACTCGTCAAATCAACTCCAAAAAAATCGCGGTGCTTCATGGCGAAGCACGATTTTTCGATGAACAATCGATCGTCGTCGAAGACATGATCCATACGGCGGACTACTTTTTGATTGCGACCGGAAGTCGCGATCGGGTGTTTGATTTCCCGGGAAACGCCAAACTTTGGCTCAGCGAAGATGCCCTAACGACACCACTTCAAGCGAATCGAAATTTACTTCTGATCGGCGGCGGAGTCATCGGAATCGAATTGGCCGCCTATTATAACGATCTTGGTCATCGTGTCACGATCCTTGAGAAAGAAGCGCGCATCTTACCCAGCGCACCCAAAGAATTGGCCCAAAGCATCGCGACCGATTTTAAAAAAGAAGGCATCCGCATTTTGACGGGTGTGACGATCCATTCGATTACACAAGACCTCGATTATCAAGTGACATATAATGAATCCGAAGAACATTTCGACCATGTCCTGCTTTGTGCGGGAAGAGTACCCAATACGTCAACGTTAGGGTTGGATGCTATCGGCATCGGCCATGCCTCGGGATTGATCACCATCGATGAAAACTATCGCACCAACCTTCCGAAGATCTTTGCGGTCGGCGATGCCAGCTGTAGGGTTCAGTTGGCACACGTGGCGACACGTCAAGCGATCGACGTGATGGAATATCTGATCCATGGAAAGAACCCGCAACCGTTTTATACCCCGTTTGTCATCTACACCCCGGTTCAAGCTGCTTGGATCGGAGCTACGGAAGCGCAACTGATCGCAAATCAAATCGAATACAGAAGCATTCGACAACCGTTAGGAGCGTTGGCGAAGCAGAAAATCAAGAGCGATGGACGACGCTATGTCAGTTTGCTTGTGGATCCATCCAACCATATCTTAGGCGTTTCGCTCTATATGAGCGAAGCGGGTGAGTTTTTACCATTCTTCGGTTTATTGATGGAGATGAAGATTCCGTTGAATCAAGCGAAATCACTCGTCTTCCCCCATCCGACCTTGAGCGAAGCGATCGGCGAAATCGCCGCGATCCTTTAATATAGGATCTCTTCCGCGATTGAGTTTTCCACGGAATCCCCGTATAATGAAACCAGATATCGTATGAAGGATCCGGGAGAGACCCATTGGGAGCCGAAGGAGCAAAGCGCGCAAACTTTCAGGCAAAAGGACCGGTTCTGGACGAAACTTCGTAGAGAGAGAAATCCGCCGAAGAGGCAATCCGCAAGGAGAATCTTTCAGGCAAAAGGAACGAAGGCGCACATTTATTTGTGCGCCGTTTTTGCGCAAGGAGCACTATGGAAAAGAAAACACCGTTGTATGACATGCATGTGGCTGCAAATGGAAACATCGTCCCTTTCGCCGGCTTTTTGATGCCGGTGAACTATCCGGATGGGATTCTCTTTGAACATCGCTTGGTCCGCAATAAAGCCGGACTCTTCGATGTCAGTCACATGGGGGAACTGGTCCTGGAAGGACCGGATGCCCTTTCCAACCTGCAGTATCTGGTCACCAACGACTTCCGGAGCCTTGAAATCGGATTTGTCCGTTACGGAATCTTGGTAAAAGAAGACGGGACGACCGTCGACGACCTTTTGGTTTACCGCATGGAAGAGAACAAGTATTTCATCTGTATCAACGCATCCAACATCGACAAAGACGAAGCATGGATCCGTTCGCATCTGTTCGGGGATGTGACACTTAAGAACTTCAGCGATGTGATCGGGGAAGTCGCCCTGCAAGGACCCTTGGCCCAATCCATTCTGGAGAAAGTCACCATGGATATTCCGACAGGTTACTACACGTTCATGGATTTCGTGACGGTCGCGGGGATCCGCAATTGCATGGTCAGCCGGACCGGATATACCGGTGAGGATGGCTTTGAAATCTATTGCGATGCCAAACAGACGCCCAAACTTTGGCAGGCACTCCTTGACGCGGGAAAAGACGAAGGGTTACAGCCCTGTGGTCTGGGATGTCGGGATACCTTGCGCTTGGAAGCCGCGATGCCGTTGTACGGGCATGAACTCAGCGAAGAAATCACACCGCTGGAAGCCGGCCTGAAGAGTTTCGTGAAACTCGATAAAGAACGCTTCATCGCAAAAGATGCTTTGTCGGTTGCGCCGACGCGCCGACGTATCGGCTTAGAACTGATCGATCGCGGAATCGCCCGCGAACATACGACGGTATATGTTGAAGGCAAAGAAGTCGGCATCGTGACTTCGGGGACAATGAGCCCGACCTTAGGCAAAGCGATCGCGATGGCGATCGTCGACGTCGACGCGATCAACGCGCCGGAATTCACATTGGATGTCAGAGGCAAACAAATCCGCGCCAAACGTGTTCTGATGCCCTTCTACAAACGGAAATAACAAGGAGAACTACCATGGATAACAACACTTTTTTCACCGCTACCCACGAATGGGTCAAATTCTTGGATGACACGCATGCGGAAATCGGAATCACCGATTACGCCCAACACGCCCTCGGCGATATCGTTTTCGTCAATCTTCCGGAAATCGGCGACGCTTTATCCGCGACCCAACGTTTCGGCGATGTCGAATCGGTCAAAGCCGTCAGCGATCTGATTTCCCCGGTCGACGGTGTCGTCAGCGCCGTCAACGACGCGTTGAATGATGCGCCGGAAACGTTGAACTCAGATGCGATGGGGACATGGATCCTAAAAGCCGACAGCGTATCTAAAAACGAAGGTCTGCTCACTTGGGACGCCTACCAACAATTATTGGCTCAGGGTCACTGATATGACGTCATACGTCGTCAACACGAAAGAACAACGACGCGCGATGTTGGAAGAAGCGGGACTGGACGAACAATCCTTCTATGCTTCAATTCCTGCATCCGTGCGTCTTGAAAAACCACTCGCTCTGCCGCACGGCAAGAGCGAACTCGAAGTGCTGCGTCATCTTCAGAAACTAGCCTCAAAGAACACGGTTTATGACGTTATCTTGCGCGGTGCCGGGGCGGAACATCATTTCATACCGGCCGTCGTTCGTCAGATCAGCAATCGCGAAGAATTCGTCACAGCCTATACACCGTATCAAGCCGAGCTTTCGCAAGGAATCCTACAATCCATTTTCGAATACCAAAGCGCCATCTGCGCTCTGACCGGGATGGATGCCTGCAACGCTTCGGTCTATGACGGAGCCTCCGCGGTCGCGGAAGCCGTCAACATGACGATCGACAAGAAACGCAGCGTCGTTCTGATCGCGGGATCGATCCATCCGGAAACCTTGGCGACGGTACGTACCTATACCCAATGGTTACCGATGACCATCGAAGTCGTCGGACTCAACGACGGTAAAGTGGATATTGAAAATTTGAGAAACTTGTTGTCGGACCAAAGCGCGTGTTTCGTCCTCCAACAACCCAATTATTTCGGAGTATTGGAAGACGCGGAAGCATTGACGAATCTCGCTCACCAATATGGCGCCAAAGTCGTCGCCGTCTCCAATCCGATGACATTAGGCTATTTAAAATCCCCACGTGAATACGGAGCCGACATCTCCGTCGGTGAAGCGCAACCCTTAGGGATGCCGTTGGCTTACGGTGGTCCGTACTTGGGTTACATGGCCACCACCACCGAACTCGTACGTCGTCTGCCGGGTCGGATCGTCGGACAAACGCTGGATCTCGATGGAAAACGTGCCTATGTATTGACCTTGCAAGCGCGCGAGCAACACATTCGCCGTGAGAAAGCTTCAAGTTCGATCTGTAGTAACCAAGCGCATTGCGCGCTAACCGCCGGTATGTACTTAAGCGCGCTGGGTCCGGTCGGATTGAAAGATGTCGCAACTCAATGCGCATCCAAAGCGCATTATCTCTATAACGAACTATCAAACCTTGGTTTCACGTTACGTTACCCGGCATCGTTCTTCCATGAATTCGTGACGGAAGGTCCCTTGGATTCCGATTCGATCGAATCCTTGCTTTCAAATGAAGGCATCCTTTCCGGATTACCTTTGGATGAAAACGGGATGTTGTGGTGCGTGACCGAAACAAGCACGAAGGAAGACTTGGATCGTGTCGTTACGATTCTGAAAGGAGCGCTGAAATGAGCACCTTGATCTTCGAAAAGAGCCGTACAGGCCGTCGTTGCGCCGAGCTTCCGGCGTTGGATGTTCCGGTATACGATCTAGATTCAAACTTCGTACGTCACGAAGACGCTCCCTTGGCCGAAGTGTCGGAAGTCGATCTGGTCCGTCATTACATGGACCTGTCACGCAAAGCCTTCGGTGTCGATAACGGGTTCTATCCCTTGGGTTCCTGTACCATGAAGTACAACCCGAAACTCAATGAAGAAACAGCGTCGTTGCCTGGCTTCACCAAGATTCATCCGTTACAGCCCCAAAGCACGGTCAGAGGCGCGTTGGAAGCCATGGATCAATTATCGACCGCCTTGTGCGAAGTCACGGGGATGGACGCGTTCACCCTTCAACCTTCGGCCGGCGCCCATGGGGAATTCACTGGATTATTGTTGATCCATGCTTACCACCAACATCGTCATGATACGAAACGGACGAAAGTCATCGTTCCGGACTCCGCCCACGGCACCAATCCCGCTTCGGCGGCGATGGCCGGCTATTCGATCCTCAACGTCCCTTCCAACCCGCAAGGCGGTGTGGATGTGGAAGCGTTGAAGTCCGTGTTGAACGATGAAGTCGCCGCGCTGATGTTGACCAATCCGAACACCTTGGGATTGTTTGATCCCAATATCTTGGAAATCAGCCGTTTGGTTCATGAGGCCGGTGGCTTGGTTTACTATGACGGAGCGAACCTGAATGCGATCATGGGCATCGCCCGTCCCGGAGACATGGGCTTTGACGTCGTTCACTTGAATCTACACAAAACCTTCTCCACTCCGCATGGCGGCGGTGGACCGGGGAGCGGACCGGTCGGCGTGAAGAAGGATTTGATACCCTTCTTACCGGTTGGATCCTATGACCCAAGCACCAAGAAACTTACCGAAGACAATACGACGTCGATCGGTCGGATGCGTGCATTCTATGGCAACTTCCTCATCAACGTCCGTGCCTTGACCTATATTCTAAGCCTTGGCTCGGAAGGCCTCAAAGAAGCCAGCGAGAACGCCGTTCTCAACGCCAACTACATGATGGCCAAACTTAGCGATCTCTATCCTGTGGCCTACGCAGGCGCCTGTATGCATGAATTCGTGGTCAGTTGTCAGAAGTTGAAGGATGAAACCGGAATCACGGCGAAAGATGTATCGAAAGCCCTGTTGGATTACGGGATCCATCCCCCGACCATGTATTTCCCGATGATCGTTCATGAAGCGTTGATGATCGAACCCACGGAAACGGAAAGCAAGGAAACGTTGGATCATGCGATCGACGTACTTCGCGAAATCCACCGTTTGGCGTACGAGAATCCGCAAGTCCTCCGCGACGCCCCCTCGACGATGCCGATCAAACGGGTCGACGATGTGTTGGCCGCCCGCCATCCGATTCTAAAATATACCCCGAAGGGAGCGCAATAGCGCTCTCTTTACTTTTATTGCGAATTGTACTACGATTGACCCATTAAGAGGTAACCCATGAAACATCAAAAACACGAATCTTCATTAGGACTTGACGCCAATATCGCCACATTGATCGTATGGTTTGGCGGTACGGTCATCAGCAGTATCAAATCCATCGGCTTCCTCGCCGTCGCCGTTCCGTTTGTCATCTTCTTTCTTGAAAAGAAAAGTCCGCTCGTTAAGCAACACGCCCTTCAAGCGATCGCGCTCTTCATCGCTTCTTCGATCGCCTTCTTCGTATTCTTACTGATTCCTTTACTCTGGTTGTTCATTTGGGTCATCCCCTTGGCGAACTTCATCATCTCGATTCTCGCGGCGATCAAAGGCTACAATTATGAGGAGTATGAACTTCCCTTGATCCAACCGATCGTCCTTTGGCTAAAAAAGATATTCAACGCAGACTAATCCAAATAAACAGTGAGGCTCGCCGATCGGCGAGCCTTTTTGTAAGTCATTGGAACTTCATTATTACTCTTTTTCATTCACCCAAATCGACGTATTGGTTCGATCGCGATAACGAAAGTAATCGGTCTGAAAGATCAATTGCGATAATTTGACGAGGTGTTGCTGGCGCTCGATGACTTCTGTGATCGATGCATCCGAGATCATTGTATTCGGGTTGTTCGCAATGAACTCCGACGTTCCGCTATAGAAGTACCCATCGTCTGAAATCCAATCCCCGTTCTGAAAGAAGACATGATGATTGGTGGTGTCATCAAACATATCGATGCCCAAATACATCCGCGGGTCATAATTTAAGTTAAACAAATTCGCCAAAGTCGGCGTTAAATCGATCGTACTTCCCAAGTTTGAGAACGTTTGCGCTTGTTGGTCAGCCG
Organism: uncultured Erysipelotrichaceae bacterium; assembly: GCA_964526155.1. Lineage (GTDB taxonomy): Bacteria > Bacillota_I > Bacilli_A > Erysipelotrichales > Erysipelotrichaceae > GWE2-51-13. The sequence continues at coordinate 673,808 of CAZGLV010000001.1, read as the reverse complement.
AGTAGATGATTAAGGGTGACTTGAAGATATCGCTTCCCTCATCACGCTGCGTAAAGTCCGAGTGTTCGATCAAGAGTTCGTTGGATAATGTGGGAGGTTTGTGGTCCGCAAACAGAACCAACACCGTATTTTCCCATTGTCCGCTCGCTTTCAAATCCGCGATCAACTCTCCGATCGCTTTGTCCGTTTCCATCGCCTTGGCCAAATAAACTTGATATTCTTCGTCATATCCCGGATGTTTCGTACGTACGACTTCAAGGTTTCTTAAAACATACTCCTCGGCTTCGTCATACGGCACATGCATGCTTACACTGATCAAAAAGGTAAAGAACGAATCTTTATCCACAAACTTCCCAATCCCCTTCTCAATCAATTCTACGTCGCTTGGCCAACCTTCTTCATAATCGATTCCCAAGTCATCCGCATCCCAATACTCTGAGGATCCTAGATTCTGATGCATCGTATTTCGTTCGTAATACTTGTCCCAATAATCATGAAACGACGAAGTATGATAATTCTTATCGTTAAACAATTCAAATAACGATTGTTTAAACCGATTCCCGCTAAACTCCTCGTAGCTACATTTCGAAGGTGTCGGATAAATGGAAACCAACGCCATCAGCTCACTATCCCCGGTACTGCATGTCGATTTCGGGGTAAAGTAATTCTCAAACAACCATCCCTCATTCGCCAGTTTATATACGTTAGGTGTCAATATCGGATCGATACTCGCATAATCAAAGGATTCCACAAGCATCATCACCAAGTTCTTTCCTTCGAAGATTCCGGTATACTCGTTCTCAGGCGAGATATAACGTTCCTTGAGTTTCTCATCGATGACGCTCAGTTCTTCATTTGTTTCCTTATTTTTCAACGAAACCCAATTCTTATCCTCGAAGATCCGTTTCCGAAGCACATCCGTGTTCGAATGGTAAAGCGGACGATAGGAGTACTCTTCGATATTGATGGTTTTTGATTCTTTGTTTAAGATGACATATTGGAAATCGCGTAGAAAGTAGCGAATCAACCCGAACTCACGAATCGATTTCTCCGCGTAGATCGGTTCATCGAATAAGTTTGCGATGGATATATACGAACTTTCGGTGTTTCCGATATGTAACGACAGAATCGACACGAAATGCGTCAAGACCATCATCATGACGACGAGTCCCAAGATCTTCCTCGAGTATTCGACTTTCTTCTTCACTAAATATCTCCGACATAGTCCGATATAGATTATCAAAGGTAATAGTAGGAACAAGTACTCCCATTTAAAGAGTTCGAAGAAATCCATCGTAAACTCATGGACTTTTCCATACATCGAAAGAAAGACACTGAAACTATAAAACACACCCAGGTAATGATAAAGACCGACCTGGCTGATTGCATATATGGTTACAAGAAACAATATGACTCCGATAAACCACAAACCTTGTTTCACCGGCATCAAATAAGCGATCGAAGATAGAAAAAGCGAAGTGACGAGGGTGAAGAGAAAGATATGCAGAAAACTTTGCATGGTGAAAAAATGCATGCAAAGGAGTTGGAATATCGATTCCAATATAAAAACCAGGAAAAAAGTAATGATTCCTAGGTTGACTATACTTAATCTTTCGGTCGTGTTGTTCATAATCTACTTACCCCGTATATTATAATAATCCAAAGAACACCAAAACATCCAACATTTTCTCTACTTCCAACAAAATAGATTTTACTCGGTAAAATACTTGAGATAAGAATATTCAATTACTTTTGTTTGAAAATAACTTAAAACTTACCATATCTACTCAATTCTAGAGTTGTCTATCAATAATTCTTTGAGAATATAGATCTGTTTTTTCTTGTATAATGGAAGAGGGTCAAAAAATGAGTCGGACAACTGTTAATGAAAAAGTAATTCTTTTCTGCCTTGTGATACTCCCTTTGATTTTTCTGCCGAATCAAGGGGTTTTTGATTACTACTATTTTCCAAGACATTTTTTATTGTTGATTTGCAGCGTTATTTTGATCATAAATTCAGCATTCCATTGGAAAGAGCTAAGAAATGAGTTTGTTCTTGATAAAGTTTCTATTGCTCTGTTAATCTTTTTTGGAATCAGTGCTATTTCGATTTTCTTTGCGGATAAACCCTATTTAGCATTTCAAGGTAACGATATAAAATATGATGGCTTTATTACTTTGTTTTTTTACATTCTGCTTTTCTTCACAGCACGTACTTGTAAGAACATAGGAAATAAAGCGTTCTATGCAATGTTGGTGAGCGCATCAATTATTGCCATTTATGGTATTGCGCAGTTTTATGGATTTGACCCTTTTATTTTAGAAATAGATCGATTTCCAAATGTACCTTATACAACAATAGGAAATCAAAACTTCGTGGGTACATACTTAGTCTTGATGCTTCCATTCTCAATACACTATTGGCTGAGCGAAAAGAAGAAAATTGCGATATTAAGTTACATTTTACTCTTTTATTGCCTTCTCACTACTATGTCTAGAGGCCCATGGCTTGGATTCTTAATAAGTATAACGTTTTACTTCGCAATTCAATATGTACGAAAGAATTTGAAGTCGAAGCAAATCACTTTGTTTCTTTTCGTCACAGTCGTAGTTCTATTGTTTTTTGCGGCAGTCTCTGAAAAATCCGTTCTTGCTCGATTTCTACTTATTTTCTTCGATATTGAATTAATAATTAATAATCCAAATAGCGCTGTCCCCGGATCGTTTCGATGGTTTATCTGGAGAAAAGTTGTCGAGTTAATAAAAGAGCGTCCCGTCTTTGGATTTGGACTCGCCAACTTGGGTTATGCATTCGAAGAAAGGTTTAGTTCAGAAATACTAGAGGTTTTTAAAAGAACTATGTTTATCGATGAAGCCCACAATGAATTTCTTGATATTGCTGTTTCATCTGGTATACCTTCTCTAGTTGCCTATCTAGCATTTCTTTGGTTTACATTTTCCAAACTTCTAGAAGACTATGTTGAGAGATTAAGTTACGGCACTGCAATTATAGCAGCAGTTTTCGGCTACTTAATTCAGTCATTTTTTAACATAAGTATTATCTCAGTCGCCTATATCTTTTGGATTTTTCTGGGCATTTTTGCCCAAATATCATCGGAAAATCATAATTCAGTTTAACTATCAGATTATTTGATACTAATTCTGGTTTACATACATTTTTTGAATTCTAGTGGACGAGTTAAAATCTAGTAAAACTTAAAAAAGGAATTCTCAACTGAGAATTCCTTCTGCTTACATAATACCTTTATTGATTAGTTCGTGGGTACTGCGAAGTTGTTAGCCATCGAGTATGTTCCGCCAGCTGTGAATACACATTGGAAGGCAGTGACAGCTCCTGAAGTTACAGTTGCCGTAACAGTAGCGCCTGTCAGTGTAGGCACTGCGACTGTTGTTCCAGCAGGTTGCACAGCAACGTCTAGTGCATATTTCGTATACGTCGAACGGCAGTTTGCAGCATTCTTGGTATCCGTTGCCTTCTTAATATAATTCGTTAGTGCAGGAATCAAAATGGCAGCTAAGATGGCAAGAATGGCGATGACGACGATCAATTCAATAAGCGTAAAACCCTTTTTGTTAAGCTTTTTCATGTGTAAGTTTCCCTCCTTATGGTTTTAATTTTCACACATTAATACGAAGATGTCAACAAGCGTTTCATGGCTTCAGGGTTGTTTGAGTACGACATGCCTTGTTCGACCGAGATCAGGTTTTGTCGGATCAAATTAACCAAGGAAGCATCTAATGAAAGCATGCCGATCCGCATTCCGGTCTGAATCGCGGAGTTGATCTGGACGATCTTGTTTTCGCGGATCAGATTTCCGATCGCGTCCGTCATGATCATGATTTCGTTTGCCATGGCACGTCCCCGACCTTCGTTAATGGGGATAAGCTCTTGGGAAACGACGCCACGCAACGAACTTGCGAGTTGGGTGCGGATTTGGCCTTGTTGGTGGGGGGGGAAGACGTCGATGATACGGTCGATCGTACTTGCTGCACCCGTGGTATGCAACGTCGATAGGACCAAGTGTCCCGTTTCGGCTGCGGTGAGCGCTAAGCTGATCGTTTCGTGGTCACGCATTTCTCCGACGAGGATGACATCCGGATCTTCACGCAATGCGGCGCGGAGTGCGGATGCGAAGTCGCGAAAATCGTCATGGATTTCACGTTGGTGGATCATCGCCAACTTCGGTTCGAATAAATACTCAATCGGATCTTCCAACGTCAGGATATGACAGCGTTGATTCGTATTGATCTCGTTGATCATTGCGGCGAGCGTCGTAGATTTTCCGCTCCCGGTCGGTCCGGTAATCAAGACCAAGCCACGAGGCAACATCGCCAGATCCTTTAACACAGGCGGTAACTTCAATTCGTCGATCGATGGAACTTTGCCTCGTAAGCAACGAATCGCGATTGCGCAGTTTTTGCGGTAGCGATATACGTTGACGCGATATCGATTTCCAAATTGATCCGCAAAGGCTAAGTCGACATCGTAGCCGCTATCGTACAGTTCACGTTGTTGGTCGGTGAAAATCGCGTAGGCATATCCAAGAACTTCTTCGTTGGACATGACTTCAGCGGCATACTCGACCAGTAAACCATCGAGACGGACAATGGGTACGGAACCTCCGGCCAAATGGATATCGGAACAGAGTTCCTTTTGCGCAAATGCTAGAATTTCATCAAACATTGGGTCAACCCCCCTTTAATCGGCAGTATATAGGATCCGAATGCCTTCTTCGACAGTCGTCACCCCCTTGTCGATCAGTTCGAGAACTTCATCACGTAACATCCGCATCCCACGATCGCGGGTGAACTTGCGAAGTTCTTCCATCGATGCCCTTCTTGAAATCAATTCTTCCATCCCCTGCTCGATCATAAGCACTTCATGCACGGCGGTCCGGCCTTGATATCCGGTCGAATTGCAGTGCTGGCATCCCTTCCCGACAAATGCGGTTGCATAATTTGTCTGGAGGAGCCGATTATCCGTCACGCTGATTTCCACTTCGGATTTGCAGTGTGTGCAGATCTTCTTTACTAAACGCTGGGAGATGATACACTTCACGGACGATGCGACCAGATAGGGTTCGATTCCCATGTCCACAAGACGTGTAACCGTGGAGAGCGCATCGTTTGTATGGATGGTGGACAAAACATAGTGACCGGTAATGGCGGCGCGTATTGCGATTTCCGCGGTCTCTCCGTCACGAATTTCCCCGACCATGATTACATCCGGGTCTTGGCGTAAGATGGATCTAAGGCCACTTGCGAAGGTTAAGCCGGCACGTGGATTGACTTGGACTTGAGTAATCCCTGCGAACCGTCGTTCGATCGGATCTTCGACCGTGACGAGGTTGACTTGAGGGCGCGATAGACGTGCTAACATCGCATAGAGTGTCGTTGTTTTACCGGAACCGGTCGGACCGGTAACCAAGAGAATTCCGTGAGGAATGTGCAATGCTTTCTCGACTTGAGACATCGTTTGTTTCGACAATCCAAGAGCCGGAAGGTTGTAGTCGATGTATCGATTGGCGCCTAACAGACGCATAACGATCTTCTCGCCATACGGTGTCGGAAGACTCGAGACACGCATATCGACATGGATGAAATCATTGTTTACGGTGAACGAACCATCTTGCGGAACACGTTTTTCAGCGATATTCATTCCACTGATGATCTTAATACGCGTTGTCAATAAACTATGGAAGTCACTGGCAAAATCAGTATGTTCAATCAAGTCGCCGTCGACACGGAAGCGAACTTTCGTGATATGTTCTTGCGGTTCGATATGGATATCCGAAGCATTCTGTTGATACGCTTCAAGGATCAACGAGTTGACGAGCTTAACGACCGGCGCTGAGTCGACCCGTTCGACGATGGCGGCTTCTTCCGAAGTCGGTGTCACGAAGTTCAACTCAGAATATTCTTGCTTTATGTCATTGATGATTTCGTCCGCGTTTCGTTTCGCGTAGACTCGATCGATCGCCTTGTCGATTTCCGATCCGGTTGACAAGACAGTCGCGACTTCCATCCCAGTAATCATACCGACGTCTTCCAAACAGGAGAAATCCAACGGGTCATTCGTACAAATTGTCAATGTACCCTCGCGAATGTAGAGAGGGACGATACGATATTTCCGTGCCAATGGTTCAGGAACGCGTCGAACGACATCCGCTTCGATGTTGAAGACCGGATTATCGATATACTCGACCTGGAGTCGGCGAGCTAATGCTCGAGAAATATCTTTTTCCGTGGCATAGCCGAGTTCGGTAATGAGAACGCCGATGCGTTTCTTGACCGTCTTTTGCATCTCCAAGGCTTGATTCAGTTGATCTTCCGTAATAATCATCTCTTCAACAAGCAGTTGGCCTAATGGGATTGCCTTCATTCAATTTCTCCTCTTCGTCTTTCCATTCATACAGGATTTCTTTATAATGTTCCCTATAGGGGAGGATTTAATCTATGCAAACCGTATACACCATTCTACTGTTTATCTTCGGCAGCATCATTGGTTCATTTTTAAATGTTGTGATTTATCGATTACCGAAACATGAATCCATCGTCTTCGGTCCGTCCCACTGTGTGCAATGCAACGAGAAGATCAAATCCTATGACTTAATTCCAATCGTGAGTTACCTGATTATTGGCGGAAAATGCCGCCATTGCCATACCAAGATTTCGGTACGCTATCCAATCATCGAAATGGTCAACGGGCTACTTTATGTCTGGATTTACTCGGTACTTGGGATATCGTCTGATAGCCTTCTCCTAATGGCGTTCGCTTCGACATTGTTTGTTATCACGATGATCGACTACGATACCATGGATATCTACGATGGTACGTTGATTTTCATCCTTGTCCTTGGTGCTTTACGTCTCGCATTGAACCTTGACATGTTTTCAAGTGCCGCAATCGGTGGGCTGATTGTGAGTGTGCCGCTTTATATCATCGCTGTCCTAACCCAAGGAATCGGTGGCGGTGATGTCAAGTTGATGGCTGTCGCAGGATTCTTCTTAGGTGTGAAAGCTACGATCGTCGGTACGTTTCTCGGGATCCTTACCGGTGGGGTTTGGGGCATCGTCTTACTTGCCATCTTTAAGAAAGAAGGAAAAGCGATGATTCCTTTCGGTCCGTTTCTTTGCTTAGGGATGTTTTTAGCCATCCTTTATGGTGTCCAAATTGCCGACTGGTATCTAGGTTTGATGTTTTAATCCAATACCGGTTTTTCCTCCGTGATAATCTTTTCGGAAGTATAGTACTCGACTCTTACGGTACCAGCGGATTGCGTGAAGTCATAGAATGAGTTAGTAACAAAAGCCGTCGTATCCCAGAACGCGATCTCATCTAAGAATTTCACGTAGATCGCATAAGTCGTTTTGAATTTGAATTCTACAGTCGAATGAACCAACTGCGCTTCCGTCATCGGAATCGTTTTTGCATTCTCGACGGCTTGATTATAACTATCAACAAGATCACGCAATTCATAACTGAACCCAACGTTTTGATACGTCGGTACAATCGGAGCGGATAAATCGGGTTCGCTTACGGTCAGACTAGTCATGACGACTTTATTATTCACAAGATATGGAAGCGTCCATTTCTCAAAGTCGGCTGCGAAAAGCGGTGATTCGATTCGAGCGAACTTGTCGTTGACGGCCAATGTAGCTTTCTCGAGATTCGCAGTTATCGAGGCTTCAGATGCCAGTTTGAGGTCGATCTCAGCTTTCTTACCTTCCAGTTCCGCGAGTTTCGCCTGATTCGCCGCAATATCCTTATTTAACGGTTGGATAACCAACAAGAAGAATCCTGCGATGATCAGTATTGTTAATAATACAAAGAGTAGAACTTGTTCTCGACGTGTCAGATTCTTCATATTACTCACCCACTTTCAGAACGGCAATGACTTTCCCGACATATCTTAGTGAACCGCCAACTGATTCAGACGAATAACCTTGATACAGAACATCCTCAAAATACTCAGAGTTTCGAAGATTCGAAGCAAAGGTCGACGGTTTTGTATAATCCAAACTGTAAACATAAATCGTGAACCATTGACTATCATAAGTTATCGACTTTAATGTCGTTCCAACGGGGAGGTTTGATGTAATCATGTTCAACGTCAAGGTATTGATTCTTGGGAACACTTCGAAACTCGCATTGAGTTCGGTTAAGATCGCATCGATTTTATTCAAATCTTGAATCTTCTTCTGTTTTAAATCGATCATGGCGACTTTTCGTTGAATCTCCGTATCATTCACGTAATTCGATACAGTCTTGATGTTCTCTTTTAGGAAATAGTTATCGATAAATAATTTTGCGGCGAATGCGCCTGAGATTAACATGACACCGATTAAAAGCAAGGATAATACTTTGACTCGATCCGTCTTCGCTGACTTCCGTTTTTCGATAACGGAGTAGCTTTCCATTAAGTTGATATTTGATTTTTTCATGATCATTTCCTCAACAGGGCACCGACAGCATAAAGTTTGATGTAGTGAGGTGTGCCGGTCTCATCGATGACAAAGTTCGTTTGAGGGAAAATCTGCGTGTCGATTTGTAAACTCTCTCGGATACTTGACATGGCTTGTTCGACAAGCCCCTCTTTTCCAAAGAGGTAGATTCGTTTGACCCCTTGATGGGAAGGTCGCGTGTACTGGAACTGGACCATTTTATTGATATTGTCTTCGATGACACCAATCAACGAACTACGATCCGCCATCTCTTCCGAAATTTTGGTATTGCGCGTCAACACATATTTGTTTTCTTCAAATAAGTAGAGTTTCAAGGCATTGTCTTCGATGTCCGCAACAATGATCGGGTCACCATCGTTGGAAATCCCAGCCAAGTCGACGTATTTTATGATCGAACTGGTACTCGTCTCGACGACCGTAGGTATGATCTTAATATGCTTGAACGTATCCACGAAAGATTTCATCGCGGAATCCAAGATGGCTACCGCCAAGATCCGATAAAAGGGTTTCCGTTGATCCAGGAATTCATCCAGAATCAAATAATCGATAATGTACTCATTGGTCAGATTAAGCGAACTGATCATTTCAGATCGAACGACAAAGGACATCTTTTTGTCATCGACACGTGGAATAACAAGTTCCCGATATATCACTGAAGGATTGTTGATGCAGGCGGAAATCTTTTTCGCTTTCAAATGGTGCTCGGATAATCCTGATTCGAGAATTCTCCCAAATTGAATTGGATCCAGGATACCTTTCGAATCTACAATACCTTCGGGCAACTCCATAGTGAATGCTTTTTTTATTGTTACTTTCCCAGCATTGACAACAGCGTCGACTGCATACATCCGATTATTCCGAACTTCGATTGAGATGGCCATATTTCCCCTCCTTGCCCTTTGGACTAAGCACCGATCGTATCATATACCGCAAACATAGGCTGCATGATGGAGACAACGATAAACGCGACGATGACCCCTAATACAATGATCATCGCAGGTTCCATAAGGGCAACCATCCGCGCAAGAGCCGTGTCAGACTCGTTATCGAAATAATCAGCTGTCTTCGCCAAGATATCTCCTAACGAACCGGATTCTTCTCCGATATAGATCATCGAACTTAGCATCGGATCAAACGTGCCTGTCGCTTGAATCGCCGTGGAAATAAACTCACCACGACTAACCCCGGCAATGACATCTTGGAATACTCTTTCGAGATATGTGTTGTTAAGTACTTTACTGGTAATCATCAACATATCCAATGCCGAAACCCCACTTAAGTAGAGAGAAGCGAATGTACGTGCACAACGGGCTGAATAGATCGTTTGATTTAACTTCCCTATAACCGGCACAAACAATTTGAATCGATCGAACTGTAATTTAAACGATGGCAGGGTCAACAAATACTTGATCAAGAATATCGCTCCAGCAATAACGATTAAAATTACCCACCAATACTTTAGAACGACATCACTAAAGCCTAATAAAATCTTTGTAGTCCATGGTAATTTTTCTGCAGGTAACATTCCAGTCATAGTCGGTAAGACGAAAGTAACTAGAACTAAAACAACAACAAGTGCTACGACTAAGAGTATGATCGGATAGGTCATTGCCCCTCTAACTTTATTGTTGAGTTTATGCTCTTTGTCATAGTGATCTGCCATACGGGCGACGGATATATCCAACGTACCACCGGCTTCCCCTGCCATGACCATCGAAACTAACAATGAAGGAAATAGCCCTTCTTGAAGTTGCATCGCGTGTGAAAGTGAATTCCCCTTTTGCACAGCTTCGAAGACGTTCGCGAATACCTTCTTTGTTTTCTTCGCTTCAAACTTCGATTGAATCATGTCGAGTGCTTGAGTGACTGGAATCCCAGCTGTAAGCATCGTTCCTAACTGGCGACAAAAAATTACCAAACTCTTTAATTTGAGTTTCGATGTTTTTGTTTCGATTTCTGAGATTTCTTGGTAGTCGAGACAATAAAGTGACTTCCCTTTAATTTCAGCTAAAAGTTGCTCCGGTGATTCCGCATTGATTACATCTTTTGTCTGTTTTCCATCGATATCGACGGCGGTATAACGAAATGTTCTCACGTCACGTCCCCCTTCTCAAGGTCTTCCAAACTACTGCTCAATCGTCGATCCGTAAAACATGTTACTCAAAGGATTAAGGAATGCAAACGGCGGATGACTATACTTGTCGCTATACGTGATACGAACCGAGTTCCCGTTACTGACATAGGAGTCGGCATAAATTGCCCCTGTTAACTGTGCGTTCCCGCCCATGGTGACTAAGGCATCCGGGGCATAAACTAAGAGATTTCCATTCGGAGTTCCCTGGAAGTTGATGTTATCTCCTCCAGTTGTCAAGAATCCATTGTATGTCCATGTACCGTTCATGGCAAAGTCGACATCCAAATTTGTAATCAAACTGAAGTAGAATGTGCCGTTTCCCGAGAAACCTAATTCAGTTCCCTCAGAACCGCTGACGACGATGATAAACGCATCTGCTACCAAAGGATCCGCACCAACGTCCGTTTTAATCGCTCCGCACGTCGCATTACCACAGTTTGTTGTAAACTTCGCGGCGCTATTTACATAGATTGTCAATGATCCTTCCGTCGTTCCTTTAATATTGAAGCTTCCACCCAAATATAGACTATCAGTGTAGATTTCAATGTCTTTGTTTCCAACATCGATGGTAAAACCAGACACAGTTCCTTCGACACGGAACGAAGGCGCGTAAAATGCCGTTTTGGGTGAGTTTCCGGTCGCTATCGTATAATTATATCCAGTATTCACTGTACTTGAGTTTATCAATACAGCCCCCGTAGAACTGACTAGAGGCGTCATTGGCGTAATCGGTTTCCCTTTTTTGTCATACATTTGAATCGAAATCGGATTCAGTTTGTCAGTGGTTGTTGAAACTACTGGGAAATCAGGTAAAACGACACTTGGCAACGGTTTCATCGTCGTGTCATCAAAACGAACTTCGAATTGAAGTTTGTTTCCTGTTTCGCAGATGTATTTAGGACTTGACTGGATCAAGTTACAATCCGGGATAACATCTTCAATGGTTAAGGGTGGTACCGGTGTCGGGATATAAACGACGCCGACTTTCGCCAATTGGTCAAGCTGAACCGTACCGGCATCGCCGGTCAATGTCTGAACTTCACCTAAAACCGTCGTGGTGTTCATAAAGATGTCATCCATGTTGATGTAGAGATCGCCTTCGGTAAGGATAGCCTTGTCGATGTTGATCCCCGAAATTAAGATGTTTTTCCGTAAAGTGCGGCTTACACCGTCGACTGTTCCGGTCGATGTGATTTGAAGTGATCTTTCCTCTTGGTTGAGCGTGATTGAAGCGTTAAATCTTCCGTTGGTATTCGATCCGTCGGTCAAATTCAGATCCATCGATGCCGTACCTGACGCGGTGATCCACGACTGTATGCTCGGAAGTATTTGATCAAGGGTTGTACCATTACTAATGAAGTTCGATACCTGGGTCTCAAACCTACTTACCATCGCATTGATACCGGCTTCGGCCACATAATAAGATTGGTTATGATCGACCGTTGTTTTTGTCTGATTCAAGTTGGATACGGATATGACGATGACACCGGTCGACAGAATCGTTAGAACCAACATGATAATTAAAACGGTGATCAAAGCGATACCACGTTGGTCAGTCTTTAAATTCATCCTTTTTGGTTTCAACAAGGTTATCACCTTCCTCTGCGAGCACTGAATGTCTCGCTTAATGTATTCACTTGTCCCATTGAATCGGGCACACTCGTAATCGTTATCAAAACAGAAATATTCTCGTCTCCGACAAGCGATCCGTCAACAACAAAATCAAAAACTGCGACGCGGTCTAAAATGGGTGCCCCATTTAGAGTAATTGTATTCGAATTCAAACAATAACTATCTTCTGATGAAGAGCTTCGGATCACCAAACAGGTGCCGGTATCGGAAAAAGGTGTGTTCGGGTGATCCGCTTTTCGAATCTTCTTTTCGATCGACGTCATGATCGTACGAATACTTTCTTGATTGGCTACTTGCGTGTTGTCTTTCGCATACATTTTGATACCGGTATCGAAAATGGAAAACATGCCGGCAAGCATGAGGCTTAAAACAGCAAGTACAACGACAACTTCGATTAAGGTAAATCCTTTCGTCTTTTTCATGGCCTTCACCCTAAACCGGTTTCTTGAAAAGCAAGATCGAATCGATTTGCTCCGGCAAAGTGTTTTGTGGATTGGTTATGAGACTGACGACAATTCTGATTTTTGTCATTCCAGAATGACTTTCCAAGCTGTTGTCACCGTTCTCATCCCACTGATTATTCCAAAAGGTCGTAACGATCGAGACTCCAGATTCCGAACGTGTGAGAACCTTTGCGTTCAGTGTCCCATCCGAGATCGTATATGCGCTTGTGACTTCGGATAGAGCAATCGTTTGATCGTAAGTATAGTTCCGTGAATATCCGTAGAATTTTTCGGCTTCCTGTTGTGCGATGGCGGTGATGTCGATTCCGTCTTTCGATACGACATTGACCCTTGCGACGAAGATGAACGCAGGCAAAAGGCTTGCGACGATAATCGCGAAAATCGCCATGGCGACGATGACTTCAACGAGGGTCAAACCTTTCTTGGTGCGCAACATGATTTCAGCTCCTTTAAGAGTTGGTATAGAATAATAATACTCTCTCTCATTTTCATCTACAATCCTATCAAATCCATTTATGACAAAAAGTGTTCGAATTTTGAAATAAATTCACTTAACCGTACACAAACTCGTACAACAGGGTCTAACGTACGATAAAGTTAGACAATCATTATTTTTGCGGTGAATCCCCCTGGATTCCTAAATTCATTTTACCACTTCTACACAATTGTGAAGAGATAAATAACTAAAATATCCTCGCAATGCGGGAAAACTAACCGAAATATGTCCGAAATCGCAATTTTGGCTAGGTAAGTTCGCTTTGTCCGCGAACCAGAGAAGCATATCGGCCGTTCTGACGCATCAAATCGTCATGATCGCCACGCTCCAGGATCACCCCATTCTCCAGAACCAAAATCGCATTCGCGTGTCGCACGGTCGATAAGCGATGTGCGATCACAAACGTCGTACGACCTTCCATCAAGGTGTCCATGCCCTTCTCGATGCTGGATTCGGTACGGGTATCGATCGATGAAGTGGCTTCGTCGAGTATTAAGATTTTTGGATCCGCTAAAAGAGCCCGTGCGATATTTAAAAGTTGACGTTGTCCCTGCGAAAGTTCGCTCCCGTCAAACCGTAACAGAGTTTGATAGCCTTCCGGTAAACGATGGATAAAGGAATGTGCATGGGCCAGTTTTGCGGCTTCGATGCAATCTTCATCACTCGCGTCCGGTCGTCCGTAACGAATGTTTTCCAAGATCGTACCTTCGAAGAGATGGGTGTCCTGGAGGACCATTCCCAGCTGTTTGCGTAATGAAGAACGAGTGAACGTTTGGATTTCATTTCCGTCGATCGTAATCGATCCGTGATCGATCGCATAGAAACGTGAGATCAAATTCGTGATTGTTGTCTTGCCGGCACCGGTCGATCCGACGATCGCGATCTTTTGACCAGGTTTCGCATAAAAGGACACATCCTTGAGGACTGGCTTTTCAGGTAGATATGCGAAGTCTACATGTTCGAAACGGACAAATCCGTCGACATGTTTGATATCGATCGCGTCTTTTAGATCGGTTTCAATATCTTGCCCCAACACTTCAAAGATCCGTTCGGCTGCGGCAAGTCCGGCCTGGATGGTCGTATATTGCATCGCGACTTCGTTCAGCGGTCGGCTGAACTGACGTGTGCTATTGAGGAAAGCGCCTAAGGTTCCGATGCTTAATCCTTGCGTAATCGACAAGTATCCGCCGGTCGCAGAGACAATGGCATAACTGATCGCATTAAGGTTCATCATCAACGGGATCATCAAACCCGACCAGGATTGCGCTTTAAACGCACTTTTACGATACGCTTCATTGAGTTGATCGAATTGGGTAAGCGCCGCATCTTCATGGTTAAACAACAGATTGACGCTTTGCCCTTCCATTGTCTCTTCCACGAAACCGTTGAGATTACCGATCGATTTCTGTTGGTTGCGGAAATTATTACGGCTACGTTTGACGATTTGATTGATAATCATGCTGAAAAGCGGGAATGCGACGATCGTAATGATCGCGAGTTGCCAGGAAAGATAGATCATCATGATCAGGGTTCCCACCAACATCGATGAACTGCTGACCAAGGAAGATACCGAGTTGGTGATCGTATCCGCCAATAAATCGATATCATTCGTGAAGTGGCTCATGATTTCGCCATGGGTCTTGCGATCGTGATATCCGACCGGCATATGCAACATACGGTCATAGAGGTCTTTACGGAGACGATGGACGGTATTCTGCGAGATCTGGACCATCAACTGCGATTGTGTCCAGTTCAAAATTACTTGAAGGAGATAAATGCTTCCGAGAATAACGAGAAAGATCGTTAACCAAGGTCCAAACGATTCTAGGGTATAGGTTTGATTCAACGTTAACTCCAATCGGTTCAACAACGGTTTGATCGCATAGGTTCCGGCCAAGCCGCAAAGTGTTCCAATGAGCGAAGATAGAACAACGATAATCAAATGTTTCTTGCTTTTGCCTAAGTATCGCAACAGTTTCCGTAACACCGATTTGGTCGATTTCGGTTTACTGCCGGAAAAGTTGGCGCCACGACCGGGCATGACTCCGGTATGCCGGGTCCCGTTGATGTTGCTCATTCTCCCACCCCTCTCTGCGCTTGCGATGCGACGATTTCTTGGTAGACTTTGTTATTTCGAAGCAACGCTTCGTGCGTGTCGAAACCGACGATCTTGCCACCGTCCATGACCAAGATTCGATCGTAGTGTTTGATCGATGAGATTTTCTGCGCGATCATCAAGATCGTTTTGTGCGCATAGTTTTCAAGGAGTTGACGTTTTACGCTGGCTTCGGTCGCCGCATCCAAGGCGCTCATCGAATCGTCGAAGATCAAGATCGGCGCGTCTTTCACCAAAGCCCGGGCGATGCAAAGCCGTTGTTTTTGTCCGCCGGAAAAATTGATCCCGCCTTGTTGGACGGGGGTTTCCAATAATTTCTCCGATTGTTTGAGGAAAGGTTCGATCCCGGAAGCCCGTACCGCCGTCCAAAGGGATTCTTCGCTCGCGGTCGGATTTCCCCAACGCAGATTCTCGGCGACAGTTCCGCTAAAGAGGACGTTTTTCTGCGGTACGACCGCAAAGGCATCCCGTAGCTGATGAAGATCCAAGTGATGGATCGACGTCCCATCCAGTAGGATTTCCCCTTCGTCGATGTCCAATAAGCGAGTTAAACAGCGGATCAACGTTGTCTTTCCGCTGCCGGTCGAACCGACGATTCCGATATGTTCCCCGGCGTTGATGGTAAAGGAAAGATCCTGAAGATCATACTCCGGCGACTTCGACTGATACTTAAACGACACATTCTTAAAGGTCAGATTTCCATGAATCGAAGATAAGGTTTCTAATTTTTCAGGCGAAGCGATTTCCGGCACTTTGTCCAAGATCTCCCCGATCCGTTGAAAGGAAGCTTTGGAACGCGAGAACATCGACAAGGTCATCGACAACATCATCATCGAGTTTAACGTGAAGATCATGTAATTGATAAACACCAGCAACTCCCCGAGCGACAAGTGTTGGTCGATCAAGATCAACTTACTGCCGAAACCCATCACGACCAAGGTCGAAGCCTGTAGGACAAGGATCATGGTCGGATTCAATAACGCCATCAACGAATTCGCTTTCTTGCTCGCTTTCATCAATTGTTCGTTGGTAAGCGCGAACCGTTTGTTTTCCCGTTCTTCGGACACAAACGATTTGATGACACGGATATTGATCAATCCTTCTTGCAGGTTACCATTCATCTTATCCAACGCTTTTTGCATCCCGACAAACAAGGGATAACCGCGGCTTAACAGTAAGTATAGTAATAGACTAAGAACGATGACGGCGATAAAAATGACGATCGACAACGTTTGATTGGTGAAGTAGGCCATCACGACCGCGCTCACCAACATCACCGGGGCACGCACCAACATGCGTAGACTTTGAAGCGTGGTGCTTTGTATGAAGTTGATATCATTGGTCGTACGCGTGATCAAGGAAGATACACCGAAGGAATCCATTTCTTTGGAGGAGAAACGTTGGATCTTCGCCATCAACGTATGACGCAAGGTTTGCGCAAATCCGCTGGCGGCTTTCGCGGCACACACTACGCCCCCGACCCCCAACATCGCCCCGGCCATCGCCAACAACGCCATCTTGATTCCTGTTTGCGTGATCGCGGAAAGATTCTTGGCAGGAACATAGACATCGACGATGGATGCCATCAGTTTCGGTTGCGTCAACTCGATCAAAACGACGCTGGCGGTGAAGATCGTTCCCAAAAGCGCGATCGGGAGTTCTTTCTTAAAGTAGGAGAACCACCGTTTCATCGTTGATGTTCCTCCTTAAAGCGGATCAACCGTGCGCTCATGCGGGTAAACAACTCTTCCAAAATCACTTTCTCATTTTCGGTAAGCGGTTCAAACATCGCGTTATTGAGGAGTAAGAATTCCGTTTTGATCGTATCCGCGATGATTTTACCCTGTTCGCTAAGATACAAGAATTTCTCGCGTTGATCTTCGGGATTCCTCTCTTTCCGCAAATATCCCGCTTCCTTTAAACGTCGGACACTGACGCTTAAGGCTTCTTTGGTCTGCTCGGTTTCTTCGACCAAACGCGAAACCGTGATGCCCGGATTACGATCGATCAGAAACAAGATCCGCGGTTGTCCGAGGTAAAGATTATACTGCTCGAGGTAGCGGGAGTTGATGCCTCGATGTAAACGTGTCAAGGTACGAAACGAGCGACTGAGTTCGGATTCTTCCATATTTCCTCCTATTGATTAATCGATTAACTAATTATAGAAGAAAAATCCTCGTTCTTCAAGATGTGAGCGAGAATTCGATGAAAAGAGCCGCAATCCCTAGGATAAGAACGCAGAATATCCAGAGCGAGGTAAAGCCGAGATTCGCCACGATCCATCCTCCCGCCAGCGGTGAAGTGAATGCGGCGAATCGACGTAATAGCGGAAACAATGCGCTGGCTTTGCCCCGTTTAGAGGGCTCGGCCAATTCGTAGATCATCGGATTAACACCGGTACTAACTAAGATTTCCCCGATTGACCAGAGAAAGGTTCCGATCAAAAACAATACCGCACCGTTGGCGAATCCATACATCCCAAATCCCAACGCATAGAAAACGACCCCAAGCAACAAAACCGTTTTGATTTTTAAGTTACGTAATAGATGATTCAGCAGAAACGTAAACAATACCACGACGATCGCATTCAACGACATCAGACTGCCATACAACCAATCCCCGTTGCTTGGCAACACTTCTTTTACCGCGAGCGGTAACCCGAAATTGTATTGGAAAAACACCACGAACACCAACATCACGGCGACGGAAAATCCCATCAACGAACGATTGGCAAAGAGATCAAATAGCTTAACATGTTGTTTCTTGTTGGATTTGCGATAGGTTTCCTCAATTTTGTAATGGATCAACAACAATGCGATCAACAAGGTTCCGCCATCGACCAAAAACAAGATCGGTAAACTGCTCTTATACAAAGCGGCCGCCAAGAGCGGTCCGATCGTAAACCCGACATTGAGTCCGAAATATTTCATCGCCGCGGTATCGCGTTGGTGTTCTTGCGGTATGACATCCATCAACAGCGCTTCGATGGCCGGGTCGATGGCCGCCTGCGCCAATGAGTTTACCGCCAACATACCTAACACAAGCATCAGACGATGGGTGTTGAAAGCCATCAACGCATAGGTCGAAACCGCCAAAAAACCGCCCCATCGAAGGACGGTTTTGCGTGAATAACGATCGCTGGCGATCCCTCCAATCGCCACCCCTACCAACTGTAAGACGGTTTTGGCGGAAATCAAGGTCGCGGTCAGTTCGATCGAAAATCCCAGACGAACCGATAAAATCAAGGTAAGAAAAGGTGTTGTCACATTTCCGATATGATTGACGGCACTGGCCAAGGTCACGATGTACGCTTCTTTGGGTAAGTTGAGATAACGTTGAAACATGGAGTCCCCCTACAGCAGATGTTTGTTTATTTTCTCATAGATCGTCGGCAAATCCGCCAACGTTACGATGCCCAACGGCTTTTGGTCCTTCGCGCCGTCTTGCGTCAAGATCACCGCTTGTAACTTCTTCCCTAGTGAGAAGGTCCGTTCGAACTCGGAAACGATGGTCAATAACGAGGTATTGATATTCATGAACGTAACTTCCCGCGCCTTATCATCACTTTTGACGACACTAGAAACACTGACGTCCGGAATGCATTGTTTGACTTCCCCGATATGTTGGGCCAAGAAGTACGTGATCGCATCCGTCGTCAACATCCCGACAAACCGGTGATTGCGATCATAGGTCGGCAGTTTCGAATAGTGGCCTGTCATCATCAACCCGATCGCATCCGCAAGGGTCTGATCTTCATAGACAAAGATCACCTTACGCAGAAAGAACTCTTTCGCCTTGATGGGTTGCGTCAACAGGGTGGCGATCTGTTCGATCTCCAAAACCAACTTGGTGTGCGGTTCGGCGATGACTTCCCCGTCGATCCGTTCATGCACGATCGCATTCCGCAAATCTCCGAATTCTTCCAAGTAGCGTTGATAGCGCGCATAATTGCGGTCCATCTTCGCCATACGACGTGTCATCTCCGCGTAGCTGATGTATCGATCGGAACGCACGCGTTTTTCCATCTCGTTTTCGATGCTTGCGAAAGCGGCCAGAAATCGTTCGCTATTGCTTTTGGGTTCAGTCATGATGTTGCCTGCCTTTCCACGTCACTTCACGCAAATTGTTTTGGTAATGGAGGTGTTCTAAGATTTTGTGGGCGATCTCCATCAACTTCCCTTCGCTTGTATAGTCCGCCGGCGCGATGAAGTCGACCCGCCCATGTTCGGCCAAGGTTTCGGCTTCTTTCCGTTTCGCTTCGACATACACGGCGATCGAATGCCCTCCGTTGCTTTTCACCAACTTCATGATCGGCACATCGGTCAACCCGTCTCCGAAATAAACCATGTTGGCGAGAGGGATGGGTCGTTGATCATCCGGAGTGAATGAATTGAGGTCGACATCGTTCTCCACATCCAAGATCCCTTTATTGACACGGAAAATATATTGCATCTTGTTTGTATAATTGATCGCCAATTTCGGCCACACCGCGATTTTGTCTTCATAGAGGAAGTGGCAAGCGTAGATTTTTTTGATTTCGGATGCGATCGAGGTCGCCTCGATGATTTCCGTCAAACCGGAAGACACGATATAGTGCTGTACTTCGATGTCAAGTTTCTTTCCGATTTCATTAACAAGCGTAAACCATTCTTGTACACCGGGATAAAACGCGACCCGCGGTCCGTAGGACGCCAGTTTTTCATGTGTCAACTCGATTCCCCTGATCTTGGCTTGATGAACCATCTCATAAAGATAGGCCATGATATGGTCCATCTTTTGAGTATTCGCCGTTTCATCGACGATCTTCCAAAAATCGGCAGGATTTTCAAACCCCAAATCCTCGATGAATCCATACTCCTGCATGTCCTTGGTGGTCAACGTCTTATCGAAATCGTAAAGGAACGCGACGATCATATTCCCCCAACTTTCTTTTCTCTATTGTAAAGCAGGTATCGACCAAAGGCAATGGATTGGGTATACTGTTAGTAAGGGGTGATCCTGTGATGAAAAAGACAGAAGTCGCCATCGGAATCCTGACCGACGCCCACGGAAATCTTTGTGTCGGGCAACGCAAGTCTGAACCATTCAAAGGAAAATGGGAAATGCCTGGCGGAAAAGTCGAAGAAGGCGAGACGATCTTGGAAGCGCTACGACGTGAATTTCGCGAAGAAGGCAAGGTCGAGTTGACGGATATTTTCCGTTGGACACGGATCGAACATCCCGATCGGATTCTGCACTTGTTTCGCGTCCACACCCACGATGAGTTTATACCGACCGTCTACGATCAAATCCGTTTCGTCCCCGGTAACGAGTTATCAAATCTCGATTGGATCGAACATAATTTCGAATTCGTCAACGATCTCAGCTTGATGCTTCTGCGCGGATCCAAAGGCGGACATCTGCGATTTAATCCCCGTACGATGGAAGAGTTGCGCGATACCTTGAATTATCTGACGCAGAACCTGAAACAACGTACGACATTCCGAAGGATTTCCTGCATCCTGCATAACGAAGCGTTGTTGTTTCCGCTCAATAAACACTTGAAAGAGCGCGTCGATCAATTACATCACGAGGGGATCGAGTTCTATGCCCCCCTCAACATCGACATCGGTTTACCTGATTATTTTATCCGACTCAAGAAAGAGGTCTCTCATGAATGATCTATTTTATTTCCTAGCGTTTATCGCTTTGTTCTCTTCCGCCATGTTCTTCTATTTCTTTCTCTCCCGTCATCCCCAAAACCGCAATGCGAACCGAACGTCCAAACACGGTTTTCAGCTCGGTCGATCCAAAGGTTGGACATTACGCGCGATCCGGACCGATGAGTTCAATGCGGATGAGACTTACCGTCCGACGTTGATCGAACATTTGAATCCGAGCGATAAACTTGAGTTGGCGTACATCGCGGAGGAGAAGTTGGTCGCGATCATCGATCCGCATCATCATATCCTTGGTTACTTACCGAAGTCGGCGACCGAAAAGATGAAACGTCATTTGGAAGAAGGTCGCGTCGGTAAGATCATGGTGTTGAAAAAAGGCGAGAACGGCGAACATCCGGAGTTGGTGTTGGTCATCGACATTCGCGAATAATCACATCGTAAAACAATCGAAAAAGACGGATTTCCGTCTTTTTTTGTACTTTGTGATTTCATCCACTTTTCAACTCACCTATCCTAAATCGTGCTATAATGAAGTCAAAGGAAGTAGGAATCGGAGGAGATGCGCCTTCGAACCATCAATAACGATCCGATCGACGTACATAATCCGCACACTGCGGGTTATCTTTCCGCGTTGACAATTCGATTGTCAAAAGGAGAATTCGAATGAAATCATTCATGCGACTCGTTCTTTCGATTGCGATCCTGTTCGCGATCGCTTCGCCGGTCTTTGCCAAAGAGGATACGCCGCGATTTGATCGGTATCAGGGATTTGAAGCCGTTGCGACGTGGGATCATAGTACAGATGACGCCCGGATCACCACGTCGATCCAAATTTATGGCGGCCTAGCCGATAATCAAGTGCTTCTAACCTATTCCGAGGACTACAATAGCGACACGATCTGGGAGTCCAGGACATTTGACACGGTGATCGATTTAAATCAGCTAGGATACAAAACAGGTTCCAATTTCACGCTTGATTTGAATGAACCGGGATATTACATGATCAATCACATTGATTTCGAAGACGAAAGCCAAACGTATTGGGATGGTTACGAAGGTGAACTAACCTTACATTTGGATTGGGAATACCTTTATCCGTACAAGCATAAAGTCAACGAGCACATTACTTCTTCCATGCTCGGAAAGTTGGTCAACAAAACCGTTGAGGATTATGACCATTATGCGGTAAGCGGAATGATCAACGGCGAAATCGCCGCGATTGCGGATAGTGCGCGGGTCGGTACGTACCGATACAAACAACAGATCATCGAGGAGCAACCGATGCTTGCGATGGTGAAAGAAATCTTCCAAGAGAAATCGACGGGTTACGACAGCTTCGCTATCTGGGAAGACCCGGCGACGGACACGTCATTTCCTGCCTTGCATCTCATGACGCTTTCGCAACCGATGTCTGATGATCCGAATATCGAATTCATCTACCTGCATTGCTTTATAAATCCCGACAATATGGACCTGTCTTGCTTCATGTTTGAAGGAGATTTCAATGAATCGATCCTAACCAAACCGACTCTGAGAGATTTGACAAGCACCTTGCATGGGGATGCTTTCGGAACGATTACCTTGATGGAATCCGTCGGTCAAGATGTCACTGTCCTCGAAACGTATGAAGGTAGCTTACATCTTGATTTGAACTGGGAATTTACCGATTGGCAGCGCACCCGAAACAACACCCGTACGATCGAAGAAATGTTGAGGTCGCATGAAATTAGGATTCAAGAGTCCTATTTCGGTGCTTTTAGCGGAAATGTCGGGGACTTCAGTTTCATTGACGTCGAATCAAACGTAAGCCTAACTGAATCTCATCTCATTTATCGTAAACAATAAGCATGACGAGTATTGTTTGTTCCGAATAAAAACCCCATGGAACGATGTTCGATGGGGTTTCGTTTAGTTATGGAGTTAAAAATTCGTTTCAAGCGAGGAAGCAATCACTTCCGGTTTCAGTTCTTTCCCCGCAACTTCATCGACTACCAAGATCGCATTATTGTGAAGCATGAGGATCGAAGCCGGGAAGAAGGTCGAGAAGGTTTTCGCTTCGACCAAACGGCGGACGACGGATGATTTATTCGGACCGGTCGCAACGACCGCCAGTTTCTTCGCATGTAGGAAGTCCGCCATTCCCAACGTAATGATACGGGATGGGACTTCGGTTTGATCGCTGAAGTCCTTCAATAAGCTGAGTCGCGTATTTTCACCCAATCCGTTGACATGTACGTGCGGATATAGACTCTCCGCCGGTTCGTTGTACGCCAAATGTCCGTTGAGACCGATGCCCGTGACGATCAAATCGATCCCTCCGGCTTCGCTGATCCATGCGCCAAACGATTCGCATTCGATCTGGGGATCTTGCGCACCGTCGATCAATCGGATCTGTTTCTCTTGGATGTTACACGGTATGAAAAAACGCGTGTACAGACTTTGTGCGACACTGTCGGGATGATCTTTCCCCAGTCCGAGATATTCGTCGACTCCGATAAAACGCGCTTGCGAGAAATCCGCTTCGCCTTTTTGGTAGGATGTCACTAACTGTTCGAACATTTCGACCGGTGTGGGACCGGAAGGTAGAGCGATCAATGAATCCGGTTTCTGTTTGATTTGAGTTAGAATGAGTCGCGCTGCCGTCGCGCTGGTTGTACGGGCGTCTTTCGATAAAATGAGTTGCATACGTCCACCTGCCTTGTATACCCATTATAGAAAGAACGCGGGAAAATTGAAAGTCGCTTGATTCACGATATTGTTATCTTTATGTTAAAAAACGGTGTTTTCTCACCGTTTCTCAACAAACATGAAGTTAGATGCCATCTTCCGGACTTACGTCGTTCGTATTGAGGACCGGCATCGTAAATACACCCAGACTTTCGCGACTGGCTTCCACGCATTGGTTGACCCAATCCGCAAAATTCTCGACATTGTTGCGTGTGATCGCCATTTCCAGAATCAGCGAAAGATTCGAGCCGTAGATCACGCGTTTATCTTCTTGTCCCAATGTGAGTGTCACAGCATTCTTGAACGGACTTCCACCCAACAGATCCGTACAAATGACGATGTTTTCGTAATCCTTTAACTGTTGAAGTCCTTCGGTAAGTTTGACTTGTAAGTCGTGTTCGCTGCATTCGGATGTAAAGTCAATGGCAACAAGACCTTCCTGCGACCCACCGATCAGTTGTACTGCTTCGTACATCCCGCTTGCGAACTTTCCGTGTCCGCATAGAATCATTCCGATCATTTTTCATATCCCCTTTTATTTGTCATAACATTATTATATAATCATATTTAGATTAGAACACTTTCGTGATCGCATATTTCGCCACTTTAACGACGACGCCCTCGGCGATCTCCAAATACGCATAGTTTTCGTCCAAGGATTTTACTTTCCCGGCAATTCCGCTCGCAAGGACCTCTTTTCCGATTTCGATGTTGGATTGCACCTCGTTCCAAACTTCGCGCGCATTGCGCATCGAGGATTTGCTTTTGGATACATACGTGTAATATAAGACGAAGACGATGACAAGCGTAATCGCACTCGAATACATGATGGTTTCCCAGTTCATTTCACACCTCCTTTTCAACATTATAACGTCCAATCCTTAATCCTACAATATTTGTAATAACATATTTACATTTGAATTCGGTTATCGTCCATCGACATACCCATGTCCTGGAATAACATAACGCTTTGGCAAGTCGCCATCAAGGAGGAACATGACTACTTCGACATTAAATTCCAAACTTTGGAAAGAGATTTTTGAACAACCCACCGCGATTCAACACAGTTTGGCGATCAATCGTCCGATCATCGCGGAAATCGCGGCGAAAGTACGTGAACGTAAACTTAAAAACGTTGTTTTAATTGGTCGCGGCTCCAGCGATCACGCGAACATTTTGGCGCGTTATCTTTTTGAGATCCATACCGATATGATCGCGACGATCTGCACTCCCTCGGTGATTACCGCTTACTCCGGGAAGGTCGATTATTCCGACAGTTTAGTGATTGGAGTTTCGCAATCCGGCGGCGCCAGGGATGTTTACGAAGTGATGAAGTATGCCAAACATCAAGGTGCCTTGACCGTATCCATCACCAATGTCCGTGGATCGTTGATGACGACGGTCGGCGATTACCATCTCAATAATGAATGCGGTCCCGAGACCAGCGTTACTGCCGCAAAATCTTATATGACGCAAATCACGCTGTTAAGTTGCTTTGTGGCCGAGATTTCCCAAGATCCCAAATTGCTTGCGCAAATGGATCAACTGTCCGATATCGTCAAGGATGCGTTAGCGTTGGTTCCGCAAGTCGAAACGCTCGTTCCTTACGTACGCAATTGCGATAAAGTTCTGTTGTTTGGTCGTGGCTTATTGCATGCGTTGACGCTTGAGACAGAACTCAAAATCCAAGAAACCAGTTATTTCGATGCACGGGCGTATGCTTCCAGCGACTATCGGCACGGTCCGATCGCAACCTCGCAACGTTTCGTGCCGGCGATTTTCTTCATCGCGGATCCGCAAACGGATTATTGCCCGATCGATTTATTGAAAACGTTGAAGAAACAACATGTGAACTGTATCGTAGTCTCGGGCGATCCTGCGATTTGTGAACTCGGGGATCAAAGCGTATTGTTGCCGAATCATGTCGTCGGCTTACCGGCGGTTTTTGCTGGCGCCGTGTTCTCTCAAATGTTTTCATGCTTATTGTCGATCGCGCGGGGATACAATCCGGACGAACCGGTCGGCGTAAGCAAAAATACGGTCACTTTGTAGGTGATTCATCGTTGATCAGGTCTCAACTCATTGTGTATGTTCCTTCGATGCATTATAATAAATGCAACCAAATGTTGTTAGGAAAACGGAGGAGTTATGAACTTCATTCGACTTAATAAGCTTCTGCCTATTCCACTTTATGTGCAAATTCGAGACTCCATCGAAGCGGCGATCGACTCCGGATTACTAAAGGACAAAACAAAATTACCAACTGAGGATGAAATATGCGAAACATTCAACGTTTCGCGTCCGGTCGTTCGGCAAGCGTATTCCGATTTGATTGCGCGTGGCAAAATTTTGCGTTTTAAAGGCAAGGGAACCTTTGTCAACAAGCGTTATGAACGTCGGAATTTTCTCAATGAAATGTCGAACTTCACACAAGAAATGCAGAAGCTCAACATGAAGCCGACGACGAAAGTCCTTCAGTTGGAGATCATCACGCATCATGATGTGGCTTTCCCTTTACTCAACATCGCCGAGGGTGAATCATGCATCCATTACAAGCGGTTGCGTTATGCGGACGATATTCCGGTCTATATGGAAGACACCTTCATTTCCGCCGATCGTTTTCCCGGATTGGAGAAGATCGATTTCGAAACCAATTCGCTTTATCAAGTCTTGGAAGATCAGTATCATACCGAAATCGTGAAAGCCTTTAACACTTATAATGCCCAAGTGGTCAGCGATGCGAATGCGATCTTGTTGGAAGTCGAGAAGAAATCCGCCGTACATTGTGTCACGACGCTATCATATGATAAATCCGGCGAAGCGGTCGAATACTCGCTTGCCTACTTCCCCGGCGGAAGGAATAAGTTTGACGTTTTGGTAAGAAACAACCAAACCTCGGGTGAACGAAGATGAACTACTTAACCATCAATAAGCGTAGCGCGGTTCCCCTGTTCATTCAGATCAAAGAAGGGATCTTGGCCGCGATCCACAGCGAACAGTTGCTTCCTCACGACAAACTGCCGACCGAAGCCGAGCTTTGCGAATTGTTCGGGATCTCTCGTCCGGTCGTACGTCAAGCCTACAAGGAACTGATCAACGAAGGGTATATCATACGTCAAAAAGGTCGGGGAACGTTCGTAAAAGAAGCCGAGACGAAAAGCTGTTTCTTCAAAGAACTCTCGAACTTCAATCTGGATATGATTTCCCGTGGATTGACTCCCAGTACGGATGTGTTGACCTGTGAGATCATGCCTTATCAAAAAAGCATCAGCGATCTGCTCGAGCTTACGCCGGATCGGCCGGTCCTTCATCTCAGTCGTTTACGCAAAGGCAATAACACGCCGATGGTTCTCGTCGACTCCTACATTCCCTTGGATCTCTTTCCGGGGTTGGAGAATGCGGATTTCAAAGATCGCTCGTTGTATGATATGTTTGATACGGAGTATGGGATTCCGGTGTTTGAAGCGCATCGGTTGGTCGATGCGATCATCGTCGATGACAATACCGCCAACTTGTTGGAAGTTCGTCGCAAGACAGCAGCCCATTACGTTCAAACCATCAGCGTCGATTACGAAGGTCGCATCATCGAGTTATCTTATGCGACATATCCCGGTGAACGGAATCGATTCGACATCTACGTCTACCGAAATTAAAGCGTCTACCCACGGGTAGACGCTTTTTTTAGGAGATGAAGGGTAGGACTTCAGGCAGAGAATCGACCACATGATCCGCCAGCGACGTATCCGTACTAAATCGCAGATCGCGGATGGCGATCACTTTCATACCGGCGCTTTTCGCGGCTTGGATCCCATAGACGGAATCTTCGATGACAAGACATTCATGCGGTGAAACATTCAGTTGGTTTGCGGTGAATTGATAGATTTCCGGATGGGGTTTGCTTTGGTGGAATTGATCCCCGCTCACCACGACATCAAAGTAATCATTCAGTCCGCAGACATCAAGTACATGTCGGATGTTTTCCATGCCCGACGAGGAAGCCAATCCCATTTTATAACCTTTGGCACGGACATGATCCAACACTTCGATGACCCCGGGAAACATAATTTGCGAATAATCGAGTGCACGTGTTTCAACGAACCGTTCGTACTCTTGTGCGACCCACCTTATTTCATTGGGTTGGGGTAAGTGCGAAGCGATCAGTTCGTAGGTTTTTTCCAGTGTCGATCCCACGATCGGATAGAGTTGTGTCAATTCGCATGTGACGTTTTTGGAAAGCAGGAAGTCGCGAATAAACCCAAGATAAACGATTTCACTATCGATCAGGACACCGTCCATATCAAAGAGAATTGCGGCCATAACGTTGATAGTACTCCTCCATGATTTTCGGACCGTTACTGGTCCCGATGCGCTCCGCACCGGCTTCGATCATCGCCAAACACGTGTCAAGGTCGCGGATACCGCCGGCTGCTTTGACGGATACTTCATCGCCCACGGTTTCTTTCATGAGGGCGACATGATGTACGGTCGCGCCTGCCGTTCCGAATCCGGTCGAGGTCTTGACGTAGTTCGGTTTTACTTCGCGTGCGATCTTGCACACGTTTACGATTTCTTCATCTGTCAAGTAACAAGTTTCCAAGATAACTTTGGATAAGATTCCATTCTTTTTGCATAATTCGACGATTTGACGCATCTCGTCTTCGATGTAGGCGAGATTTCCGTCTTTTAACGCGGAAATGTTGATGACGTAGTCGATTTCGTCACATCCGTTTTCAATCGCGTCATTTGATTCAAATACTTTGGCTTGAATCGTAGTTTGTCCAAGCGGAAATCCAATCGCCGCTCCTACATGGACCTGTGTATCCTTGAGATATTCCTTAACGAACTTTACGGGATAAGAGTTGATCGCGATCATAAAAAGTTGATACTCGCGACATTCTTTGGCAATCGACAATATATCCGAGGTTGAGGCAAAGGGCTTTAGTATCGTGTGGTCGATGTAATCATTCAGAGGTTTATTCAACATGTTGTTTCTCCTTCGATAATGGTAATCCAAATCCAAACGATCCTTCCGCAAGGCAGTTTGCGGTCGCGAAATCGGTCGCTTTACGCATGACATCCGTAATGGTTTCGCGATCCGTCGTAGGCAGTGTAAACAAACCTTGTCTGTACCCCTCGATAAGAAAGGCAGCGATATACGCATCCCCGGCTCCCATCGTATCGATGACATCAATGTTTTTGCCTTCGTTATAGACTTCGATTCCGCAGGGATGATGGTATAATTGACCGCTTTTTCCAAAGGTGATCAGACAATGTCCGATCTTGAAAGTTTGGGTAATCGCGACCAAATGCTTCGATCGATCAGAATCATAGTCCGGTTCGGAGAAAATCGCCAAGTCGATGTTCGATGCGATATTTTCAAGATAGGCAGCGCTACGATACTTTTCAGCCGCCGAGAAATCATAACTGACAAACGCTTTCCTATTTCTTAAAAAACTGAGCTCGTTTTCCATTTTCGCATTGCATGAGAGATGGATCAGATCGGCTTTTTTCAATGCATCGCGTAAGCGATCATCGATCCGCATCGGTCCTGGCCAATGGTCACCATAATCGACTCCGACAAACATCCTTTCGCCGTTTTGGTGGATAACATCGCATCTTTTCGTAGTGCTACCGGATGGAAAGATCGCATGATCCAACCCGACACCGCACTGCGTTAACGCATAACGGATCCATTGTCCCTCCGGATCATCACCGATCTTCCCGGCATACTGGACCTCGCATCCGTATTGTTTCGCAAGGGCAGCGACATTCAACGCGTTTCCACCGGGATATTGTATGTTTTTATCGAGATATCTGTCAACGACGTTATCGCCGATGGAATAGAAACGGGGATTTCGCATTTCAATAATTCACCGTCCGGTAATAGCGACGTGTTTCCAAGGGGTGTTTCTTGATGTCTTCGAGGTTGCGGCTCACCCGTTGCAACATAGCCGCCAAGATCATCGGATCCAACAGTTCTCTGTATGCTTCGCTAAATCCACTCAAATCGGCGATTCGGGCATCGAACACATTCGTGTTGGACGTGTGCTTGCGGCAGAAATCCGCGACACGCTGATCTAAGAGACGGGTCGGACCGGATGATAAAAGAATCGTCACGCAGGATCCTTCTTCGATCAATTCTAGGGTTCCGTGGAAGAATTCCGACGAGGAAACGGATTTCGTCGGTAACCACAACGATTCTTCCAAGACGCACATCGAAAAGGAATACGCGGTCGGCCAAAGCAGTCCGGAAGATACGAAGATATTGTAGGGTTCATTTGCGTTTTTTTCCGAATAACGTCGAGCTTCATCATCGAAATCCTTGCGGACTTGAACCAATACGTTTCCGAGATTCGAAAGTTGATCGGCGAATTCAACATAATCCGCAAAGCACTGTTTTTGGTGGAGGTAGCGCAGAATCAATAGTAAGAAGATTAGCTCTTGGGGACGTCCGTCTTGATAGACGACACATTCATGACTTAACTTTTCAAGTTCGCTGTCTGCCTTTCCAATGACCGAGATGATCTCAGATCCTTTTTCCCGTATCAAACGTGCGGCAGCAACGGTATCGGCCGTATCTCCGGATTTGGATGTCATAAGTACGATCGTATCTTCGTCAAGAAACGTGGAATCGCATACCACAAGTTCAGCCGCCAGCATCCGTTCGCACGGAATGCGACTGTATTTCTTTACGATGTTCGCAAAGGGGTCCAACATGGACATCGATCCTCCGCTCGAAACGAACATGACTTTATTTTTACTTGCGATCCGATCTGCGATCGCTTCGATTTGTTGCCTTTTTTGATAGATCTTCGCGAAGTTCGCGAGGATTTCGTTTTCGTCGAATTTAATCATTTTCCCTCCTTAAAGAAAGATATGGACAACGGTTGTTGTCCATATCCAACGTTTTACATAATACCGAGATACGATACCGCAACCGAAGCCAAGATGATGATGACAATCAGATAAACGACATTCATCTGTTTTTTCTTGAATAAGTAGTAGAGCAAGAAGACAAATCCGAGCGGGAGAAGATTCGGTAAAATCGAATCGAAGATCCCTTGAACGGAAACGACATCCCACAACTTCAGCTCTGCGGGGAATTTTAGCGAAATGTATGAAGGGATCAAACCACCGACGACCATGACGCCCAAGATGCCTGCGCCTTTGGTAATGGCGTTGGCGTTTTCACGCAGTTTACTAACGGCGCCGACACCTAAGCTATAGCCGGCACGAGCAAACCAAATGCGGGAGAATGCGCTGACCATCCAAATCGCGATGTACAGCAACGGTCCGAGAATCGAGCCTTGTTTGCTGAGGGAGGTACTGATCGCGGCGGAAATCGGAAGCAGGGTAAACCAGAAGATCGCATCGCCCAAGCCCGCCAACGGACCGAATAACCCGGTTTTGAGGTTTTTGATCAGACTGCGGTCTTCACCGGATTCTTCAAGGGATAGGATCAATCCCATCAAGAAGGTCGCCATATGCGGTTCGGTGTTGATGAAGTCCATATTATTGACCATCGCCGCTGCGATTTCTTC
Organism: uncultured Erysipelotrichaceae bacterium; assembly: GCA_964526155.1. Classification (GTDB taxonomy): domain Bacteria; phylum Bacillota_I; class Bacilli_A; order Erysipelotrichales; family Erysipelotrichaceae; genus GWE2-51-13. Next base: position 642,551 of record CAZGLV010000001.1, on the reverse strand, counting down.
TTTCTGGTTCCCGTAGATTTTTTGGAAACTCGGAACCATCGACAAGGTAAACCCAGCCGCTTGCATCCGTTCAAAGTTGAATGCGGATTGTTCGATAAACGAGTATACACCCATTTTATCGATATCTTTTTTCGTCAGCTTATTTCTAGATACCGTCATCTTGCGTCCCTCCTTGTGCTAAATTCACATGTTGCTTCTTGTCTTTGTAATATCCGATCATGGCGATCGCGATACCGGCGATCGCAACCGGAAGGATGTTACGCATCGCAAGGAACGAAGCCATCAAGAATCCTAAGAACAAATACGGTGAGTTTTCGGCTTTCAACATGATCGTCAACAACAACGCGATCCCGACTGCCGGTAACAAGCCGCCCGCGATTTCGAATCCATGGATCAAGAATCTCGGGAACGAGTTAACAAACTCGGAAATCGGCGCTTGCATGGCGTAGGCCGACAAGAAGACGATCAGCGCGACAACCAACGATTTGAAGATAACGGCGCCAAAGACGATGGTTTTGAACTTTTTGACATCGGCGTTTTTCGCCGCTTCATCCAACGGACCCATCAATCCTGAATACGAAGAATTGAAAATGATGCCGACCCATTGCGCTAATAACGCAAACGGCAAGGCCAAACCAATCGCGGTTTCGGCGCTTTGTCCGGTCGTATAGGCGATAACGGTCGTCATGACCCCTGCGATCAACGGATCCGGCGGAACCGTTCCCCCAACAGTCAATAATCCAAGATAAGCTAATTCGGCGACGGCACCGGCTGCCAATCCGAGTTGTACATCACCGAGGATCACCCCTGCGAAAAACGCGACAACGATCGGACGGAACCAGAAGAAGACTTCCCAGCATTGGTCAACCGCGGCGACAAACGCCATCAATGCCAGTAAAAGCCCTTGAACTAAAGTAATCTGCATACATTCCCCTTTCTGCTGAATTTCAGCTATATCGTCTGCAAGGCGCACTTAAAAAGGACTTGCAGTCAATACCGATTTTACTTCTTTACTTCACTTCAAAATCGTACTTCTTATCTCCCGGAGCAATCTGGATGAAAACATCGACCCCGCGATCGCGAACCGCTCTAAGATCATTTAGATCTTCATCATCCACATAGACATGCGACTCGTTGCTCTGCCGTTTCCCGGCAGTGAAATGCATATTTCCGATATTCAACTTTTTGATCGGTACGCCGTTCTCAACGAGGATACGTGCCGATTTCGGCGTACGAACTACGATGAAAATTTGTTGTGTCGGGCTTGCCTTGTGAATGACATCGATTGTCTTCTGCAAAGTGAAGAAGCGAATCCCGACGCCGACCGCTTCGGCCGTCATCTGCATCAATGCTTGTTGCACAGGATCCGCCGCCGCCTCGTCATCCGCAACCACGATTAAGTTGGGGTGTACGAAACCGACCCATGATACACCAACTTGTCCATGAACAAGTCGGTTATCGATTCGTGTCAATAATATGTTCGGTTCAGACATTGTCGTCCTCCTCTTTTAATCTCATTATAGAAGAATCTAACTCGTTGTCAATATGTTATTACATATTATCATTTTCGACAATTTTCACTTCCTGACCATAACTTTTCATGATATTATATTCTTATATTATTACATATGGAGGAACCAATGGAACTAGACATGACGATGATGTTGCACTACATTCTCGAAGCACCCGATGCACTTAACGAGAATATCCGACGAAGTTCAAAGTTGACGCGTACTTTGGTCGATGAATTCGTTAAAAAACCCTATCGCTCGCTTTGGATTATCGCAAGCGGATCCTCGTACAACGCCGCGATGAGCGCACGTCCCCTATTATTGAACATCCTAAACGTCGATGTCAGGGTCTTGACCCCGCATCATTTCTGCCATTATGAACATTCGCTTACTGACCTGGATTTCGCATTCGTGATTTCGCAAAGCGGTTGCAGTACCAACTCGATCGAAGCGCTTCGCTTCTTGCGTAGTAAAAATCGCTTCGCGATCGGAGTCACCGGTTGTCCCGAGAGCGACTTCAAAACAGAAGCGGATTTGTTGGTCGATTATGGTCTGGGCATCGAAACGATCGGTTATGTCACCAAAGGTGTGATTACCTTGATCGGTTTTCTCGCTCTGTTCGCTTTCGAAAGTGCCACGATTTTAGGTCGATTGAATCAAGAAGAAAAGGAAGTGTGGTTCAACCGTCTTGAAAACGCCTGTCAAGTGAATCGTAGCGTCATGAAAAATAGCATCGTATTCTGGGATAAGCATGTGAAAACCTTTACGGCGATGCCCCATGCATTCATCATGGGTGCCGGTAGCAATTACGGAACAGCGCTTGAAGCTGCATTAAAGATGAGCGAAACGATTCAAATCCCGTGCTTGGCCATCGAATGCGAAGAGTTCCTCCATGGCTACACCCTTCAATTGACTCCCAATTATCCGTTGTTCTTCATTGATCCGGTCGATTCCACCAGTAAGCGGATTTTGGATACCTTTACTTCCGTTCTTAAGATTACCGATCGGGCTTTCTTGATATCAAACAATCCCGACATTGTCGGTCCGAATGTTCTCTCGTATGAAGGTCATGTCCATCCGTTGTTGAGTCCGATCGCATTCTTACCGTTCTTCCAATATTTGTCATTCAAAACGACGGATAGCATGCATCGTTGGATGAAACATCCGTTGTATAAGACGTTTAGCGAAGATGTCCCTTCGAAAACCGAAAGTTACGTCCATACGGTCCAATAACAACGTTTCTCTGCTTCAACATAAAAGCGCGTCTCGAATTTCCCGAGTCGCGCTTTTTACTTATTTTATCGATTAAACTTTAACGTTTGTCCGCCTCGAAGATTACATTTGCCTGTTTACGACCCTCTTCCATGATTTCCGCAAGGTTTAGCGAATGTTGGGACAAATGAAGCAATTCTTCCTTATTTCGAGTGCGTAAGAGTTCCGCAAAATCTTTCGCCTCATAGTACATGGTTTCTTCCACTTGATCGACACTTAGTTCTTCACGTGTTCCGCCCATCACCAAGGTGACCGAACCGATACGGCTCGGTGCCCCGTCCATGAGAATGTATCCTTTTTCTCCTTCGAAGATCGTCGCATTGGGACCGTAAGAATCTTTGGTTAACGAACACACCGCTTTCGTCTGCGGATATTCCATCACAAACAAACCAGAAAGATCGACGCCGTTGGTATGTAAGTTCGCGGTATAATGAATTTTTTCGGGTTTTCCGAGCAGATCCAAGACCAATGAAACCGGATAAATCCCGATATCATACAAGGCTCCGCCGGAATGTGCCGGATCGAAGACGTTGGCGACTTTTCCTTCAAGCAAAGCGTTATACCGACTGGAATATTGGCTCATGTCGCTACGGATGATCCGTAAACCACCGACGCGATCCAGATTCTTCCGGATGATTTCGAGATTAGGCATATGGCGCGACGTGATCGCTTCGACCACGATCATGCCGGTGGTTTCCATCGTTTGGATCAAGTCTTCCATTTCACGACGCGTGGAGACCAAGGGTTTTTCCCCGATGACATCTTTCCCTGCCAACATGCATTGTTTCGCCTGCGGATAGTGCATATCGTTGGGCGATGCGATATAGACGACATCGATGGAATCATCCTTCAGTATTTCCTCGATACTCGTGTAGATCGTCGGGATCTGATTCGCATCCGCAAACGGTTTTCCCTTCTCAAGGGTGCGCGAATAAACAGCGCGAACTTCGTATTCTTGGCTTAGTCGTGCGGCTTGGATGAAGGATCCGGTGATCCAACTGGTTCCGATAACCGCCAGTCCGAGTGGTTTCATGGTTATACCCCCTACATTTTATTTCCTTGGATCACCGCGGATAGACGCGGAATGATCTGTTTCTTACGCGAGACGACATCTTCGAAAATATGCAAGTTAACGTTATCGATGCCCGGATAGGCCTCTTCGGCGATATAACTGTCTTTTCCGGCATATAACATGGCCGAACCGTTTTGCTGGAGGGAGGTAAAGACCATCAAGAGTAAGTTGAGTTTCTTGCGGTCCGCATAGTCGCTCATCGCTTTCACAAGGTCTTCCTTCAACGGTTCCAATTGCACGATGTCGTACAAGCTCATCTGTCCGACCATCACTTTACTGCCGTTGATGTTAAACTCTTTGATGTCATGTTCGATGATTTGATCCATGGTCTTCTCACCCATGGCCGCGCCGTTGGTGAAGATTTCCTTGGCAAGTTCGGAGATCGTAAGTTGCGCGATCTGCGCCAAATGTTGGGCGACATAGAAATCGGTCGGCGTGGTGGTCGGCGACTTGAAGTTCAAGGTATCCGATACGATGGCCGAAACCAACAGACCCGCGATGTGCGGTTCGGGGATCAAGCGGGCTTCTTCGTAGAGATTCGCGATGATCGTGGACGAACTTCCGACCAGTTGATTACGGAACGTAATCGGTTTATTGGTTTGGATATCTCCGATTCGATGATGGTCGATGATTTCGATCAAATCGGCTTCCAGAATTCCTTCGACCGACTGCGAAACTTCATTATGGTCGACCAAAATGATCTTCTTGCGTTTTGCGTTGAGTAAGTGGAAACGCGAGACCAACCCGACGGCACGATGCTTATCATCGACGACCGGATAGGTCCGAAAACGTGACTTGATGATTTTATTGGAGACATCGTCCACGTATTCGCCTTTATTAAAGGTGATAACGCTTGTACTCATCGAAAGACGTACCGGCGAGGAGTAATAGATATAACGCGAGGTATTCAAGGTCCCGTGTCCGGATTTGATGATGGCGCAATCTTTTTGCGCCGCATGTTCGATGACGGATTGCGGGATGGTATCGCACCATACGATGACCAAACAGGCGGCATTCTTTTCGATCGCTTGATGCATCGCTTCTTCGTCGTTACCGACGATGACGATCCGGTCGCTTAACTCGTAGCGTTCCAGCTTGGTTTCCGCGACAGCGACGATCGATACTTTACCGTTCAGCCGCGTTTTTTCCGGTTTGAAGATCAGTTCGCCCTTGATGGTTTTGGCGATGTATTCGACCGGCGTTTGACGCAAGAGTTCGATCGAACGCGCGGTATCCCCCATGGCGACGGCGGAGAGATTGGAATTGGTCAACATGCCGACCAAATGCATGTCCGCATCGGTAACAAGCAAGGCTTGCCGTCCGGTCGCGTTCATCAATTGCCAAGCTTCGTAAATGGTCGTTTCCGGCAGAATCGTTAAAGGACTGTCAATTTCGATCTCCTGCAACGTCATGCGTGCGTCATCCAGGATCATCGGTTCCTCGACGCCGAATTTGTCGAGGATGTATTTGGTTTCACGGTTGATTTCACCCAAGCGACACGCGACCGCGTCGGCTCCCTGGATTTGTTTCAAGCGTGCATAGGCGATTGCCGAACAAATCGAATCGGAATCCGGATGCTTGTGTCCGGTGATGTAAATACGGTTAATTTCTTTCGGAATTAGGGTCATACGCTTTTCTCCTCTGGTCCGTATCTCAATTGTACTCCATTTTTCTCATGTTTGGCAGATGCATCTGGTAGCATTTTTGTACATCTGCATAAATATCCTTTATTTTTCACAATAACTATTACAATTTGCTTGAAAAGTTATTATAATAAGTGCAGAAATCTGGATCGAGGGGGATCATGGAACTACACATCGACGATTGCACGCTCGTGCCTTTGTATACCATCAAAGTGCCAACATTATTGGAGTTTGACCGGGCGAATCGTTTTCATATCGAGCGCAACTTTCCGACCAAACAAAAGGATTTTTATACATTGGAAACGCATCAGCGCCATGTCTTGGAGAGTCTGTTGAACTTTGAGAGGGGAGACGCATATAATTTCGCCGTCGTCACCAAAGGTCATAAGATGATCGCGAAAACCGCTTTGTATCGCGTCTTAAGTTCCAACTATAGCAGCGCGTTTGTTTCGGTATTGGTTGATTATCGATTCCAACATATCGGTTATGGGGACAAAGTATTGAAACGGATCCTCAAATACGCCTTTAACGATCTTCAACTGCATCGCGTCTGTGCCGAGGTGATGCCGACCAATTTCGCGATGATCGCCCTTCTGAAGAAGAACGGGTTTGTCCAAGAGGGCATGGCGCAAAAAAGCATCAACATCTATGGAGTGTGGGAAGACCATTTGATTTTCGGGCTCATCAATCCGCATGAAACGACCGTCAAACAATGACGGTCGTTTTTAGAGTTCGTAGGTTGGCTGAATATCGACACGGAGGATCTTCGTATCCGTAATTCCCGCATTCTTGACGAAGATCTCGACTCCTTCGGGATGGGACGAGAAATGGATGGGCAGAAAATAGCGGGGATGAAAACGTTTTATAAATGCGTGTGCGCCGTCATCGAAGTCGCTTCCCATGCGACGGTCGACCGGAAACATCGCCAAATCGATCGGTACGACCGGAATCTTATCAAGTTCCGTCTTGAAGAACTCTTTCGCTTGATCGATTTCTTCCTGCGTCGATTCGTCTTTCCAATGCCAATCATTGAGATCGCCGCTATGGAAAATGCGTTTTCCTTCGGTCTCGATCAAAAAGCTAACACCCTCGTCGGTGGATCCATATACATGGATCGTTAGATCTTCTAATTGAATCGTGTCCCCGGATTCGACCAAGGTAACCGGTTTATTTTTGAGTTCGTTGATTCCGCGATCCGCGATAACTGTACCATGCATTTCCAGAACTTTCGGATTATAGTGATCATGATGACCGTGCGAAATGAAGATATAGCGTGGTTTATCTTTGGGGAAGTCGAAGTCCCCTTTCCAATAGTCGAACAACAGTACTTTATCGTTAAGTTCGACCAATACGCCGCTATGATGAATCAATGTGACTTTCATGGTATAAATTTGGAAAACCGATGTCCGAACTCGATCAGATCATCGATGATCTCTCCTTCCGGAGACTGTAAGCAAATAAATCCATCCTCAAAGAGAATGGCACCGTCCTGTTTAACCCGATTCTCCCATTTCTTCATCCATCGTCCGATGCCTAACCCATACGATCCAAACAAGGCGATGGGTTTGTTTTTTAAATAAGGGATGCTTGCGACATAGAAAGGTTCGAACGCTTCGGGTTCAAGCGACTCGATTCCGGATGCCGGACAACCCATCAAAATCTTATCGTAATCTTTGATTCGATCCGGTCGGATCATCCCGACTTGAAAACGATCGACGCTGACTTCATGGTTTTTGGTGAGTCCTTTGAATATCGCGTCGGCCATGGCTTTCGTATTCCCTCCGCCGCTGAAATATACCAACAAGATTTTCTCCATAGGTCTTCCCTCTTTTTTCAATTTTAGCAAATCCCTCGCTTAATTGACAGTAAAACGACAATACCTTGTGATATGATTAAACTACGAAAAAGGGATGACTATGAACGAACTTGATGAACTTACGAATATGATCCGCGATTTCTGCGAGGAACGCGATTGGACGCAATTCCATACGCCCAAAGACTTGGCCATCGGCTTGGTCGGCGAGTCGGCCGAGTTGCTTGAATTGTTTCGCTATCAGGATACTTCCGAGAGTTTAGAAACGATCGCTTCCAAGCGCGAAGCGGTCGGCGACGAGCTCGCCGATGTGCTTTTCCATCTTTTACGTTTCTGCGATCTTTATGATTTCGATTTGTCGCAAGAACTGAAGCGCAAGATGGTCGCCAATGCGATCAAGTATCCGAAAGACAAAGTGCGTGGCAAGAAACTTAAGTACAACGAATACGAATAACCATTAAACCGTGATGCGCGCCGTAAGACGCGCATTTTCTTTGGCATAAAAAAAACGGCTTGCGCCGTTTCGAAATCTTGTAGTTTATTCAAGTTCCAGCTTATGATCCAACAACCAGAAGGTACCGTAAGACAACAGCACGGTGACAACGCCTTTCATCGCAAACGCGATCGCATAGTCCGCCCAATCGATCGAATAGGCGATCTGCTTGAGCCCGAACAATAATTCTTCAAAGGACATGATGTTTACGAAATAACTTCTGACATCGTTGAAGTAGATCGGCGTCAAGTGGTAATAGCTGAAGATCGAGTTGAAGGTTACGCTAAGGACGAAGAACAAGAAGATACCCAATGCGACGCGATTCTTGCGGATCAAGCTCGTGTTGACGACCGTGATCACAAACAGAATCAGAATCAAACTGTAGAAGGAGTCCAACAACCACAGCGGCAAGCCCGAAGCCAGCGCACCCAAGGTCGTACCGAACAATCCGGTCGAAGCGAGTTCGCCGATCAAACCGGCGACGTCCACGCCGGCAGTGATCACATGCATTTGAGTCAAAACAAGGTAGAAGATGGTGCTGAAGAGCGTTGCGCTCAGTATGAAGACCAAGGTCGTCGCAAAGGACCAGATCATCCCGGTGATGACTTTCGCAATGACCGTGTCGCTGGTTTTCACCGGTAAGGTCAAGGTCAAGTAACCTTCGTCGGAGAAGAGTCGACGGCTAAACAACTTGATGATGGAAAGAAAGGTGACGACCAAGGTCGCGACACTCATTCCGAAAAAACCGAAGAACAAGATCGCGATCAGAAACTCATTGCGCGAACTGATGATAAACGGACCGACGATCGCCATCAGAACCAATGCGAGATAGAGGAATGTGAATTCGCGATATGTCGCGGCTAAATCGTGTTTGATCGTTTTGATTAACATCTGAAGACCTCCTTGAACCATGCCTCGATCGACATGCCTTTTTCACTGCGAATCGTGTCGACATCGTCGTGCAGAACGACTTGTCCTTCTTTCAGGAAGATTACCGAATCGAAGATGTGCTCGATATCCGCAATCAAGTGGGTGGATAAGATGACGAGTGAGTCGCTGGCATAGTTATCCAAGATCGTGTTGAGGATCAGTTCGCGGGCTGCCGGATCGACGCCCCCGATCGGTTCATCCAGAATGTAAATCTTCGCGTTGCGGCTCATGACCAAGGACAACTGGAACTTTTCCTTCATCCCTTTGGACATCGTCTTCAGACTTTGCTTGGGATCCAACCCCAACTTCGCCAACATGCTTCTCATTTTCGCTTCGTCGAAATCTTCATAGAGATCCCGGAAGATCTTGATCGCGCCTTCCGCATTGGTCCAACTTGGCAAATAGTTGCGATCGGGCAGATAGGATACCAAACTCTTGGTATGCACATCCACCGGATGCCCGTCGATGCGTACTTCCCCTTTGTAGTCACGTAACAATCCGTTCAGGATTTTGATCAACGTGGTCTTGCCGGATCCGTTAGGACCCAACAACCCGACGATCTTTCCTGTTTCCAGATTGAGCGTTACGTCGTTGAGGGCTGTCGTCGCCCCGTAGTTCTTACTGACATGTTTGATTTCAATCATTGTCTTCTCCCCTTTTCATCTGCTTCTCAATGGCTAGCAGAACGTTTTCAACTGCGATATGCAAGGCATTCACTTCCGATACGTAATTCTCTGTCGCCTTTAGGAACAACTCCTGATGCAAGGCATCGATCAAGGCTTGGTCATCGGTGACGAAGCGTCCGACGGTGCGATCGCTTCTTACCAATCCATCGCGTTCCAATTCGCTTAAGGCGCGTTGGACGGTGTTGGGATTTACCTGATAGTTCATCGCTAAGTCCCGGACACTTGCCAACTGCGTTCCGCCGACAAGTTCCTTCGTTGCGATCTGACGTTTGATCCGTGCGATGATCTGGAGGTAAATCGGCTGGGTGTTTTGGAAATTCTCCATGATTCCTCCGTTCTGTACTGTTGTATTAAGTACCTAATACAATAATACAACGATTTGTTTCCGTGTCAACAAGTTTTCTAAAAAAAAGTAAAGTTTTTTACTTTACTTGTATTTTTCGAGAATGTTCTTGAATTTCTCCAAGTTCAGCTCTCCATAGGGATCATTGTCGATATTCATGTTGGGTCCTTCCATGCATCGATGGAGGCAGTGTTGCGTCTTGAGTTCGAACTTCTTATCCGGTGTTTGCTGGCCGACACGGATTCCCAGATATTTCTCAACGCTTTGGATCAAGGCCACGGACTGCCGATTGGCGCACCGTTCGCCGTTGCACATCAGGATCGTATGTGTTCCTGTTTGGGCCAACAGGCTTGGAAAGCGTTGGATCATCGATCGAATGACTTTCGGGGTGGTTGCCATGACACGTGAAATCTCGTCGATTTCTACATCCGGTACACACCCGAAAATCTTTTGCGTTTCTTTAAGTATGGTGATCAAGGTTCCTTGATCGTTGGAGGCAAACGGCGTGTCGTAATACGCCAACATCCGCTTGAATTCATCGATTTGTTCTTTCGATTTGATCATAGTCGGTGTTTGGTCTCCTTTCCCTCAATAAAGTTCTTAAGGTTCTCCAATGTCAGTTTTGCCAGACGTTCTTTGGTGAATTGTCCGCTATACGAGATATGCGGAGAAACGACGCAATGCAAAGCATCCCAAAGTTTGCTTTCGATCGGTAAAGGTTCGATCGCAAAGACATCCAATGCCGCGTAGGCGATCTGTTGTTGATTGAGCGCGTTGACCAAGGCGTCCTCAACGATAATCCCACCTCGTCCGATATTGATGATTCCGGCCGTCGGCTTCATCCGTGTAAGCATGTCTTCGTCGATTAAGTTCCGTGTCGATTCGTTCAATGGTAGAGTAATGATTACGCAATCGTAATCCGCAATGTATTCATCAAGTCTGTTAAGCGGATAGGTAAAGTCAAATCCATCGATCTTTCGCCCATCCGAGTTGACACCGGTAATTTCTACGCCGAAAGGCTTCATCCGTTTCGCGACTTCCGAAGCGATGTCGCCGGTTCCTAATATCAAAATCTTGTCCCCTTGCGCTTCACGGACGTTACGATGTTTCCATTGTTTGTCCTGCTGGTTCACCCAAACTTCGCGAGTCTGTTTGAGTGCCATCAGCCATTGCAGCACGACCCATTCCGCGATCGGCGCCCCATAGACACCCCGGGCGTTACAGATCGTGACGCCCATCGCTTTAAGTTGTTCGATCGGAATTTTGTCATAGCCGGCACTATTGAGTTGGAGGAACTTTAAGTTTGAGAAGGATGCGCAGTCTTGCTTCATGAAGTAGCGTGATCCGATCATCAAATCGATGATTTCGGGTTGTTCAAAAGCTTCCTTTTCGGATCCCAGAAAAACATTCAATCCGAGTTTCTTCAGTTCATCTTCGAAATTCTCGGGATACGGTCTTCTTTCCGCAAAGAATAGGTTCATCGTGTTGATCCTTTCAAATGAATAAAGTTTGATTTCGTTACGGTATCAATGCGAGGATCGTCGATCGTACGATTTCATGGTCGACAGGGTCCGGATCGGTCCCGAAATGATAATGTTGTGACAGCGGACTGTTGAATGTCGGTTCCAAATACCCGAAATAATTCCAGCCATTTTGCGTAAACGAGAACTTGATCTTACAAGTGAGCGGCTCTTCAGTTACTGCGACGATCGAATCATAAACGATTTGCACCTTTGTTTCATCAACACTCACGATTTCCTCAAAAGCTAACTGTTTGATGTCCATGTTGAATGTAATCGGTTTGTTCTCTTCCGTGACTTCCATGACAAAATAGAAATCGTTATAGATCATCGAACCTAATTTCAGCGATTCGCCTTTATTAAAAAGGATTGATTTATCCTTGATGGATGAAAGCGTCAAGTACTCACCTTCTTCAAAGGCTCCGGATTTGATTCCGTATTGTGATTCAAGCAAACTTTCGCTGAGATAAACCGTCATGCTTGAGTAACCGACCAAAAAGTCATGGACCTTCAGTCCAACAAAAACCAGAAGCACGATCGCTATAAAAATCAAAAACGCGGATAACTTTTTCATATTCTCCCCCGAATGTCGATGTTTCCCTACATCGATGTTAGATTTAGCGTAAACGAAAGTAAGGTCGGATGCAATATCAAATTCGTGGTTTTGCGTAAAACAAACTTCCTTTCGGAAGTTTGTTGGTACTATTGTTTTTTAAATTCGTCGTAGGTTTTCAATGCCGTCGATTTTGAGGACTGACGTGCGAACGCCTGGACATGCCCTGTTCCTTTGTTTTGGTTGACGATTGTTCCGGCACCGCCGACACAACCGCCCGGACAAGCCATTCCCTCTAAAAGGAAACCGTTCTTTTTGCCTGCTTTCGCTAACAGAAGCATCTTGCGGCAGTTGGCGAGATTCTCCGCACGTTCGGTGGTGACCATGGCATCCGGATCCAAGCGATGGATGACATTCTCGACCGCTTTGAGCACCCCTCCGCTCACCGCGAAACCGCGACCATCGACTGACGCATCATCCAGTTTGCGTGAAGGAACCAGTGAAATCAGATCGATGTCTTTCGCATAGAACATCGCGTTGACTTCCTCGAAGGTCAGCACATAATCGCAGTATTGGTGGACATCGCCGAAGGTCGCTTCCAGTTTCTTGGAGGAACAAGGTCCTACGAATACGATCTTTGTGTCGGGATGTTTCTTCTTGATGGCACGTGCCGTTTCGATCATCGGTGACGAAGAAGGTGAAACGCAATAGGCCATTTCCTTTAGTTCGTTGTTGGCGAGGATCGTCCACGCCGGACAACAGGAGGTTGCCAAGAAAGGTTGATCGGTCGGGACGTGTTTAAGGAAATGCTCCGCTTCTTCGACCGCGGTGATATCCGCGCCGTACGCGACTTCTTTGACATCCGTAAACCCAAGTTGCAACAAGCCTTCGATGACTTGGTCGGCCGAAATCTTGTCCCCGAACTGACCGACAAAGGCCGGCGCGATGATGGCGGAAACCTCTTCATTGTGTTGCATGGCGGAGATGACTTGATAGATTTCACTCTTATCCATGATCGCCCCAAACGGACAAGAAACCATGCACATCCCGCAAGCCACGCACTTTTCAGGAATGATGACGGCACGTTCGAGTTCGTCTTTGGTGAACGCGTTGACGCCGCAAGCCGCATTGCACGGTCGTTCGTTTTTGGCGATCGAACCGTACGGACAAACGTCATAGCATTTTCCGCATTTGATGCATTTCTCTTGGTCGATAAACGAGTGTCCGTTCTGCATGCTGGTGGCGTTGACCGGACAGACCGAAATGCACGGATGCGCTAAACAGCCGTGACAGGTGTTGGTTACGAAATAACTCTTCTCTTCGCATGCCTCGCAGGCATGGGGAATGACTTTCAAAAGATCACGTGATACTTGTTGGGCCCCGAGTGTCGAAAGATCGAAATCCCGGGTATACCCGTCTTCGCTCAAGTCGGAAAGATCCATATTCATCGCCAATCGAACACGCGACCGTACGATCGCCCGTTCCCGTTCTACCGATTCGCGGTACTGGGGGACATCTCCCTGGATCATCATGTAAGGGATCTGTTCGATTTTCTCCACCGGCCATGCTTCATAGGCCGCCTTGGCGACATACTTGAAGACTTCCCTGCGTAAATATGTTATGGGTGTCGCTAAGCCTCTCATCGTTTACCTCCCGTGTTTGACATAAACATTATATAATGGAAGTGGTCCATTTCAACAAACATTCAAAAAAGCGTTGGATTTCGAGAAAATCGTAGGTGAGGAAACCATGAAGAAAAAAGATCCGTATACTCCGATCATGGCGACGGAATTGGAAGTGTATACCAGCCTAGTTTTCAATCAACATAAATACATCGACCAGCAGTTTGACAATACCGTGATCCTCCCGAGCGAAATCGCCGAATTCAACGGTTGTTTCTTCAACCGCGCCAAACTAAGCGGTGACTTCTCGAAATGTCAGTTCATCGATTGCATCTTCGATCATTGCGACCTGAGCGGTTCAAACGTGACGGAAAGTCGATTCCATCGTGTCAAATTCATCGGATGTAAAGCGATCGGCGTTCAGTTCACCAAGGCGAAATGGCAATATGTCCAAATCGAGGACAGTCTTTTTAGTTACGGGGAGTTTTCCGACATGGTCATGACCGATGTTCGTTTATTGCGTAGCGATTTCTCGCAAAGTTCGTTCTTTACCGTAGAATTCCAAAAGATAACGCTCGATAACGTCGATTTCACATCGAGCGACTTCAGTGATACATCGATGTTTGGCATTGATCTGTCCGAGTGTAAAATCGATGCGATCCGAGTCAGTCAAAACCGATTGGAAGGACTTATCGTCAACTCCCAACAAGCTTCGGCACTAATACGGCTGTTGGGGGTGGAAGTCAAAGAATAGAATGGATCCATTGTTCTTCCGATAAAGTGTTATCGATGAAGCGGAGCGGTGAACATGGTAAAATCGAGAAAAGAGGTGCGTGTATGCAAGCAAATCTAACCGATGTCCTGCGTCAATTGAATACGTTGACGGATGAGAAGAAAAAGAAATTCTACCTTAAACAAAATATCAGCGAGGAAATCCTCGGAATTAACTTAGGTCCGCTTCGTAAACTGGCGGGTGATCTTGGTATCCAACATCCCTTAGGCCAAGAACTATGGAACACCAACATCTATGAAGCCCGTGTTTTAGCGACCATGGTACTCGATCCTACATTGTTGGATGAAGAGGATATCCACCGGTTACTAACGCAGACCGATTCCAAGACCTTGATCGACGAACTGTCCTTCCAAACCTTTGAAAGGATTTCCGATCGCAAAGCACGCATGAAACATTGGATCGAAGATTCGTCACCGAAGTTTCGTCAAGCCGGATGGAACATGGCGGTACTCTTGGTGATCGAGAAACAACTCGAAAAACAAGAACTGGAAACGTTACTTGAAATTATCGAGAAGTCCTTGGTCGATGCGGATGTTTACTCACAGTTTTCGATGAACCGTTGTTTAAGCGAAATCGGGATCCATAACGATGACCTCACGCAACGTTGCTTGGAGATCGCTGAACGCTTGGGTGTTTACCGAGATTGGAAAGTCTCCAAAGGATGTACTTCCCCATATGCGGTCGATTGGATCAACGTCGTCCGTAAGAAACGAAACAAAGTTTAATACAAAGACCGACTTCGGTCTTTTTTACTCTTGGTTCGACGAGGACGACATCGTGATATAATATCATCGAACCGAAGGTACCTTATGAACTTCAACATTACGAAACGAAAAACGCGAACTCGCGATATCTTGATTATGTTAGGGACCGTGGCGATTGCGACGGCCATTTCGCTTTTCTTTAAGACACTTGACTTTCAAGATGCGACCTTAACGATCACTTATCTTTTAGGTGTCATGATCGTCGCCGCATCGACGCATGACAAATGGTACGGAATCGTCGCTTCCCTGCTTAGCGTTCTTTCGTATAACTTCTTCTTCACCCGTCCCTTTTTCACCTTCTATATCGAACATCCGGATTACTTGATCACGTTTATCGTCATGTTTACCGCGTCGATCTTGATTTCCTCGATCGCGACCAAACTCATCCAGCAAACCGAACTTTCCAATCAGCGTCAAAGCCGACTGAGATTGCTTGATGAAATCAATCGGATCTTCATCCACTCCACCAGTATCCAAACGACCTTAGGAAAAGTCGCGGACTTATTGGCGGATTATTTCCAGGGTGAAATCAAGATCGTCATGTCCGACCCCACCGAACCGTTGACATTCTCAAGTGCGTTACGGATCGATCCGACGCTTGCGGAAGTGACGACCATCACACATCCGTTGACTTCCGAAGGGATGATGTCAGGTAGTTTCACGCTGATCACCGATCAACTTATCAGTAACGAAAGCGCGCAGTTTACACTTAATGTTGCCAATCAGATTTCATCCGCGCTCGAGAAAGAATCCTTATTGCGTCGACAGACGCAGACGCAGATTGAAATCCGTGAACAACGCCTTCGCAATAGTCTGTTAGGCGCGATCTCGCACGATTTACGGACTCCGTTGGCGACGATCATCGGTTCGACCGATACGATTCTGGAGAATTTCGACGACTTGGAAGACACGGTGAAAAAAGAACTGATGGTCAACGTCCGTGATGATGCGGAATGGTTGATCGAGTCGGTCGAGAACATCTTAAGTTTCACGCGTGTCGAGGATGGCAAGTTACAACTCAACTTGCATGAAGAATCGATCGAAGATCTCTTCGGGGATGTGGTCTCACGGGTGATCGGATCGGCGAAACAACGCATGGTTCTCGAAATGCCCGATGAGTTATTGATGGTACGCATGGATGGCGCTTTAATGGAGAAAGTATTATTAAACTTGTTGAATAACGCGATCAAGTTTTCGCCCTTCGATAGCGCGATCACGCTGCGGGCATTTCAAGAAAACGATATGGCGGTCTTTGAGGTTTGCGACCAAGGGCTGGGAATTCCATTGGAACACCAAAAACGGATCTTCGAACGGTTCTATACCGGTGACGGAGGGTATCTAAGCCGTCGCAAAGGATTAGGATTGGGATTATCGATCTGTAAAGCGATCGTCGAAGCGCATGAAGGGACAATCTCGATGCGTAGTAATGATCCCGAAGGTTCGATTTTCAGAGTCATGTTGCCGATGCGCAAAGGAGATCAACTATGAATGAAAAAATATTGATCATCGAAGATGATCGTTCGATCCGCAGTTTTATCCGGGTTTTACTGACCGCCCAACATTACACGGTCATCGAAGCCGAGGACGGTAGCGGTGGGATTACGCTGGCGTTATCCAACCAACCGGATGTCATCCTGCTCGATCTTGGCTTACCGGACATGGATGGATTGACCCTGATGCGCGAAATACGGCCGCACTGCGATGCGGCGGTTCTAGTCGTAAGCGCGAGAGGGAAAGAAAGCGACAAGGTGTCCGCGTTGGATGAAGGTGCCGACGATTACTTAACCAAACCCTTTAACGCACAGGAACTGCTTGCACGTATACGTGTCGCATTGCGCCATCGTAAAGCGGATAAACAACTTAAAGACATTGTGGTATCAACTTTCGTTTATCGAGGACTGACCGTCGATTTCGAAAAACACCGGGTCTTAGTCAATGCGAATGAAGTCCACTTAACTCCCTTGGAATACCAAGTCTTACAGTTGTTGATCGAACATCAAGGAAAAGTATTGACCTATCGTTTTATCGTTAAGGAAGTGTGGGGATCGGTCGCCTTGGAGTCCGACACACAGACCTTACGCGTCACCATGGCGAACCTTCGCCGTAAGATCGAAGATGATCCGGCACGTCCGAAATACATCGTTACCGAGATCGGGATCGGATATCGTTTCTGCGAAGATCTATCTTGATAACTTCTTTATATCCGCTTGGATTTTTTTACACATTCTTTATACCCATTTTCCTATAATACCTGTGGAAGGTGATTGGTATGAGCGAAACACAAGTAAGTTTTCAAGAATTCGTAGAGAGAGCGATCCAATATTTAAAAACAGCGGATTTCCAAGGCGCGAAGGAACAACTTCAATTGGCATTCGCATTGGATATGAATGCGCCTCAAGTCCATAATTTGATTGGCATCATGTTTGAACTGAAACATGAAGAAAGCTTAGCGATGCGTCATTACCGCGCCTCGGCGACGTTGGATGGAACCTATCGTCCGGCATTGGAGAATCTATACCGCTTGGGTACATCCGACCGTAAACGCAAAGCGATCGATTATGGAAGCGGATATGAATCCTTGACACAACGTGTCAATTCAAATCGATAGTTAGATAGAAACAAAAGAAGGTCATTCACATGGACCTTCTTTTTCATTCTTCGATTTGGATAATCTTGCTTCTTCGCTCGAGTATGGTGATATCCTGAAACTTGCCCCATCGATCATGTCCCAATTTCTCATGGATCCCCACGACACGAAATCCGCAGCTCTCTTGAAGTTTGATACTTGCGATGTTGGATGAAAAGGTTTTGGAGAACAAGGTCCAAATCCCCTTCTCTTCGCTTCGCGCGATCGTGTGATTCAGTAATGTTTTCCCGATACCCTTGCCTTGATAAGCATCATCCACATAAACGCTCACCTCGGCGACGCCGCGGTACGCATACCGGTCGGAATAGGGTGAAAGCGCACACCAACCGATGACTTTATCTTCTTCCCGCATCACAAAGCGTAAATCAGCGTGATGTTTCGCATCCCATTCGGGATACGTCGGACAGTGCGATAATACGCTTGCCCCGCCTTTTTCGATCGATTGGGTATAAATGTTTGATACAAACGGCCAGTCTTCGGGACTCATTACGTCGATTTTCATTCATCGATCTCCTCGTTGGATGCGTCGCGGATGCGTTTGGGCTTGGCGACTTGGTAAAAGTATACACCGAGAATCGATGCCAGAAAAGCGAAGCCGAAGAAAATCAAGGTTTTTTGGGAGTTGATCGGTTTGTCGAGACGTTGTCCGACGGATACGACCGTAATCGTTTTCGCATGGATGTCCAACTCGCCGCCATGTTCCTTGCATGCGTTATAAAGTACTCCCGTAATCAACAAGGTATCTCCTTCATGAAAGTAATCGCCGAAAAACTTGATTTTTTCTGCCTCTTCGATCGGCACAAACACCCCGATCGCATTGGATTTGTCATTGACGTTGATCCAAGCGTACTCGCCACGTTCTAAGATCTCACCGATCGCTTCGGCTTGAATCGTGACGGTTTGATAGTCTAGGGCTTTCGCGTTTTCGACCAAATCGTTGATTTTGCGAGTCTCGGCATTGACCGGAAGAATCATTAAACCAAACAGGAAAATTATACCGATGATTTTTTGAACCATGATTTCACTCCTTGCGCCATGACACCGATCAAGGCGAATACCGATAGAAATTCCAGTCGACCCATGTACATGGCGACGATATAATAGACTTTCATCGCGCTTGGCATGGTGGTCGCGGTGATTCCGACGGACAGGCCGACGTTTCCGCTGATGGATGCCGCTTCAAACATCGAGTCAACCACCGGGTATCCGTAGTAAGCACCCAATAAGGTCGCGCCGGTAAACATTACGATATAGAGAAGGATGATGGTCCCGGCCGAACGCACGATGGCATCGTCGAGGATCATGTCTTTGATATGATGATACTTTTCGACTTTGATACGTCGCTCGGAACTTAGTAACTTACGCATATCGGCGAAGAAACCTTTCACTACGATCCCGACACGTAATCCCTTGAAACCGCCGGCGGTCGAACAGGCGCTGCCCCCGATCAACATGACGATTGTGATCGCCAACATACCTAAGGGACCCCATTCCAAAATGAACTGTCGGGCAAAGACTGAACCGAACCCGGTCGTGGTATTCGCGGAAACGATATTGAAGACGACCCGACGGAACAATGAAATCGCATCCGTGTAAAGACCGGACTTCGCCAAGGCGACCGAAGCGATGGCGGACGCGACAAATGAAGAGAGAATGAAGCTTTGCATTTCGATGTTCTTCAAGAACTCCATCTTCTTCCCTTTGATGATCGCATAATGGAGACCGAAGTTCATCGAACCCAACACAAAGAACAAAATTGAAACGACCTCATAACTAAAGCTATGGTAATACATGATGTTTTGAAGATTCGGGGCAAACCCGCCGGTACTCCAACCCGCCATGAAGATGTACAATCCATGCAAGAAGGCATTGGTCGGATTGAGACCGATCAGGATGCCGTTGATGAAGAGGATAAATGTGCCGATCGTTAAGTAGACCATACTGATGATCCAAATGATCTGAGTGGTTCCGCGGACGTTGGGAACCAAGGCAACGTCTTTCCCTTCGCCGACGTAGAACTTATAGGCCCCGGCCATTTCACGGACCAGAAACGACAAGGCAAGAACGACCATGCCCTGTCCGCCGATAAACGTCAACATATGACGCCATAAATTCAAACCGACCGAGACATGATCCAGATCTTGAAGCAGAAAGACACCGGTGGTGGTAAATCCGCTCATGACGTCAAACGTGGCGTCCAGAAGCGAGTTCATGTGACCGCTCAGCATGTAGGGTATAGCACAAAGAAACATCAAAACAAACCATGACAGCGACGCGACCACAAAGCCATGTTTCCACATCAGTTTCCCTTTGTTTAAGCGCGTGTTTCGTCCGATCAAGACCATCGACATCCCGATGCTTAACGAGCTCATCAAGGCGATGCCGAAGTCCAGTACGACGTTCCATTCGCGAAACACTGCGGAAGCCAGCGCAGGCAAAAGCATGAACAAGCTCATGCCGATGACGATGTAACCGGTGTAATATAAGACGATCCCGAGATTAGGATGTTTGACGGGCTTTACCATGGAATCACCGAAATCAACCAGGTTAAAAGAAACAAGGCGAGGGTGTAAAGAACCATCCAACCCAACTCGGCGGCATATCCCGCCGCATCGCCATAAAAACGATGGATATCGAATTTAATGCGTTTCATGATCTATCCTTTACATACGCTTTTCTTCAGCGTCTGCATGCTTTCTTTATCGGTCACCACCAAGACTTCATCGTTGAGTTGCAACACGGAATCACCGCGCGGATAAATGACTTTTCCCTCGCGAACGATGGAAACGATGACGCAATCCAGCGGAAGCTCGATGTCTTTGATCGGAAGATCGACCCAACGCGAATTCTTTTGGACATTCACTTGGACCAACACCATCGATCCCAAATCAAAGGTCTGCATGATCCGCACCGCGTTGTTTTCGACTTCATACTCGATCAGATTCGCGATGACTTCCGTACTACAGACGGTCTTGTCGACCCCTAAGGCCTTAAACATATCGATGTTCTTGGGATTATTGATACGGGCGATGGTTTTCGCCACGTTAAACGATTTCTTTGCGATTTGACAAACGACTAGATTCTCTTCGTCGCTGCCGGTTACGGCCGCGACCAACTCCGCGTCTTGGATACCGCACTCGCGCAATACATCCAAATCCGATCCGTCCCCGCACTGCACTTCCACATTCAACTCTTCCGAAATACGGGCGGCGATCACCGGATCTTTTTCGATCAACGTAATATCGACACCTTTACCCTTTAATGTCTTCACTAAATAATAGCCGACTTTTCCGCCGCCGACGATCATGGTTTTCATGGTTCTACTCCTTGATGAAATCGCTCAGTTTTTGGCGATCCCGCACATTCAACGTCACAACAAGCCGATCTCCGGCTTTGATCTTCGTATTCTTTAACGACGGAAGGATCACGATCGAATTCCGTTCGATCGCCGTGACGATCGCGCCGACTTCGTTCTCCAACTCTTGGACGGTACTTACCGCTTCACGGTGGTTGAGGACCTTTACGATCTCGTAGCCTTGCGCCAATTGCGCGAGTTTCTCCGTGGTCGCCAACGCCATTTTACCAAGTAATGCGTTGACGCCCATGCGTACCGGACTAATGACTTCGATCTCCAAGGCGTCATAGACATGTCGCCGCGCCGGTTCGTTGACCTGTGCGATGACACGCTTGACTCCGAAAATCTGCGTTGCGACCAATGCGACGGTGATGTTGATGTTATCATCTTCGGTCATGGCCAAGACCGCGTCGGCTTTTTCGATCCCCGCCGCGACGAGGTTGTCATGGTCGAACTCGATGCCTTTGGTGACAAAGCCGTTAAACCCGCCGCCTAAAGATGCCAGTTTTTCACCATCGCGTTCGACGACGGAAATGTTGTGGTTTTGATTCGCTAATTCACGAGCGACGATGGATCCGATTTTCCCGCATCCAACGATTACGATATACATAGTTACCCCTCAAGAAGGCATTCGCCTTACACAGGATATTGTAGTCGTTGGGGTATAAAAAAGTTGTTAAGAGCGTTTGAAGCATATAAAATCGGTATAAAAAAAGATCTATTTCCATAGACCTTCGTGATTTTCTTTCGCTTCTTGCATAAACTTTTGAAAGATCTCGTCATTCGCGGTATCCGGCGGATAAGCATGTCGAAAAGCGTAACCATTCAAAATCAAGATCGCGTTGACCATTTGTGTACGCACTTCGGATTCATTTTCGCTGTCTGGTTGTTTAAGCCACACATATCGTAACAGTCGATCGTAACGATCGGTATCCGAAACGTCTTTTTGTAGATAAACAAATTCGGTGTTTTTTAACCGATCCGCCAAAAAGTCGGACGCTCTGCGTCCCTCTTCGGTATTTCGGCTTGGATCCTGATGAACGGATTCCGGCGCGTCGATCCCGATCAGACGAACGGTTTCATTCCCGTACCCGCGATCGACCACGATCGTATCGCCATCGACGATCCGCACAAAATCAGCCTTTTGGAACGTACTTGTTTGCGCTGTACAGCCCGCAATCCATAGAACGAATAAAATCAAGAAGATAGATTTACGCATCCAAGAACCTCTGTTTCATCTGGATTCGGATCGAATTTATGTGATTTTTCGTCCACTTGTATTATACAACCATCCGATTTATGAGTACAATAATCCTGAGGTATCCCATGCAACAACTTTCTTCAAACAAACCCAGCCTCTGGTGGTTGGCGATCACCTTCTTCAAAATCAACCTTGTCACTTTCGGTGGCGGATATTCGATCATTTCGGTCATTTCGAGAACCTTCGTGGATGATATGCATTATCTGAGCGAAGAGGAAATGTTGAACTTGGTCGCGTTGTGCCCTTCCGTTCCCGGCGCCTTGGCGGTGAATGCGACGGTCTTGGTCAGTTATCGGTTACGCGGATTCAAAGGTGCCTTGGTTGCGTTTATCGGCGCGCTGATTTCGCCGATTATTATCATCGGAATCATTTATTACTTCTATGATGTGTTTAAAACCAACCCATACATTCAAGCAACATTGAACGGGATGCGCGGCGCGGTCAGCGCGGTCATGCTTTATGCCACGTATACGATGGCCAAAGGCGTGTTTAAGAAGAATATCTTGTTTTCCGTCGTAATGTTGGTAGGTGTCTTTCTGTTAGGGATGTTGACGGATATTCCGACCGTGGCGTTGATCTTGTTTTCGGGTTTGATCGGTTATCTCTATTTCGATGCCTTTAAGTTCGCAAAAACAAAGGAGGATCCACGATGATGATCCTCTGGGAATTATGTATAACGTTCATGACGATCGGAATCTCGGCTTTCGGAGGCGGATACGCCGTCATGCCCTTGTTTCAGACCTACCTCGTCCAACAACGCGGTTGGCTGACCTTGGTAGAACTGGCCGACATTACCGCGATCTCGCAGATGACGCCCGGTCCGATCATTTTGAACTGTCCGACGTTTGTGGGGATCAAGATGGCCGGGATTTTAGGTGGCATCATCGCGACGGTTTCCGCCGTATTGCCTTCGTTTGTCTTGATGTTGATATTGGGCTACTTTTTCTTTAAACACAGTAATCTGGAATTTATTCAAGCGATCCTAAAAGGGTTACGCCCGGCGATCGTGGGCTTGATTCTGATCGCGACCCTTGCCTTGATCAAGACTTCACTCTTTGACGGGGTCTGGCCGACATCTATTTCCGCTTCCTTCAACCTTCCCGCGATTTTCGCGTTCGGAGTTGGTCTATTGATCAGTTCCAAGACGAAATTGGATACCTTTGCGATCGTCGTCATCGGAGGAATCATCGGGATTCTCTCCTATTTCATCCTTTAAAACGGTTTCTCGCCTGCCAGCCAACCCTGTTGTTCCCAATGGTTTCGGTCGGTCAGGTTATAGTCGTTTTTACGCATCATTCCGGACATCATCCAAAAGAAGATCCACGTAAAGAGGGGCACGCCCTTCTTTTCTTTATGGTTGACCGCATCTTCGATCTTACGCGCATTCTTTTCGATCGACGCGTCGATCTTACGACGACGTTTTTCACTCACATCTTCCCAACGCAAAGCGGATACCGCGTATTTCCCGGAGTAGATATTTCGAACCCCCCAGAACTTCAGACTGTTGACCATCGTTTTGGTGGTATGCGACGCTCCGGCGCCGGCTGTCGTGACGATTGTCAACGCCGTTTTATTGAACATGACGGCTTGAGGACGATGGCTCATCCACATGAAGCAGAGATGATCCAATAAGGCTTTCATCGCTCCGCTGACATCCATTCCGTAAACCGGAGAGGTTAAGATGATCAGATCCGCATCTTTGATGGCGGTGACGATCGGCGTTACCTGTGTCGCATGCGGGCAATTCTGTTCGCCTTTCGTGATGCATCCGAAGCAACCGATGCAGAAGGACGGCAGATCTTTCGGTAAGGTAAATTCGGTGACATGGATTTCTTGATTCTGCGCAAAACGTTGTAAGTATTTTTGAGTGATGTTCCAGGTACTTCCGTGACGGGAATTTCCGTTGATGACTGTGATTTTCATGTTAGACCTCCGCTTTTTTCGTATAGGTGGAATTGAAGTGACGGACATGGCGGAGAAAGAGCGAGCGCGCTTCATCCAACTGTTGCTCATCGTTGTCATATTTGGTGAAGATCAAAAAGATCGGAGCGAAGAAGGCCAATGCCAGAACATAGGGTTCGCTACTGACGAAATGTCCGCTCGCCATCAGTGCCCCAAACAATTGGGCTTGGAAATCCAAACTTGTGTCAAATGAGATTTCACGATAGAGTTTCGCAAGTTCCGGAGAACGGAATTGTTCCAACGTCAACATACGACGTAACCTAACATTGATTTCATCCACGAAGTAAAAATCGAAAATCGGCGCGCACATCGCCTCAAACGCTTCATTGGACATCGTTTGATACATTTCGATGGTCCGCGTATCGACGGTAAATTGCTTGTCTTCCCCGGTCACGTTCATTTGATTGAAGAATTCCTCGGTACGCTGCGCGTATTCCCTTAGGATATCATCGAAGATATCCTGTTTGTTTTTAAAGTGATTGTAAAGCGAACTCTCTTTGACGCCGACCGCCCGAGCGATATCGCGTACCGACACCGCATCGTAACCTTGGGTCGAGAAGAGTTTAAGCGCCTCATGGCGAATCTTATCTTTCGTGTTCATCTTAGCGACCGATCATCATCAAGAACCGAGATCCCTCGATCACAAGCACTTGAAACAGAAACAAGACGCTGATGACCGTAAAGATCGTTTTACGTTGACGACGCAGAAACACCGCGAGGACCCCGGAAAGAAAGATCAACATACCGGCGATGGAACACAGATTCGACTGTAGCGACGTCATCGCGAACATCGCGTTCTCGGTGGTATAGGAATCGCGCATCGCCGCGGTCATACTGACGATGGTTCCGAGAAGAATGAATACCAAGATCGCCAATCCCCATCGTGGAAAGTTCGACGCTGTATGAAGTTTATAGCTGGCCGCAAGCAATGTGACAACCAGAACCGTGGTCATTGTGGCAAACATGTCATTGAAGAAAAACTCGATCATAGTGTACCTCCCAACCGTACTAACAGTTGTTAGTAACAGTTTAACTAACGTTCGTTAGTCTGTCAACACTTTTTTAAAATATTTTTCAACTTTCTTTACGCATTGTTTTTTTGACAGTTTTAACCAGTTTCGCTTATCATTCCCTTAAAAAAAGCTTTACTATACTTTCTTTGCACACGATTCATTGAGCTTTCTGATGTATGGAATGTATGGAATGTAACCGTTGACAAACCCTTTCCCAAGGATTACGCTTTGTCTAGAGTTGGTGATTATTGCGAATCTTCCGTTTCCGAGGAGGTCGATACCATGAAACGAAGAAGACTGCTTACCGTCATTCTTAGCGCCATTTTACTCTTCGCTTTCCCGCTTTCGGCCTTTGCGGCCAAACCGACAGCACCGGCTCCGACCGCGATCGAGTACGTCGGCTTAGGTGACTCGATCGGTTATGGCATGAGTTCTACGCCCGGCAACTCGTACTTCGACAAGTTCTCGTTTTACTTAAGTCAAAAAGCAACACCCACAACTTATACATCGAGTAACGAAGCGTGGCCGGGACTGACGACAAAACAATTACTCGATGAGATCCAAGGTGTCCTGACCGTTGAAACACCGGTATTATTGACGGATTCCAAGGCTGAGTTACCCGGTGCGACCGTGGTCACGATCAGTATCGGCGCAAACAACTTGATGGCTCCGCTATTACGACTAGTGGGCGAACAATATGACATCACCTACGGAACTCCTACGTTCTTGGCAGAAATCACGAATGCCATCAATACGAATCCCGGACCCCTCAATGCCTGGTTACCGTGGCAAATCCTCTGGCCTTATTCGGAACTACAAGTCGCATTACGTAAAGGTGTCAGCGATTTTAAGTTGGAATTGCCAAAAATCATCTCAAACATCAAACTGCTGACTCCGAAAACGAAAATCTACTTATTGACCGTATATAATCCGGTCTATGGAAATGCGGATTTACGAAACTTTATCGACACGTATATCGATCAGATCAATGCGGAAATCAAAGCAAAAGCATCGACCTATGGTTATACTTCCGTCGATGTATATACTGCCTTTGAGAACTATACCGGTACTTTGCCATTGGTCGGATTCAATATGGCGGCTTTACCGCCAACCTATGATCCTCATCCGTTGGATGCCGGTCATGAATTGATCTTCCAACTGCTTAAGACGACATACGAATTACCGGCTCCTGTAAAAGGGCGCAAATAAACAACAAGCGGATCGAGAGATCCGCTTTAGTATTGTTGGATGAAAGATTCGACTTCGTTATATTTCGGCAGGGATTCCGCACATCCCGGTTGGGTCGCGCATAGCGCTGCGACCGCATTGGCGTAAATCAGCGACTCACGCATGGAACTTCCTTTCGCCATCGAAACAGCCAATGCCGCATTAAACGCATCCCCCACACCGCTAGGATCGACCACTTGGATCGCAAACGGTTCGAGAAAGTACGACTCGTCTAGTTTCGCATAGTAACATCCTTTGTCTCCCAAAGTCACGACCACATGTTTGACACCCCACCCCAACAAAATGTTGACGCCTTCTTCCAAATCGGACACCCCGGTGAGTTTGGCGAGTTCATCCGCATTGGGCGTGATCGCCGAAACATAAGCGTACAACGGGATGGGGAGCCGGTACGGCGGGGCGGGATTCAAGATGACAAACGGATTGTGTAGGGCGGTCAACGCTAAGATCGCCGACATGGTTTCAAGCGGGATGTTCTGTTCCAGCAACAACACGGAACATTCCCGGATCCGGTTGGCGTAGGGTTCGATATCTTCAGGTCGTAAATCAAAGGAAGCTTGACTGCCTTGGATGTAGAAATGTTTACGCTCATCATCCAGAACGCCGACATTCATCGAGGTTTCAAGCGGACTACGTTCGATCGTTAAGACACGGATATTTTCGTTGATCAATTGTCGCACGATATCGGTCGATAACGCATCTTCGGAGAAACGGCAAAGCAGCGTGACATCCGCACCCAATCGAGCCGCGGAGACCGCCTGCATGACGCCGCGTCCGGAGACGGATGAAAGGATCGACGACGCATGGTGGCTATCGCCGTCTTTCGGTAAATTCGTGACATGTAATGTGAGTTGTTTCGAAGCTGTGCCGATGACCGTAATGTTCATGGGGCTCTCCTCGTATCTACTTTCATTATAGACAATTCTACGAGGGTTTCAACGGGAAGGTGCGGATGGACGGGTAAACGGATCGAAAATACGGATGAAAGTAAGAAAAATGCGAATCGGATTAGCGATTCGCATTTTCTTGTTTGATTTCGTTGATTCGTTTCAACAGATACTCATTGAGCTCTTTACAGGTTTCAACATCCATATCCGGAGTCTTACCAAGCGGATACTCGATTTTCAAGGTATCGTATTTTGCCTTTCCCATCGTATGGTAAGGCAAGAGTTCGACCTTTTCAACATTCCTTAACCTCGCGATCTTTTGCGCGGTGGCTTCCAGGTTCTCCGGCGTGTCGTTGAGCTTGGGTACGATGACTTGACGGATCCACATCGGAATGTCCAACCTTTGTACCGTCGCGAGAAACGCTTCGGTCGGATCGATGCGCTGAGAAGTGATACGTCGGTAGAGATCGCTATCGGCGGCCTTCAGATCGTAGATCACCAAATCGATGTTTTCAAGAACACGTTGATGGTAGACCGGATTCCCGACACCGGATGTATCCAATGCGATATGGATGCCGTTTTGGCGCAGGAGCGAAGTGGTTTCGATCAGAAATTCAGGTTGGCTTAGCGGTTCCCCGCCCGAGAACGTGACGCCGCCTTCGCTTCCGTAATAGTTGCGATAGCGAGTCACGATCTTCAGCACTTCGTCGGAGGTCAGCGTATCTCCGTTTTGGTACGCCCAGGTTTCGGGGTTGTGACAATACACGCACCGTAACGGACACCCCGAGAGAAAGAATACCGTACGGACACCGGGACCATCCACCGTCCCGAACGGTTCGATTTTAGAGAAAAATCCGGTACTAGACTTGATCATGGAAAGTCCGCTCTAAGACTTCCAATTGTTGGGCTTTGGTGAGACGGTTGAATCGGACCGCATACCCTGAGACACGGATAGTCAGATTCGGGTAAAGTTCCGGATTCTCCATCGCGGCGATCAACGTTTCGCGTGAATAGACGTTGACGTTGAGGTGATGGGCGTTTTGCTTGAAGTAACCATCCAGGATGCTGACGGTGTTGATGATCCGTTCCGCATCGCTCTTCCCTAAGGTCGACGGCAGGATGGTGAAGGTGTTGGAGACGCCGTCTTGGCAAATTTCTTCGTACGGGAGTTTGGCGACCGAGTTCAAGGATGCCAAGGCACCGGAGCTGTCGCGTCCGTGCATCGGGTTGGCACCCGGCGCAAAGGGTTCGCCCTTCTTACGTCCATCCGGCGTCGATCCGGTCTTCTTCCCGTAAACGACGTTGGACGTGATCGTCAAGATCGAGAGCGTATGGACCGCATCGCGGTAGAGCGGATGTTTCTTCAACATATTGCTAAACATCGAGATGATATCGACGGCGATCTGGTCGACCCGATCGTCATCGTTTCCGAATTTGGGGAAGTCCCCTTCGATCGTAAAGTCGACCGCGATTCCGTTTTCATCGCGAATCGGCGTGACTTTGGCATACTTGATGGCGGATAATGAGTCCGCGACCACCGATAACCCGGCAGCGCCGAAAGCCATCAAGCGGGTAATCCAGGTATCATGCAATGCGAACTGGCTCTTTTCATAGGCATATTTGTCATGCATGTAGTGGATGATGTTCATCGTGTCGACATACAATTTGGCGGTTTTCTCCAAGGTCAGCGTATAGAGTTCCATGACTTGATCGTAATCAAGGACTTCGCCTTCATATTGGGGAATGCCTTTGATGACCAGTTCTTTGTAATTTTCGTCACGACCGCCGTTGATGGCGTAAAGCAAGGCTTTCGCAAGGTTGGTACGCGCCCCGAAATACTGGGTTTGCTTACCGACCGACATCGCCGAGACGCAACATGCGATGGCATAGTCGTTCGAGTAAAGCGGTGCCATCAGGTCGTCGTTTTCATATTGGATCGCGCCGGTTTCGATCGACATCTTCGCGCAATATTTCTTAAAGTTCAACGGCAGCTTCTGTGACCAGAGAACCGTCATATTCGGTTCCGGCGCCGGTCCGATGTTGGAAAGGCTGTGGAGGTAACGGAAGGAGTTTTTCGTGACCAGCGGAATCCCGTTGGCACCGATCCCACCGATCGATTCCGTGACCCAGGTCGGGTCTCCGGCGAAGAGTTCATCGTATTCGGGCGAGCGCAGATGACGCACCAAACGCAGTTTGATGATGAATTGGTCGATGTATTCCTGCGCTAGCGATTCATCGATCCGTCCTTCTTCCAAGTCGCGTTGGATGTAGATATCCAAGAAGGTCGAAGTACGGCCCAACGACATCGCTGCACCGTTGTTTTCCTTGACGGCGGCCAAGTAGGCGAAGTACAACCATTGGACGGCTTCCTGCGCGTTTTGCGCCGGACGGGAGAGATCAAATCCATAACTTGAAGCCATGGCTTTGATTTCCTTTAACGCTTTGATTTGATCACTGACTTCTTCACGCAACCGGATGGTTTCTTCGTTGATATCTAAAATCGCTTCTTTGTCCGCTTCCTTCATTTTGATGAGGAAATCGATGCCATACAACGCGACCCGGCGGTAATCGCCGATGATCCGTCCGCGACCATAGGCATCGGGTAATCCCGTCAATAAGCCGGTATGACGGACTTTTCGCATTTCCGGCGTATAAGCATCGAAGACGCCTTGATTGTGCGTTTTGGTATATTCGTTGAAGATCCGGTTGAACTCCGGCTTCATTTCACGACCGTAAACCTTTAAGATCGATTCGGCGAGTTTGATTCCGCCATACGGATTTAAGATACGTTTCAACGGCGCATCGGCTTGAAGTCCGACGATCGATTCGGCTTCCTTCAGGATGTATCCCGGTTGGAAATTATTGATGCCTGAGATGTTATCGATGTCGATATCCAGAACGCCTAATCGTCTCTCTTCCGCCAACAACTCTTCACAACGTGCCCAGACTTTTTTCGTATTCTCGCTGATCGGCGCCAAGAATGCGTCGTCACCGGTATAAAGGGTATAATTCTTTCGGATGAAATCATCGACGTCGATGTCTTTTTCCCAATTCCCGCCGATAAAGTTGTTCCATGCTGAATTCATAGCGTTACCTCCTTAGAACTTGTATATTCTATCACATCGCTCTCAAGGTTCAAATTGAATCTATCGGGGGTAAACGCTTACATCAAAACTCTTTGATGAAATCGTTTTTTTCTGTGATGAAGGTCACGATAATGATTGGTTTTTGACTCGGATGAAGTCTTGACGAAAGCATCATTCCGCTCTATCCTTAACCTAAGAAAGCGGTGATTCGGATGATTACTTTGATACGGGTTAGCGACCAAACAACGTTGGACGAGTGCTTGAAGATCCGCGGTGAAGTGTTCATCGAGGAACAACACGTACCGATCGTTGAGGAAATCGACGAACATGATACGCTCGAGGATCGCATCGCCGATCACTATTTGTTTATGGATCAAGACATTGCGATCGGAACGATCCGATGCTTAAAGAAAACGCCGGGCATCATCAAAGTCGGACGTGTGGCGATTCGTAAGAATCATCGCGGATTTGGGTTCGGGCGGCAAATGATGGAACTTGTCGAACAAGAGTATCCAAATGCGCTACGTTTCGTGCTGGATGCCCAGGAATATGCCATCCCTTTTTATGAACGCTGTGGCTATGTCGCGTCGGGAGAAATCTTCTTGGATGCGGGGATCCGGCATCGACACATGGAGAAATTCAACCATTCGTAGTCGAAATTTGTGAAATGAGTCTTCTTTTGCCCTGCTTCTTCATAGTATAATGGTACCAGATGTGAGGGGGCTCATGATGGGGAGTAAATATAGGGAGATTTTTGCGATTCTTGAGAATGACATCGAAGATGGCCGCTACGACGAAACTCGCAAGCTGCTGACGGAAGATGCCTACATCGAACGCTTCAATGTCAGCCGGAATACGGTTCGCCGCGCGATCGACCTTTTGATCAAACGTGGTTATTGTTTTCCGGTACAAGGGAGCGGCGTTTTTTTGCGTCGTAAGAAACCACCCTACAGTATCGATTTGGAAAACATTTATGGTTTGACGCATTATATGGCCCCGTTGGCTGTTACCAATAAAATCATTCATCACGCGCGGATCGAGGCGGACGCAGAGATTGCGAAACAACTTGACGTCCCTGTCGGCTCACCTGTCTTGTATCTCGAGCGCATCCGTTACGTGGATGGTATCCCCTATGTTTATGAATATAACTATTTCAATTTGTTGGTGCTTCATGACATGACGTATGAACATTTGATCGGTTCACTCTATACTTATCTCGAACAAACCGGTAAAGCACCGATCGCGTTTATCGACACCGTCATCCATGTAATACGTATCAACGAAAAAGAAGCTGAATATTTAAAATTGGAGAATGGTGATCCGGGACTTGAAATCGATTGTTATGCGATGATTCGCTCCGGTGAAGTCATCCAATGGGTAAGAGATCTCTTTCACTATAAAAACGCACGTGCTTTGAAGATCGCAACTTATATTTAGTCGATGTCGCAAGGGAGGCGAAACATGAATCCGAAATTCCGGGAAATTTTCGAGAAAATCGAAAATGATATCCGTAACGGTGTTTACGATAAAACGCGAAAGCTTCATTCCGAAGAAGAATATGTTGCGATGTACGATGTGTCTCGTGTCACTGTCCGCCATGCGATCGATCAATTGATTCGACGCGGCTATTGTTATCCGGTCCAAGGCAAGGGTGTTTACTTGCGACGTAATTCAATGATCGGTGCGATCAACTTGGAAAATGTCCGTGGTCTGAGTACCGATATCGCTCCGATTAAAGTAACCAGCAAGGTAATTCTCTTTCAGTCGATCGTAGCCGACTCGAACTTGGCAGAAAGAATGGGAGTTAAAATTGGAGCTCCACTTCTTTATTTCGAGCGGGTACGTTATGCTGATGGTTTACCTCTCAGCATCGAAAAAATCCATGTCGATGCCGTTCGGATCCCTGTCATTCCGGAGGCGCTTCGAAATTCCTTTTTCGATTATATCCAAAACGAAATCGGAATCCAGATCAACTTCATAGACTATGTTATCCAAGCCGTGAAATTGGATGCTCATGAGGCTGAGATCCTTGGGTTGTCCGCCGGCGATCCCGGATTATCATTTGACTCACTCAACATGGATCGCAAAGGGGCAATCGTCCTGCTAGCGAAGGAAATCTACCATTACCAACGCATGCGAGCCCTCAAAATGGCAAGTTACCTCTAAGAAAAAGCCCTTCTGGGCTTTTTACATGTCGGGATGGAGATATCTTCCGCGATTTCCGGTTTTACGTCCGTATTGGATCGCTTCGACCGGACAGCGATGGATGCATGCCAGGCAATGCGAACAAGTGGAAGTGGTCCACTTCGGCTTCCCTTGGTCCATCGTTATCGTCCTTGTCGGACAAACTTGTTCGCACAAGGTGCAGGAAATACATGAATCCAACACATGGAACTTCGCGGTCTTGCGTCCGTGATGATACAACGGGTATGCGAGCGTTGTCACCGCTTTCGGGAAGATTCCTTTATGCTTGTTGAAGTCTCCGGAATCATGATTTTCAACGTGTCGTTTGATTTGTTCGACCTCCGGTTTGGAGGATTGAATCATTTCCACGATTTTACTCTGACTCGGCATCGTAAACATCAATACGTAATTATCCGGCATGACGACGCTGAAGGATGCGTCAAGGCGGAGTTTCTTTTTTTCAAGCAGTTGGTTCAGTCGATCGATCGCGGCACCGGTCGTGCCGCCACAGGTCGCGATCGCATAGATATAGTCCGGTTTCGATGAGATCGTGAGACGTTCGATAAAATCGACGACGACTTGGGGAAGATTGTAATAATAGATCGGAAAGACAAACCCGACACGCTCTGAGTCCATCTTAAAATCGAACCGTTGGTTTCGCATCGCTTCGCCGATCGAAACCAATGTCTCGTTGTTTTGAAGGGATTTCGCGATGGAATAAGAATTGCCTGAACCGGTGAAATAGAAGATCATCGGACAAACATCGCAAGTAACACAACGATCGCCAAAGCGATGCGATAATAGGCGAAGATCGTAAAGTCATGGCTACGGATATACTTCAACAAGAATCGGATCGCCGCGATCGATACCACAAATGCGGTCACAAAACCGAGGACCATCGCCATCCACTCGACCGAAGTGAAATCGAAACCGGATTTGACCAACTTCAATGTGCCTGCTCCCAACATGACCGGGATGGCCATGAAGAACGAGAACTCGGAAGCGATGATACGCGAGGTTCCCAAAAGCATCGCGCCTAGGATGGTCGCTCCGCTGCGTGAGGTGCCCGGGATCAAGGCAAGAACTTGAAACATCCCGATCAATGCGGCGGTTTTGTAATCGACTTGCGTCAGCGTGGTGATTTTCGCTTGGCGATGTTGGCGTTCCAGCCATAAGATCGCGACCCCGTATATGACCAAGGTCGCGGCGATGACCCAAGGCGTATGGAGGTATTGGTCGATGAGATCGTCGAAAAGAATCCCGATGATCCCTGCCGGAATCGTCGCCACAAGGATTTTCGACCATAAGATCCAGGTTTCTTTCTGACTTTGGGCGGATTTCTTCGGACTTAAGGGATTTAGCTTATCGAAAAACAATAAGATGACCGCCAAGATCGATCCGACTTGGATAATGACCATAAACGTATCCACAAATGATTCGGATAAGGTAAACGGTATCCAATTCTCAAAAAGCAAAAGGTGTCCGGTCGAACTGATCGGTAACCACTCGGTGATGCCTTGGATGATGCCGAGAATGATGGCTTTTACGATTTCGATTAGATTTAACATATCAATCCCTCACATTCTTATCCATTGTATCCCTGCGTAAAGGATTTGTAAACGGTGGATAAACCGCAAACTAGACGATGAAGAATCGGTTTTTCCATAAGAAAGGATCCTTACGGATCCCGGTGGGGTGTGCTTTATTCGCCGGCGTTGATACGATCGACGCAATCCGCCATCACGTGGAGGACATGTTGTTTCGCTGCCAATTCGGCGCGATTGCCATCCGCGGCGCGAAGCGCTCGGACGATGTCGCGGTGCTCTTCGTTGATGCGAAGGCGGTCTTTCTGCGTATGTACGACCATGGTCAACGGTTCACGGTCAACCAATATTTTGACGAACTCCGCATGGGTCGCCGCATTGGAAATCCGGAAGATCTCATTATGAAATAAAGTGTTGATCCGTAAAAACTCTTCGCCGGATGCGCAATGATCCATTTGTTCCACATACTCTTCCAGTTTGCGTGTGTCAGGGTTATTGAGGGCGGCACGGAAGGTGGCGTTGCCCTCCAATACGGAACGGACTTCAAACGATTCGATGATCTTCTCGAGCGAAATATTATCGATGATTTTTTCCATTTTTTCATCCTCCTCAAGCATAGTATATCACCTCACAAGTGAAAGCGCTATCAACAACTTTCTTTGTATATATGTTGAAAACGTTCTCTGATTTGGTGAATGTGAACCCGAGTTTCAGGGCGACATGGATGGACGCATGATTGTCCGGTTGACAGTAGGCTTGGACATGTGTGAAACCGAATTGTTGGCACAGGGTTAGGATCGCTTGACCGGCCTCGGTCGCATAGCCTTGGTTGTGGTGGCTGGGATCGATATCATAACCGATTTCAGCCACGTCGTCATGGATGTTCCAGAAGCAGATCGTTCCGATCATTTCATGGTTTGCTTCGATCGCCCAAACATAGGATCTGGGTTGATCGAGGTCCAATACCCGTTCGATCCACGCTTCGGCACTCCCGGGATCGACGTTCTTGATTTTTCGGATCGCTTCGTTATCGCTGAAATCAATGGGCCGTAAAAGTAAGCGTTTCGTCTTGATCGTCGGTACATGCATACGTCCACCTCCATCGACATCGTAACATAAAAAGAACGGCTTGCGCCGTTCTTGTCTTCGGAAATCATTTGATCTCGATCGTTTTGAATTCTTCTTTGGCAGGATCCTTTTTCGCCAATACGACTTTCAAGACCCCGTCGGTGAATGAAGCGTCGATCTTCGTCGGATCGATGTCGGCCAAGCGGATTTGACGTGTGAAGGTGCTTTGCGAACGCGATCTGTAGATGTACGTTTTATTTTCGTCCGTATTGTCTTCTTTGTGTTGCGCTCGTAGCGTCAATAGGTCGTTTTCGAAGCGAAGTTCGATTTCTTCCTTCTTAAATCCGGGCATGTCGGCTTCAACCACGATATTGCCGTTCTCATGATACACGTCCAGATGCGATCCGTAAGAGCGGCCGAAGAAATCGTCGTTGAAAAAGCTGTCAAGTAGAGTGTTGGGTCTGGCGATTAAGTTGTTTCGCATACGGTGATTCCTCCTTGTCCGGGATGTTCTTCCCTAACTTTATTTTATCTCGATTTTTGGCACTGTCAAGTCGAGAGTGCCAAAATGAAGTGAAATTCTCATCACAAAAAAAAAAACCGAAGTCCGCGAGGACTAACGTTTCACTTTGAAGCGTTGGTCCAAGGGGACTTGCGTCTTGATTTTCGGTTCATGCGCCGCGATCCCGAAGGGCATCTGGGCGATCATCTTCCAGTGCAACGGAATCTCGAATTGCATCGCGGCGGCTTGATCGATCAGCGGATTATAGTGTTGAAGCGATGTGCTAAGCCCTAAATCGGCTAATCCTAACCATGCGACATATTGAAGCATCGCATTGGATTCGTATGCCCAAAGCTCCGCTTTATCGCCATAGAGCGGATACTTGGCTTTCATTTCCTTGGTGACGTTGGTATCGTCATAAAACAACAAGGTACCCTGCCCGCTCTTAAATCCTTGGATTTTCGCCTGTGTCGTCGGGAACTTTTCCTCGCTCACGTTGGGCTTTAGCTTCATTAGCACCATATCCCAAAACAGAGCGTGTTGATCTCCGAGAAGTAAGACGATCCGCTGGCTTTGCGAATCAAACGCGCTCGGTGTCGTTAGGAGGATGTTTTCGACCAATTGGATCAGCGTTTCGTCATTCACACCCGAGTTTTTCGTAAACGAGTAAAAACTGCGGCGATGTTGTATCATTTCATTGAAATTCATATGTAACCTCACATTCCTTGTTATTGTATGCAAATTCGTATCTGGATTCAAAGATTTTGACTAACGGAGTTTGATGCATAGTTCCAAATCGCTGACGGTGATTCGTTTGGCCCCGGCTTTTAGTACTGCCCGAGCCGTCTCTTCGTTCTTCACCAATCCGCCCGCCCAAAGTTCGACTTGGGTTTGCTGGCGGATGTAGGGAAACATTGGGAAGGTCAAGGCCGGCATGACTTCGACCGCGTCGGGCAAGGATTCGTTGACGCTTGCCATACTGCGGGTCAATGACTTGCTGTCGATCAAGAATACCCGTTGGACTGCCAGCGCATTGTTCTTTTTGGCGGTTTCGATGATTTTGGGTTTGGAGGAAATGATTCCGTCGACACGTAGTTGTTGCGTTAGAATCTGCGCTCCGTATTCATCGTTGGAAATACCATGGATCAGTTCGATATGGACCAATCCGATTTTCGAGTGTTCATGCAAGATCCTCATGATTTCTTTCAATAAGCTGAAATGGACGTCTTGGATCAAACAGATATCCAGTGACGAATCCAGAAAGCGTTCTACCTGTTTCATCGTGGTCAAAACCGGGATCAAGTTTTGGTCGGGCATCGTTCTCATGCGTGTTCTCCTTCATTCTTAGGGTTCCAACACGGCGTAGATGATACAACCGTCTTGGGAATTCATCAAATTCAAGCCGTCGGGGTTATTCATGCCCCGTGCCAATACGTTGCGCTCAAATTCAGCGACGACGCTATCTTCGATCTTTTTGTGGGTACTGAGTCCGGTCACAAGAATCGGCCGGCCGTTTTCTTTTCGAATGACGATATCCGCCGCGAAACATTCGGGTTGCATCGTCGCAAAGTCCAAGATCTGACGAATGGCAAGGTAGATCGAGGAAGCTTGCGCAAAGGTTAATACCGTTAAGTCATGCGATGGCTCGATTTCAATCTTCAACCGTTGCGGATCATAAAGACTCAGGCATGTTTCGATCAGGCGGCTGACATCCATGATTTCTTCGGCTTGCGATCGAAGTTCCTTCACTACGCCCCGCAACATCGTCAGCGATGTTTGAAGTTCGTAGGCAACCTTATCATACGTCGCGTTCCCATCGTGTTGCCTTAAATCGCTTAATGCGTGTTGGTAACTCTCCAGAAGATCTTGTTGGATGGAGTCGAACACTTGTTGGCGATTGGTTTCCTGGATGAGCTTCTCTTGGATAACCATTTCCTCCAGAAGCTGATCGTTGAGGGCATCCAATTTACGGATCTTTTCTTCTTGATCAAGAATATTTTTTCGTAAGCTCGTCACGTCGTTGAAGTAGACCGCGACGGCGTAGTACTTGCCTTCATTATACAGGTCTTCTTGGAAAACTTGGTAAAACTTATCCTTGATCGCGAGGATCGTATCCGTGAGTAGACGTGATTTTAGGGACTCGATCCGTGAAAAGTCGGTGGATGGATAGATATCGTCCCGATAGGCGATATTGAACCCCAAGCGTTTTCCCTTCAAATCGTAGATCGCGATCGGATAATCGATGTTGCTGATCATGTTGGAAAGTTGGACCGAATCGAAAAAACGAAGACGCGGCAATTCCATCGAAAGGTAGATCCCTACGCTTAACACCGGAACAAAGAGCGAGAACGTATCGATGCGGGTCTGTATGAGGCTGTAACTGATTAAGTAGGAAATCAAGGAAGGTAATGTACTGCCAAGGAAACTCATCATGAAATAGAGAATTCTGTATTTCGATAAGCGATAGAATTGATCCATGTTCATCAACATGACCAAGACAAACGCGAAGTAGAATGCCATATTGGTGGCGACGCTATACGGATAAAACACCGAAGTCGACCGAAGCGCGACATAGAAATTACTGTAGATTTCAAAGTTCGTCGGCGCAATCGTCAATACAAGAAAGAAGAAGGTCGGAGGAAGAAATACCGTCG
Source organism: uncultured Erysipelotrichaceae bacterium (assembly GCA_964526155.1). Lineage (GTDB taxonomy): Bacteria > Bacillota_I > Bacilli_A > Erysipelotrichales > Erysipelotrichaceae > GWE2-51-13. Next base: position 604,128 of record CAZGLV010000001.1, on the reverse strand, counting down.
CCAAATGCCACTTACGAACGATGTAGTTCTCATCGATGCTGAGCGCGACCATCAATAAGGCGGATGGAATGAATACCATCGAGTATCGCGTGATCTTAAGAAGTAGAATGGTTTCGAAGGACGTCGGAATTCCGCCGAATAGCGCGGAAAGAAGCCAGATCAGTTCCAAGATGTGTAAAAGGATGGCGAAGCGGATGAAGTTGGTTTTGCGTACGTAGGCAAAGAGACGGACGATGATTTGAACTTGGAGGACGCCGACCAACGGGACGACCAGGATCCAGAAATCCATCATGTTCATATCGTCACCTCGCTAATCTGTTGTAACGGAAAGACACAGACCATCGCGAAACCGCGATTCCCGTCATAGATGAAACTTCCGCCGTTGCGCTCGACTCGTGCGCGAATGGCTTTCAGGCCGTTGCCTTCGATGATCCGATGACATCCGAGTCCGTTGTCCTCGATACGCAATTCAAGCAACTCTTCCAAGTTTCTCTTGCGGATCGAAATGATTACTTTCACCACATCGGCTCGCCCATATTTTACGGTATTGGAGAAAGCTTCCTTACAAATGGCATACAGACTCATGATTCCGTTTTGGGTGAGTCGCAAGGGTTGTTCCGGGAAATCGAGATCGACGCGGATACCGACCCATTTTAAATAGAGAATGTAGCTCTCCAACATTTCTTGGAGATAGTCGCCAAGAATCGGACGGTGGCTCTCATGCGTCAATGATTCTGTGATCAGCATTCCTTCCTCAAGCATCCGTTCGATCGAACCTTCGGGTATGGATTTTCGCAATTCCGGATCTTTCATTCGTTCCAACAGCGAAATCGACAGCGTCAAGTTATGTCCGATCTCGTCATGGAGTTCGATGGCGATTTGGTTTTTACTTTTCAATGCGATCAGCTTCTCCAAAAGATCCAACTTATTCTTCAGCAACAACGATACCATCGATAACCGCTTATCCAACTGATCCAACCGACGTAGCGCCACTTCTTGGTCGCTGACGTCTTGTAAGACCAGAGTAAGGATTCCGTTTCGTGTAAACAAGCTTTGCGAGCGGTACCGCTTGACGAGGTAGGTTTTACCGGAAATCGTCACTTTCTCTTGGTTACGTAAATGTGAAAGCGACGTCCCTTTGATGACTTCGTCAAATGCCTGGTTACTATCGAAAAGCTCCGCATCATTCAGAATCGCGATCGGTGTGGTGTTTGAATAGAAAAGATTCCCGATCGTATTCTTTTCGGTCGAGCGCACCATCAAATAAAGAATTCCGGTCAAGATCGTCAAGATGATCGAAATCGCCAGTAGCTGTTGGATCAACGCGTCGGGATCGGGTAAATGGATCAATATGCCTTGGAGTGCGCCCTCGATTACGAAGTGATCGGATACGAAGTGGACATACTCGATTAGAAACGCTCCGAAAGCCATCGTGTTGACGACAAGTTGGATGAAATAGAGCGACTTAAAATAAGCCGATCGGCTGCGTTCATTGATGATGAGACTTGTGATCACGAAACCGACACCCATTTCGATCATCGCGATCACGATATATGGCTGCGTCCACAACATTTCTACAGGATGCCGTTCTTGGCTGCACTGACCGCGAGTTGAACGCGATCTTGGACCGCGAATTTATCCATCAGTACGGCTAAACGATGTTTGACGGTACTTTCGCTGATGTAGAGTTTCTCGGCGATCGTCGCGTTGCTTAATCCTTGGCTGACACTTCGTATGATTTCAAGTTCGGAGGAACTCAAATCAAATTTATTCATGATTTGTTGATCTTTGTAGGCGGGACTTTGGTAGATTTCCTTGAATTTCGTATAGACTTTCGCATCCAAGACGCTCATGCCCGACATCGTGTTCTTGATCGAAAGGATCAGATTGTCTTTGCGTAAGTCCTTGGAGATGATCCCATCCACGCCGGCTTCCAACATCGCCCGTACGGTTTTGTCATCGTCGAAAATCGTCAAGGCCAAGATCTTGATCTGGGGGAACTCGGTCTTCACCGCTTTCGTCAACATCATCCCGTCACCCGAGGGCATATAGACATCGGTGATGATCAAATCGGGAAGGAAGTCACGTGTCAGTTGCAGCGCCTCATCACCCGAATTCGCCCCGGCGACGATTTGCATGTCGTCCTGGGTGGATAAAATGGCTTTCATCGATTCGACGATCAGTTCGTGGTCATCGACGACTAGGATTCGTATCATGATCTCACCTCGCTCTTGCTTTATTATATCGGTAACCGGGTCTTTCTTCAAAGGTTTCTCCATTGAACCACAAAAAAAGTCCGATCCCCAATCAGACTTCTTTCGCTTGGTCGAAACCGATGTTGACTTCCCTGTTAAACCCCAAATTGAGTGGCTATGAACCGTTATCATTATAACATGCAAACTTATTCCTACAAGTGGATAAGTGTAGTTTTATCTACTAAGGTCAAAATATGTCCGGTTGGTCAATTACTTAAGGAATGAACCTAAGATTCCGCGTACAAGTTCCCTACCGACGGAACGTCCGATCGAGGTCATCATACTGTTGGCGGCTTTCTGTAATCCGGTCGTTCTTCGTGTCGTCGTGCGTCGCGACGATGTCGTGGTTTTGCGATATCGCGCATTCTCTTTTGCACGTTCTTCCTGTTGCGCAAGTTTATCCGCTTCTTTTTGTTCGCGTTGCGTACGCTTTAAAATCAGTTCAAAAGCAGACTCGCGATCATAGACTTCACGATACTTCGCATCGAGTTTCGATTCGCGAATTAAACGTTCACGCGTTCTTTCGTCGATCGTTCCCATCAAGCTGTGCGGAGGATAGATGAATGCGCGCTGCACGATTGTGGGTCGCCCATCTTCATCCAACATCGATACCAGCGCTTCCCCGGTTTTCAGTTCCGTCAAGGCGGTCATCGTGTCGAGTTCGGGATTCGCGCGGAAACTGTCGGCGGCGGTTTTGAGTCCTTTTTGTTCGGCTGGCGTATAGGCACGTAAGGCATGTTGGATGCGATTCCCGAGTTGGGATAGGATCCGTCCGGGGATATCTCCCGGATTCTGGGTAACGAAGAAGACTCCGATGCCTTTGGACCGGATCAACCGGACGACCTGTTCGATCTTTTCGACCAATGCTTTCGGCGCGTCATTGAACAGTAAATGCGCTTCATCAAAGAAGAAAACCAGTTTCGGTTTATCCAAATCGCCGACTTCCGGTAATTCTTCGAATAACTCGGATAACAGCCACAATAAGAAGGTTGCATACAAACGTGGCGATTGGTAAAGCGTTTCGGAGGAAAGGACATTGATGTATCCTCTTCCGTCATCATCAAGACTGAAGAAATCGCGGATCTCCAGTGCCGGTTCCCCGAAGAAGTGTTCGGCACCTTCGCTTTCCAAGGTCAATAAGCCGCGTTGGATCGCCCCGATCGTGACTTTCGAAATCGTCCCGTATTCGGTGGTGTATTCACCGGCATGTTCGCCGACATAGTTTAATAACGATCGTAAGTCCTTCAGATCAAGCAATAAATAACCTTCGTCGTCCGCGATTTTGAAAACGATGTTGAGGACGCCGTTCTGGGTTTCATTTAAAGCCAATAGTCGACCGATCAATAGCGGTCCCATTTCGCTGACGGTCGCCCGAATGGGATGACCTTTCTCACCGAAAACATCCCATACGCGTGTCGGATAGGATTTCCATTCGAACGGTTCGATTTCCAGTTTCTTAATTCGTTCGTCCAATTTCGGATTGGATACGCCTTCGATCGCTACGCTGGCCAAATCCCCTTTGATGTCCGCCAAGAATACCGGCACGCCATGGGCACTGAAAGATTCGGCCAAGACTTTGAGCGTGATCGTTTTCCCCGTTCCGGTAGCCCCGGCGATGATTCCGTGGCGATTCATCATTTTCGACGTATAGGCAATCGGTTGACTTGCTTTGGCGAAAAACTGTTGGTAAGTTTCGTTCATGATCTTGTCCCTCGTTAGTTTTATTATACGTAATCTTTCTTCTCCCAACAAGAAAAAGGACATCCCTATTTCAAGGATATCCGTTGTAGGATACGATCGAACCATCCGACCGAGGATTCGATCGTCATGATCGGCTCGCGATTCAATATTTTCTGCGGATTGACAAAGAAGAGTCGTTCGCTTCGCTCTTCGCCGATCCGACGTACACATGTTGCATAAATGTCATCCAAACGGCAGGTTCTGCGATCTTGTCCGTGATGGGCATCGCTGGCGATCAAATGGGTTTTTCCGCCTTCAAGCAAGCGCCATGCGTTCTTTGCGACACGATCCCCCTGCATCCCCAACAAGCTGGTGGAGTTTACTTGCATCCAGTACCCTTCCGCAAGCCAGAGGTCAACCATCTCATCCATGACATTGGTATCGGAGAAGTAACGTTCCGGGTGCGCGACGAGAACTTGGTAACCAAGACGGGCGATTTCGTAGAGTTGACGATTCACCCACGGCCAATCGGCACCATGACGGTTAAATTCGACCAAAAGGCAATTCGTGCCTTCCAAGGTAAGTATCTTACCGGATTCGACACGCGCCAAAGCGTCATCGTTCAAATAGAGTTCGCTCCCGTGGCGTACTTCAAGATCTAGTCCTTGTTCTTCGCTTAGTTCTCTGAGCCGTCGTACCGCTTCCAGAATGCTTTCACGGTCATTGTCGAACTTACCGTTAGGCATCATATGCGGCGTACAAAAAACGGTCTTCATCCCGGTACCTACCGCGGTATTTAGAAAAAAGACGGCTTCGTCCCTGGTTTGGACGCCGTCGTCGATTCCCCAACAGCCATGGCTGTGAAAATCAACGAAGCCCGTCTTCATAATAGATCATCTCTCCCAACACCGGCAAATGAAGCAACGTTTCCGCATCATTGCGATCATGAATCGTACGATCCATCAACTTACGTAACAACACGTAGGTGGCTGCCGCCAGAAGCCCTAAAAACCCTCCGATGACGGTATTAAGCGTCGTGTTCGGTCCGACTTTGTCGGTATGTACGATCGCTTGATCGATGACACGTAGATTATCGATCGTCATGATCGAGTTGATCTGTTCGATAAAAACGTCGACGACCGTATTGGCTACCCGAGCGGACAAAACCGGATCGGTCGTGGTCGCCGAAATCGAAATGATTTCCGTGTCCTTGATGGACGAAACACTTATCGCGCTTCGTACTTGATTCACGGTGACATCTCCCGGAAGTTTCGCGACGACACGGTCCAAAACGCGGTTGCTTTTCGCGATTTGCGTATACGTGTCGGTGAGTTTCTGATTGGTGATCAATTCGTTGTAATTGACGACCCCTTCATCGACGGAAGGTTTGATATAAACCGTCGAGACACTGCTATACGTCGGATCGACGAAGAGCTTCGTATACCCGAAAGCCAAACCCATTCCAAGCGCCGTACATACGATCAGAAGAATCAGATTGATGCGAATGACTTTAAGTAGTTCGAGCAGATCGATTTCCGTTCCTGCTTCTTCTGTTTGATTGAATTTTTCGTCCATATGTTCACCCCGGTTTATTTTATCATATTCCTCATCTTGTTTTGTCTACTATCCGTGTACTCCGTCGGTTGTTGAAGCAAATTCGCCCGATTTCATTGCCTTTTTGCGATTCTTCCCCTAAAATACAAATGTCAGGGGGTTTCTTTATGTCCGATCATGTATTAGTCACCTTATTGGATCCGTCCGCCCATGGTAAGGGGTATGGCGCGACATCCGATTTTTCCGAAGCATTCCGTCATTTGCGCACAAATATCGAATTTTCGAATTTCGAAAATGAAGTTAAAGTGATTTCGATCGTTTCCGCCAAACCCGGCGAGGGTAAATCGACGGTCGCCGCCAACTTATCGGTCGTCATGGCCGGTCAACACCAACGCGTACTTCTGATCGACTGCGACCTGCGTAAACCGGTCGTACATAAACTGTTCCATGCGTCAAACAAAGTCGGGCTTTCCAACTTGATTCTTGAACATCACTTCGACGCTTCGGTCATCGCGAAATACACACAACAAATTCTTCATCCCAACATTACCAATGAATTGTACCTGATCACTTCAGGTCCCATCGTTCCGAATCCTTCCGAAATGTTGTCCTCGCAAAAGTTCAAAGATGTTGTGGTGGAATTACGCAAGCACTTCGACATCATCATCATGGATGGTCCTCCGGTGTTGCCCGTTCCGGATTCGATCCCGATCGGATTGTCGGCGGACGGCACGCTCTTCGTGATTGCCAGCGAGCAGACCGAGAAGGAAGCTGCCGCGATCGCAGTGACGAGTTTGAAACGTTCCGGTGTCCATTTGTTGGGGACGGTACTGACGATGGTTAAAAAAGAAAGCAGTACGTATCAATACTCTTATTACGCGTATAAAGAAGAGAAACCTAAAAAGAAAATCCTTAAGAAGAAAAAACCTACTTTAGACTAAAACGGCTCACGCCGTTTTTTCATATTTACTATTCCATTCTACGAAAAGAAACACCGCCTTACGGCGGTGTTGAGACTATCTCGAAGCGAGTCTGTCATCCATCATGACGATGGAAATCGGCGAATTGTCGGTCAATGCCAAACGATTCAGAATGTCTAACAAATTCTCTTCTTCTTCGATTTGTTCGTTGATATACCAGTTCAACGTTGAGATCGCCGCATGGTCTTTGTTTTCCTGCGCGATGTCGATCAGATTACGGATATTGGCGGTGACTTTGCGTTCATGCGCCAACGCCGTTTCAAACAATGCGACAAATCCTTCGAATTCGGCTTTCGGTGTTTCGAAGCCGGTAATCGTGACTTTCTCCCCGACGGATGTCAAGAACTTGATGAATTTCAAGGCGTGTTCCGTTTCTTCATGGTACTGCTTGCGGAACCAATGGCCGGCTCCTGGATAGTTGTGATCCTCGGCGAAGGCCGCGAGGGCGAGATAGACGTGGGCGGATTCAAATTCGAAGTTGAGTTGCGTGTTAATTGCATTTGCGAGTTTTTTGCTGATCATAAGGTTACCTTTCTTTGTTTTAATCTATGGTTCTATTATAGCACAATTCGACTTCGAGGTCTTTTTGTTGCTCGATAGAATCCCTGTTTATCGGCATTTTCCAGTCATTTTTTGCAGCATTGTCGTTACCGATCTCCCTTGCACAACCACAACTGTAAAAAAATGTAAGAGGAATGTAATAGTTTGAAATAATTCTGAATTTTGTTTAAAATTGTTTCTTAATTCGCTTTTATTGCGACGAAAAAGCAGTATAATGGAATCAAGTTAGCCGACATATCGAAATCCGCGTAGACCCGCCTTCATTCATCTCATGAAGGCCGCTTTTCGCATATTCCTCTTCTTGTCGGTGAAGATCATCCAGCAAACTGGAAAAGGAGCCTTTATGAAGAAACTTATCTACAGTTTCATGATCGTCTTCGCGCTGATCGCCTCGGGTTTACCTGTCGCGGCAGGCAGCACAACCGGAACGACCGGAATCAACGTGTTGCTGAAAACGGACGTCAGCGCATCCGTGCTCAAAGATTTAAGCAAGTTCGGTACGGTTCTCGATGTCCTCGATGAAATCGACGCCCTCACAATGCGGGTCAAAGTCAGCCAACTTGACGCGATCCGTGCCTTACCTTTCGTCGCTTCCGCAAACCCGGATGCTGTCCGTAACGGTGCGCCGGTCGATCGTGTTGAAGCAAAAGATTTCTTGGATGGGGTCAGCACTTGGGATCTCGACGCTGTCGATGTCACCGATTTTGGTAAAGGCAGAACGGAAACTTATGACGGAACCGGAGTTTATGTAGCCGTTTTGGATACCGGCCTTGTGGACTCGTGGCGTTCCTATTTCCCTGAAGAAAGAATCGCCGAAGAATACGCGATCTCGTTCACAGGAGGCGGCGGAGAAGTCGGCAATGTCTCGACACAGAAAAACAAATGGGAACATGACCAGAATTCACATGGAACCCATGTCACAAGCACGATTTTAGGCTATAACTTGGGAGGCGTTTCAATCAATGGTGTCGCCCCAATGGCGACGATCATACCCGTCAAAGTTCTAAACCAAAACGGTTCAGGATGGTCTTCGGTGATCGCACGTGGAATCGATTATGTGACCAGTTTGAAAGAGGGCCCTCTAGCGGCTTATCCCGTCATCATCAATATGAGCTTGGGTGGACCTTCCTTGGATGCGATCGAAAAAGCCGCAATCAACAAGGCAATCGCTGCCGGTGTCATCATCGTCGCTTCCGCCGGTAACGAAGGCGAAGCAGGCATGGGTTATCCTGGCGCTTATTCTCCGGTCATCTCTGTCGCAGCCGCAGGTTGGATCGGAGAATGGTCAGTTGCAGGTTCTTGGTGGAGATTATCCGACGTTCCAGATCCGATGAATGAAAATGATTTCTATATCACCGATTTCTCAAGTCGTGAACTCGATGGGCAAGACTTAGATGTCGCCGCTCCGGGTTCTTGGATCGTCGGTCCGTATCAAGTAAATAGCGGACAACTTGGCTACTACTATTTGGGTGGGACTTCAATGTCGAGCCCGCACGTTGCGGGTATCGTCGCATTGATGGCAGATAAAGATGGAACCTTAGTTCAAGATAGAGTCGAAAAGATTCTCGAAGATACTGCACTACCTTTACCTGCTGGTACTCGGCTTGTTCGTCCTTCGGGTGGATTAGCTCCTATTGAAATTGGATGGGGAGATGATGCACCCGGTCACGGATTAGTTGACACCACCAAAGCACTTGCTGCCCTAGACTAACTGTAATAAAACCCAACCCCAAGGATTTCATTCCTTGGGGTTTTCTTTTGGCTTCCGTAGCGTATAATGACAAAGAAAGAGGTAACCTATGCAATCTGTGTCCAACCTAGATAACGAGTTGATTTTTGACTCATTAAAATCGAAATGCGATGCATGTTTAGGTTTATGTTGTGTCGCCCTTTTCTTCTCAAAAACCGATGGATTTCCTCATGATAAGAAAGCAGGAGAACCATGTAAGCATTTAGCGATCGATCATACATGTAAAGTCTATCCAAACTTGAAACAACTTGGATATAAGGGATGCATTTCATTTGAGTGTTTCGGAGCTGGCCAGAAAATCTCTCGATTCACATTTGAACATCAAGATTGGCGAAGCAAACCGGAAATCTCAAAGAACATGTTTGAATCGTTTCAAGTCATGCGTCAACTTCATGAGATGATCCAATATGTGGCAGAAGCGAACCAGCGGATTGAAACGATTTCAATCCACGATAGACTCTCCGAAACTCTACTAAAACTCATCGATAATACGAACCTACCATCCGATGATCTTATAGAACTGAACCTGGATGTTTTACACAACGAAGTCGATACCCTGCTTACGGAAGCAAGCAAGCTAATTCTTGGCGACGAAAACAAATTACCAAAAAACATTCGCAAGTTGGGAAGAAGCATGAATCTTATCGGGAAAGATCTACGACAGATTGAGTTGCGAAACACAAATCTACGTTCAGCCCTCATGATTGCCTCAACCCTACAAGGAGTCGATTTCGGATCAAGCAACTTTCTCGGGGCGGATATTCGGGACGCATTGATTCAAGACGCAGATTTATCCCAATGTCTCTTTCTAACACAAGCGCAAGTCAACTCCGCGAAAGGAAACTCTAGCACGAAACTTCCGATAACATGCATACAACCCAAACACTGGGATGAATGATCGAAAAAAGAAGCAGCTTTCGCTGTTTCTTTATTTTTTGGGATTGGTTTTGGTTTGCTGGAACTCTTTCATGGATTTGGTTAAGACGCGTGTATAGATCGATCCTAGAATCATGACCCCAAGCAAGAAAACGACGATTGGGATTTGCGAATTGAAACTCGTTAACCCACGGAAAGCTTCACTGGACACGATCCACATCAATCCTCCGATCGATGCGAGGAAGAGCAGAAGGGATAAAAACCACGAGAGAAGCATTTTCACTAAAGGGTTCATTCGCCTAACTCCTTTCGACTCGAGGTTGCGAGTGATTGAATCAAGGTTTCAAGTAAGTTAAAAACGTCAACACCATCTTCCCATACAGTTTCAACTCTCCAAAGTTAACAGGGACAAATAAGGTTTCTCCACCACGTATCGTAACATCGTTAACTTTCCCTTCGCCATCGACGCAAGTCAGGAAAATGAATTGATCGCGTTGATAAGTGCCTTGTGATTCGACTTCGATTTTCCCGCATGTATAGACTCCGGGTTCGTTATGGAAGAACGTAATCATGCATCCATCCTTCTCAAAGGTCCTAAGTTTTTCTGCGCTTGTTTCCGCATCCGGAATATTGACGCAATCGATGACTTTATCGATTTGATAGGTTCGCGGTTTCCCGGTTTTCGGATCAAGTTGTTTCCGTTGATAATCATAGAGTCGATACGTAAGATCGGCGTTTTGGGAGAACTCGAAGAAAATCATGTTCGATCCCAATGCATGCAAGGTTCCAAATGGCATGTTTAGGAAATCACCGGCTTTTACGTTGATATAACGCAATAGACTATTCCACATGTTTTCTTCGACCATATGCCTAAATTCAGCCCTTGTCTTCGCATAGTGTCCAAATTCAACCGTTCCTTCGCCCTCAAGAATATAAACGCCATCCGGCTTCCCCAGACGTCCGTCATGCGCCAACGCATATTCGTCATTGGGATGCACCTGTACCGACATCGGCGCTTTCGTACACGCCATGGCGGCGCGTACGGGCATTTCTTTCGTATCGCATTGGAATAGATCGCGATGCGCATGATAGAAGTCCGATAGTTTCTCCCCCGTTTCCTCCACATCGCAATCCAAGTGTCCATTCATCGCGATGACGTTATAGCACTCGCCGATGTTGTTGAGTTCGGTTTTAAACCCATATTTCTGAATGAGTTGTTGCCCGCCCCAGATTGCTTCGGTGAAGACAGGACGAATGTGATAGATTTGTTTCATGGTATTACCTCTTAACTCAAGTATAGTTCACGAGTTCAATTTTTCAAACTTGTTCGGCTAAATACGTTACGATTGAAGTCTTATTTAAATCGCAAGCTTGGATAAGTCTTAAAAACCACGGAGTCCGGATAATACTTATCCAGAAACTCTTGGACAACGTTCGTTGCGGGAATCGCGTTTCTTCGTTCATACGCCCGGTAAACCATTGCGGAAGAAAGCAGGATGTCCCCGGCCAGGATGATGAATATGAACCATGTTACAACCAAACCGGATTTTCCTCGAATCCGATCGATCACTTTTACGGACAAAGGAAATAACACTTTCACGATCAAGACTCCGACCGCTCCCCAAGCCAGTGAAAACAACAGGTTGGTTCGACCATCGATATTGAATGGCATGTTTGAATAATCCCAAGTCGTGCTGTGTAAGACCATCTCTTCGATATAACTAACAACATACTCGAAGAAAGCACCGAAAATGGCACAGAAGATAAAAAGAAATCCGATCCCCTTGGTCTTAATCCAACGCGTCGCCTCGATGATTACGATCGCACCTAACCCGTATACTTGGCTGAACGGAAGATAAAGGATCCCTTGTCGATTATGGAACTCGCCGTATTCGATTAAATTCGCGAGGGACTCGAAACAAAAACCGAAAACGCTAAAAAGCACGAATACCCAGAAGAGCATGTAGAAGTTGTAATCATGGGCGATACTTTGCGATGTTTGCGTTCGATGTTCGAGTTTCATTTTGACCCCCGTCGTTGATTCTCATAACAAACTGACCTTTTCTCTATTTTAATCCAATTTTTCTTTCTCGGCGTAAATAATTGAAATCCAGTCCGACATCTTGAATTTTGCATTCGGAAAGCGAATAATTGAGGAAACACGGTAGGACAGATAGAATCGAGGAAAAAATGAATAACAAACGCTGGATTTTGCTTCTCGTCGGTATCGGTTGTTTGCTTATGTCCCTTGTCGATATGACAAAAATGCATTATGTGCCGAAAGCGATGATAAAGATATCTACTTTCGTATCCATTCCGTTTCTATATACGAAGATAAGTAAAGACAACCACTTATGGGAAACCTTGCGGTTCCATTTTTCCTCCGTTCGATTGGCTGTATGGTTAGGTTTGATTCTTTATGGACTCATCTTGATAACGTATTTTTTGATTGGTCCTTGGTTTGATTTCTCAAATGTCGCACGTGTCTTGGATGCGACGGTCGGTGTGAATCCCGGTAATTTCATCTATATCGCTGTCTACATTTCCTTGATCAATTCCTTCATTGAGGAGCTCTTCTTCCGTGGATTTGCATTCCTTACCCTCAAGAAATATACTTCTCGACGTTTTGCGATCTATTTCAGTTCGATCGCTTTTGCGTTATATCATGTCACGCTGATGGCCGGTCTTTTTGAGTTCTCCTTGTATCTGTTGTTTCTGTTCGCTTTAGTGATCGCGGGATATATCTTAAACAGGTTGGATGAAAAGAGTTCAACATTGTTTCCATCTTGGGTTTTTCATGCGTTCGCAAACTTTGCGATTAACACGATCGGGTTTATTCTCTTAGGTATGATTTGATTGTGGTTAGAAATCGTAAACATTATGGACCCATGATTTCTTGATGGGTTTTTTGTTGAAGTATGTCAAACTCATCCACGAAAAAAAAACGCCTATCGGCGTTGGAATTCTTTCTGGAGCGGGTGAGGGGAATCGAACCCCCGTATCGACCTTGGGAAGGTCGCGTTCTACCATTGAACTACACCCGCGTTGACTGCTCTTCTATTCTACAATCTTTTCGCTTTGATTTCTACTCTAAAATCATGCGAAAACGAAAGAAATTCACCGGTAAAAGCAAGTTATCTGTTTTGAAATCGCGTGATTTTCCATTTTCTCATTGGGAAATCAAACCACCAATCCGCGTGTTGAAAGGTACTGTATCCGAGGATCATTTCCATCGGTTTCTCTAGATTTGCATTCACATCGCTTAAGTCAAGCGCTGCGACATGGTGCGGAGGAAAAAGCTTCCCATCGATCGTCAAATTGACAAGTAAATAGGTGGAGGTCATGACCTTATTGCCGTTGGCATCCGTCCCTTCGTTTTCACCGATCTTACGAAAATATTTCGGATACTCCGCGATGATTTTCGTGTCGACCAATGTGATACTTGAACCTGTATCCCAAACCGTCGAACATTCTTTTTCCCCTAAAAATACCGGTATATAAGGGTGCCCCGCTTCATCCATAAATAAATCGTTTACTTTGGAGGCATATTTCCTTCCATCAGGATTTACTTCCAAGGTATTATTTTGGAAGTCGAAGTGGAAAGCATAGGACTTCAAAATATTCATGCCGATCAAATTCACCTGTTCATGACTTGCGTCGACACGTGTGAATTCAACATTCTCCTTCAGTATCGGTCCAAGTTTTAAACTCGGAATCCGAATCAGGTCTTCATTTGACTGGGATAGAACACCGGATGAAGCATGTGATTTTACCTTCGGATATTGAATCGTGAACTCGCTTTTACGGATACGGCTTAGCGCAGCGCCGGTATCAAGTAAAAAATCGAACTCGTCCCCTTCGACGGTCGCATCGACACGCACTTGGGCGCATTCGTAATCATCCGGTTCATTGATAATATTTAGTTTGATTTTACTCATAGGTTCACCCGCTTGTTTTCAGTCCACATTTTACCATAGTCATCTGGGAAACACCATGATGCAAACTTACCGAGGTTCAGCGAAAATAATGTTGGATCGCATCCATATGTCGACGCAAGTCTTTCGAGATTCCCTTGCATCCTTGTAAGGAAATCATTGTACTGCTCTTTAAATCGACACCGATCGGCAGAAACACGAACTGAGGCGGTTGATCCCAATACACAGACTGACAAAAATCGCATACGTCTTGCGAAAGAGTTTGATCGATAAAGCATACCGAAAATTGAATCATCCGTTCGTTTTTAACTAACTTAGAACGATCGATCTCTTCTGTTACTCTTGCTAAAAAGACGTCGATCGCGACTCCCGGTTTCAATGGACTGACAAATACAAAGTAACTCAAGTAAGGAATCAACCATTTCCGTGCGATTTTTTTCTGCGCTATCTGGATTTCCATGATGTTGTTATCGATTTGGATGGTCTGTGTTTCAAGAAGATAGCCATCCATCTTCATTTTAGTCAGGACATTTCTTGGAAACTCTTCGGTATCGATCGGTATCGACATCTGACTTTGGTTTTGCATTCGGTCAAGTTTATCCATATGGTCGATACTCATCGCTTTTGAAAATAGCAGCACGACGATCCAGAGTACCAATCCGCCATAGATTAGGATTAACGTAGCGATCCCAATTCGGATATAGATCGATTCGATCGGTTCATTTCCAATAAAACGATCATATGCTAAATAAAGCAATACGAATGCGAGTATCGCAAAGAGTATTGATCCTAAGAAGACCAAAGCAACTTGCCATTGTCGATTCTTATGCAATTTCATGTTTCTTCCCCTTTTTACCCATATTTTACCATCAACAACATATAAAAAACCCCGGATTTTCATCCGGGGAAGATTGAATATTCCTTGTTTACTTTAACGTGACTTCGTATTTGTTGGTATAGGAAGCTTCCAAGGCGCCTAGGATATCGCCGTGCGCATCGGTCAGACTCATCGTCGCGGCTGTCGTGACATCGGCCAATTCCGCTTTTTCGTCATCCGTCAGATTGCCGAACTTTGCGACATCTTCCGGTTTTTCCATCGTGGCAAGCAACGGACGACCATTGAGGTCGGACGTATACTTCGCTTCCCAGTCTTTTACTTCGGCGATCGTCTTCCCGGTGAAAACTTCTTGGAATTTATCCATTTGGGTCGTCCAGGTTCCGGTCGTCATCTTGTATTCGGTACCGCGTTCACGTTTCGTCTTCCATCCCGCTATTTCCGCAAAGAAAGCTTCTTCGGTACCGGCGGTCTTGCCATCGATGACTTCATCATGGTTGGCATCGTTATTGTATCCGCCTTGACCCGGGAAACCGCTGAAATGCGGCATCGAGGCGCCATCATAGTTCGGCGTGGCGACTTCGAGCATATCGACGAATGTCGCTACGATTTTGCCGTCTTTGTCAAACAGAGTCTGCGCGAAAGTTTCGTTGAAACTCCAGACCTGCGTTTCGGTGCTGTCTTTTCCCGGCCCTTTGCGCGGGGTGAATGTGAATCCGAATCCAACGGACTTGACGCCTTTGACTTCAAGTTCGCGTTTGTTTGCAAAAGCAGCTTTGATCGCACCGATAATATCGCCGTGACCATCTTTCAAACTCATCGTCGCGGCGGTCGTGACATCGGCCAATTCCGCTTTTTCGTCTGCCGTCAACTTACCGTATTTCGCGACATCTTCCGGTTTTTCCATCGTCGCTAATAGCGGACGACCGTTCAAATCCGAGGTATACTTCGCAAACCAGGCTTCGATTTCAGCAACCGTTTTACCGGTGAAGACTTCTTGGAATTTGTCCATTTGGCTGGACCATGTTCCGGTCGTCATCTTATATTCGTCGCCGCGTTCTCTCTTCGTCTTCCATCCTTCGACTTCAGCCATGTAGTTTTCTTCGGTATCGGCAGTCTTACCGTCGATGACTTCATCATGGTTCGCGTCGTTATTGTATCCGCCTTGACCCGGGAAACCGCTCAGATGCGGCATCGAGGCACCGTCATAGTTCGGAGTAGCGACTTCGAGCATGTCGATGTGGATATCTACGACTTTACCATCTTCGTCAAACAAAGCGTTAACGAAGACTTGGTTGAAACTCCATACTTGGGTTTCCGTACTGTCTTTACCGGGACCTTTGCGTCCGGTGTTGGTGAGACCAAAACCTTGGTATACTTTGACGGCTTTTTCACCGCAAGCCGATAGACTAAAGATCATGGCCAATGCGATGAATAGAACTGCTAGCTTTTTCATTCAAGTTCCTCCTTGATAATTTGATTGTATAAGTTGTTCACAAGCATGTCAATAAAATTGTGTTATTTTGTTCACGAAATTAAGTTTATCTCACATCATTTGTTGATCTATGTTTTTTACTGTTCGAATTTTTCGATTTCGTTTGATCGACATTAAAATATCGCCTTTTTATCGACATTTTTCGTCATTTTCGAAGTGTAAAATATGCGTGTTATATTTCGTATTCGTTGGTCAATTCGTTTTGATACTCCTGGCTTTTGGTTTGAATCCATTTTGAGTTAACTTGTAATATTTTTGTGACATTTAACATATAGACATGAATGGTCGGTCAAGCGATTGCTTTCATATCTGTCGCTTCACTCTTCACAATGATTCAATTTAAGATCGATCGTCATTTTGATCCATAAAAGAAAGGCACCCTCATTTCTGAAAGTGCCTTCGAACTTCCGGTTATGTAATTCCTTTCTTAAGGTTAAGGAAATGCATGAATGCCGTTGTTCCAGTAATCCAATTGCGATGCCAATAAACCGATGGTTGTCTTGTTTCCTGTCGCTAATGCGGCATTCACTGCAGCCTTAAGTTCGTCAACCGAATCGTATGGCGGGAAGTAATCTCCTAGTGCCGATTCGTTCAACAATGCGGCGACGGCGGCTCTGAGTAAGATTTGCGCCTTACCTTTCAAGTCGCTTCCGCCTTTGTAGTTCAAGGCATCCATTAACGTATCTTCTCTGCCATCCTTATTCAAATCCAACTTACCATTTGTTAAGTATCTTAGATCCGAAATCGGGAAGACACTTCTGACAGTCTGGTTTGTTGCGAACAAGGTGTGTATCGGCCATTGATCCGGATGGTTCTTCCAATATCCCGGAGTAAATCCGTACCAGTAGAATCGAATCGTCTCATCATCTGTCGCAGTGTCCTCATTGTTTTCGTTATCTCTACCTTTGGTAGTGACAACGTCGTAGTGGGTTCCACCCGCTTCGCCTTCAACCCATCGAGTGATCGTAAAGGTAAAGGTCGATGCAGGTGCGATCGAAATCGGCGAACCGCCAAATTGGGCGAGTGCTTCAGGGAGAAGATCACCAAATACCGAATCGTTAATATAGAATATCTCAACGTTTTCGACACTGTTGTTCCGGATGACGAAGGTGAAGATTACATCGGCACCAGAGAACGGAATGCTAGTCTTATTTGCGGTCTTTGTTACGCTGATATCCGGTAGGACATCAGTTACATTGACTGTCTCCGAATCGTCATCTTTCGCTTCATTGCCTTCATTATCCAATGCATAACCCCAAGCCGTATTGGTATAGGTACCGAATTCGGAATAGGTCATGTGGCTGGTAAACACTTGCGATGTCTCACCAGGATTTAACCAAATCTCTGGATCTCCGCTTACCCATTCGTAGATGATCGCTGTGGTACCGTTGGGCAACATATCGATGATCTTTGTCAAATGAACAGGTTCTACAGAATTGTTGGTGACAGAGAACGAGTAATGGAAGATTCCACCCGGTTCCGGTAGGGTCGGAGGAGTGACGGACTTATTTACCGTAATGATCGGTAAGACGTCCGTGACCGTGACGCTGCGGCTGTCATCGTCATAAGCGCTATTGCCTTCGTTGTCCTTCGCCCACGCCTCGCCTTTGTTGGGATAGACTCCCGCATCGGTGTACGTCTTGGTGAAAGACCCCGGTAGTAAGTATTCGCCGCCGACCGCGATCCAAATCTCCGGATCGCCGGCTTCCCATTCATACAGGGTGCCCAGTTTGTCATCGACGACTTTCGTCAAAAGCACCGGTTCGACCGACAGGTTCTTCACGGTGAACGTATACGTGAAGAGTCCGCCCGGTTCGAGGCGGCTGGACGGGCTCGCCGTCTTGATCAGCTGGATCGTCGGTAAGACGTCCGTGAC